>DAOTVQ010000030.1:0-152686 GCA_034436355.1 Anaerolineae bacterium
GAACCCGGCAGTTAAGCCCGCCAGCGCCGATGGTACTGCTCTGGTGACGGAGTGGGAGAGTAGGTCATTGCCAAGCTCTTTTCCTCAGCTCAGCGCCACGGGCACCCTTGATTCTTCTGGCTTTTCCGCTCACTTTTTTATTCAGCACCGGCTTGCCTCAAAGTGCCAAACTGTGGTACACTTGTGCTATGCAAACACTCGCTCAAACACTCGCTGAATATGAGATAGAGCTGCTGCGCGTCATCGCCAACCGTTGGGATGTGGACTTGCCTCGTGATGTGCGCCGTGCCGCTGAAACGCTTGGCAAAGCAATGCTCAACCGCGAAAAAGCCGCCGAAATCTGGGCGCGCCTGAGCGATGAACAGCGCGGCGCCTTGCAGACTCTTTTAGCCTCATCTGAGCATAAAATGCCCGCCGCCCTCTTTAAGCGGCTGCATGGCGAAGTGCGCCCAATGGGTGGCGATAAGCTGATGCGGGAGAAACCGCACCTTGCGCCTGCCAACCTTGCAGAGGCACTGTACTATCTCGGCTTGATTGCCTACGGCGGCGGTCAGGCGTTTGTGTATGTGCCAAGCGACCTTGCGCCATTACTGCCTACAGAGAAGACAGGCTATGACTTGAGCGCGCCACCGCAACGTACAGAGGCATTAGCCAGCGTACCTGAGCCGCAAGGCATTCGCACAGCGGATACCTCGCTAGTAGATGATCTGACAACCTTCCTTGCCGGCTGCCAGCTTGAAGATGTGCCATTTGTGGCTGAGTCAATCCCGGAGAGTTGGCGAGAGGCAATGCAGCCATTCTTTATCGGGGCGGCGAGTGCGGCGCGTGTAGCACTGCTGGTAGGGCTTGCCCTCGATATGGGCTTGGTAAACCTTGAAAGTGCGAAGGAAAAGCTCATCTACATCAAACCTGTGCCTGCCAAAGCCCGCGCATGGCTGGATATGCCACGCCCTGCCCAAGTGCGCGCCCTTGCCGAAGGCTGGCAGCACAGCCGTCGCTTCAACGAACTGTTTCACACACCAAGCCTGAAACCTGAGCGCACCGGCGCCTGGCAAAATGATCCGCTGGCAGCGCGGCAGGCAATTTGCAACTATCTGGAGATGGTACCCCCTAGTGATTGGTGGGCTGTTGATGACTTAATTGAGGCAATCTACGAAGAAGAACCTGATTTTATGCGCCCGGATGGCGACTATGAAAGTTGGTACATCCGCGACGCGCAAACCAACAAATATCTGCGCGGCTTTGAGCATTGGCACAAGGTGGATGGCGCTGTGTTGCGCTTTACACTGACGGTGCCGATGCACATGCTCGGCTTGGTGGATATTGCCGATTCTACCAAATTCTGTCGCCTCACAGCCTATGGGCGCGCTTTGATCGGTTCAAGCGATTGGCCCCCCAACCCGCCGCCCAATTCGCCCAATGAAGGCAAGCCTATCACGATTGACTCGGAAGGCATTTGCCGCGCCATGCGTGCCACCAACCGCTACGAGCGCTTCCAACTAGCACGCTGCACTATGTGGGTAGGCGGTGTGTCTTCCACAGAGGGCTACCAATATCTGATCACGGCGGAAGGCATCGCCCGTGCTAAAGCACAGGGCATCCGCACGGAGCAAGTCATCACCTTTTTGCGGCGCGTCAGTGATAATGGCGTGCCAGTCGAGATCATTCGTCAACTGGAGGCTTGGGCAGCCGCCGAATCGCAAACCGTCTCGCTTGGTCAGCTCTGGGTGCTGCGCCTGCCCAGCGAGGCACTGCTAGATAGCCTTTTCAACATCCCTAAAGTGCGGCGCTATTTTGGTGCGCGGCTTGGCGCACAGGCTGTTGCAGTCCGCCCTGATCAGTGGCAGGCGTTGGTGGATACGCTGCGAGAAAACAACATTCAGGTTGAATTGGAACAGGCAGATTAGCCCACACCCATGGATGCCCTCACTGAGCGCGCTTGGCAACTGCCCACACCCATTGATGATTTTCCCGATGATGTGCTGCACGCCTGCGATTCAGACGCGCTGATCGCCGCCATTTTAGAACGGCGCGGGCTGCGCGAGGCGTCCGCCATACGTGCCTTCCTTGACCCTGACGCTTACACGCCTGCACTGCCCGAAAGCCTGCCCGATTTGCCCGCCGCCTCAGATCGTTTGGCGGAAGCAGTTCGGCAAGGCGAGAAAATCCTAATCTGGGGCGATTTTGATGTGGATGGACAGACCGCCACCGCCCTTTTGGTAGATGCCCTCACCCGACTCGGCGCGCAGGTTGCCTACTACATTCCGCAGCGCGCCACCGAGTCGCACGGCATCAAGGTTTCGCGCCTGCAAGCGCTAATTGCAGAGCATCAGCCGAACTTGCTGCTCACCTGTGATACCGGCATTAGTGAGCATCGTGCTGTAGAGGCGGCACAGGCGGCTGGTTTGCCCGTCCTGATCACTGATCATCACGAACTAGCTGACTCACTGCCCAATGCACAGGCAATTGTGAACCCAAAGCGCTTACCGCCTGAGCATCCGCTGCGGACGCTGCCCGGCGTTGGCGTTGCCTTCAAGCTGATGCAGCACCTCTTCACCACACTTGGGCAAGCGCGGCACTTGGGCAGCCTGCTAGACCTTGTGGCGCTTGGCATTGTCTGCGATGTGGCAGAACAGGTTGGCGATACGCGCTATTTGCTGCAATTAGGCATGGATCGGCTGCGCCTTGCTGAGCGTGTCGGTGTTGAGGCACTTTTGCAGGTTACTAAGCTGCCACCAGAGACGCTCACCGCTGAGCGAATCGGCTTCACGCTCGGTCCACGCCTAAATGCCGTCGGGCGCATGGGCGATGCCGCCCTTGCCGTTGAACTGCTCACCACGCGAGATCGTCCGCGTGCGGCACTCATCGCCCAAGCGTTGGAACGCCTGAACGCCGAGCGCCGTCTGCTGACGCGCCAAATCGAAGAGGCGGCGGAAGCCATGCTAGAGGCAGATCGCAGCTTGCTGCACGAGGCAGCCCTTGTGCTGCACCATCCAGAGTGGCACATTGGCGTGTTGGGTGTGGTGGCGAACAGCCTCGCCGAACGTTATCTGCGTCCAGTGGTGCTGCTTGGTGGTGCGGGTAACCTTGCCAGTGGATCGGCGCGTGCCTTCGGTGGCTTGAACATTCATGCCGCGCTGGAACAGGCGGCTGACTTGTTACGGACATTCGGCGGACACCAAGGTGCAGCAGGACTCTCGCTGGCGGTTGAGAATATTCCCGCCTTGCGAAAGCGCCTGACCACAGCCCTGCTCAGCCAGCAGCCTGACGCCGCTGAGCCGCCGCCGCTGCGGATTGATGCCACAATCGCACTATCTGAAGCAGATTTAAACCTTGTGGCGCGCTTGAATCGGCTGGCGCCCTTTGGGGAAGGCAATCCGCCGATTGTGCTGGCAACACCTAACCTGCATCTGAGCCATGCCGGAACTTTTGGGCGCGAGAATAACCACTTGCGGTTGACCGTTGAAGATGGCGACGGTGCTGCTTTGCCGATGATTGTGTGGCGCGGCGCGGGCTTGCGCCTGCCTGAAGGACTTTTTGACGCTGCCTACCGACTTGGCATAGATACACACGGTGGGCTTGAAGCAGTGCTGGTTGGTCTGCATCCACACACATCCATTGCCGTTGAGGAAGAAAGCGCGCTCACCATCCACGATTGGCGGCGTGATCCTGATCCATCAGCGCGCCTGACCGCCATCCTTGCCGAAACTGAGGGCGCGCAAATCTGGGCAGAGGCGTACAACCGCCGCGAATTTCCCGATTACCGCCGCCGCGCTGAGCTAAGCCCGTCCGAAACGCTCATCATCCTCAGCGCACCCTCTGACCTTGAAACGCTGCATGCCGCATTGGTGGCTGCCACACCGCAGTGTGTACATGTTATTGGTGTGCCGCCGCCGCTCGAAGGGCTAGAAGGCTTCCTGAGGCAGCTTACGCTTGCCCTGAAAAACGCAGCCACACACCTAGATGGCATGATCAGCATCGCTACGCTGTGCGGTGCAGCGGCTGCCAGCCCGAACGTCGTGCGGAAAGCGCTTGCCTTCCTTGCCGCCGAAGGGCAGATCGTCTATGAAGAAAACGCTGAGCAAATTGTTCACCTAACGCTGCTGCAACGCACCACGGCTGCCAGCCGCGCCGAATCACAGGTGCATTTGGCGCGCCTGCAAACTGCTTACGAAGAAATGGAGGCTTTTCGGCGCTACTTCCACCTGATGCCACTGAAAAACCTGCTTAAGCTGCCGCACTAAGGCGCTGTGCAAACCTACACGCATGTACCCAAATAGGGTATAGTTGTGCGCGGAATGCTTCCCAGATAGCCAAAGGATGTACCCCGATGTTGGTTGCGCTCGTCTCTATCCGCGTGAAGCCTGAGCATGTGCAGGCGTTCATTGCTGCCACGCTGGAAAATGCCCGCAACAGCGTTCAAGAAGCCGGCGTGGCACGCTTCGATTTCATCCAGCAGGAAGATGATCCGAATCACTTTATGTTGATTGAAGTCTTTCATTCACCAGAAGCACAGCAGGCACACCGCGAAACGCCGCACTATTTGGCATGGCGTGATGCCGTTGCTAACCTGCTGGCAGAGCCGCGAGTCGGCGTGCGCTATTTGCCCATCTTTCCCGATCAGGCGCTCTGGAAGTATCCCAATGCTTGACCGTTTCGAGTTCATGACCGCAGGGCGCATTGTGTTCGGCGCGAATACGCTGCGCGAACTGCCTACCCATGCCAAAGCCTTCGGCTCGCGTGCCTTAGTCGTTACGGGCAGCGATCCAAGCCGTGCCGCACCACTTTACGATCTGTTGCGCACAGCGCAGATCGCCTATGAAGTATTCGCAGTGGCGGGCGAGCCAAAAATCGAGACTGCCTTTACGGGTGTGGCGCAAGCACGTGCCTTTGCTGCTGAGCTGATCATCGGTTTTGGCGGCGGCGGCGCGCTGGATGCTGCCAAAGCCATTGCCGCACTCGCCACCAACGAGGGCGATCTAATTGATTATCTTGAAGTGGTGGGCAAGGCACTGCCCTTGCCGCACGTGCCGCTGCCCTACATCGCTATCCCGACGACGGCAGGCACCGGCTCAGAGGCAACGCGCAACGCTGTGCTGACCGCTGAGGCGCAGCAGGTGAAGGTTAGCTTGCGCTCACCGCTGATGTTGCCGCGCCTTGCCTTGATCGATCCAACGTTGATGCACAGCCTGCCGCCTGAGGTAACTGCCAGCAGCGGCTTAGATGCGCTCACACAGTTGATTGAGCCGTTTGTATGCCGCCGCGCTAACCCGATTACCGATGCGCTCTGCCGTGAGGGAATCACCAATGCGGCGTGGGCGCTGCCACGCGCCTACAGCGATGGCAGCGATGCAGAAGCACGCGAGGCAATGGCATATGCCAGCTTGTTTGGCGGCATGGCGCTTGCCAATGCCGGCTTGGGCGCAGTGCATGGCTTTGCGGCACCGATTGGTGGCATGTTTAAGGCAGGGCATGGCGTTATTTGCGCCAGCCTGCTGCCGCATGTGATGGCTGCCAATGTGCGTGCCTTGCGCGCTCAGAACGACTCATACGCTTATGATCGGCTGATGCGCTTTGAAGAAATTGCCCTGTTGCTGGATGCTGAAGCGCCAGAGGCTGAGGCAGCCGTAGCGGCTGTTTCTGCGCTGTGTGCGCGCCTGAATATCCCACGCCTGAGCGCGCTTGGCGTGCAGCGTGAGGCATTCGCGGAGATCGTCCCGAAGGCGCAAGCCTCTAACAGCATGAAGGCAAATCCCGTCACCCTGAGCGATGCTGACCTATACGCAATCTTAGAAGCGGCGTGGTAAAGCGCCCTGCCAAACGGAGTTGATGTTCTATGCCACAGTCTGCGCCGAACCCTGTGCCAGCGCGCCCTAAAGGGATGCGCCCGCTGAGCCTGTACAGCCTGCTGCTCACATTTTTCTTGCAAAACCGTGTGCGCCTGCACGATGCTGAACTGCCACCTGTTGCGCTCTTAAACAGCCTGCTGCACCTGCTGTTAACACCTGCTGCGCTCAGCTTGCCCATAGCCATTCTGCTGCGGCGCTGGCGAACAGTGGGTTGGCTAACGCCGCTGGCAGCCGAATTTTTGCGGCAGTATGGTGGGCAGGTGTGGCGAATACTGCGTCCGCCGCCACCAATTAGCTCACCACGCAGTTTTACAGCGCTCACCTACAACCTGCACGTCGAGTCGGTTCACCTAGCGCCGCTTTTGGCAACCATCCGTGCTGCTAACGCCGATCTGGTTGCTTTGCAAGAGCTAAGCGCCGCCGCTGCTGATTTTTTCGAGCGCGAACTCGCCGCCCAATATCCTTACCGCAGTTTATGCCCATACCCACCTTTTCCAAGCGCGGGGCAGGGTATTCTCAGCCGCTTCCCGCTGGATGAAGTTGATTATTGGCAGCATGAAGGCATTCACAACGCACTGGGGCATCAGCGTGGGGTGGTCAGCCTGCATGGCGCCAAGATTGCCCTCTACAACTTGCATCCTGTGCATCCGGGCATGGTCGGCAAACTCTTTGATGCGCGCCCGCGCCAAAGCGAGATTGATCAGATCATGGCGCGCCTTGCCGCGGAAAAACAGTCCGTCCTGCTCTTGGGCGATTTCAACATGACCGATCAGGCGGATGCCTATCGGCAGATCACAGCGCGCTATTACGATGTCTACCGCAGAGTTGGCGTCGGTATGGGCTATACCTTCCCGGCCTGGCAGTACCCACAAGCCCGCGAGATCATCAATGGCTTGCCGATTGGCTGGCTGCCGCCGCTTTTCCGCATAGACTTTGCCTTTGCCAGTGAAGGCATTCGGGCGCTTGGCGCACAAGTCTGGGGCGATTCAGGCGGCTCGGATCACCTGCCGTTATGGGTGCAATTAGCAGTTTAGGGGAACAACAACACGCGATGAGCTTCACAATTCTAGTGACCACAGCGCTTACCAGCGAAGCGCTTGACTTTCTGCGGCGTGCCGAAGGCATTGAGGTGCGGATTTTGCCGCCCGAACGGGCAGAGGTTGCTAAGGCGCTTAGCGAGGCAGACGGGCTGATTATCCGCGATGATTTAAGGGTGGATGCTGACTTGCTGGCGAACGCCAAGCGTCTGAAAGTTGTTGGGCGGGTTGGCGTTGGCTTAGCAGGTATTGATATAGAAGCGGCAACAGCGCGTGGCGTTATGGTGATGCACACGCCGGGCGTCAACGCCATCTCGACTGCCGAATATACCTTTGCCCTGATGCTGGCATTGGCGCGTCAGGTGATTCCCGCACATTTAGAAGTCGGGCGCGGCTTGTGGCTGCGTCAGGCACATATGGGGACAGAATTATATGGCAAGCTACTAGGCATCATTGGCATTGGGCGTGTTGGAAAGCGCGTCGCAGAGCGCGCCACAGCATTTGGTATGGATGTGATCGCTTACGATCCCTATGTGGCAGAGGCGCAGCTTGCCGATCTGCGCGTGAAATTGGTTGGCTTTGAAGAACTGCTGCGCCGCAGCGATTTTATCAGCATTCACTGTGCCTACACGCCCGAAACGGCGAATTTGCTGAATGCAGAGGCGTTCAGCCTGATCAAGGCAGGTGCGCGCATCATTAACGTGGCGCATGGCAGCGTGTTTGATGAGGCAGCGTTGATCGCGGCACTCCAAAACGGGCGGATCAGCGGTGCTGCCCTGGATGTGTTCGCCACCGAACCACCTCATGATTCACCGCTGCTGGGCTTGCCAAACGTCATCCACACGCCACATATGGGCGATGCAACCCTTGAGGCGCAGCGCGATCTCAGTATGCAGATTGCCCGCCAAGTCTATGATGCGCTGCACGGTGCAGACTACCGCAACATTGTGAACATGCCCTTCATGCCCGGACGCGCCTTTGACGCCATGCAGCCCTATCTGCGCCTTGCCGAACGGATCGGCGCGCTGCACCACTACATGGCACGTGGGCGCATTCGGCGTGTGGCAGTGGAATATAAGGGTGAAGAATTGGATGGCTTGGTCAAGCCGCTGACTGTCGCGCTGCTTAAGGGCATGTTATCGCCAGTGCTTGGCGAGAGCGTCAACTACATCAACGCGCCGTTGGTGGCGATGGAACGCGGCATTCACGTCACGCAGACCAAAGGGCTAGACGTGGTGGACTACACAAATCTCGTCTCCTGTCAGGTGCATTGGGAAGGCGGCGGCGGTCAGGTGATCAGCGGTGCGCTGTTCAATCGGCGCGAGCCGCGCATTGTGCAGATTGATGATTATCGCAGCGATTTTGTGCCAAGCGGCGTGCTGTTGGTCTTTGGCAGCTACGACGTGCCGGGCGTGATCGGCAGGGTTGGCACGCTGCTCGGTGAGAACGGCATTAACATCGCGGCGTGGCGCACCGGGCGTGCTGCCAAAGGCGGGCAAACGCTCACCGTGCTAACGCTTGACCAACCGCTGCCCGATCCGCTGTTGGAACAGTTCCGCGCCCTCGATTTTGTGCGGCACGCAGCGCAAATCACCCTGCCAACGCTCTAGGGATGGTATGATCGCTTAAAAGTATAGGGAGAGGTGCCGATGGCAGAAATCAGGATCACAGGTGCTTTGGCAGAGCGCCTTCAGGCGATTGCAGCGCGTGAAGGGCGCAGCGTAGAAGCAGTGCTTCAGGCTTGGGTGGAGGCAGATGCGCTAGTACAAGCCGATGATTGGGCGGCGGCATTTTTAGCGCGTGTTGAGGCTGAGGAACAAGACTGGGGAGAACAGGCAACCGATCTATCTCTCCGCAGCCGCGAAATCTTGGAAAAGGAATTTGCCGATCATCTGCGAAAAGAGATAGAGGACAGTGACACAAGTTCTGGTTGATACAAGTTTTCTCGTCGCGCTTTATAATCGGCATGATATGCAGCATCAGCGTGCATCAGACCTTCTGAGATCGCCCGAAAGCCGATCATTCCGCTATATCATTCCCGAAGTAGCCCTCACAGAAGTGACATACCTACTACGGCGGGAGGTAGGCATAACGATTGAAGCGCAGTTTATCCAATGGCTTGTGGAGACGGGTGCAGTGGTGCAGTGCCTCACATTAGCTGATCTCAACCGTGCAGCACGGATCATGCTCAGCTATGCCGAAGCGCGCTTCGATTTTGTGGATTGCTGCCTAATAGCACTCTGTGAGCGCCTGACCATCACCCGCCTCTGCACCTTTGATCGGCGCGATTTCGGCATCTTCCGCCCTAACCACGCTGAGGCACTAACGCTGCTGCCCTAGCTCAGTCTTCCGCCTCTAGGCTTTCGGTAATCGTCCCTTCCTGAATGGCGCGCAGCCGCCGATAGGTTGCCTGCAAGGTGAGCGCATCCGCCACATGGAACGGCTCTGGCGCTTCCACACCGACTGTGCCGCGCCCTTCAACCTCAATCAATGCCTGAAGCAGATCGCGGTAGGCAAAATCTGCCTCGTTCAGCGGAATGTGCTGGCGCTCACCCTTCGCGCCGTACTCGATGCCACTGAGGTGCAAATGCAGCGTTTCCAGCCCGCGCCTGCCCAAGCCTTCCTCAACTGCTTTCAGCATGGCGCGGAATTCCTCATAGGTGTTGTGCTTGCCATCTCGTGCGTGCAAGTGAGCGAAATCAATGGCGGGCAGCACGCCCTCGACATCACGACTGAGTTGGATCACTTCTTCAAGTGTGCCAAACATCGCAGGCTTGCCCATCGTTTCAGGGCGCAGAGTCACGTTTACGCCTTCGGCGCGCAAAATCGCAGTGAGTTCGAGCAACTTTTCGCGCACACGCTCGTAAACTTTTTCAGGCGGTTGGTTGTGGTAAGAGGCAGGGTGAAAGATAATATCATGTGCGCCTGCCAAAAAGCCTTTGCGTGCTGCTGCCAACAGGCGTTCATCACTTTTCTGCATCAGCTCAGCCGTCTGGCTGTTCAGGTTGATGAAATAAGGCGCGTGAACGCTCAGGGAAATGCCGTGCTGTTCAGCCGCCTGCTTGATCACCGCGCAGGAGTCATCCGTGACGCGCACGCTCTGCACCCACGCAATTTCAAGGTGATCCAAGCCGAGTGCGCGGCTATGGGCAATGGCAAGCGGTGTGCCGCCGGGCTTGGGCGTTGTTTGTGGCGCGCCCACAGTGCCAAAGCGCAGTGGGTCAGTGGGTGGAAAGGCATTCGGTTTGGGCATGGCGAAAATTCCTCTACGGCGGCAAGCCGTGTTAAAGTCAAAGGCAAGTCACAGCAATTGTACGCACATTAGGCGAAAGACCGCAAAGGCAGAAACATTTGATGAGCAGCTACGAACGCCTCTATGATAACGTGGATAAAGACGCGGCAGCACTCGGCACAGAAGGGCAGACGCGCCGCCGCATTCTGTTTGTTTCGCTGGGTGCTTTCGCACTCGTCTTTCTGCTGTGGCAGATTGCGCCGCGCAATGAGACGGTGAGCAGCCTCTTATATCCCTTTCGGCTGTTGGTGACCTTCGTCCATGAAGCAGGGCATGGGCTTTCAGCACTGCTGACCGGTGGGCGCTTCATTGAGTTCCGTGTATTTCCGAACGGCGCAGGGTTAGCGACCACCGCTGGCGGCAATCGTGTCATCATCACGCAGATGGGCTATTTGGGTGCAGCCTTCTTTGGTGCAATTTTGCTCTTTGCGGCGAATCGGGTGCGGCGTGTGCATTTGGTCGCCGTGCTGACTGGGCTGTTCTTCATCGGCTGCGCGCTGCTCTTCACCGGCGGTGAGGGCGCACTCTTGATCGGCGGCATTGGGTTGACCATCGGCTTGTGGTCAGCGGGCGGTGCGCTGCGCGAGAGTGAAAATCAAATGCAAGTCATCTTTCGTGGGGCAGCGATTGGCGCGCTGGTGCTGACTTTTGTGTTGGTGCGCGATAACGTGGCGCTGCTGACGGGCGTTGTCAGCGGTACGGCGCTGTTTGCCCTTGCTGCCTTTGGCTCACGGACAGTTGTGACCTTCTTGCTGAACGCACTGGCGCTCATCGTTGGCTTTAACGCGCTCAATGACATCCTCTCGCTGTGGAACAGTCAATCTACCATGCTTGGCAACGTGCCAAACGATGCATTGGCAGTGGCACGCCTGACCAATTTACCGGTTAATTTCTGGTTGCTGCTCTGGATTGCGATCACGCTTGGCGTGATGGGCGTCTCGATCTGGTTCGGAATCATTCGTCCGACGCGCCAACCACACTAGCCAATCTCTAAGGCGCGCTAACCGATGAGCGCGGTATAATGGGCAGCGTAAAGCGATGCTGCCCTTGGAGAATGCCTGTGTACAGCGTTGATGAGGCACTTGCACGTATTCTGGAGATATTTTCGCCGCTGCCTGCCGAGCGCGTGCGCTTGGAAGATGCCTATGGGCGCATTTTGGCGGAGTCTATTGAGGCGGCACATGATCTGCCGCCTTTCCCAAACAGTGCCTTAGATGGTTACGCGGTGCGCGCCGCTGAAGTTGCCACTGCCCGTGCTGAAGCACCTGTACAGTTGCCCGTCAGCGGTGATATTCCGGCGGGCAGCCTGCCACCAATGCCACTGCCTGCCCAAACTGCTATGCGGATTATGACTGGTGCGCCGCTGCCTGAAGGTGCTGATGCGGTTGTGCCAGTTGAGCAAACCGACGACGCACCTAGCCGCTTTGAAGTGAATAGCACCTTGCCCGAAAGCGTGCTGATTCGTGTGGCGGTGGGCGTTGGGAACGGTGTGCGGCAAGTCGGGGAAGATGTGCAGCGTGGCACGGTTGTGCTGAAGGCAGGGCGCCGTTTGCGGGCTGCGGATGTGGGTGTTCTGGCGGGTTTGGGTGTGGCACAGGTGCCTGTGGTGCGCCGCCCCGTGGTGGCAATCCTCTCGACCGGTGACGAACTGCTGCCGCCGCACATGCCGCTGATGGCGGGCAAAATTCACGATATGAACAGCGTGGCACTTTGCGCGTTGGTGCAGGCAGTGGGTGGCGTGCCGCGCTTTATGGGCATCGCTGCTGATTCGGTTGAGGCAGTCTACAGCCGCCTTGAGGCAGCCACCGATGCGGATATGATCCTCAGTACGGCGGGCGTTTCCGTTGGCACATTGGATGTGGTCAAAGAGGCGGTTACACGGCGCGGTACACTCAGTTTATGGCGCGTCAATTTGCGTCCGGGCAAGCCGCTTGCCTTTGGCGATTTTAGCGGTGTGCCATTCTTTGGGCTGCCGGGCAACCCAGTGAGCGCGTTAGTCACCTTCGATATTTTTGTGCGTCCTGCCTTGCTAAAACTGCTCGGTGTGCCAACGGATGCCACACCACAGAGGATGGCAGAAACTGGTGAGGTAATGCACAGCGACGGTCGGCGCACCTACGCACGAGTCAAACTTATCCGTCAGGCTGAACGCCTAATTGCCTTCAGCACAGGCACGCAAAGTTCAGGCGCGATCAGCTCATTGGTCAATGCCGACGGCTTGTTGATCATCCCTGAAGGCATGACGGAAGTACCGATTGGCACGCGCTTAGCCGTGCGCCTTTTTGATCAGGATATGTAAAGGACGTAATGCAAAATGGCTACCAGCAATACTGTCGGGCAGTACGCACAAACCACACAGGGCGCGGCTGCCGCAACCAAGCACGATTCGCTGTGGCGGATCAGCTTCATCTTAGCGCTGATCGGCTTGTTCATTGCGGGCTATCTCTCCTACACCAAGCTGACCAACACCGAGATCGCCTGTGTGGCGGCGATCAGCGATTGCAGCTACGTAGATAGCTCGCCGTATGGCTATATCGGCGGATATGGCGGCGTGCCAGTGGCTTATCTCGGCTTTGTCGGATATGCCGCCATTTTCCTCACCTTAATTGCGGAACGGCGCAGCACGCTGATTGCTAGATATAGCAAACTGCTCATCTTCGGCATGGCGTTGATTGGCTTTTTGGTATCGGGCTACTTCGTCGCAATTCAGGCGCTTGTCCTAAACAGCTTTTGCCAATGGTGCATGGGCAGCGCCGTCACCATGACTGTGCTGTTCGGTGTGAGCTTTGCGCGACTATGGCGCACGTTGAATGCCATCGCTGACGACGATGAGGCAGAGCAGGCGTAACCAAACGCCACGCGGAGTGCAAGAGGCGCGAAAAGCCAAACTGCCGCAACGCGGCGCACGGGCTAGTTAGCGTTCGGCTGTTCCCGACCGACGCCGCTATCCAGCGTGCGTGTCAGCAATTCTTCTTGCTGTTGGCGGTTGCCTGTGCGCTTATCACGCTTCTTGCCTCTGCGATTGCTTGCCTTATTGGTGCCGCGGCTTTCAAGGGCGCGCTCCAACTCTGGAAAATCTGCATCTTCAGAGTTCAGCAGCGCACGGCGCAGCGCCAGCTCGATGGCGTTTGGCACGTTCTCGTCGTCGTCGTCGTCGCTCTGGGCAGCCGCACTGGGCGCTTCCAACGCCTTCACACTCAGATCAATCTGCTTTTTGCGGCTGTTCACCTTGATGACCTTCGCCGTGAGTTCTTCATCTACCTTGTAAACGTCCTCAGGCGAGCCAACATAGCCCAGCGAAAGTTCCGAGACATGCACCATGCCGGGACGCTCGGCGCCAATCTCTAGGAAGACGCCAAACCTCTCGACGCGCACAATTTTGCCCGTCACCACTTGCCCAACGCGGATTTCGTTCCACTGCACGCCAAGCGGCTTGATCATGGTCAGGTCAATCCGTTCGCGTTCGGCGTCCACTTGGCGCACCCACACAGTGACGGGCTGCCCTGCCTTCAGCACGTCGTTCACGTTCTTCACAGGCTCTTCGCTAATCTGCGAGATATGGACGAGCGCATCCTTGCCCACGCCGATCTCCACAAACGCACCAAAGAGTTCCACACGCTTCACAACACCGTTCAGTTCCATTTTGGGCTTCAGCGCTTGAAGGGAAAGGGAAGGCAGTTCGGCGGGTGCTGCTTGGGTTGCCTTTGTTACTTCAGCAGCTTGGCTTTCAAGGGCGGCTTCGGGAAGGCTTTCAGTGTCAAGGGCGGCTTCAGGTGTGCTTACCACTTCAGGTATCTGCGGCGCAGAATCGGCTAGGTCTGCTGCCATCGGTTCAGTTGGGGCAGCATTTTCTTCAATCATGCTCAGTTGCTCCTTTGTCCCATTGAGAAATCGGGATAGCGATCAGGATTATCGCATTTTGTGGGCAATTCTACTACTTTGTTAAAGCATGGTCAACCGCAAGGTATGAGATCGTTTCTATTGCGTGGGTTTTCGGTGTGCGGCAGGCGCGCTGCTTCAGCATTCACGGGCTGACCCAATCTCACCAAAATCGTGCTTGCCTAAGCAAACCATTGATCGGATAATGTACCTATTAAGTGCGGCATGGCAGAGTGACGGCTTCTCTGCTAGGCTGACCTACCTAAAGTGTTTTCAACTAATCAGGAGTTTATGCGCTATGACCGACACAGCACAGCCCGTCGCCAACGCCTCAGAGCTTTACACGCCCTCGCCAGATGTAATCCAACAAGCAATTGTCCAAGATTATGAGGCGATGTACCGCCGTGCGGCTGAAGACCCAGAGGCGTTCTGGGCAGAGCAAGCAGAGGCACTGGAGTGGTATAAGAAGTGGGATAAAGTGCTAGAGACTTCTCGCGCACCGTTTTATCAGTGGTTTGTAGGTGGCAAAACAAATATCGCGCACAATGCGCTGGATCGGCATGTGAAGACGTGGCGAAAGAACAAACTTGCCCTGATCTGGGAAGGTGAAGCGGGTGAAACGCTTACCTACAGCTACTATCGCCTGTGGCAAGAGGTGAACAAGTTCGGGAATGTGCTGCGCTCGATGGGTGTGCGGAAAGGGGATCGCGTCACGATTTACATGGGGCGCGTGCCAGAGCTGATGATCGCTATGCTCGCTTGCGCCAAGATCGGCGCGGTGCATAGCGTGGTTTATGGCGGCTTTTCTGAGCAGGCGCTTGCGGATCGCATTGATGACGCACAAAGCCGCGTGCTGGTGACGCAAGATGGCGCCTGGCTGCGCGGGCAAATTGTGGAACTCAAGAAGATTGCCGATGAAGCAGTGCGCCGTTCGCCGGTGGTGGAGCATGTGGTTGTGCTGAAGCGCACTGCTCACGAGGTGCAGATGGAGCCAGATCGGGACTATTGGTGGCATGATCTGATGGCGTTGCCCATTGCCAGCACCAAATGCGAAACCGAAGTGATGGATGCCGAAGACCCGTTGTTCATCCTCTACACCAGCGGCACCACCGGCAAGCCCAAAGGCATTTTGCACACACACGGCGGCTATTCCGTCTATACCAGCACCACGCTGCGCTATGTGTTCGACCTGAAGGATGAAGACCGTTGGTGGTGCGCCGCTGATCCGGGTTGGATCACAGGACACAGCTATATTGTCTACGGTCCGATGATCTTGGGTGCTACCAGCTTTATGTATGAAGGCGCGCCGACTCATCCCTACCCGAATCGGTGGTGGAAATTGGTGGAGTACTATGGCATCACGGTTATGTACACTGCACCGACCGCTATTCGCGGCTTGATGCGCTTTGGGGCGGCGTGGCCCAATCGGCATGACCTTTCGACGCTGCGTCTGCTCGGTTCGGTTGGCGAGCCGATCAACCCTGAGGCGTGGAAGTGGTTCTATGAGGTTATTGGGAA
Source organism: Anaerolineae bacterium (assembly GCA_034436355.1). Taxonomy (GTDB): domain Bacteria; phylum Chloroflexota; class Anaerolineae; order Aggregatilineales; family UBA2796; genus CP2-2F. Next base: position 15,576 of record DAOTVQ010000030.1, read on the forward strand.
AAGCCGCTGCCCAATTATGGATACGTGGTGGCAGACTGAGACCGGCGGCTTCATGATCGCGCCAATGCCGATCACACCCTTGAAGCCGGGCAGTGCTACCCGTCCATTTCCCGGCATCATTGCCGATGTGGTGGATGAAGACGGTAACACGGTGCCTGTCGGTCAGGACGGCTTGCTGGTCATCAAGAAGCCGTGGCCCGGCATGTTACGCACCGTCTTTGGCGATCCTGACCGCTACATCCGCCAATATTGGAGCAAATTTGGCGATAAGGGTTGGTATCTGACCGGCGACTCAGCGCGCAAGGATGAAGACGGCTACATCTGGATCATCGGGCGCATTGACGACGTGATCAAGGTCAGTGGCTACCGTCTTGGCACAGCAGAGGTTGAATCAGGTTTGGTCAGCCATCCCGCCGTGGCAGAGTCAGCGGCAATTGGCTTGCCAGATGAACTGAAGGGCAACATCATCTACGCCTATTGCATCTTGCGGCAAGGCTACGAGCCATCGCCCGCCCTTGAGGAAGCGCTCAAAAATCACATTCGGCATGAGGTCGGTCCAATTGCCGTCCCCTCTAAGATCGAGTTTGTGAGCGCCCTGCCCAAAACGCGCAGCGGCAAGATCATGCGGCGCGTGCTAAAAGCGCGTGCGCTTGGTCAGCCGGAAGGCGATCTCAGCACGCTTGAAGAATAGCCACACAACCACCATCCCTTGCCCAACACGGCAAGGGATGGTTTTAGATATGGTGCGCCGCCGCTGCACCCGCCGTCAGTGCGCCCAATCCCACAGAGCAAGCGCCGCGCACGCGCATCTTTCAAATCAGCGAGGTGAATAGTAGGCTATAGATGATCACACTTGCCGCTTGGCTGCGGTGGCAATCTGGCATTTTAGGGCAGCCCATACACAGTTTTTAAGAGGGAGAGAAGCGCATGACAGCGCAAGTACGTAAAATTAAAGCACCCATCGGCACACAGCTCACCTGCAAAAATTGGTTGATCGAAGCTGCTTACCGCATGATCCAAAATAATTTAGATGAAAACGTTGCTTTTGACCCACAAAACCTGATCGTCTACGGTGGGCGTGGCAAGGCAGCCCGCAACTGGGCTGCCTTTGATGCTATCCTTGAAGCACTCAAGGCACTAGAGCCTGACGAAACGCTCTTGGTGCAATCCGGCAAGCCCGTAGCCGTTTTCCGCACGCACCCAGACGCGCCGCGTGTTCTGATCGCCAACAGCAACATTGTTCCCGCGTGGGCAACCCAAGAAAACTTTGATAAATGGGAGCGCGACGGGCTGATCATGTATGGGCAGATGACTGCCGGTAGTTGGATTTACATCGGCACACAGGGCATTCTGCAAGGCACCTACGAGACGTTCGGCGCATTGGCGCGCCAGCATGGCTGGGGCAGTCTAAAGGGAAAGTTCGTCCTAACAGCAGGGCTTGGCGAGATGGGCGGCGCGCAGCCCTTGGCAGTCACCATGAACGAAGGCGTCGGGCTGTTTGTGGAGGTTGACCGCTGGCGTGCCGAGCGCCGCTTGAAGCTGCGCCAACTCGACCGCATGACAGACGATCTCGAAGAGGCGATGACATGGGTTGAGGAAGCACTAGCGAATCAAACGCCGCAATCCATCGGCTTAATTGGCAATGCCAGCGAAGTGCTGCCGCAGTTGCTGCTGCGCGGCGTGCAGCCTGATGTGGTGACCGACCAAACCAGCGCCCATGATGTGCTGTATGGCTACATTCCCGCCGGCTTGACGCTTGAAGCTGCCGCGCACCTGCGCGAACACGATCCTGAGGCATACAAACAGCGTGCCATTGCCTCGATGGTGGCGCATGTAGAAGCGATGTTGGCTTGGCAAGCCAAGGGCGCTGTCGTCTTTGATTATGGCAACAATCTGCGTCAGCGCGCCTTTGATGCCGGCGTCAGCCGCGCCTTTGATTATCCCGGCTTTGTGCCAGCCTATATCCGCCCGCTGTTCTGCGAAGGCAAGGGGCCCTTTCGCTGGGTAGCGCTCTCCGGCGACGCGGAAGATATTTACGCCACAGATCGCGCCATCCTTGCGCTGTTTCCAGAAGATGATCACCTTCGGCGTTGGCTGACATTGGCGCGAGAGTATGTCGAGTTTCAGGGCTTGCCAGCGCGCATTTGCTGGCTGGGCTATGGCGAGCGCGCCAAAGCAGGCTTGAAGTTTAACCAAATGGTGGCAAGCGGTGAACTGAAAGCGCCTATTGTCATCGGGCGCGATCACCTTGATAGCGGCTCGGTTGCCAGCCCAAACCGCGAGACGGAACGTATGAAGGATGGCAGCGACGCCATTTCTGATTGGGCGCTGCTCAACGCGCTGATCAATGCGGTGGGTGGCGCAACATGGGTCAGCATTCATCATGGCGGCGGTGTGGGCATTGGCTACAGCCAACACGCTGGGCAAGTGATCGTAGCAGATGGCACGCCAGAGGCTGCCCGACGCCTAGAGCGCGTCCTGACCACGGATCCGGGCATGGGCGTGGTGCGCCATGCCGACGCCGGCTACCCAGAGGCAATTCAGTTTGCCCGCACACACGGCATTAAGATTCCGATGCTGCCACAGGCTGACGCCGATGCGCGCTGATCTGCTGGTTGTTCACGCGGCGCAGTTGGTCACTTGCGCGGGCAGCGGTCAGCCCAAGCGTGGCACAGACATGCGCGCTGTAGGGCTGATCGAAGATGGTGCGCTGGCAATTCGGGATGGGCGCATCCTGGCGGTGGGCAGCACAGCAGTTATCCGCGCTGACTATGCGGCGGAAACAGTCATCAACGCGGCGGGCAAGGTGGTGTGTCCCGGCTTGGTGGATTGCCACACGCACGCCGTCTATGGTGGCAACCGCTTAGATGAGTTTGAGCAGCGCTTGCAGGGCGTGCCGTACATGCAGATCATGGCGGCAGGCGGCGGCATTGCCAGCACTGCACGCGCCACACGCAGTGCGGCGGAGGCTGATCTGTTGGCACAGGCGCACGCACGGCTGGATCAGATGATGCAGCTTGGCACCACCACTGCCGAGATCAAGACGGGCTACGGGCTGGATACGCCAACCGAAATCAAGCTACTGAACGTCATCGCTGCGCTAGATCAGCAACATCCGATGAACATCCTCCCGACGTTTTTAGGCGCGCACGCCGTCCCGTGGGACTACGCGAGCGCTGAACAGTATCTTGCCGCCGTGATTGAGGACATGCTGCCTGCTGTTGCGCGCAGCGAAGCATGGCGCTCCTTCATGGCAAAAGGCATGAACGGCTTCATTGATGTTTTCTGTGAACAGGGCGTGTTCGATCTTGGGCAGGCGCAGCGTGTGTTACGGACAGGGCGCGATCAGTACGGGATGCAGGTCAAGGCGCATGTGGATGAGTTTGTCTATTTGGGCGGCGCAGAAATGGCGTGCGAACTAGGCGCAATTTCCGTTGATCATCTGGATGTGACGCCGACTCATGCACTAGATCGGTTGGCGCGCTCCAACACGGTTGGCGTGATGTTGCCTGCTGTAAACTTCAACTTGGGCAGCACGCACTTTGGGAATGCGCGCCACCTGATTGATGCAGGCGGCATTCTGGCGCTGGCAACCGATCTGAATCCCGGCTCGGCGCCAACGCCTTCCCTGCCGTTGGTGATGGCAATTGCCTGCCGCTATCAGAAATTGCTGCCTTCAGAGGCGCTGAATGCCTGCACCATCAACGCGGCAGCGGCGCTGAACATGGCTGAGCGCGTCGGCTCGCTGGAGGTGGGCAAACAAGCCGATTTGATCATCTTAAACACAGCCGACTATCGCGCCCTTGCCTACGAGTTTGGCAGCCAATTGGTAGAGACAGTCATCATCAAAGGGGATGTCGCATGGCGCCTATCATCCTAGACGGCACCAGCCTGACCATTGAGCAGGTTATTGCGGTAGCCTATGGCACGCCTGAAGTCATCTTGAGTGAGGCAGCCAAGCAGCGTGTGCAGCGCGCTGCCGATGCTGTGCAGAAACTATTGGCGGATGGTGTGATTGCTTATGGCATCACCACAGGCTTTGGCGCCTTTAAGGATAAAGTTATCCCGCCTGATCAGGTGGAGCGCCTACAATACAACATCATCGTGAGCCATGCCGTCGGTGTGGGCGCGCCGTTTGATATTCCTACCGTGCGCGCCATTATGCTCATCCGCGCCAACACGCTGGCAAAGGGCTATTCAGGCATTCGCCTTGCCACCTTGCAACTGCTGCTGGAGATGCTCAATCGCGGCGTGCATCCGATCATCCCAGAGAAAGGCTCGCTGGGTGCCAGCGGCGATCTGGCACCGCTGGCACATATGGCATTGCCCATGATCGGCGAAGGCGAAGCACTCTATGAAGGGGAACGCCTTGGCGGTGCAGAAGCACTCCGCCGTGCAGGCTTGAGTCCGATCAAGTTGGCGGCAAAAGAAGGTTTGGCACTGACCAACGGCACCGCCGTCATGTGCGCGATAGGCGTTTTGGAAACGCACCGCGCCGAGCTGATCAACGCCACGGCGGATATTGCAGGCTGCCTGAGCCTTGAAGCGCTCAACGGCACACAGCTTGCCTTTGATGCGCGCATCCATGCCTTGCGCCCATTTCCGCGCCAAATTGACTGCGCGGCTGATCTGCGGCGCTTGCTGGCAGGCAGCCAGTTCACACGCGGCTATGATCCTGCCAACGTGCAGGATGCCTACACCCTGCGCTGTATGCCACAAGTACACGGCGCGATCCGCGATGCGATTGCCTACACGCGCTGGGTGTTCGAGATTGAGCTGAACGCCGTCACCGATAATCCGCTGATCTTCATTGATGATGCCACAGGCGAGATTGAGGTGATCTCTGGCGGCAATTTTCACGGTGAACCGTTGGCAATTGCGATGGATTATTTAGGCATCACCCTGAGCGAGCTGGGCAACATCAGCGAGCGGCGCATCATGCGCCTGATTGATGAGGCGAGCAATACGCACACGCTGCCGCCGTTCCTCACCCAAGCGGGCGGCTTGAACAGCGGCTTTATGATCTTGCAATACACAGCCGCTGCCCTTGCCACAGAGAGCAAGGTGCTTTCACACCCTGCCAGCGTGGATACCATCCCGACCTCTGCCAACGTCGAGGATCATGTGAGCATGGGCGTCACTGCGGCGCTGAAGGGACGGCGCATCAACGACAATGTGGAGCGCATTCTGGCGCTGGAACTGATGGCAGCCGCACAGGGCGTTGATTTTCGCCGTGCGCTGATGGGCGCAGAGGCGACCTTAGGCGCAGGCACGCAGCCCGTCTATGAATTGATCCGCCAGCATGTGCCGTTCATCCAAGAAGATAGCGTCCTCTACACTTACATCAACACCATGATAGCGTTGGTGCGTGACGGCGCGATTGTGCGCGCTTCGCGCAGCGGCAAGCAGGCATAAAGGCAGCGCACCCGATCCAGAACGTTGGATCGGGCGCGCTTCACGAGAGTTCGGTGCTAGGTTATGGCTTCACAGTGAACAGGCTGCCGGCACCGCGCCCAAACACCTCTGGGAAGTAGAACTCATTCCCATTGGGTGGGATAACGCGGTAAGTGCCTGCTGAGGTTGCCTGCACCTGATAGACATAGCGGTAGCTGCCACGCGGCAGGTAGCTGGCAGAAAGCACCACCTTCTCCGTGCGTAGCTGCGTATCGCTGAAGTACCACCAGCCCCACATAAAGCGGTACGGCTTATCGGTTGGGATTAGCTCTGGGCGCTGCCCGATCTGGGCGCTGGTTTGCAGTGAGCGATCAATTGCCTCCGTGCCAGCCGGGATCGGGTCGTTGATGACCACGTAGTAGAGGTCGTTCGCCGCCGTGATCTCCAGCGCAACGGTGATCACATCGCCAACCTTTGCCTCTGTGATCGGCTTGCCTTCGGCATCGTAGTAGGTGCGGACGAGCCGAATGCCGCGATCTGTTGGCTGCACAGCCTCCACAGGCTGCTTAACGTGCAAGGTCGCTGTGTAGTAAAGCGCGCCTTCGCCCTCACCATGCTGGAACGCCAGGCGATTGACCTGTTCACGCAGCAGATCGGCAACATCAATGTTGAGCGTCTCGGTCTTTTTAAGCGTTTCAGCGTTGCCCACACCTTCAAAAACCTGTTCGCCATTCAGCCCAACCGTGTAGGTGTAGTTCGCTTTCAACTCGCCGCTAACGTTCATCCAACTGGTTAGCGCCATAACTGCCCATGCTGATTCTTGGGTAGTTTCCCATGCATCGGCGCGGCGTGCCACCATCAGCCAGCGGATCACGTTCGGGATCAGCTCGCTCTCAGGCGTGAAGGCGACTAGCGTTTGGAGTAGGATTGCTGTGGTGCGCGTATCGCTGCCCCAGTTCCACCAATCACGGCGCCCTTCTTCCCAGTGAATGCCCGTCGCGCTGACGATTGCAGCAGATTGAATATCGCTGAGCAGTGTCTCAATCTTATCTTGGAAGCCGAGTGCATCGCGGGAGAGTCCGTATGCCTGCGCCAAGAAGCCACGTGCATAGAGCGCCATCTTCTCGCGCCACACAAAGAGCGCTTCAAGCGCCTGTATATTGGTGTTGCCCGAACGCGCCAGCACATAGAGGATGAACGCGCCGCGATTAAGTTCCCACTCAGGCGTGTTTTGCGTGAAGGCGGGCAGGCGTGTTTGCAGGAAGGCAACCGCACGGTTGATCATCTCGGCGGGAATTTGCAGATCGGAATCGCGTGCCTCGACCAAGCCAAGCAGGGCGTAGGCAGTGACCAACGTGCTGGATTCCTCGTTGTAGTACCAGCCCCAGCCGCCGTCGGGCTTCTGTTCAAGGCTCAGCTTGAGCAGCGCCTCACGGATTGCCTTCTCAAGATCGGCACGCAGCGCTTCATCTGCCAAGCCGAGCCGTTGCAAGGCGCGGAAGGTGACTGCGTTCGGCAAAAAGCGCGAAACGGTCTGCTCTAGGCATTGGTAGGGGAAGTTTTCCAATGCACGCAGCGTATCCAACGTGGAGGCTGCCAGCGACGGGCTGAGCCGCAAGCTGAGCGTACCGCTTGGCGCAAGCGCAACGCTTGGCACAAGAATGCCTTCGGTGCGCGTACTCGGTTGGCGCAGTGCGCCGGCCGTGCTGGCGTAGTCAGGCGTCAGGTAGCGGTAGACGGGCAGCAGGCGCGCATCGCCTAGCCCAACGGCGGGCTTGCTGGCATCGCCAAACTGACCGCTGACCGCGCTAAAGGTCAGGTCAACCGCCTCAACATCGCCCACGACAGCCAGCCACGTGACGCGAGTCCGTCCGTTGGCAGGCACCGTGACAACTTGCTGTGCCTCTGCGCGCAACGTGACGCCTTCCGCGATCAGGCTGACCGTCGTCTCAAGGTCGCTATCCGTGTTGTTGTTGACCACAACAGCCAACTCTGCCTCATCGCCAACCACGAAGAAGCGCGGCGTAGCAGGGCGCACCAAGAGCGGCTTGGTGGACATGATGTCCAGTGTTGTATCGCCAACGAAGGTTTGTGCCGAGATGCCGCGCACGTCCAAGCGCCAGGTGGTCAGGTTATCCGGCAGGGTGGTGGTGGCGCGTGCCGTGCCATCCGCAGCCGTTACCACGCTTGGCAGCCACAACGGCGTATCAATGAAGTTGGTGCGGATATCGGGCGTGGCACTCTGCGCCTTTTCATCATCTGCATCAGCAGCCTGTCCGGGCGGGGATGCCATAGGTGGCGGCGCGGCACCACCGGCGGACTCTTCCGCAGCGTCACTTCGCATGAAGGCAAAGTCTCTCGACATAATCTCGCCTTGCGGCGTGATGCCATCCAGCAGACGATTGAGCGTGGCAAGCGTGCTGATCGAGAGTCCGCGCACACGCCAGAAGGCGTCAAAGATCGAGATGCTGTTTGGCGCCCCAACGCTCAGCGTGGCAAGATCGGTCAGCGCCAAGCCTAGTTCGGCTTGCACAGGCTCGCCGCGCAGATCGGTAACCTTCAGGTCAAAGGTGATCGTCTTTTTCGGCTCTGCCAGTTTGTCGGAAGGCGTCGCAGTGATCTTCAACTGCTGCTGCACTTCCACATTCAGGTTAATCAGCCCGTAGCGCAGTTCAGGCACAAGGGCGGCATTGGCGCCACCGGCGCGCAGCAAAACAACGGACACATAGACATTAGGTGCATGGATGCCTTCGATGGGCAGTTCGTAGGTATAGCTGCCTTCAAAGGTCACCAGTTCGCGCTTCAGGATGTCGGCACGCTCGACGGTGATGAGCGCCGTTACCGCTTCGGTGTAGGGAGAGACGATCAGGACGCTGGCGGTCTCGCCAATCGGGTAGGTATCTTTGCGGTCTGCCACCAACTGCAAGCGCTGATCATCGTGCCGCCACTGAATGGCATTCTTGCCCTGCACCCACAGCGTGAAGCGGCTGATTGCTAGGCGCTCCCGCGAGTCGCGTGTTTCGGCGCTGATCTCAAACAAACCACCGCGCTCAGGCGTGAAGGTGAAGGTTGCTTTACCCTCAGCATCGGTGATCAGGCGTTCCTCTTTGAGGAGGGAGCGCTTTTGCGACCACTCCAATGTGCTTGAGTCTTGCAGCCACGCTGTTTCAGTCACTTTAACGGTGACTGTTTGGTTGGGAACAGGTGCGGCGTCCCAGTTGGTTGTGAAAACGCTGATAGTTTGCGGCTGCCCTGCCACACCAACGTATTTCTCAGGCTTGATGCCGACCAACACCGTTGACGGGAAAACAGTGACCGTGGTGCGCCCGCTAATGCTCTGGTTAGAAATATCAGTGACGGTTGCCTCAAGGGTGAACTGTTGCGTGAATTTGTTCTCGCCCAGATCGGCGGGGAAGCTGATTTCGAGCCGCCCCAGCGGATCAAGCGTGCCGCTGCCACTAGCGACCACACGCTGATAGCCGCCGTAATAGCCAATGAATTCATCGCCAAACAGGATGCGCGGATCACGCGGATTGCCGAAAAAGCCCACATCCGCCACGACTTGCCACTGCACGGCTGCGCCACCGACGCCACCGCCAAACAAGAACTTGGACTCAATCGTCGCCTTGATCAGGTCACTATCGGCATAACGGGCTGCTTCTGTTGTGACTGTGGTGAGGAATTCGGGCGGGCGGAACTCGGCAACTGTGAAGCTGAGGGAGCTCTGTTGATTGCGGAATTGGGTGCGAATGCTGTAGCCACCTAGCATTACGTCTTGTGGCAAGTCGTACTGACCACTAAAGGCGCCGTATTCGTTCAGCATCAGCGTTTGGTTGTAGACTTCGCGCCCGTTCGGATCGTTGATGATGACCTGAATCGGTTCGTTTTGCGGCACGCTAAAGGTCACGTCAGCCTGATTCCGCACCACGCCGCGGAAGTAGACCGGGCGTGCCGGGCGGTAGATTGGCTGATCCGTGTAGAGGTAGGTGACGGTTTTGATTGGCTCAAAATCAGCCTGCACCTCAAAGCGGTATGGCTCAAAGTCTTGGCTGCGCCAGTTGGTGTGCGCGATGCCAAAGCGTCCATCGCCTTCTAACGTCACCCAGAAGCCGTTATAGTTGCTGTGTGCGTTCCGCACCTCAAACGCCAGCCAGCCATCGGCATCGGTGCGTGCTTCAGCCACTTTGCGTCCGTTACTGTAGAGGCTGATTGGCTGATCGGCAAGCGGTGCGCCTGTGGCAAGGTCGCTTGCCCACACATAGAGCGCGTTTGGCGCCTGTTTCACAGTCAGGTTGGCAGTTGCCACCACCAAAATCTGTTGGCGCGGCTCACGCAGGTTGGGCATGAACAAGCGGCGGAACTCTGGTGCAAAGAATTCGGTGAAGTAGATACCGGGCGCCAGTTTGCCATCGCCTTCTGCCAAGTTGATGGTGGTTTGGACAAAACGGTTGCGAACAGCTTCTACTGGCTGCGACCATTGGCGCGTAATGCGCGGTGGTTTGTAATCGCGCAGGTTTGGATAGTATGTATTACCACTGAGCGCTATCAACTCATCAAGGGTCAGGGCGCCCAACGTCACTTCAATAGCACTCAGGTTCAGGCTGACGGCGGGAAGTGTTGTCTGGGGACGGTAGGCATTGGTGACGCTGATCCAATCGCGGAAGGGCAAGGTGAGTTGCGGATCAGTGGGCGCGGTGCGGTAACGCAGCACGAACGGCTCGTTAACCACGTTGCCATACATATCGGCTACACCTGCTGCAACCGTGATCGTGTAATCCGTATCCGGCAGCGACGGGAAGTTGATATAGAGCGTGTTGCCACCAGCACTGATGCTCAGGCGCTCAGGCTTTGGATCAACGCTGATGCGATCCTTGAAGCTGTTCTGATCCATGATTGTGCTGTAGGTGATGCTTATGCCGCTGCCACTGGGTACGTCGCGTGCGCCATTGGCAGGATAGCTGCTCAGCACACGCGGATAGGGTACGGTGCGGAAGCTGAACGTCTGCGGATTGGTCAGAATCGCTTGCCCGTTGGCACTGCGGGCAGCAGCACTAACGCTCGCCTGATAGGGCGTTTCGAGCGCTAACTGTGAGGATGGCTTGAAGCGCAGGAGCGTGCCACCGTCTAGGGTCAGCACACCAGCAACGTTCGCGCCGTTAGCGGCATTTCGCAGTGTGAATGCCTCACGCAGACTCGCCTCATCCATCGGCTGGTTGAAGCGTACCGTGATCTCACTCTCAAGCGGGACGGAGTCGCCCTGCGGTGAAATGCTCAAAATTTGCGGCGGAATGGTGCGGAACTGCCAAGTGTAAGGCGCGCCAAGTGAGCTGCCGTCAAGATCAGTTAGGTCGGCGCTGAGCGTAGCAGTATACAGCGTGCCGCCATTGAGCGCGGTCTTGGGTGTGAATTGATAGATCGCGGTGCCGATCCATTCACCTGTGCCTTCTAAAGGCGGCTCAAAGCTAAGCGGCTGTGGCAGATTCGCCTGATCGCCGGTGGTGGTCAGCGGCACGACAGGGCGATCAAAAACGACCGTGATCGTGGCGCCTGCCTCGATGTTTTCGGCGTTAGGCGCAGGGATGACCTGATTCACGCTCAGGTTGGGCGCAATCTGAAAGTTGAGGCGGAAGCGCGTCTCTAGGGCAAGCCCTTGGGCGGATTGCGCCCCCGTACCAACTTGTATGACATATTCAGTGCCGCGTGGCAGCGGTGCAGCGGGTGTAAAGGTGAAGGTCTGGTCGTCCATCCAGCGCGGCGTGCCGTTCACCGGCGGATCAATGACGAACGCCGCCTCGACACTGGCGCGATCCATTGGCTGATCAAAGACGATCTGTACGATGCTGGTTGGCGGGGCGATCTCGCGCTGGGCGGGATAGCTGGCGAGGATGCGCGGTGCGCTAAGGTCAGTCTGTGCGTTTATAGTACTCATACTGGTTAGTATCAAGCTGAGTGCGAGTGCTGTCAACAACACTCGGCGGATAGGTTTGAAGGTAGGCATACAAAAGGCTCTCCTTACGCAGACGACATCTACAAACATTCTAATGCAGAGAGACGCGCAATAGGTGAAGAAAGTTCCCGATTGCAAAAAGCGTGGCATACTTAAGGGTAATGGAGAAGGGTGAATGCCTGCCAAAGATCGCTATCACGACGCCGTGAAGCGTGCGCTTATCAAGGATGGGTGGCACATTCTGGATGAAAATTACTTCATTGGCACAGAAACACGCCAATTGTGGGTTGACCTGCATATTGAAAATGAGGCAGGCGAAAGGCGCGCTTTGGTAGAGATCAAAAGTTTCAGTGGGCAGTCTGTTATTGAAGACCTTGCCAATGCTATCGGCAAATATCTGATCTATCGAGCAGCATTGATCGCAACACAAACACAAGTACCGCTTTACCTTGCGATTCCAAGCCGCACACACCGCCAAATTTTTAGCGAATCGCTAGGCTTAGTTTTGCGGCGTATGATACCATTGCACCTGATCGTTTATGATATAGCGGGTGAGGTTATTACACAATGGATAGATTGACAGCAGCCATCCATGAAGCGGTTAGCACTTATGTTGGACGTGGTGTTAACGGCTACAGCTATTTAATCGCCGATGCTGTACAGCCTGCCTGGACGATCATCTTTGTGCTGAATTTTAATGGACAGCGGATTGTTCGCAGTGGCTTGATTGTGCGGCTGTTGGGCGAAACAATCCTGATTGAGCAGGACGACAACGAGCCGCCACTGGTAGACGCCCTGCTGCAAGCAGGCATTCCGCGCAGCCAGATCATCCTTGCCTACGCCGGCGAGCCTGTCCCTGAGTCGGCGTGAGCGATGCCTGCCAAAGATCGCTATCACGACGCGGTAAAACGTGCGCTTATCAAGGATGGGTGGGTGATTGAAGATGAGCAAGTCACACTTACCTTCGGTGAGCGTTATTTATGGGTTGATCTCCGAGCCTCTAAAAGGGAGGCTGGTGGAAGCATTTTTGTGGAAGTAAAGGCACTAGATTCTGTATTATCACCAGTTGAGGCATGGGCAAATGCCATAGGGAAATATTCTTGTATCGCCTTGCGCTCAAGGCGGCAGAAATAGATATGCCGCTGTATCTTGCGGTCTCTGGTGCTGCTTATCAAGGCTTTTTAAGCGAGTTGATGGGGCAAAGTGCCATTCAAGAAGGGCATATTTTGCTTGTAGTGTTCGATCCCGAACGAGAGGAAATCATCCGATGGATTCTCTAAAACAAACGGTTAGGGAAGTGGTAGCAGGGTATGCGCGCAAGGGCTTGAACAGTCAAGGCTATCTGACGCAGAGCGAAGATAACACGCTTTTCACGGTTGTGATCGTTTCGCAGATGAAGGGTAAGCACTTTTCTGATACCAGCCTGATTGTGCGGATGCTGGATGAGTACATCATTGTGGAACGTGATCAGAACGACAAGATTGTACTCGATGCCCTGCTGCAAGCAGGCATTCCGCGCAGCCAGATCATCCTTGCCTATGCCGGCGAGCCTGTGCCTGAGTCGGCGTGAGCGATGCCCACAGAAGATGTTGTCCACCCTAGCATAGTGCGAGCGCTCGTCAAGGATGGCTGGCGCATTGAAAAGGAACAAGTCTTCATCCGCTTTGGCACACGCCGCCTGTGGATTGATCTACACATTAGCAAACCCGAAATCAGTACTATCTTGGTAGAGGTCAAAGGCTTTCAAGCATACGCCTCACCTGTTGAGGCACTTGCCCAGGCTGTTGGTCAATACATTGTTTACCGTGCAGCACTGCGTTTCCGCGAAATGGGACATCTGCCACTTTATCTTGCCGTGCCGAATGCAATTTATGCTACACTATTTGATGAGCCTATTGGTGAATGGACGCGCCGTGAGGCAGCACTGAACCTGCTTATTGTTGATCTAGTACGCGAGGAAGTTGTGCAGTGGATTCCCTCAAACAACGCCTGATAACCAGCTTAGAGCGCTTCGCAGGTGAAGGCTTAGGTGGCTACGCTTTTCTGACGGTCAATGCAGAAGCCAATGTTTTTGTAGTTACAGATATTGCAATTACGCAGGGTAAGCGGGAAGTGCATACAAGCATTTTTGTGCGGCTGTTGGGCGAAACAATCCTGATTGAGCAGGACGACAACGAGCCGCCACTGGTAGATGCCCTGCTGCAAGCAGGTATTCCGCGCAGCCAGATCATCCTTGCCTATGCCGGCGAGCCTGTGCCTGAGTCGGCGTGAGCGATGCCTGCCAAAGATCGCTATCACGACGCGGTGAAGCGTGCGCTTATCAAGGATGGGTGGATAATCGAAACTGATCAGTTCATTCTGACGATTGATCAGCGTAATCTCTGGGTTGATCTTCAGGCAAGCAAAGTCGATCCACGCCTTACTATCCTTGTTGAGGTTAAAGAACTTGCTGAAGTTGATTCAGCAGTGGAGGCGCTGGCAAATGCATTAGGAAAAATTGCGTTATATCGGCTGGCATTGGCGAACGCTAATTTACCTTTTATCCTTTATCTCGCTGTTTCTGTACAATCTTATGCAGGTATTCTCAGTGAGAAAATAGGACAATTAGCACTTAGTCATCATCGGATACCACTACTTATCTTTGACGCTGATCGGGAGGAGATTGTGCGATGGATTCCCTAATTGAAACTGTCCGCGCAGCGCTGTTGAGTTATGCAAAGAAGGGCTTGAACAGTGATAGCCGCCTGATGCACAGTGAAGACAATACGATCTTATCGGTTGTGACCATCGTCAAGCCGCAGAATAATTCATTCATCAGTCTTCTGGTGCGCGTTCTAGCGGACACGATCATCATTGAGCGCGACCAGAATGATAAACCACTGGTAGATGCCCTGCTGCAAGCAGGCATTCCGCGCAGCCAGATCATCCTTGCCTATGCCGGCGAGCCTGTGCCTGAGTCGGCGTGAGCGATGCCGTTCGCCCTAACGGGGCATTTCTTTACCTACGCTTGGCTGAGCCTTAACAAATTAGGCTTTACAAGGCACACTCGACGTGGTATAAAAACGATGTGCCTGCTGTGTGCGTGATGCCGCACCCTAAGTTTTGAGCCAACACCCATCTGACGGGCATTCACATCCAGCCCTAGCGCGATAGACAATAGTCAAGGCGTGAAGGCTGGCGAGATGACCCACCTGCGAAAGCAGGTTCAAAACACCGCGTTCACACGGCATAGCGGGTACTTTTTGAAGGAAACAAACAGGCGGGAATAGCCTTCCCGCCTGTTCTCGTTTATTCGCCCCACAAAGCGCGCCGCTTGCGAAGCGCCATCGCGTGCGCCGGGAAGTCCTCATAATCGGCGAGTGTTACCGTTGTGTTGTGCAGCCGTTCGTAGCCCTCACGGTTGCAGTACCCAATACCACTGCGCTTCAAAAAGTCCCACACGCTGACCGATGAAAACGAACGCGCAAAGCCGCCCGTTGGCAGGATGGCGTTCAAGCCAAGCGTGTAGTTGCTGATTGGGATCGGCGTGTAGCTGCCCAGCAAAATCTCGCCCGCGTTTTGGATGCGGTTGAGCGTGCTGAACGGATCAGCGGTGAGGACTTCAAGGTGTTCCGGCGCATAGTCGTTCACAAAGGCGATTGATTCTTCAAGGCTGTTTGTGAGTAGAATGCCGCCATAGCTGCTCAGGACGCTCTCGATAAATGTGCGCCGCCATTCGGGCAGTTCGGCGATGTAGCTTGGCAGCAGGCGCAGTGCCTCATCCGCTACGGCACGGCTGTGCGTCACCAACAGCGCGGCTGATTCGGCGCCGTGTTCAGCCTCCACCAACAGATCGAGCGCGGCAAGGCGCGGATCAGCCGTCTCGTCGCACAAGATGATCGACTCACTCGGTCCAGCAGGCAGCCCAACATCCACCACACCGTAGAGCAGGCGCTTTGCCGCTGAAACATAGCTGCTGCCAGGCCCGATAATCTTGCTGACACGCGGCAAGGTCTGTGTGCCAAACGCCAAGCCCGCCACTGCTGCCATGCCACCGACGGCATACACTTCGCGCACGCCGGCAATATCAGCGGCAACTAAAGCGGCAGGGTCTGCCTTGCCTTGCGGATTCGGCGGTGTGATGACCACAATGCGCGGCACGCCTGCAACCTTTGCCGGCACGGTCAGCATCAGCATCACAGAGGGAAAAGCGCCCTTGCCACGTGGCACATACAGTCCCGCACTAGCAATTGGCGTAATTTTTTCACCCGCCATAATGCCCTGCTCCACTTCCATAAACCACATCGGTTCGGGCATTTGCTCGGCATGGAAGCGCTGAATGTTGGCGTGCGCGTGCCGAATGGCAGCCACAACGTCTTCGCCCACTTCGGCGTAGGCGCGCTCGAAATCTTCGTCGCTGGCGCGCAGATCGGCGGCGGTGTAGTCTTTAGCGTCAAATTGGCGCACATAGTCAACCAGTGCGGCATCGCCGTTTTGACGTACCGACTCGACCACGTGCTGCGCTTGCGGCAGCAGCGAGGTGATATCCTGCTCGGCGCGGCGCATAATCAGCGTCAGCTCATCGGGCGAAAGGGTCGCCAGTTCGCGTACTTGAATCATAATGGGGTGACTTACCTTTTGGGATAGCTTGGTTATCGTCAGCCCGATCTTAGCACTCGCAGCGGCGTGAGACAACTTGAGAGATAAGGCGTGCGGAGGCATTCCGCACACCTCAAAACAGTTTCAGCTAATGGTGTAGTAGAGCTGTGCCGCGATGCCGCCTTCCGCCAAGAGCAGTTCAGCCGCCTCACCGCGCACAAATTCAATCTGGCTGCCGCTGTAGAGCGCCTTGACCAGCAGCTCATCCACAATGCCCATCAGGATGGGCGTCTCAATCGGATAGGGCAGGATCAGCAGGCTTACGGCGTACATCTCCAACGCCTGATTAACATCTGCCAAGCCAAGCGCAGCGCGTTTGCCCGCCTTTGCCATGCCGAGCGTATCCTGCACCAAGAGCAGTTCGTGATCACGTTCAGCTGTGTAGGCAGTTTGGCGGATCAGATCGGCAATCTCGTGCGGCGCTGCCTCAAAGGGAATCTTGGCGACGCTGATCACCTTGCGCGCAACGGAAGGGTGCAAGAAGGCGCGCACCGCGTGTGCCAACTGCACATTGCCACCCAGCACAACACGATCCACGTCCTGATCTTCCACAAAGTATTGGTTGATCTCATCCGCGATGTAGCGTGCAAAGCGCCGATCAAGTTCATCGTTGCGGCGGGCAATTTGCGCGGCATGTGCCGTCTTGCGGCTGTCCTTGCGCTGCCAGGTTTGGTCAAGGTTGGCGGTGACATCAGTGGCGGAAGCGCCTAAGAACAAGCTGACCGCACGCGCCTTATCCTGTGCAAACAACACGATCAGGTGCTGCTCATACTCATCAAGGGCGTACAGAAAGTCTTTGATCTGCATCCAGCCATAGTGGGCATGATTCCGCAAACGCACCGGCAGTTCGTAGGCAAGCAACTGCTCTGGGCTGATGAACAGCACCAACGTTTTGCCCTGTGCGCGGTAGCTATCGAGGTAATTCTCAAGGCGCAGCCGCACACGCGCCCACTCGGTTTTCTCAGAAGTATCCGACAAGCGAACGGTTTTCCACTGTTTGACTTGCTCTGGGGCAAGCTGGTTTTCGATTTCGGTGAGGGCATTCCGCAAAAAGATTTGCCACGCGGGCGTATCAGCCTGATTCGCCTCCTCAGAAGGGTCTACCAAAAGGTAGAGCGACAGCACATTCTGGCGCTTTTCGGCGTCTTCTATGTAGGCAACGAACTCTTTTAAGAGATGCTCTGCTTCGTGAAGCATGGGTAACTCCTATGTTGGGGCGCACCACCTCAAAGGCAGTATGCGCCATTCTTAACGCTCCTATTTCAGCATAAAATGCGGCAGAGTCAAGGTTTTTAGGGCGAAGACTCACGCCCTGCTTAGGTGCATTTAGGCATTGTCCGTTATCGCTTTTGTTTGAAACATTAGCATTCTGGCGTACAATAGGCAGCCAAACACACCGACTCGCGGCATTGAAATGAGGCGTAGTGTAAATGCCACGTCCTGTCACTGGGCGCCGTCCCGATAGCTTATTTGATAATCGCTACCGTTACGATCATATCTATCCGCGTGGGCGCAGCGGCGAAACCTTGCGCGCCTACGACACACAAGCCAATGATCGCCCATGCGTGATCAAGCGCCCTGCCCTGCAAGATGCACCGCCTATCCGCGCCGGGCAAGAGCTGAGCATCCTCAATGAAAAACGCGCCTTAGAGCTGCTCAGCGGGCATCCGGTGCTGTGCGAATTGCTGCACAGCGGCACCTTTCGCGTGGGCGGGCAAACACACCAATACATCGTGATTGAGATGGCGACGGGCGAGACCATCGAAGCCCTGACGCTTGCCCTTGCCGCACAGGGCGAACGCCTGCCCGACCTTGAACTGCTGATTATCCTTGAGGGCTTGCTCGATCTGTTGCAGGCGGCGCATGATAAGCGCATCGTCTATAACGATGTGGACGCCAAGCACCTCTTCTGGGATCGTGAAGCATATCTGCTCAAGATGATTGACTGGGGCAACGCTGTTTTCCTAGAGTCTGACCATGCCCATACGAGCCACGTTACGCGCCACAGCGATATTGTCCAGGTAGGACAACTGCTCTACTTTCTGCTTAGCAGTGGACGCCGCTTTGATCTGAACCATCCTGAGGCGGTGGACACGCTGCCTGAAAATGTGCCTGCACGCTTAAAGACGATCATCAGCCGCGCCGTGAACACCGATCCCGCCGCTCGTTACGCGGATATTGCCGATCTGCGCCGCGATCTGGCAGAGGTACGCCGCCCACTCCAGAAACAGCGCGAGGCACTCATTGAGCGTGTGCGTGCGCGCCTACCCAGCGTCAGCAGCCAAAGCCAGCTTGAGGAACTCCGAACTTGGCTCACTGAGGCGCGCCGTGCCGATGTCGGCTATCCGCCCGCCCGTGAGCTGGAAGCAGAAATTGACCGCCGCCTGAGCAAGCTCGCGCTGCAAGCTGACCTAGACGCCGTGCGGATTTACCTTGAAAGCGGCAACCTGGCTCGCGCCGCCGATCTGATTGACGACCTGCTAACGCGCAGCAGCGAAGAACTGCACCCGATGCTGCACTTCCTGCAAGATGCCTGCGAACTGCTCGGACGCGATACGCCACCGCTTCAGCCCGAAGGCTTCACGCCCGCCCTAGACGCCTTGCTGCGCGATGATCCGCAGGCGGCAGCGCGTGCCTTGCTGACCACACCCGATCCGCGTGATAATGCTCGCCATGTGCAATTATTGTTGGCAGAACGGCTCAGCGCACGGCTGCCCGCCGTCGTGCTGCTGCGCCCGCACCTTGCCCGCCTTGCAGAGTTGCTGAGCAATGCGCCAAGTGCCAGCCGCACCCTAAATGTGCTGCGCCAAATTACAGCCCGCCTTGAAGAAACGCCCGCCGCGGGCTTGCAAAATTTGCTGCGCCACTATCAGCGCGCTGCGGATGGCTTAGCCACCCTTGAGGAAGATTTGCGCGGCATGGAGAGCGCCCTAGAAACAGCGCGCCATGCTGCCCACACCGCCGATGCCATTATTGATCTGCTGGAAGTTGCCGCCCAAAACGCCCTTAGCAACCCTTCCCGCGCCGGCAGCGCGCTGTGGCACGCCCACGCCATTGACCCAACCAGCACCGCTTTTGAGCCACTGAACGACCTGCTGAATGCCTTTCACGCCGACCTTGAGTCCTTGCGCGCCTACACACCCGCCGCCGATGGCAGCGATATCACCGACTTTTTAGGTCATGCCGCACAGCGCCTTGCCCCCTACGCCGCCGAAGTGACCGACCCGCGCTTTCAAGGCATTCTGCGCGATCTGGAAGCGGCTAACGCGGCATGGCTGCGCGTTGCCGATTCGATTGCGCTGGGTGGCAAACGTCCCGCCCTAGAGAATTGTAAGGCGGCTGCGGCGGCGGTGCGCTCGCTCAGCCCGAACATCGCCTATTGGTTTGATGAATATGCCCGCCGCATGGAAGACGCGCCGCGTGTGGAGTTCCTTAGCCCGAACGCGCCCTTTGGCAAAGCGCTTGCCGAAGGGTGGGAAGGCTGGGATCGCGGACGCACGGCTGAATCGCTGCACAGCGGCAAGCGCGCCGCCGACTACGCCCTGACCGATGCTGAAAAGCTGGCTGCCCGTCGCTTAATCAGCCTGAGCGAAGCGCTGGACACATGGCTAGAGCGTGATGGCGCCACCTCCACACCGCAGACTGAGGCAGCGCTGCGCCGTGTGAGTGCGCTCTTTCTGCCCGAAGAAGAAGCCGCCCGCCAAACCTTCGCCACACAAATGCCCAACATGCAAATCTACCTGAAGGCGATGGTGAAAGGCGTGGTGGAGCCGCTGCGCGATTCTAGCGCTGCTGCTGTGCGCGTGCTGTTCTTCGACTATGTGCTGCGCGGCATTCTCGCCTTGCAGCGCGAACACTTTGAAGATGCCAACACTTGGAAAGAAGCCGCCGCCAAAGCGCTGCCCAATGCGCGCAACCATCCCGCCTTCCAAACCTTAGAGACTGCCATCACGCGCCGCCAATTGGTGCTGGAAGCGGTGCGCGCCCTGAACGAAACACGCAGCGTTGCCACCATCGCCGAGACGCGCCAAGCCGTCCGTGCGCCGCTGGCTGCCACGCAGCTAGAGAGCGCCGATCAGTCCATCCGCGCCCTAGAAGACGCCTTGCGCCGCTGGCACGATGGCGATTTTCGCGCCGCACGCAGCCAGCTTGACTCTGCGCTAGAGCGTGCCGTTGGCGCTGAAATTGCCCTTAGCAAACCTTTGGATGGCTTCAAAGGCTGGTTGCAAGAATTGGCAGACGCCGCCGAATATTTGGCGCAAGGGCGCCGCCTGATTGAAGAAGAGGCGCTGGCACCCTCAGATACACCCAAGCCTGAGATCGCTGAGGCGCACCAAAAATTTGTGGACATCACGCGGCGCGATTTGGGCGAACCGTATACTGCCCAACTGCGCCAATGGCGTGATACATATCTCGCTGTGCGCGATCTGTATACTGACCCGACCTTAAGTAAAGACGAAAAGCTGCGCCTGTTTGAAGGGCATTTCGCCTCGCTCTTTATTGATCGGCAGCCTGCTTTGCCCATTCTGCGGCACTGGCGCACCCTTGTACAGCGTATGCCAGAGCCAGAGCCTGACCTACCGCGTTACCAAGCGCGCTTCACCGATTATGAGCCAGCGGCTGCCACTGACCTTGACGCGCTGGCGGATGCCGCGCCAATGCCCGCGCCGCGCCGCAGCACAGCCACGACCGCTGCCGTGCCAACCCCTGAGCCGCTGCAACCAGAGGTGATCAGCGCGCCGGAGGCAGATGTGGCACAGTTAGAGCGACGCGCTGAGCGCCGCACACGCCGCGATACTGTGCCGCTGTTGATGATCGGCGCCTTTGGTGTGGTGGCAATCATTGCTGCCTTGCTGATGTTATTGAGTGGTAGCGCCGGCAGCGATGCACTACCCACGCCAAGCGCCACACCTGCTGGCTTGGGCGCGCCCATTGGTCAGCCGCCGACTGTTGATCTGCCGAGCGTTGTGCCGCCAACCGTGACTCCAACCGTGCCAACGCTCACACCAAGCCATACCTTCACGCCTGAGTCTTCTGTGCCAACGCCAACGCCGATCCCGACGGGCGAACTGCTCTCACCGTCAACGCTGGCAGCCGCCCTCACGCCAACGCTGATCCCAACCCTGAGTGCTGGCGCCTCGCCCGAACCAACCAATCCGTCTATCGCGCTGCCAACCTTGCCGCCCGATGCCAGCAGTGGCGAATATGATGTGCTGGCAGCGCTTCTGACGTTGGACGCGGCGCGCCGCACGTGGGATTCTGACTGGTTTTCGTATCAGGAAGGCGCCTGGATCATTGGCAACCCAACGCGCACCAGTGGGCGCGCACCGCTTGTCCGCCTTGGGCCTGAACTGCTAACACCACTCTTTGGCACAGAGGCTGCGCGCTATCTGCGCCGTATGGAAGTTGAACTGGAGTTGGTGAGTTACGAGCCGCGCCTGCTGCCAACGGGTCAGGTAGTCTTTGGTGCGGGCATGGAATCGCTGCAAGGGCAGCGTGCGGCGGTGGAAGCACGCTTAATCCAAGAGCAGATCGCCAATTTTGGCATCAACTTGAATGGCAACTTCCTGCAAAAGACTCAACTGCCTGTTAGCCCACTCATCGTTAAGGCAGCCATTGCACGCGGCGCAGATCGCACACTCTCGCTATACCTTGATGGGCAGTTGTTAGGGCAATCCAACGCTGCCTACGCACCCGACGTGCCGATCAGCTTGTACCTGTACACTTCAACAGGTGGCATGATCGTCAAGGTGAATTCGCTGCGCGTCTGGCTGCAAAAGCCCGAATAGCCCAAAGGACTTGACACCGTGCCACTGCTAAACGATCTCTACCAAATTGGCAACACCATAGATACTTTTGCGCCGGGACATTATGCCCGCGTTTATGAAGCAACCGATAAACGGGACGGACGGCAAGTTGCCTTCAAAGTGATGCGCCTTGAGCATGTGGTGAATGATGATGCACCGCCACGTATGGAAGCGATGGCGTTCATCAACGAGGCGGACTTGCTGCTACGGATGGTGGTTTCGCCCAATGTGGTGCGCCTCTATGATTGCGGCTACATCTCGGCGCGGGATGAGAACCCACGCGGTGGCGAGATAGAATCCTACGGCTTGAATGTGGATACCTTCCGACAAGGCGCTTTCCGTTATGCCGGGCGCGGCTGGCGCCCCTACCTTGCACTGGAAAACTTGCCGCGCACCGATAGCCTGCTCTATGTGATGAAGCCCAATGCGCCCGGCGCACGCTGGCGGTTGCCTACCGAAGAAGGCATTGATCTCGCCTATCAGTTTGCCGAAGTGCTGGCGCACGCACACCGCCAAAAGATCATCTACCTCGATCACAAGCTGGAGCATGTCTATTGGGATGGGCGGCATCTGAAGGTGATTGATTGGAACAGTTCGCGCCTGATCGAAAACAGCGGACAGGCGCTTGCCCAACAGATCATTAACGATCTGCATAACCTGTGTGTGGGCATTCTCTACCCAATCTTTACCGGGCTTTCGCCACAGAAAGGCACCCTGGTGGCACAGCCTGCTGATCAGGCAGGTGTCGAAAGCCGTTATAAAGATGTCACCCAGCTTGATTTTGCCGTTGAACCAACGTTAAGTAAAGGTATTCAAGAATGGTTGCAGCAGGGCGCACGGCGGCACTACAGCAGCCTTGATCAATTTCGTGCGGCGTTGGGCAAAGCTGCGGCTGCCTTTGGCTGGGAGATCGGCTTTTCCAGTGCAGCACTGCGTGAAGCACGCACCGATGTGCGCGATGGCTTGGCAAAGCTGCGGCAAGGGCAAGAAGCGCTGCGCGACGCACGCGACCTGCTGCGTGACGCCGTGACGATTGAAGATATCGGCGAGGATTTAGAAGCAGAGCTGCGGCGTCTGTTGAGCAAGATTAATGAGATGCTCCAATGCCGCGTTATTCCTTAGCGTAAAGGGGGGTGGATGATGCGAAAACTACGCTTGTTGATCGCGGAAGATGACCGCGCTTTAGCAAACATCTTGCGAATTGTGCTGCAAGAAGAAGGCTTTGAGGTCACGCACTGCCGCGATGGGCGCGTCGCTATCCAAACACTGACCGAACTGCGTGATAAAAACGCGCTGCCAGATATTATCCTGCTAGACCTGAATATGCCGCACGTCACCGGTTAGGAAGTGGCGGCATGGCTGGATGCTGATCCGCGCTTGGGCGAGATTCCGGTGATCGTCATTTCGGCAACCGAGGCGCACGGCAAGGCGGCAAAAGCGCTGCATGTGGATGCCTATTTGGTTAAGCCCTTCACCACAGATGAGATCATCGGCGTGGTGAGCTTGTTCACAGTGCTGCTCACCCGCCACGACTAGATCACACCTTCCCCGTTTTGCCGCTGAGGAGGCATGTAGGCTTTACCCACCCTCAATCCCGCCCCGCAAGCAGGGCAGGACTTCCCAGATCACCCCTGATTCCCTTGCCTGACCTGCGGCTAGGGATAGGATATGCCCAAAGCTGCTCCCTCTCGTGCGCCTGCTGAGAGGGAGCGCCGCCTAGTTCGATCAGCCTTTTTCAAGTGTATCCAAAAATTCTTCGTTGGTCTCGGTCATCCGCAAGCGGTTCACCACTGCCTCCGTAGCCCCGACCAAGCCCATGCCTGCGCCGTTAGGTGGATCAGCCATCATCTGCCCAACCATACGGCGCATTGTCCAGACACGCGCCAGCACATCCGGACCGAGCAGGAGTTCTTCACGGCGTGTGGAGGATTTCTCAATATCAAAGGCGGGAAAAATGCGGCGCTCTTGCAGGCGGCGGCTGAGCGTTAGTTCCATATTACCGGTACCTTTGAATTCCTCATAAATCACATCATCCATACGGCTGCCCGTATCCACAAGGCAAGTTGCCACAATGGTCAACGAGCCGCCTTCTTCCACATTGCGCGCCGCGCCAAAGAAATGCTTGGGCGGATAGAGCGCCGACGGATCAAGACCACCCGTTAGCGTGCGCCCAGACGGCGGCACGGTCAGGTTGTAGGCGCGTGTTAGGCGCGTGATGCTATCTAGCAAGATGACCACATGGCGCTTGATCTCAACCAAGCGTTTGGCGCGCTCCAGTGCCATCTCCGCCACGCGGACATGGTGCGTCACGGGATCATCAAAGGTAGAACTGATCACTTCCGCCTCAACCGAGCGATCAATGTCTGTCACTTCCTCAGGGCGCTCACCAATGAGGACGATCATCAAGTGAACATCAGGATAATTGCGGCTGATGGCATTGGCGATCTCTTTGAGGACGGTCGTCTTGCCTGCCTTCGGCGGCGAGACGATCAACCCGCGCTGCCCTTTACCAATCGGTGCAATCAGGTTCAGCAGACGGGTGGAGAGAATGCGTGGATTGGTCTCAAGGTTGAAGCGCACATTGGGAAAGATCGGCGTTAGGTTCTCAAAAGAAGCGCGCCCGCGTGAAACTTCTGGGTCTAGCCCATTGACTGCTTCCACGCGCAGTAAGCCGAAATAACGTTCGGTATCTTTGGGTGGGCGCACCTGCCCAACCACCATATCGCCGGTGCGTAAGCCAAAGCGGCGAATCTGCGCCTGACTCACATAAATATCCTCAGGGCCGGGCAAATAATGTTCAGAGCGCAGAAAACCAATGCCTTCATCAATAATTTCCAGCACGCCGCCGCGCAGTTCATGCCCTTGCTTCTCTGCTTTGTCGCGCAGCAGGCGCAAAATAAGATCAGGTTTTTTTAGGCGGCTGTAGCCTGCGATGTTCGCATCCCGCGCCAACGTGCGGAGCGAGTCCAACGTTTGCTGTTCGAGTTCTGCAATATCCATAAATGTGTGTGTCTCCGGGGCAGTTTGTTGGTTAAACCTTCTGAAGGGGCGCAACGCGCCGTTGGTATTCAATCAACCAATAGAGGTGAGAGATTAGCCGTGCAGCCGCACCATATTTACCTGTGTGGTTTTGCTAAAGACCGTTTTGAGCAGAATGCTGCGCGGGATTACATTTTCAATGATAGCATAATCCGTAAGGCTGTCAACAGCTATGCTGCCTTTTGTGCCTATTCCTCACCTGTGATAGCCGCCTGTGGATCGAGGATCAGCGGCGCGCCTTCTGCCTGAAAACGCCCCGACTCGTGCAGATCGCCAAAGGTTGGGTTCAGTAAGCAGTCAATTTGCCATGCCTGCACAGCACTTTTGGGAAACTTGGCGATCTTGTTCACACCGATGAAGGTGTTTGCCTTGATTGCTGCCTGCATAAAAGCAACTGCTTTCGGCAGCGCGCTAAAGACGGGCAAACACACCTGATCGCCTTCCGCCAAAGTCAGGGCGCGCCACTGCTGCGCGGCGATTGGCGTCTCCCAAGCGGGGCGGCGCGCTGCTTGCCGCACCAACACAAACAGGAAATTTCCGCGCAGGGCTGACTCAAGGGCGGCTGCCTTCAGTGGCGTAAGTTCCTGATCAGGCGTTGCATCGCGTTGGGCAGTGATCTGAACGCGCTCAACCGTGCTCAGGTGCGTATAATCGCGTTCGCCGCGGCTTAGCACAGCAAAACCATCGAGCAGGCGTTCGGTCAACACGCGGACAAACCCTGCCTGTTCCAACACCTGCACCATTTCGGCAAGGCGCACCTGCCGCGCTGCTGAAATTTGCCACGCCCTAAGCGCCTCAGGCTGATCAGGTGCATCTGCCGCTGCATCCAGCATGATGAGGCGTCCGCCCAGCCGCAAGGCAGGCAGCACCGCACCAAGTATTTCAGCGTGGCGGCTGATCTGATCACCGCGCACAAAGACTGCATCGAAATACGCTGCTGTGAAGTGGAAATCAGGATCAGCCTGTGGATCATGCTGATGAATGGCGAGATCGGCGCGCAGGGCAGCCAAAGCCGCCACCTGATCAGGCGCACCCACATACAGCACGTGCAAGGTGCTGCCGCTAGGCGGCAAGTGGCGCGCTAATTCGCTAAGCGCAGCACGCCACAGTGCATCAGGCAGGGCAGGCATCACTGTGCGCCGAGAATATTCCGCATCAGCGAAACAAACTCGTCCCACTCCTCTTGGAAAAAGTGAACTGTAATGTTGCCGGCACCCAGTTCAAGATGATACTGAATCTCACCGTCTGGCTCTTGCGAAAGCCACACCGAGTAGTTTTCAGTCTCGGCAATCGTTTCGGTGGGCAGATTATCTTCGGGCAGGATGTCTGCCTCACGCAGCTTCTTATCTTTGTTCATAGAGCAACTTATTCCGTTTCGGCAGCATCTGCCAACACTTCTCTACCAAGCAGGCTCGGCACGAGTTTACCGTCTATAGTGCGGACAACGCCCATCTTCAGCAGGTCAGCGGCGTAAGCAACGCCTTCAGCCGTTAATGGCGCGCCTTTTTCGGCAGCTTCTGCCACTTGCTGAAGCGCTTGCATGTGGGCAGCAGGCATCGCATCAATCTGGTTCAGTTGAACGCGCAGGCGGCGTGCTTCACGTTGACGGATACGCGCCTTACGCGCACGGTCATTGATGGTTGTACGAGGCATCCTTAAAACTTCCTCTCAATGGGTTTGACATCACTCGGTTTGAAATTACAGGGAAAATGCAATCGGCTGGCTGAGCGGGCGGCTGAACAAACAGGCTTTGCCGCTATCATCTTTGGGGCGCCGCCAGCCCGCTTGCTCAATGGCAACTAGGCGCTCACCACGCGCCAAGATCATATGCCGCACTTGATCAACGCCCAGCGCAGCACCTAAGGCACGCGCTGCTTGAGCAATCAGCGCCAACGCACCAACGCGTGCATCAAGGTATGTGATGTTGAACACGGCTTCCATAGCGCGGTAAGGCGCGCCAACGGCACCGATCAGCACACCGTCTAGCTGTGCAGAGTCGTGGTGAATGCCGTGCCAAGACCACAGCATGTTTTGCGCTGCCAGCGTCTGCAGGCGGGCATCGGTCAAGCGGCGGCATACCCAGCGCGTCTCAATGCTGCTGCGTTGTGCATTGGCATAGTGCGGTGAGGCATCCAAAAAGGCGCGCAATGTGGGCAAACGGTCAGCGCCCAGCAGTTGAAAGGTGGCGGCACGGGCATCGCTCGGCTGCACAGAAGCGCTATAGCGCCAAAACTGCGCGGTTTGGCGGAACTGGAAAGTTGCTGCCATGCGGTGAACGGGTGTGTTGCCGAGGTTAGTGCAAAAGCGCACTTCGGCATCTGTTTCACCAGTGGCACGGTGCAGTGCTTCAGCAAGCGCCACGCCATAGGCATGAACAGCGCGCCCAATGCCCTGCCCGCGTAAAGAAGGCGCAACGCGAATGCCCTCTAGCCACCACTCACCAACGCCCAGCCGAGTTACTTTGGCAGCACCTGCTAAGCGATCATCGGGCAGGCAGGCAGCATAAAACATGCCTTCAGGGTCGGCAAGCCATGCATCGAACACATCAGGCAGATAGTCGTCACCGTTCCACGTCTGGGCGGCGATTGCCTCCAACGCCGGGCGATCCGCCGCTGTGACGCGGCGGAAAGTAAGCTGTTCGTGCGTTGATTCGGGCATACTGACCACGGGCTGCATGGGTTGCCTGCCTTGAAAGGTTAGCGGCGTCCGCCGCCGAAGCCACCGCGCCCGCCGCGCTCGCCACCACTGCGGACGCCACGGTCGCCGCTCCGCCCGCCGCGTTCGCCACCACCGCTCGGACGCCCACCCCGATCCCGTTCGCGTGCTTCTTCCAGCGTCCAGCCTTCTAGCACTGCCTGGCGGCTTAGGCGTACTTTGCCCGTTGGATCAATGGCAGTCACCATCACCATCAGTTCATCGCCAATAGCGATCTCATCTTCGATGTTCTCAATACGCCGATCTGAAAGCTGGCTGATGTGAACAAGCCCTTCTTTGTTGGGCAGGAACTCCACAAAGGCGCCATACGGCTCAATGCGCGTCACTTTGCCGGTGTAGATGCTGCCCGGCACGGCGTCTTCAGTCATGCCTTGCACAATCTCTAGCACTTTATCAGCATTCGCGCCGATCTCGGACGAGATGTAGACGGTGCCATCTTCCTGAATGTCAATCTTGACGCCGTATTTATCCTGTAAGCCGCGCACATTCTTGCCGCCAGGGCCGATCAGCGCGCCGATCTTCTCCACATCAATCTTGGTGACCAGCATCCGCGGCGCATAGCGACTAAGCTGTTTGCGTGGCTCACTGATGGCGGCTGCCATCACCTCTAGGATTTTGAGGCGTGCGACACGCGCCTGTTCCAGTGCTTCGCCCATCATCGCCTCAGAGACGCCTTTGATCTTTAAGTCCATCTGCAAGGCGGTGATACCTTTGGCAGTGCCAGCCACTTTGAAGTCCATATCGCCAATGTGGTCTTCCAAGCCTTGAATATCGGTCAGGATTGCGTATTTGGTGCCATCCGTAATCAACCCCATGGCAATGCCGCCCACTGGCGCTTTGATCGGCACGCCAGCATCCATCAGGGCGAGCGTGCTGGCGCACACAGAAGCCATCGAGGTGCTGCCGTTGCTGGAAAGCACTTCGCTGACCACGCGCACCGTATAGGGGAAAACATCCACATCAGGGATAACATAGCGCAAGGCTGTTTCTGCTAGCGCACCGTGACCAATCTCGCGGCGCTTAGGTCCGCGCAGCATGGTTGTCTCGCCGCTGGCAAAAGGTGGCATGTTATAGTGATGCATATAGCGCTTTTCGTCCTCAGGATCGAGTCCGTCAAGCTGCTGCACATCGCCGGGCGTGCCAAGCGTTGCCACGCTTAGCACCTGAGTCATGCCGCGCTGGAACAGCCCTGAACCATGCACACGCGGCAGCAGGTTAGTTTCAGCGCTCAGCGGGCGAATTTCCGTCGTGGTGCGCCCATCTGGGCGAATGCCCTCTTCAAGGATGCGACGGCGCACTTCTTCGGCAACCACATCTTCATAGCTTGCCATGATTGCCTGTGGGCTATAGGCAGCTGCTTCGGCGGCTGCCTCCAGTGGCGAGCTGTATTCAGCAACCAGTTCGTCACGCAGATCGCCTAGCTCGGCTGCCCGCGAGTCGCGGTCGGTATACTG
Source organism: Anaerolineae bacterium (assembly GCA_034436355.1). Lineage (GTDB taxonomy): Bacteria > Chloroflexota > Anaerolineae > Aggregatilineales > UBA2796 > CP2-2F. The sequence continues at coordinate 44,570 of DAOTVQ010000030.1, forward strand.
GGCGATGATGTTGGCAATCTGGCTGGCAGCACGGGTGCGAACACGCTCCATCAATTCAGTATTTGGCTTGGCCGGCACATACTCTGCTTTAGGCTTGCCGACCCGCGCGCGCATTTCTTCTTGCAAGGCGAGGATCGGCTGCATGGATTGATGTGCCAGCGAGAGCGCACGCACCATAGTTGCCTCGTCTACTTCGTTGGCGCCGCACTCCACCATAATGATAGCATCTTTAGTGCCGGCGACGCGCAGATCGAGGTCGCTATTCACCATCTGAGAGAAGGTTGGATTAACGACCAACTCGCCATCAATCAAGCCAATCCGCACACCACCAACGGGCCCATCCCACGGGATGTTGGAGATCGTCAACGCAGCGCTGGCACCCAGAATGCACAGCATGTCCGTGGCATGTTCTTGGTCATGGCTGAGCGCTGTAATGATGATCTGAACTTCGTTGCGCAGGTCTTTAGGAAACAACGGGCGCAGTGGGCGGTCTGTGACGCGGCTGGTGAGGATCGCTTGCTCGGCGGGGCGCCCTTCACGGCGGAAAAAAGAGCCGGGAATGCGCCCGGCAGCATAGAGGCGCTCTTCATATTCAACTGTTAGTGGGAAGAAATCAATACCTTCACGCACGCCTTTGCTCATCGTTGCAGTGGCAAGGATCACCGTCTCGCCAAGTCGTACTGTCACTGCGCCGCCTGCCTGCATAGCAAGCTTGCCAGTCTCAATCACAACTTCTTCCTTGCCGAGCATGGCTGTGAAGCGATGACTCGCTAAGTGTTCGCCGTTGCTCATATGTGGAAATAACTCCTTGAGGGTTCTTTAGTGTGTACCAATACAAAAGGACGCATGACGAATGCGCCTTTGTGGAAAGCGGCTGAGATCGCCGCGTAAGGGCGATCTCAGGCGGTTAGGTGTGCGTTTAGCGCCGCACGTAGTCGCGCAAGCCCAGTCGTTCAATGAGCGCCTTATAGGCTTCGGGATCGCGCCGATTGAGATACTTCAAGTGGCGCAAGCGCTGCCCGACCAACTTTAACAGCCCACGCCGCGAATGTTCATCGTGCTTGTGTGCTTTCAAATGCTCGGTAAGCTGGCTGATGCGCGTGGTGAGGATCGCAATCTGCACTTCAGGCGATCCGGTATCTGTCTCGTGACGCGCAAAAGTCTTAAGAAGTTCTGCTTTTTCGTTCTTCGCTAAGCTCATGGCGTTCTTGCCCGCCTTTCTGCCACCAAAGCAAGCCGAACGCATGGCTTGCCGGTCAGGAGGATACATCACTCCGCATTATAGCAGGTCTGCGGGTGAAGGGCAACGGCAGACCTCAGAAGCAACCCATACCACACCCTAACGGCTTTCAGCAGGGCTGTTATCTTTTTGAGTGTTGCCTATTGCCCCTCACTTGACGTATGGTTATAGCAAGGTATGAATAGACGCCTTGCAGAAGGATTTTGCATGGAAACACCACCTAAGCACCCTACTGAAGATCAACCAGAGCCTGAAGTTGATTGGTTGGCAGGCGATACCTTGATTGTGCCGCCGCCCAGCTTCCGCGAACGCCTGCAAGCTGCCCAGCGCGCCCGCGATACACAGCAGACAGAGCCTGTGCCTGCCCCTGAACCGCCCAACCCTGAGGATGAGGCAACGGCTGTTAAACGCCAAGCAAAAGCAGTGCGGCGGCGCTAAGACCGACAAACAGGGGTGAGGCTGAACGCTAATCACCCCGAATCGGTTCTGTCAAGCCTGCTGTCTTGCCAACCGCTACGCCTTGCGCCCAAATTTTTCTGCCAACAGATCGGCGAGCGTTGGCGTGCCAATCACCTGTAATTCGTAGCGCACGCGCACGATAGGCACTTCCACATGGATGATGCGCCGCAGATCAATCGGCGTGGCGGCAAGGATCACCTCTGCCGCACAGGCTTTGATGGTCGCCTCTAATTCAGACATCTGCACCGCACCATAGCCCATCGCCGGCAGCAGCGCGCCCATATGCGGATATTTCTCATAAACGCCGCGCAGCGAGCCAACCGCATAACAGCGCGGATCGATCAGCTCAGCCGCCCCAAAGCGCTGCGCGGCAACTACACCGGCACCGTAAGGCATTTCGCCGTGCGTTAGCGTCGGACCGTCTTCAATGACCAACACGCGCTTGCCACGCACCAAGCCTGATTGCTCGGCAAAAAGTGGCGAGGCAGCCTCGAAGATCGGCGCATTCGGATTAAGCCGATGCAAATTGGCGCGCACCATCTGCACGTCAGCATAGTTCGCTGTATCTATCTTATTGAGGACGATAGCATCTGCCCGCCGCACGTTTGCCTCACCAGGGTAGTATGCCACCTCATGTCCGGCGCGGTGCGGATCGGCGATTACGATGTGCAAGTCAGAGGCAAAGAACGGTAAATCGTTATTGCCACCATCCCACAGCACGATATCAGCCTCTTCCTCCACACGGGCAAGGATGGCAGCATAATCCACACCGGCATACACAATATGCCCATTATCAAGGTGCGGCTCGTATTCTTCGCGCTCTTCAATAGTTGTCTCGTGCAGGTCAAGGTCGGCATAGCTGGCAAAGCGTTGCACGGCTTGCTTGCATAAATCGCCGTACGGCATCGGATGCCGCACCACCACAACGCGCCAACCAAGCGCCTTGATCACATTTGCCACGTGGCGTGTCGCTTGGCTTTTGCCGCTGCCCGTCCGAACGGCGCCGATGGAGACAACCGGCTTGTGGCTTTTGATTTGGGTGCGGTGTGTGCCAAGCAGCGTGAAATCTGCGCCAAGCGCTACAACCTGTGCCGCCTTGTGCATGACGTATTGGTGGGAAATATCGCTGTACGAGAAAAAGACCTGCTGCACGCCATGCGCGGCGATCAACTGCGCAAGTTCCGCCTCATCATGAATCGGGATGCCCTGCGGATAGTATTGCCCTGCCAACTCAGGCGGATAGCGCCTGCCCTCAATGCCGGGAATTTGCGTGGCGGTGAAAGCAACCACCTCCACAGCAGGATCATCACGGAAACAAACGTTAAAATTGTGAAAATCGCGTCCGGCGGCGCCCATAATAAGAATTTTTGTGCGAGTCATTGCGTTTTTCCAGCAACCTTCTTTGAACATTAAGTCAGTTTGCACATTAGGAGTGCCAATTTTCCGCCTAAGCCTAGCGCTTTGCAGGAGAATTAGCAACCAAAGGCTTCAGAAACTGCCCGCCCGCGCACAATAGCCTTCATCATTTAAAAGCATTAAAAATTTATTTTTTATGTTAAACTTTTAAAGTATTCAGGCGTGCTGATACTTGGGTTCTAAGGCACATGCTGAATAAGGAGATAGTTTGCCATGTCTAAAAGTTTTGTTGGAGTCGTTGTGCTGGTTTTGCTGGCTACTGTTCTGGCAGCTTGCGGCGGCGAAGCTGCACCGACTGCGCCACTTTCCGCAGACAAAGAATACACAACGACGACAATGCAGGTTGGCACATTCAGCTTCAAGTATCCATCCTCGTGGTTTGTCACCGAAGACAATGGGCTGGGCTTGGTCGGCATTTATTTTCCCGAAGATGCACGCAGAAATATGATGTCGGGCATTGAAAAGGGAAAAGTCGTCGTGACGTTGGATCGCACCGTTAACTTCACAAGGAAGGATCAAGTCATCCTCAAATCCGTGGATGGCACAGTGGACTCGGAAACGGCTGTAACGCTTAATGGCGCAGAAGGCACACGCTTGGTGGAGACCACGCCTCGTGAAAAACGGATAGGCTTTGCAATACCAACGGGCAATGGGGATGTTTTTGTTAGGATGATCGTTTACCTGCATCCTGACGATTTAAGCCGTTGGGAAACGCTCATTGATGAGATCGCCGCATCCGTAAACTTTGCATTGCCCAACTAACCTTTGCAGGGCAGCTAGGCGCTACGCTTAGTTGCCCGTATGCATCATTCCCAGAAATGACGCACATCCCAGCTTGTAAGCGGTGACACATGAAGTTTTCATAGAGAATTTCACCCTAAACGCGCCTAACAAACGTTCATTTGCAAATCATTATGCTCTATATTTGTGCCAAGTGCAACACTGCTAAATGTTTGCGTGTTTTTAAGGTATGGGTGCATAATGTGTGCCTGAGGCGTTGTGTGCCTCAAAAAGTGGTTTCACCCTTCTATAAGGATAGGTTGTATTAACAATGCGTAAGACAGTTGCTCTCGTTATGGCGATCCTGCTTGTGGCAGGTTTGTTCGCAGGGTTCAGCACCAAGAGCCATGCTCAAGAAGGCAGCATTGCCGTGCTGCTGCCTGATGCCGCTTCTTCTGCCCGTTGGGAAGCTGATGATCGCCGCTTCCTCGCCGCTGCTTTTGAAGAAGCAGGCGTTCAATATAGCATCGTAAATGCCAATGGCGATGCCGCCCGCCAGCTTACCCAAGCTGAGCAGGCAATCACCGAAGGCGCCAAAGTTATCCTGCTCGTGAACCTCGATAGTGGCTCCGGCGCAACCATCATCGAGAAGGCGCGTGAGGCAGGCGTTAAGGTCATTGACTACGACCGTCTGACCATCGAAGGTGAAGGCGCAGATTTCTACGTCAGCTTCGATAACGAGGCAGTTGGTCGCTTGCAGGGTGAAGGCTTGGTGGCGGCGGTCGAGGCTGCGGGCTTGGTGAAGCCTCGCGTGGCAGTCCTGAATGGCTCGCCCACCGATAACAATGCTACCCTGTTTAAGAACGGCTACGATAGCGTGATCAACCCACTCTTTGAGTCGGGCGAGTGGATTAAGGTTGCTGATGAGTCCGTGCCGGATTGGGATAACCAACGCGCCCTGACCATCTTCGAGGCGATCCTGACGGCTGAAGGCGGCAATGTGGATGCTGCTATCGCCGCCAATGACGGCTTGGCGGGCGCCATCATCGCCGCGTTGGAGAATGCGGGCAAGCCCTATATCCCGGTCACGGGTCAGGATGCTACCGTCAGCGGCATTCAGAACATTCTGGCAGGCAAGCAGAGCATGACCGTTTACAAGGCGATCAAGGCTGAGGCTGAGGCAGCGGCAGCTTTGGCGATTGCTCTGCTGAAAGGTGAAGATACCGATGAGCTGGTGACGGGCGTTGTGAACAACGGCACCCGTGATGTGCCTTCGGTGCTGTTGGTGCCAGTGAGCGTAACCAAAGATAACATCGCCGAGACCGTGATTGCAGATGGCTTCCGCACTTGGGAAGAAATCTGCGTTGGCGAGATTGAGGCATTCTGCCCCGCAGAGGCAGATCGGTAAACACAGCCTGTTATAAACGGCTGATCAAAAAGGCTAAGGGCGGGCATTCCCGCCCTTAGTGATATTTAGCGCTAACGAATGTTTAGTTTTTCTGAGAAACTCCTATGGAAGCACCTCCCCTACTTGAGCTAAAGGGCGTCTCCAAACGCTTTGGCGCCGTACAAGCGCTAACACAGGTTGATTTCGCCGTGCGCGCTGGTGAAGTGATGGCGCTCGTCGGCGATAACGGCGCGGGCAAATCTACGCTCATCAAAGGCATTGCCGGTATTTATCCCTTTGACGAGGGCGAAACCTTTTTTGATGGGCAGCGCGTCACCATTCATAATCCACGTGAGGCAACTGCACTCGGCATTGAGATTGTCTACCAAGACCTTGCCCTTGCCGATAACCTTGATGTGGTTGCCAATATGTTCCTTGGGCGCGAGACCATGCAGGGTATTCAGCTTGATGAAGCACGCATGGAACTGGCGGCAATTGAAACGCTCACCTCCCTTTCGGTTAGCACGCTGCGCTCTGTGCGGACGCCCGTCGCAGGGCTTTCCGGCGGTCAGCGCCAAGCCATTGCCATTGCTAAAGCCGTGTTGTGGAATTCACGCCTCGTTATCTTGGATGAACCAACCGCTGCACTGGGTGTGGCACAGACGCGGCAAGTGCTGAATCTGGTGCGGAATTTGGCTGCCAAAGGCTTGGGGGTGGTGATCATCTCGCACAACCTGCACGATGTATTCGAGTGCGCGGATCGGATCACGGCACTGCGGCTAGGGCAAAAAGTGCGCGAGTTCATCACCAAAGAGACCAACCAACAAGAAGTGGTTCACGCCATTACAGCAGGCGCGCTGCAATACGTGCCGGGAATGAAAGAATCATGACGACGAATGAAGCACCTTTGCAACCCCAAAACGCGCTGCTGGAAAGCCGCGAACAGCAAACATTAGGCGCGTACATCCAAACCTACTTTCAGCGCGTGCGTGCTGGTGCGCTCGGTCCGTTACCAATCATCATCGGTATTGTGGCTGTTGCCCTCTTTTTTCAGTCGCGGAACGCTGCCTACCTTTCGCCAAACAACATCGTCAACCTGATCATGCAGATGTCGGGCATTGCCTTGATCGCTTTTGGCGTGGTGTTTGTGCTGCTCTTGGGCGAGATTGACCTCTCGGTTGCCTATGTGAGCGGTGTTGCCGGCGTGATCGCCACGATTCTAATGCGCCCACCGCATAATCTGGAGTGGTACATCACCGTGCCGATTGCACTGATCGCAGCGCTTGGCATTGGCACCTTGCAAGGCTTTCTCATCACGCTTTTTCAATTGCCATCTTTCATCGTAACGCTGGCGGGCTTGCTGGCGTGGAATGGCGCGATCTTGCTCTTGGTGGGCGCCGGCGGCACGATTGGTATTCCCGCTTCACCCTTCCGCGAGATTTCCAATGTCTATTTGCCGCCAGAGCTGGGGCTTGCCTTTGTGATGGTGCTGGTGGTTGCCTACGCTGCCACGCAGTTTATCCAACTTCAAAGCCGACGCGCACAAGGGCTGAACGCTAAGCCAATCACAATCATCGGCATCCAAATTGCCATTCTGGTTGTGCTGGCAGTCGGCATTGTGCTGATCGTTAACCAAGATCGCGGCTTGCCACTGATAGGCGCCATTGTGATCGTCACCTTAATTATCCTAACCTTTGTCACGCGCAACACGCGCTTTGGGCGCTATGTGTTTGCGGTGGGCGGCAACAAAGAGGCAGCGCGGCGTGCTGGCATCCGTGTGGAGCGCGTGCGTCTGTATGTCTTTATGCTGTGCAGCTTCATGGCAGGCGTGGGCGGCATTATCCTTGCTTCACGCTTGAAATCGGTCAGCGCTAATCAGGGCGGCGGGCAACTGTTGCTCAACTGCATCTCGGCGGCCGTGATTGGTGGCACGAGTCTGTTCGGCGGGCGCGGTGCTGTCTACAGTGCTGTGCTAGGCGCGCTGTTGATCGCCATGGTTGAAAACGGCATGGTCTTCCTGCGGCTAGAGACGGGCTGGCAGTTCATCATCACGGGCATTGTGTTGGTGTTGGCAGTCATCGTGGATTCGCTCTCGCAGCGCAGCCAGAAGCGCAGCGGCTTGGCATAGAAACCGCATCAAAAATCCCCTCAGCTAAGCAATCTTGGCGAGGGGATTTTTATGCTCAGTTCTAGCGGCGTTGGGTGCGTGCGCGCAGGCTGAAAAAGGCAAAGGTGAACATCAACACTGCCAACGCCGCGCACGTCAGGAAGCCGCGCAGCATAGCATCACCATTCCAGCCCGTCAGCAGCAGCGAGCGCATCGCTTCCAGCAGGTAGGTGATCGGGTTAAGCTGCGCGGCAGTCTTGATCCAGCCCGTCAGCAGTTCGACGGGCGTAAAGGTCGCCGTGATAAAGGTCAGTGGGAAGAACAAGAACGTTGCGCCTTGTGTTGCGCCGGCACTGCCAGAACGCAGCGCAATGGCAACCGTGAAGCCCGCAAACCCCATGCCCAGTAACAGCCCATAGCCTAACACTACCAACACGCCGCCAATCCCAGTGGCAGGCTGCAAGCCGAGCAGTAACCCCGTTAGCATGACGATACTGGCTTGCAGGGTTAGCACAATCGCACCACCTAGAATGGCGGCGAGGACGATGGCAACACGGCTAATTGGCGTCAGCAGCAGCTTGTTGAAATAGCCACTCTCAATATCGCGCACAATTGCCTGCCCCGCCACGCCCGCACCTGAGAGCGAGGCACTGACGATTGAGATCGGCAGCACAAAAGCGAGATAATCTTTGCCGGGCAAGAAGAAGGCAGCCGCACCGCTCAACAGGTCTTTATAGACAAGCGTGAAGAAGACGCTGATCAAAATGCTGGGGATGAGTGCCGCTGGTGTGCGGAAGGCAACCACCAGATTGCGCCACGTTAGGGTAGAGACTTGCAGCAAGAAAGGCATACGGGCAGTGCGTTCGCCTTTGGCAGCCACGCCAAAAGCAGAGGTCGTTATTACGCTCATGATCTAGACTTTCCTCTTAGAATAGCTCGAAATTTCGGGTAGGTTAGCTGGCACGTGCCATGCGTTGGCGCTTGCCTTTGGCAGCCTGTGGCGCGTCTTTAGTCTCTAGGCGCTCACCGGTTACCTTCAGAAAAACGTCATCAAGGGTTGGCTGAGTCAAGGTTAGCGATTGCAAGGTTAAACCGACGCTCTGCACACGGTTTACAACGGCAGGCACGGCATTGGCAGCCTGCGAGAGGTATAGGCGCAGTGTGTGATGATCAACCTGTGTGCGCTCTACCATTTCGGCGAGTTCCGCCTCAGCACGAGTCACCGAGTCAGCATCGCCAAAGGTCAGGTTGATCGATTCGCTGCCAAGCTGCGCTTTGAGTGCCTGAGGTGTGCCTTCTGCGGCAATCACGCCGTTGTTGATGATGGCGATGCGGTTTGCCAGCAGATCAGCTTCCTCAAGATACTGCGTGGTCAGGAAGATTGTGATGCCTAAGCGTGTGTTCAAACGGCGCACCTCATCCCAAACATCACGGCGGCTGGCAGGGTCGAGTCCGGTGGTCGGTTCATCAAGGAACAGCACCTCAGGCTCGTGGGCAAGCGCCAGTGCTAGATCAAGGCGGCGGCGCATTCCACCGCTATATTTGCCCACACGCCGATCTGTAAACGCGCTCAGCTTCACCAAGTCCAGCAGTTCGCGGGCGCGTGCCTGTGCCTGCTTGCGGTTCATGCCAAAGGTCTGGCATTGGAGGGTGAGCAGCTCCATAGATTTCATCAGCGGATCAATACCCACTTCTTGAAGCGCCACACCGGCAATACGGCGCACCTCAGCCGCTTGGCTGACCACATCATAGCCGCCGACCGTCGCACGCCCTTCGGTTGGCAGGCTAAGTGTGGTCAACATGCTGACGGTGGTGCTTTTGCCAGCCCCATTCGGACCCAGAAAGCCGAAGATTTCGCCCGACTCCACTTTGAAGGAAACGCCTTTTACAGCGGTGAAATCGCCATAGCGTTTGACGAGGTTCTCCACGACAATCTCGCGGTTTGCCTGATTTGTCATCCCTAGTTTCCCCACTTCTCACCAGTTATCGAACTAAAATTAGGTAGGTTGATCGCTCAAAAAAACGGTTAGCGTGGATACAAGCCGTTCAGGATCACCTCGATCATCTCAGCAGCCATCACCAGTTTCGGCGGCGCGTTGAAGTGTGGTGGCAAGCTGTGCGCGGATTCGAGCATCGCCAAAAGCATCCCACTTAGCACACCCGCATGGGCTGACCATATTTCGCCCTCGGCATGTGCTTGCCGAAAAACTTCCTCTAGCGGCTGAAGAAGCGCCTCATACACGCTCCGTTCAATGCGCCCTGCCTGTTCTGGGCTAAGGGCGGGCATATCGCTGTTCATCATACGCCCAAAGTCCATTGGCGGTTGGCTGAACAACCACTCAGCAGCTGCCATCAGCTTGGCGCGCAGCGAACTGCCCGCCTCACGCAGCGCGGCGCGCAAGCCATCCCGATGCCGCAGGAAGTTGCGTTCTGCCACTTCCACAAAGAGCGCCTCTTTACCGCCCGGCACGTGATAGTAGAGCGAGGCTTGCTTGATGTTCAGCGCTTGTGCAATGTCGCGCAGCGTCACGGCTGTGTAGCCACGCTCCATGAAGAGCCGTTCCGCCACGTCTAGCACGCGCTTTTTTGCTTCCGAGTGTTCGTCCGTCATCATTCCTACCTAAAACTAGTTAGGTTATACAATAACTGTACAAGGTCTGTCAAGCGCTTCTAGATGAGTGGTAGGTGAGTGAACTTTGCGCCATCCATCAGCCATGCGGCAAGGGTAGGCTGTGTGGCAGCGTAGCCAACGATGAGATATGGCACATTCCGCCACGCACATTCGGCAAGGTCGGCTGGTGAAGGTGTGGGTGCGCTGTGCGGATGCGAGTGATAAATGCCGATCAGCTCCATCTGAGCGCGCTGGAAGGCAAAGATCGCGGCAACCATCGCGGCGTGATCCATCTCAAAGCGCACCTGCGGCGTTGGCGCAACATTCGGGATCGGTGTGTGGCGCTGGGCGTAAAAGGCTTGCCCGTGCTGGACGCCGCCCAACAGACCGCAAACTTCCTGTGGTGCGCCGTGCTGCGCCTGATCATACAATGCCTGCTGCAAAGTTAAAGGCAAATGCAGCGCCATGCCTAGCCTTGCCAACGGAACTGCACCTCAACCTCACCGAAGGTCAGCCAATCGCCGTGATGCAACGGTTGCGCGCCGTTCGGCTCAATGCGGCTGCCATTCACCAACACGCCGCGCTGGCTGTAGAGATCGCGCACGGTGAACTGCCCATCGCCGTAGATGATCAGGGCATGTGGGCGCGAGACGGTGCGGTTTGGATCGAGCGCGGTCAGGTCGGCATCGAACGCTTCAGGCGGATAGCCCAGTGCAGCATCGGCACGCCCGATCAGCGCACGGGTGTGCCGCAGCCGAAAGGTGCGCCCATCGCGTGTGACGAGTGCCACATTCAGGTTGAGTGGCTCGCTGCTGCCCTTGCCGCCAAGCCTGCTCAGCACGTTGGCAGGCAGTGCGATGCCGCTGCGCGTGGCGTTCAGATTGACCGCCACCAACTGCAAAATGGCATTTTCCTGCACGCCGACTTCAAAAAGACGCACGGCATCGCCCAACGTTTGGCGCTGATAGGTTAGTTCGTAGGTGCAAGGATCACCGTCAGAGTCGGTGTTGGGCAGGTTCAACTCGCGCACCAGATCGGCAATCACTTGGCGCGCTGTCAAGTCAAGCGAGAGCTTTAGGCGGATATTTTGTTTAGCGCCTTCGCGCATGAATTGCACGGTGACATTGGCTGGCAACATGGCACACCAATCAGCTAAGCAAAGTTTGTCTAAGTATGCCTGAGGCACACAATCTGTGCAATCCACAGAATGTCAACCCTTGTGTTTGTATGAGTTTTTCTGAAAAATTGCTTAAAAAGGCTCTCTTTCAAAAAGTGCTTAACTGCCGTTAACAAAACGGCATCGGCTATGTGCCAACCTTAGCCACAAGCTCTGATCGAGTTGCCCTTTTGCGAAATATAAATAGACTCTTCTCTAAAGCAACGAGCCACAGGATTTACAATGCCAATCGCCATTGACCCAACCCTTTCTGTCTACGAGTTAACTGCGCGTGTCGTGAACAGTGGTATGCTGGTGAACCACCGCCGCACCATGTCACTGATCAGCTATGAAATTGAGAACGCCGTGCTGCACGATGGCGCCAAAGCGCGCATTTTCTCAGGCTTTCAGAAGATGAGCTTCTTCCTGCCGCAAGTGCCGCGCTATAAGCGCCTTGCCGAACGTGCTGAGTCGATCTATGTGTTCGGCGTGCCAGATGTGCTGCTGCCCGAAATTCCGAACGTCACCTATGTGATGATCAGCCCGCGTGATCAGTTGGCGAAGGAATGGTTTTTGCTTGCCGATGCCCCTGACTATGCCAGCATTTTGGCGACGGAAGAACTGACCACATGGGATCAGCCCGATGATGAACGGACATTCAAGGGCATTTGGTCGTTTGATGAACGCATTGTAAGCATCGTTCAAGAATGGCTGAGCAGCCTTGTGGAGGCACGTCCGTTGGGCGAGCGCAAGCGCGATCCGAAGGCGCAGCTTCAATACATGCAGCGCGCCACTATGCGGATTGCCAACCGCCTGATCAAATTGGCAGAGCAGCGCACGCCTAAGGCAGTCCAAACCGCTAAAGAACTGGAACGTGCCTTGCCGCAGGTTTAGCCGCTTGCCGATACACTGCTAAGGTGCGCTGTGCTGCCGCCTGCCAAGAGAACTGCCGCGCACGCGCTGCGCCTGCTGCCTGCAAACGCACCCGCAACGCCGAATCGGTGAGCAGGCGCAGCAGCCCTTCCGCAATGGCGCGATCATTGTGCGGATCGACCAGCAGTGCCGCCTCGCCCGCCACCTCTGCCAAACTGGAGAGGTTCGAGGTGAGGACAGGCACACCGCACGCCATCGCCTCTAAGAGCGGCAGCCCAAAGCCTTCCCATAGCGAAGGCAAGGCGAATGCCTCTGCACCGCTGTAGAGCGTTGGTAAGTGCGCTTCATCCACATAACCAAGCCGTTTGGCGCGCACCTGCGGATTTGCCGCCAGATAGGCGCGCACGGCGTCCGCGCCGCTGCCCTCACCGCCTGCCAAAACCAGTGTGTGCGGCACCTGATCTTGGATTTGGGCAAAGGCGCGCAGCAGCCCAACCTGATTTTTGCGCTGTTGCAGTGTGCCAACGCACAGCACATAGCGCCCTAGATTGAGTTCGGCGCGCAGTGCCTCAACCTTTTCCGCCGCCACAGGGTGAAAAATGCTCAAATCCACGCCTTCGGGAATAACGGTTGCCGTCCGCCCTAGATGTTGGCGCACCTCATCCGCAGCATTCTGTGAAACGGCGATCAGGTGGTGAGCGCGCTTGCCCGCCGCTAAGGCATCGGCAAGGTAACGGCGCTCTTTCACGGTTTGCTCTGGTGGCAGGCTCAGCGCGGCAAGGTCGTGAATGGTGACCACCGACGGCACAGGGCAGTAACCTGCCATCAACGGCGCGGGAAAATGAAAGGCGCCCAGCCGATCAATGTGCATTGCCGCGCCCATGCCCAAGCGCAGCCAACCGCGTGCTATCGGCGCCACCCGCCAGCGCAGCCAGCGGCTAGGCAGCAGGGTTGCCAACGTCGCGTTATTGGGCTTGGGCGGATAGGTAAAATAGAGGTGCAACTGCACATTTTCCGCCTCAGCTTGTGCGGCAAGCGCCTTAAGCAAGCTGAACAGGTAACGTTTAACGCCGCTGAGTTGTTTGGCTGCCGCCAAGCCACTGGCGTCTATGCCAACGCGCAGCATCTAGCCGCCTTGCACCAATTGCCGCGCACGGCGGATGGCTTCCTCATGCACCACGCTTGCCATCGCCGTGCGGTAGGCGGCACTGCCTTTGTAGTTGCTCAGTGTGCTGCTAATGCCTTCATAGTAACGCATGGGCTGTGGCGCAACGCCTACCAAAATAGAATAAGCGCCCGGATCGGGCTGTGTGCTGGAAGCGAAACCAACCGCGCCAACAATCGCTGCATCAGCGGGCGTGCGCGCCACTTTGAAAGCGGCAAAGCGCCACTGAACCGCGTAGCCCTGCACGATAACGCCTAGCACTGCCAATTGGCGGCGTTCTTCAAGGCTCAGCGTATACCACTTTGGAATATCTATGGCGGTGTTCTCGTCATGTTCAACGGTGATGAGGCGCGCCGCAATGCCGTGTAGCATGGCGAGGATTAGCGAATCGGGGCGGCACTCCATCAGCACATCGCCGACGGTCAGCGTGTTTTGCAGCGTCAGCGGCACTTCGGCAGCAATCACAGCCGCAACATCAGGGTGGATGGCGCTGGCAGTGGCAAGTGTGGCAGCGCTGCCCACTTCGAGGCGTTCCTCGTTTAACTGCCAATGGCTCGGTGCAAGCTCAGCAAGGTCTATGACGGCAAATAAATCACGCCGTACTGCAAGGGGTAGGCGCATGAGATAAGCGCCGCCGCCATAGAGCGGGTAGGCGTGACGCTCTTGCAGGCGTGCGCGTGCCTCGTGTGCCGAAAGGGGACGGTAGAGCGTGTGCAGATGATGTAACATGGCTGTGTTTCTCCAGAACGCTTTGCCCAGATTGTAGCGCATGAGCCGACTTCAGCGCGACTCGGCTTGCCCAAGCGCGCACTTTGCGCTACAAAAGGCGTCTGTCTCTGTACATTTAGGATTAACCATGACCTACGCATCTCTTGACTGGCGTGCTGCCGTGCATCATGATGGCTCGGCGCTTTACGTCTCCAACCCACTGCCCAATTATGGTGAGCGCGTCCAGATCACGCTGCGCTTGCCACTTGAGTCGCCAGTGACAGGCGCCGCCTTACGCAGCGCACCTGATGGTGAACAGCATTTCAGCCTGATGCAAGAGGCATACCGTGATGGCGTCTGCCGCTACCTTGTGGCAGAACTGCTCATCACCATGCCGATGAATGGCTATCGCTTTCGCCTGCTGACCGATGACGGCATCTGGCACTATAATCAACACGGCATTCAGCGCAGCGAGCCGCTTGATCACTTTGATTTCAAGCTGCTGGCGAATTTTGCCGCGCCTGCTTGGCTGCGCGATGCTGTATTCTATCAAATTTTCCCTGACCGCTTTTACAATGGCGATCCCTCTAACGATGTGCCGCCGGGCGCTTGGTCAGTCGGCAGCTTCACGGTGCAGCGGCGCAGCTGGGGCGAGCCTGTCATGACGTGGAAAGAGTCGGGCAACCTCGACTTTTTCGGCGGTGATCTGGTCGGCATTGCACAGAAGCTGGACTACCTGACGACGCTTGGCGTCAGCGCGCTGTATCTCAACCCGATCTTTGCGGCGCGCAGCAACCACCGCTATGATGTGACAGACTTCTACAACATCGATCCCTATTTGGGCGGTAACCTGGCGCTCGCTAATTTGCGCGCCGCCCTAGATGCAGTGAACATGCGGATGATCCTCGACGTAACGCTCAACCACTGCGGTTGGTTCAACCGCTGGTTCACAGAGGCGCAGGCGGATGCAAACGCGCCTAGCGCAGAGTTCTTCACCTTTTACGAGCATCCCGAACGCTATGAGATGTGGCTGGGCGTGCCAAGCCTGCCTAAGCTGAACTATCACAGCACGCGCCTGCGCGAGATCATGTATCGGGCGCAGGATTCGGTGCTGCGGCGCTGGCTACAGCCGCCTTACCGCATTGATGGCTGGCGGCTGGACGTGGCGAACATGCAGGGCAGGCAGGGCGCACAGCAGCTTGGGCATGAGATCGGGCGTGAGATCAGGGCAGCCGTCAAGGGTGATGGGCGTGATCGCTACTTGATGGGCGAGAATTTTTTTGATGGCACGCCGCACCTGCAAGGCGACGAATTGGATGCCGTGATGAACTATCAGGGCTTCACCATGCCGCTGTGGCGCTGGCTAGGCGCCTACGATCACGGCGCAGGGCATTATCCACTGACCAGCAGCCAGCCGATTAGTGCCGAGACGCTTGCCGCACAATGGGCAACCTTCCGCGCTGCTGTGCCGTTTGCCATTGCCCGCCAGCAATATAATCAACTGGATAGCCATGATACGCGCCGCTTTTTGAGTATCGTGCATGGCGATAAGGCACTTGCTAAACTTGGTGCAGTGCTGATGTTCACCTATTTGGGCGTGCCAAGCATCTACTACGGCAACGAAATCGGTTTGCTGGGCGAAAATGATCCTGACAATCGGCGCTGCATGATCTGGGATGAGTCAGGTTGGGATCACGACCTGTTGACGCACTATAAACGGCTGATCGCGCTGCGGCGGAACGCTCCCGCGCTGTGTGACGGCGGTTTGCAGCACCTCTACGCCGATGCAGACCTGATCGCCTATCAGCGGCAAAGCGCAACACAGCGCCTGATCGTGATCGGCAGCCGCGCTATGCGTGCATCGATCAGCTTGCCTGTCTGGCACGGCGGCGTGGCTGACGGCGCACGGTTCACCGATCTGCTGAACGGCGGCGAATACAGTGTGCAAAGCGGCGCGCTCCACCTGACCAACCTGAGCGCAGGTGCAGCGCTCATCTTAGAAGAAGCGCGCTAAGAGATACCTGTTTGGCGGATCGGCAGTGCTAAGCGGCTGAATTCGTTCAGCAGCCGATCCGCAATATGCGCCCAAGCATAGTCAGCCGCATCGCGTGCAGCGTTGGCGCCAAGTGCGGCGCGTTGGTCAGGTTGGCAGAGCAACGTGCAGATTTTCTCGGCAAGCGCTTGCGGTTCACGCACCGGCACATGGTAGCCATTCACACCGTCGCGCACCAAGAATGCCAAACCGCCCACCTCAGAGGCGATGACGGGCGTGCCGCACGCCATTGCCTCCAACGCCACCATCCCAAATGACTCATAGTCGGAGGGCATGATGAGCGCTTCAGAGGCAGCATAGTAGTAGTTCAGCGCCGCCTGATCCTTCGCGCCTAAGAACAGTACGACATCATCCAGCCCAAGCTGAGCGCGCAACGCTTTTAGGCGATCCATCTCAGCATTCTCGCCTTGCTCGGCGTCAGGGTCGCCGCCGATGATGCTCAGGCTGAGCTGCCCTAAGAGGTGCGGTTGCTGCCCTTTCAGGTAGGCAAGCGCCTGTAAGATGGTATCCACACCTTTTAGCGGCTCAATACGCCCTACAAAGAGCAGCAGTTTTTGTTCAGGTGGCACGCCAAGCGCTGCCTTTGCCACTACGCTTGGAATAGGGCGAAACTGCGCCAAATTGACGCCGGGCGGCACGACCGCAATCCGAGTGCGCGGCGCACGGTAAAGCCACAACATCTGAGCGCGTTCGGCAGGCGTAGCGGCGATCAGGCGGTCTGCCCAAGACATAATGTCCGCCTCGTTGAATGAGCGTAGATCAGCAGGACGAATGCTGCTCTCGCCCGCCGCGTGTGCAATGCGGTCTTTCATCACGCCAAGCGTGTGAAACATCTGCGCGACAGGCACCCGCCACAAGGCGCGCAGCGTATGCGCCACCACACCACTTAGCCAATAGTGGCTGTAGATCAGGTCGTAGCGCAAGTTGTTTTCTTCGGCAAAGCGCAGCACATTGGCGGTGAATTCAGGTAAGTGCGGATAGACCTGATCAGGGTCAAGCGGCACTTCGCCACCAGCCGGCAGGTGAATCACCCGCGCATTTTCGCCCAACATCTCGTTGATGTGTGGCACGCACGGATTTTGGCTGCGCGTGAAGACATCCACCTTGATGCCGCGTTTGCCTAGCTCGCGGCTCAGCTCACGGATGTAAACGTTCATGCCGCCCGTTTTTTTGCCGCCAAGCGTTGCCAGCGGGCAAGTATGCACGCTCAGGATAGCGATGCGTGTGATGTTCAGCATAGGATTCCTTACTGGCTGGCAGCCAAGCGCGCTTGTATCTCGATCACAGGGCGATCCTGACCCCCCATGCGGTATTTGTATTCTTCGTTGCCGCGCAAAAAGTCAAACTCGCGCCGCCGTTGGTCAATCGCGTGCTTGATCAGGTGCAGCAGCAGCACAATGCCACCGCTGAGGTGCGCGTAGCCCTCAGGCTGCAACCCAGAGTTGTAGACCAAAATGCGGTTGTCGTAGTCAAAGTTCAAATAGCTGGCAATGGGCGTGCCGTTTGCCGTCAGGAAGGCGAGTTGCAGCCAGCCGCAATTCGCCATGCGCGGCATGACGAGCTTGAAGAAGGTGCGGTGCTGCTCATTTTCCAGAAAGGCAGCCTTGCTGGGATGGCTGGCAGCCATGAGCCTTAGGAACGTCTCCAGCGCCGTTTCAAGATCGTCCGTCGCGCCGATGATATGCCATGCCACATTATCCTCGCCATTCTCGGTGCGGCGCAGCTTGCGGCGTGCTTCGTGGCGGTGCTTCTTATCAAGGCTTTCCAGATAGCCTTCAAAGGTTTCAGGCAAAGTGATGACAGGGCAGACTTCTTGTGGGCGCAGATTGACTTGGAAACCAACGGTTTCAAGGGCGGCGGGCAAATCTACAAGGGTGGGCGATTGCCCATGCACGTTACACAGGTTAATCCGTGAAAAGGCGTCGCTGTGCGCCTTCAAATAGGCAGCGATGCCACTACAGAAGGCAGCGCGCTGAGCATGTGGCGCGATCACGTCCAGATAGTCGGTCACGTCCACGCAGCCGATTGGGCGCAGCACGCGCTCGGCGGGATCACTTAAATCTATGAACCATGGCGCAATGCCGCGCAGCACGCCGTTTTCGTCACGAGCAACCAACACATACAGTTCACCGTGTTGATAAGCACGCCACCACGCATCCTGCCATTCCCACGTCAGGAAAACCTCATTGATGCTATTGTGCGCCAAGAGCGCGTTCCATTCAGCGCGGATGGCGGCGAGTTGTTCTAAAGTGGTCAGCCGATCAAAGGTAAGTGGCAATGGTTGTTCTCCCAATGGTGCATATAGGATTGATCATACCTACTAGAGTGCAGTTTTGCCCACTTTTATTACTTTTCGGCGTTTTACCCTACGCTTGCCCTACACATCTCTCGCCGGAGCAGCTATCTGTGGTATCATTGGCTGCCATGATGACATATTCACGCGCACCGCGCCTTTTATCCCTTGCCCTGATCAGCTTACTGGCATTGCTGGCGGCATGTACGCCCAGCTTAAGTGAACGCCTGCCAACCGAAGCACCACTTTATGCACGCCGCACCGCCACACTGCCACCGGAGATCATCAATACGCCGTTGGTTGGGCAGCTCGGCGCCGTGAACGATGCGAGCGCCACGCCCATGCTTGCCGCACAGCTTTCGCCTTCGCCCGTCACGCCGATTGCCCAAGCTGGCACGCTTGGCAGCACAGCCACTTTTGGCGCCGTGATAGATGCTTCACCATCGCCGCCAACCCTTACACCAAGCCCAATCCCACCGATGCCTGTGCAAGGTTCGCCAACGCCAACCTCACCCTTTGGCGCAGTGGTAGACCCTAACTACACGCCGCCGCCAACCTACACGCCTATGCCCCGCCCAACCTTTCCAAGCGGCACACTGCCGCTGCCCTCAACACCTGTCCCTGTTGAACCAGGCGAGGCATTGCACGCTGATTTGATGGGCATTCAAATTCATGGCTTCCTAACCGATGACGAATTTTCTGCTATGTTGGATCGGGCGGCTGAGTTAGGCGTGGGCTGGGTGAAATTTCAGCTTGCGTGGGAACTTTACGAACCTGCGCAAGGGCAGTTTAACGATTTTTACCGTGCCAAAATCCTGAATGTGCAGCGCACCAGCATCCGCGGCTTTAAAACCTTGATCAGCGTTGCCAAAGCGCCGAATTGGGCGCGCCCGCCCGAAGTCCGCACTATCGAGTCAGGTCCGCCGAGCAATCCGCAGCACCTTGCCGATTTTATCGCAGCCTTTGTGCGGGATACCAAACCAGAATTTATTGATGCCATCGAGGTTTGGAACGAGCCAAACCTGATCCGTGAGTGGCGCGGCAGCACCATCAGCGGCGCGGACTATATGCGCTACTTCCGCCCTGCGTATGAGGCGATTCTGCGCGAACAGCGCGCCCAGCCTTCCGCGCTGAAGCCTAACCACCGCATTATGGTGATCACCGCCGGCCCTGCGCCAACTGTCACACTACCTGATGGCAGCACGATGGGCGACCGCGAATGGCTGCAAGAACTCTATAACAACGGCTTGGCAACGCTCAGCACCGATGGCGATATTGGCGTCGGCGCACACAGCTTTGGTTGGGCAAATCCGCCAGAGGCGCGTTGCTGCCAAGCCACCAGCGGCGTTAGCGGTTGGTATGAGCATCCTTCATTCTATTTCCGCGAAACGCTGGATGCCTACCGCCAAATCATGGTGCGGAACGGACATGGCGCAGCGCGTTTGTGGGTGACTGAATTTGGCTGGGCAACCTATGACGGCTTGCGGCGCAGCGATGGCACACCAGCTAGTGCCGATGCCAGCGTTGGTTGGCAGGCGCTCATCAATCAGGAACAGCAAGCAGCCTACATTGTGCGCGCTTTCCGTCTGGCACAAAGCCCACCTTATAACGAATTCGTCGCGCCGATGATGCTCTGGAATCTCAATTTCAGCCTAATTCCGGGCATGGTGGATAACAGCCGTGAGGAAGCAGGCTTTGCCTTGCTGGATTCGCAAGGCAACCCACGCCCTGCCTTTATTGCGCTGCGCGCCGTGCCAAAAGTGCGCTGAGCGGCAACAACATGGTATACTTGTGCTTGTGAACACGAACCGCGATGCATCTGACGGAACTGATTTGCCCGTGCCGCTGAAGCCGATCTATCAGCATCCGCGTGATCTGCGCTTGCTGGTGTGGCAAGGCGCAGCGCCGAAAACGCTCAGCGTGCTGCGCGAGACAACGCAGCACTATGGCAACTGGCGCATCACCTTTCGCATCATTGGCGAAAGCCACTGGATCAGCGCCCAGCACGGTGACTCTGCGCCGCTGCACGAGGTGTTGGCATGTGTGGCGCTGCCGCTGACGCCTGCCGCCTATCAATACGCTTTTGGCGCATTGCACGCTCAGCAGGTGTGCCTTGCAGAGGGCGCTTATCAGGTTATGGTGCGTTTTACGCTCACGCGGCAGCCCTATCGCCTGCCAAGTGGTGGGTTAGGGCTCATCTTTCCGCCCATCTTTGGGCAAAGCCCCTTCACCCACATCGGCTGGCAGATGAGCAGCACTGACCATAATCTGGTTTGGCAGACGCAGCACCTTTACCCACAGCCCGAAGGGCTGATCGTGGTTAGCAGCCTTTCGCGGCTGCATTTAGCAAGGCAGCCCATTTGGGCAACCACCTAAGAGAGAGTTTGAGATGCCTGTTGAAACAACACCCGCTGGCTTATCGGTAGATGCGATTGTCTCAGCGCTGCTGTGGGCAATCTTCGCAACGGTGATCGCGCAAGTAGCCAGCCTGATTGCTTTATGGATGTTGGGTGTGCCGCCCAAGCGCATCCGTCATGAGATTGAGGATGTGCAGAATCCTGCTGTTGGCGCGCTCTATTTTGTGATTGCCTTGATCGCCTCGCTGTGGGCGGCAAAGCTCGCCAGTGATGGCTTACCGCAAGTTGCACCGCCGCTTGAAACCTTTATCTGGATCGCAGGCGGTATCGCGGTTGCTTCCGCCTTCACGGCGGTTGCCTTTGTGTTAGCGCATCGGCTGCTCATTCGGGAGGATGGCGAAAGTGCCTACGGTTGGATTAAGCGCGAATGCATCGCAGAGCAGAACGTCTCACTCGCGCTCTTCTTAGGTGGCTTGGCGTGCGCGCCCTTCCTAACCGTGCTGTTCCAAATTTTCTGAGCATCACCGACTAGGGCGGATGCAGAAATGCTGCATCCACCCGATCTTGCATCGGCAGCCGCTATGCCATCGCTGCCGCAATTTCATCAGTGATGTTCAGATTGCTGGCAACGCTCTGCACATCGTCCAGCTCTTCCAGCTTCTCCAGCAGATTTGCCACCTGCACAGCATCCTCAACAGGCAGTTCCATCTCGTTTTTGGCAACCCAGCTCAGGCTAGAGTCAGTGATATTGTAGCCTGCTTCACTGAGTTTGTTCTCGACAGCCGCCAGTGCTTCACGGGGTGTGTAGACGATGTGCGTTTCCTCACCGGGAACAACATCATCGGCGCCGGCGTCGGCAGCGGTCAGCAGCAGTTCGTCGGCATCCACGCCTTCCGCGCTGATCTCGATATAGCCCTTGCGGTCAAACTGCCATGCCACAGCATTCGCTTCGGCAAGGTTGCCGTTGGCACGGTTAAAGAGTGTGCGAATGCCAGAGAGCGCACGGTTGCGGTTATCGGTTAGCACATCAATCAGGATGGCAACGCCGTGCGGTCCGTAGCCTTCATAGGTGATTTCTTCCATCACAACACCATCATCGCTGCCGCCACTGCCACGTGCGATGGCGCGATCAATGTTATCCTTCGGCATGTTGGCAGCCTTTGCTTTTGCAATGGCAAGCCGCAGGCGCGTATTTGCCTCAGGGTTGCCGCCGCCTTCGCGTGCGGCGATAGTCAGTTCGCGCCCTAGACGGGTAAAAATCTTGCCGCGCTTGGCGTCTAAGGCGCCTTTCTTACGTTTAATGGTAGACCACTTACTATGCCCAGACATGCGGTTTATCCCTCTTATCATCAATAGATTGGCTTAGATTGCTGGCTATTTTAGCAGTTCTCTGAAGGCTATGGTAGTGGCACAGCCTTTCGCCGTGCCACACTGCGCCCCAATTAGCGCTATAATTTCCATGGAAGGTTTGTGGAAGGTGGCATGTGTGGCAGTGGATGAGTCAAGACCAAAGCAATTAGGCGCTTACCGTGTGCTGAGTTTGATCGGGAAAGGTGGCATGGCGCGTGTTTACCGCTGCCAGCACGTCGAGACGGGCGAAATTGTGGCGGTGAAGGTGCTGTATCTGGCTGACCATGCCGACCTCAACACGCTCACCCTCTTTGAGCGTGAAATTCGTGCTATGCAGCAGCTACGCCACCCCTATATTGTGCCACTGCGTGACTATTACCTTTCAACGCAGCTTGCCTATATCGTGATGCCTTTTTTTGAAAGCACGGTGGCAGATCGCCTAATGGCACGCCTTTACTCACCGCGTGAGGCTGCCCAAATGCTGACGCACCTTGCCTATGCCCTTGATCATGCCCACAGCCTTGGCTACATTCACTGCGATTTGAAGCCTTCTAACCTCATGCTGGACGCCAAAGAACAGCTCTATCTTGCCGATTTTGGCTTGGCGAAGTCCATTGGCAGGCGCAGCCCAGAGCAGTTCGCCTTTGGCACACCGCCCTACATGTCGCCCGAACTTGCCGACGGCGCACCCGCCGATATTCGCAGTGATGTCTACGCACTGGGTGTGCTGCTGTGTGAACTGCTCAGCGGTCACCGCCCATTTGAGGCAGAGCGCACCACAGACTATTTCTATCTGCACCGCCGTGCCTTGCCGCCAGCCCCAAGCCAATTGAATGCTGTACCTGCCGCTCTCGATAATGTGATCCTCAGCGCGCTGAGCAAGGCACCCGCCGAACGCCCACAGTCCGCTGGCGAACTAGCAAAGCACTTCCGCGCCGCCGTGGCACAACTGCCCGATACAGATCAGCGCTGGAACGCGCCACACACCGAGCGCCCGCCAATCGTGCTGAAGCCCGTCAAAGGTGGCAGTGGCATCCTGCGCGAACTCAACGATCAACCTACCCTTACACGCCGCCCTGAACCGCTTGCCCTAAGCACCACAGAGCATCATTCTGCGCCACCAAGCACTGCTCGCCCAACATACCGTGCGCAAAATGCCCTGATCGCCGTGCTGCTGACCAGCCTTGCTGTGCTTATTTTGCTGATCACCTTTCTGATCACGCGCTAACGGATGTGGCGCGGCTCACCAACGTAATATTCTACGGCACAGCGCTCACGCCCAACTTTGCGGGCTGCCTCTACATATGCTTGGGCAAATTCGCCACCGGTTTGAGGGCGGCGGGCAGGCTCTTTGTCTAGGGCGCGCAGCAATAATTCTTCAAAAGGCTTGGGAAAATCGGCATGGAGCGTGCTTGGCGGCGGCGGCGGTGTATCTAGGTGGCGGAAGGCGAGTTGTTCAGGGCGCTTAGCATAGAATGGCAACCTGCCAAGCAGCATTTCATACAGCACGACTGCCAGTGAGTAAACATCAGAGGCGGGCGTCAGGGGGTAATCCATCACTTGCTCTGGCGACATATACTGGGGCGTGCCAACACTGATGCCCGTCTGCGTCAGCGCTGACCATGTTAAAACCTTGCTCAAGCCGAAATCCGCTAAGAAGATTTTGTTTTGCGGCTTACCCTCCACCATTTGCACCTCGATCAGCAGGTTGCCCGGCTTCACATCGCGGTGGATAATATCGCGGGCATGGGCATAGTCTAGCGCACTGGCGATTGGTTTGATGACCTGCCAGGCTGCAATTGGGGAAAAGCGGCGGCTCAGCAGCAGTTCATAGAGCGATTTGCCATTAACATAACGCATCACAAAATAGAGGAAGCCGCTATCTTCACCAAAATGATAAACAGGAATAATGTGCGGATGTGAAAGCTGGCTTAGCACCTGCCCTTCACGCACAAAACGCGCCCGAAACTCGGCATCTTGTGCGTACTGCGGCAGCAGCACCTTGATGGCAAGTGGTTCGTGATAGGTTGGGTGCGTTGCCAGATAGACCGATCCCATCCCACCATCACCCACCAAAGCACCGACGGTAAATTCGCCAAGCTGTGTGCCAACCAAGTTGCCATCCATGCGCTGTACCTCGCGTGTTTTTTTCTAGCCAAAAGCATAGCACAAAAGCGCGTCGAAGTGCGTTAAGGAGTTTTTGCAATCACAAAACACCTTTTTAATGCCTGTTTGCCTTGTTCGTTCTCTAACAGGATTGTGATTATTGTGCCTATGTTGATCCTGTACAATGGCAATATCTTTCACGCATCAATCAGCAAGGGCTGTTTTCCTATGAAGCAACGGCTACGTATTCTTTCGCTCATCCTCATCTGTATGCTGCTGTTCGGTGTGGTAGTGCAAGCGGCTGCACAAGGCGGCGTCAATCCCGCTGAGGCGTGCGGGCGCACCCTTGCAAACTTGGCACGCTTGGTGCAAAGTAACTACGTGCGCGCTGAATATCCCTTCAAACCTGCTGCCAAGCCAACCGATGCCAACTACTGCCAAGCGCTGGAGCAGGAGCTAAACCTCTACCTTGAGCGCGTGGTGTTCACCCAAGACATTGACGAGATGAATGGCATCGCAGGGCGGTCTAAGGATGCCTTTGCCTTCCTAGACCTTGCCGCACAACGCTTTGTGGGTGTGTTGCCAAGTGGCACTGCTTTCACAGCCGTGGCGCGTAACAGCTTGCCCGGCTCACAAATGATGTTCGTGCGCGGTGAAGGCTTCAGCCTGTTTGTGGACTATGCCTTTACCACGCTCACCCGTGAGGATTTTGAGAGTTTGATCGGCTTTCAGGAATATGACGGCAACATTGATGCAACCTGCACGGCACAATGGTGCAAGCCGCCCTCCGCGCCGCCGAAACGATAAGATGATCGCCCTAGTCGTCGTGGCGGGGGCGATCATCCTCCATTAACTCAGCTTCAACGGCATCGCTATGCGCGGACTCTTCACGCGGTGCAACCACGTTAAATTCGGGCGAGGGCAGTGCTGCGCCAGCAAAACCGTGCGCAAGGGCGGGATGGTTAAGCATGTTGATCTTGCCCTCAATGAAGGCGCCCTCTTCCGTTACGAGGAAGTTGGCTGTAATATCACCCCAGACGCGCCCGGTGCGTGAGAGATGCACTTTATGCCCGCTCACATCGCCGCGCACTGCCCCTGCAATGCGAACCTCGCTCTTTGCTTGAACATTGGCATTCACACGCGCCGTCTCACCAATCAGAAGGTTGCCATCCACTTGCACATCGCCATCAAACTGCCCATCAATGCGGACGTTGGCGCGGCTTTTGATCTCGCCCTTGAAGGTGGTGTTGGCGCCTAGCACCGTTTCAAACCCAACAGCCTGACGGGGAGGCGGCGCAACGGTTGTTGGCGGCACGTTTGGTGCAGGCGGTGCATTGGGTGGTGCGCCTGTGCTGCTTGGTTGTGGCGTGGATGGTTTACGTCCCCCGAACATTACATAGCCCTCCCATACAACACGATTCGTCTCAGTTGTTCTAGCCATACAGCGTGCGTCGCTCTCATCACAATCCATCCAACGAGTTTTCACGGAAAGCGGCACGCGCCGCTTACCTCACAGAGTATAGCGCGCCCTAGCGGAATATCCAACGCAACGGATCATTCATAGGCGGTGGCAGCGAACTCGCGGTTGCTGCTGGCTGCTTGCCAGCGACGCACACGCTCATTGGCGCGTTTAAGCAAGCGCTTAGGTTCAGGGGCGTTGGGTGCGTAGGTAGCAGCCTCTTCCAATAACTGCACCGCCTGATTTAGGGTTCGCACATCTTCCAAAAGCAACATGCCCAGTGCCAACGTCAGGCGCGCCAGCAATGCTTGATTCTCTTCCACATAGGCAAGGTGGAGCGCCTTGCGATAACAGAGCGCGGCGGCTGCATAGTCTTTCAGCAGATAGTGCGTTTCGGCAAGCTGGATGAGCGCGTTTGCCTCCGCACTGCGGTCTTGCCCTTCGTGCGCCAGAAATAAGGCGCGGTTGTAGTATTCGGCGGCGCGCTGTGGCTGCTGCTGCACGGTGTAGGCGCGCCCGATCTGGGCGAGGGCGCCGCGCTCTGCCGCCAACTGATCATAGCGGTGAAAGATTGCTGCCGCCTGCTCAAACATCAGCACGGATTCGCCCGCCTTGCCATTTGCCAGATACAGCGCCCCCAGTTTTTCAAGTGCCTGCCCTGCCCCGATCCAATCTTCGTCGGTGCGTAATAGCTCCGTCGCACGGCTCAGGCGTTCCAATTTGCCTTCAAAGGTCGGCTGTGCATCTGCCTCAGCTAATAAGGCACGTCCACGCACTGACTCTGTTGTGGTGGGTGCCGAAAGCTGCGCGGGCGAGAGCGGCAGCGTGTCGCTCTGGTCTAAATCCTCCTCATCAATGATGATCGGCGCGGCTTTGGCGGCGGTTGGCAAAGATGGCTCGGTTGGTGGCACTTCAGGTAAGCTGGTTGGCTGTGGCGTTATGGTGGTGCTTGGCTGTGCGGTGGCTTTGGCTGCCTGCACTGATGCCCATAAGGGCTGAATGATAGGCGTTGCGCCTGTTTCCTCAATCGCAGGGGCTTCAAGGCGCGGCTGCGTGGTGAAGCCGTCGCGCTGCGTTTCGGAGACGACTTCGGCCAGCGCTTGTGTTTCGCTCTCAGGTGCTTGTGTGCCGCCAAGCCGACCCGAAAGTTGGCGCAGCATGTCTAGTTCAGGGCGGAACCCCGTCTCTGCCAGCGGTGCAAGCGCTTGCTGCAAGGCTGCCAGCGCTTCGGAGTCAGCTTGGGCAGTGGCATAGGCAGCCGCTCCCAGCAAATTATCAATCTCAACGGCAAGGTGCGCTCGTTCTGAGGAGGCTGTTGCATAGTTCACCGCAGCGATCAGCGCACGCCCTTCGAGTGCCTCTAAGCGTTTGTTGTTCCGCAAATAGGTTAGGGCATAGCGCTGCACTGCCTCATGCACGCTGAAGACGGGCTGACCGTAGGCGAGTGCCTCACGCACCAGACCGCGCATCACCAAAGTCCGCATCAGGCTGACGACCTGCGGCGGCGGCACGCGGCTGGCGGCGCTGAGCAGCGGCACTGTGGCGCTGCCGGTGAAGGTGGTTGCCAATACCAAGAGCAAGCCTTGCAGAGGCGCGCTAAGATGCTTAAACGTGAGCATCAAAACTGCCTGCTGCGATTCGCGGCTGGTTGTGTGCGCTAATGCCTTAAGCAGATCGGCGGGCGTTAGGTTATCGGCAGCCGCCAGCCGCCCTGCTAATTCAAGGGTCAGCGGCGCGCCGTCCAGCAGGCGGCAGAGCGCCTCAACGTCGGCTCTATGTGTGTTCGGATCGCGGATGCCAGCATACAGCCGAAAGACGGCTTGCGCGTCACTCGGTGAAAGCGGCGCTAGGCTAACGGTCTGCCAGATGCCATTGCCACGTGCAGCGTTGGTCAGCAGCGTTGGAATATTCGGCGCACAGCGTGCCAGCACCTCAGAAACAGCTGCTAAGTCAAGCGTGCCGTCTAGGACGATGAGCGGCGGCTTGGCAGTCAGCAGACGGCGCACGCGCTCGGCAGCTTGCGCACGCCCTTCAGCGCGCACCGCGTAGGTATCGACACCATAAGCACGCCCTAAGCGCGCTATGAGGTAGGGTGCATCATCTTCAACAACATCTAGCCACAGCACGCCACCGCTTTGTGTTTGGCTGTAGGCGGTTGCCAAAACCGCCGCAAGCGCAGTTTTACCGATCCCGGCGGCGCCCGTCAAAAGCGCACTGCCGCCGCCTTTCAAATGGGTGTTCAGTGCTGCAAGTTCGCGGTTGCGCCCGATGATCTGGGCAGGGGCGTGCATCGGTAGCAGGCGTGCATCGCGCAGTGGCTCGCGGTGCGGTGGGAAAGTTCTTTCTTGCTCCAAATCGCCTCGTCCTTACAAAAAGTAGCAAAACGTCAGCAAGTGTTTGGCAAGGCAGTATACGCCATTTGCGAAGGTTGCGCCACACGTTGAAGCAAACCTTCTTCTGTATGGTATATTAGAGGATATGGGACGCTTAATCAGGCTTGTGGTGGTTTGCTTAGTCTGTTGTGCGCTGCTAATGGGCAGCCTGAGGTTGCTTGCGTCTGCAACTGCTTCAGAAAGCTATGTGTGCCTGCACCTTTCAGATTGGATTAACCGTGCTTGGGTGCTGGATACGCAACTGGGCATTTTTGCGCCTGATAACCGCCTCAAGCCCGCCCTACGCCAAGTTGCAGAAAGCCCTACTGTTCAGCTCCCCGAACTAACCGCTGCCGATCTGCCTGATTTGCCGCCCGATAGCCAACTTCACAACGCACCGCATGGCGATGTCACCTTGCTGGAGAGTATTTCACGTGGCTTTTACGGCGTGCTGTATGCGGACGGCAGGCAGTTCATCACACCGAATGCCAACTACCGTTTTGTGGGATG
The DNA here is from genome assembly GCA_034436355.1 of Anaerolineae bacterium. Classification (GTDB taxonomy): domain Bacteria; phylum Chloroflexota; class Anaerolineae; order Aggregatilineales; family UBA2796; genus CP2-2F. The sequence continues at coordinate 72,912 of DAOTVQ010000030.1, forward strand.
GTCAGCAGATGGTGCGCGAGCAGTGCTGATTGAACGACGCTACGGCGAAAACTATGCCACGCTGCTTGCCCTTGACCTTGCCACACAGCAGTATGAGGTAGTGCGCCGCCGTGTGTGGACGGGCGGTCAGTTCACCAGCGATACACTCGGTGGCACACGGCAGCGCGTCTTGGTGCCTTACCGCCTCTCACAAAAAGAAGTCGCCCTTGATCTGATGGATTTAGACGGTCAGAATGCGCGCCGCTTGATGGTGGAGAACACTTTCTACCGCTGGTGGTGGTCACCGGATGATCGCTTTGTCGCTGTGCTGAACGACGTCGAGTCTGCCACACGCCTTTTAATTGCGCATACTGATGGCAGCGCGGTGCATGAGGTTGGCGGCTTGAAGACAATCCATGCCGTCTTTTGGCAGGCGGATGGTCAGCTTGTTTATGCAGGCAGGCAAGCGGGACGCTGGCAAGTCGGTGTGGCTGATCCGCACAGTGGCGCGCATCATATTGTGTTCACCTTGCCCACCTTCTTGCGCCTGAAGCCTGACTACTTCCTTGCTGCGCCGAACGGCAGCGCGATGGTGGTCTCGGTGGAGCGCCGCGTCTACGTAGGTGTGCGTGATGGCGTGCCACGGCTGCTGCCGCGTGGTCAGGGCAATGCCTTCGCTTGGTCGCCCGATGGAGTCCAGTTGGCGCGCCTGTTTGTGCCAGAGGGCATGGTTAACCCACAGTTGCAAATCTTGCTTGCTGATGGGACGGAAGTGCGCCGCCTAACAGCAAAGCGCAGCCTGCTACGGGGTTGGTCGAACTGTGGTTAGGCAGCCGCGCAACAGTGCTTTTCAGCAAACACCACACATCTCGCAAAAGCGCTCTGCATCACCTTGCCGCCAATAACCGCGCTGCTGCCGAATGGCGAGCAAACGTGCCACTTCGTGCGGTGGCAGGGTGGGAATCGGCGCAAGCTGGGCGGCGTGATGCAGCACGCTTGCGGTGTGTTCCAGCACCTCCATCCGCAAGAATGCCTGCCAAAGGTCTGTGCCAACTGCCAGCGCGCCGCTGTGAGCGATCAGCAGCGCGTCATGCTCAGCGATCAGCACACGCACTGCTTCGCGCTGTTCGGGGCTGTAGGGTGTGCTGTAGGCAGCCGTTGGCACCAAGCCGAGCAGGACCACTGCTTCTGGCAGCACGCACGAGCGCATACTGATATTAGCAAGGGTCAGGGCAAGCGCGTGTGGTGGTGTGGCAAACAATATGCCGTGCAAATCTGCGCGTTGGCGGTAACAAGCTGCGTGCAACAAGCGTTCATCAGCACCTGCTGCTTCCGCTTCATCAGCAAGGGCTGCCTTGAGAATCTGCTCGGGCTGCAAAAAGCCTTTGGCGTGGTTGGGTGGTGTGATGAGCAAATGCGCTGCATCTAGGCGTGCGCTTAGGCTGCCTGAAACGCCGCTGAGCCAGCCCGCCTCATGAAGCTGCCTGCCGATGTGGCAAAGTAGGTTACGGAGGCTGCTCTCATCGCGCCCTGTGCCATAGCCCGCCTTTTCAAGGTCATGTTCAGGGTAGGGAACGGGCAGGCTCATCGCAGGTTAGGCTTGCCCTAGAAAATGGGTGAGTTTGGTGGCAAGCTCCTTTAGGTCTATCGGCTTTGAGGCGTAATCATCGCAGCCCGCTTCAAGGGCGCGCTCACGGTCACCAACCATGGCGTGTGCTGTCAGCGCAATAATTGGAATGTGCTTGAGTTCGGGCATTTCTTTGATATGGCGTGTGGCGGTCAGCCCATCCATCTGCGGCAAAGAAATATCCATCAGGATCAGATCAGGGCGATCACTGCTCGCCTTCTTAACGCCTTCTTCGCCATCAGTGGCGATGATCACCTCATAATCCATCGAGTCCAGCACATCCGCGATCAGAATGCGGTTATCAGGATTATCTTCAACGACTAGGATACGGCGGCCCATTCAGATACAATGCCTCCAGCACATGCAAAGTGGACAGGGATAAGCACGCCGCCAATTGTTGCTTATTCGCGCCCGTGATGCAAGGGCAGGTTTAGGCGCACTCACAAACGCTACTAAAACGTCTCAAGAACGATCTAAAAACATTTTTTACATAAGGTTAGCATTGCTTTGCACATTTTTCGTAATTTTTTCAGTTATTTTCACTACTCAAAGCAGCGTGGATGTTCTATGATAAGGTAAGAAATCTTCTCACATGAGGAATCATCATGCCTAATCACATCCTGATCGTAGATGACGACGTAGCCAACATTGACCTCTTTAAGGTGATGTTCCGCACATTGAATGTTGAGGTGCAAAGTGCCACCACCGGCAGCGAGGCGCTTGAACAAGCCCAAAATGATCCGCCGCTGTTGCTGTTCCTTGACCTGATGCTGCCAGATATGACAGGCTTTGAGGTCTGCGCCCGTCTAAAGGGCGATCCAGCTACTGCTCGCATTCAGATCGCCATGCTGACCGGGCGCAGTGATGAGGCTGCCCGCCAAAGAGCGCAGGAGGTTGGCGCGGATCACTTCTTGGTGAAGCCCGTCACCCGCGCCGACCTAAAGGCGCTCTTAGATAGCGCACTCGGCGCTTAGCTGATCACAATGGTGCGCCGCTCTGTGCTGGGCAGCACCCACTTGATCTCGGCGTTGGCGCGTAAGGTCACTTGGCGCGCATCTGCCGCCATCCACAAGCGGATCAGATTGTGAGCGCCCTCTCGATAGGCAAGGCTGATGCCATCGTCTTCAAAGAGATCGAAGGCACTTTCGCCGCTTTCACGCGGCGGGAAGGCATAGGCGTAACGCATCCCTTCCTGCTCAGCCGCGATGAGCGCACCTGCTCGTGCCAACAGCGGCAAGCGGTTCAAAGGCGCCTCTAACGTCACGGTTTGCCCGCCTGTATAGCACGTCCCATCGTGCCAATCGTACCAATCCGCGCCACGCGGCAGATAAACCTCGCGCTGGCGCTCGCCAGCACGGTAGACAGGCGCCACCAACAGCCATTCACCAACCATATACTCAAAAGACTGATCGCGGGTATGCGGATCGTCGGCAAAATGGTAGACGGTTGGGCGAATGACGGGCGCGCCTGTCTGTTCGGTGGCATACAACAGGCTGTAGAGGTACGGGATCAGCGTGCAGCGCAAACGCAGCGCCGCACGCACTTCCGGCAGCACCGAATCGTGCATCCAAGGCGCTTCTTCACAGGGACGGTACCACGAATTGATTGTGAAGCGCGGCGTAAAAAGGCAGCTTTGCACCCAGCGCAAAAACAACTCTGCATCAGGCGGATTGCCCGCGAAGCCGCCCACATCATGCCCCATGTTGGCAAAGCCGCTCAGCCCCAAGCCCATGCCCATTGGGATGTTGTATTGCAGGCTTTTCCAGTCCGAGCGATTATCACCCGTCCAAGTGGCGGCATAGCGCTGCACGCCCGCTGCCACTGCCCGCGAGGTGATGAACGGGCGCCGTGACGGATACTGCTCACGAACTGCCTCAAAGCTGGCGTGTGCCATCAGCAGCGTTTGCACAGGGCGCAGTGCCATCAACGGCAGTTCCTCGCCGAAGGCATGGCAGCGTGCCTGATCATGCCGCACGTTGTACTCGTTGTTATCATTCCACGGGTAATCTATGCCATAGGCAAAGACCTGCGCCTTAAGCTGTGCTTTCCACCATGCAATCGTGCGCGGATTGGTGAAATCGAGGTGTGCTGCCTCACCGCTCCACCACAGCGCAAGATCGGGCGCGTCCGAGTCGGCGCGGCGGATGAGCAAGCCTGCTTGCTGCGCTTCCTCAAAATAGGGATGGGTGGTCAGGATGCCCGGCTTTAAGTTGGCGGCAACGCTTAAGCCTGCGTCCTTCAGCACCTTGATGAAGGCTGACGGATCAGGGATGCGATCCCGCGCCCAAGTGAACACATAGCGCTTTTGATCCGCGGCGCGTGTGTAGCCTGAGCCTAAGCTGAAGCTGCTGCAAGGCAGGTCATGTTCACGCAGTTTGGCGGTGAAATAGGCAAGCTGCCCTGTCGGATCATCGCTTTCTAGCCAACTCATGCCGTTGCCCTGATAGCCGAGCGAGTCACGCGGTGGCAGCGGCTGCCGTCCTGTTAGCGCTGTGTAGCGTTCTAGGACGGCTGCCAAAGAGTCGCCGCTGATGAACCAGTAATCTAGATCACCGCCCTCCGCCCGAAAAACGCGGTAATCGCCGTAGTAGTTATCCACCTCTGCGCCCATATCAAAGGCACATTCGTAAGGCGTGTCGTAGAACAAGCCATAGGTGCGCTGTGCCGCGCCGTAGCCATTAAGCGTGAGGTAAAACGGCACATGCTTGTAGAGCGGATCGGCGTGTTCGGCGTCATAGCCGAAGGCATCTGTGTTTCGCATTCGCAGATGGCGCGCATGTTTGTTCAGCTTGCCGCTTTTCTCGCCAAAGCCGTAGTAATAATCTTCCAGATCGCGGCTGAGCGTATGCGCGAGGCGTCCTGTGCGTGGATCATGCACATAGCCGATCAGGGCGTTGTCCGCGCACACGATGCGCCCGCTGATCTGCCATGTGAGGCATGGCTGTGCTAAATCAGCGTGAAGCGTTAGATCGCCAAGCGCAAGCGTTAGGCGTCCTTCATTTTCGTTGAGGGTTGGTGTGAGGCGCGGAAAGCGATCCGCGATTACCTCACTGAGCGAGTCGCGCTGCCAGCCCTCAGGCGGGCAGTTGCCGTATTTATCCACAAACGACCATGTGCGGCGCATATGCGGATGTGGCGCGCCAGTGGGCAGCCAACGCACACGCACCACGCCGCCTTGATACAGGCTGAGGATGATTGACGGCGCAGCGGAAAAATCAAGGCGCACATCACCGTTGGGTAAGCGGGCGTAAGTCATCCTTAAAACTTCTTTCTGAAAGGCGTTTTGCGGATGAGTATAACCCAAAGCTAAGATTGCGGCTCATTTTGGCGTTCGGCACGCAAGGCTGCCCAGCCACCGCGAATCAGGCGCGCAAAACGTTTGATCCGCGCCCACAAGCGCGCCCGTTCGCGCCACAGAATGAGCGTTTGCACCGTCAGGGTGCAGAGTGCCGCCCAATACAGGGCATGTTCAAGCGGCACATTCACCACAGGCAGCAAAATGCCGCTCAGCGCACGCAGATCAACCACCCACACACCCAAACCAAGCGCCACAGCATCCACACCGATCAGGTAAAACGTCGTTAGCAGGCTGGCAGGCAGCCAAACGCGCCAGCGGCTGATCAGCACATCGAGGCTGATCAGCCATTGGAGCGCGATCAGTGGCGCGCTCCAAATAAGGGTGAGGACTAAATACGACGTATTGCCCATGCTTTTAATCCAAGCGGAAGCGCCATGCACCAAAGCCAAAAAAGACTGCCGTGAAGATCAACAGCGCGGCGAGATTCGGCAGAATATCGGTCAGTGTGCCGCCGTAGTAGATCAGCGTGCCAAATGCCTCTTGAGACCATGTGATCGGTGAGAGGAAGCGCGCCGCGGTTTGCATTGCTGGCGGCGTGATTTCAAGAGGCCACCACGCGCCGCCAAGCGGCGCCATCACCATCGGGATCAGAAAGCTGATGCTGGCGGCTTGGCTGGCACTGCGTGCCACGGCGGCAATTGCCAAGCCAAGCGCCGTCGCGCACAGCGTGAACAGGATTACGACTGCCACCAACGCCACAGGATCGCCCCACTGCACGCCCAGCAGCGAGCCAACGCCCAACATGACCGAGAAGCTGCCCAAGCACAGCAAGAACTGTCCAAACAGCTTACCGATCAGGATATCTGAACGCGGCATCGGCATCATGATCAGGCGTTGCAAAGTGTAGCGCCGGCGCTCTGTGACGAAGATTTGAGCAAGCGCCGCCGCGTTGATCAGCACGAACATGCTGCCAATGCCCGGCACGCTCTGCCCAAAGCCGCTGCCGGACTGCCCGCCCGTCACGGTGGTGGTCGTCTCGTTCACGCGGACAGGGTCTGTTGCCCAAGCCGCCTCTGCCGCTGTATAGACCGCAGTATAAAAGGCAGCGTCGCCATTGGCGAGTTCGGTCACAGCCTTTGCCGCGATGACCGCGCCGCTGATGCGTGCATTAACTGCCTCCACGTAGCGCTGCACATTTTGCGCGCCAAACGGATTGCCGCTCTGCACCTTCAGCCCGATCTCAACCTTACGCCCTGCTTGCAGATCATCGCTGAAAGTTGCGGGCAGCACCACAGCGGCAAGGCTCTGGCGCTCATCCACACGCGCCGTTGCAAAAGCCACTGCCGACTCAGCCTCTGCCAAGCCGTCCAGCGCGCAGGCTTCGCTTTGGCGGCTTGGCGCGCTCAGGTCGCAGACTTCAAACAAGCGCATGCCATCCACCTCTTTAGCACCTTCTTGCCGCAGGAGCAAGACGAATTGTTGGGCAAGCGGATCGCCACCGTGCGCGATGTCTATGCGCCCAGTCGAAATGCCACCTTGCCCTGTGAAGCTGCCAATAGCGATCATCATGATGATCGGCACCACAAAGAGCGTGATCAGGGTGCCACGTTCGGCAAGCTGCACCTGAATTTGCGTAAAGGCAACGGTTAGAATGTTCCGCATCGCTTAAATCTCCACACGGCGGCTAAAGAGCAGCAGCCCAACGCTAAACAACACCACGAACATGCCCAATAACACGACGAAATGTGTGACTGGGAAAGTGCCGCCGGCAAGCTGCGTAAAGGCATTGGCACCCCAGTAATTCGGCGAAAGGTAGCTAACGGCACCGAGTGGCGGGCTGCCATCGCCGCTGCCAAAGAACGCACCGCCCAAAATGCCCAACACAATCAGGATGGCGTTGGAAAGCACCTGCGCTTGCACGCGGTCTTTGGCTAAGCCCGCGATAATTGTACCAAGCCCGATGAAAGCCGCCGTCACCACCAGCACCAGCAGCGCCAGCGATGGAAGATCCGTCCCCCAAACGGCTGCCTCTGTGCCGAGCAGCGCACCAAATAGCGAGGTTGCCACAATCAACAGCGTGAGTTGGATCACGCCGTTGATGTAGGTTGCGCCAAACATGCCCGCCAGAATCGTGGTGCGTGTGGTCGGTGTGGCAAGCATTCGCCCAAGCGTGCCGTTCTCTTTTTCCACCATGATCTGCACAACGCCGATTGCCATCGCAAAGGCAAGGAAGAACACTGACATATTCGGCGCAAAGATTTGCAGCGCGTTAAAGGTGGTGCGCTGCGCCTGCCGACCCTCCGTTACATTCAGCGCGATGAGCGGCTCGGCATTGGCAACTGCTTGCCCAATCTCGGCAGCTCGCGCCACCAAGAGCGGATTTTGCGCGGCAGCAGCGCTGACGGCGATGTTGGCATTGGTGAAGCTGTTCAGGAATTGGCGGACGATGGCGCTCACAATCTGCGGCGAGATGGCACTGTTGGCGTCGCGGTAGAGTTCTATCTCAACCTTCTGCTGCCCAAAGGTTGGGCTGGCGGCATTCAGGCGCGCTGAAAAATCAGGTGGAATGAGGATGGCAGCTCGCGCTTCACCCTCGCGGACGCGCCGCCGCGCTTCGTCAACGTCGGTGAGCGCCTCGGCACTGATCAGTTCGGCAAGCCCTGCGGGTGGATCAAGGAAGATTGCTTGCATCTGTGCGCCAAAGTTGCCAAAGGGACTGCCCTGATCCTGATTGACGATCAAGGTTGGGATGTTCTGCACAGGCGCGGCACTGCCGCCCAAATTGCTGAACGCCAATGAAATAATGACAGTCAGCACGAAGGGCGCGATCAAGGTGAAAAAGAGCGCGGTTGGGTCGGCAAACCACAGCCGAATATTATGTAGGATGATTTGAAAGACTTTGCGAATGTCCATCGTGCAGTGATCCTTAATCGCGCAGTGCGCGCCCTGTCAGGTGTAAAAAGACGCTTTCGAGGTTTGGCTCGCTGATTTGGATAGCATTCGGAATCATGTTTGCCTCATCAAGGGCGCGGATAACGTGCGGCAGTGCTTGCCGTCCGCGATCCGAGAACAGGTGCAGCTTATCAGCGTGATCACCTTCCACCTCAACGCTGCTGATGACGGGCAAGGCACGCAAGCGTGCTGGGGCGGCTTCAATGTTTTCTGGCGCAAGTTTCAAGATGATCGCATCTTTAACACCAGTCTGCTGGATGAGTTCGATCTGCTTGCCACAGGCGATCAATTCGCCGTGATCCATAATGCCAACGCGATCCGAGAGTTCTTCCGCCTCTTCCATGTAGTGCGTGGTATAAAGCACCGTCATGCCCTGCTGATTCAGTGCCTTCACCGCGTCTAGGATGCTGCGCCGACTCTGCGGATCAACGCCGACTGTCGGCTCATCCATAAAGACGAGCGTCGGCTTGTGCAGTAGTCCCACGCCAATGTTCACACGGCGCTTCATGCCGCCGGAAAAGGTATCTATCCGCTCACGCTGCCTATCGCGCAGCCCGATGAACTCCAACACTTCATCGCAACGCTTGGCGAGCGCTGCACCACCCATGCCTTGCAGTCTGCCGAAAAACTCCAGATTGGCACGTGCGCTCAGCTCTGGGTAAAGCGCGATCTCTTGCGGCACAACGCCGATCAGCTTTTTGACCGCCACCGCATTTTTGGTGATGGAATGCCCACCAATGATGACATCGCCCTCAGACGGCGCGATCAAACCGCTCATAATGCTGATCGTGGTCGTTTTGCCCGCACCGTTCGGACCGAGCAGGCTAAAAATTTCGCCTTTCTGGATGCTCAGACTAATGCCTTTAACGGCAAAGTTGCCTTCGCTTGCGCCATTCTTAGGGGCATAGCGCTTCTTCAAACCGTGAATTTCGACAAGTGGCGTCATGGTCACTGCTTCTCCATGCCATAAACGTGCTGCACACTCTTCTAATACGCAGTCTTTGCAGGTTTGTTGTGCGAAAATATTCTATTTTACATATATAAGCAATATCAAGAGATGAACCTATTTACTGCGTATAGCTGCGAACATTTGTCTTTGACCTGTCGGCAAAAGTCTGGTATAATGAAAACGTTTCTAGGCTGTCTTCATCAGCATTTTCAGCGATTTTAGTGAACAAGTGGAGGACGTTGTGACCGATCCGCAGCGACAGCAAACCGGGCAGGATATTCGCGCCCTTGAAGGCTTAGAGGCAGTCCGCCTGCGCCCGGGCATGTATATCGGTGGCACGGACGTTCACGCCCTACATCACCTCGTCTACGAAGTGGTAGACAACGCCATTGACGAAGCGATGGCAGGGCGGTGTGATTTTATTCAAGTGGTCATTCACGCCGATAGTTCGATCACTATCTCGGACAATGGCGGTGGTATTCCTGTTGAAAAGCACTGGCAGAAGGGCATCTCGACTTTAGAACTGGTGCTGACCAGCTTACACGCCGGCGGTAAGTTTGGTGGCGGTGCGTATAAGGTTTCAGGCGGTTTGCACGGCGTCGGTGTGAAGGCGGTCAATGCCGTCTCCGAGTGGTTGGTGGCAGAAGTTCACCGTGATGGCTATGTGTGGCAGCAGCGCTATGTGCGTGGCGAGCCGCAGGGCGATGTTGAGGCGATTGAGCCGCTGCCCGAAGGCGCACCGACCGGCACCTTCATTCGCTTCTATCCCGATGCACTCATCTTTGAAGGCGTCCGCCGTGATTTCGACTTCAACTTCAAAACGTTGGCAGATCGTTTCCGCGAGATGGCATACGTCACACGCGGCGTTACCATCCGCCTTGTGGATGAACGCGAAACGCCGCTGCCACGCGAGACGACTTTCTATTTCGAGGGCGGCTTGCGTTCCTTCGTGCGCTATCTGAACCGCAACCGCGACGCCGTGCATGATGTGGTGGCGGGCATGGGCGAATCGAAGTTCACCATGCTTGCCGAAGGGCGCGAGGTGGAAGCGGCGATGGAAGTCGAGTTTGCTTTCCAATATACCGAGACCACCAACACCACCGAACTTGCCTTTGCCAACACCATCAACACGCCCGATGGCGGCACGCACCAGACGGGCTTGCGCTCAGCGCTCACGCGTGTCATCAACGCCTATGCGCGCAAAGCGGGCTTGCTCAAAGAGCGCGACGCCAATTTCACAGGACGCCACACGCTGGAAGGCTTGACGGCTATTGTCAGTGTGCGGCACCCTGCACCACAGTTCGAGAGCCAGACCAAAGTGAAGTTGATGAATGCAGAAGTCAGCGCGGCGGTTTCGTCGGTCGTTTCGGAAGCATTCACCGAATTTTTAGAGAATAATCCAAAAGATGCGCGCAAGATCGTTGATAAATGCCTCAGCACTATGCGTATCCAAGATGCACTCGATAAACAGCGCGAACTGCTCTTGGGCGAACGCAAGAGCCTGCTGGCGAACACAACCTTGCCCGGCAAGCTGGCGGATTGCTCTGACAGAGGTTTACAAACAGAATTGTTCCTCGTAGAAGGCGACAGCGCAGGGGGCTGTTTTGTTGGTTCTACCAAAGTACGCCTTGCTTCAGGGCTAGTAAAAACTTTCCGTGAGCTTGCTGAAGACTGGACGTTGGGAATTACACACTTCGGTTATGCCAGCAACGAGGTGGGCGATGTGCGAATTGTGCCGTTGGTTGAGCCGCGTATGACCAAACGACATGCCGAACTTGTTGAGGTCGAACTTGACAATGGCGAACGTATTCGCTGCACACCTGATCATCTGTTCCGTTTACGTGATGGTTCATACCGTGCTGCGGCGCAGTTGCAGGCGGGCGACAGCTTAATGGCACTTAAAACACGCCTAACACAAGAAGGCGAACAACCTGCCCCTGGCTATGAAATGGTATGGATGAATAATCGCGGTGCTTGGTGGCATACACACCATCTCGCAGATTTGTATAACTTGCTGACTAAAGCCTACACCAAAAAGGCGGGTAATGTTCGTCATCATGTTGATCTAAACAAACTCAATAACGATCCACGCAACATTCAGCGTATGTTTTGGGGTGAACATCAACAATTACATGCACAACTGGCAGGTGAGATGGCAAAACGGTTGTGGCAAGACCCTGCTTACCGTCAGAAGAGGGTGCGGGAATTGCGTGAGCAAGCGATTCGCCAATGGCAAGACCCTGCTTACCGTCAATACATGAGGGATCGCGTTAAGCTGCAACGGCAAGATGAAACCCTCAATGAGAAGTTGTTGCAAGGTTTTCAAGAATGGTTCAACAGTCTTTCGGCTGATGAATATCAAGTCTACTGCGAACGTATGCGTGAATATCAAGCGGCATACTGGTCAAATCCTGAACATCGTGCAGCACAATCCGAACGCACGCGCCGCTATTTTGAAGAAAACCCCGACGCACGTGAGCGCAACCGCCAAATTGCACTTGCTCAATGGGAAGATGAAGAACTGCGTGCATGGCGTTCAGAAAAGACTCGTGAGCAGTGGCAGAATGAAGCATATCGGCTTCGGCATATTGCTACAGTCAAGGCGTGGTTGGAAGCCAATCCTGAGCATCGGCAAAAGATGCGTGCTGGGTTGGATGTTTACTGGTCGGACAGAATACGCAGCGAGAAAACGCTGAGCGCGCTTGCTACATGGCGTGAGACAACACCTCCTGAGGAACGTGGTGCGAATGTGCGTGAAGGGCATAGGCGTAAAGCTCTTGCTTTGTTGAACAGTGTTCTGACATCCGAGAACGTTGAGAGTGCTTATGAAACATTGCGGTTGCAGAAAGCACCCACTGCCCCAAAGTTTGCACGTCTGCTTGAATATTTTGAGGGAGACAGAGAGAAACTGCTTGAAGCAGCACAGAACCACAACTGCAAAGTTATGGCGGTGCATCAATTGGAAGAACGCGAAGATGTCTACGATCTCACAGTAGATCACTACCACAATTTCGCACTGGCAGCTGGTGTTTTCGTTCACAACAGCGCGAAACAAGCGCGTGACCGTCATTTTCAGGCGATCTTACCCTTGCGCGGTAAGATTCTGAATACAGAACGTGCCACACTCAACCGCATCCTCGATAGCCAAGAGATTAAGTCGCTCATTGCTGCGCTTGGTACGGGCATCCGTGAGGATTTCAACGTTGAGAAACTGCGCTATGGGCGCGTGCTGTTGCTCAGTGTTGCCAAAGATGAGCCAACGCTTGTCATGGATGACAGCGGTCAGACCATGTTCGTTCAAATCGGCACCTTTATAGATGAATGCTTGGCAGGCAAGTATGATCCTGCACGCTATCAGGTGATGTGCTTTGATTTGAATACACATCAAACGCGCTTCCGTCCGCTTAAGGCTGTTATTCGCCATCACCATCACGAATCGATGTACCATCTTCGCACGCGCTACAACCGCTCGATCAAGGTGACTGGTTCACACAGCCTTTTCGTCTACGAGCAAGGGCAGGTATGCCTGAAACCAAGCAACCAGATTCAGGTGGGTGATGTGATTGTTGCGCCGCGCCGCATCCCGCGCCCGAATTACCATCCCACTATGATTGATCTGGTGCAAACCTTCTATCGGGCAAACCTGACGAAAGGCTTATACCTTGCCGGTGAGGCAGTGCGGAACATCGCCGCTCAGCGCAGCCTAGCACGCTTGGAGCGCCCTGAGCTATGGGCAGAACAGCGTGTTTTAGTTTCTGAGGCAAGCTGGCAGCGTCTAATTGCACACAGACAGTCGCAAAGCAAAAGCCAAATGGCTGTTGCACAGCAAATCGGGGTTAAGCAACCGATCACCATTAGCCATTGGGAACGCGGTGTCAATCGTCCCATCGAGTCGCACTTCAACCAGTATCTTGAGGCAATCGGTTGGGACAGTGACTTAGAATATATCCTGATCCCTGCCAAGATAGATGAACATCTGAGCCAAGATGACACAAGCGCTAATGCGCGCTGGCGGCAGGTGAGTGCCTACAAAGCCTTTGAGTCGTTCACAGCGGATGAAATTGCTCAATTGGATGCTCAGACAAGCCTTGTGCCACAGGCGCACGGCGAGCGCGCCTTCCCGCGCTACTTACCACTCAGCCGTGAGTTTGCGTGGTTCTTGGGCTGGTTCATGGCAGAAGGCAGCCTTAGCAAACATCAGGTAAGCCTCAATCTCGGTGGCAAAGATGCACGTTTCATCCCTGAACTGCGTTTTGCAATTGAGCATGTTTTCGGCGAAACACCGCGTATTTACCAAGACCCTGACGAAGACTGTGTGAAATTCTATTTCCACAGTGTGTTGGCAGCGCGTTTGCTGCGTGCATGGGGATTGCATAAGCCTGCTTATGAAAAACGCATTCCTGATGCTGTTTTTAGCTTCTCGGAAACACTGCAAGAGGCGTTTTTAGAGGGCTATTTCTTGGGTGATGGTACCATTTCCCAACAGCACATCACTTTCAACAGCACATCGCCCGCGCTTAGGGAAGGCTTACTCTACCTGCTAGGTCAGTTTGGCATCGTTGCCTCATGGAGCATTGTACATCCGACAGAAACTGCCGATGCGCTCATCAAAAATCGCCGTCCGATCTATCACATCACAGTTGGGCATAAAGCACAGCTAGAGGCGTGCCGTTTCCTGTGGAGTCGCCATACCAAAGCGCACTCGCTTGAAGCGCATATCGCCCAACCAACGCGCAAAGCCTCACCCTATCTTCACATCAGCGATGATCTGATCGGCTTGGAGGTTGTTAGCGCCGCTGAGATTGCACCGCAGGGTGAGTATGTCTATGACTTCTCCGTGCAAGATGATGAAAATTTCATCTGCGGCACAGGCGGACTGTGCGCGCATAATACGGATGCTGATGTTGATGGCGCGCACATCCGAACCTTGCTGCTCACGTTCTTTTACCGTTACATGCCCGATCTGATCCGCGAAAAGCGCCTGTACATCGCACAGCCGCCACTTTTCCGATTGGAATATCGCAAGCAGGTCGAGTATTTCTACCCCGAGCCGAACGTGAAGGAAGATCAACTTTTGGCGCGTGCGTTGGCAAAATACCCTGAACCTGATAAGGTTGTGGTGCAGCGCTACAAAGGCTTGGGCGAAATGAACGCTGAGCAACTGTGGGAAACAACCATGAACCCTGCCAACCGCACCTTGCTGCTGGTGACCAGTGAAGACGCCGCCGCCGCCGACCAAACCTTTGATATGCTGATGGGCCCTGCTGTGCCGCCGCGCCGCAAGTTCATCATTCAGCACTCGAAGGATGCCACACTAGACGTCTAGGCGCGCAACACCTTTCCATAAACCCACCAACGGCTGAGCGAACCTACCTCAGCCGTTGTGTTTGTATCCAAAGCATGACATAGGTGCATAAAAGCTGTTCAAAAAGGTTTAATCAGTTTGCCTCAAAACCTCAACAAAACTTTACAGCCTTGTTCTGCCCAAACGCCCTTATACTTAGGCTGCTTAGCAACCATTTGAAGGGGGATAGATTCATGAAGTTCCGTAATCTTATTCTATTTGGTGTGGCGGCAGTGCTTGCCCTGCTCAGCATGATGCCGCTCACCACCGCTGTGCAACCCGCCGCCGCGCAGACCAGCAATGGCTGCGGACCTGAAGGCTTTGGTGGCATTGTGCCGGATTTGTGGTTCACACCCGCGTGTGACCGTCACGACTACTGTTATGGCACCTGTGGCAGCAACCGCGCCACCTGCGATAGCCGCTTCTATGATGATATGAAGGCAATTTGTGCCAAGCGCTCTTGGTGGACGCGCTCAAGCTGCTATGCTGCTGCTTGGACGTACTATCAGGCTGTTAGGACGTTTGGACAAAGTGCCTTCAACAACGCACAACAAGCTGCCTGCCGCCGTTAGCATCTTCCGCTGCCTCTGCCACACAGGGTTGAGGCAGCCTTAAGCCCTTTTAGCTGCCTCTGCTAAACTTTCCTTATAAAATTCAGATTTCCTGAAGATTTTATGAAATTCAGCCATGCGCTAAAGGTTGTGGTAAACTATAGACAAGGAATTGTCATTATTCATCGGAGCGTGTATCATGACCGACGAGGGGCTGATACGGATTGTCTGTATTGAAGACGACCCTAAAACGATTGATTTGGTCAAGCTAATCTTGCGGCGCGAAGGTTTCGATGTAACAGGCATCAGCAGCGGGCGCGACGGCTTGGCTGCCATTGAGCAAGTGCGACCGCACCTTGTGCTGCTTGACCTGATGATGCCCGATATGGATGGCTGGGAAGTCTATCAGGCAATGCGCGCCCACGAAAGCATGAAAGAAATTCCGGTGATTGTGCTGACGGCAAAAGCACAAAGCATTGATAAGGTGCTGGGGCTGCACATTGCCAAAGTCAACGACTACATCACCAAGCCCTTTAGCCCAACTGAATTGGTGCGGAGCGTGCGTAAAGTGCTAGAAGAGGCTTCCGCAGGCTAAATGTATCACCTCTCGGCAAGTCAGTGCGCCGCTGCCATGCGTTACGGCGGCGGCGCACACTTGTTAATCAGCCCTCAAAACGCGCCAATTCGGCGTAGAGCGCTTTCAGCGCCGGATAGGTGGCGCGGAAAGCAGGGTAAAGCCTTGCGTAGTCGGCTGTGCCTTCTGCTGTTGGCGTGATGGTCATCTCTTTCCGCACCAATGCGCGACACGCCGTTGGCACATCCGCGTAAGCACCCACGCCCACCGCCGCCAAAATTGCCGCGCCCAGCGCCGCACCTTCATGCGTGTTGACTGTATATAGCGGAATGCCCATAATGTCGGCGCTGAGCTGCCGCCACACAGGGCTGTTTGCCGCACCGCCACCGATCACTGCCTCTGTTGGCTGCACGCCTTGCCCACGCAGCAACTCCAGATTATCGCGCATCCCGAACGCCACGCCTTCCATGACGGCACGCGCCATGTGTGCCACGCCGTGCCGCAGCGTTAAGCCGACGAACGCACCACGTGCCAGCGGATCAGGGTGCGGATTGCGCTCGCCAGTCAGGTAGGGCGCAAAGAGCAAGCCGAGCGAGCCACGCGGCACGCGCTCCACCTGCTCATTAAGTTCATCATAGCTCATGTTCGGCGTCAGTTCGTCGTGCAGCCACCGCAGACCGCCCGCTGCGCTCAGCATCACGCCCATGTAGAACCACGTCCCCGGCACTGCCGCACAGAAGTGATGCAGTAAGCCTTCAGGCTGCGGATTGTATTGATCGCTGCTGGCAAACGCTACGCCGGATGTACCAACCGTCAGCGAGACTTGGTTCTGTTCCACAATGCCGCTGCCAACGCCTGCCGCCGGCTGATCGCCTGCACCACCTACAATCGGCGTGCCAACGCGCAAGCCTGTTTCGGCGGCGGCTGCCTCGCTCACGTAGGCGCACACCTCAGGCGACTCGCACAGGTCAGGCAGCCATGCACGCGGAATATCAAAGGCGGCGATCATCTCATCCGACCACGTCCGTTTGGCAATGTCCATCAAGCCAAAGCCCGATCCATCCGCCACGTCTGCCACGTAAGCACCGCTCAGCCGATAGCGCACATAGTCTTTAGGCAGCAGCACATGGGCAATCTGCTTGTAAACATCGGGTTCGTTCTCGCGCAGCCACATGATCTTAGGCGCGGTGAAGCCTGCCAGCAGGCGGCTGCCGATGTGCTGCCAGAGTTTATGCGCGCCCACTTTTTCCGTGATTGCCTCACACTGGGCGCCCGACCGCTGATCGTTCCACAAAATGGCAGGGCGCAGCGGATTGCCTTCTTTATCCAGCGAGGTTAAACCGTGCATCTGCCCAGTTAAGCCAATGGCGGCAATATCCTCAGGCGAGACTTGTTTTAGCACGTCGCGCAGGGCGGCGGAAGTGGCACGCCACCAATCTTGCGGGTCTTGCTCGCTCCACAGTGGGCGCGGCGTCGAAAGGGCGTGCGGATAGCTCTGGCTGGCAATCACCTGCCCTTGCGTATCTACCACCAGCGCTTTCGAGGCGGTCGTACTCACATCAATGCCGATGAAATAAGGCTTGGTCACGTTGTCCTCCCTAAGGTCTTTTGGCAACAGGCTATCTTTCCGCGCCGATCTTAGCACCGACCGCCCACACAGACAATCAGCGGCAAAGGTTGCGTTTGGCGCAGGCGCACACTACAATCGGCAGGCATTCAGGAGCGTATGGCTATGATTTTTGGGCAGCATCATCGGATTGTGTTCATGGGCGATTCGATCACCGATGCAGATCGGCGCGGGGCGGCGGCGCCCTATGGCAACGGCTACGTGAACACGGTGCGAAACTTTATGATTGCACGCTATCCACAGTCTAACCTCACCTTCATTAACAAAGGCGTGGGCGGTGACACAGTGCGCCAGCTCGCCACCCGCTGGGAAGCCGACGTGATTCGGGAACGCCCACAGTGGGTCTCGGTCATGATTGGCGCCAATGATGTCTGGCGGCACTTCACCTACAACGCCCGTGAGGCAGTGCCAGTGGGCGAGTTTCAAAGCACGCTGCGCGCCTTGTTGCAGCGCGCACGGCAAGCGATCAAGGCGAACTTTGTGCTAATGCAGCCCTATGCCGTGATTGCCGATGTAAATCACCCGATGCGGCAGCTTATGGCGCTCTATGGCGGCGTGGTGGAAGGCTTGGCGGTGGAGTTTGGCGCGGCGCTCGTCCGCACGCAAGCTGCCTTCGACCTAGCGATGCAAAGCCTGCCCGAATCGTTCTGGTCGCCCGATCAGATTCACGTTGGCGCGCAAGGGCATACACTGCTGGCGCAGGCATGGCTGCGCGCCGTCGGTTACGACTTTTAAGGCTTACGCCTCAAAGGGCTGCTCAACGAGTGCCGCCAGCAGGTCTATGCAGGCTTGCACATCGTTGATATCCACCGTTTCGCTGGTGGTATGCACATAGCGGCATGGGATCGAGATCACACCGCTTGGGATGCCTGAAAGCGCAGTTTGGATCGCGGCTGCATCGGTGGAGCCGCCCGTCAAAATTTCAAGCTGATAGGCAATGCCCGCCGCCTCTGCACGGCTGATCATCAGGTTTTTGATGGCAGGCGGCACGATATGCCCACTATCCACCACCTTGATGGCTGCGCCGCCGCCGAGACGGATCGCCATGCTGTTGTTTTTGGGTGTATCGCCGGTGGCGGTAACATCTAGGGCAATGCCATAATCCGGCGCGATGCTGTTGGCAGCCACCCGTGCGCCGCGAATGCCCACTTCTTCTTGCGTGGTGAACACAAAATAGAGTTCATTGGGCAGATTTTTACCCTTCAAGGCGCGCATTGCCTCGATTGCTACGGCACAGCCGATCCGATCATCCATACTCTTGGCAATCAGGCGGTCGCCACGCACGGCAAAGTTGCGCGTTAGGGCAGCCGCATCGCCAACTTGCACACTGCCGCCATTTTCAGCATCCTCACTGAAATCTATGAACAGTTCGCCAAGCGTTGGCAGTTTGGTTGGGATCAGCGCACTGCCTTCCATACCAATCGTGCCGATAGTGCCGTTCGCAAAGCGCACGCGGTTGCCAATCAGCGAGACGAGGATCAAGCCGCCCGTCATGGCGAAGCGCGCAAAGCCGGGCTTATCCAGCGTGTTCACCACCATGCCGATCTCATCCATGTGCGCGGCGATCATGATCTTCTTGCCGCCGCTGCCCATGCGGCAGATCAGGTTGCCGGCGCTGTCCACACGCATGTCGTCGGCAAGGTCGCGCACATAGCCTTCAATGAGCGCACGCACCTCGTGTTCGTGTCCGGGCGGGCCCCACGCTTCCACCAATGCTTGAATAAGTGCTTTATCTGCCATGCTTTAGTTCTCCAAAAGGTCAGGGGTCAGCGCCGCAAGCGACTCGCGTAGCAAACGCTGGGTATGCTCAAGGTCGGTTAGGGAAACCAGCCCGTTTGGGCTGTGCAGGTAGCGCACCGGGATGCTTAAGGTTGTGGTTGGCACACCCGCTTGCGTCTGGCTGACGAGCGCGTTCTCCGTGCCGTATGCCTCGTAGGTATCCGTTTGATAGGGCAAGTTGTGCTGGTGTGCCACAGCGCGCACATGCTCTAACAGGCGGCGATCAGGCACACCTAAACTTTCGGCAACACGCAGCGCAGTGCCGCCGCCCAAGCGCACCATTGGCAGGCGCGAGTCATCAGGCAGGCGCGGCAGATCGTCGCAATCAGCGCCATCCAGCAGGAAGGCGACTTGTGGCTTCACACGGTTGGCTGCCACCAACGCACCACGCCCATAGACACGCGATTGTGCCGTGAATGCCATATGAATATCCAACGGCAGCGGGGATTCGCTCAGTGATTCGATCAAAGCGATCAGCACCGCGCACGCGGCACGGCTCTGAAGTGCCTTGCCACGCACCACATCCGTGCCAAGTTCGGCATAGCTGCCCGCAAAGGCAACCCGATCACCGACTTTTGCGCCGCCCTTGCCACTCGCGCCGACATCAATCAGCAGCGAGTCGGCGTCAGGCAAGCTATTCTGCCCATAACTCTTGTGGATAGGTGGAAAGAGCAGGACGCCGTTCGTCTTTTCTGTGCCAACCAACACACGCGCTGCCGCCAAATAGCGCACATCCAGCCGACCGATAGGCATCACGTTCAAAAAGCCGTTACTGCCTGTCACCATCAAGCCAACCTCATCCATCGGCGCGCCGAGCAACACGCGCACGCCATTGGATGGGCTGCTCTTCAGCCGCCCCGTCAGGTTGCCCATGGCATCGGTCACCCCATCGGTTAGGTGATCTTTGATGAGGCTCAGCACCAATTGGCGCACTTCGCGTTCTTCGCCCGAAACGCCCACCGCTTCTGAAAGCTGTTTTAAGTTCTCGCGTAAGGGTGGCATGTCAGGCGCTCTCTTTCGGTTGCTCAGGCTTTTCCCACACAATGTCGGCGAGGAAGTTCTCATCCAATGAGGCGATGAACGCTGCCAGCAAGCGCCCGCCGCGCTCAATATCGCGCAGATCAACCGTCTCGACGGTCGTATGCATGTTGCGCGTTGGCACACCGATCAAGGCAACGGGAATGCCATCGCGGCTAACCTGAATTGCCCACGCATCCGTGCCGCTTGCCATCGGCATTGGTTCGATAGGCAGCTCCATCTCAAGGCGTTCTGCTGTCTTCTTGATTGCCTCAAACAGGGCGGGGTGAAAATTAGCGCCCAGCGCCAACGGCACGCCACTGCCCAGCTCAAAGGTTGGGCTGGAAACGCCCGGCTGCGACGCAAAGGTTACATCAAGGGCGATGGCAACATCAGGGTTCAGGCGGTATGCCTCTGCGCGTGCGCCGTGCAGCCCAACTTCTTCTTGCACGCTGGCAACTGCCAACACATCCCAAGTGTGCTTCAGGCGCTGCAAAGCATCAAGGCAGGCGGTAACGACGGCAACACAGGCGCGATCATCCAGCGCTTTGCCGGCAACGCGCTGCCCTTGCAAGTCTAGCAGCGGCACATCCATCGTGATCAGATCACCAATGCGGACGCGAGCTGCCACCTCTTCAGCGGGCAAGCCCAAGTCTACAAAAATCTCATCAATGCTAGGATAGCGCCCGCGCTCATCTTCACTTAGCATGTGTGGGGCGCGCACGCCAATCACGCCTTGCAGTGCGCCCGTTTGTGTATGCACCAAAACGGGCTTGCCAACCACAACACGGCTATCCGTGCCGCCAATATCAGCTATCTGTACGAAGCCGTTTTCAACGCGCCGCACCATCATGCCGATTTCATCCATGTGCGCGCACAGCATGATCCTACGGCGTGGTTGGCTGCCGCTGCCATATTTATAAGCAACCAAGCTGCCCATACGGCTCGTCTCTTGGGCGTCGGTCAGTGGCTGCCATGCCGCCAAGAGCGCATCGCGGGCGGGCGTTTCATAGCCTGAAGGCGCGTGTAACTCGCTCAGTACTTTTAAGTGTGCTTTTATATCCACAGTAGCTCTTTCTCACAGCATTTTTAGGATCAATTTGGTGGTGGTGGCACGAAGCCTTCCGGCGTTGGCGTTGGAAAATCTGCCGTTGGGAACGGGATCGGCGTCTCGGTCGGTGTGACAGCCGTTGGGAATGGGATCGGCGTCTCGGTAGACTGCACCGGCGTAGACGTTGGTGGTTCCGGTGTGGCAGTCGGCAGGATGGGCGTCGCCGTTGGTGGCACGATGATGATCGGTGTTTGTGTCGGGAACACAAAGGGCGTCGGGCTTGGGAAGACGAAGGGCGTTTGCGTTGGGAACACAAAGGGCGTCGGTGAAATAAAGAAAAATTGTGTTGGCGTTGGCTGAATGAAGATCGGGTTGGTGGCGGTTAGCAATGGACTGATGGGTGTGATGCTCGGCGTCACAAACGGATCAGTGGTGGCAGTTACGAATTGCAGCGGCGTGGGTGATTCCTCAGGTGTGGTGCGCGCTGGAGTCGGGCGCACCGCCAACAACAAGAATCCCACACAGTAGCACGGGATGGTTGCTAAGATAATGCCAAGCAGGGTCAGTTGAATGGTACGCTGACGGCTGGTTGCCGTGTTTGCCATGCCTTCCAAGATCATCATCCTATCTGCCGCGCACGGCGCGATTCTAAGCGCGAGTGTAGCACTGAGCGTGCCGTTGTGTCAATTTTTCTCGGCAGGTGCTGTAGGCAGGGCTGCTGCCTTAAGCGGTATGGCAAATCATGCTTGCTGCGCGCCGACCTGCTCCAAATACCATGCCACCGTTTCGCGCAAGCCTTCGCGGAAAGGTGTTCGTGCGCTGAAGCCGAACGCCTCCCGCGCCCGTGAAACGTCCAGTTGGCGGCGTGGCTGACCGTTCGGCTTGCTTGGATCGCAGCGGAATTCACCCGTGAAGCCGACCAGCTCTGCGATCAGGGTTGCCAAATCGCGGATCGAGATTTCCGTGCCGCTGCCCAAATTGACAGGTTCCGCACCATTGTAATGCTCTGCTGCCAGCAAAATGCCCTCGGCGGCATCTTTCACGTACAAGAATTCGCGGGTCGGCGAGCCATCGCCCCAGATTTCAATGTACGGATCGCCGTTCTGCTTGGCAGTGAAGCACTTACGGATGAGCGCCGGGATCACATGCGAGGTATCCAGATCGAAGTTATCGCCCGCGCCGTAGAGGTTAGTCGGCATGATGTGGATGCTGTTATAGCCATATTCTTGGCGGTAAGCCTGCCCTTGCACCAGCAGCATCTTCTTTGCTAAGCCATAGGGCGCGTTGGTTTCCTCTGGATAACCGTTCCAGAGGTCTTCTTCGCGGAACGGCACTGGCGTGAACTTCGGATATTCGCAAATGGTGCCAATACCCACAAACTTTGGGACGTTGGCAAGCCGTGCGTGTTCCATCATCAGCACGCCCATCATCAGGCTGTTGTAGAAAAAGCTGCCCGGATGATTCCGATTGGCGTTGATGCCGCCCACAGAGGCAGCTAGGTGAATGACCATTGTGGCTGGCACATCCTGATACAGACGGCGCACGTTGTCCTCGTGGCGCAGGTCATACTCTGCGCTGCGGACGACAAAGACGCGCTTTGCGCCGCGCTCTTGAAGCGCCTGCACCACATGCCTGCCCAAAAAGCCGGCACCGCCCGTCACTATCACGGATTGCTCTTCCCAAAAGGTTGCGTTGCTCATCATTTTCACCTTTGCCATCGTTCATAAAAATATGCGCCATTATAACACAGGCAAACTTGGCGATCTGCCAAGCGGTGGCTTAAAACCAGTCAAGCGTAGGGAAACAGCCTGTAGGATTCTGCCATGACTCAAGAGACAATCAACGAAAGCAGCACAGCCTTCATCTTCCTGATCAACCTCGGTGCAACGCTGGCAATGGTCGGCGCAATTTTGATCATCCAGCTTGTGCATTATCCACTTTTTAGCCGCGTGGGTGCAGAATATTTCCGCGCTTATGAGGCAGCGCACACCAACGCGATCACACTGGTCGTCATGCCGCTGATGCTGGCAGAGCTTGGCAGTGCTTTTCTGCTGGCGCTTCAGCCGCCGCGTGGTGTGCCGCCGCTGGCAGTGTGGATCGGCTTGGCGTTGGTCGGTGTGACGTGGCTCTCAACAGCCTTTATTCAAGTGCCGCTGCATGGCAGGCTCTCGGCAGGCTTTGATCTGAGCGCGCATCAGGCGTTGGTCACCACCAATTGGATACGCACAGTGGCGTGGTTGCTGCGTGGCGTGCTTGTGATGTGGATGGCGTGGCGTCTGTGGGAAGTACGCTAGGCTTTGCCGCGAAAGCGCGCCAAGCGATCTAGCACGGCGGCGCTGCCAATGCTGGCAAGCATACTCAGCGTGAAGAGCAGGAATGGCACAACGGTTAGCGCGCTGCCTAGCGTGATCAGCAGTGCGCCAAACAATACTGCGGCGCTGAAGAACGGATTCTTAATCGCCATCAGCGCCGCGTTATAGAGCGCCAAGCCTAAATGCGGGCGCTCCATTTCTTCCAAGAGCGGAAAGACATAGAGCAGCATCAGCAGCCAGAGCAGCGCCGCCATAAACCAAACACCGCGCAGCAGCCAGAAGAACGCGCCGCTCTGACGGCTGAAGGTGGCAAAGTTCACATAAAGCAGCGCCCAAAAAGCAAGGTTCAGGGCGCCCAAGAGCAAGCCCTGCCACAAGTAGCGCCGCACACCGCGCCAAAAATCATCAGGATGCACCGTGGGTGCGCTGTGTGCGGCATGTGCCATATGCGCTAGACCAGCGAAGGCAAGCGGCGCGGTCAGGATTGGCAGGCTGAGCAGCATCGCAAACAAATTCGCCACGATGAACACCCAGCCAAAACGCTCAAAGATCAGCACGCCGCGCCAAACCGCCCGCAAGCCCGCGCCCACGATCAGCCCTTCACGCCCGTATAGCTAACGCCTTCAATGAAGAAGCGCTGGAAGATGAAGAAGATGACTGCCATCGGCAGCGTGGTGATAACCGAGCCTGCCAGCATCAAATCCCACTGAATGGCATCGCCCGTCACACCTCTCAGGAAGGCGAGCGCCAGCGGCAGCGTGTATAGATCGCGGTTCAGGTTGAGCGCGATCAGCGGACCTTGAAAATCGTTCCATGTGCCTTGAAAGGCGAAGATCGCCATCGCAGTTAGCGCCGGGATTGCCATTGGCAAGATGATCACGAAGAACATGCGGAAGCGGCTGGCGCCGTCAATTTCGGCAGCTTCTTCAATCTCACGCGGGATGCTCTCAAAGAACTGCTTCATCAGGAAGATGCCGAAGGCATCCGCAAAGTATGGCACCAAAAGCGCCCAATAGGTATCAATCCAACCCAGTTGGCTCAGCACCAAATAGCGCGGAATAAGCAGCACAATGCCCGGCACCATCAGCGTGCCAACTAAGGCAGCAAAGGCGGCGCCGCGCCCTGGAAAGCGGATGCGCGCCAACGCATAGCCCGCCATGCTGTTAAAGATCACGCGCATGATGGTGACAACCACCGCCACAAAGAAGCTGTTGAAGATGGCACGCGGGAAGTTGATCTGTTGGTTGTTCAGGGCGCGATCATAGCCGATGGTCGTCCAGTTATAGGGCGTGCCGTCGGCACGAATGCCCGGCGACAGGCGCATTGGGTTCGCCGCAATATCGGGCAGTTCCTTAAAGGAATTGGTGACAGCATACACAAAGGGCATGATCATCGCTAACGCGAATAAGATCAAGACGCTATAGGTCAGCACAGTGTGGATGATTTTACCTGTTGAAGGCGGCAGTGAAAAGCCGCGTGCGCCAAGATTCGGTTGAACGGCTGCATTTGTAGACATAGTTCACGCACCTTTCCTCACTGCTGCACTGTCTTGCCGACCATGCGCCGCTGCACAATGGTGAACACAGCAATGATCACAAATAGCACGAAGGCAAGTGCTGCGCCAAGCCCTGCTTGTGAATCACGCAGGTTGCGGAAGACAATCCACGCGATGGTTTTGGTGGTACCAGCCGGATTGCCCTGCGAGATCACGTAAATCTGGTCAAAGACTTGGAAGCAACCGATCAAGCCGATGGTCAGCACAAAGAAGGTTGTCGGGCGCAGCATTGGCACGGTGATCAGGCGGAACTGCTGCCAGCGCGTGGCGCCATCCACAGAGGCTGCCTCGTAAAGCTGGCGCGGAATATCCTGCAAGGCAGCAAGGAAGATCAGCATCATGGTGCCGGTTGTCGTCCAGATTGCCAGCAGCATGATCGCCAACATGGTGACGGATGGTCCGCTGATCCACTGCCAGATGGACTGCCCAAGAATGCGTGATTCGGTCATCCATTCCGGCGCCGTCCGCAGCGTGAGTCCGAACAGGCGCAGAAAGTTGTGAATAATGCCGTTCGCATCGTTGATCCACGTCACTGGGCTATATTCCAAGCCGATGGCACCCGCCAAGCCTGCGATCACGCCATTGATCACACCATTCCGATTGAACAACCACAAGAAGATCGTGGCGATCACGATGGATGAGGTGATCGAAGGAAAGTAGAACGCCACACGAAAGAAGCCACGAAAGCGCAAAAATTGCTGGTTCACAATGAACGCCAAGACCAACGCAAGGATAGTCTGGGCAGGCACCACGCCAAGCGTATAGTAAAACGTATTCTTGATGGCGACAAAAAACTCATCACGCACCACTGTGGTGTTATCCAAACCAAAAATGCGCAAATAGTTTGCCAACCCAACGCTTGCCGCTTCAGCAGGTGGCTGCAAGCCGTTCCAATTGGTGAAGCTGATCAGGAAGGCGCTGAGCAATGGGATGAAGATGAAGGCGAGGATGATGATCAGCGCGGGCAAGATGAAGAAGAAGCCAGCGGCACTTTCTTGCCCTTTAGCGCCAAGCCGAAAGCCGCCTTGCCTACCCAGAGAAGGTGCTGCGACTGCCATATGAAAAAATCCCCTTCACTAAAAAGTTTATAAAAGCGCCCCACCCATGCGATAGGCGAGGCGCTCACACTTAGGCTGCTTGTTTATGAGCAGCCTCTAACGCGAGGCAAGCACCTCAGCGCCAACTGCCTCAATTTCGGCAAGGGCGCCGTTCACGGTTTGGTTTTCGCCCATCACCAGTGAAAGCTGCTCATTCACCTTATCCAGCACCGCTTGGAAGCCCGGCACAAACTGCCACTTGCGGGCATACTCTGCACCGTTCAGGTATGGCTCAAGGTTCGGGAACTGTGCTAACCAGCCCTCGCGCAGCGAAGCACGCGTTGGCATTGCCAGACCGAGATCAGTCCATGCCTTCATGCCCTCGGCACCGGTCAGGTAATCCACAAACTTCACGGCTGCCTCAGGATTCTTCGCCTTCATTGGCACGGCATAGCAGACGGTGAACGCCATGGTCGCCTTGCCGCCTGGGCCGGCGGGCATCTCAACTGCCATGTGCTTCAGGTCAGGGAACTGATCCTTGAGGTACGGCTCGATCCAGTTGCCTTCAAAGGCCATGGCAACCAAGCCCTTGCCGAATGCCTCACCCGGCCAACCCACACCCAGATCGGCGGGCGTCTTGGCAAAACCATCAAGGTACAAGTCGGTGTAGAATTCCAAGGCAGCGGCAGCCTCAGGGCTGTTGATGGTCATCTCGGTGAAGTCATCGTTGGTGACCGAGCCGCCAGCTGCATAGAGGAAGGCGACCCAACGGGCGAAATCAGCAGGCACCACAACGCCATAGACGCCATCTTTGGTCAGCGCTTCGGCAGCGGCGCGCATTTCTTCCCAAGTGGTGGGCGCGCTTAAGCCGGCAGCCTCAAACATCTCGGTGTTGATCTGCAAAGCGAGCGTTGAGAAGTCTTTGGGTGGGCAGTAGAACTGACCATTGGTGGTGAAGGCATCCCGCAGGGATGGGTAGAAATCATCGGTATCGGTCAGCATCTCGCCCACTGGCATCAGCGCATCGGCGCGCACCAGATCGAGGAAGCGGAACGAGTCTACATAGAACACATCCGGTGGTTCGCCGCCCGCCAGTGATTTTTGCAAGGTAGTATCATAGTCTGGCACTTGGTTCAACGTGACTTGAATATCAGCGTTGGCAGCGTTCCAGTCATCCACAATTTTCTGAAGGCGTTCATTCTCCGAAGGCGAGGACGACCAGCCCATCAGCACAAGGTTGACGGTCTGCGCGGCGCGTGCGCTTGGCGCAGCGGCAACGGCGATCAAGGCGATCACAATTGCGAGGGTAAGAAAACGAAAAGTCTTGTTCACGGCACATTTTCCTTTTGTGGTTAAACCACTTAAACGTTTAACTCAATATCGAATATAATGAACTTTGTACAGGTTGTCAAGAGGAATGCATAATGCCTAAAATCTCCGCCTTTATCTTCGATCTGGATGGTGTAATCACCGATACTGCCGAGTACCATTATCGTTCTTGGCAGCGCCTTGCCGATGAGGAAGGGTTGCCCTTCAGCCGTGAGGAGAATGAAGCACTGCGCGGCGTCTCTCGCCGTGAAAGCCTGCTGCGCCTGCTGAAAGGCAAGGTGCTGCCTGAGGCGCAAATGGAAGCCTACATGGCGCGTAAGAATGCCTATTACCGTGATTTTCTGGCGCACATCACGCCCGCTGACCTGCTGAGCGGTGTGGCAGACTTTCTGGCGCAAACACGCGCTCACGGCATCAAAATTGGGCTAGGCTCTGCCAGCAAAAATGCCCGCGATGCGCTGCATGGGCTAGGCATTGCTGCACAGTTTGACGCCATTGGCGATGGCTATTCGGTCAGCCGCACCAAGCCCGCGCCCGATCTGTTTGTGTGGGTGGCAGGCAGGCTGGATGTGCCACCGGCGGAAGTTGTCGTCTTTGAAGATGCTGAGGCGGGCATTGCTGCTGCCCGTGAATGCGGTATGTTTACGGTTGGGCTTGGCGATGCAGAGCGCGTCCGCGCTGCCGATCTGATCTTACCCAATTTGGAAGGCGTGCAAGTTGCCGAGATTTTGAGTAAACTTGGCGCTGCGCCGCATTGACAGTCTGCCCTAACGTGGCTATTATGAGCATAGGTTAAACGTTTTAGTCGGGTGAATGCATGGCGACTTTGAAAGAGGTAGCGGCACAAGCGCACGTCCCGCTGCTAACTGCCTATCACGCGCTGAGCGGCGTGCAGTCTGTGCCAGAAGCACAGCAGCGCAGCGTCCACGCGGCGGCAGAAGCGCTTGGCTACACGCTCAATATCACCATTAAGGATGTAGCGGCGCTGGCGGGCGTCTCCATTGCGACTGTTTCCTACGTCATGAATAACAGCTATCCCGTCAGTGAGGCAACGCGCCGCCGTGTGTTAGAGGCAGCCGCTGCGCTGAACTATCGCCCAAACGTGAACGGGCGCAACTTTCAGGCAAGCAAAACGCGCTTGATCGGCTATGGTTGGCATAACATCAAGCGCGGTCAGAGCGCACCACTGCTAGATCGTTTTACCTATTGGATGGCGCAGGCAGTTGAATCCTACGGTTACCACGTGCTGACCTTCGCCCATACCGAAGAATCACCAACGGACGCCTACCAAGAGCTGATCCAAACCAACCGCGTAGACGGCTTCATCTTAGCGCACACCAACCGCAACGATGCGCGCATTCGCCACTTACTAGAGGCGTGTGTGCCGTTCGCTGCCTTTGGGCGCGCCAACGACCGCTGGAATTTTCCCTACGTGGATGTGGATGGGCGGCACGGCATCGCGTTGGTCACCAGCCACCTAATCAGCTTAGGGCATACGCGCATTGCGCTGATCGGGTGGCCCGAAGGCTCGCTGAGTGGTGATGCGCGTGTGCAAGGCTACTTCGATGCACTGGACGCCGCAGCGCTCTCGCCACAGGCAGGTTGGATCAGGCGTGTGGAGAATACAAGCACCGCTGCGGCTGCGGCGGCGGCTGATCTGCTGGCACTGCCTGCCCAAACGCGCCCTACTGCCCTTGTCTGCGTCAGCGACCTGATGGCAATCGGCGTGATGAATTACCTAAACCGCTGTGGTGTGCAAATTGGCTATGACATGGCAGTCAGCGGCTTTGATGATGATCCCGTCTCGGAATTGCTTTATCCGCCGCTAACAACGCTCCGCCAACCGGTCGATGACCTTGCCGCGCAAGTCGTAGCGCTGCTGATCGCAGAGCTAGAACGGTTGCCTATACCGCAGCGCCAAATTTTGGTGGCGCCCGAACTCATTGTGCGCGCCAGCACCGATCCACACCGACAAGTTCCCTAGCTTTCTTTGGCTTTCAGAAATTAAGAGGCTGATGAGATGATCTCCCCCATTGAGCAGCGCACATGGCTTGTGAGCGAAACGCCCTTCAATCCGTTCAAACTAAGCCATACCGAGACGATCTTCACCGTTGGTAATGGCTTTATGGGCGTGCGTGGCACGTTTGAGGAAGGCTACACAGGCGATTTAGCCTCGACGCTGGTGCATGGCATTTTTAACCATGCCGAGGGCGATCTTGTGCCAGATATTGTGAACTTGCCAAATCCGCTGCCCATTCGCATTGTGGTGGATGGTGAGGCATTCCACATGACGACCGGTAGGGTGCTTGGCTACCGACGAACGCTTGATTTGAAGCGCGCCGTGCTGACTCGTGAGGTGCTGTGGCGCACGACGCAAGGTGTGGTGGTCAAGCTGACCTTTGAGCGTTTCGCCAACCTTGCCGCCGAACATCTCTTGGTGCAGCGCGTCAGCGTGCGCGCTTTGCTCGGCTCGCCCAAGATCGAGATTCGCAGCAGCCTTGATGCCGCTGTGACCAACGAAGGCGTGCCATATCTGACCGCTGTTCAACAGCACGCCGCCGAAGGCGAACTGGTGGTGACGGCGCGCACCAATCAAAGTGGCTATGGCATAGCAGTTGCCGCCGCGCACAGCCTGAGCGCAGATAGCACACTACACACCAGCGCCGATCAGGTGTGCTATGCGTTCGACCTGCCCCAAGAGACAGCCGTCAGCCTGACCAAAGTCAGCGCCATTTACAGCACACGCCAAAGCAAAACGCCTGATCAGGCTGCCCAAGAGGCGGCACGGACAGCCCTTACCAAAGGCTACGAGTCGCTTTTTGCCTCACACTGCGCGGCATGGGAGCAGTATTGGCACACCTCCGATGTGCAGATTGAAGGCGATGAGGTGGCGCAACGAGCAATCCGTTTTACCACTTACCACATCCTGATCGCCGCGCCGCGCCACGATGAACACAGCAGCATTGGCGCAAAAACGCTCTCTGGATCGGGCTACAAAGGGCATGTCTTCTGGGATACTGAGTTGTTCATGCTGCCGATGCTGACGCTCACCCAGCCCAAACTCGCCCGCAACCTGCTCATGTACCGCTATCACAACCTGCAAGGCGCCCGTAACAAGGCACGTGCCAACGGCTACGAAGGCGCTATGTTCCCTTGGGAAAGCACCGATACAGGTGAAGAGACAACACCGCAGTGGTCGCACCCGCAACCTGACGGCACGCGCATTCGCATCTGGACGGGCGATACAGAACAGCACATCAGCACCGATGTTGCCTATGCCGTGCTGCAATATTGGCGGTGGACGGGCGATGATGAGTTCTTCGTGAAGCATGGCGCTGAAATCGTGCTAGACACCGCCGTTTTCTGGGGCAGCCGCGCCGAATACAACGCCGAGCGCGATCACTACGAACTTAAGATGCAGATTGGACCGGATGAATACCACGAAAATGTGGATAACAGTGCTTTCACCAACAGCATGGTGCGCTGGCATTTGCAGCAGGCATTGGAGGTGCGCCAATGGTTGTTGGCACATCATGCACAGGCGGCTGAAGCGCTCTTGGCGCGGCTGGGCATTACAGGGGAACGCTGCGCGCTGTGGGAACGCATCGCAGCGAAGATGTATGTGCCGCGTGACGCGGAAAGCGGCGTGCTGGAGCAATTCGACGGCTTCTTCAACCTCGAACGCCTTGACCTGACACATTGGCAGCCGCGTGTTGCCAACATGGATTGGATTCTGGGTCATGCACGGACGCAAGGCGTGATGGTCATCAAGCAAGCGGATGTTGTGATGCTGATGGCGCTGCTTGGTGAGCAGTTCGGCACGCTTGAAGAACGGCAGGCAAACTGGGATTTCTACTATCCAATCGTGGATCATGGCTCGTCGCTCAGCCCATCCACACACGCTTGGGTAGCAGCACGCCTGAACTTGCTGGAAGAGGCTTACAAGATGTTCATCTATGCTGCCAACATAGACCTTGAAGATTTGAAGGGCAACGTGCGCGATGGCATCCATGCGGCAGCCAGCGGCGGCGTGTGGCAAGCACTTGCCTTTGGCTTTGCTGGGCTAAGTTTGGCGGAAAACGGCGAAATGCTGATTGATCCTGCGCTGCCACCGCATTGGCAAAGCGTCACGCTGCGTGTCTACCATCGTGGGCAGCTTAAGACCATCCGCCTAACGGCAGAAGGCTAGGCACAGCGACTGGGGCGGCAGCCGAACCTATACCGCCCCTATATCATCGTTCGTGATTTTCAGCACAAACTGCTATACTCTGTAAAACACCCTGAAAATAGCGGATGCTCTATGACTCCTTTCCTGTTCCCATTGGCGCATGGCGCGCTTGGCTGGTGGGATGAAATTTTCATCGTCCTTGCTGTCGGCATCTTTCTGGTGATGTTCTTGGCGCCGCTGCTGAACACTGCCCTACGCCGCACACACGACGATTCGCAGGCTGCCAACACCACACCCGACGCCGCACCGCCAACCGAAAACACGCCCGATACTTTCCGTTTGGAGTAACCGCCCAATGCACCGCCGCTTGTTGCTCAGCCTGCTTTTTTTAGCACTTGCCCTGATCAGCGCGCCGCAGCCAACCCAAGCGCACGGCTACCTGATCCGCGTTATCCCCGATAACCGCGCTGTGCTTTCCCGCCCACCAACGCGCATTCAGGCGTGGTTCAGCGAAGGGCTGGAGCCGCGCTTTAGCACCATTACGCTGACGGACGAACGCGGCGGCGCCATAGCCCTTGAAGAGGCAGGCGTCGTGCCGAGCAACCCATCACAGCTCTCGGCGCGCTTGCCGCAGCCACTGCCTGAAGGCGCGTACATCATCAATTTGCGGGTTGCCTTTGCCAGCGATGGGCATATCTACAACGAGCGCTTGGTCTTTTGGGTAGGCACACCAAGCAGCGAGTTGGCAGTGCGCGGTGAGGGATCGCTGATCGATCCATTAGAGGCAGTTTGGCGGGCGATCAGCGTGCCGCCACTTTACGCGCTCTTTGGTGGTGCGCTGCTTTATGTGTGGGTGCTGCTGCCTGCTTGGCGCAATCCAAGTTATCGGGCGGGCAGGCTGCCGCCGCGCCTGATGGCGCGCCTGAGCCTGCTGGGTTGGCTGGCAGCTTGTGCCGCCCTTTTAGGGACGCTTTTAGCAGTTTTGCAGCAGAGCGCGGCGCTGTTCGGTGTGCCATTAGCGGCGGTGCTGCGCGAGGGCTTGTGGCAAACCGTGCTGAACGACACTGCCATTGGTGATACACTGCGCCTGCGCCTGCTGTTGATCGGTGCGTTGTTTGCGCTGCTGTATGGCGTGCGCTACTTCACCGAACGCCTGCCCGATTTTGTGGTGGCGCTGTGGGTGGCGATCATGGGTGCGGCTGCCTCAGCCCTGTTCACCTTCTCCATGAGCAGCCATGCCGTCGGCGCGGATGTGTGGGCGGTGCCATCGGTCTTTGTACATTGGCTGCACATGCTTGCCACAGGCGCTTGGGCAGGTGGCTTAATCGGCTTGGCATGGCTGCTGCCAACCGCCCTTGCACCACTGGAGGCAGGGCAGCGGCGTGCCGCACTGAGCGCTGCCCTGCGCCGCTTTGCCAGTTTAGGGGTGGCTGCCGTGCTGATCTTGGTGACGACGGGCATTTACAACAGCGCCATTCAAATTCGCCAAGTGGCAGATTACATCACAACACCCTATGGTGTGGTGCTGCTGGCAAAATATGCACTGGTGGCGCCGATGCTGCTCTTGGCGCTCTACCATCACCTGATCGTTGGGCAAGATCGGCTGACACACGCCGTTCGGCGGCGCGCGGCGGCATTTGCCGAGCGCCTGAGCGCAAGCCTGCCGCACATAGCGCGCAGCATTCGCCTAGAGGCGTTGCTTGGCGTGTTGGTGCTATTCGCCACCGCGATCTTGGCTGCCAACGCGCCGCCGCTGCCCACGCAACGGCAAGCAGTCCCGCTGCTGAGCGTTAACGGCACAGTGGAAGCCTTACAAGCGACGCTCAGCCTTGATCCGGGCGGCGTAGGTGGCAATACTTACGAAGTGACGCTCAGGCGTGGCGATCAGTTGCTGCAAGGCGCGCAGGTGAGCGTGCGTTTTGCCTTTCCAAGCCTTGATCGGCGCGCACGGGCAATTTTGCTGGACGATGCAGGCGATGGCAGCTACCTTTCCGCTGGCTTGGAGTTGGATCGAGCGGGTGCGTGGTGGGCGCTGCTGGATGTGCGCCTGCCTGATGGCGCGCCTGAGGCAGCACCGCAGCGGATTGCCCTCCAAATTGATGTGCCTGAGGTTGCGCCTGCCCTGAACTTGCGCTCGCCTTCCCTGCTGAACATGCTGAGTGCCTTCGCGGTTGGTGCGGCGCTGATCGGTTTGGTGCTGCCGCCAATCGTGCGCCGCGTGCGGCGAGTCCACTTTACGCCTGAGATCGCCTTTGTCTTCATCGCGCTGCTGCTGGTGACGATTGCCTTCAGCATTGGTGGCGCGTTCATTGTGAATGAGGCAAGCCAGCAGACGGATCGCTTGCGTAATCCGCCGCCGCAGATTGTGAACCCAACCTTGCCCGATGCCGAGTCGTTGGCGCGTGGTGCGGCAGCCTACGCGCAAAGTTGTGCTGCCTGTCATGGTTTGCGCGGGGAAGGCGATGGCGCACGTGCCGCCGACTTTGCCCGAATGCCGCGCATCCGCACGCTTGTGGAGGCGCGCCGTGACGAGGCGCTGTTCAACGCGATGCGGCGCGGCATTGGCGCCATGCCTGCCCTACCCCTCGCTGAGCAAACCGCGTGGGATATTGTGAACTATTTGCGCGCACCCGCCTTCTTAGGGCGCTAAAGCGCCTCGATCAGCCCTAGCAGTGCCTCAGTTTGGCTGAGGATATGTGCTTTGTGCGCGGTGAGGTCGTGCGCCAAGCCCATCACGGGCGCAATCTCGGAGAAAGGCTGCCAATCGGCGGCAAGCAGGCGAAAATGGCAGAGTGCGCCTTCCACCATGCCGCGCTGTGCAGCAGGCAGCACATCATAGCGCAAATCGTCATCAAAGGCGGCGCGTACGGCGTTAGGCAGGCTTTGATAGGCTGTCAGGAAGTGATCCCAACTGGTCTGCCCCTCCAAGCTGAAGATTTGGCGCAGCAAGCCGTGAATCTGAGGGCTATCGGCAAGCCGTTCGGGAATACGCATCACGCTAGAGAGCAGCGCACCATGCTTCATCCAATAGGCGCTGACGCCATACAAAATGGCAATGTGGCGCGCTGCAAGAATCGCATCGGCAGGTGGCTCGCTTGCCAAGGCTGCCAAACATTCCCGCCCATAGCGCAGGTAATTCGTGGCGCGCTGTCCCAACCACCCCTTATCGCTCATTAAGTGCTGCACCTGCGCCACCACCTGCGAAAGCGTTCCCTCAGGATCGAACAGCACCCGCGCACCCCACAGTGCCTCCAGCGGCGTCACGCCATCTTCTTCGGCATTGAACGGCGGCGGCTGCACAAAGCGCTCAGCATCCCAGCCATGCAGCCATGCCAAAGGCTTAATATCAATTTCCCAATAGATGCCTTCCAGTGTGCCATCTTCAAAATCATCATCGGCAGCCTGCCAGAAGCCCCAGAAATCCAGATCAGAGCCGTGCCACGTCATGCCGCGTGCCAGCGAGCCAGTCAGCGCGCAAGCGATCAAATCGCCGCGCCCAGCAAAAGCAGCCGCTTGCCGTGCTGCCAAGTCTTCAAGCGTTTCGTGATATGTCATTCTCATTTTCCCTAGACCGCATTGTAACGCCGTGTTCGGCAAATGAAAGGCGGCAATCCCTTGCAAAGATAGCCGCCTTACCGAATCA
The DNA here is from genome assembly GCA_034436355.1 of Anaerolineae bacterium. Taxonomy (GTDB): domain Bacteria; phylum Chloroflexota; class Anaerolineae; order Aggregatilineales; family UBA2796; genus CP2-2F. The sequence goes on from DAOTVQ010000030.1 coordinate 107,704, forward strand.
GGGCAAGCGCCACACCGATCATCGCGCTCAGAATGCCGATCATCCAGAAGCGCTGCACCACCTGCGATTCGCTCCAGCCGCCCATCTGAAAGTGGTAGTGCAGCGGCGAACGCCGAAACAGCCGCGCACCGCCCGACCAGCGGAAATACAGCACTTGCGCCACCACGCTGAGCAGCTCTGCCACTGGCACCGCCGCGATGATCGGCAGCAGCAGCCATTGCCCTGTCATGATGGCGACTGTGCCAAGCGCCGCGCCCAACGCCAACGCGCCTGTATCGCCCATGAAAAGCTGCGCCGGCAGCGCGTTATACCACAGGAAGGCAAAGCAGGCACCCACTACCAAAAAACAGAACTGCACGAGAAAAATCTGCCCTTGCACGAGGGCAATCAAGCCATAGGCAACGAAGGCACACGCCATCAGCGTGCCTGCCAAGCCATCCATGCCATCGCTGAAATTGGTGGCGTTGGAACTGCCCACGATGATGAAAATCGTGATTGGGATGAAGATCAGCGGCGCGATGTTCAATGTAATGCCCATCACTGGAATGTACATCTCATTAGCGAACTGAAACCCACCATCTATGAGGGAAATAACCACTGCCACAATGCCCGCTAAGACGATCTGTGCGATGAGTTTTGCCCGTGCCGAGATGCCCTCGCCCTTGTTGCGAAGTTTTGTCCAGTCGTCTATGGCGCCCAGCGCACCAAAGCTGATCAGCACAAAAAGCGGCACCAAAATGCTGATGCCCGTCCCAACCTCTGAGGGGCGCAGCAGGTTGGCAATATTCAGCAGCAACGTGATCAGCACCACCGGCACTAGGATCAGCACGCCGCCCATCGTGGGTGTGCCTTCTTTGCTGCTGTGCCACTCTGGGCTATCCTCACGGATGCGCTGCCCAACTTTCAGGCGGCGCAGCACTTCTACCAGAGGGTTGCCCCAGATAACCGCTAACAAAAAGGTGACGCTGCCGAGCGTCAGGGCAAAGGGTAACGGATCGGCAATCATGAGTCAGCTTGCCCTACACGCACGTTGGCGATCTGTTCAAAGACGCTCAGCACAGCGGCATTATCCAATTCGCCGCCGCCATTTTCCACCATCTGCCGAAAGACTTCAGTCGCAATCTCGCTGAGCGGCAGCGGTGCGCCGTAGGTTTTGCCCGTCTCCAGCACGATGTTTAGGTCTTTCAATTGCATTCGCGCCTTAAAGCCCGGCGTGCGGATGCCTTCTGCCAAGCGCTGCGGCTTGGTATCCAACGCCCAACATTGAGCAGCACCGCCGCGAATGGCTGCCACCACCTTAAACGGATCAACGCCAGCTTTTTGTGCCAACACCAGCAGTTCGCCCATTGCCACCATTTGCGCGGCAACCATGATTTGGTTGCAGGCTTTGGCAATCTGCCCGGCGCCGCTCTCACCAACATGAGTCCATGCCTTGCCCGTTGCTTGGAAGATCGGGATTGCCTTAGCGAATGCCTCCGCGCTGCCACCCACCATATAGACCAACGTACCCTGTTCCGCGCCGATTTGCCCGCCGCTAACGGGTGCATCAAGGGCTGGCACGCCGTGCAGCGCCAAAGACTGTGCCAACATGCGCGCCGTCTCTGGTTTGATGGTGCTGTTATCCATGAAGATTAGCCCGCTGTGCGCGCCTTCGACCACACCATGCTCACCCAGCACCACTTGCGCCACATCTGCGGAATCGGGCAGGTTGGTGCAGAGGATATCCACTTGGCGGGCTACCTCAGCAGGTGTTTCGGCAGGCAGCGCGCCTTCGGCTGCTAACTGATCCACAATGGTGCGGCTGCGGTTATGCACCACCACCTGAAAGCCTGCTTTGAGCAGGTTCCGCACGATAGGCGCGCCCATTAAGCCTAAACCGATGTATCCAACGCGCAGCATAAACGCTCCTCACGGTTGTTCAGTGTGTGTTCTGTCGCATAGAGTATGCTTCACAAAGGGGGTTTGGGCAAAAGATCGCTCATTTAGCTAATGCCTAAAACGCTATTTTGCTATAGAATTGACGCCTAGATCAATGCGCTGTTTGACCTCACCGCAAGGCGGGCGCCTTAGCTGCTCCCTGCCCTTGTCTGCGTTTCTCTACGACATGGTAGCGCTGTGCCGACTGAGCCTCTGCTCAGCTAGGCTATTGCGAATTTTGGAAAGGTCACGCGAATGCTTCGCAATAAGTATGGATACTTCACTGAAGACGGTCTTGAATATGTGATCACGGCAGCGGAAACGCCAATGCCGTGGATAAACGTCATTGCGAACGATCTCTATGGTTTCACGCTCTCGCAAGCAGGCGGCGGCTATAGCTGGCGCGAACATGCCAGCTTGAATCGGGTAACGCGCTGGGATCAGGATTTGATCCGCGATGAGTGGGGCAAATACCTCTACGTGCGCGATGCCGAAAGCGGCGCCTTTTGGTCGCCCACTTGGCAGCCTTGCGGCGAACAAGCGGACGCTTATCAGGTGCGGCATGGCATGGGCTATTCAGTCATCGAATCGCAGCACGGCAGCCTTGCTTGCGAGGTAACCTATTTCGTGCCGATGAATGATCCATGTGAGATATGGCTGCTTAAGCTGCACAATGCAGGCGATCAGCCGCGCACTTTGCAACTGTTCAGCTACTTAGAGTGGCTGCTTGGCGCTGCGCCAGATTGGCATCGGGAATTCCACCGCACTTTCATCGAAACACGCTACGACGCTCAGCACGGCGCGCTGCTGGCAACCAAAGTGATGTGGGAACTGCCGGTGCCAAGCAAAGCCCATTGGAACATGGATTGGGCATATGTCGCCTTTCACAGTGCCTCTGAAATGCCTGCTGGCTTTGATGCAGACAAGCGCGATTTTCTGGGGCGGCATGGTAGTTTGCGGCAGCCTAAGGCAGTGCGGCAAGGCACATCCTCTGGGCGGGCAGGGCGCTGGAGCGATCCGATTGCCAGCCTGCACTTGAACGTTCAGCTAGGCGCGGGCGAAACGCGGGAAATTGCCTTTGTGCTGGGCGTTGGCGAGGATCACGCGCAGGCGCAAACGCTCATCCAGCGCTATCAGGCGGTGGAAACAGCACAGGCTGCCCTTCAAGAGGTGCGTGCCTATTGGCGTGGCATCACCAGCCGCATCCATGTGGAAACGCCCGACCCTGCCCTAAACGTGATGGCGAACGGTTGGCTGGCATATCAGGCGATTGCCGGACGGCTGAAAGGGCGCACCGCCTACTATCAGACGGGCGGCGCCTATGGCTACCGCGATCAACTCCAAGATAGCTTGGTGTGGCTGCTGCTGGGAATGCCCGAACAAACACTGGCACAAATCCGCTTGCACGCTGCCCACCAATATCAGGATGGTGTGGTGCTGCATTGGTGGCATCCGCTGGCTGAGACAGGACATCGCTCGGATTACAGCGACGATCTGCTGTGGTTGGTTTTCGTGACGCTTCACTACCTTGCGGAAACAGGCGATTACGCTTGCTTGGATGAGGTCATTCGGTTCTATGATGGCGGTGAAGGCACACTCGCCGATCACTGCTTGCGCGCCTTTCAGGTTGCCCTCAGCCGCCGCTCTGCGCGTGGCTTGCCGCTTATCCTGAAGGCGGATTGGAATGATGGGCTGAACGCAGTGGGCGCGGATGGCAAAGGCGAAAGCGTCTGGATGGCGCACTTCCTGCATTACCTGCTGCGGGCTTGGGCAGACCTGCCCACGTGCGACGCTGAGACAGCCGCTCATTTCCGCCGTGAAGCGGACGCCCTGAAACAGGCTGTGAATCAGCACGCTTGGGACGGCGAATGGTATTGGCGAGCAACCACAGATTCAGGCACACTGTTGGGCGCGAAGGAATCGCCTGAGGGCAAGATTTTCCTCAACGCGCAGACGTGGGCAGTCTTGGGTGCAACCGCCGAGCCTGACCGCGCCGCTGCCGCCATGCAATCGGTACGCGATCACCTTTACACGCCCTACGGACCGCTGCTCTTGGCGCCTGCCTATACGCGCCCGAACCCGGAGATCGGCTATCTCTCCCGTTATGCGCCCGGCGCCCGCGAAAATGGCGGTGTGTACTGCCATGCGGCGTGTTGGGCAATCTTGGCGGAGCGCCGCCAAAACGGTGTGGAGTCAGCCTATCAGGTGTGGCGTTCGTTTGCGCCGCCTGTGCGCGGTGCAGACCCTGACACTTGGTCTGCTGAACCGTATGTAATGCCGGGCAATATTGCCGGACCATTGGCAACCACACCCGGCTTAGCTGGTTGGAGCTGGTACACTGGCTCTGCCGCGTGGAACATGCGCGCCATCCTTGAGGCGCTGCTTGGGCTGGAAGCGCACCCTGACGGGCTGCACCTTCAGGCGGCACTGCCCAACGGTTGGGATGAGTACCATATTCAACGTTGGTATCGGGGTGCCACCTACAACATCACGGTGCGCCGTGCGCGCCCTGACGAGCGTCCGCGTTGTACGGTGAACGATCAAGTGTGGGAAGGCACGCGGCTGCCCATCGGCGCAGCAGGCTCGGTCAACCGTGTTGAGGTTATCTTGTAACAAAGACTAGTTCAGCGCGACTCAGGCGCAGTTTGCCCTGAGTCGCGCTGTGTGCCTAACCTTTCCTCAGCACCAGAATGCCCTGCTTTCCGTGCAGTTTCAGGCGTTGGCTGCCTTGCCGTTCAAGGATGAGTGAGTCGTCTGCACACTGATAGTCGGTAAGGCTGATTTCTGCGAAAAACTCAGGCGGCTCGGTCTTGAGCGTTACGCCTGCTTCGTCAACGATCAGGTCGGTCACTTCCGCAGTTAGGTAATGCACCTGAATGCCTTCGGCAGGTTGCCACGCTAAGGGCAAGATCAGCCCGCGCCGCGCTGCGACATGCAGCGAATGCCCACCAAAGTGTGCGACGCCGCCTACCGAGAGCGTCGTCTCAATCGGGTCATCCTGATAGTTGTTGATGAACAGAAAGCTGCCATTCTCACCCTCTGAAAGATGTACATCTGCCCAATCGCTCAGGCTGAAATAGGATGGGCAGCCTATACGGTTCGCCATTTGGTGCAGGATGTCGAGGTCTTCTAGCGTATTGGCTGCCAGCGCCGCACCCAGCACCATCACCTGCCCTTGCCCAACCTGTTTGAGGAAGCCAACCGTCTGCCCGTCTGCCGAGACGGCAAAGACCTCATCAAAACTGCCCTCATAGGTTTCTAGAAAGGTAACGGGAACATCGCGGTGGTTAAAGGCATGGAGTGTGGCAGGCGCAAAAGGCGGCGCGCTGTGGCAGGCTTGAACGCCAAGCGCCGTTTGCAGCATCGTGCAAGGCATGTGATCGAAGGTTTCTTCAGGTAAGCGCCCAACGATGATCAGCTTGCCGCCCTGCTGAAGGTAGTCTGCTAACTTCTGCTGCACAGCTGCCTCACACTGCTTGTCCAGCATCACCCACAGGCTAGGTCGCTCTGCGGCGTTGAGTTCGGCACGGGCAAGTTCAAGCGCATCGAAGGGACGGTGCGTTAGCGCCAGTCCACGCCCTAGCCAGTCAAAGAGGATCACCTCGCGCTGATGGGTGAGGATATCCGTCAGTGGTTGGGTGAAGGCGTTATTCACTTCGGTTAGGAAGGCATCTAACACGAAGCCGATGGTGGTCACCGTCTTGGGACGAGCGCGCACCAATGCCTGTCCGTAGGCAGCCAGCACACGGGAGAGTTTGGGATAGCGGGCGTAATGGCGGCGCAGCGTGCCATCCTTGCGGACGGGATGTCCCCAGTTGTGGCGCTTGACAGGGCTGAGCAGCGGATCATTCTCGCCATCAAAGAATGAATAGTGGTTGATGGCGCGCATTCCACAGGCAATGCACAAGCGGCTGTGCAGATCGTAGAGTGAGGCTTGCGCGCCGCTGAAATCCTGATTGCCACCTGCCTGAAATTCGATTGAGAAAAGCGGCTGCTCAGGGCGTTGCAGGGCTTTGGTCATCGCGTTTACCAGCAGCAGTTGGTGGAAGTTGCCTTCACCAATGAACAGCGGATAAACATCGGTGGCGCTGACCATGCCTTCTATCGCCATTGCTTGCACCAACTGCGAAAGACCAATCGGGAAGGTTTTGCCGCCGTTGGCAAAGCCGTGAACGTTCACAACAGGCGGCACTGCCATGCCGTGCGCTTTGGCGCGTTCCCAAAGGTGCGCGGTGTAGGCGTGCAGGTAGCCGCGATAAAAGCGGCGGTAGTCTTCCAGCAGGGCAGCCGCGTAAGGTGCTTGTGGCTGCGTGATTGTCTGGTGCAAGAAGTGTGGTAGATCGTCGGCAGGGTAGCGCTGTGCAAGCCATTCGCCGTAGGTTTCGCGCAGATAACTGGCAAAACGCGCGAGGGTGTCAGGGTTCACATCCACAATGTTCCTGACCCATTGAATCATGCCCATCTCGTTATCCAACTGCACCAGTAGAATCTTGCCGCCATGCGTTATTTGGCGCGGCGCCAACACCTGAAAGACTGCCTGATACCACTGCTCAACGCATTTCAGGAAGTCAGGGTGCAGGTAGCTAACCACATTGTGCGCCTTGCCATCCTGGGCGAGGAAAGCAACCTGCGGATGGCGGCTAAACACCCAAGGCGGAATGCCCTCGTTGATGGTTTCCGCCATGATGTACGGACCGGGGCGTGCAATGATGAACAAGCCCATCTCCGCCGCCAAATCCAGAAAGCCTGCAAGGTTACGCATAGGGTGCGTATGCCCATCCAGATCAGACAGATCGGGCTGCGGTTGGTGCCACAGCCAAGGGATATAACTGGCAACTGTGCTAAAGCCTGCTGCCTTCAGCAAGCCCAGCCGCTGCGCCCACTGATCAGCAGGTGCGCGGAAATAATGAAATTCGCCCGCCTGAATGAACAGCGGCTGATCGTCTAACCAAAACTGACCATCTTGAACGTAAAAGCGCGGCATGGCTGTTCCTTACTGGGTGCGGGTGCGTTCGGTAAAGCGCAAAATGGCTAGCGCGTCCTGAATCAGGCGGCTGTTGGTATAGACATTCCAAACTAACTTGCTCAGATAGTTCTCGATCATCAGCAGCGAACAGCCTTTATCTATGCCATAGAGTGCTTGGCTGTACCAAGGCGGCTGGACGGCGAGGTTGTAGGCATCGAAAAAGCCATAGTTTCCCCACGTTTGCGGCTGATGGTGAAAGAGGTAGTTCAGCATCGCCAGCGTTTCCTCAGGGATGAAGGGCAAGCACGAAAGTGCGCTGTAGATGGAGACCGTGCCGCTATGCCACGGCTCATGGCGTGCAGGGGTGCTGCCTGCCACCTCATAACCGTGTGGGCTATCGCCGGCGCTCAGTCCCCAGCTTTCGGCGTGATAGGTCTTGAACTGATCGGCGTGCGCGATGCAAAAGGCTCGGTTGGCAAGGGCTGCCAAACGTGTGTTGCTGAACCAGTCAATGCCGTCAGGGTCAAGGTAGCGCCCTGTATCCAGCCATGCCTCGCTAAATTGGTAGACGAACAGGGTGCCGCCGGGCGTGATGATGATCTCATGCCCATCCCAATACCCTTTATCGCGCCGAAAGCCCTGATAGAGGCGGCGCGCCAGATCAGGCGCTAGGCGTGTGGCTGCTTGCAGATACATCATCTTTTGTTCAGCCGCCATATCCCACTGGCTGATGAAGCCGGGCTGATCATCTACATAATCACCATCCCGATCTGGGTTATATGCCATGCGAAAGAGCGACTGCCCATCGCGCTCAAAGACGATGAAGTTCCAGTCCACACGCTCCAGAAGGGCTTGGGCAAGTTCGCGCACTTGTGCGTCCTGAAAGTAGGCGGCTGCCGTGATGACGCCGTTCAAACACAGGGCGGTATCAATGGTGGAGTATTCACATTTGCCCAAGCGCTGTGCGGTTTCCATGTGCAGGTAGTGGGCAAAAAAGCCGCGATGATGGCTGGCACGCTCTAAGAGCATTTGCAGCGTGCCGCGTGTGAGTTCGAGCGCTTCTTGGTGCGGCAAAAGACCACGCTCACTGGCAATCACCCACGCTGTGAGGGCGAACCCGCTGGCTGCGATAGACGCTATCTGCGGCTGCTTTGTGGAATCGACTGTTAGCCCAAAGCCTGGGCTGTGTGGGTTGCGGTTGGTAAAGTCCAGAAAGAAGGCGATAGAGCCTTCTAATTCACGCTGAAGGATGGTCTGTGTATCCATCTAATGGCTCACTTTTCAAGGTGGAAGATTGACGCGGGATGAAGTGTGTGGGAATACGCTGCAACTGGAAAGGCTTTTCGCCGTCCAGTTTGTTGATCAATTGCTGGACGGCAAGCGTTCCCCATTCAAAGCGTGAGGCGCCGACCGTCGAGAGGGACGGCTGCATATAGCGCGAGAGGGGAATATCATCAAAGCCGACCACCGCAATATCTTCAGGGGCGCGAAGCTGATGTGCCTTCATCGCCCGCAGAAAGCCGATTGCCATCTGATCGTTGGCGCAAAAGACTGCCTCTGGGCGGTTGGTCGGGAGAATGTGCATGGCAACCTCATAGCCGGACTGTTCCGTGAAGCGCCCCTGATAGGTCTGCACAACCAGTCCGTGCTGCTCCGCCTCTGCCAAGAATGTTGCCATGCGCTCAGCGTTATCGAAGGAATCCGTCGCACCCGCTACAAAGGCAAGATTGCGAAAGCCTTGCTGGTAGAGGTGCTGAAAAGCACCGCGCACGCCTGAGGTGTTATCCAACAGCAAGGGTAAGATGAAATCGTTTTGCAGGAAGCGATCCAAAACGACGATAGGGAAACGGTGGGAAGCTAATTTCAGCACTGCCTCGTTCGGGATTTTGGAATCAAAGATAATAGCGCCGTCCACTTGGCGGTGCAGCAGCATACGCCGCGTAGAACGGCTTTCCGGGCAGACCAGTAATTCATAGTCGGTCGTCTCTAAGATGACATTGTGAATACCCTCTAGAATTTCCTCATAGAATGCGCCGCCAAAGCGGGTGATAAAGACGCCAAGCGTGTGCGTTTTGCGCTTTTTCAGGTGGCGGGCAAAAGCATTCGGCGCGTAGTTCAGTTCTTCGGCAGCCTCACGCACGCGCTGGCGCGTCGTTTCACCAATCGTGCCTTTGTTGTTCAGTGCATAGGAGGCGGTCGTAATGCTCACGCCCGCCCGTTTGGCGACATCTCGGATGGTTGTCATGCGTTGCTCTATTCTGTGATTGATGATTGTGCGTTGCACAGGCGCGTTATTGGGTTAGTCCTAGTCGCTGCAATCCGCGCTGGATGTGTTCGTTGTTCATGGCGATGGTATAGATCAAGTCATTTTCATAATTTGCCAGCATCAGCAGGGCAATGCCTTTATCAATCCCGATCACATCGCTGGCGTACCAATTTTTGCTCAGGTTGTAGGCATCCCGAAAACCATAGCGCCCTTTCAATGGCACGATGTTGTAGTAGTTCAGCATTGCCTGCGCTGCCTCTTCGGGCAGGAACAAGATCGAGGCGATGGCGGCATACGGCGGGACGGTGTCATCTACCCGATGGGCGCTGTTATCGTAGCCGGAAGGCGGCGCGCCGTACAGCCCACTGTAGCCATTCGGTCCGTCGCAAGCGCTTAAGCCCCACGCCACAGGGCTTAAGGTTTGGTAGGTATCCTGCATGTCTACGGCGAAGTCATAATGCGCCTTTGCTGCCCGCACCGAGTTCTCGAACCAGTCCACGCCTTGGCGGTCGCGGTAGCCACGAAAATCCAGCCATGCGTGGCTGAACTGATGGGTGAACAGTGATCCGAACCACGAATGAATGAATGGCTCACCCTTGCCATAGGCGGCAGTGCGACGGCGAAAGCCGTAGTACAGGCTGTCGTCTGTGGCGTAGGTCGGCGACCCGGCTGCCAGCACGTATAACATCAGTTGCTCGGCATAGAAATCCCAGTGACCCTCAAAGCCTTTCTCAGGGCGATACGCCATGTGGAACATGGTACGGGACTCATCCACAAACCACCGCCAGTTCACCTCACGGTAAAGCTGCTCCGCTTGGGACTGTATTTCGCCGCCGAAGTAGTCGCCGGCGGTTAGCACACCCATCATCAGGATGGCGGTATCAATGCTGGAGACCTCGCTGTTCCAGGCGCGCTGCCCTGTCGTCATATCCACAAAGTGATAGAAGAAGCCGTTCACGCGCTCCATACGCAGCAGTGTGGCAAGCGTTCGGGCAGTTCGCTCAGCGCCTTCGGCGTGGCTGATGTAGCCTTTCTCAACGCCGATAGGATAGGCGCTCAGCGCAAAGCCCACCGCCGCCATGCTGGCGATGCCCACCGACCCCGGATACCGATCTCGCACCAGCCCATAGCCAGCACTGGCAGGATCGGTATTGGTCTGCTCCCAGAAATAGTCAAAAGCGCCTTTCATCTCGTAGGCGATGACCGCCTCCAGCGAAGCGCTCTGGCTGGGCAGAGCAGGCAGCGGAACCCCGCCCGCCAACCACAGCAGCATGAAGATAAGCAACAGCCCTTTATTCACCGGTAACACCCGTCCTTTCAACCGATTCGACGAACCATCGCTGCAAGATAAAATACATCACCAACAGCGGCAGGATGTTCAAAAATGTGCCGCTCATCTTCACTGCTTCATTCAAGCGGTCGAAAATGTTCACGACGCCGGGCGGATAGAGATTTTCATAGGCTTGCACAAAGCGCGAAAGCTGCATTGGCAACGTGGTAATGCCGCCCTCAAGGAAAATAGCGGTTAGGAATGTCTCGTTCCAATACCACACTGTGGAGAAGATCATAGAGACAATGTAAGCAGGCAGCGCGGCGGGCATGGCAATTGTTCGGAAGATGCGTAGGTCTGAAGCGCCATCCAGCCGCGCCGACTCTTCAAGCACTTTGGGCAGCGAAAGAAAACCCTGATAAAAGATCAGGATGAAAATGGCGCTGCGATAGCCTTGCCCTAGCAAGGCGGGCAGGATGAGCGCCAACGGATCGCCTAACAGCCCGAACTGGCGGTAAGTCAACATTTGCGGAATAACTGTGTTTTGCGGCGGGATGATGAAGGTGGCAAGGATCAGCAAAAAGATCAGCGATTTGCCCCTGAAGCGGTAGCGTGCCAGCCCATAGCCAACGAGGGAAGCGACGAAGGTTTGCAGCGCAGCAGGCGTTACGCTCATTAAAAACGATATCATCAGCGTGTTAGGATAGTTCAGCACGCGAAAGGCTTTGACATAGTTGCCCAGATATAGCTCGGTGGGCACCCACTGCACCATCGGATTCAGCAGATCGCCCGCGCTTTTGATGCTGGTGATGAACATGAACAGCAGCGGATTCAGATAAACGAAGCCGATAGCGATCAGCAAGGCATACAGCACTATGTTGAACAGCAACCCATGCCGCGCACGGCTGCCCAAGAACAGCCCGCGCAGACGATCTACCGTAGGATGGTAAAGCACTTTAGCGCTAATCATCGCAAGCCCCTTTGCGCCCAACGCCGCAGCGATAGATAGATCATTCCCAGCAAGATCACCATCACACCAAAGTAGATAAACGACATAGCGCTGGCATAGCCAATGCCGCCGTGAATATCATAGGTGCGGTCGTAAATGTAGCGGATCACCCTGTTTTCAGAGAAATGCGAGAGCGTGACGATGGTGTACACAGCGTTGACCACTGTTGCCGTAGCCAGCGAAGGTAAGGTGATCTTCCAAAACGACTCCCAGCCGGAGGCGCCATCAATGGCGGCTGCCTCATAGATGCTGTGATCCACTTTCTGCAAACTTGCCAAGTAGATCAGGATTTGCACGCCGGAAAACCACAGGATCAGGATGAACGAAGTCAGCAGGTATTCCACTGGGCTACGCAGCGCGCTTGGCAGCTCTGCCAAAAATTCGCTCACCGCTGCTATATCGGTGATGCCCGGCACAGAAGCCACGCCTTGCGCCGTCAGCTCTTTGATGACGGGTCCACTGGTGATGACAATCGGCAAAAAGAAAATCGTGCGAAAGACGCTCTTGAACCGAAAGCGCAGGTTTAGGAACAGTGCGATCAACATCGCAAAGATCAGCACAATTGGCACAGAGACAAGCGTCTCGACCGTGTAGCCAATCAGCAGTTCCACAAAGTTCGGATCGGTGAACAGGGCGCGTGTGTAGTTTGCCCATTCCACAAAGTTCAGCGTGATGCCGCTGGTCGTCACAGTGACCTGATTCAGGCTGTAGTGAAAGGTTTCGATGAGTGGCAGAAAGGTGAACAAGGCGAAACCAACCACCCACAGCAGGATGAAGGCATACCCGTGCAGGGCTTCCTGCGTGCGAAGGCTGATCTCACCACGTGCGTGCCGACGCGTTGTCATGGCGTATTCTCCCAAAGCAAAGCCTTGCGTGCCTCAATGCGCTGACCGCCATAGATGAAAGGCTGTGCGCTGTAGTTGACGATGATCTGCTGCCCATTGGCATAGGTGGTGGCAAAAACGTCTGCTGCCAGCTTTTGGCGGGCGATGATCGGCTGCCCACGCACAGGGGCAAGCAAGGCATTCATCTGCTGATAGGTTTGCCGAACCTGCTCACCCCACTGCGCGTAAGAGGAAGTGTAAATCCAGTTAGAGCGTGTGTTCAGCATGTTAGCGGTTGCCGCATAGGTCAGAAAATAGGAAGGGTAAATGCCGTAGTCAATGTGGCGCAGCAGGTCTTCTTGCAGGTTGGACGAAAAGTTAAGCGCGCTGCCGTAGTAAGGCACATAGCCGGATAGCACAATCGGCAGGAATGGCACGGACTCGGCTGTGTAGATGTAGCCGTTGCTGCCGAGCGGCATATCGTAGTAGGCGGCTGCCATGCCCAACAGGTAATCATTCGGGCGGTAAAAACTCAGCCGCACAGGTGATTCGCCTAGCAGCGTTTGGTAGGCGCTGAGGGCTGCCTCGCGGCTGAAGGGCGGTGCTGTCCTGAAATCGGTGTAGAGCGTTGACCCAATGCTATCCAGCGCCAAGCCAACTTTCAACTGCGCGGCGATGTCGTTTGTGAGCGTTGTGTAGCGCCGCTGAAGGGCATCGAAGGTGAAGTAATAATTGTAAGCGCGGTTGTAACCTTCCATGCTGACGCCCGTGATCGCCATTGCTACATCGTTACGCGGCGAGTAGCCCGCTTCTCCCCAAAAGGCAGCTTGCGGATCAAGATAAAGCCAGAAATAGCCATCGGCTGCCGTCACCTTTTCAACGATGGCGCGCAGTTCGTCTAGGCTGCCTAGCCCGCTTTCTAGGGCAAGCGTATGTGGCGGCATGGTCGTCGCGCCAAGCGGCTGCCAGCCGTAATAAATGACCTGTGGGTTAGCCACTTGCAGCCCTTCTAGAATCTCGCGCATTTGGCGAAGGGTCGTCATTGGCACAAAGCGATCCCAGAACAGGACTCGTTCTTTATCCCCGCCCAAACATTCAAGGCGAATGCCAATGTTCGGGTTGGAGTCCGTGTGTTGCTGCAAGCGTCCTGCCTCCACCAAGTAGCGTTGGTAGCTGCGCGCCATGCCAACGTAACTTGCCGCCTCGCCGCTGAGGAAGCGGTAGTGCATCACCACATCAAAGGCGTTAGGCTGCCTTTGAATGGTGGTGACGCCCGCACCAGAGCGATTGGTTGCTTGGAAATAGCTCTGGTTGTAGAGAAAGGCGTTGTACAGGAAGTTGAAATTGGTCAGGATGCCCGCAGGATGCACCTGAAGTTCGCCGTAGGCAGCGCCTTGTTCCACCACTGCCAAAAAGGCGTTTTGCCCTTCGCCATGCACCATGCCAAAGACGGGAAGGCTGATCGGCAAAGGCGGATTCACACTTGGGTTGAGGGGCATCTTGCCAATCATGCCCAAATCTGCGCCGTAGTAGCGCCCGTAGAACATATTCTTTGCCTTGGTCGAATCGGCGAATGGAATCAGGCTGCCAATGCCATCCGGCAGGAACATATAGCCGTCCGTGCTGCCGCCGCGTGTGGCGCCAAAGAAAGGATACAGGTAAAGCAGCCCCAGCCGCGCTTTTGGGTTTCCCTCTCGGATGGAAGCAAACGGCACTGTCACGCGCACGCCATCCGCTTCAAGGTGCAGGCTGATCGCAAGGCTGATCTCGTAGTCTAAGAAGGTGAGCTGTGCCAAAACGCCTTGTGGCACGGGCGTAACGGTCAGGGTGTGCGCGCTGTTGGTGATCGAGATGCGCTTGTTGACCGCCCGTTCATCAAGGTATTCAAGGCTGACGCCGCTTTGGGCAAACGCCTGCCACGATCTGTTTAGGCGGTCGCCTTCCGCCAGCGTGTCAATGCCAGAATGCCACAGGTAGTCAGTGCGTTTATCGCGCACTTTGAAGGCAAGCGTCGTGAAATCAACGTAGAGTTGGAATAGGTCATTTTCAGCCACCAACTGGTAGGATTCGGGAATGCCCGTCGGACGGGCTTGGGCAACATTTGCCGAAAGGACAAAGCCGACCAAGAGCAGCCCTGCCAGCAGCTTGTGAAGGGTGTGCTTAGCCACGCAGACCAACCTCCTGAACAATTGCCACAACGAACTCGTACAACTGATTGAACAGCGTGTAGAGGATGTAGCCCGTCAACAAGAACATCGCCATTGTGAACAAGGTGGTCAAGATGTTCCGTACCGTCTCGGAAAACGAATAGTTGTGAATTTCTTTGACCATGATGATGAGCATTAGCCCTGTCCAAAACCAGATGAGCTGCATGGAGAAAGTGTAGAGGAACACCTCATTGAGCGTGAGCAGGTTAGAGAGCAGCGTGACGGGCAAAGCAAACAAGGCGTAGGGAAACAAGCTGTAGGCGCTGCCAATGATCACATGCTGCAAACGCCCTTCGCCATCGCTGATGGTAGAGACCAAATAGTTGGCAGCATTCCACAAGGCGAACAGCAGCACGGTCGTCAGCACTTCCGACTCAGGGTAGATTTGCCACAAATTGGCGTGTGGGCTGAACACAAAGCTCGTCAGGTAGAGCGAGAGTAAGCGCACTACCAGCACCCAAGCATAGATCAGGAAGGCAAACAGCAGGCTGCCGCGCAAGTTTCGGCGGATGTAGTAGAAGCTATCGGCAGGCTGCCGAATGAAGCGGAACATGAAGGCAAAATCGTCCACAAGGCGCACCTTGCGCGCTGCCTGTGCCAATCGCCGCAGCGGCGCCAGCCACTGATTGCGCTGTTCTAAGTGCGTGAAAACGCTCAAGGCAATCCAGCCGCCGAACATCAAAACAAGCGCATCGCCCAGTGAACGCTGCAAAACGGCGTTGCGAAGTTCCCAAAATGCCTCAGAGTAGCCATTGCGATCTTCCGCGTAGCGGTACGACTCAAGGGCGGCTGCGTAATCGCCTGCCTTAAAGTAGGCATCGGCAATGGCTTGGTAAGCCATGATGAACAGCCCGTTATAGGTCAGCACTTCCTCAAAATAAGGCTTTGCCTCTTGGTAAAAGCCTTCCATATACAGCCGCACGCCATCATGCACTGTTTTGGCAAAATCTGTGGCGCGGTAGGTGATGATGGCGTTTTTATCCTTATCCAGCACATAGAGCGTATCACCAACGCGCTCAATAGCGGTTGGATTGCTCAACATGCCCAAGCGCTGCTCACCTCTATCGCGTGCGCCAAAGATGAACAAGAGTGTGCCGTTCAGGGTATATTCGTAGATTCTGCCGTCAGCATCAACTGCCAGCAGCAGCCCATCAGGGCTGGCGTTCACGGCGCGGAAGGTGGTTGAGCCGATGACTGAGTCGTACAAATTTTTGCCCGAAATGGTGAACTTGCGGATGCTTTTCTCTCGGCTGGTGCCGGCAGTGATCGTGTAAATGAGTGATTGATGGTCTATGGCAAGGTTGGAAGGCGAGGCAGCCTCGTTTTTGATGAACTGATCAAGCTGTTCTTTGGTTAGGAACAAGCGCTGCAAGATCATCTTGAGCGACATTTCCGCCGTGTTTGCGCCAAAGTAGCCGATGAAATTGCCGTTGGTGTTCATCATCACCAGCCCATCTACCGAACCCTCACTGACGATGTACAGGTTCTTGCGGGCATCTACGGCAATTTTGCGCGGCAAGAACTGCCGATCCTTGCCAAAGAGCGGCTCGGTTGGGCGCCCAAATTCCTTGATCAGTTCACCGTCCTTACTCAGGATAACGACGGTTTCTTTGCCCGCATCGGCGATATACAGCGTCCCATCATCATCCACAAACAGCCCTGTTGGTGTTTGTAGAACGCCTTGCCCAAGTTCAGCAACGATCTGAAAGTTCGCATCCAGTTTCACAAGGCGCCGATTGCCACTATCGGCAATGTAAAGAAAGCCATCAGGCGCAAAGTGCATCGCTTCCGGTCGGGAAAGCGGCAGATCAATCTCATCCAGTGGCGTGTAAGCATCTTGCGTGAAGTAGAGTTCACCACCCGGACCGAGTGCCAGCGTGGTATACGGTGGCAGGGCGTTCGCTTGCATCTCGGCTGAAAACAGCCCGAACATAGCAAGCAGAAAGAACACAATAAGCGCAATTTTTTTCATCGCAGCCCCGAATGCGTCATGGTACTCATCACTTGGCTTTGCAAAAAGATGAAGATGATCAGGTTGGGCAAGAACATGATCAGCGCAGCGGCGGCGGCAATGCCCTGCCCGGCAACGGCGTTCGCGCCTGTCGTTGTGGTGGTCAGTGTGGTCAGGTAAAAAGCAAACGTCCGCAAGTTTTCGTGGTTGATGTACAGCGCGGAGGTATCCGCATTGTTCCACGCCGCCTGAAAGGTGAGGATCGCAATGGTGGCAAGCGCCGGGCGGATCAAGGGCAAGATGATGCGCCAATAAATCTGCCAATCGGCGGCGCCATCAATACGCGCTGCCTCAATCACCTCATCAGGGACGCCATCTATGAACTGCTTGAGCAAAAACAGCCCAACAGGCAGCGCTAGGACGGGCAAAACATGCACCCAAAAGGTATCGAGCAGGTTCAGCCGTTCAATCACCAAAAAGCGCGGAATGGTGACGGCAATCGGCACAAACATGAGCGCCACATTGTTAATGGCAAACAGAGTGCGCTTGAGTCCGAAGCGCTTTTTAGAGAGCGCGTAGGCTGCCATGCTGGAGACCACGATAGACGCTGCAACCGTGGCAAGCGTGATCAGCACACTGTTGAACAAATAGCGGCTGACGGGAACGCCGGAACTGGACATCCGTGAGAACAGATCGGTGAAGTTTTTCAGCGTTGGGTTAATCACGAAAAAGCGCGGCGGATAGGCAAACAGTTCGTCCGGCGGCTTGAAGGCGCTGGAAAAGATGAAGATGATCGGCAGCAGCATCAGGGCGGATAGCGGCAACAGCAGGATATAAAACTTTAGCTGACTGACGTGAAACCCGCGTGGATTGATGCCCACATTGTGCAGTCGGTTAAACCGATGGCTTTTGCGCTTGCTCATAGCGGCTCATGCCTCACTGCCAAACAAGCGGTTGGAAATGCGCGTGAAGAACAGCACCATCAACAGCAAGACCACCGAAACGGCGGCAGCATAGCCCATCTCGTAGCGCAGAAAGCCATAATCCTCAATGTGATTGACGATGAGCTGCCCGGCATAGCGCGGTGTTGGGTTGCTGCCCGAAAGCGTCACGCCGATGGCGCCCGCCTGAAAGGTGCCAACAATCGCCATCACCGCGCCAAAGAGCATTTGCGGCTTCATGGATGGGATGGTGATGAAGAAAATCTCTTGCCAGCGGCTTTTCATGCCATCTAGTGCAGCCGCCTCATAAAGTTCGGGGTTAATCTCTAGGATGCCTGCCAGCATTGCCAAGAACCCAATGCCCATGCTGCTCCATAGGGTGACCACAATCATGATCGGCATCAGATACTGTGGCGATTGCAGCCATTGGATCGGCTCTTGGATCAGCCGCAGACTCATCAGAAAGCTGTTCAGATAGCCGCTTTGGTCACCGCTAAAGAGCGTTTTCCAGACGACTGCCATCGCCACGCCCGCCGTCATAGAGGGCGAGTAGAGGATCAGGGCAAAGATGGTGCGTGGAAATTTGGGCAACTGTGCCAGCACCCATGCCAGAAAAAAAGCGAGCGCATAACCGCCTGGACCTACAATCACCGCGAATTGGATGGTGTTGGGCAGCACATAACGCATAAAAGTATCATCTTGCGTCACCAATGTGATGTAGTTACGCAGCCCAATGAATTGCGGCGGCTGGATGGTATCGAAGAAGGTGAAGGAAAGCAGCAGTGCTGCCAGCACCGGCACCACGATGAAGATGATGAACAACAGCCCATACAGCGACAGGAAGGCGTAGGCACTCCCTTCTTTGTTCAGCCAAGCACGCAAGATGTTTTTGCTGCGCGGGCGCGTGGTGCTGGCGGGCAGCATTAGCATAGTCTCATTCTGCACGGGTCATCCATCCTTTCACAGTCTCGATGGTGGGAATCTTGAACTCACGCACGCGCTGCCCATCTTTCAGGTAGCCAAACTCCTCCATTTTGCGCGCTATCTCACGGTTGATGATGGTCACGGATCGGTCAATTGCCACCCGCGGATTAACGCCATCAAAGACGATGCGATTCCACGCATTGCTCAGCTCGCGCTCTTGCATGTAGCCGCCGGGTAAGCGCACTGGCTCTTGCAGCCACTGCCACTGCTCCAAGATGACTGCCCGATGTGCTTTGGGCATGTCTAGGCGGCTGAATGCCTCTAAATTGGCGGAACTCCACAAATATTCGCGCCCATAGTTCAGGATCAACCGTTCCTGAAATTCCACCTGTGTCTCAGTAGACATCCACCACTTTAGGAACTGCCAGCCTTCTTGTGGCTTATCCGTATTTTTGAACATAAGGCTGGTCTGTGCAGAGCCAACAGCGTAACGGTTGTGCGTACCATCAGGCAGCACGGTGGCAGGGTATAGGGCAATGTCCCATAAGCCGCCAAGTTCTGGCGCAGCAGTCATCAGCTTGATATAAGTCTCTAAGTTAGAGACGCCAATCGGCAGTGTGCCATAGCGAAAACTTTCATAGAAGCTGGCAGTGGTCAGCGGCATTCCATAGATCGTGAAACTCTCTGCCATAAACTTAACCGCCGCGATGGCTTCCTCGCTTTGCAGCCCTGTCGCAAAGCCGCCCTCGCTATAGAGTTTTGCGCCAAAGTTGAACAGATAGGGCGCAGTGAACAGGTAATCTTTCTGCCCTGCACCGCTTGAAAGCGGTGTATTGTAATTCATGCCAAAACGCTGTAGTTCGGGCAAAATCTCAAGCACTTCATCCCAAGTCTGCGGCACGGGCAGCCCTAGCGCGCTGAGGATGTCTTTGCGGTAGAACGTCACCCAAAAATCTTGTGTTTCTGGAATGGCATACACCGACTCATCTATGATGTAGCTGAGCAGTGAGCCGGGCGAATAGATGCGGATGAACGAGTCGAAATCTGCGAAGGTGCGGAGATCGTAGAGGGCGTTGCGAATCGCCAATTCATAGGGAATGTTTGTGCTAACGCCGAGCGCCACGTCCGGCTGGATGTTGGCAGCGTTGGCTAACACCAGCTTCGACTCGTTGGGCATGATCGAGAACTTGACGCGGATGCCTGTTTGTGGCGTGAAGGATTCATCTGCCATCAGTTGCAGCAAATCCACATATTGGCGTGGGCGGTTCACCCATACCTCTAGCTCATCTGCACCCGCGCCAATAGATTGATACGGATCAGGCGCGAAGGAATGCACAAAGCGCTGAAGTCCATCGTAGAAAGCGGCAGTGAACGGCACGGAAGGCGCTTCAGGCACGTTGTGCGGCGCGTGAATGTAGATTTTATCCAGCGCGAGCGGTTGGCTTTGCAGCAGCGGCAACAGCGAACCAAGCTGCTGTGCCGCTGAGCCTGTGCCTTCCGAAAAGCGCCCTAAATAAATTGGAATTTTATCAGGATCGGCAGCAAGGAACAGCAGGTTATCAATTGCCAGTTGGTAGGTGAAAATTTCGGGCGAGGCGCCCTGTTCATTGATTGCCGACCGGATAGTTTTATCGTCAATCAGGTCTTGGGCAATGGTGGTCAGGCGCGCTTGAATATCAGGAATGTAGTTGGAGATGACCCATTCCTTGAACGGATCACGCTGGTTGCCCGTCAGCTTTTTGAGCTCCAGGGCAAGCGTGTTGATGTCGCGTAGCGCCTTTTGAATGGTCTCGATAGCAGGCAGGTAAGGCGCATTGGTCGCCTCAATGCCCAGCACATTGGCACCTTGCTTCAGGAAGACGCGGTAAGGCACTGTCCGATTCACCCATTCTGCCGCGTAGGGAAAAGGCAGCGCATTCAACTGCGCAAAGGGCACTTCACCGTTGATGGTGATGCGGCGGAAAACGGTGAAGTTGCTGCGCGTGTTTTGCTGGGCGTGAAAAGTAATGGCATAGAAGCCATCCTGCGGAACGTTGAAAGTGTAATAGACCGCGCTGCCGCTCTTGCTCCAACTTTCGCCACCCAGCGTGTTCAGCAGCAGGCGGTAGGTATCGTAGGGCGTCACGGTCAGATCGCGGCTGCTGACAGGGCGCACAGTTGTGTCGTTTTTATAGGTCGGCATTTCTGCTTCAAGGGTGAGCAGAAACTCCGCGTTATCGGCAGCGGTGGCGTGTGTTTCCACATAATAGGTGTAGTCGGGATAAGGCGTGAACGGCGTGAGGTAAACGCTGCCGAGGTACAAGCTGCCTTCGGTCAGGGTGAAGGCAAAGTGGTGCTGCCCTGCTTCAAGGGGCAGCCGCAGCGGATAGGGCTGGCTGAAATTGACATCGCGGACAGGCGCTTTTGTCCAGCGCACATCACGCACTTGGCGAATGAGCGCATCGTTGCCGTAGCGATCTTTCGGGAAGGTGTCGGTGCTGTTGCGATAGTAGATCGGGAAGATGATGCGCTGTAGATCGCTGAGTGGGAATGCAGCATTAACGCGCAACTGCCCTTCAGGTGCGCTCAGCACGGCTGCGGGTGTGGCAGACTCGAAAGCAAGGGTAAATTCACCCGACTCAGGGATCGTCACCGCAAATTGCACAGAATCGCCCTGCTGAAGCAGGATGCTTGGCTTTGCATATTGTCGGCTTACGGCATCCTGAGCGAGGGGCAGCCCGAATGCCTCAGCGCTGATCTCGATGGCAGGCATAGTCGGTGCAGATGGGCGTGGCGGCGGCGTTCGGGTAACAGGTGGGGCTGGGGTTGTGGGTGGTGCTGCGCACGCCGAAAGCAAGAGCATTGCACCCAATAGCAAATGCGAGGTTGCTCGCCTGAGGAAGCCGCTCAGTCTTGCGGGCATCACCAATTCTCCGTCTTAAGGGTGTAATCTTGATTTTATAACTATAAAAAGGGAACGCTGCTCGGGCAACGTTCCCACCTGCACAAGCGCGCTTATTTGGATAGTTCAGCGCGGGCGTCATCCAAAATCTTATTGGCAAAGGTTTCCAACTGCGCGGCGTAGTCCTCGTACTTGAAGGTGCCGGCTGTGGCGTTGGCAAACATAAACCACATATTCACGTCTTTGTTCTCACCAATATCAATGCCGGGCTTGCCTTCCCAACGGGCGTTGATGTAGCCGGGGACGATCTTCGCCAGCGACTCGATCAGGCTGTTATCCAGCGACTCCAGCGCCTTGCGGAGACCAGGACGCTCTCCCACAAAAGACATATACAGGTCTATGGACGCAGGGTTGACCGAAACAGGCATTCTGGTTATCACGCGCCCTGCCGCCTTGGCAAGCTCAGCCTCTTGGGCATACCCTTCGGGCGAGAAAGACATCCATTTGGCGAAAGCATAGGCTGCCTCAAGGTTAGGCGCGGTGTTGGAGACGACCAGAATATCCGCCACCAACGCTTGGTTACCGCCTGGGATGCCCATGAAATCCCACTCGAAGGTTGCTCGCTCAGCATAGCTTGGCACTGCCCAACCGCCATCCCAGCGCACACCGACTTCTTGGTTCAAGAACAGTTCCCAAGGCCCTTGCGATTTGAAGGCAGATTTTTGCTCATCTGTTAAGCCTTGCCATGTGTAGGGCTTCATCTCGCCCGACTTTGCCAAGCCCGCCTTGAAAGCAGCCGCGTTGTAGTTCATATATGTGCCGTCAAAGCTGAACCACTTCAGGTTGCTATCCTGCGTGTTAGGATACCAACCCTGAATGAACTCCATTTCATCCAGCCCTAAAATGCCGCGCTGGACGTTGGTCAGTGCTGTGGTTGCCGCAAAGAAGTCATCCACTGAGACACCGTACTCAGGCGCATCCTGATTGGCTGCCTCGAACAGGTCTTTGTTCACAAAATAGCCCATCACGAACTGCGCCGTAGGCAAGCCCAACACCTTACCAGAGTAAGTGACGGCATCGCGCAGCACCTGCGGAACATTCTGCCAATCAGCATCGTTCTGCACCAGCTCGGTTAGGTCAGCCGCCCAACCGTTCTTGATGTAAAGCGGTGTGTTATCTGCCATGAACACATCGGGCAGGCTGCCTCTGGCGGCATAGTTGGTCAGTTTTTCATCCCAACGTCCCTCACCAGACATATCCACGAACTCAATGGTGACATTCGGATTGGCGCTCATGTAGGCAGCCACCAATTGGCGCTGAAGGTTATTTTCTTCTTCCGTGCCAAGGTTCCAGTTGGCATAGCGCAAGGTGATGGTTTGCGCTTTTGCAGGTGTGGCAACGGCAAAGGCACCATAGGCTGCCAGCCCAAGGGCGAGCATAAAGACGAAGGCAACGTTGATAGATTTTGCTAAGGGGTTCATTTTTTATCTCCTGATAAACCGAGTAAATGTTGGACAAGTGGTGATCAAGCGCTGTCCCGATTAAGTTTTAACCTATGCCGCTGATATGTGTATCCCTGCTATCCCACCTCCTTCCTCAACCGTATGTCATGGTTCGCCTTGTGATCGGCTTTGCAACAAACAAAAGTTGTTGAAGTGAAAGGTTTCACTTCTCTCTAGAAAGTAGCGCAACTACTTTTGATTGTCAAGTGCTCAGCGCAAGCGAAAGCCTTCTCGAAACGACGGGTTGATTGTGCGGATGCCACGCCATTTGGCACGGCTAAGTGGGTTGCTGAGAAAGTGCAGAGGAGATGCTCCCGGAGGGATTCGAACCCCCGACGCCAAGTTCCGAAGACTTGCGCTCTATCCCCTGAGCTACGGGAGCGGATGCGCCGAATCTTAGCTGCCTCTCGGCAAAAAATCAAGCCATCTGTTAGCAAACCGATATGCTTGCGCGCCAATTCACAATCGCCAAGTGCGCGACCTGTAGGGTATACTAAAATGCGTTGTGCTGTAAAAGCGTAGCCGAAGGATGGAGGCATAAGCGTTGAGCCGCAGCTATCAATCATGGGGAAACTACCCCAAAGCCAAACAACAGCGTGTGATCCCGATTCACTGGCGCGACGCCCTGCCCGACCTGCAAACAATTGAAGGCAGCCTGCTGCCCTACGGCTATGGGCGCAGCTATGGCGATAGCTGCCTGAACGAAAACGGCACCCTGCTGGACATCACACCACTGAACCGCTACATCGCCTTTGACGCCGAAAATGGCGTCATCCGCTGTGAAGGCGGCGTGCTATTTGCCGATTTGCTGAATTACATCGTGCCGCGCGGCTGGTTTTTGCCCACCACGCCCGGCACAAAGTTCGTCTCGGTTGGCGGCGCCATCGCCAACGATGTGCATGGCAAAAATCACCATGTGGCAGGCACCTTCGGCAGGCACGTCGCACGCTTTGAACTGCTACGCTCTGACGGCAGTCGCCTGATTTGCTCACCCACCGAAAACGCCCAGTTGTTCCGCGCCACCATTGGCGGGCTAGGCTTGACGGGCATCATCCTATGGGCAGAGTTCAGGTTGCGGCGCATTCAAGGTCCCTACATCGCGCAGGAAAAAATCCGCTTTGGCGGCATTGATGAGTTTTTCGACATCAGCGAGGCATCCGATAAAGACTACGAGTATACCGTTGCTTGGGTAGATTGCGTCAGCGGCGGCGATAAGTTGGGGCGCGGCATCTTCATTCGTGGCAACAACGCATGGCATCACAGGCTGCCCGGCAAGAGCGCGACACCTAAGACGCTGCTCACCGCACCCTTCGATCTGCCGTCCTTTGCCCTGAACCTGCACACGGTGCGCGCCTTTAACGAGGTCTACTACCATGCGCTGCTCACCAAAGTGCAGCGCAAAATTGTGCCGTATGATCCATTTTTCTACCCGTTGGATATGATCAACGAGTGGAATAAGTTCTACGGGAACGCGGGCTTTTTGCAATACCAATTCGTGGTGCCATACGCCAGTGATCGCGGCGCGATCAAAGAGATTCTGCGCCAGATCAGCACATCGGGCGTGGTGTCTTTCCTGGCTGTGCTAAAAGTCTTTGGCGATCTCAAATCGCCGGGCATGTTATCTTTCCCGCGTCCGGGCGTAACTTTGGCGCTCGATTTTCCCTATCGCGGCGCGCCAACCCTGCGCCTGCTGGATCGTCTGGATCAGATCGTGCGCGAGTGCGGCGGCGCCATCTATCCGGCAAAGGATGCACACATGTCGCCACAGATGTTTGAGGCATCCTTCCCGAATTGGCGGGAGTTCAGCCCACACATTGACCCTAAATTTTCATCCAGTTTCTGGCGGCGTGTGATGCAGCAGCCTGCCAGCGGCAAATAAGGCGGAATTTCTATGAAGGTGATGATCATCGGCGCGACATCAGCCATCGCGCATGAGGTGAGTCGGTGCTTTGCTGCCGATAACGCGGCGCTCTTTTTGGTGGCGCGTAGCGCGGAAAAGCTGGCAGCAGCGGCAGATGATTTGAAGGTGCTAGGTGCGGCACAGGTAGAGACCTACTGCGCTGATCTGGCAGACCTCAGCACGCACACCGCGCTGATCGAGGCGGGCAAAGCGGCGCTCGGCGGTATAGATGCCGTCCTGATCGCGCATGGTGTATTAGGCGATCAACAGGCGGCACAGCAGAGCGTTGAGGCGACGCTTGAACTCTTCAACGTGAACGCGGTCAGCTACATCTCACTGCTGACGCTGCTTGCTAACCATTTTGAGGCGCAGAGGCAAGGCAGCCTCGCGGTGATTGGCTCGGTAGCGGGCGAGCGCGGGCGCGGCAGCAACTACATCTACGGCGCGGCAAAGGGCGCTGTGGCGCTTTTCGCGGGCGGTGTGCGGAATCGCTTGGCAAAGGTTGGTGTTGCGGTGGTCACCGTCAAGCCCGGCTTTGTGGATACACCCATGACGGCAGGCATGAAGAAGAATCTGCTGTTTGCCAAGCCTGCACAGGTTGGCAAGCGCATTTATGCCGCCATGCTGAAGGGTGAGGATATCGTCTACACACCGCCGTTCTGGATGCTGATCATGTTCATCATCCGCAACATTCCCGAACGCATCTTCAAGAAGTTGAAGCTGTAACCATGCGGGCGCGTCTTCGTCTGTTACTTTGGCTAGGGCTGCTCATGCTGGTGAGCGCTTGCGCGCCGTGGCGTGCGCTGGTCGTCTTTGAGAACAAATCTGAGTGCGGCGGTGCCATTGCCATCCGCCTGACCAACGAACGCACGAACGAGGTGATCCGTGAAAGCGTTCCAGAGGGTGAGCGCCGCGAAATTGAGGTGAAGGCGGACGATTGGTACGCCTACATCGTGGATTTCACCGCAGCCGGGCGCACTGCGGATAATTTCCGCTGCACCTCTCTGCAAGAGGGCAGGCTGCGGATTCCGCAAGGCAGCGTGCCGCAAGTGTTCGTGCTGCAATCGCAGCGCCAAACGGCTGTGCCAACGGCAACCTCAACGCCCTAACCATGCGGGCTGTGCTATAATCTTCTATGCGGCATCCGCTGCATACATAAGGATTGTAGGACACACGCATGAACGCTATTCTGAGCGCGGAAAAACCGTCTCTGCTGACGCGCTATGATACGCTGCGCCGCAAGCAACGCGAAGTGCTTACGGCAACGGTGGATACACTGGGCAAGGTAGACGGCTTGCCTGAAGAACAGCTTGCCCAAGCCCGTGATGCGCTCTTTCACGCCGATCATCCCTATCTGTGCGTGTTGGTCGGCGCCTTCAACAGCGGCAAAAGCAGCCTGATCAATGCGCTGATCGGCGCGCCCGTGCTGAACGTTGGCGCCACACCAACCACCAACCGCATTGCCATTTTGCGCTATGGCGAGTCGCTCCAAACGCTTGCCGGCGGCGACTCAGATACCGTTTTTCATCCTGCGCCGTTGTTGCAGCGCGTCAGCTTTGTGGATACGCCCGGCTTGGACTCAGTCTTTAAGGGGCATGATGAGGCGACACGCGCCTTTTTACACCGCGCCGATCTGGTGCTGTTGGTGATGTTGGCAACACAGGCAATGTCTGCCAGCAGCCTGAGCGATATGCAGAAATTACGCGCTTATGGCAAACGCCTGATCGTGGTCATCAACCAAATTGACCTGATCGAGCCAAGCGAACGTGAGGCAGTCCGTAACTTTGTGGTGGAACAGGGCAAATTAGCACTGGGCGAAGCACCGCACGTCTGGTTGGTCTCTGCCAAGTGGGCAAGCGAAGCAGGGCGCAGCACACCACGCGATGCAGAGCAGTGGGCAGCCAGCGGCTTTGATCAACTTGAGGCGTATTTTAGTCAGGCGTTGGGCGATGCCGAGCGCGTGCGCCAAAAGCTGGAGACGCCGCAACACATCATGCGGAATGTGATGAGTGCCGCCAACGCCCAAGTTGCCGCGCAGCAGGATGCCCTTGCCGAATATCGCCGTTCGGCTGCCAATGTGCGCGGTCAGATTGAGGCGGCACTCCGTGAACAAGAAGCAGCCGCTAGGGAAATCAGCGCCGAGATTGACGCTAAGTTCAGCGAGTCTGTGCGGCGCGGACAGACAGCCATTCGTGAGGTTTTCCGCTGGGGCAAGGCATTTTCGCTTGCCTTTGGCGGCTTAGGTGAGGTGATCGGCATTGCACGGCTCTTTCGGCGCTTCGGCGCGCAGACTCATGCCCAGAACGCCTTCACACAGCACAAGGTGGATGAGCCGCTGATGCAAATTCCCGCCATCGCGGATCGGCTTGCGCCGCGCCTTGAAGGGCGTGACATCCGCGATGTGGAAGACCTTGTCCTCTATACCAAGCAAGAGTTGGAACGGCTGCCCGGCGCCTTGCAAGCAAAGGTGATCGGTACGCTGAACGCACCACAGAGCTATGAGCGTGCCATCCTGAAAAGCGCACGTGACGACTTGCAGCAGCGCCTAGAGCAGGCGCGCACCACCGAGTTTAAGACCATTGATAACGCGGTGCGAAACACAATCGTCACCCTGAGCGTATATGTGCTTATCGTGGTGTTGATCAGCTTGTTCCTGATCGTGACGGCAGCCGCCACCGGCGCAGATGCAGGTGTTTGGTTGCTCTCGGTGCTGATGCTGCTGGCGCTGGTCTTGGGTGGCATCAGCGTGATGCCGCTGCGCGGGATGTTCATGGCGAACGCCTATGCCCGCCGCATGGAGGCGGTGCGAACAAGTTATCAGGATGTGCTTGGCAAGGCAGCCGCTGATCAGATTGCTTATGGGCGGCAAATGCGGCAAGATGCCGTCGCGCCATTTTTGCGGATGGTTGAATCGCAGCTTTCGCAGGCAGATGCAGTGAAAGCGGAATTGGCACAGCACGAACAAGCGCTGACTGCCCTTGAGTCTGAACTTGGCACGCTGCGCTAGAGGAGTGACGCCATGAGCGAGATACGCATTTCGCCGCGCATTGAGAAGTTGACGATCAAGAATTATCGGGCGCTGCGTGATGTCACCTTAGACGATATTCAGCCGCTCAGCGTCTTTATTGGCGCTAATGGTAGTGGAAAATCCACCTTCTTTGATGTTTTCGCCTTCCTTGCGGAGTGTTTTCAGGTTGGATTGCGAAAGGCATGGGATAAGCGTGGGCGTTTCCGTGAATTGCGTAGCCGTGGCAGCAACGAACCAATTGAGATTGAATTGGCGTATCGTGAATATGAAAACGCACCCAGAATCACCTATCACCTGACTATTGATGAGCATGATAACCGCCCCTATGTGGCTGAAGAATGGTTACAATGGCGGCGCAAGAAAAAACACGGTTTGCCATTTAAGTTTCTCAATTTTCAGAATGGGCAAGGCAGCGTCATTAGTGGTGAGCAACCTGAAGAAAGCGACACACGCACTGACGAACGCCTTGAGTCGCCCGAATTAATCGCAGTCAATACACTAGGTCAACTTGCCCGCAATCCGCGAGTGGCAGCCTTGCGGCGGTTCATCAGCGGTTGGTATCTCTCTTATCTCAGTGCAGATAGTGCGCGAACTATCACAGAGGCGGGCGCGCAAGAGCGCCTCTCGCAAACGGGCGATAACTTGCCCAATGTGATCCAGTATCTAAAAGAGCAGCATCCTGCTGTGTTGAGGACGATTTTGGAGAAATTGGCGGCGCGTGTACCCCGCCTAGAGCGCGTAGATGCTGATGTTATGCCAGATGGTCGCCTGCTTTTGCAGATCAAAGATGCACCTTTCCAAGAGCCAATTCTTGCGCGTTTTGCTTCCGACGGCACCTTGAAACTGCTTGCCTACCTAATTGTGTTGAACGATCCGCAGCCGCCGCCCTTAGTGGGCATTGAGGAGCCAGAAAATTACTTGCATCATCGTCTGCTACCATTGTTGGCGGAAGAATGCCGCATCGCCACCGAAAATATGCAATTGATGGTCACCACGCATTCGCCATTTTTTGCTGATGCCTTGCGTCCTAAAGAAGTCTGGGTGTTGGAGCGTGATCAGGATGGTTACACACAGGCTATGAACGCGGCGAAGATGGAAGGTATTATCGAACATATAGAAGCAGGCGCTAGGCTGGGTGAGCTTTGGTCAGCAAACTACTTCAGTAGTGGCGATCCACTCCATCAAAGCGAGGCGTTGTGAATGATCCGATTGGAACTGCTGTTTGAGGATGAGTCTACAGAAAATGCCCTCCGCATCCTTGTGCCGAAGATTGTTGGAGAGGAGAAGGCAAAAGCGGTCAAATACCGCAGTTTTCGCGGTAAATATACGCTTCTCAAAGAACTGCCCGCTTTTTTGAAAGGGTACACCAAACGGATCAGGCAAGGTGAGCGGCTGCGTGTGCTTGTATTGGTAGACCGTGATGTGGAAGACTGCGAAGTGCTTAAACAGAAATTAGAAAGCATTGCCTTGCAGTCGGGCTTGATCACGCGCAGCATCGCAACCACAAACACGCCTTTTCAAATTCTGAATCGCATTGCGATTGAGGCGCTAGAGGCGTGGTTTTTGGGTGATCCTGAGGCTATTCGACAAGCATATCCTCATGCCAAAGAGAAAGTTTCCCAACACATCAAACGCTTGCCCAATCCCGATGCTGTTATGGATGCATGGGAAACATTAGAAAAAATTTTGAAGGATTCAGGTTATCGCCGTGACGACCTACGCAAAACGCAGGTCGCACAGCGCATTGCCCATCATATGCAGCCTGATCGCAACCGTTCCCAAAGTTTTCGAGTATTCCGCGAAGGACTCAGCGCATGTCTAATCTAAACATTCCGAATTCCCCCGCGATGGTGCTGGAAGGCGCCCTTGCCGAACTGCGCGAACGCCTGATCCGCCTGCTGGGCGAATCGGCGGAATTTGTCGGCAAGCTGCACGGCGAAGGGCAGCAAGACCGCCGCCGCCTGCTGGATGCCGCCGATGACCTCCGCGAAATGTTCTTGCTGGTCGCCGTGATTGGCGAGTTCAACGCGGGCAAGTCCACCTTCATCAATGCCCTGCTGGGCGAACCACTGCTGCCAAGCGGCATCACGCCCACCACCGACGCCATTGAGCTGGTGCGCTATGCCGCCGCACCCAACCGCACGCCCAAACTGCGTGAAGGCGCCGCCATCCGTGAATGGGAACACCCTGCCACCGGTGGCACAGGCGTTGCCATTGTGGATACGCCCGGCACAGGCTCCGTCTTTCAGCAGCACGAGGAAATCGCCAAGTCGTTCCTGCACCGCAGCGATCTGGTCGTCTTCATCATCAGTGCCAAGCGCGCCTTTGCCGATACCGAACGGCTTTACCTTGAACTTGCCCGCAATTATGGCAAGAAAACTGTGGTCGTCATCAATCAGACTGATCTGCTCGATGACTCTGAGCGCCAGCAGGTGCGCGAATTTGTGCGCCAGCAAATTGATCAGATGCTTGGCTTGCGCCCGCCAATCTTCATGATCAGCGCTAAGCAGGCGCTCCAACGTGCCTATCAAGGCGGCGTGTTTGCCGCGCTGCGCGAACGCCCTGATGATGATCCCAGTGGCATTTTGGCGCTGGCGGCGCACCTGCGCGAAACCTTTGAGCAAGTGCCACCTGCCAAGCAAAAACTGCTCACCCGTCTGAGCTTGCTGCGCGGCGTGCTGAAGCGCCATGAGGATGCCCTCGGCGGACGCCTTGCCCTGATTGGGCAGGATACGGACGCCGCACAATCGTTGGAGCAAGAGATTGAGCAGCAGGCATCGGGCTTGGATCGCCAGCTTGAGGCAACCCTCAAGGAGATTCGTGCTGTGATTGACGGTGTGCTGCTGCGCGGCGGGCGCTTTATGGAGAAGAACTTGAACATCGTGCGGGCTGCCTTTCGCGGCATGGATCGGGAAAAACTTGCCGCTGCCTTCGATCAAGAGGTGCTTGCCGATAGCCTGACGCGCCTTGCGGCTGCCCAAGAAAGCTATGTCAATGCCTTGGTAGATGGCGGACGTGCCTATTGGCGCGGCATCATAGAGCGCCTGAGCAAGCTAGAGGCGCTGCTGCGTGAGGAAGCAACCGGCATGGACGCTGCCCAATACGCCGATCAGCGCGCTGCGCTGCAAGCCGCCCTGACCGTTGCCGATGTTGAACTGCGCGCCTACACCGATCACAGCGTGCTGGAATCCATTGAGGATAACTTTGACCAGAACGTGCGAACGTTCATCTACGGCACGATTGCAGGCATTGGTGGCGCTGCCGGCTTGTTGATCAGCGCGCTTACGGCGGCTGCCACGCCCGGCACGCTCTTGCCGCCGCTGGGCGTGCTGACGCTTGCGATTGGCGCGGTGGCGCTGCCGATTGGCGGCGGTGTTGCCTACCTCACCTCGCAGCGCGCCCGCAAAGACGCCCTGAAACAGCTTGAGGCACGCCTTGCCGAACTGGAAAAGACCTACCGCGAGGCACTTTCCAAGCTGACCGCCGCTGAACGCAGCCGCCTAACCAGCTACGGCAAGCAGATTCTCGCGCCCGTCTTCAGCCAGCTTAGCACGCTTGTAGCGCGCTACCGCGACCAACAAACGCAGCTTGGTTACCTTGTGGCACGCATTGATGAACTTGAGAAAGCCCTCAACGCGCTTTAGGATGAGCGGCGATGGGTGAGCAATGGCGCTTAATCCTTGATGTGGCGCGGGATGGCAGCACCAACATGGCGTGCGATGAGGCGATTCTGCAAGCGGTGGCACGCGGCGACCAGCCGCCCACGCTGCGCCTCTACGCTTGGCGTGTGCCGACGCTCTCGCTGGGCTATGCACAGCCGATCAGCGACGTAGATTTTGATGGTCTGAAGGAGCGCGGTTGGCAGTTGGTGCGGCGTCCAAGCGGTGGACGTGCCATTTTGCACGCGGATGAGATCACCTACAGCGTGGCGCTGCCCGAAACGCACCCGTTGGCACATGGCAGCGTCACCGAGAGCTACCGCCGCCTCAGCGCTGCGCTGATCACCGCCCTGCGCCTGCTTGCACCTGCCATGCTCATCGAGGCGGATCAGCGCCATGAGCGTGCCGCTGCGCCAAACGCCATTTGCTTTGAAGTGCCTTCCGACTACGAGATCACGGCGCAGGGCAAAAAGCTCGTCGGCAGCGCACAAATGCGGAAATACGGCGGCGTGCTGCAACATGGCGCCCTGCCACTCAATGGCGATGTAGCAGCTATTTGCGACGCACTGACCTTCCCTGATGAGGACGCACGCCAGCGTGCCAAAGTCCGCGTGCGCCAACGCGCCATCACGCTGAGCGCCGCCGCTGAACGCTTCATCACGTGGCAGGCAGCCGCCGATGCACTGTGCGAAGGCTTCCGCCAAACGTTCGACCTGACGTGGCAAGCCGCCGATGCTTTCCTTGAAGCGGACGCCGCGCACGCGCTCACGCACAGCCGCTATGCAGATGACGCCTGGACGTTCTCGCGCTAGGCGTCTGCGCTGATCACCAACAGCAAGCCGATCATGGTAAAGCTGATCAGCAGGGAACTGCCGCCATAACTCATGAAGGGCAGCGTAACGCCCGTCAAAGGGATAATCTTCAGCACGCCGCCCATGATCAACAGGCTTTGTGCGGTCAGCACCACGCTTAGTCCGGCGGCAAGGTAGGCACGAAAGACGCGATTTTGTACCTGCACTGCCAAGCGCAAGCCGCGCAGTCCAATTAGGGCAAAGCTGGCGATGATCGCCAAAGCGCCGATCATGCCCCATTCCTCGCCAATTGCCGCAAAGATAAAATCCGAGTGGACAACAGGTACATAGATCGGTGATCCCTGCCCAACACCCTGCCCGACCACGCCGCCCGCAGCAAATGCCATCAGGCTCCGCACAATTTGGAAGGCACTGTCTTGTGCATCTGCCCACGGATTGATCCAAATATCCACGCGCAGGCGCACTAAATCCACCGCATAGTAGGCAACCACACCCGCCGCCAAAAGCAGCACCACGCCGCCGAAAGCGTAAGCAGTTCTGCCGGTGGCAAGGTAGAGCAGCGTGACAAACGTGATGAAAAAGAGCGCTGCCGTGCCGAGATCGCGCTGCCAGAGCAGCAGCGCCACACACACGCCCCACATCAGCAGCAGCGGCGCAAGGAAGCGCAGCGCAACATCTAGCCCACTGCGGCTCGGCAGATCGAGCAGGGCGCGGTGATCGGCAAGGTAGCTGGCAAAAAAGGCAATCAGCAGCAATTTGAGCAGTTCAGAAGGCTGAAAGTAGACATCTGGCACGCCCAACCACAGCCGTGGTCCGCCGCCCGACGGATTGCTGCCAAAGAAGATCGTCAGCAGCAGCAGCAGCAAGCCCACCACCAACCACAGATAGCGGTAGCGGCTGAGCCAGCGCAAATTAACGGGCAAGCGCGTAATAGCGATCAGGGCAAGGCTGGCAACTACCAACCACAGCGTTTGGCGAGAGGCGAAAAACGGCGCAACGCGATCAATTTGCACAATGCCCCAGCCCGCCAGCAGCAGCGTCAGCGGCAGCAAGAACGGATCGCGGCGCGGCAGCCAGCGGTTCAGGGCAAGGTGCGTCCCAAGCGCGCAGAGCGCCCACACCGCCGTATGCCACAGCTCGCTGATCGGCGCGCCACGCGCCAAGATCAGGCTGAGCGAGGCACTCAGCACGAAGGCAGCCGCGATCAAGAGCAGCATCCGTTCGCGGCGCTGCACTTGCCCGATCACCTCTTGGTGATGCGCCTTCAGCGTTGGCGGCGGCGCGGTTTGTAAAAAGGCAGTTTTCATCAGGCTTTAGCGCGCTGCACGGCTGAAATATTTGCCGATGAGCGGCGCAAGGCGGCTGAGCGTCTCCGGCGTGACGCGCTCACGGGCAGTCGCAATCGCATCGCTGAGCGCATCCTGATAGGCACACGGTGCGCTTGAACGCGCTAAAAGACCGATCACATTCCGAACGGCGCGCTGTGCTATGCCGATGTTGGCGTGGAACTGCTTAAAGACCAACTCCGCGCTGACTGCTTCTTCACTGTGGTGCCATACATCATAATCGGTGACGTGCGCCATCACCGCGTAGCACATCTCTGCCTCACGCGCTAAGAATGCCTCTGGGCTGGTCGTCATGCCGATGATCGAGAAGCCCATGCGGCGGAATACCTCACTTTCGGCGCGTGTGCTAAAGCGCGGACCTTCAATGGTCACAAAGGTGCCGCCTTCATGCACGGTGGCGCCAGCGGCGCGTGTGCCTTCGGCGATCAGGCGGCTGAGATCAGGGCAGAACGGATCCGCCACGCTGACATGCACCACCAAGCCGTTGCCAAAGAAAGAGCGCCCGCGATCAAGGCGCGTGTTATCGTAAAGCTGATCAGGGACGACGATGTGCCCGGGCGCCAGTGCCTCTTTGAGCGAGCCGCAAGCGCTGACTGCCACAACATGCGTCACGCCGAGCATCTTTAAGGCGAACAGGTTAGCGCGGTATGGCACTTCGCTGGGCGTGTGGATGTGACCACGTCCGTGGCGCGGCAGAAAAGCGACGCGGGCGCCATCCAAACTGCCAATTGTGATCACATCGCTCGGCTTGCCGAAGGGTGTTTCAAGGTCAAGGGTGGTGAGGTCGGTCAGTTCGGGCATGTTATACAAGCCTGAGCCGCCGATCACAGCGTAGCGAACAGTCTCCATTAGATGTGCAGCCTTTCTAGGCGCTGAGTGAATGTTTAGGCGCTATTTTACTCGTTTCAGGGTGCTTCGGGCAATGGCTGCCCGTTTTCGGGAGTGGTGAATTTTGTGGTGATAGCCACTCTTTTCACCACTTTCTAGGTAAGACCACCCTTGAAAATGATACGGTGTCTCGCTAAAATACCTCTGAAAGTGAGACAAAATGTCAGAAACAGTCCTAAAGGCAGGCGCACACTTACTGCTTTCGGCGCAGGCACGCAGCCTTGCGCCCAAACTGTTGGATCAACAACTGTGGTGTTGGGGCTGCGATATTCGGCGTGCAGCGGGCAACCTGCTGCTTGCCTACGGCTTCCTCAAGCTGAAGGCGCCTGCTGAAACGCGCCAAAGCAGCGCCTACACGCTGTGTTTTACCAACGGCGCACAGGTCACCTTGTGGGCATTTGGCGTTTTTTATGGCGCGCCAACACAGGGCGGCATTTACCTGAAGCGCGGCGGCTTTTCGCCACGCTACACAAGCACGCACCGCCTGCCGATTGAGGCGTGGTGCGCTGCGCCACCTTGCCGCGCCCCTGCCACGCCTGCCCAGTGCGCCAATGCCCAAAGCCTGCTGATCGCCCTTAGCACATGGATTGCCGACTATGAAGCGTGGGTGGCGGCGCGCACCACACCCGATTATCGCGCTGCGTGTGTGGCAGCTTGGTTTGCCCACAAACGCGCCATCGAAGGCAGCGCCATGCCCAGCGCGTGGCGCACCATTGCAGAAGAATGCCGCCATGCCGCCATTCTCGCGTGAGGAACGTATGCCAGATCGTAAACTACCCGTCACCGTGCTTTCAGGCTTTCTAGGGGCGGGCAAAACCAGCCTGCTGAACCACGTGCTGCACAACCGCGAAGGCTTGCGAGTCGCGGTGATCGTGAACGACATGAGCGAGATCAACATTGATGCACAACTCGTCCGTAATGGCGGCGCTGCGCTCAGCCGCACCGACGAGCGCCTGATCGAGATGACCAACGGCTGCATTTGCTGCACCCTGCGCGAGGACTTGCTGCAAGAAGTCTCGCGCTTGGCACAGGCAGGGCGCTTTGACTATTTGCTGATCGAATCCAGCGGCATTTCCGAGCCGCTGCCGGTGGCAGAAACCTTCACTTTTGCTGATGAAAGCGGCTTTGCGCTCTCGGAATTTGCCCAGTTGGATACGCTGGTAACAGTAGTGGATGCGGTGAACTTCCTGCGTGACTACACTTCCGCCGAAGAGCTGCGAGATCGCGGCATGGGCGCGACTGATACTGATGAGCGCAGCCTTGTAGACTTGCTGACCGAACAAGTTGAGTTTGCCGACGTGCTGATCCTGAACAAGACGGACTTGGTGTCGCCTGATGCATTGAATCAGCTTGAGGCGATTCTGCGGAAGTTAAACCCATCAGCGCGGCTGCTGCGCGCACAGTATGGGCGCGTGCCGTTGGTGGAAGTGCTGCACACGGGACGGTTCGATTTTGAGTTGGCGGCGCTCTCGGCAGAGTGGCTGAAAGAAGCACGCGGCGCGCACGTGCCAGAGACGGAAGAATATGGCATCAGCAGCTTTGTCTACCGCGCACGGCGCCCTTTTCACCCTGAACGGCTGTTGGCACTACTAGAGAGCGAGACCTTCGATAACGTTTTGCGCTCCAAAGGCTTTTTCTGGCTGGCAACGCGCCATAACATCGCGGGCATTTGGTCACAGGCAGGGCAGGTCATCACGACGGAAGGTGGCGGCACGTGGTGGGCTGCTACACCGCGCAGCGAATATCCTGACGCGCCCGAACTGCTGGCAGACATCGAGATGAACATGCAGGGCGAATTTGGCGATAGGCGGCAAGAATTGGTGATCATCGGCGTGGATTTGGATCGGGAACGCCTCTCTGCTGCGTTGGACGCCTGCCTGCTGACCGATGCCGAGATGGCGCTTGGCGTGCGCGGCTGGCGGCGCTTGCCCGATCCATTCCCGCGTTGGGAATAGCAAAAGGCACAGCCCGTCAGAAATGGCGGGCTGTGCGCTTAACACTCAGCGGTTATTGGCGCGGCACGAAGGTCGGCGCCACTTCTGGGTTGCTGGCAGGCGGCGCACCACTATCTGCCAGCCATTTGGCGGCAAGCGGCAGATCGCCACCGATGCCGTAGAAGATTTCCCAATCGGCAAAGCCCGTCGTCAGCGCGTTGCGGAAGTAGGTGTTGCCATCGCTGGCACGGAACACGCCCACGCCCGAAATACCGTCTGCGTCCCAGTCACCGATGAAGGGAATATCTCCGACGGAGCCGAAGACCAACGTGCTAGAGAGCGTCGCAATGCACGTGGCGCACATGGTATTGCTCAGGAAGAACTCGCCGGTGCTTGGGCGATACACGCCGATGGTATACACGCCGTCGCCATCCCAATCACCTACGATGGGCAGATCGGTGGCTGTGCCAAAGGTGATGTCGTAGTCGGCAAAGCCTGTGGAGAGGCTGTTCCGCAGGTAGAAGCGCGCCTCCGAAGGACGGAAGATGCCCACACCTGCCACACCATCGTTATTCCAATCACCCACCACTGGGATATCGCCCGGCGCGCCGAACAGGAAACTGTGGACGACTGGCGCACCCGGTGCGTTGCTGTTGGTCAGGAAGTATTGCCCTGTGCTTGGGCGGTAAATGCCTACCGTCTCTATGCCGTCATTGTCCCAGTCGCCTGCCACTGGTCTATCCGTTGGGTTGCCCAGCAGGATGGCGAGATCGGCAAAGCCGCTGGTGTTCGAGTAGCGGATCAGGTAGTTGCCACTCCGATAGACACCGATGGTATCCAGCGCACGGCTGCACGTGAGGTTATAGGTATAGGTTGGGCTGCCAACCTCGTTGCTCTGCACCACCAAAGTGCCTGTTTGTGGCGAGCTGAGCGTGGGCGTGCAGGTGACCGTGATCGGGCTTGGGTTGCCCTGACCAATGACCATTGGCAAACCACTCACGCTAAAGGGCGCGCTGATGCTCTGAAGCGTCACATTCAGGATGCCGCCGCCGCTATTGCTGACGTTAAACGGCACATTGATCACGACATTCTGCAAGCCGTTCAAGGTGATCATAGCGGTGGCTGGCACAGAGGCGTTGTAGGTTGGCGGCGCGGCAATCATGAAGATGACACCGTTTGCTAGGGCGCTCAGCGAAGGCTCGCTGCTGCCCGTGATGCGTAGTGCATACACATCATTGGCAGTGTCCACGTCGCTATCCCCAACGAAAAGCTGCCACGTGCTGCCGTTATACCACCAAGCGCGGAAGTCTGCCTCGTTGGTTGCATCGGTGTAGGGCAGCTTGAGGATGAGATCGTCCACACTGCTCGTGCTGCTCAGGCGGGCTGGCACAAAAGGCGAGACTGCCACCGCGCCAAAGGGCGTTGGGTCGGCACTATAGCTGCCAAGCAGCACGGCTGGCTCGCCTACGCCGCGCTTGATCGCCTGCACATTGTCGGTATTGATCAGCTTGGTGCCGATGGGCAGTTGATTTGCCCAGCTTGCCGCAGCTGGAACGCCGTTATAACCGACGAAGACCGCTACATGCGTGCTGACAGCGCGCCCGCTTGGCGAGGCGATGCTCAGGCGGATGATCGCCAACTCAGGGTTGGCAGGCGCGGTGTAATCCACGCTGACCACGCCGCTGCTGTTGGTGAGGATCGTTGCTGCGCTGAGGGTGCCACTGCCGCTTAGCACTTCGGCAGTGACGGTGACGCCGGACGGCATTGGCTGCGCGGTGATGTCTTGCAAGGTTGCCGTGATGCTGCCTGTGGCATTGGTCGCAAGGCTCAGGTTGCTGCTGCTCAGCAAGAACAGGTGCGGTGGCAGCGTTGCGGTGCTATCGGCGGTGTTGGGGTTCTGCTGCGGTGGCAGGAACACACGCGCCGTCAAGCCGTTCAGGGTGCTGCTCAGGCTGGTGGTGGCGCTCAGCGTGTTGGTGGAGAGCAAATCGGCATAAGTGAGGTTAGCACATTGCGCGGGGAGGTTGTTCAGCGTCACGCTCTTGCTGGCTGTGCTGCGGTTGACGATCATGATCGCGCAATCCGCGCCGCTGAGCGTGTTATCGGCGTCTAGGCGGGCATAGGCATAGATTTCGTTGGCATCATCGGTCAGCAGCGTCACCCAGTCGCCAAGGCGCAGCACGTCGTAATCGGCGCGTGCCAGTCCTAAGCGGCGGTAGGTATCTTGCAAGCTGATGTTAGGCAAGCCCGCTGGCAGCGCACCAGAAGCACTTGGAAAGCCACCAAAAGCATTCGGCACTTGGTTGTAAGGGTCTTGCAAGCTGGGCAGCCATGGGAAGGTGTGGCGGTTGTAGGGATCATCTTGCAAGATGCCGCCAACCTCTTTGCCTGCGCCCCAGTTGGCATAGCCGCCATAGTCGCGCAGCCCTAAGCCAACCTCATCACCGTAGTAGATGGTGGGTGCGCCGGGCATGGTGAACTGAATGGCTGCCATCAGCTTCATCTTCTCGATGGCGGTGGCTGCGTCGGCACTGCGTTCGCGCAGCACAAAGCCGGGGCGGTTCGTATCATGCGAACCCATCAGGTTCATCATGCTGTACCACGCGATGGGTGGATAATCCTCACGGATTGAGTTCAGCACATAGTCGAATTCGCTCGGCGAGAGCTTCCACATGGTCTGATCGCCGTTGTTGTCGTTATCTGTCCACGTTGAATCGATCAGCAAGCCAAGCACCGCCTTGCGGAAGCGGTAGTTCATGGTGGCGTCCATTTGGTCACCGAACAGCCAGGGCGTCGCTTCATACCACACTTCGGTATAGAGCGGACCCATGTAGCCGTCGTTGCCCTTCACTTGGGTGCGGAACTGCTGCCAAAAATCGTGCGGCACTTCATCTGCCACATCAAAGCGCCAGCCGCCCGCGCCAAGCTGATACCAATGCTGGATGACGGCGGGCAGGCTGTTGATGCCGTTGGTGCCGTCGTTGTTCACATCAAAGACGAAATCGCGCCAAGCGTTGTTCGGCACGCCGTCAATGGCGAGTGGCAACGTATCGTAGCCCCACCACGAGTCGTAAGTGGCGGTGCCGCCGCGGCATGGACCGCCAGCCAACGGCGTGAAGGTGTAGAAGGCGGCATAAGGCGAGCCTGCCGATTCGCAAGCGCCGCTGCCATCGTTGCCCGTGACGGGATTGCCGTTCACATCCCAACGGTTGTAGCGATCAAAGTAGACGGAGTCTGAGCCAGTGTGGTTAAAGACGCCGTCAAGAATGATCTTGATGCCGCGTGCATTCGCCTCTGCCGCCAACTCTTGGAAGTCGGCATTGGTGCCATAACGCGGATTAACCTTGAGGTAATCGGTTGTGTCGTAGCCATGATTGGAAGGTGCGGCAAAGATCGGGTTGAGGTAGATCGCCGTCACGCCGATGCGCTTCAGGTAGTCCAACTCATCGCGGATGCCTTTCAGGTCGCCACCGAAGAAGTCACGGCTCCATTGGTTGGTCACCCGCGCATCTTCAGGCGCGGTGTTCCAGGTGCTGCTCAACGTGGCAGGGTTACCGTAAACATCGCTATAGGGCGCGGCGTTATCATTGTTGGGATCGGCGTTGCGGAAGCGGTCGGGCATGATCTGGTAGATCACGGCGTTCTGCGCCCAAGATGCAACGGTGCTGGCAAAGGTGGCATCGTAAACGGTGATGCGGAAGGCATTCCCGAAATACTGTGCTGCTTCGCCGTCGTCCACCATCATGCCGGTGCCGTTTTCGTAGCGGTCTTCGTGGTCATAGCTATTATGGGAATAATCATCCACGTACCAATCTACATCGGTGCCGTCAATCAGGATGAACTTGTAGTAAAGCTCACGGGCGGTAGCGGTCATGGCGGCGGTGATTTGGAACTCATACCAATCGTAGGTGGAGTCTGCCTCAGTCAGCTTGTTGCCAATGATGACCTGATCGCCAAGGGCGGTGTTGTAAACCTTGACGGACGCAGCCTCAAGGTCATCATGCGCGGTGCGAATCCGCAGCGTGATGGGCGTGCCAGTTGCCACAGCACCAAACGGGTCACGGTACTTTGCTGCGCCGCTGACAGGGATTGCGGTGCGGTTGCGCGTATCGTGCAGCACTTCAAACCAGCGCACGTTGTTATCGCCAACATAGCTGGTATCGCAGCTATTGCCTTCGCAGAACTCAGAGGTCTTGCTGAAGTCGCGGTCGGCGGCAAGGCTGTTGTCAAAGTCATTGTTGAAGGACTCGACGCGGTAGTAGGTCGGATCAGTGAAATCGAGTCCGCTGGCGCAGTAGGTGGTGCCGCTGCTCAGCGTCATGGCAACGGTGGTGCCGCCGCCGCCGATCACGGCTGCCTTTGTGCTGGCATAGCGCAGCGTCACGCTGTACACGCCGCTATCATTCTTGCCACTCTCGCTGATGTTATCCACCACATCAGCACAGACCTGATCATTCGTGCCACTATCTGTGAAGGTGATATTGGTGATGCTTGGTCCGCTGGTGTCGTCATCCAGCACGCTGTAGGCAAAGTCCGCAAAGGCGCAGCCATCGGCGCTGACGACCTGCCCAAACAAATTGCGCGCCTTGCGCGTGTTAGTGCCGCCTAAGCTGCGGCAGAGCGCCCGATCACCGCTGACATCACGCACATTCATCGAGTAGTAGACATCGCCCGGCGGCTGCGAGGGCAGCATACCGCTGAACACGGCGTAGGTCAGCGACGGTGCGCCTTTCCAACTGCCCGTCCAGGTGCCAACCTGCTGCATATCCACTGTGCCGCCGCTGCCATAGTAGAGGATGAACGGTGTCGTGGCATCGTCGGTCAGGTCGTCTGCCTGCGCCAACATGTAAACTTCAAGCGGCTCATCATCATAGACGAACACATTGGTATTACGACCGGGAATTGCCTCGCTGTTGCTGTAGCGGCGGGCATTCATGAAGCGCGGCGGTTCGCCGCTGGGGAAGGTTTGGAAACTTGGCACCTGTTCCGCCTGCGGATGATCGCCTGCGGCACAACCAAAGGTGGTGAACTGATCGCAAGAGGAGTGGTAGAGCCGATCAAAGACGACTGCCGTTGGTGCGGCAGCGGCGCCATTCAGCTTGATCCACCAGCCAAGCGCAATTGCGCTATCGTTCAAATCTCGATCCCAAGCATTTGCCGTGCCTTGCCCGGGAATGCCGAGCGAGTCAATGGCGGCGGTGGCGGTGGTGTCGGTGTCGTTGTTCCAGCCGGGCGCGTTGGTGAAGGTCGCCATGGTCAGGATGAAGCTGCTGTTGGCGTTCATGCCGTCAAGGTCACCCAGTGGCACACGCGCCTCAACCACATTGTTGGCAGTGCTGATGGCGATCTGGCTGCCGCCAATGCCATACCAACTGCCACCCGCGAACCATTCGATCACAGGCGAGCCACCGCCGCCGAAGTGCAGCGCAAGCTGCCGTTCAGGGCGGATGAAGGGGCGCGTGTTATAGGTTAAGCCCGAAGAATTGCCCAAGAAGTTCTGCCCAGCAAAATCGGGGTTGCCTTCTTGATTGGTATCAATGCCGATGGCGACATGCACGGCGCTGGCGTCGTTAATATCTGCCATGCGGATGAGGAAGTAAAGGTAGGTGCCATCGGTGGTTAGGCGCACTTCGGTGATGTCGTTGTCATCGGTCATGCCGAAGTC
The DNA here is from genome assembly GCA_034436355.1 of Anaerolineae bacterium. Lineage (GTDB taxonomy): Bacteria > Chloroflexota > Anaerolineae > Aggregatilineales > UBA2796 > CP2-2F. Next base: position 149,594 of record DAOTVQ010000030.1, read on the forward strand.
GGTGCGCCTATCGCCTGCCACGCCGGTGTAAATCCACTCGGTGTCGCTAGAGGCATCGTGGTGAGGAAGGGCTGAAGGCGTTCCCGTCCAGTCGGAAGGGTCACCATCAACGGTGCGTGCGGCAGCGCGGGTGGTGATGGGTGCGCCTTGCAGCGCGCTTAGCACCAAGACTGCCAAAATGAGAAACATGAACAGTCGTTTGAGCATAAAACCCTCAAAAACAAACTTTTGCGGCGATTCAGCCTTTATAAAAGGCGACTGAATTATACCTATTCCCTAGCAAAGGCGGCAGACAAATTTACATTCTTCACAGGGCGCGGTTTGTAGCATCTGCCCTACGCTTATGCTACGCCGCTTGACACTTCCCAAAACCGCGCTACGCTTATCCACGAAAGGCACACACCACTGACCACCGCCCGCTATCACTGCGCTTAGCCACCGTTGGCTGACCCGTTGTCCCTTTCGCTTAAACATTCTTTAGCATGGAGATGTTCTCACATGAAGCCGATGCGTTTGGTCAGTTTGGCTGCGCTGGCAGCCGTGTTGATCTTTGCCATGGGGCAGAATTCCGTTGGCAGCGCGCTGCAAAGCGTTACTTTCACGCCACCCGCCAACCTCACACCCGTTCCGAATCGGAACTGTTTGTTTCTGATAAACGGTAAACTGATCATCTCAAAAAGTAGTATTGTTGAGTTCAACAACACCATTTTTCAAAATCTGATCGACGGAATTTTTATAGAAGATACTGCTAAAGTAGCAATTAAAAATAGCTATTTAGCTGCTTCATATTGAAATTTGGTTTTTGCTGATGAAAAAACAAAATTAATAATAGAAAATAGCACAATTGTGAGTAAATCAGGAAACAGATCGCCGCTTCGAATCACAGGCAAGGCAACTTTTGAGCATGTCACCCTGCGCCGCGAACTGCCTGATGTCGACTTGCCGCGCAGAGCAGTTTTTCTGGAAATGACAGACACCGCCCAAGTTACCTTCCGCAACAGTATCTTTGATAGTGTTCCTGATTTTGGGCGTTCGATGTGCGAAGGCGGGTTGCAAGATGCCGGTGGCAACGTTCAAGCGCCCGACCTCGGCTGTCTGGGCATCGTAGGCGACCCGAAGTTATCCTCGTTGGGCGATTATGGCGGCGTGACGCCTAGCTATGTGCTGCTGCCGGGCAGTGCTGCCATCGGCGTGGCGGTCAGTTGCCCAGAGCGTGATCAGCGCGGTGCCGTAGTTCCCGACAATGCAGTGAGCTGCGATGCCGGCGCGTTCCAAAGTCAGGGTCGGTTCGATCAGTAGGAATAATCCCTGTGTGGGAAGGAGAGAATGAGATGTTGAAGAAATATTTGGCACTAGGCAGCGCCCTGCTGTGTCTTGCCGTGGTGTTGACACATGCTCTTACGGTTGCTCATGCCCAACAAACAGTCATAACCGTCAACGACTTGGCGGACACTAGTGGAAATTGCTCACCCGGCAGCACAAACTGCACCCTGCGCACTGCCGTTGAGCAGGCTGTGACTGGCGCGCTGCTTACCATACGCTTTGCAGAAAATATTTGTGGCGCGGCTGCCAGTTGTGAAATTGTGCTAACCAGAGAGATTGTCATTCCCAACTTTGAGCGGCATGTCGTCATTGAGGGTCTAGGTTGGAACATCCTTGCAATTAGTGGAGCATCTAAGAATAGACTTTTGAACGTCGGCGATCAGTCATCGCTAACGCTGAAAAAGCTGCATTTGAAGGATGGAAATGCGGATTTTGGCGGCGCGATATTCGTTAGATCAAAGAGCCAACTAAAGGTTATCGAGTGCCGCTTCACATCGAACAGAAGTTCGAAAGAGGGAGGTGCAATAGCAATTGACAACGGCGCAGCTATTATTGAAAACTCGCTGTTTGAATCTAACTCTGTTATAAATGGTAAAGGTGGTGCGATATCAATTTACTAGGAGATTTGTTTGTTAGAACCAGTAAATTTACGGGCAACTATGCATATCAAGGTGGCGCAATTGCAATTGATAGGACATATAGTTGGAAAATAAGTAGAGTGCACTTTTACCAAAATAACGCTCACATGAATGGCACGCTCTATGTTTCTGAAAGCTCTCCACTGGCGGGGACTGATGCAATAGATAATGTGACTTTCACACAAAATTCAGCCGATTTAGAGGGCGTTACATTATATGCTTTTGTTTCCAAATTTCAGCTTTTTAATGTGAGTTCCAATGTTAACTTCAGCAGTCAATCTGCCCCTGATTTCTATTTCAGGGGAGGAGAAATAATTATCAAAAATGGTACAATCTACGAAAACGACGTAACGGCAGGTTTGTACGCTAGTGGAAGCAGAGTCATTGTTAGAGAAATGACTATAGCAAATAATAGTTATGCTGGATTGGAGGTAGACGAATCGGCACAAATAAATATCATGAATAGCATCCTGAGTCGAAACAATAATGGTAATTGTAGTTTACTTAATGGTCAAATCAACGATCTAGGTGGAAATGTTGACTACAGCTTAGATACACCTAGGACGTGCGGCGCAGGTTGGATTCCAGTTGATCCTAAACTCTTGCCCCTAGAGACATTCATTGTGAATGGTCTTACTACCTTTGTACGTCCACTTCGCTCCGATAGCCCTGCTCGTGATCTGGGGAAAAACTTTAATTGCGGACCAACTGATCAGCGTGGCGCACCACGCCCAGTTGACTGGTGTGATAGCGGTGCTTATGAACTCCAACCCTCTGAAGTTCAGAGCCGAAATCTAACCGTTAACACCTTAGCAGATACCACACCCAACGGCTGCACAGCACAGGACTGCACCCTCCGCGAGGCAATCCAAGAAGCAAACAGCAGCGACCAACTCACTATCATCACCTTTGATAGTGCGCTTTTTGCCAGCGGATCGCAAACGCTCACCCTACAGCTTGGCGAACTACACATTCAGCGCAGCCTTGTCCTGCAAGGTCCAGGGGCAGATAAACTCACCCTCTTGGCGCGCCAAAGTTCGCCCGCCCGCCACCTCTGGGTTGATGCCAATCAGGATAAGACTGTGCGTATCAGCGGTTTGACCTTCAAAGGGGGCGGATTACCTACAAACAA
>DAOTVQ010000031.1:0-82240 GCA_034436355.1 Anaerolineae bacterium
TGGCGCCAACGGCGACGCCAACCAACACACCCACGGCGACTGCAACCGCAACCAACACCGCAACTGCAACGCCAACCAATACACCCACCAACACTGCCACCTTCACACCCACGCAGCCGCCTGTGCTGAACATCAGCGCGGTCTGCTCGGCGGCGGTTGTGGCAACCTTCACGCTCAGCAACCCAGGTCCAACGCCGATTGACAATGCTGCTTACACCATCCGCGTCGGCGGGACAGTCGTCCAAAGCGGCACGGTCTCTGTGCCAGTTGGCGGCAACGAGATCATCAGCGTGAGCGGTGTTGTGGGTGTGCTAACCTTGAATGTAGCGGGCGTTGTCTCTGGCACCAGCACTGTCGAGTGCGTTGCGCCAACAGCAACACCCACCAACACGCCCACCAGCACTGCCACGCCAACCGATGTGCCACAGTTGAACATCAGCAGTGTTTGCTCGGCAACGCTTGAAGCAACCTTCACGCTGAACAACCCAAGCGCCACCGGCATTGTGGATGCACCTTACACCATCGTGGATGGCAGCGGCGCCACTGTCGAAAGCGGCACGGTTTCTGTGCCAGCCGGCGGCAGCACCACGCTGACCGTTAGCGGTATCTCTGGCAACCTGACGCTGACCGTCACGGGTGCCGTGACTGCCACTAGCACCGTCACATGCGTGCCACCAACGGCAACGCCAACACCAACCTCACCACCGCCACCAACACCGCCACCACCAACAGAGGTGGCTGCCCAAATCACGGGTACGGGCATCTGCACGGCAACTGGCACGGTCACCTTCACCCTGAACAATCCGGGTGGCACGGTAGTTGAGCAGGCGTACATCATCACCAATGCGGCTGGCACCGTCATCGCCACTGGCACGGTAACCATCCCGGCAGGCGGCAGCACGACGATCACCGCCACCTCCACGCCCGGCACGGTCACCCTGACCATCCCCGGCTTGGCAATCAGCATCAACACCAACTGCTCCGAGCCGCCGCAAGAACTGCCTTGCGGTTATTGGGAAGTAGACGATCAGGGCTTCCCGGTCTTCTACTACAACACTGAGGCTTGCGAGCCTGAGCCGCTAGAGCGCGTGTGGGAACCCATCACGATTGGCGGCGCAAGCTGCCCGCCGTGGTCTGTCTACCACACCTACCGCACCGGCGATTGGGAACTCTTCCGCCTTGGCGAACTGCCCGATAATCCCGATGCACCCGAAAACCTGACTCAGGCAATCGGCGAGAACATCCACGACATCAACCCATCCCGTTCGCCCGATAACGCTTGGATCGCTTACGCCAGCAACCGCAGCGGCACCTGGAACATCTGGGTCGCACGCACGGATGGCAGTGAGCAGCGTCAGGCAACCTTCAACCAAAAGAGCATCTCGGTAGACCCCGTCTGGTCGCCTGATGGGCGTTACATCGCCTATGAGTCCGACAAGCTGGGCAACTGGGAAATCTTCCTGTTCGATGTGACGGTGGCGAATAGCCCAGAGGTGCGCCTGACCGAAAACCGCGCCCTCGACGTGAACCCCTACTGGTCACCCGATAGCAAGAAGTTGCTCTTCGAGAGCCTGCGCGACGGCATCCGCAACATCTACGAACTGGATGTTGAGACGCTGGACGTGACGCGCATCAGCGATGGTCAGGGCGTGGATCGCTTCCCGCAGTACAACAACAAGGGTGACAGGATCGCCTTTATGACGGAGCGCGAGGGACGCAGCAACACGCAGATCGCCATCATGAACGCCGACGGCACGGAAGTCGAACTGATCTCCGACCCGAACGGTGAGGCAAGCGCCATTTCGTGGTCGCCCAATGACGAGCTGATCGCTTACCAAATGCGGCTTGGCTCAGATTTCGGCATCTACGTCTACGAGTTGGCAACCAAGACAACGCGGCGTGTAACTGACACCCAGAGCCTGAACACGGCGCCAACCTGGATTTGCGAATCCACAACGCTGCTGTTCACCTCGAACGCGCCCGGCAATCCGGATATCTACAGCACGAACGCTCTGCCCATCACGGCACCGCCGATTGATGTGAAGCAGGAAGGCGCGCAGCTGACCGATCATCCAGAAAACGACCGCGATCCGCAAAACTCGCCCTCCGAAGAGGACGCCAGCACGCGCAAAGCACGTGATCCGAAGCGTCAGTAAGCGGTGAGGCACAACGGCACGGGAAGGCAACTTCTCGTGCCACCCAAAAGATTTAGCAACTAGATTTTCACAGCGGCGAGAGGGCAACTTCTCGCTGCTGCTTGTTTAAGTTGGTTGCCTCACCGCCTGCGTCCGGCGCGCTATGGCATGGTCACTGGCTAAGGGCGTCAATCCAACGGCTAACGATCTCCAATTGCGGCAGTTCGTTTGCCTCAAAATAGCTGCGCGGCGACCACAACAGATCGCGGTTGTTTGCCAAATAGCCGCGGTTTGCGGCTGCCAGCCACATGCCGCCCTCATCACCGATTTGGGCGCGCAGTTCCTGCACTTGCTGAAAGTAGATCAAAGCGGTTTCGGTCTGCCCTTCAAGGGCGCACAGATAGGCGAGGTTATGGCGGGCAACGCTGAATTCAAACGGGCGATCTAAAGCCTGCCAAGCCTGCATGGCTGCCTCAAAAAGCGTTTTTGCCGTCTCCAGATCATCCAACTGCGCGTAGGTGAGCGCGGCGGCACCCCAGATGGCTGCCTGCCAAGCACGCAGCACGCCATCGTCAGGGCGTGGCGAGAGTGCATCGGCGGTTTGGCGCAGCCCAAGCGCCACCGCCGCGGCATCTTCCGCCTCAACTGCCTCGCAAATACGGGCAACGTTCTGCTGCATCAGTGGTGGCACAGAATCCACATAGTCGCAAGGGTTGCCAAGCCACGCCCGCCAATCCAGCAGTGGGCGTTCCGCACTGGTAACGCCAAAGCGCGGCGTGAGTCCCTTTGGATCAAGGTTAATATCACCGGCGGGCGGGCTGAATACAAAAGCGCGCAGTTCGCGGATTTCTAACGGGTTGAACTGCTGATCGGGCGTGAAGACGGTAGCAGCCAACTCAATCCGAAGGTGGAACAAGCCTTTTTGTTCAGGATAGAAGGCTGCGCCCACTGCGCTGCGCTGTGTATTCGGTGCGCTGAGCGTGGTGAGTTCCTGTTCGCCGCTGTTCAGTGCCAACCATGCCTGTGTTGAGTCTGTGCGGTTGTAGAGGCTGAGGCGCAGCCGTGCGTTGCCTTGCGCCGAGTCGTACCAGGTGGCGTCGTAGTCGGCATGAAACCACACATAGCGTTCGCGCAGCATGTAGACATCAGCAATGGTAGGCTGCACAAATAAGGCAACGCGTGCATCCGCTTGCCCTGAAAATGTGAAACGCGGCGCCGCCACACCGCGTGTTAGCCCATCATATTCATGATAAGCAGGCATGGCAGTGGCGGTGGGTGGCAGCGGCGTTTGCGGTGCAATCTCCACGCGCACGCCGCAAGCTGCTACCCACAGGCATAGGGCAACTACAACAGTTTTCAGGGTGCGGCGGGCAGCCATAGTGTGATTGTCGTCCCTTCGCCTAAGGTACTCTCAGCCTGTAGTGTGCCGCGATGCAGCAGCACAATCTTCTTTACAATTGCCAGCCCTAAGCCACTGCCGCTGCCGCCTTCACGCGAACGGGCGCGCACCAATGGCTCGAAAATCTTATCCGGCAGGTAGCTGGGCGGAATGCCGCTGCCGTTATCACGCACCACAATTTGATAGCCTTGATCGCGTGCGCTTAGGCTCAGATGCACCACACAGCCCGCCTCTGAATATTTTAGGCTGTTTTCTACCAAATTGCTTAAGGCGCGGATGAGCAGATCGTGATCGGCGATGCACGGCGCATTGGGCGGCATTTCTAGCTGAAGGGTCTTGTTTTCGGCGGCGGCACGTTCTTCATGTTGATACAGCACTTCTTCAAGCACATCAACCAGATCAAGCGGCTCTAGGGCGGGCGGCACATAGGAAAGGCGCGCATCAAAGAGCAGGGAGTCCACAAGGCGCGTAAGGCGCTGCGCCTCATTCTCAATGATCGCGGCGGCGCGTGCGGCGCTCTCAGGGCTAGGCGCGATTTCAGCCCGTAAGTTGTTGGCGTGCGCGATGATCGCCGCCAGCGGATTCCGCATATCATGCACAATGCGCCGCAAAAACTGTTCATAGAACTTGCTACGGGCTGCTTCGCTGCCACTTTGCGCGGCAACCACACCCAGCAGCGCTCGACTTTGCGGCACGCACTGCACGTTCAAGCGCGTGTTCTCATCAATGGTCAGAAATTGTGCTGTGTTACGGCGGTTGCGAAGGGCGCTTTGGGCTGCTTCGCGCAGTTCAGGGCGCAAGCGCTGATCAGCACCCACCAGCCATGCCATGCCACGCGGATTGGCATAGCGCAGCCTGCCGCGCCTATCACAGACCACCAGCGCCACTTCCACATAGCCATCCGCCAAGTGGAGCAGCGCACGCACATGCCGTTGGTGGCGTGCCGCACTTGCGCTCATCACGCCGAAGGCAATCAGGGCGAATGCCGAGCTGCCCAACGCACCCACAAACCAATACAGCGCGGTTGGCGTGGCAGCGCTCAGGGTGAGCCAAGCACGGTTGGCAACACCGAGTGCGTGTGGCACACCCACCCATAGCAGCCCACCGATCCCAACTAGGCACAGGCTGCCCAGTGCAAGGCGCAGCAGCAGCGTCGGCTGAGAAGCACCAAGCAAGCGCCCAACGCCGAATAAGCTCAGCGCGCTGAGGCTGGCAGCCACCAACGCCCAGACCAAGAGCGGCATGTTCAAAGCGCGGATCAGGATTGGCGCCGCCTGCACCGCTGTGCCATGCACGCCGAAGAGCGGCACGAGCAGCCAAATGCCGAGCAGGGCAGCCGCCAGCCCTGTTCTGCCCATGCCTATCCAACGCCTCTGCTGGCTGAGCGCAGCGCGCATTTAGACCACCAACCGATAGCCCAACCCATGCACCGTTTCGATCAACTCGTCGCGCTCTAGGTGCAGCTTGCGGCGCAGCGCGGCAATATGCCGATCCACGGTGCGTGGATAGCCCGCCCACTCGTAGCCCCAAACCTGATCAAGCAGTTGTTCGCGTGTCCATTCACGGTTGGGATGCCGCGCCAAGAAGGTGAGCAAGGCAAACTCAAGCGGCGTCAGGTCAATTTCCGTGCCACGCTGCGTCACGCGCAAGTGCAGCGGATCGATCACCAAATCGCGCACATGGATCAAGGTGCTTGTCGCTTGCGATTGCTGCTGCGCCTCACGCCGTATGTGCGCCACAGCGTTCAGCGTCGCCCGAATCTGCCCGATCAGGGCGTTGGCATCGAACGGCTTGGTCACAAAGGCGATGGCGCCTTGCCCAAGGCTTTCCACTTGCCATTCGGCATAAGAAGTCAGCATAATAACCGGGATGAAGCGCTCAAACGTCCGCAAGGCGCGCAGCACATCCAGCCCGCCAATGGCAGTTGGCTGCGCTTCATCCAGCACTACATCCAGCAAGGCAAGATCAGGTGCCTGCGCCCGTGCCGCCGCCAATGCCGCAGCGCCATCCGCCGCCAAGATCGGCTGAAAGCCCGCCCGCCCAAGCAGCGCAGCGAGGGCGGAACGGATTGCCTCATCGTCGTCCACAATTAAAATGATCGGGCGTGTATCCATAGGGGATGATCATAGCACAGCGGTGCGCTTTTAGGGTATCTCTGCGCGAAGGACGCTACCATTTGCCAGATCAACCCATGTCTGTGCGATGATACGTGCATCCTGCTTGAAGGTGACCCGCCACACCGCGCTGCTTGGCGCACCCTCTGGTGCTGCTTCTGCTTGCCAGCCCGCATGTTCCCGTAACGCCGCAGCCGTTTGTGAGGCGGCAGCCGCCAAGGTGATCGCCCGCGCTTGGCGTGCGCCGATCCATGCCTCAACCGTCAGCAGTTCCGGAAAGGTGATGCCGATCAGTTGTGGGTCGGCAAAGTCGAACGGATTCGGACTGTTGAAGCGCAGCACGACCTGCACCACATCGCCGGCATACCACAGATAGACCGCCCATGTGTCCCGCCACGCCTCATACTCAATCCAGGCTTCATATCTATCCGAAGCCGCACCAAGCAGTTCGCGCACATCAGGGTGATTTTTGGCAAAGTTCAGGGCGGACTCTCTGCCCTTACGCTTTGTGGCTTGGCTGGCATGGCTGTAATCCACCTCCAACCAATAGACGCGCCCTTTATCAAGGTGTACATCGGCACTGGCAATTGGATCATGATTGGCAGCGCGAAATTGCACCCGCCAAATCTGGCGCATGGCTTCGGGATTGTAGGCAAGGGCGTACCAATTCGGCACTTCGGCAAGGTAGGCGGCAAGGCGCGGATGCGCGGCAGCCAATGCAATGGCGCGTGCCTCATTGGTGCTGTCATCGGCGTGCAGCGCGCCATGCGGCAGCACCAACAGCACTAGGCATAGGATCAAGGCAATTTTGCGAAACATGGCAACCTCTTTTCTGCCCTAGCGCGGGCGCACAATCGGCAATAGCTTGGGCGCATAGTTTGGGAAGATGTGATCAAGGGCAGGGTTCAGCACGCGCAGCGCCAAGACCGATGCCAGCACATCGCGGTAATCGGTTGTGATCGGCAGGTCGCCATCTTCAAGCGCTTCAGGCTGCAAGCCGCGCCAATCCGCATAAACGCCACCGACCACACCACCGCCCAGCACGAACATGGCGTTGCCATGCCCATGATCGGTACCTTTGCTGCCGTTTTCTGCAACGCGCCGCCCAAATTCACTCATGGCTACCACGCTCACATTCGCCATGTAATCGCCCAGATCGGCGTAGAAAGCGGCGAGTCCTGCTGCTAATTCTGCCAGCAGGTTGGCTTGCTCACCCTCTGCACCGCCTTGCTCTTCGTGTGTATCCCAACCGCCAAAGTCAATGCAGGCAGTTTCCAAGCCAATGCCTGCTTTGATCAAGAGCGCGATCTGCTGCAAGCCCTTGCCAAACTCGCCCTCTGGATATTGGGCGCCATGCGAAGGCTTGTAGTCGGATGCATTCAGGCTCGCCAACAGATCCATCACGGCGAAGGTATCTTTGGCGTGGGCTGCTAACTGCTGGCGCCCGTCGTTGCTGCCTGCCTCCAGCGTGTAAAGGCTTGCCAGCGCGGCGCGCATTGCCTCAAGCTGATCGTCACGCCCGCCCAGATGAAACTCTGCAATGGATTTAAGGGCAAGGGTAGAGACGCTGCCTTGCAGCGAAGTGGGCAGCAAGCTGCCAATGCCCACAGCGCGGAAGGGTGAATCGTTCTGCCACGCTGCCGATTCCAAATGGCGGCTGATCCAACCGTTGCGCGTGCTTTTTTCGCCCGGCGTGCCGCGCTCCATAAACTCCATCGCGTCGAAGTGCGAGCGTGTCGGGTCGGGCGATCCGCAGGCGTGAACAATTGCCAGATTGCCCGCCTCGTAGAGCGCTTTGAGTGGGCGCAGCGAAGGGTGCAAGCCGAAAAAGCCGTTCAGATCAATGGCGCTTAGGGGATCGCGGCTTGGCTCGGCGATGGCAAGCGTTGGGCGTGCATCGTAGTAGGTGGCGCCTTCGGCATATGGCACGACGGCGTTCAAGCCATCCATGCCGCCGCGCAGGAAGATTGCCACCAGCACATCGCCCGGCGCACCGCTGCGCCGAAAGGCAAGGCGTGGCATCCACGATGGAAAAAGTGCCTTGCTCAAGCCGACCACACTGAGCGCGCCGAACATGCTCAATGCCTGACGGAGTGAGGTTGGGCGTAGGTTCATATTCACTGTCTTCATGGGGAAGTTCCTTTCGGCGCGTTAGCACCACTGAAAATAAGGCGAGCTGACGAGCAAGGCGGCAAGGGCGGGCAGTTTGTCGCGCCGTTCGTGTGGGCGCAAGCGCTGCTCGGCTGTGGCAGCCACAAAGCTGATCAATTGGGCGCGATCTTGCGGATCAAGACTCAAGGCGGGCAGCACGGCTGCCGCCGTTGCATCCACTAGGTCGGCAGCAGTCTCAGACCTACCGACCAAGCTATCGAGCGACGTACGCATTCCATCTACCCAGCCGAGCGCGATCACGGGCAAGGCGAAGGCAACCTTCCAGCGCATGAGCATGTTGTTGGTGTTCAGCCAAGCGGCTGCCACATCCGGATAGCCGTTCGGTGGTTTCCAGCCGAAGGGCAAGTGTCCAAGCTGTTCCAGTGCGCTAAGCGGCAGCCAGTAATCCTCAGTCACTTCGAGCTGTGTGGTACGCATGAGGGCGGCTACGTATTCCAACGGGCGGCGTAATTTTTGCCCACCGCTTGCCATGAATTCGGCAGAGGTCAAGATATGGCGCAGCACAGCGCGCAGATCGCCATCGGTGGCGCTGAAGGTTTGGGCAGTGCTGGCAACGAGGCTTGGCGGCGGCTCGTCGCTGACGAAATGACGGCACAACTTGGCGGCGATGAACTGGGCTGTGCTAGGGTGCGTTGCCAGCAGGTCTAGCGCCGCTAAGCCCTCCTCAACGCCGCGCCCGCTTGGAAAGGTGCGCCCTAGCAGCCTTTTCTCGCCATAGTCGTGCATCTCAGGGTCAAAGTAGAAGGTGCCGTTGCGCGCCGTCCAGCCGGTGAGGATTCGTGCGAGTTCCTTCACATCCTGCTCGGTGTAGCCGCCTGCCACGCCGAGTGTGTGCAGTTCCATCACCTCACGGGCGTAATTCTCGTTGGGATGCTCTTTATCGCTGCTGGCATTGTTCAAATAGTAGAGCATGGCAGGGCTTTGGGCAGAGGCAAACAGCAGGCTGCGGAACTGCCCGAAGGCGTGCTTGCGGATAACTTCGCGGTCATCAATCAGCTTCTCGGCAGCCGAGTCGCCAATTGGCACGTTGAAATGATCTGTCCAGAACTCCACAACGCGCTCGAAAAGTTGGCGCTCGCTGTGAACGGCACGGTAAAGCCGAGTCCACATCAGCGTATAACCAAGCTGCCAATCTTGCACTTCATAGCGTTGCGCCTCTCGGTAGCTTGCCGAAAGGACTGGCACAGCCTGCAACAGCTGCGCGATCTTCGGATCGGGAATTGCCTCAGGTTGAAGCTGCCAATCGAGGTAGCCCTCAATGCCCATCGCACGGATTTTCTCTAAATCAGCAGGGCGTGCGCCCCACGTTAGGCGGTTCAGCACATGCCGCAGCGGATCGAGCCTGCCTTCAGCCGCAGCACGGCGGACGCTGCCCGCCCACTGCATCGGCACTGCCAACCCCAGCCCTGCTAAGCCGACCGCTTTCAGAAAGCCGCGCCGACTGACTGATCCTACTTTTTGCTCTAAGGCTGCCATAAAACACCTCACTCTGCTAAGCCTCAAGAGCAGTCTAGCAGGTGAATTAGGCAAAATTATGACGGTGTGCCGCACACTTGTGACGGTTTCTTCACAAGGCGGGCGGTATGAGACATAATAAACACATTGTGGTTTTGGTAGGCGATCTGAATAATGCCCATCATACGTCGGCGTGCGTGCGCCTCGTCTTATGTGTTGCTCGCTTTGCTTATTGTGCTTGTGCTGCTGCCACAATGGGCAGCCAACGGGCAGCCACCAACACCGCTGCCCAAAGGGTTGAGCGGCAAACTCGCCTTCACGAAAGCGCTCAGCGGCGGTGTGATGCCACTCCACCTGATCACATTTGCGGCGCAGCCACCTGCTGAGCAACCCTTAGTGGCTGACCTGCGCTGTGGCACGGAAGTGCTGTTGTGCGTCCACACCAAGCCTGCCTGGTCGCCTGATGGGCGTACAATCGCCTATCTGGAAGGCAGCACGCTGGCGCTCAGCAGCCGCCTGTTCATCTTGGATACGCTGACGGGCGAACAGCGCCTAATCGCTGACGATGTATGGCGCTTTGATGCGCCTGTGTGGTCGCCCGATGGCAAAAGGCTGCTCTACACGGCAGACCGCGACGGGAAAACCGTGCTTCAGCAAGTGGACTTGGCGACGAATGCCAACACAGCACTGACTGAGGCAACCGACGCCTCACAGTTTGCGCCTGCTTTCTCGCCATCGGGCGATAGAATCGCCTTCACAGAGCAAGAAGCTGAACGCAGCACCGTGATTCTGATCAATGCCGATGGCAGAGATCGGCGCGTGTTGGCAGAAGGCAGCTTTCCCAAATGGTCACCACGCGGTGATCAAATCGTGTTTAGCCAGCGGCTTGCTAATCAGACGGCACTTTATCTAATCCGACCTGACGGCGCGCAGCTTCAACGCCTAACCTACGGCACCACCGATGCCTACATGCCGCTTTGGTCGCCCGATGGGCAAGCGATTGCCTTTCTGCGCCAAGAGACAACCGAACGAACCGCCCGTTTACACCTGATCGCGCTTGCTGACGGTGCAGAGCGGCAATTGGTTGATTCCGTCCTGCTCGGTGAGCCGTTCGCATGGTCGCCCGATGGTCTGTTTATTGCCTTCATCGCGCCCTACAACCGCATTTTTACGGCGCTCGCCGTTGTCGAGATCAGCAGTGAGCATGTTTTTCAACTCGTGCAGGGCGGTCAGCTTAGCCAACTGGCATGGACGGGCGAAATGCCCTGAATAGCGCGCTTTCGCACAACTTTGGCAGGCACTGTGCGTAGAAACACACGGAAATACATTAGGGAGAAAGCAGCATGTTCCGTATTGTTCGTGTGTTTAGCATTCTGATGCTTGTGCTGATGTTGGCTTTTAGCAGCACGGCACATGCACAAAACACGTTTGACTCGCAAAGTGTAGACGCCTACCTGAGCAGGATGCAGCAGCTTTATGAAATCCCCGGCATGGGTGTGGCGATTGTGCGCGAAGGTGAAGTCATCTTTGCCAAAGGCTACGGCGTGCGCGATGTGGAGAGCAAGGCGCCCATCACACCACAGACGCAGTTCAGCATTGGCTCAATCACCAAATCCATGACGGTGCTGGCTGCCATGCGCCTTGTAGAGGCGGGCAAACTTAGCCTTGATACGCCTATCGTGGAATACTTGCCCGAATTTGCACTGCGGAATGCTGACCATGCCAACGCCGTGACTTTGCGGCATTTGTTCAGCCACACCAGCGGCATACCACTTGCCGAACTGGCATGGTATAACGGTGAAGTGACCGACGCCGAAGGCATGTTGGCACACCTTGCCACACAGCCCGTGCAAAGCGCACTCGGCGCACGCTATGAGTATAACAACTGGGGCTATGCCTTGGCAGGCATGGTCATTGAGCGCGTGGCAGGCAAGCCTTACGCCGACTATCTGCACGAGGCAGTGCTGGCGCCGCTGGCAATGCCAACCGCAGCGCTCAGCTATGCTGCCATGCAGCAAACCGCCGACTTTGCCGCACCACACCGCTTTGATCTGCGGAAGGGCGCACAGCGCATTCCCTTTTTCCCCTATCTGGATAAGGTGATTGCACCTGCCGGCGCAGTGACTGCTAACGTGCTAGAGATGGCGAACTACGCCATTTTCCAAATGGGCGATGGCACCTTCCAGAACGCGCCGATCCTCTCTGCCGAAAGCCTAGCCGAGATGCACACACCGATCAAAGATGGCTACGGTTTAGGCTGGGTGACCACTGATCTGGAAGGCTTTCGGACGGTTTGGCACAACGGTGCTATAGATGGCTTTGCCGCCGTGCTGGCGATGGCACCTGAACAGCAAACCGCCGTGATCATCCTCTCCAACGGCGATCACAGCGACAATCCCAACGTGGTGGAAATGCTTGCCGCAGGCGTGCTATACCTCACCATCAATCCGCAGAGCGCCGATAACCTTGAAGCGCTAACCGCAGGCTTCAAGGCGTTTGATCCACAGGCACGCGCTGAGCGTTTCGCGGCACTGCGCGCCTTCACGCCCGACCCAAGCCAATATGCAGCCTATGCGGGCAAGTATGCCAGCTTGTTTGCTCAGATCGAGGTTAACGTGCGCGACGGCGCGCTCTATGCAGATATTGTGCAGCAGGGCGTCAGCCTGTCCTTTGAGCTGATAGAGTTTGAACCACGCTCATTCCTTGCCAACATGACGGGCTTGATGAACGACGTTTTTTCCTTCCGCCTGAACGAGAACGGCTCGGTAACGCTGCTGCAAAACGGCACCGTGATCGCAGTCAAACCAGCACCCTAGCCATCTGTGCGGTGAGGGTGAAAGACCCTCACCGCACTTTTAGCGCAGGCTCAGCACGCGGTACGACTCGGTGTAAATAGGCGGATCGCTCTCAAAGTCAGCGTCGTTGCTTTCGCGCAGCCGTTTGGCAAGCGCCTCAAAATCCTTCACTTGGCTGCGGTGCTGGCTGATCGCCTCAATCTTGCGCTCAAGGTAGGCGGTAATATCCACCTTGAGGTTGGGATCAAGCGTGCCAGTAAGGTAGACTCGGCGCACTTTATGCGGCTCTAAGCCTTCATCGCGCCACAATTCCACAAAGGTATGCCGATCCCGTGCCGAAGGATAGATGGCGGCAAGGGCAGCTTCACCAATAGCGCGGTGATCGGGATGATTGATGCCGCCGGCGCGTGTCCAGACCGTTTGTGGATCATTGGTTACCACAATATCTGGGCGCAATTGGCGGATGAGGCGCGTCAGATCGCGGCGTAGGCGCAGCGTATGCTCCAGCTCACCATCGGGATAGCGCAAAAAGATCACGCTTTCTGATCCCATACAGGCGGCGGCAGCGCGCTGTTCAGCTTCACGCATGGCGATCAGGCGCTCAGCGGTCATCTCAGGATCATCGCTGCCCTTATCGCCGCTGGTTGCCAGCACATAGCTGATATGCTTGCCCTCAGCCGCCCACTTTGCTAGAACGCCGCCGCTGAAAAACTCTGGGTCATCCGGGTGTGCGTAGATTGCCAGCACACGCTGAAGCGGTGCATTGTGATCGGTCATCGCGTGTGTTACTCCCAGCTTTCAGCATCATCCCAGTCTTCGGCATCGTCGTCAGGCTTGGCGGCTGCACCGTGCTTTGCGCCGCAATCACAGCCGCCGCTTTCATGGCGCGCACAGCCGCCTTTCGCCTTTTTCTCCAGTGCCTCTAGCTCATCCAGCGGCACAAGGTCTTCACGCCGCACAAGGTAGCGAATTTCGTCTACCAAAACGGTGACGGCATCTTGAAGCGGATGGACATCCAGCACTTTGCCTTCGCCCTGTGGCGTCCGCACGCGCTTGTTGCGCTTGGGCAGCAGCTTGCGCGCCTCTACGTACTGCTCATATTCATAGACGAGGCAGCAGCGCAACCTGCCGCACATACCCGTGATTTCGGATGGATTCAGGGAAATGCCCTGCATCTTCGCCATTTTGATCGAGATCGGGCTGAAATCGGTCAGGAAGGTAGAACAACAGCGCGGAATGCCGCAGGCACCCATCCCACCAATCAGCTTTGCCACATCCCGCGGACCAACTTGGCGCAAATCCACCCGCGAAGGGAAGCGCCCACTGAGTTCATTTTTTAGGCGGTTGAGGTTCAGCTTGGTATCTTCGGTGCTGTAGAGAATGGTCAGCATGGCACCGTCGTAGCTGTATTGGGCGGCAAGAAACTTGCACTGCTCATAGCCGCCTAAGGTGGCTGCCAGCTCGCGGCACTCGATGAGCGTCTCTAACTGCTTATCTTCCCACGTTTGTTTCAGCAGCAGATCGCGTGGTGTGGCAAGCCGCAGAATTGGCTTGTAATCGGTGCGCCCTATTTCAGGGTCGTAAAAGGCAGCAATCTGCCCCATTTGCTGCCCGCGCATTGTCTCGACGATCACATGATCGCCGATCACCAAATCAGGCATGTTAGAACAATCGAAGTGATAAAGTTTACCCACCCGCTGAAAGCGCACACCGGCAACTCGCGTCGGTGTAGCGATAGGCTGATCAGTCATAGGCGTAACAACTCAATTTTGTGCGCGTCAGTTTCAGCCGCAGATCATAGCACAGCACGCCCTGAGAGCAAATTTGCCTATGGTGATCAGCAAAATTGGCGGTTACGCGCCTAAGATGCCGCCAATTGTGAGCGTTAGTCCCCTAACTTTTGGGGGTCATACAGAATGCTGAATAGGGCGTATGATGACCTTCGGCTGTAGTAACTGAGAGGAGTTCAAAACCATGAATGCTGTAGCCGTTATTCAAACTTCAGGTTTGGGCAAGCGCTATGGGCGCACAGGGCAATCTGCCCTTGCCGACCTAAACCTAACCGTCAACAAGGGTGAAATTTTCGGCTATCTCGGTCCGAATGGTGCGGGCAAAACGACCACCATCCGCCTGCTGCTGGATTTCATCCGCCCAACGACGGGCAGCGCGCAACTGCTGGGTATGGATGTGCAGGCACACTCGCTGGACATTCGGCGGCGGGTTGGCTTTTTGCCGGGCGAGCTGAGCCTGTGGGAAAACCAAAGTGGGCAGCAGATCATCAACTATATGGCAGCGCTGCGCGGCAACGTTCAGAAGCCTTACCTCCGCCAATTGATTGATCGGCTTGCCTTTGACCCTAGCAAGATCATGCGGAGCTATTCAAGCGGCAACAAGCGCAAGCTGGGCTTGATCCTTGCCCTGATGCACCAGCCGGAACTGCTCATCTTGGACGAACCGACCAATGGACTTGATCCGCTGATGCAACAGACCTTTCACCAGTTGATGCTTGAGGCGCAAGCGCGTGGCGCGACGATCTTCCTCTCCTCACACATCCTGAGTGAGGTGCAGGCAATCTGTGAGCGCGTGGCAATTCTGCGTGAAGGCAAACTGCGCGCTGTGGAGCGCGTGGCAGACCTGATGCGCGTGAACTTCACATGGGTAACGCTCACCTTCCGCGAGCCAGTCAGCCCAAGCCTGTTGTCAGGAGTGGCGGGCGTTTCGGAGGTAAGCGTGGAAGATCGAACACTCAAATTCCGCCTGATGGGCGATTTTGATCCGATTCTGCGCGCTATTGGTAATCAGTATGTGGTGGATGTGCGCGTGCAAGAGCCAAGCCTTGAGGAAGTCTTCCTCACCTTCTATGACGGCAACGGCAAGGCAGCGCCGCGTATGGCACAGGAACTGGAGGCAGTTCGATGAATGGCGTAATTTTTCGGGAGACTCTGCGCCGCAGTTGGCGCAGCGCAGCCCTCTTAGGGCTGACAATGGCGGCGATGTCTATCTACATTGTGGCAATTCTAAGCGATTCGCGCATTGTGGAGACGTTCTCGCAAATGGCGGCGAATCTACCTTTCCTGATCAACACGCTGGGTGGTGGCGATGCAGCCTTCCTTGCCACGCCTGCTGGGCTGATCAATTACGGCTACTTTAGCTGGCTGATCATCGCGGTGTGTGGTTATGCCGTCTATCTGGGTGTCAGTGTAACGATAGGTGAAGAAGATCGCGGCATTCTAGATATGCTGCTCAGCGCACCTGTCACGCGGACGCAAGTGATCATCGAGAAACTGCTTGCCTTCGCGCTCTTGATTGTGTTGGCAGTTGCCATTGGGCATGTCGGCTTGGCGGGCATGGTCGCACTGTTCGAGTCCTTCCGCGATAAGGTCGATCAAGGGCGGCTGCTGCAAGGCTCGCTCAATATGCTGCCTTCGGCGTGGTTCATGCTCACCTTTACGGCTGCGCTCTCTACGTTGGTGCGCCGCCGTAACACTGCGGTAACCATTGCCGGTGCGCTGCTGGCAGGCAGCTTCTTTGTGGATACCTTTGGGCGGAATGTGCCAGATGTGGATGGGCTGCGCGCCATTTCTTTCCTGCGCTACTATGATAGCAGCGCCGTGATGAAAGATGGGTTGCTGATGGGCAACGTGCTGCTGATGGTTGGCATTGCTGCGGTGCTGGTAGTGTTAGCTGTGGTCGGCTTCCGCCGTCGGGATGTGGGCGTGTGACTGACTCAAACCATCAGCAGACAGAGGAATCGGCAATAGAATAGCGGACGGTCTCAGCTTGAGATCGTCCGCTAAGTGTTTGCATCAGCGTGCTGTGCAGCCGAGCATCTGCACCGAAGCATCGGCGTAATGCGTTTGCACGTCGCTCAGGTTATTCGTTGCCGCACTCCGAAGCGCTGCACCATCCAACACATAGACACGCCCACCGCATACCTGCAAAGCGTTGATCTCTGCATCGGCAAACGTTGCGCCCAGCGCGCTGACCTGCCCTGTGATGGCGCTGACCACATAGAAATCAGGTGCAGCCAAGCGATCCGCGCCGTTGTAGTTGCCGCCCGTAAAGAGCAGCGTATTGCCATCCGGCAGCCACGATAAATGCTCCAAGCCTTGCCCTGCACCTGCCGCCGCCACACGCCGCGCTGTGCCTGTCCGTAAATCCAGCACGGCAACGGCATTCACGCTGAAGCCAGGCCCTTGTGCGATGTAATTCGCAGGTGGATTGGCTGGCTCATTATAAAGCATGGCGGCGTAGCGCCCGTTAGACGAGAAGATCGGCGCGTAGTATTCGCCCGCGCCGAGCAGACGCCGCACCTCTAGGATCGGGTAGCTGCCGGTGGCGGCAAAGGTGTAGGGTGTTAGGTCTAGGCTGAAAATGCCCGCGCTAAAACCATCCGAGAATGGCACGTATGCCTGCACAAAGAGCGTCTCGCCAAACAGGGCAATCGGGAAGGCTGCCAAGCCTTGCCCGAAAGGCGAACCTGCATTAAAAAGCCCATTCAGTTCACGGCGCACACCATCAGCAAGGCGGATGATGCCTATTGTGAACCGACCGTCAGGCGTGGAAGTGCCGTACAGCAAATGGCGTGAGGCGTCGTCGAAGCTGAAGGGCAGCACGGCAGCCTCAGCCGCTAAGGGAATGGCAATTGGTGCGCCGTTGGCACGCCGATAGGCAAAGACGGCGCGCTGCGTGGCAGGGTCTATGCCATAGGCAGCCACCCAACCGAGATCAGGTGAGTAGCGCACATCCAAATAGCTCAGCGATTCAGGCAATTCGTAGAGGATTTGCGCGGGTGCGCCGCCTGTGATGGCTGTGATGCGCGTCACCTGATTGGGTTCGCTGATGCGCGCCAACAAGGTGTTGCCGCTGGCGGCTGCTGCCGTCAGATTACTGCCAAAGGCAAGGCAGATCACGAGGGCAAAACTGGCAAGCATTCGCTTAAAAGAATTCATGCAAAGACTCCTAAGTGTTGAGACAAGCCGCGCCCAAAACAAGCAGAGCGCGGTTGTGCTGCGCTCTGCCTAACTCTACACGATTACTTCAAGCCACGCCAATAGCGTTCTTCGCGCCAGACGTTGGCGGTATTGCTGTAGCCTGCTTGCTCCCAAAAGCCGGGGCGATCTTCGGCGGTGAATTCAATGCCACGCAGCCATTTGCCGCCCTTCCACAGGTAGCGGTCTGATTCTTGGCGTTCGCCGGGGATGGCGCCCATCACGCCGCGCAGCGGATAGCCATGTTCAGGCGTGAGTGGCTCGCCTTCGTAGTGCGTTGCCAGCAAAAAATTGCTGGCAAGGATCACGTCAATGGGCGTGTTGGTGGTGTAGCCAAACTCGCAGAACTGCACGGCATAGCGTGCCTCTGGTCTGATCTTGAGCAAACCTGCATCAATCAGCGTTTGCAGGTGAACACCGCTCCAGCGCGTGTCAAACTTGCTCCAGCCCGTCACACAGTGCAGATCGTAAACAGCCTCAGTGCGCGGCAGTTCGTTAAAGGCTTGCCATGTCCAACTGCGCTCCACCTCCACCAAGCCGCGCAGCGTGAACGTCCAGGTGGCAAGGTCTTTATAGATTGGCACAGAGCCGTAGTGCAGCACAGGGAACTTTTGCGTCACCGATTGTCCCGGTGGCAGGCGCCCGCCCTCACGGACTTCTTCTTCCTTGCGGCGGCGGTTCAGAAAGCTATCGAACATAGACGGATAATCCTCTTGTTAGGCATCTTCTGCCAGATTATAGCAATATGTGCGCCAAGTGACGCCTCTAAGAGCGCCTGAGGCGCAGCACATAGCCTTTGTAATCTATTAGATAGAGTTCGCCGCGCTGATCTTCCCCAAACGAGCTAATTTGCCTGCCCGTATTCCTGAACAAGCGGTTTTCCCACACACCGTCACGTCCGCGTTCTGCCACCCAGACGTTGCCGTTGCAATAATCGCCATAGAAATACAAGCCGCGCAATGCCTGCAACAACGCGCCGCGATAGACGTAACCGCCCGTCACCGAACAGCCTTGCGTGTGATCATAGGTGACGAAGGGCGGCACATAGTTCGCCTCATCCAACTGGCGATCACTAAGGCGGTTGTTGCCTTCAATGATGTTCCAACCGAAATTCATGCCGCCTTGACTACCGTTTGGCACAAAGTTCACTTCTTCGGCGCCTGCCCAGCCCACATCAGCGATGTACAGATCGCCCGTCTCGCGGTCAAAGCTGATGCGCCATGGATTGCGGACGCCATATGCCCATACTTCAGGCGCAGCCTCAGGCATGTTCACAAATGGATTGTCAGGCGGAATGGCATAGCGATCCGCGCTCAGATCGCTCACATCAAGGCGCAGAATCTTGCCGAGCAGCACGCTCAGGTTTTGCGCGTTGCCCTCTGGATCGCCTTGTGTGCCGCCGCCATCGCCCACACTCAGATACAAATAGCCATCCGATCCGAATTGCAAGCCGCCGCCGTTATGATCGGTAAAAGGCTGCGCGATCCGCAGCAGGATCACGCCGCTGGTTGGATCGGCACGGTTCGGATCATCGCCGCTGACGCGATAACGGGCTAGGGCAGTGTGTCCGTCACGGTCAAAGTAGTAGACGAAAAATGCCCCATTCTCGGCATATTGTGGATGAAAGGCTAGGCTGAGCAAGCCGCGCTCGGTGTAGCCTGCCCGAAAGGTATCATCGGTCACTAGGGCATTGATGTCGAAAAAAGGCTGTTCAAGCGTCCTGCCGTCTTCATACATAATCCAGACTTGCCCTGCTTGTTCCACCACAAAGAGCCGACCTGAATTATCGTTGGCGTGCGTTAGGTAGAGCGGATTATCAAACTTGCCACCGATCTGCTCAAAGCGGAAGGCGAAGGGATCGCGTGGGTCTTGAGCGGATGCCACAGTCAGCCCTGTCAGGCAGAGCAAACATCCCAAAAGGGAAAGGCTGAGTTTTCGCATTGGTTCTATCACAATCACACAATGTGCCGCACAGACTATGCGGTGCGGTCACAAGCGAGCGTTTGAAGTTAACTATACCGCAAAGTGTGGCAGTTTTAGCGCTTCCGCAGGCGCGGATCAAGCACGTCGCGCAGTCCGTCGCCCAGCAGGTTAAAGCCTAACACACCCAGCACGATCACGGCACCGGGATAAATCATCAGCCACGGCGCACGCTCGGCGATGCTGGTGCTTTCCGCCAACATCACGCCCCAAGAGGCATCCGGCGGCTGTGTGCCAAGCCCCAGAAAGCTCAGGCTTGCCTCAGTCAGCAGCGCCCACGAAAGCGCAAGGCTGAACTGCACAATCAGCGGCGCCAGCATGTTGGGCAGAATATGCCGCGCCAAGATGATAGGTTCGCGTGTGCCGATGCAGCGCGCCGCCGTCACATAGTCCATCGCCTTCAGCGAGAGGACGGGCCCGCGTGCCACCCGCGCAAAAATCGGCGTGTAGACAACGGCAATCGCAAGAATGGCGCTGTTCAAGCCGCGCCCAAGCACCGCAATGATCAGCAGCGCCAGCAGCAAGGCGGGAAAGGCGAAGAAGACATCCATCACACGCATGAACAACGTATCCAGGTTGCCACCGATGAAGCCCGCCGTCACACCGATCAGCGTGCCGAGCGTGCCGGCAATTGCCACCGCCAGAGCAGCCACACGCAGTGAGTTCCAAGCGCCTTGCATCAGGCGGCTTGCCACATCGCGCCCGAATAAATCCGTGCCGAGCAGGTAGCGTTCGTTCGGCGCGGTCAGCCTATCCCGCCCAAACTGCTGCGCGGGCGGAAAAGGCGTTGCACCTGCACCGCCGAGAACTGCCGTCACCACGAAAAGCGTTACGACGGTTGCGCCCAACCCGCCGCTGAGGTTCGTCAGCAGGCGCACGAGGAACGGCTTGGTGCGGCGTCCGCTTGGCTCAGCGCTTGCCGTAGCTGATGCGAGGGTCAATGCTGGCATAAATCACATCCACCGCAAGGTTAATGATCACAAAATTAAAGGCGATGAAGAGCGTCACGCCTTGCACAAGCGCATATTCACGCTGCGAAATGGCGTTCACCGCCAAGCGCCCTAAGCCGGGCAGGGCAAAAATCTGCTCCACAATGACTGCACCGCCTAGCAGATAGCCGGCTTGCACACCGAGCAGCGTCACCACAGGGATCAGCGCATTTCGCAAAGCGTGTGTATAGGTCACACGGCGCTCACGCAAGCCTTTGCTGCGCGCCGTGCGGATGTAGTCTTCCCGCAGCACCTCCAGCATGGCAGAGCGCGTCATCCGCATGAGTGAGGCAGCCAGCGCAAAGCCAAGCGTGAAGGCGGGAAAGATCATTTGCTCTAGGTTGCGGCGCGGATCAACATTAAAGCTAACGTAGTTGCCGCTGTTGGGCAGAATCTTGAAATAAACCGACAAAATGTAGATGACGAGCGTGCCAACCAAGAAGTTGGGCAGTGCTAAGCCGATCAGGGCGAAAAGCCTGCCGATCAAGTCAATCAGCGTGTTGTGGTAGACCGCGCTCAGCACGCCGATGGGAATGCCGATTAAGAGCGCGATGATCACGGACATCAGGGCAAGTTGGAGCGTCAGTGGAAAGCGATCAAGGATGACTTCCAGCACAGGCTTGCCGTGCCGTATCGAAAAGCCAAGATTGCCCTGCGCCACTTCGCCAAGCCAGATGAAGTATTGCTCGACGGCGGGCTTATCCAAGCCGTAATAACGTTCAAGGGCGGCACGTTGGGTCGGCGTCAGCATCCCTGCCTCTGTGCCAAGCTGCGCCGTGATGGCATCACCGGGAATTAGGCGCATGGCGAAGAAAACAAGCACCGAGACGCCAAGCAGGGTCGGCAAAAAGGCGATCAGGCGTTGCGCGATGTAACGGAGCATGGTGCGCGCCTTTCAAAAAAAGTGCCGCCGATCTGGCACAGATCAGCGGCAGCACAGCTTAGCGGTTCAGCCGAACGCCCGCAAAGGACATCAGCGAATCGGTTGGGTTCGGGATGAAGCCTTCCACATAAGGCTGATGGGCAGTGTACTCGTAGCCGTTGTAGAGCCAAATCCAAGGCGCTTGCTCCACGATGTGCTTCTGGAATTGGGTGAAAATCGCCCGCCGCTTGGCAGGGTCGCTCTCGGCGCGCCCTTGTGCCATCAGGCTATCGGTCAGATCGTCAATCCAGTTGGCAACGCCTTGCAGGTTGCCTGCCTTCGTCCAGTAGCGCGCATACATGGTGTAGGGATCAGGGCGTCCGCCGTTGAGCGCGACAGCCGTATCAAAGTCGCCCTTCAGCCAGCGGTCAACATAGACGCTCAGTTCCAGCGACTCAATCTCCAGTGTGATGCCGATCTCTGCCAACTGCGCCTGAATGACCTGCGCTTCGGCAAGGGCGGTCGGCGGCTCGGCATTGGCAACAATGGCTTTGAAGGTGAAGCCCTCTGCCATGCCAGCGGCTGCCAGCAGTTCGCGTGCTTTTGCCACATCGCGGGTGTAGCAGAAAAATTCGCTGGTTGGCACCTGATAAGCGGGAATGGTCAGCGGTCCGGTGACAGTCCCTTCGCTGAGCGAGGCTGTTTCCAGCACTTCTTGGCGGTCAATGGCGCACGAGATCGCTTGACGGACTTCGAGTTTATCCATGGGTGCGCGAGCGGCGTTCAACTGAAAGACGTGATAGGCAAGGGCTGGCACGCGGTTCAGCACAATGTTCGGATCGCCCTCAAGCAGCACGGCTGCCAGCGGATCGTTGAGCAGGGCGAAGTCAATTTCGCCGGCGCGCAGGGCGGCAACGATGGTTGCCTCATTGGGGATCACACGCATTTCAACACCATCGGGATAGGGTCCTTCGATCCACCAGTTGTCGTTGCGCTTGAGGATGGTCTTTTCCTCTGGGATCCACTGATCCAGCACGAACGGACCTGTGCCAATTGCCTTTTGCTCAAATTCGTTGGCGGCAACGGCTTCCTCAGAGACAATCGAGGCGTTCACGCTCGCCATCGCCGCCAAAATCGGCACGTCGGGCGTGTTGAGGTTAAAGACGACGGTGTAGGCGTCGGGCGTCTCGATGCTGGCGATGCTGGTGTAGTTGCTGCGCGCCGCAGAGCCAGTTGCTTCATCCAGCAGACGCATGAAGGTTGCCTTCACATCCGCCGAATCGAACGTGCTACCATCATGGAAGGTGACGCCTTCGCGCAGCTTCATGGTAAGCTGCGTCGAGTCGGCGTTGAATTCCCACGACTCTGCCAACATTGGCACGATGTTCAGGTCTTGATCGAGCGTCACCAACGGCTCGTAGATCAGCTCGAGCAGGCGCAGCGAGGCAAAGGCAGTCTGCTTGTGCGGATCAAGCCCGGTGGTATCTGCCGCACGTGCCATAATTAATACGTTTCCGCCAGATTGCGCCTGCGTCAGGGCGGGCAGGCTTGCCAACGCCACCATTAGCAGGCTGAGCATGAAAAACTTCGCTATTTTTTGCATCACGTAAAACCTCATTGAGAAAGCTGTTTAGCAAACAAGTATTCTACCACCTCTGGCAACACATAACCACCAACTGCCCCAACCTGTTGGTAGCCGTGCCGCGCATAGAAGCGCTGTGCCGCCGTGTTGGAGTCGGTGACGAGCAAAAACAGCCAATCATGCTGTGTGGCAAGCCGATCCTCTAGCGCACTAAGCAACGCCGCACCTACACCGCTGCCTGTCACGCCATTCTTGACCGCCAACAAGCGCAAGTAAGGACTTCTGCCAAACATGCCGTGCGGCAAGCACCATGCCAAACCGCAGGCAGGTTCGTTGGGCAGATCGGCGGTTAAGAGCAGGTCATCTGCGGCATGTGCCGCTGAGAGATTGGCAAGGGTGCGTTCAAGCGTCATGCCATAGCGCTGCATCAGCGGCACTTCTGGCAGCCACGCCGCAATGATCGGAATATCTTCAAGCGTGAGCAGACGTATTGCAGCCATAGCGGTTACTCCAAGCCTGTTAACGGCAGCTTCAGGAATGGCGACTCGGACGCTTGCCACAGCACGTTAAAGAACTGAAAGCCTTCCGCGCCTTGTTGGTAGGTGTATAAGCCGATTTGGGCGTGGTCGGGCTGTGCGGGCAGTTCAGGTAGGCAGTGGCGGCTCACAGCGCGATCATTAGCACGCCAAAAGCGCCCTAACCAAAACTGCCCATCTGCCTGTATAATGCGGCTGCCATCCGCCGCATAAAGCGAGAGCGCCACATGAAATTGATCCCCAAACGGCGTTGTGGCAGGCTCAGGTAAGCGCCACACCAAATGCAGGCAGCCTGCTGTTTCATCCCAGTCAAACGCCTCTAAGCCACCGCCAATGTCCAGAGTCGGGCTTGCGGTCACTGTCTGATAGCGGCGGGCGTCAAAATCAGTGGGTGTGCGGGTGCTGAGCTGCACACAGCGCTCAGGTGTGCCATCTGTCAACGGGCGCATGGTGTAGAGAGTCCCACGCACTGCCGCATCGCTTTGTGGGCAGCCTAAGACCAATAGGGCGGCATCCTGTGCAGGGTAGACTTCTAGATCAGGCGGCAGAAAACGGCGGTTGGGCAGATCGTAGAGCAGGGTATCCCAAACGGTTGCCTCATCATCAATGCCAACAAACTGCCCGTCAGCGCGGATCAGCACATCGGCAGGCTGTTGTGCCAGCAATTCAGCCCGAATGGGTGCATACATGCCGAGTGGCGTCCCAAAACCGCCGGGCGTCGCCACTTGCCCAAGAAAGCTCAGCAAATGTATCACCAGTGCCGCTTGCAGCGCGATCAGGAAAAGCCCTACACCTATGAAAAACAAGACAAGCCGCCGTGGATAAAGAGCATTCTCAAGCACGTCACGCAGCGCAGCGCCTAGTGCCAGAAAAGCAGCGGGCAGAATTGGGATAAGGTAGTGAAGCTGCGGCGTAACCCACCGCACCGAAAAAATTGCCAGCGGCAGCAGCAGCCACAGCCCAACCACAATATCTAGTGGTTGCTTACCACGCAACCCAACCACCAAACGCCAAACGGTAAGGATGAGCAGCGGAATGCCCAGAAAAGCAGTCAGTGCGCTGTATGTCCCTACGGGTAAGGTGTCTAGCCAACGCTCAAAAGTCTCGGCGCCTGCAAAAGCGTGCAGATCGGTGCCGCTCAACATAAGCACGGCATAGCTAAGTGTCTGCGTGCTGAGCAGCCCACCTTCCGCCGCGCTCGATTCACCGCCAAGCTGCGCGCTTGCCCATGCGCCGCGTTGCAGTGAGTCGAGTGTGCCGATGGCATACGGAATCACGGTGAGCGCTGCTAACAGCAGGCTGCCGATGAAATAGCGCGTGAGGCGCTGCCGCCCTTGCCAAATCAGGTAGAGCGAGAGTGGCACAAGCGCGAGCGCCGCAAAGTGTATCTGCACTGTGAGGCTGAGCAGCGGCAAGTGCAACAGTTGGGCAAGGCGCGCACGGCGTTGATCAGGCAGAAAAGCCGCCAAGCCACTGCCCACCGTCAGGATGATGAACGGCATCAGTGCGTTTTGCGCCCACAGCTTGCGCGAAAACATGACCGCCCACGGATTGGCAGCTAGGCAAAGTGCCGCAGTCAAGGCTGCCAGCACACCATAGTGCCGCCGCGCCAAACCGTAGAGCAGTGCAACTGCCAGCACATTCAGCGCACCAATGTAGTAGGTGGCAAGGGCAGGATCGCTGCTGAGCAAGAAGGGCGGAGTCACCACATAAACGCTGAAGGGTGCGTTTCGCAGCCCAACCGATGAGCCAATCCCAAGCAGCGGAAAGGCACGCCCCTGTACAAAGTCGAGGGCGAGGCGTGCTAGGTTAGCCTCATCGCGCTTGAACTCAATCACTTCGGGCAAGCCAAAGCGCAGCCCTGCCGCCACGCTCAAAATAACGAGGAATGCTGCAATTTCGGCAAAGCGCCACCAGCGTGTTTGCAGCGTAGTAACGTTTGGGAGAGCCTCAGCCATGTGTCATTTCTCGATTCCCATATAGCGTTAAATCGAAAGTTGCCGTATGATAGAGTCGGTAGCATAATACAGGTTTACGCCTCTTGTCTAGGCGGATATACCTGATTGACGGTGGAATGGCAGCTTTTGAATACAGTTTACCGCGCTCGCACGAGTCCCGATCAAAGGGATGGGCGCGGACGGGATGGAAGCGCACCGCAGCGGAATATTCTACGCGGTCTTGGTTGTGTTGTAAGGTGTGGTGGTCGTGAACGACGTTCGGTATATCAAAGCAACGCATCGGCAGTGCGGCGGCAGGCTTGATTCATCCTGAGACCTTGCCGTCTCGCTTTTTCGTAGTTCGGTCAATGATATACTGCGGCGGTGCGGCAGATCGGCTCACCTGACCTCAGCGCGCCTTTAAGTTCTGAAAAACTGTTCTACAAAAGCACCACTCTCAGCCGTTGCTAAGTGTTTAGCTGCGGCTTATTTCGTTAAATATATCCCAGTTTTGCAGACGGCAGCTCGCCTGCCGATAAGGAGTGGTGAAGCATGGACAGTAGTTCGCTGCTCGTGCTAGGAATACTCGATTTCATCATTGTGGGGGTGGTGATCATTGCGGTGGTGATCATCTTTGGCAACCGCACACGCCGCAACGTGCAGCGTGATTTGGAGGAATACGTCTCCACGCGCCGCAAACTTGCCGATGAGGAAGCCACGCGCCTTGTTTCCGAAGCAGACTCGCGGGCGAAGGAACTAGAAATCCGCGCCCGTGATGAGGCACAGAGCCTGCTCAGTGAGGCAGAGGAGACCATCAAGCGCCGCCGTGCGGAAAACGACCGCGAAACCGAACGGCTGGATCGCCGCCGCGAAGAACTTGATAAGCGCCTTGAGCGCCTTGAGACGCGCGAACGTGAGCTAAACAAGCGCCAAAGCGCCCTCGATAAGCGCCGCCAAGACCTCGATAAGATGTATGATGAGCGCCGTGTGGAGCTAGAGCGCGTGGCGCAGATGAGCCGCGAAGAAGCCCGCCAGCATCTGCTGGCAGCCCTGGAAACAGAGGTGCGCGGCGATATGGCGCGCAAACTGCGCGAGCTGGATGAGGAACTCAAAACAGAGGCGGATCGCCGTGCGCGGGATGTGGTGGCACTTGCCATTCAGCGCATCGCCTCGGATCAGGTCAGCGAGTTGGCGGTGAGTGTCGTCTTGCTGCCCTCTGATGAGATGAAAGGGCGCATCATCGGGCGCAACGGGCGCAACATCCGCGCCTTTGAGCAGGCAACCGGCGTTGATGTGGTGGTGGATGATACCCCAGAGGCGGTCACGCTTTCCAGCTTTGATCCTGTGCGGCGCGAAGTGGCACGCCGTGCGCTTGGCAAGCTGGTGCTGGATGGGCGCATTCACCCGGCGCGCATTGAAAAGCTGGTGGATGACGCCCGCAAAGAAGTTGACCGTGTGGTGCGCGAAGAAGGCGAGGCAGCTGCTTATCAGGCGGGTGTGCCGGGCTTGCACCCTGAAATTCTAAAGCTGCTGGGACGCCTCAAATTCCGCACCAGCTACGGGCAGAATCAGCACGCGCACTCTATCGAGACGGCACACCTTGCCGGCATGATCGCGGCGGAACTTGGCGCAGATGTCGCACTTGCCAAGATGGGCGGCTTGCTGCACGATATTGGCAAGGCGATTGACCACGAAATCGAAGGCTCGCACGCCATCATCGGTGCAGAGTTCTGTCAGCGCTATGGCGTGAACGAGAAGGTGCTGAACTGCATTGCCAGCCATCATCATGAGGTGGAACAGCTCTACGTCGAAGCGATCATCGTGGAGGCAGCCGACGCCATCAGCGGCGCACGCCCCGGCGCACGCCGCGAGAGCATGGAGACTTACATCAAGCGCGTGCGGACGCTCGAAGAAATCGCTAGTTCGTTCAAAGGTGTGGAGCAGAGCTATGCCTTGCAAGCCGGGCGTGAGGTGCGCGTGATCGTGCGCCCTGAGGATGTGGATGATGTTGGTGCGGCGCGCCTTGCCCGCGAGATCGCCAAGCGCATTGAGGAATCAATGCAATATCCGGGACAGATCAAGGTGCAGGTGCTGCGCGAGACGCGCATTACCGAATTCGCTAAGTAGATCGCAATCAACAACGTGCGCTCATCTAGGTTGGTGAGCGCACGCTTGGCTGATCGTTGCAAACCTTGCCCACATAGGGCATCATTCAGCCTGCCAAAAGAAAGGACAGAGAGGCTTCATGGCACTTACACTCCGTGTGCGTCTAGGGCAGGTGATGGGACGCGATCACTTGCTGCGCGGCGCAAACTGTCAGGATGGCAGCGCATTGGTCGAAGCCCGCGGTTACTTTGCCGCCGTGCTGTGTGATGGATGCAGCGAAGGGGAGCGCTCGGAAGTTGGCGCACGCACCGCCGCAGAGTTTGCCGCCGCGCACGTTGGGCGTTTGCTGGCAAACGGCACCGCCGTGCAGGATGTGCCGCGCTTGCTCTATCCCGCTATCATCAACTTCCTGCGCGAGTTTGTGCTTGCGGTGAAGCCTGCCAATGCCGCGCAGTTCGTGCTAGATGCGCTGCTTTTCACGGTGTTAGGCGTCGCAGTGCGCGGTGATGAGGCGATCCTCTTTGCGGCAGGCGATGGTACCCTTGTTATGGATGGGCAAATCTTCCAGCGCGACGAAAACAACACGCCACGCTATATTGGTTATCACTTGCTGGATGCCAGCACACGCGGCAACTTGATCATGCCTGAAACATTCGCCGTCTATGAGCCTGAGCCAACGTGGGAACGCCTTGCCATTGCCACCGATGGCTTTGAGGTGGATTTATTCCCGCAAGTGTGGAACATTCCGCACCCACGCGGCTTGCAGCGGCGCATGAATGTGTGGTGGTCGCAAGAAATGCGCTTCCGCGATGATGCGACTTTGGTCACCGTAGAGCGCGTCGCCGAGTCGGGCAACGAAACACGCACCATGGAAGCCCTGAAGTGAGCCAAAAAGCACGCGATGTTCTGATCGGCACGCAGCGCGCCAAACTGACTGAGCGCCAAGTGATCGGGCAAGGCGGTGAAGCAACCGTTTTTCAAGTGCGCTCGGCGGCACCGAACGCTGTTTCCCTCGCCGTCAAACTCTATCTGACGCCCACGCCACAACGCGCCCAAAAACTGGAAGCCTTGGCTGCCATCGCCCCACGCTTGCCCACACAGGCGATTGCTCCTCAAGCCTTGGTGAAAGATGCCAAAACAGGCAGCATCATTGGCTTTGCCATGCGCCTGCTAGAGCCGAAATACACCGAGATTCGCAGCCTGAGCAACCGCAGCTACCGCGCTGCGAATGGCATCACGGCGCGCTTTGTGGCAGCGCTTTTTGCCAAGACTCACCCAATCTTGGCGCATATGCACAGTGTTGGGCTGATCGTGGGCGATTTGAACGATCTTAACCTGATGTTCCACATGGATGAGATGCTCTTTGTGGATGTGGACAGCTTTCAGTTTGGCAGCTTTCCGTGTCCTGTTGCCACCGAGCAATTCCTCGCGCCAGAACTCTACGGCGTAGACCTTGCCGCGCAGCCGATCTTCACAGCAGATCATGATTGGTATGCCTATGCGGTGCAGCTTTTCAAGGCGCTGCTAATGACGCACCCTTACGGCGGCGTGCATCCAACGTTACACACACTCACTGCCCGTGCCGCTGCACGAGTCAGCGTGTTGGACTCAACCGTGCAATATCCGCGCATTGCCCACAAGCCCGAACTGCTCTCGGACGATCTGCTGCACGTTTTCCACCAATGGTTTAGTCAAGGGCAGCGCGGCATCTTCCCATTGGCAGTGCTGCACACCTATTTGGATAGCCTGATCACCTGCCCCGCCTGCGGTGCAGCCTACCCAAGCAACCGCGCTCATTGCCCTGTGTGTGCTGTGATCTCGCCTGTGCCAGCCCTCGCCGATCAAGATATTGCACGGGCAGAAACGCTGCTGCATGTTGGCGGCAAGATTGTATATTGGCAAGTCAGCGGGCGCCATCTTGCCGCCATTGCTTATGAGAACGGCAAGGCAGTGCTGCACCGCAGCCTGAACCGCGTTGCCCAAGCGCCGATCATCCTCTTTGATGCACCGCTTGGCGCGCAGTATGCCATTTTTGGCGCACAGCTTGATAAGATAGCGGTTGCACCCACGCCCGAACGCGATATGCTGCTGATTGTAGATGTTGCCTCTGGCACGCCTAAGGGCATGGCACGCACCACAACGGGCAAGTTCGGCGGCACACAGCCCATGTTTGCCGCCAATGCTGGCGCGCTTTACCGCATTGCGGGCGGCTACCTGCTGCGGGCTGAGCCACTGATCATGGGCGATACCGCCTTAGATGACCTTGCCGAACGTCCGATCATGCCTATTGCCGAAGATCAGACGTGGTTCTGCGCCGCGCCGAACGCGGAGTGGTTATTCGGGTACTACCGCACCTTGAACACCTACCAGCACTGGATGTGGTATCGCGGCAGCCAACACGAGGTAAATTTGCCGCCGCTGGCAGACGGCGAACGGCTGATCGCTACCCGTGCCGTTTTTGAGGCAGAGCGCGCCCTGATTGTGCGTTTGGCGGCAAGTGGCGGCGCAGAGCGCTGCTATGTGGATCAGGTTGACCAAAACGGCAGGCTGCTGCATAGCAAAACTGCGCCTGCCGATGCCTACGATCCGCTGGAGGCATTCACCTATGCTAATGGCTACGCCATGTTTGCCACCGATGGCGGCGTGCTGCGCGAAGAAGTGGCGACGGGTGCGCGCAAAGTCTTTCAGCAGTTGGAGCGCTTTACGCGGCACGGCGATGCGCTTGCCTTCAGCGGTGATGAACTGCTGCTTGTGCGCGAAGACCGCGTGCTGGCGCTGCGCTTGTAGGCTATTCCAGCTTATCAAAGACCTTGTGCAGCTCACGCGGGCGAGTCGTCGTCAACTGCGCGATGCGGTCGTTTGCCTCGCGCAGGCGGCGGCTTAGCACATTGATCAAGCGCAGCGAGAGATCGGGATAGCGGCGCGTCAGCTCGATCAGCGGTTCGCGGCGCAGGGCAAGGCAGAGCGTATCTTGCACGGCAAAGGCGCGTTCGGTGGTTGGGCTTTCGTCAAACAGCCCCATCTCGCCAAAATAGCCGTAGGCGTCCAGCGTGGCAATCCGCAGCGACGATCCTTTGCGCTGACCTTCACGCTCTAGGGCAACCTTGCCGCGCACGATCACGTAGAGAACACCGCTCGGCGCACCCTGCGCAAAAATTTCCGCTTCCTCGCTGAACAGGCGCTCTTCTGCCACGCTTGCCAGCACCTTTAGCTGGTCAACGGTCATGCCTTCAAAGAACGAAACTTCCTTCAAAAAGATGATTTTCTCAATGGTTGAAAGCATCACACCCTCACGTTTGCTCAACATTTCTTGCAAGGCGATGCCATCCAACAAGCGTTGGGCGGCTTGCGCGGCGGCACGCACTTCGGGCGAGGCGTCTGTGTTCAGCACGATCATCAGCAGTGCGCTGATCTGCTCACGGCTGAAAAGCTGTTGGCAAGGCGTCAATACGACGGGTGGCGCGCTTGGCTTTTCGGCAGGCGGCTCAGAAGGCGCTGCTGTGGGCTTTTGGGCGGCTGGCTCGGCAGGTTTGGCATCTTCACCAAGCGCGCCAAGCAGATCGTCCACTGCACGGCGCGGACGGCGTGACGAGGGCTTTTCGGCAGGTGGCACATCAGCGTCAAGCAGTTTGGGCAGATCGCTCAACCGAATTTCCTGCGTTTTCATCCTGTGCGGATCGGTTTCAGGCGGCGCGATCTCACCCAGTGCAAAGCTGACAATGGCGCGCAATCCGTCGTCGTTCGGTTCGGTGATGGCAGCTTGCAGCAGTTCAGCCGCCGTTTGGCGCACACCACTGATCTCTTGGCTCAGGCGCAGGCGCTTTTCGTCGGTTAGCTCAAGGTCGTAAAGCGGCGCAATAACCTTGACGATCTGTGGTGAGAGCAGCGACTCTAGCGCTTCGAGGGCGTTGGCACGCACACGCGCTTGTGGATTGTTAAGCGACTCGCGGATGACCTGCACCGTCTGCCGATCATGCACTGCGCTCAGCAGGTAAAAGACGGCATCCAAGCGTTCAGCACTGCGTTCGCGCAGCAAGCTGCATAGCAAGTTCAGGCTGCGATATTCGGCACATGGTTGTAAGACGTTCAGGCGAACGTAGTTGGCGTGGACGGCGATCAGGTTCTCTTGCACAGCAGCACGCAAACGATCCGCCGCCCGCTCCGGACTAATGCGGCTGAGCGCGACGGTTGCCTCTAGGCGCACCGTCGGCGTGGCACGTTCCAAGAGTGGCGTCAGTGCTGGCACAGCCGACCTGCCTAGCCGCACCAACGACTCGACTGCCGCAGCGCGAATATCCGCGCTTGGGTCGGCAAGGAAGCGCACCAGCACACTTTCAGCATCGCGCACCTTCAAATAGGCAAGGATGGTCAGCGCGGCACGGCGCACGCGCTCAATCGGATCGGTGAGCAGTTGATCCAAGCGTTCGCGCAGGCGCGCCGCTAGATCATCAGGCAGCTTGCCGAGCGCGCAGAGTTCTTCAATGCTCAGCACAGCCGCAAGGCGCACCTCATCACTTGGATCATCTAGGTAGGGCAGCAAATTGGCAATGAAGCGGGCGTGATTCGCCTTGCCAAGCACTTGCACAGCGCTGGCACGCAGTGCCGGATCGGTGTCGGCAAGGGTTGGCGCAAGCATTTGCAGTGCTGCATTGTTGGCGGCAGCATCCGCCTTGAGCAAGGTTGGCGTGACTTCAAGGCGCACGCGCAGATCAGGATCGCTGAGCAGCATCCGCGCAGTGTTGTTAAATTGACCGCGATTTTGGTGGGCATACTGCATCAAACCACGTACCGCCGCACGCCGCACACCACCATCAGGGTCGCTGAGCAGTTCGGTCAGCAAGCGGCGCACTTCATCACCGCCCAAATCAGCTGCGCCAAGCAAATCTGCAATGGTAGCGCGCACGGCTGGCTCATTGTCACGGATAATCTCTGCCAGCAGCGGCACGGCATTCTTGCCGCCGATCTCGAGGATCAACTGCGCCATGAAGATTTTATGTTCGGCGTCGTCGCGCTCTTGCAGTTTGTTCTTCAAAAAATTAAGTGTAGCGCTATCCGTAACCGCCAGATCCGGGGCGGTGGCAAGCAAGAATGAGTAGTCCTCTTGCGCCAACATACTGACCAAGGCACGCGAATATTGCCGCCGCAGCACAAAAGCGCTGATGGCATAGGCAAGGGCGAAAACGCCGATCAGGGTTGGCAGCAGCCATGGAATCTGTGGCAGCAGTGGGCGCAGCAGCAGCAAGCCACCACCAATGATGGTGCCGATGGGCATCACCAAGCCGCCGATGAAGGCACGCGCACGCCCTTTCACGCGCAGCGGCACGGCGTTATACATCAGGTTATCCAGCGTGTTGCGGAAGGCAGTGCGGAAGGTGGTACGCGCAAAATGCTGTGCCGCCGCACTGATCAGCGCCCGCGGGAATAAGATCAACCCACCGCAAATGCCCAACATGCTCAACGGGTAAATCAGGTTGGCAGTGCCAAGCCCAAGCCGCTGCACAAGGCGCCCTAAGACAAAGAGCTGAATGGGCAGCATGATTAAATTGGTGACGCCCGTCAGCGTGCCGAGATAATCAGCAATCACCTTTTCATCTTTCAGCTCTGCCACAAAGATCGCGCTGCCCTGAAAGGTGATCAGTGTGGTGAGGATGATCAGCAAAATCGTAGAGGCTGCCATCCAGCGCAGAAAGGGCGATTTCACCACAAAGCCGTAGCCCTCACGGATGTTGTTGATATAGGCGCCAATGCCGCTGCGCTTTTTGGCAGTCGGCGGCGCAACAGGTGTGGCAATCCCGCCGCTGCGCGCCTGCTCACGGTCGCGGATCAGGCGCGGCATCATCCAGACCATGCTCGCCATCAAGAGCAAGGTGCTGATCCACGCGAAAGAAATATCGATGGCTTGGCTGAACAAGCTGGTGATGACGGGCATGGTCAAGCCGGCGATAGCGCCTGCCACACGCGCCGCCGTCGCAATAATGGGGATAACGCGCTTGGCAGAGCGTGTATCGTAGAAGCCGTTCACATACGTCCAGAACTGCACGTTGAATGTATCGCGGATGACGCGAGAGGCAAGGTAGAGCATTGGAAATGCCAAACTCTCTTGCCCAACGCCTGCCAACACACGGCTGAGCAGCACACTGATTCCGCCTAAGAGCAGGATGGCGATCAGCAGCACATCGTCGCGCACGCGGTCGGCAAAGGCGCTGAAGACGGCGAGCGCGAAAATGGTGATGACTGCCTCTAGCACGAACAGGATCGGCAGGTTTTCCACACCCAAACGGCTTAAAAAGAGCGCATCGGCAATGGTTTCGCCCCACGTCAAGCCGATCAGGAAGACCACGCCCATGCCATAGAGGAAAAGCAAACGCGCCCATTCATTTGGGCGCACATTAAACAGGCGGCTGAGCATTCCAAGCATGGCGGTGCCTCTATTCCGAAGGTGCGTTCGCAAAAATATCACGCAGGGCGGCACGCATGATGTGTGTGTTGGGATGCTCAGGATAACGCAAGGCGAAAATAGCGCCCTGCCCTAAGGCTGCCATCTCATCGGCATAGGGCAAAATGCCAACCACAGGGCAGCGGTAAAGGTTGGCAACCTTCGCCTCGAATTCGGCGTTATCAAAGGTAGGCGGCACTTCGTTCATCAGCAAAAAGACTTCCGACACCTCAAGCTGGCGGGCAAGCTCAATGATGATGCTCGTGCCTTGATATTCGCGCTTATCGTGGCGCATCAGCACCAGCAGGGCATCTGCCAGCGCGATGAGGCTCATGGTGCTAATGTCTATGCCTGAATCCAGATCAAACAACACAACATCCAGCTCAAGGTGATCGACCAGATCAGCCAGCGCGCTTGCTAGCCGATCTGGATCGTAGCCATCTTGACGAATCTGCTCGATCTGCTCGGTGGTAGGTTGGGCAGGCACGAGGTAAATCCGCCCGCGGAGTGGCGGGTGGATTTGAGCGCTGACCGAATAGGCAGCCTGCCACAGTTCACACTGGTTGGCATAGTGGCTGTGAAATGAACACGGCACGTCATCCGCGTCAAACCCAAAGGGTGCGCCCACATTGCCCGCCCGCAAACAAGTGTCTACAATGGCGACGTGCCTGCCTTCAGCCGCTAACAGCACAGCGAAATTAGCGATTAGGCTAGAGCGTCCGGTGCCAGCCCGAAAGGAATGAAGTGCTAGGAATTTTGCGGGTTTTGCCATGTGTCAAGCCCTTACCCTTCCTCGAAAATGCCCTTTAGCAGCTAGGTGCAGCGGCGTTGACTGGATATGGTAGACTACTTTGAACGCAAGGGCAAGTGACGGTGCAAAGGCTGCTTTCGTTTGGCAAGAGGGACTGTGGCAAACGTGGGTGCTTTTGCATAATTTTAGCAATCTCTACTAAAACCTCGCGCACACCATGCGCCAGGCACTTCTGCGCTATTGCCGTTTTGGTGTTAGAATAGCCGCATATGCCACAGGCTCACGGAAGGATCGCTAAATCTTATGGCGCGTGAAGGCTCGGAAACAAAAACAGGCATCAAATATCCATTGGTTGTGTACCGTCTTTTGGCGCGCCGCTACCGTCCGGTGGGCGTGCTGCTGGTCGCCGTTGGTGCGCTGGCGCAGCTGCCGCGCTATGTGCCAGAACTGCGCTTTGCAGAGGCATTCATCACTTATGATCAGCTCTCGATGATTGGGTTGGCGGCTTTGCTCAGCGGGCTTGGCTTATTTGTAGTCTCGCTGCTGGAAGGGCGGCAAGCCTATGCCCAGTGCCTGCCCGATTATTTGCTGATCAACACAGCCGGCGGGCGCGTTGCCTGTGCCTATGCGCGCATCAATACGACCAAACTGACCATTCCCCGCGATGCCCTGGAGACCAAAAAAGTGCGCGGGCGCGATAAGGTGCTGATCAAGTGGCTGAGCAAGGTGCATAAAGACCGCGTGCTAGAGATTGAGTTGGCAGACTATCCGCTGCCAGAGCGCCAGCTTCGCAAGCGCCTGCATCCGTTCTTCTTCAGCGTGCGCCTAGAGCGCGGCTTGGTGTTGGTTGTGCCGAGCCCCGATAGGCTCAAATTCGAAATAGACACCGCCATCTCTCGCGCACGGGAAACCCGCCGCTTGGCAGAACAAGGCGAACGCGATCCGCTGGCTGCCTTTCGCCCTTAGGGGGTGCGCCTATGCCACGCCTTCGCCTGCCCAGCCTGATTGACGTTCATGTGCATTTGCGTGAGCCGGGTGGTGAACACAAAGAAGACTTTGAGAGCGGCACACGCGCCGCGCTGGCAGGTGGCATCACGGCTGTGCTGGCAATGCCCAACACACAGCCGCCACTGATCGACTCTGAAAGCCTTGCCCTTGCCGAGCGTGCCGCCGCAGCGCGTGCCTGCTGCGATTATGGCATTTATCTGGGCGCGTGTGCTGAGAATATCGGCTCGGCGGCAGCCCTTGCACCGCGCACCTGCGGCATGAAGTGCTACCTAAACGATACCTTTGGCACACTGCGGATCGATGCCGACGATCTGCACACGGTGCGCGAGCATTTCGAGCGTTTTCCGAAAGATCGCCCGATGGTCTGCCACGCCGAAGGGCAGATGGCTGCCAGCGCCATTCTGTGCGCGCATTTGGCAAACCGCAGCGTGCATATCGCGCACGTCAGCCGCGCCGATGAGATTGTGCTCATTCGTGCGGCAAAGGAACGCGGCATCGCTGTCACTTGTGAAGTCTGCCCGCAGCACTTGTTCCTCAGCCTTGCGGACGCGCCGCGCTTGGGCAAAGGGCGCTGTGAGGTGCGCCCGCGCTTGGCAACGCCTGCTGATCAGGCGGCGCTGTGGGCAAACATGGCATATATTGACTGCATTGCCACCGACCACGCGCCGCACTTGCTCAGCGAGAAGGAGAGCGACTCGCCGCCGCCCGGCTTTCCCGGCGTCGAGACATCCTTCGCCCTGATGCTAACTGCTGTTCACGATGATCGCCTAACGCTAGATGACGTCTTGGCGCGCATGGCGTATAATCCGCGCCGTTTATTTGGCATCCGTGAACCTGAGCAGACCTGGATTGAGGTAGATACAGATGCCCTTTGGCAGCCGCGTGGTGCGCACATGCACTCGCGTGCCGCGTGGACGCCTTTTGAGGGCTGGACGCTGCGTGGGCGCGTTGAGTCAGTCACCTTGCGGGGTGTAGAAGTCTATCAGGGCGGCAGTTTTTCGGTGCAGGCAGGCTTTGGGCGTAATCTCGCGCCGATTCATCAGACTTAAGCAGGATATTGGCTATGACATTTGCGGCAAACACGATCAACATCCAATCGAGCCGCTTGCCGTTCGAGGCGCAGTATGACGGACGCTTCAAAGGCAAGCACATCCTTTCCGTCTCACAGTTCGACGTTCACGATCTCGCCTACATCTTCGATGTAGCAGAAGAATTCCGCCTATTGGTGCGGCGCATCGGCGTGATGGACTTGCTCAAGGGCTACATCCTCGCCAACTTGTTCTACGAACCCTCCACGCGC
Source organism: Anaerolineae bacterium (assembly GCA_034436355.1). Taxonomy (GTDB): domain Bacteria; phylum Chloroflexota; class Anaerolineae; order Aggregatilineales; family UBA2796; genus CP2-2F. The sequence goes on from DAOTVQ010000031.1 coordinate 36,549, forward strand.
ACCTCATCTTCGTTCATCGCCGCCATGCAGCGCTTAGGTGGCACGGTCATCCCGATCAGCGAGGTGCGCTATTCCAGCGTCTCAAAGGGCGAGTCGCTGCCGGATACGATCCGCACCTTGGAGTGCTATGCCGATGTGATTGTGCTGCGCCACTATGAGGTCGGTTCGGCTGGGTTGGCAGCACACTATGCGCGCAAGCCGATCATCAACGCCGGCGACGGTGTCGGCGAGCATCCAACGCAGGCGCTGCTCGATCTGTTCACCATCCTGCAAGAGCGCGGGCGCATAGATGGCTTAACGGTGACCATGCTTGGCGATTTGAAGTATGGGCGCACGGTGCATTCACTGGCAAAGCTGCTAGCGCTGTTCAACGTGCGCCTGATCTACGTTTCGCCGCCAGCCCTGAACATGCCCGATGAGTTGGTCGCCACTTTGACTGAGCGCGGCGTGCGCCAAGATCGCCACACCGATCTAGAAGGCGTGCTGCCCGAAACCGACGTGCTATATGTGACGCGCATTCAGAAAGAGCGCTTCACCGATGCTGAGGAGTACGAACGCCTGAAGGACATCTACAGCATCACGCCGCACGTGCTGCGCGCTGCCAAGCCTGATATGACGCTGATGCATCCACTGCCGCGTGTCGGCGAGATTAGTATGGAAGTGGATAGCGATCCGCGGGCTGCCTATTTCCGTCAAATGGAATATGGCTTGTTTGTGCGTATGGCGCTCTTGGCATTGGTGCTAGGCAAGGCGTAAAGACGATGACCACACCGACTTTCTTCCAACGGCTAGAGGCACGGGCAAGCGCGATCAACTCGCTGTTGTGCGTGGGGCTTGATCCGCACCCTGATCTGCTGCCTGAACAGACTGCTGCCGCCGCACACGCCTTCTGCCTGCGCCTGATAGACGCCACGCACGACCTTGCCTGTGCCTTCAAACCGAACAGCGCCTTTTTCGAGGCACTGGGCGCCGAAGGCTATGCCGCCCTGCGCGAGGTGATCGCCTATGTGCGCCGCCGCGATCCCACTATCCCAATCATCCTGGATGCCAAACGTGGCGATATTGCCAGCACCGCCGATGCTTATGCGACTGCTGCTTTTGCCTACCTTGAGGCAGACGCGATCACGATCAATCCGTACATGGGCTATGATGTGCTGACGCCGTTCCTGAATTACAGCGGCAAGGGTGTTTTTGTGCTGTGCCGCACCACCAATCCTGATGCGCGTGCTGTGCAGGAATTGTCTACCGATACCTTCCAGCCGCTTTGGGAAGTGATCGCCTCTCAGGTGAAGGCGCTCAATCAGGCGGATCGGGTCGGTTTGGTGGCAAGCGCGCTGGATAGCAGCGATCTTGCCTACCTGCGGCGTGCCGATCCGCGCAGTTGGCTGCTCGTTCCCGGCGTCGGCGCGCAGGGCGGCGATCTGGAGTCGTGCGTGCATGGTGGCATTCGTGAGGACGGACTCGGCGTGCTGATCAATTCATCGCGCAGCTTGGCGCGTGCCGCCGATCCGCGTGCAGAAGCGCAGCGCCTGCGGGATGCGATCAACGCGGCGCGGACTGCCCATATACCAACGCTGCCCGCACCGCGTGATATTCAGCGGCGGCGTGTGGCGCTGGCACTGCGCGATGCTGGCTGTGTGCGCTTTGGTAAATTCAAGCTGAAATCGGGTGTGGAATCGCCGATCTATCTCGATCTGCGCCGCTTGGTCTCTTTTCCGCACGCCCTGCATGATGTCTGCCTGTGGTTGGCAGAGCTGATCAAGCCGTTGGCATTTAACCACATCGCAGCCATTCCCTACGCGGCACTGCCTATCGGTGTGGTGACAGGGCAACTTGCGGGACGTTCGGTCATCTATCCGCGCCGCGAGGCGAAGGACTACGGCACCGGCGTTGCAGTGGAAGGCGTCTTCACACGCGGCGATACTGCTTTGTTGGTAGATGATCTCGCCACGACGGGCGAGAGCAAGTTTGAGGCAATCGCCCGCTTAGAGGCAGTCGGGCTGCATGTGCGCGATATTGCTGTGGTCGTAGATCGTGGGCAGGGCGCACGCCAGACGCTGGAAGAACAGGGCTACCGCTTCCACGCCCTGATCACGCTGCGCGAATTGCTGGATGAGCTAGAGCGCGTTGGCTATCTGGGTGCGGCACAGCGCGCTGAGGTAGATGCTTTTTTGCGTGGTGAACATGCCTAGAAGCGAGGAATCTGCTATGTACATCCCTGAGCGCGCTGCTTTGCTGGCAATTGATATTGGCAACACCAACATTACGCTTGGTTTGTGGTATGGCGGCGCATGGCGGCATGATTGGCGTGCGCGCACCGTCCACGACAAAATGCCTGATGAATATGCGGCACTCCTCCGCAGCTTTCTGCGGGATGCCGGGTTAGGCTACGCTGTGATCAGCGATGTGGTGATTGCCAGTGTGGTGCCGCCGCTGACGCACGCCTTTGGTGAACTGACACGCAAAAGCATCGGCATACAGCCGCTGATCGTCAATGCGCGCACGCCGCTGGGCATTCAGCTTGAGGTGGATAACCCTGAACAAGTTGGTGCAGATCGCATTGTGAATGCCGCCGCCGTTCATCAACTCTACGGCGGACCTGCGATTGTGATTGACTTTGGCACCGCCACCACCTTCGATCTTATCTCGCGGCAGGGTAACTATATCGGTGGCAGCATTGCGCCGGGCATCGGCATCGCGCATGATGCGCTGGTGCGGCGCGCCGCGCAGCTTTACAAAGTGGAGTTAGCGCCGCCGCCTTCGCCCATTGGGCGCAACACAACGCATGCCATTCAGAGCGGCTTGTTTTTGGGCTATGTGTGCATGGTGGAAGGCTTGGTCAAACATCTGAAGGCTGCCATGCCTGAGGGCGAACAGGCAAAAGTGATCGCCACTGGTGGCTTGGCAAGTCTGTTCCAGCAGCACATCGCCGAGATCGAGATTATTGCGCCGACGCTGACTCTAGACGGCTTGCGCCTGATCTACGAACTGAACATGCCGACACGCAGCACACCACAAGCCTAGCTGCGTGTTTCCGCCACCAAGTTTACGGTATGGTGCGTGCGGAACAGGCTGTACAAGCCCGGCTTGCCGTTGATCGGGTTGAGGATGTTCTCCGCTTCCATGATCGATAGCCACAGCGCCAACGCTGCGCCGCTTACGCCAGTCTCGCGGGTGATGTTTGCAGCGTTGATCGGCTGGCGCTGATCGTAGAGGCGCAGCAGTGCCTGAATGAAGGCATTTCGTTCGCGCAGCGTCTCTTGGGTGATATTAGAAGATTCGACCACCGAAATGCCCTTCGTTTTGTAGGGGCTTTCAGGGTTGTCGTATTCACCAATCCGCACGGCACCAAGTTCTTGTAACCACTCGACAGCGCGTTGAAAGGTGACGCCCGAATCAAAGGCGCGTAGGCGACGGTGCAGGCTGCCTAAGGGACACCATGTGAAATTACGATAGCTGGTGAATTGATCCACACTGACGATGATGCGCTTCATCATATCTTCCGTCTCAAGGTCACGCTTGACAACTTGTGTTGAGGAAGAATCAAGATCATCATAGGAAGGTGTGTTGCCATTGATGCCAATTGGCGCGGGGCGCACCATCGGCGGCAGGTCAGGCGCCAGCTTGATGACTGGCACAAGGTCTTCAGGGTTGTGGCGGTGTGGCACCATCTCGCGGATGAGGATCCCCTCACGGACGAGGCAATCTACCCACTCCGAGCGCCAAGCGTCATCAGCGTTCATGCCGGGCTTGTCCAAGTCCCGATCCATCGCCACGCCTTTGAGCAGAAAGCCGTAGTTCACGTATTCCCAGCCGCGCACCTCTAGGGTGTTCGCCACACGCAGCACAATGCGATCACGGACAAGGCGCGTGCGCTCCACAATGGAATGCTCATCAATCGGCTGCACAAAATCTAAGCCATCGGTGTGGATTAGGCGCATAATGCCCATCGCCACTGCCTGCATAATCAGATCGCGCCCGCGTGCCGCCGAAACAACGGCGTGCGTCTCTTGAAGCTGCTCTTGGAGTGCTTCAAGGGTGACGTCTTGGCTGCCAACGCTGATCGCCAGCCGATCATATTGCAAGATCAGGCTTGACCACTGCGAAGGCGTGAAGGCAGTTCCAACGCTGCCAACGGACAGACTGGGCAAGGCGCTTGGCTGCCCAACGAATGCCTCATAGCGCGGCAAGCCTAAAAAGTCGTCCAGATATTCCACCTGCAAAGATGGGTTGGTCTCCAGCAGACGGCTGGTGCTGCCACACACGCCCCAGACGATCACCTGTTTGTTGCGCCCGCGCAGTGCCGAAAAGACCTCGTTAAAGTCGCGGTCGCCGCTGGCAATGATGAAGATGTCGGCAAAGTTGGGCTGCGTGCTATCGGCAAGCACATCTTTCGCAATCCGCATATCGGCGCTGTTTTTACCGGGCAGGTTAAAGACGGGATCGATGTTGGCAAGGGCAAGGCGGCTGCTCGCCTCGTCCGAGACTTCACGCCCCGCCGAGTCGATTAGTGGTGGCAGGCTGCCACGCTTTCCCCAAGGCGCGTAAGCTGCCATCTTGATGATCTGCCCGTGCGCTTTAGCGTGCGTGCTAACGCCTTCCACCAACCGATCAAGGTTGACGGCATAGCCCTGTTCGTTCAGGCTGATAGCGATGTTCTCAAAATCAATGTAGAGCGCCACCGTCTTTGATTGAATGCCTAAGACCGATTCTAAAGGCTGGTAGATAATGTCATCCACATCTTCAGGGGCATTATCTGCCCACACGCGCACACGGGCATTTTTGCGCTTTTGTACGCGGTCAATCAACGAAAGGATCTGTGGGCTGGTTGCCACGATGATTAGCTCATCAATCGGCTGAGGATCGTTGGCAAAATATTCTTGCAGCATAGCATCGGCAAAGTGGGCGCGCTCTGCCACATTGAAGGTCTGAAAGCCTGCGCCTTCCATAATCTGCTGGGCAGAGCTATTCAGCGCCTGTAGGCTTTCCCAATTGGCAATTGCAATCGCCTGAAGGCGGTCTACGCTCATCAGCCCGGCTGCCAACGCGGCTGTGTTACGCAGCCGTGAGGCTAAGTCATACAGATCAATGGCGAAGGCACGCCGTTGCAAGCCGCCCAGTAAGTCTTCTATATCTACGATAAGGTAAGCAGACATACAAAATCCCCCAAGTATTTTGCGAGTGCGTTAGCATTAAAATATAGTTGAGAAAAATTGTCAAAACCAGATGCTTTTAATGATTGTCTGAATTGCCGAAGTGCAAATCTGAAAGAGCCTTAAACAAAACAAACAATCCGCGTATAGTACCAATTGTACCAATTTGAACGAGTGTCCGCAATAAGCAATTTTGTGCAAGCCTTTAACAAAACCGTAAGGCTGTGCAAATATTGAACAAGACTTTTGGTTATGAATTTTTGAGGAGCATCCCGCTCCCTGTGAAAAGTTGCTCTTGCCCGCTGTGGATCGGCTTGTGCTATTTACACCATTTTTTGAAAGCGAAACGCATTTTGTAACAAAGCTGTGGTATATACATAGGGTGTGTTCGGCAGCAGCCAGACCGCCTTCACGCAGGATTGCCGAAGGGGACGAGAGGAAAACCAACTATGTGCGGAATCGTGGGCTACATCGGGGAAAAAGACTCCACACCGATTGTGCTGAGTGGCTTGAAGCGCCTTGAATATCGCGGCTATGACTCAGCAGGCATCGCCGTGCTGAAAAATGGTGCCATCGAACGCCGCCGTGATGTGGGCAAATTGGAAAACCTAGAGCGCCGCGTGGCTAACGAACCGATCAGCGGCAGAATGGGCATTGGGCATACGCGGTGGGCAACACACGGGCAGCCAAGCGAACGCAACGCCCATCCGCACGTCAGTAACGACGGGCAGTTTGTGGTGGTGCATAACGGCATTGTGGAGAACTACCTTGAACTGCGCGAGATGCTCAAGGCAAAAGGCATCCACTTTGATTCCGAGACGGATACCGAAGTGATCGTCCACTTGGTAGAAACGTTGGCAAGCGAAGGGCATGATCTGACCGAAGCAACACGCCTTGCCTGCCTGCAACTGCGTGGCGCACATGCCATTGTGGTGATGAGCGTGCGCTTTCCAGATCGGCTGATTGCCGTTCGCATTGGCAACGCCGGCGGTGTGGCGCTTGGCATTGGGCAGGGTGAGATGTATGTCGCCTCTGATATTCCCGCCATCTTGGAATACACGCGCCGCCTCGTCTTCCTTGAGAGCCGCCAAATAGCAACTATCACCGCTGATGGCTACAGCATACAAACACTGGATAAAACGCCTGTAGATGCCGCCATTCATGAGATTGCCTGGGATCCGGTCAGCGCGGCACGTGGTGAATACCGCCACTTTATGCAGAAAGAGATTTTCGAGCAAGGGCGCAGCCTCACCGATACCATTCGCGGGCGCATCTCGTTTGAGGATGGCGCGGTGACGCTCAGCCACCTCAGCCTGACTGCCGAGGAAGCAAGCCGCCTAAAGCGCATTGTGACGGTTGCCTGTGGCACGAGCGCCTACGCCGGCTTGGTGGGTAAGTTCATGCTGGAGGCGCTGGCGCGCATTCCCGTGGAGGTGGACTATGGTAGCGAGTATCGCTACCGCGATCCGATCCTGGACGGTGATTGTGCCGTGCTGGCGATCACGCAATCGGGCGAGACGGTGGATACACTCGCCGCGATGGAAGAAGCACGCGAGAAGGGCGCACGGCTGTGGAGCATTGTGAATGCGGTTGGCTCGCAAGCCATGCGCGTCTCGGATGGCTATATCACTATGCAAGCAGGTCCCGAAATTGGTGTTGCTTCTACGAAGGCGTTCACTGCCAGCTTGGTTGATCAATACTTGTTGGCGCTCTATCTAGGGCAGTTGCGCGGCACCATCAGCACTGAGCAAGCACGCCAACACGCGCAAGATATTGCCCGCCTGCCCGATTTGGTTGGGCATGTGCTGGATCGTGCGGCGGAGGTGCAGGCGCTTGCCAAAAAAGTGCGGGACTATGAGAATTTTCTCTACTTAGGGCGCGGCATCAACTATCCGATTGCCCTAGAAGGTGCGCTGAAGCTGAAAGAGATCAGCTACATTCATGCCGAAGGCTATCCAGCAGGCGAGATGAAGCACGGTCCTATCGCCCTGATTGACGAGAAAATGCCTGTGCTGGCAATCGCTATTCAGGATAGTGTTTATGATAAGATGATCAGCCAGATTGAGCAGGCAAAGGCGCGGCGCGGCGTTGTGATTGCCATCGCTACCGAAGGCGATACCTTCATCCAGACGAAGGCAGACCACGTGCTGTATGTGCCGAAGCTGCCGCCGCTGCTCTCGCCAGTGGTGACGGTGCTGCCGCTGCAACTCTTGGCGTACTATGTGGCAGTTGAACGCGGCGCGGATGTGGATCAGCCGCGCAACTTGGCAAAGTCAGTCACGGTCGAGTAGATCACGAGCGCCTGTCACACCTTGCCGCATCAGTGTGGCAAGGTGTTGCCTACAAACCGTCGCGCTTGGCAGCCTGCCAGAGCGCGTCCATCTCTGCCAGAGACATGCTCTGGAGCGTTTTGCCTGCACGCTGCGCGGCTGCTTCCATGTGGCGGAAGCGGCGCTCGAATTTGGCGTTGTTCTCGCGCAGTACTGTCTCAGGATCAATCTGGTACCAACGGGCAAGGTTGATCAGGCTAGAGAGCAGATCGCCAAATTCTTCGGTGCGCTGCTCACCGTCCTCAGCGCTGATCAGCTCTTCGAGTTCCTCGCGCACTTTGGCGATCACACCTTCAACGCTCTCCCACTCAAAGCCGATCCGCGCCGCACGGTTGTGCAGTTTGGCGGCTGCCGCCAGGGCTGGCAACGCCTTCGGCACGCCATCTAGGGCGGAAGGCAGCCCTTCAGGTTCGCCTTGTTCAGCACGCTCTTGGCGCTTGATCTGATCCCAGTTGGCGTGAACTTGTTCAGGATCATCCGCCTGCACATCGCCCCAGACGTGCGGATGCCGCCGTATCATCTTCTCGCAGACGTAAGCGATCACATCCGCCATGTTGAACTCACCCGCTTCCACCGCGATCTGGCTATGCAGAACGATTTGCAGCAGCAGATCGCCCAACTCTTTCATCAACAGGTCGGAGTCGCCGCTATCGAGCGCCTCTAGCACCTCGTAGGTTTCTTCAAGCAGATATTCGCGCAAAGATTCATGCGTTTGCTTGCGATCCCAAGGGCAGCCTTCCGGCGCACGCAAATGCGCCACAATCTCTTGGAAATATTCAAAGCTGCCACGCCGTTGGATGGGTGGCACATACAGCGAGGTGAGGTGATCCACAGGCTGCCGATCCAACGCATAGAGCGGCACACGCGCTAGGCGTGCCTGTGGTGTGCCAGCCGCCTGAATCAGCACCACCTCATGATCTTCGGCGTATTGGTTGGCAAGCGTCAGCTTCACATCGCTGGCAACCGCACGGCTGTAGACCTGCGCTAACAGCGACGGCACGTCAGGGTTAAGCGGCGGATGGTGCATGTGGGCAAGCGTCTCAGCGTCATGGATTTGCAGTCCGTCCAGCACATCAATGCCGAGCGCGCCTATCATCGGCTCAATAAAGCTCAAGCCATCTACAATTGTGGCTGGCACACCACGCTGCCCTGCTATTTGCAAGATGAGTGTGACGGTATGCTCACCCACCAACGGATGCCCCGGCACCGCATAAACGACGCCTTCAGGGCGTTGCCCAAGCCGCAGCACTTCCTCTGCAATGCGAGCGTAGAGCGAGGCGAAATCTTCAGCCGTGTCATACCAAGCATCAAAGCTGTGCAAGGTCTTGATCGGCAGTGCCTCGACGCCGAGATGGTGTGTGGTGCGGAAATAGACTTCTTCCGCCTCGCTCAGGATGCGCCACGCACGGCGGGTGAGCAGTTCGGGATCGCCGGGGCCAAGTCCTACAATTGTGATGCTCATAGCGCTGTAGTGTGCCTCTTCCTAAAGTTTGGCGGCAAAAGCGCGCAGGCGTGCTGCTGTATTACGTAGCATGGGGACACCATGTCCGAAACACAGAATGTCTATAGGCATATTCGCTAATTTTTTGATGCTGCGTTTTGCCTCTGCCATATCGGGCGTGAATTGGGCAATCGGCAAACCGAGTTTCCCAAAGCGCGTGATCGCATCACCCGCGAACAATAGCTTACGGTCAGGGTCATAGAAGGCGACATGCCCATAGGCATGTCCTGGTGTGCTGATGACCTGCAAGTTAGGCAAGACTTCGGGCAATGTATCGCCTTCTTGTAGCTCGCGGTCAACGTGGGTAGGCGGCATATCTTTAATGCCAATCAGGCGAAACAGGCGGCGCGCCACCTCAGAATCTTTATAGCCTTCAGGGCGTGCCAATGGTTTTTCCCCACGCACGATAGGCGCTTCGAGGGTGTGTGCATAGACCTGTGCGCTGCTTGCCTTCACAAGCGCTGCTAACGCGCCAATATGATCGGGATGGGCATGTGTAACGAGGATGCGGCGAATCTCTTTTAGGGTATAGCCGTGGCGGGCTAGATCGCGGGCGATGCCCTTTTCGGCACCTTCCACGCTGGCATCAATGAGCGTTAAGCCATCGCTATTCACAATCACATACACACGCCCGGTCACTAGCCCAACAATAGTATAGACACCCTCAACGATTTTTCGCATTGTGTTCTCCTCAAATACGGCGGATTATAGCCGACTTCATAACGCTGATACAACGTTGATCAATCTCCTACATGGATTTTACAAAGTGCTTATCTTTTGCTTATGCGGGCGTTGTATGCTATGGGCAAGTTGCGGGAATACGCACACTGAGTTCAAAAGGAGTGACGTAAAAATGTCGAGCATTAACCGTTGGAATCCCGTTCGTGAGTTGCTTTCGATGCGCGATGAAATGGATCGCCTGTTCAATGAGCGCTTCTTCCGCACCGAAGGGCGTCCGTACCTGCTACCGATTGATGCCTACATGACTGACGACGCTCTGATCTTGGTGGCAGATGTGCCAGGGCTTTCCCCAGAAGACATCAACGTGACCCTTGAGGGCGATACGCTGACCATTCGCGGCGAATACAAGGCGAACGGCGAGAGCAAGAACTACCTGCTGCGCGAGCGTATGGTGGGCAAGTTCGAGCGCGTGCTGACCATCAACACGCCTGTGGATGGCAGCAAGATCGAGGCGGAGTTCGAGAACGGCACGATCACCCTGACCCTGCCGAAGGCAGAAGCTGCTAAACCAAAGCAGATCACCGTCCGCCCGAAGGCAGCCGTGTTGCAAAGCCACACCTAAGGCACCTGCCGCACAAACGATCTAAGGGCGAGTGGACTTCCACTCGCCCGTTTTGGTTTGGCTCTTTAGGATTAGGCGCTTTCTTGGTTGGCTGCGTTGGCTGGGTGCGGAAAGCCAATCGGGCGGCGCGGCGTAAAGCTCTCGCTGCTGGAAACCTGCCGCGTCAGGGTCTGAATGGATTGCTTCAGCAGGTCTAGGCTGACCGTCTCAGCGTGGCTGTTGAGCGCCAGCATCCGCGCATAGAGGGCAACTTCGCGCACGAAGGCGCCGGTTTGCCCCACCAAGCTGGAGAGCGTATCGCGGTAGGCATCCTGCCACTGCGTCCCCATATAGCGGCGCAGCAGTTGCTCTGCTTGTGCGGCATCCTGAATTTCGGGGATGTAAATCACCCGATCCACCCTGCCTGGACGTTTGGCGATGCGCTGATCGATCACCTCCGGGTAATTGGTGGTTGCCAGCAGCAGCGCACCACGCCGATTGTTAGGTGCTTCAAAGCCATCCAGCACGTTCAGGATTTGTGATTTGTCTTCCTCGCGCAGGTAGGCGTCGAGTTCCTCCAGCACAATCACAACGGGATGTTGTGAATGCGTGGCGGTGTAGAGCGCACGCTGCACTTTGTCGAAGGTTGCGCCTTCCTGATCGGCGGATGAGATGTAGATGACAAGGCACTTCATATCCAGGGCAATCTTTGCCAGTGCCGCGCACAGCATAGATTTGCCCGTGCCGGGCGGTCCGACGAGCAGCAGCTTGCGGAAAGGTGGCAAGTTCAACTGCTTGTAGAGGGCTGCGCCACCTTTGAAAAAGGTCTCAACCTCGCTGCGAAGGCTCTCCTTGAGCGACGGCGGCAGGATCACATCTTCCCACGCCACAGTTGGCTCAAAGGCTTTTTCGGCACCGCCAATGATGTAAACTTTCTCACTGCGCTCTAGGCGGTAGGCATGGCGATCACAGAGCGCTTCAAAATCCGCCCAAACTTTCAGGGCATCGGTTGGCACCAGAGCAATTGCCACTGTGCCGTGTGCGTAAAATCCTTCTAAATGGTGAGCAGAGACGAAGATCACTTCAAAGCTGCGGCTGCCTTGCTCAAAACGGAAGGCGTAGGCGCCAACGCTGCCAATCAGGCGCACAGTGCGCGAGGTATTGTGCAGGTGGCTGATCGAAATGCTGTGTGGGCAGTTCAGCGCACGGTAGCCGCCGTAGCGCGTTTTGCTGCCAATTTTGCGCCCAACCTTGATGCGGGTGAGGGCATTGTCGTAAGCAGGGCTTTCTGATGCCCAGACGACGCGGTAGGCTGTTTCACCATAGGTGGCTTGCCACTGTTCAACTGCCCAAGCAACAAGCTGCTCATATTTGAGCGGTGTGCGATCACCGCTTCTCGGCACGACCACATGATTTTCTGAGGACTGCGTGCATGTTGAGTCAGTCATTCGGTTGTTAAAGAGCATCTTTCCCACACTGGTAAACGTTGCCATAATGGATTGTACGTGGCTCTGCCTAAAATGTGAAGGGGCAAAAATGGCTCAAGGCGGTGCTTGAGTAAAAATACCCATATGTGCGCGTGCTTGCTCAATCAGTCTTCCGCTGCGCTTTCAAAATCACCGTTGACGGCGTGCCTGCCCCGTGCTATAGTTATCTCACGTTGCCCGGGATAGCCAAGTGGCCTAAGGCAGCTGACTGTAACTCAGCCATTCGGTGGTTCGAATCCATCTCCCGGGACTAGCCCGCTACTCAGCGGGCTTTTTGTTTGCCTGTGGAGAGCATTTCGACATTCGCACGCCACACACTATAATAGGCATGTGTGAAGCTGCATTCAGAATAGTAGAGCATATGACTGACTCCTTGAGCATTCGCAAGGTCGAGACGCCACAGGACTTCAAGATTTTCCTAGAGTTCCCGTGGACGCATTACCGCAACGATCCGAACTGGATTCCGCCACTTGTCTCCAGCCGCCGCCACCTGTTGGATAAAAAGAAAAACCCTTCTTGGCACTATATGACGGGTGAGTATTACCTTGCGTGGCGCGCTCAGCAGCCCGTCGGCACGATTGCTGCCTTCATTAATCACCGCCACAACGCAACCCACAACGAAAAACTTGGCTGGTTTGGCTTTTTTGAATGTGAGGATAACCAAGAAACGGCTACCGCCTTGCTGCGAACGGCTGCCAACTATGCACGCGAACAGGGCTGTGAAGCACTGCGCGGACCTGCCAACTTCACCCTGAATGATGAGTGCGCCCTGCTGATTGAAAATTTTTCCCCGCCCATGCTGCTGATGCCCTATAATCCGCCCTACTACCAACGCCTGATCGAGCAAAGCGGGCTGGGCTTGGCAAAGGCGATGGACTTGGTCAGCTACATGGCAAAGCCAAGCGGCTACCTTGATGACAAAGGCAATATTCCTGAACGTCTGCTGCGCGTGATCCAGAAAGTGAGCCAAAAACATCAGGTGACGGTGCGCCGCGCCAATGTGAAAGAACTGCACAAAGAGGTGCATCTGTTGGCGGAAATTTACCGCGCAGCTTGGGCAAACAACTGGGGCTTTGTGCCACCAACCGATGTTGAGATTGACGATTTGTTCACGCAGCTGCGCCAGTTCTTCGATCCACGTTTGGGCGAATTTGGCATGGTGGATGGCAAGGTGGTTGGCTTTATGCTGGCGCTGCCCAACATGAATCAGGTCTTGCAGCGTGCTTATCCACATCCGCGGGTGCCAGAATGGTGGACATTGCTGAAAGCATTTTGGCATTGGAAGGTTCGCCCCAAAATCACCGAACAGCGCATTGTGATGTTCGGCGTGAAGCCCGAGTACCAGCGGATGGGTGTGGCGCCTGCTATCCTGCTGGCGCATATGGAATCGACCCTGAAAACCCCCTTTCCCGACGTGGACTTAGGCTGGGTGCTGGAGACAAATGCCGCCATTGATACCCTTGCCAAATCGTTCAACAGCCCGATCTACAAACGCTACCGTTTTTACCAAATGCCGCTGAGTTAACTGCATGGTGGATCACAACGAACCAAGCGAAGGACTGCCGCGCAACTCTGATGAACTGATGGCGCACGGCGGCGCGGAGATGAGTGACGTCCTCTCGGTGGCTGCCAGCCTGAACGCCAAAACGCTGAAGGAACTGCTTCGCAACCGCAATTTTGTGCCGCTGTGGATTGGGCAGTTGGTCAGCTATTTGGGTGATCAGTTCATGCTGATCGCCGTTTTGGCAGTCATCAATCAACTCACAGGGGGCGGGAATGTCTATATTGTGCTGTTGGCAGTTTCGCTGGCTGCGCCGCAGATTCTGTTTGGGCTGATCGGCGGTGTGTTGGTTGATAAACTCGACCGCAAATGGACGATGATTATCACCGATATTGTGCGCGCCATTGCCATGTTCAGTATGTTGTTGGTGGCAGGCGATACAGGGCGGATATGGATATTTTACCCCGCCATTTTTGCCATTGGCACAGCGCAAATGCTGTTTTACCCGGCGCGTGCCTCTGCCATGCCCGCCTTGGTCAGCAAGCGCAATCTTGGCGCTGCCAACGCCTTGTTGGAGGCGGGCTTTGTGGTGGCACTTATTTTTGGGTCGGGCGCGGCGGGCTTGCTGGTGGATAGCTTGGGCGAAGATTTCGCCTTCACCTTCAACGGCTTTGCCTTCCTTTTTTCAGCACTGATGATCTTGATCATCCGCGTACCACCGCGCCAAGTGCATCAGGCGAAAGGCGAGGGCAGCAGTTACCGCCAAGTGCTGCGCGAACTGCGCGAGGGCTTGGTCTACATCTGGCAGACGCGCTCCATGCGCTACATCATGGGCTTAAGCGTGATTGTGGCAGCGGGCTTGGGCGCCGTGATTGCCCTTGTGCTGGAATACCTGACCAACGAGCTGAAAGTTGGCGCACGGGGTTTCGGCATTGTGATCGGCATTTTAGGCGTGGGCATTGTGATCGGCGGCATTCTGATCCAGCGCCTCTCCAAGTACCTACCAACCAATCGGCTGGTGGCGCTGGCGATCTTTCTGCAAGGTGTGGCAGTTGGTGCGTTCGTCTTTCATCCGCCTTTTGTCGTCGTGCTGTTCCTCACCGCGCTGATTGGTTTCAGCCTGATTGTGGCGCGTGCCGTGCTAAGTACGCTCACACAGGCAATTCCACCGGAAGAATATCGCGGGCGTGTGCAGAGCGCCTATAATCTGATTTTCACGGCGCCGCTGACGTTAGCGATTGGCGTTGCAACCTTGTTGGTCAGCATTTCCAGCCGCGAGTTGGTGATGGGTGGCTTTGGACTAGGGCTGATGTTAACCGCGTACCTCTCGGTGCGCCTGTTGCGCGGCGTGGACGAGGCAATTTATGGCAGCTAGGCAATGACGCAAACAATTTTAACGTGCAGCCCTGACTCAGACGATCTCGCCTTGCGCGAAGTGCGCCGCGCCGTGCCTGCCGGCAGCCTGAGCGCCGAAATTGCTGAGGGTGTGCTGCTGCTTGAGGCAGCGTTTGAAGCGCTCGCTGCTGCTTGGCGTGCCAAAGCGCCGATCTTTGTGCGGCACATTTGCCCCGTTCACACAAGGCTTGCCCTGCCCGCCACCGATGACGAAGAAACCTTGCTCATTTTGCTCCGCAGTGCTTGCGAAGATACACTCTTGCCACGCCTGCTGGCGGATCAGCCCTTCTCGGTGCAGACGCGCCTCTTTACCGAGAGGTTCCCGTTGAAGCCTTTCGAGATTAACGGCGAATTGGCAGAAATTATGCCACATGCGCCGTTGGATGTGCGCCAGCCCGCCCAGATTATCTCAGTGGTGGTTGGGCACGCCCACGGCACACTCACGGCATGGTTGGGCATTTCGGCGGCTGCTGATAACCTCTCGGATTGGGCAGGTGGTGCGCGGCGCTTTGCCCGTGAACAGGGGCGCATTAGCCGTTCCGAGTTCAAACTGCTAGAAGCGCTAGAAGCCTTTGGCGTGCAGATGCCTGCGCGTGGCTATGCCCTTGATCTGGGCGCTGCGCCGGGCGGTTGGACTCATGTGCTGCGTGAGCGCGGCATGTATGTGACGGCGGTTGATCCGGCGGCGCTTGACGCACGGGTGCTTAATGATTCAGGCGTGCGCTACAAACGGATGACCGCAGAGGCGTATTTGCGTGCTGACCCTGACCTTTTCGATGTGATCGTGAACGATATGCGGATGGATGCCCGTGACTCAGCGCGCCTGATGAACGACTATGCACGGCTGCTCAGGCGTGATGGTGCAGCAATCATGACGCTCAAATTGCCTGAGTCGGGGCGCGTTGGCTTGTTAGATCACACCTTCGATTTGCTAGAGCGCGTCTATCACATCGCAGGCGCACGCCAGCTTTTTCACAACCGCAGCGAGATCACGCTCTACTTAAAACGGCGCTAATGCCCAACGCGCTCTTGGGCGTTGCGCGTCATCTGTGTGATCATATCACGCGGCAGGAAGCGCCGCATGAACATGAGCAGTTTATTGCTAAAGCCCGTGATTCGCACACTCTCGCCTGCCATCAGCGCAGCGTAGCCTTGCGCCGCTACTGCTTGAGAAGTCATCAGGTTGCGCTGCACTAGTTTGGAATCTTGCATGGCTGCCCGCGCCTGAAATTCGCTCTGCGTGGGACCAGGACACAACGCAGTGACGCTCACACCTTTGTCGCGCAATTCGTTGTTCAACGCCTCAGAAAAACTCAGCACATATGCCTTTGTGGCATAGTAAACTGCCATCAGCGGTCCTGGCAAAAAGCCCGCTGTGGATGCCACATTCAGAATTTTCCCGCTGCGCCGCGCCAGCATGTCTTTCACAAAAACATGCGAGAGCATGGTTAGCGTGGTCACGTTCAATTGGATCATGTCGGTCTGGGTTTTCAGGGCAAGCTCGTGGAAGAAGCCATAGCTGGCAAAGCCAGCGTTGTTCACCAAAATATCCACCGAAATGCCGAGTGTTTGCACCTGATCATACAGGGTATGCGCGGCGTTTGGATCAGTTAAATCTTGGGTGATGACGTGCGCCTGCACTTTATACTGCGTGCTGATCTGGTCTGCCAGTTCGCGCAATTTGCCCTCGCTGCGGGCTACCAACAGCACTGCATGACCATGCTTAGCGAACTCATGCGCCAAATCGCGCCCAATGCCCATTGAAGCACCTGTAATGAGTGCAGTCCCTTTTGGCATAAGTAATCTCCATCTTGTATGCGGCTAGGCAGCGCATTATAGCCTAAGGCAGCGGACGCGCCTATTTCCAAATTGACTTTTGGGCTGCCCTTCTGATACAATGCACTCACTTTGCGCCGCGCATGGCTGTTCGGCGCTTTTATCCGACCAATTTTCCCCGCTGCGGCGTCTGTGGGCTGCTGGCAGTGGTGTGAGAAGCGAGAATTGGAGCTAGCTTAGAAGATGTATGCAGTTGTACGCACGGGCGGGCGGCAATACCGCGCCGAACCGGGCAAAATCATTGACGTGGAAAAGCTGCCCGTTGAAGCAGGCGCCAGCCTTGCCCTGAACGAAGTGTTATTGGTGGTGCCAGAAAATGGCGCACCGCTGATTGGGCGTCCCTTAGTGGCGGGTGCTGTGGTACAGGCAACCGTTGTGGGGCATTATCGCGCTCAAAAGATCATTATCTGGAAGTACCGTCCCGGCTTGCGCTATCGCCGCCGCCGTGGGCATCGCCAAACCTACACGCGCCTGAAGATCGAAGGCGTGACGGGTATCTGAAGAACGTTGTTGGGGAGGTTTGTGAGCAATGGCACATAAAAAAGGCGGCGGTTCCAGCCGCAATGGGCGCGAAAGCCACTCCAAGCGGCTAGGCGTGAAGCGTTTTGGGAATGAGTTCGTCATTCCCGGCAACATTATCGTGCGGCAGCGTGGTAACCGCTTCTACCCAGGACCTGGCACACGGCAGGGCAAGGATTTCACCATCTACGCGGTAGAAGAGGGCTATGTGAGCTTTGAGTGGGCGCGTGGCGGCATTCGCATTATCGCCGTCCGCCCTGAACCGAAGACAGCGCCTGCTACCGAAGCAGCTGCCGACTAAGCACCGAGTTTTCCCTTGATGAGCCGTGACGCCAACGCACCGAACTCGGCGGTGCGTCCGTCGCGCACTGACCTAAGGATAGACCCATGAAAGATAGCATTCACCCAAAGTGGTTCCCGGAAGCCAAGATTACTTGCCTTGCCTGCGGCACCGTCTGGACGACCGGCGCGACGCGCCCAACCTTGCAGATTGACGTCTGCTCGAACTGCCACCCGTTTTACACTGGAGAGCAGCGCATCGTGGACACCGAAGGGCGCGTTGACCGCTTCATGAAACGCCTTGAGACGCGCAGCACCTTTGCCCAAGAGCAGGCAGCCAAAACAGCTGGCTCGCCTGAATTTTCCTTGGCAGAGCTCGGTTTGGGCAAGCAATATACCGAACTGCTGGCAGCCAACGGCTTATCAACAGCGGGCGATTTTATCACGCGCCTGCAAGAAAGCGGTGATGAAGGCGTGCTTGCCATCCGCGGCGTTGGGCGCAAATTGCTGACCGATATCAAGAAGAAGCTGCGCCAGAAGGGCTACGAACTGCCAACCGTGCAGGATTAGCGCGCCCGCTTAGCCACGCAAAAACATTGGGCGGGCGATGCACCCGCCCCTTTTTGCGCCTTTTTGCCATGCCCTGAGAGGATTTTATGAAATGATCCACCACCGCGGACGGGTAGAAGTCATCTGCGGCAGCATGTTCAGCGGCAAGACCGAAGAACTGATCCGCCGTGTGCGCCGCGCCCAAATTGCCCGCCAGCAAGTGCAAGTCTTCAAGCCTATCATAGATACACGCTATGGCGTGGCACAAGTCACTTCCCACAATGGGCAGGGCTTTGAGGCTATCCCCTGTGCCGACAGCAGCGAGATCGTGGCACACCTTGCCCCTGAGACCACTGTTGCCGCCATTGATGAAGCCCAATTCTTTGATCACGGCCTTGTGGCGCTGACCGAACGGCTTGCTGAGCGCGGCTTGCGGGTGATCCTCGCCGGGCTTGATCTGGACTTCCGCGCCGAACCCTTCGGCGCCATGCCGCACTTGATGTGCCTTGCTGAAGAAGTGACCAAACTCCACGCCATTTGTATGGTGTGTGGTGAAGAAGCCACCCGCACGCAGCGCCTTGTGAACGGTCAGCCGGCTCGCTACGATGACCCGATCATCATGATTGGCGCACAAGAGCGTTACGAGGCACGTTGCCGCCACCATCACAGCGTGCCACACTAAGGGATAGCATGGCAACCTTTAACGAGCGCGTCTTTGCCCTCGTGCGGCGCATTCCGCGTGGTAAAGTCCTCACCTATGGGCGTGTGGCAGCGCTCTTGGGCGTGCCACGCGGCGCACGGGCAGTTGGGTGGGCGCTGCACAGTGCGCCAACGGATGGCGATGTGCCTTGGCAGCGCGTTGTGAATGGGCAAGGGCGCATCAGCACACGCTGCGAGGCGCATACAGCAGACCTTCAGCGCGCACTGCTGATTGCAGAGGGTGTGCGGTTCTCGGCGGCGGATGCCTATGCCCTTGCCGATTTTGCCAATACGCTGTGGGTGCTTTCGGCGGAAGACCTAGCGACGTTGCCTTAAAGGTGTTCATGGTGAGCGCATGGTGCGTGCAGTCCGCCAGCGCGCCATATTGCAGCGCTATTCGCGCTTTGCCACTACCACATACTGAAAGACGAAATATTCGCGCACCCATGGGATACGCCCAAGCGTCCATTTCAGCAGCGCGTCCCAGCGCCTGCCGCGCCGTTCAAACAGGCGAAACAGCCGCCGCGCAATCACGGCGTGCGTGTTCGGCGGCGCAAGGCGCGTTACATCGCGGCGCATGAAGAAGCGCAGGTGTGTGTTATCAAAAATGCCGCGCTCGCGCAGCGGAAACGATTGCCGCAGCAGGTGCAGAAAAATCTCCCAGTGGGCAATGTTCGGCACGCTGATGATCAGGCGTCCGCTATCTGCCAAATGCTCCCCTAAAATAGCGCTAACCGCCCACGGATTCGCCAAATGTTCTAGCACATCCGCTGCAAGGATCGTGTCGAAGATCTCGCCCTGCAAGGCAGCGCGCAGGGCAGCGTGATCTTCAAGGTTCAGGCAATGGGCGGCGTCTAGGTGTGGCAGCGCCACTTCCAAGGCAGCCGCATTGATCTCTATGCCAACGGCGCGCCGCAAATTCGGCAGCGTCTCTCGCAGATAGGCAGCCACCGCACCTTGATTGCAGCCGACATCCAGAAAGGTTTGCGTGCTGCGCGGCACGAGGTCAATCAGATCAGGGCGCGCCGTCTTGTACGAGGCGGTGTTTTTGCGGGTGGTATCAAACTCGAGTGGTGCAGTCATCAGTTCCTCATGGGCAGCGCGTCATGCGCGCACGCTGATCAGGTGGGATAAGTGTCTCATCTGGCAGACCTTCCACATCTGCTTTTATGGCGTTCAAGCCGTTCACATAATACTGCTCTACACGGCTGCGAAAGAAGGGATACAGCAAGCGTGCCAGCCAACCCAGCGGCATTTGCGCGTGTGTATGCATGGTTAGGCGCGTTTCGCCGCCCTGATCGCTCAGGCTGAAGATCACATCCATCTGTTTCAGCGGCGGTGTTTTGCCGTGCCGAAGATGGAGGCGGCTCCTTTCTTCACGGGCGATCACCTCAGGTTGCAAGGCACTGCCTGTCTCGGCGAGTTCGGGGGATGCTTCGCGCAATATGCGCTGCCAAACGTCTTCAGGCGCGGCGCGGATCATGACTTCCGCGCAGAGGCGAATGCTCATAAGCGATCTTATCCTTGTGTTGTGCTTGCCCGCTGCCGCAGCGCGTAAATGATTAAGGCTGCCAGCGTGGCAAGGTAGGGAATCATCTGTGGCAGTTGGGAAGGCACATTGAAGCTGCCCAAGCGCGTTTCTAGGGCAGCAAAAGCGCCAAAGAGCAAGGCGGCTGCCAGCGTGCCAAGCGGTGTATAGCCACCCAAGGCCGGGATCACCAACGCAATGTAGCCGCGCCCGGCGGTCATATCGCGGCTGAAGCCGTTTAGGTAGCCCATGCTCAGGTGAATGCCGCCTAAGCCCGCTAGGATACCACTAATGACCAATGCCGTATAGCGCACGCGCCGCACATTGATCCCAACAGAGGTAGCAGCCTGCTCATTTTCGCCCACAGCGCGCAGGTGTGCGCCAAAGGGCAGCCGATAGAGCATAAATGCCACACCAACGGCGCTCAGCAGGGCAAGCCACGTCAGCAGGTTTTGGCGTCCAAGCGCAGTGTGCAGCGTTTCGCCGAGCAGCGGCACAGCGCGCAGAAAGGGCAGCTCTAAATCAGGGATGCTGATCGGTGGCAGGCTTAAGCCGCCGGCACGCGCACCGCTCAGTTGGTAGCCAATTGCTACAGTTGCCGCCGAGCCGAGAATGTTGATCGCCACACCGCCCAAGATCAGATCGCCCTTAAAGCCTAAATGGAAAACTGCCAGCAAGAGTGCCATCAGCGCCGCAGCAATCAGCCCTGCCAACGCGCCGATCACGGCATTTTGCAGCAGCCCGCCAACTGTGGCGCCGCTGAAGGCAGCCGTCAGCATAATGCCTTCTAGGCCGATGTTGATCACGCCTGCTTTCACGCTGATCAGCGCACCGAGCGACGGCAGCAGCAGCGGCGTGCTGATCCGCAGCACAGCGGCAAGGTAGGTTGCACTAAAAATGCTGCTTAGGATGTTCTCCACGCTCACACCACCTTTCGACGCCGCCAAAAGCCGATCAGCCCTTCAGCGGTGAACAACAAGATGATGATCGCTTGGATCACGCGCACAATCTCCAAACTGACGGCGGCATCATTCTGCATGATCGGCGCACCAACGCGCAAATAGGAATACAGCAGCGCCATCGCCGGGATTGCCAGCGGATTTTCCCGCGCCAGCAGCGCTGCAACGATTCCTTCAAAGGTCAGCCCGCTGGAGACGGACAGCGGCAGCCGCTGGTAAATGCCCAACGCCAAATAGGCGCCCGTTAAGCCGCCCAGCAAGCCGCTCAAGCCCATCGCCCGCACAATCACGCGCCGCAGATTGATGCCGCCGTAACGGGCAAACGCCGCGTTGGCGCCAACCGTCCGCAGCGTGTAGCCAAAAGGTGTGCGCCGCATTAGCCACCAAACCGCCAGCACTGCGATCAGCGCCCACAGCACAGCCGACGTTACCCGTGTGGCAGGGATCAGGCGCGGCAGCAGCGCAGAGGCGGGAAAGAGCGCCGATGCCATCGCGCCGCTTTGCGGCAAGCGGATTTGTTCGAGGATCAATCCGTAGAAAAGCGCCGCAATCGGATTGAGCATCAGGGTGGAGACTAGCTCGTTAGCGCCGAGATGTGCGCGCAGCACGCCGGGAATCAGCCCCCACAGCGCGCCAGCCAACGCGCCGACGCCAACGGCTAGGCTCAGGTGCAGCTCTGACGGCAGACCCTCAACAAAAAGCGCCACCAAGCCGCTGGCAAGCGCACCCAGAAAAATCTGCCCTTCAGCGCCCAAGCTGAACAGCCTTGCCTTGAAGACAAGCGTGATTGCCAAGGCGACCAACGTCAGGCTGATGGCGTCGTCAATCCACGTTGCCCACCGATTCAGGCGGCTGAGCGGACCTGTCAGCAAGGCAGTGTAGGCATCCCCTGCGCGCTGCGGGCTGATCAAGAGCAAGATGATCAGCCCAATCAAGAGTGCTGCCGCTACAGTCAGCAGCACGCGCAACGACGCACGCCCTGTCTGCCCGATGAACAGCGCGAAAGAGAGCATCACCAGTGTGTTGATCGCCCAAATCACGCCGAAAGAAGGCGATTCGAAGGCTTGCCCGAAGGCTTCCACGCCGGTGATCCCACGGGCTAAGACATGAACGCTTAGCAGCAGCGCCATGCCAAGCGCTGTCGCTATGGTTAAAGGCACAATCAGCCATGCACGCTGCACAACGGTTGCTTTCTGTGATCTATGTTACCCCTGCGCCGAGAGTATAGCGCAAGTGGCGTTATTTTATTGAGGTGTTATTGAGTGGCTAACCTAACGAGACTCTGTGTGCAAATGTGCCTCGTCGGTATAGGCTGATCTGCACAGGGTTAGCAGCTTATAGCCGCCCTTTTTTCATCACTGCTCAAAATTCCCTCTTGCCAAAGCACGAAAAGCGATCTATACTCTCTTTCACAAGTGCGGGCGTGGTTCAGTGGTAGAACGTCTCCTTGCCAAGGAGAAGGTCACGAGTTCGAATCTCGTCGCCCGCTCAAATGACCTCTGGGAAGTAACCCAGAGGTTTTTTGTTGCACAGGAGCGCACATGACAAAACGAACAGGCGCCTGGTGGCGCGTGGTGAAGTTCGGCTTTCGCCTGCTCTATAACGAGATGGCGTTCACCTACGATGTGGTCAGCGCGGCGGTCAGCTTGGGCGAATGGCGGGCGTGGCAGCGCGCTGCGCTCAACTTTCTACAGCCGCCGCACAGCGCACCCGTGCTGGAATTAGCGCACGGCACGGGCAATTTGCAGCTTGACTTGCACGCAGCAGGCATTCCCAGCCTTGCCATTGATCTGAGCCCGTACATGGGCAGGATCGCGGCGCGCAAATTGCGGCGGGCGGGCGTGCCAGCACGCCTGATCCGTGCGCGGGCAGAGGCACTGCCCTTCCGCGCTGAGAGTTTCTCAGCAGCGATCAGCACCTTCCCAACCGCCTTCATCCTTGCGCCAGAGACGCTGGGCGAAGTTCACCGCGTTTTGCAGCCGCACGGGCGCCTGATCATTGTGCCGAACGCCACCCTGACGGGCAAAGGTGCCGCGCAGCGCAGCATCGAGCTTGCCTACCGCGCCACAGGGCAGCGCGACGGTGCGCCTTTTAACCTTCAAGCGCGCTTCAGCGCAGCAGGCTTTCACTTGCGCTTTGCAGAAGTGCCAGCCAAGCGTAGTGTGGCACAGGTGGTGATCGCTGAAAAGACGTTGGGCTAGAACAAACCTTGTGCTACAATGGCAGCGGTGAGCGATAACATGCAAAGGTATTCAGCCGTGAGACGCTTGTTCCGCAGAACGCCGCCCGATCCCGAAGCAGTGCGCCTTGCGCGTGGCGTGAACGCTCATCGGCGCGCCATGCGTTGGCGTGTGGCGCTGCCCCTGATTGCGGTCGGTGCGCTGATCGTGATCGTGCCAAGCCTGCTCATCTTCGCCATGCGTGCAGATCGCTTCAGTGCGGTTGCCGCCTTCATGTCGCTTTTCATCACCGTGCCAACCGCCATTTTGTGTATGCTGCCCTATGCCCTGCTGATTATGTTCGCCTTCGGCGCACGGCGCGCCTATAAAGGCACACGCGGCGCGCTAGGGCGCGTGCATCGGCTGGCACGGCGCGTCAATCTCGGTATGGATAAGCTCTCGGCACGGGCGGTGAAGCCCGTCATCGCCCTGAACGTGCGTTATGCTGCCCTTGAACGTTTGATCGCAACACCCTTCCGCGCTATGCGTATACCAGAATCAGAGGAAGATGAGACCGCTGACCATGACTGATAAACCAACTTTGCCGACTGAGTCTGCGCCCGCACCGCGCAGCGATTGGAAATCACGCACCTATATGATCGGCGGCGTGATTGGCGCGCTGCTCGGCTTTCTTTCGGCGCACTTCTATGCGCGCAGCGCTGAGGAAAACAATGCCGGTCAGCCACCTAGACCGATTAGCACAGCGGATCTCTTTCGCCTGAGCCTTGCCGCGATTGCCCTGCTGCGCCAAATTGCCGATCTCGGCGTGAATCGCGGCGGTAAGCGCTAGGCATGTTCAAACGTCCGCCCGATCCACGCGATCCGATCCTAAGTGCAGCACGCACTGTGTTCACCCAAAACGGCTACGCCGAAACGTCCCTTGAGCAGGTCGCCCGCCACGCCAAGCTAGACCTCGCCGCTGTGCAGCGCCAATACAGCGATAAGGAAAAGCTGCTGGCTGCCATGCTGCGCGCCTATTCGCCACAGGCAGATTTTGAGGCGGCGCTGGACGCCGTGCAGGGCGAATCGGCTGCTGACCTCCTGCGTGATATGATGCGCCGCTTGGTGGAAGTGGCACAGCGCCACGACGATTTCTTTGAGTTGGCAGTCATTGACGCGCAAAGCAACAATGGCAGCTTCCTGAGCAACCTGAGCGCCGCCATCTTTCCAAAGGCAACCGAGCTTTTGGGCAAGATGAAGGCAAACAACGAACTGCGTCCCGTCTCGGACGCGGTGATCGGGCGCACCCTGATCGCCATGTGGATCGGCTACATCGTCTCGGAGCGCGCCTTGCCGCAAGTGGCACGCCTTGCCATGCGCTTCATGCCTGAACGCATCTGGCTGGATGGCATGGTTGATCTGATGCTCTACGGCTTGCTAGAGGATAATGCACGCACCTGAGTCGGTTGCCTTTCGGGCTGGGCGTGCGGCACGCGGGCTGTGGGAGCGGCGCGGCGTGTGGCTGCGCGGTGCGCTCTTGGTGCTGATCTTGCTCAACCTAGCGCCTGCCCGCGCCCGCCTATTGCCAGAGCCGCCGCAAGTCGTCCAGACGGAGCATCCCATCCTGTGTATGCACACGCGCCTTGTGGATGAGGTGGAAGACGTGAAGGTGTGGCGCACGCTGCAAATGGTGCGCGAGCTGGGCGCGCCTGCCATTGTCGAACTGTTCCCGTGGGCATACATTCAGCCGCGAGAGGGCGCCTACGACTGGCATCACCCTGATCGGATCATCCGCCTAGCGCGCCAGCAAGGCTTGACGGTCATCGCCCGTTTGGGCATTGTGCCTGCTTGGGCGCGCCCTGATCCGCGCTTGCAACAGACCTCGCTGAACTATCTGCCACCAGCGCACTACGCCGATTACGCCGCCTTCGTGGCAGCTTTCGCGGCACGCTACCGCGACTCGGTGACGCACATCATCCCTTGGAACGAGCCGAATTTGTACTTTGAGTGGGGCTTTCGGCAAGTTTCGCCAGAGGAATACGTTGAATTCCTCAAACTGATTTACACAGCGGCAAAGGCTGCCAACCCGGCTGTCCAGATTCTTGGCGCAGCCTTAGCGCCAACCCTTGAGCCTGAAAACAGCGCCAACGGCATGGATGACCTGATCTACCTGCGGCGTATGTATGCGGCGGGCGGCGCTGCCTACTTTGACGGGCTGGCTGTGCATACTTACGGCTTCACCTTGCCACCCGACGATCCGCCCGCGCCCGACCGCCTAAATTTCCGCCGCTATGAGCTACTGCACGCCATCATGCGCGAATTCGGCGACGGCGTGAAGCCCGTCTACATCACCGAGAGCAGTTGGAACGATCATCCGCGTTGGGTGAACGCCGTGCGCCCCAGCCAGCGGATCGCATACACGCTGGCTGCCCTAGACTACGCTGAATCCACCTGGCAGAACGTCCGCCACCTGTGCTTTTGGTTCTTCCGCGCTGCGACGCTCTACCGCAACTATATGGATGGCTATGCCTTTGTGACCGTTGAGTTTCGCCCGCGCCCGATCTATGAGGAAGTGCAGCGTTGGGCGCGTGGTTGGGATTCTGCGCCATGAAGCGCTATCCGACGCGCAACGCCTTCACCTTCCACCTGCTGCGCCGCCTGCTGATCACGCTGTGCTGCGCCTTTCTGTTCGTGCAGGGCGTGCGCTATGGGCGCTACCACTTCCGCCCTGACCTAAGCTGGCAGCGCGTGCAAGCCAGCGGCGTGCTGATCGTTGGCATGGATACGAGCTACTATCCTTTTGCCGTCATGACGGGTGAGGACATCCGCGGTTTGGATGTGGATATCGCCCTTGAGGTAGCGCGCCGACTGGGTGTGCGGATGCAGGTTGCGCCGATGGGCGTGGATGGACTCTACGATGCGCTGCATACAGGCATTGTAGACGTGCTGATCTCAGCCTTGCCCTTCGATCCGTTCCGCCTTGATGCTTTCGTTTACACCCGTCCATACATAGACGCGGGCTATTTCCTCGTCTCTCGCGGTGGCAGCTACCAAAGGATGCCCGATCTGGACGGCAAGCGCTTGGCGGTGGCGTATGGCAGCCTTGGTGATGAGCAAGCGCGCCGTTGGCTGCGCCGCTTGGGCAGCTTGAGCCTTCAGCACCACGCAGAGCCGAATGCGGCATTGGCAGCGGTCTTAGCAGGCGAGGCGGAGGCTGCCCTAGTGGATTACCTTTCGGCACGGCTGTGGCTGCGCGAACACGCCGCGTCTGATCTGGTCATTGCAGCGCAACCGACCTACTCGGAAGGCTATGCAGCGGTGCTGCGCGTCCGCGATTTGGCGCTGGCAGGCAAGATCAACGCGGCGCTGGAAGCCATGGCAGCCGATGGCACGCTGGCAGCCATCCTTGCCAAGTGGCTGTAGGTGTGGTGCCTCACCCATGCCGAGTCAGCGTGTGTGAGGCACAGCGCGCCCTCGCTGGTTAGTTGCCGCGCAGCGTCAGCGTCTCCACCGCCGCCGCCTCAACCGCCGCACGGCTAAAGCGCAGCGGCAGATTCTCAAAGCGCGCCCAACGCTCCACTAGGTTGCGGTAGTGTGGGCTGGCAGGATGCCCGCTTTGCCCGGTGCTGTGAATGCCAACGCTGTTCTCCAGATCGGCAAAGTCTATGATCATCCGCATCATCGAGATATTGCTGACGAGGAACGGATCATCCTCATAGCTGCTGGTGCGGTGAATGGTTGCTGCGCTGCCGCCGACTGGCACCCCTGTGATGTTCACGTAATCTTCAATCAGGCTGATGCCGCTTAAGCCAAGCGGATTGCTGATGAAGTTAACCTGATGCAGGGCGTCCCAACGCCACTTGGTGAAATCTGCGCCCAAGCGCGCCGCCACAGCCTGATAGCCTGCCGCCAGCGCTTGGCGCAGGATTTGGTCGCGCCCTTCCACCGCTTCTGTGGTGATGTCATCCCACCACGCCGCCTCAGGCTGATCGAACAGGCGTGCAGTTGGCCACAGAAACTGCCCGTTGACCACCACCCGCTTGCCAAACTCATCTGACCACAGGCGGGCAGCCAGCTCACGCTCAAAGGCGGCAAACCAAGCGGCTTGCCCGCTTTCGGTGCGCATGTCGAAATCCCACGCACGCAGCCAATCTAGGGCAGCCGCCGAGAGCGCCTCGCCGTGATCAAGGCTGAGTACCGTCGGCATGATCGCGGCGGCAAAGCCGTTGTAGGTGTCCTGCTGGATTGCGCTGAAGGTCTGCACGGTATGATCGGTACGCTCTAGCAGGCGCTCATGAATGCGCTGGCTGCGGTAGCCGTAATCGGCGTTGAAGTTGGTGAAGTAGTTCAGGTCTGTGCCAAAGCGCGCTTGCAGTTCGGCGGCGTAGGCGTCGGGTGCAATACGCTGGTTGGCAGCTACGATGTAGCCACGTTCAGGGTTATACAGGCGCGGCATGTGTTCGTAAGGCAAGTAGCCTTGCCAGTCGTAGCGCAGCGTGCTGCCATCCACTGGCGTTAAGCCGTCATGGTCAGCAGCGCGGATCGGCACGCGACCGGGCAGCACATAGCCAATGTTGCCGTCCACATCGGCGTAGATGAAGTTTTGGGAAGGCACTTGCCAGCCCGCCAGCGCCGCACGGAAATCTTCCCAGTTTTGGGCGCGGTTAAGCGCCAGCAGCGCGCCGATCAAGTCGTAAGGTTCGGGATCGTTGCCCGCCCAGCGCAGCGCCAAGGGCTTGCCGCCACCATAGTTGGCATAGGCGGGCAAATCGGTGATGATCGGACCGAAAATGGTCTGCCGCACGCGCACAAAAGCGCTGTTCGGATCATCCCCAAAGCGGATTTCTTCATTAGCGATGCCCATCCGCATCCGCTCGCCATCCACGATGTATTGATTCGAGTCATTCGGATCAACTTGAATGGCATAGAGGTCTTGTGTATCGGTGTGGGGCGTCGTTAAGCCCCAAGCGATGCGCCCATTATGCCCGATCAGGATGCCGGGCGCGCCGGGCAAGCTGAAGCCAACCACATCATAGGGGCATTCGGCGCTGACGGGCGCACAGTGCAGCCCAATGCTGTAGAACGACGAGGGCATTTGTGCATCGAGGTGCGGATCGTTCGCCAAAAGCGGCTTACCGCTGGCAGTGCGCGTGCCGTTCACCACCCAACTGTTGCTGGCAGCCGATCCAAAGGCGCGCTCGATTTCAGCACCCTTGAAGCCGCTTGCTATGACTTGTTGCAGAATACCCAAGCGCTGCGGCGTGATCTGCTGTGTGCTTGGGCGGGAAATGGCAGGCAGCACGGGTAAATCTGCCTCCTGCAAAATGCTTTGCCGCATCTCAAACGGAAAAGCGGGCAGCCAGTCGCGCAGGAAGTCGGCAGCACGTTCCTCACCAAGCCGCGCTACAAGGTCAAGGTAGGTTAGCTCAAAGCCGAAGTTGCCAGAAAGCTGCCACGCCAGCACCTTGCCCCACGCCACGCTGTGCAGCGGTTCCCACGGCGCCACCGTGATATTGACGCCGGTCACGCCCAAGAGTGTGTACTCCAACGCCAGATCGGACGGACTGCGCCCGCCAATGTAGGCGTTCACGCCGCTGGCATAGGCATCTAGCACGCCGCGTGAAGCAGGTGAGAGCGCCCGCAGATCGTTTTCCGCCGCCTGTTTCCAGCCCATAGTGCGGATGAAGGCATCCGTCCGCAGCACGCTCTCTACGCGCCCGGTCAGCTCGCCAATGCGCCCTTGCCCAACGTGGCGCTGAAACTCCATTTGCCACCAGCGCTCTTGGGCGTGAACAACGCCTTGCGCGAAGAACAGATCGCGTGTGGTGCTGGCATAAATATGCGCCACACCTTGCGCGTCGCGGTAGATAGTGATCGGTGCGCTGACGCCGGGCAAGGTTAGGCTGCCTGCCACCTGCGGCAGCGGACGCCGCAGTGTATGCAGCACAAAGCCACCCGCTGCTGCCACGATCAGCACGACGATCAAGAGGACTACGAGGAAGATACGCCTTAAATGCTTCACAGTTGAACCTTTCGGGCAAAATGTCTTTTAAGAAGTTCTTATTCTAGCGCGTGGCAAATCAAGGCGCGATTCGGTATGATCGGCGCGAGGCTAGGAAACATTCACAGGGCATGGCGAATCTAGAAAAAACTGCACAGCAGGCTAAACGCGCCGCTGCACGGGAAGCAAAAGTACGGCAAGGCTTAAGTGAACTTGCCCAATGGCTGCGCGATCTCGTTCGCGGCGGGCTTGGCGTTGAAGAAATCCGCCGTGCCGAGACGTGGAAAACTATCGCAGCGCGCCTGTGGGATTCTCAGGCGCAAGGTGTGGCGCGCCGCCTGACCGCCATCGGGGCGCTGGTTCAGCGTGAGGCGGATTGGTCGCCCGCACTGCTGGATGCCCTAGCCCGCCTGCACCTTTTGGTGGAAGGCTATGCGCGGATTGATGCCCTGCCGCCTGAACAACAAGCCGATCTGCGGACGGCAGTTGGCTTCACCGAACAGCAGGCAGACCTGCTGACGCAGCAAGGCATCACTGACTTATGGCTTTCGCTGGGCAGACAAACCGAAATCACTGAGGATAAGGTGATCGGACAGCGTACATGGCTGCTTGGTTTGAACAGTGGAAAATTTGCCCTGTTGCTGGATTTTGCCCATCAAATGGTGCGCGACCAACTTGATCGCAGTTTCCCGCCTGCCACATGGTTACAGACCGCGTGCGTCTATTTCCCTAGCGCCTATCCTTTGCGCGCCCTGGCAAAACACCGCGAGGCTGTGCCAGCCGCACCAACGGCACTGCCGCACGGTTATCGGACGCTGCGCGCCGCCTTCAGTGCCTATGCCGCCGCGCTCAGCGCGAACCTGTGGCTGGATTATTTCCCAATGCTCTTAGCGGATGTCACGCCTGTTTACGAAGACGGCGACAGGCTGCATCTTGTCGACTCTAACGGTGATAGGCTGCCTGTGCGTGTTTTGCCCGCCAACCTTGTTGTGCTGGCGATCAGCGGCGGCGCACCGATCACACTCTTTGGCGAATATGATGGGCAAGCGTTTCTGCCCCTCAGTGCCTTCGCCCATGAAAGGCTTGTTATCCTATGACCGATGCCTATTCCCTTGAAGATACGCAGCCCCGCCACATTCCGCTGCCCATTGAAGAAGAAGCAGCGCCAAGCGGTTGTGGCAACACCTTGCTGGTCGGCACGGTGGCGCTCTTCTTGCTCTTTATGTTCGTGGCGGTGGTTGGCTTAGCGGGCGTTGCCGGCTGGCGCGATGGCACTACCGCCCGCAGCACACAACGCGCCATCGCCCTTGCTGGCACCCTTGAAGGGCAGATGACGCTTGCCGCCAATGATATTGCCAATGGGCAGTTCAGCCTTGCCCGCGGACGCTGTCAATACATCCTAGAGCAGTTGCCCTTCAACCGTGAGGCAACCAACTGCCTTAGCACCGCGCAAGCAGGTTTGCTTGCCACCACCACACCGACGCCAGCACCACCTACCGCCACGCCCACGCCGCAGCCCGAAACGCCGACCGCCACACCGCAAAGCGGCGCCTTCACGCCTGAGGAACTTTTCGCACGTGGGCAGGAGGCACTCCGCCGCAGCGATTGGGAGAGCGCCATGAGCTGGCTTGAAGCGCTGCGCGCCTTGGATGGCACCTTCCGCCGCCGTGAGGTTGAGGATATGCTGGTGAACGCTTATCAGGCGCTTGGCAACCAATACCGCTTTGAGGGACGCCTGAGCGAGATGGTCATCGTGATCGAGAAGGCGCTCAAAATCCGCGCCCTGCCCGATACCGACTGGCAGTTCACCATCAACGCGACCAAGCTCTACCTGAGCGCACGCGGCTACCTTGATGCCGGTAATTTTGCCCTTGCCGCGCAGGTCTTTGCCAGTTTGATGGAGATTGCGCCAAGCTACCTTAACACCCGTGAACTTGCTTGCCGCGCCTTTGCTTCCGCAGGCGATTCGGCAAATGCAGCGCGCTTTTGCCGCTAGAAAGGTCACCCTATGCGACAAAACGCCTTTTCCCGCCTGAGCCTTGCCTTTGCCGTGCTGATGGTTGCCCTGTTCAGCCTGAGCGCGACAGCAGGGCAAGCGCCGCCCGAAGCTGAGGCGATCCAGCGTGCCAACTTGCGCGCCGGTCCCAGCATTGATTATCCTATCGTCGGTGAGATCACCAACGGGACGCGCTACCCGATCATCGGGCAGAGTGCGCGCTTCCCTTGGCTGCTGCTGCAACTGCCAGATCGGCAGGGCTGGGTTTACAAAGACCTTGTCAATGTGACGGGCAGCCTTGCCAATGTGCCATACACCGAGCAAATTCTGAACGTTCGCCCAACCGAGGCACCGCCTGATTCTTCCGCGCCAAGCGCCACGCCCTTCAGCGGCGGCGCGCCAATTATGGGGACGGCGCCCGTCCAAGCGCCTGAGTCCACACAAGACGTGCCGCCGCCAACCGTCGCTGCCGCTGTCTATGTCGAGGCGATCAACTATGCCAATGTGCGCTTCGGTCCCGGCACCGATTTTCCGCCCGTGGGCGAGATTCGGCGCGGTGAACTGTATGCCGTGCTGCGCCGCCATGCCACGTTCCCTTGGCTGGAGATCATCTACCCGAACTATGTGACAGGGCGCGCCTGGGTCTACCGCGAGACGGTCACCATCACGGGTGACCTGAACAGCGTGCCGCTGACCGACGAGCGCAGCTTTGGCTCACCGATTCTGACGCCAACGCCGCAAGTCATCGTGACGGCGGAGCCGTTTTGGGCAGCCACGCCGCGCAGCACCACCAATCCAACGCTTGGCGTCCTAGCCGAATCGGTTTATGCCCTGCTGGTCAGCAACGGCTTTGTGCCGTTCAGCAACAAGCAGGCGTCAGTCTTTCTGATGGACTTGCAGACGGGCGAGAGCATCAACATCAATCCGAACGTGGCATACAGTGGCGTCAGCCTGATCAAAGTGCCGCTATTGGTCGCCTTTTTCCGCAAAACGTCCTCTGCGCCAACGCCCCAGCAAGCGCGTCTGATGGCAGAGATGATCATCTGTAGCGAGAATTTGTCCTCCAATGCCCTGCTGCGGATTATCGGGGAAGGTGACGAGTATCGCGGTGCGCTGTACGTCACCGAGACGATGCAAAGGCTTGGCTTGAAGAACACCTTCTTGGCAAACTCTTTCTTCACAGGCGCGGCAGTTGTGGGCGCCACGCCGACGCCACAGCCCTTTGTGCCAGTCCCGATTTCTGCCGATCAATCGCGCACCAACCCTGATTTTTCCAACCAGACCACGCCGGAAGATTTGGGCTGGCTGTTGGCAAACCTCTACTACTGTGCGCGGGATGGCAGTGGCGCGCTGACAGCAGCCTTCCCACAGGAGATTAACGATGTAGAGTGCCGCCGCATGATCCGCCTGCTGCGCGCCAACCGCATCAACGGCTTGATCGAGATGGGCTTGCCGCCGGATGCGCTCTTTGCCCGTAAGCACGGTTGGGCAGCCGAAACACACGGCGATATGGCGATTGTCTTCACACCACGCGGCGATTTCGTCCTGACGATGATGCTATTCAACCGCCAATGGCTGCAATTTGAGGAATCCTCGGCGGTGATGGCAGAAATAGCCCGCCAAAGCTACAATGCCTTCAACCCAGAGCAGCCCGTTAGCACGACGCGAGTCACCAGCATACCGTTGTGTTCTTTCGACGCCATTACTGCCCTAGACCCAACCTTGATCGCTGACTTGCAATTGCCCGATGTGGCATTTCCGCGCTAACCTAGGTGAAAAAGGTGTGCATTCCCTGCGCTTTTGCACAGAAATGCACACCCCTAGCTTGGTCATTGGGTCAGTTTTAAGAAAAATCGCGCCTTAAGCCAAGCCTTAAAGATTGACTGTCGGTTTTTGCGTTACAATTGCGCGCAAGTTTATTGGCGCTGAAAGAAGCCTGCATTATGAGCCAAAACCTAATTGGCAAACAACTAGGACAATACGAAATCATCGCCCAGATCGGGCAGGGTGGTATGGCGGCTGTTTATCGGGCGCGCCAACTCAACATCCGCCGTGAAGTTGCCATCAAGGTCATTGCGCCGGAGGTGGCGCGCGAGCCTGAGTTCGCACAGCGCTTCGTCCGCGAGGCAGAGACCATTGCTGATCTGCGCCACGCACACATCTTGAAACTGTTCGACTATGGGCAGGATGGCGATCTGATCTACCTCGTCATGGAGCTAATGATCGGTGGCACGCTCATGGATCGCATTCGCCGCCAAATCATCCCAATGCGGGAGAGTGCGCGCATCCTCAGCCAGATTTCCTCCGCCTTAGATTACGCCCATAAACGCAGCATCATCCACCGCGATTTGAAGCCGCAAAACGTGCTGTTCGATGATGGTGACAATGCCTTCCTGACCGATTTCGGCATCGCCAAAGTGATGACCGAAGCCACTTACACCCGCCCCGGCACCTCGATGGGAACGCCGCTCTATATGTCGCCAGAGCAGTGGCGCGGCGTGCCTGTGGATGGGCGCGCTGATGTTTACGGGCTTGGCGTCATGCTCTTTGAAATGCTGTGCGGACGCCTACCCTTCGTCAGTGAGACGCCCGTCGGCATGATGCACGCCCACGTCTACGAGCCGCCGCCGCCCATTCGCAGCTTGCGCCACGATCTTCCCGAAAGCGTTGAGCGTGTGGTGAACAAGGCGCTTGCCAAAGACCCTGCTCACCGTTGGCAGACCGCCGGCGATCTGTCCGAGGCGTTCAATATCGCCATCACGGGCGAGATGCCGCCTGCCCTGCAAGCCGACGAGTTTGAACCGACCCCAACGGCAGCTTTTTTGGTAGGCGGACAAGACCCAGAAGCCACCAACGCCGCATTAATGGGTAGCTTGCCTGCCGCACCCATCCGCCGTCCTTCACCGTTGACGCCGCTTGGCACGCCCTCTTCGGCTGCCATGCCCACCCCAGAAAGCCGCTCGCCCCTAGTTTTTATTGTGGGTGGGATCACGATTCTTGCCCTGCTCGCCTTTTTCGTTGTGCTGCTGTCCGGTGGCGGTAACGAAGAAGCCACCAGCACACCGACTGAGGCTGCCCTGCTGCCCACTGAAACCTCTGCGGCTGAAGCAACCACCACCGAGACGGCAACTATCACTGCCACGCAGGAATCGAGCCCTACGCCCTCGGGACCGATAATGATCATCGTGACGCCGACGCTGCCCAGTGCCACGCCCACCGCGACGCTCACCCCTACTGCAACCCTAACACCCAGCGCGACCTTTACGCCTAGCCCGACTCTCACACCAACCGCCACGCCCACCGTCACGCCTGATATCGAGTCCACCAATCAAATCGCTACGCAAGTTTCGCTGCTGCTGCAAACGCGCACCGCGCAAGCCATTGCATCCTTCACGCGGACGCCTACACCTAGCCTGACGCCTACCATCACGCCCAGCCTAACGGCGACCCTGACGCCCACCATCACGCCCAGCCGCACGCCTACGCCAACTTTGACGCGGACGATCACGCCTAGCCCAACCCTGACGCCCAGTCAGACGAATACCCTCAGCCCAACACCTTCCGTCACCTTGAATGTGGTTCAAATGGTCTCAGTGACGCCTGAACCAACCGCCACACCAACCTTTACGCCAACGGCAACCGTCACACCGACCTCTACCCTGACGCCAACACCGACGCCAAGCCCAACGCGCACCTTCACGCCAACACCGACGCCAAGCCCAACGCGCACAGCGACCACAACCGCATCAGCAACACAGGTGCCAACAACCATACAACTCACCCTTCCGACTGCCACACCGCAAACCGCCACGCCCGATCTGACGGCAACCGTTGTGGCTGCCCTCGAACGCGGTCAGCCTATCGAGGTGCCTGCCCGTGCGGTCGGCTCTGGGAATCTGAATGTGCGCTTGGGACCCTCAACCGCCTATGCGCGTGTGTTGGTTGTCACCAATAACACACCGGTGACAATCCTTTCCCAAAGCAGCAACTACATGAATACCAACAACAATCCCATGCAGGACTTTGTGAACTTTGAGTGGCTGAATGTGCGCCTTCAGGACTCGAACGGCGTTACTATCTATGGCTGGATGACCGATGAGACGATCACGGCAGGCGTCACAGTGCCGGTACGTTATCCGAGTCTGCGTTTGTGGATCGACTCGATTAGTGGCAGCATCCTTGATCGAGAGGCACGCGTTGTGATCGTTAGCCCTAACTTTACCATCAGCGGCTGGACGTTAGACGCAACCGACGTGCGCCCGAACGAAGGGCCCGGCATTCAGCGCATCACAGTCTACAAGGGCAGCAGTTGTTACTCAGAGGATGAAAACCTGCTGGCAACTTCTGAACCAAGCAGTGATCGCGTGGATGTCCGTAACTTTTTCAACAGCACGCAGCAGGTTAACCTTGATGATAGCTATATTCGCAACGGCTATAGCATCCGTGTGGAAAACCTGCCACTAGGGCAACACCTGCTGGCGGTTTGCGCGCAAAGCAGCATCACTGGGCGGACGACCAGCATCGTGCTGCCTGTCGAAGTGCGCTAGGGTGCGGCTGCCTTCATGCAAGCACCATCGCAGCCACACACACCAAACGGCGGGCGAATGCTCACGCTCGCCGTTTTCACCAGCGGCATGACCACCCTTGCCGTCGAGCTAACTGCCTCACGGTTGCTGGGCAACGTCTTTGGCACCAGCAACCTTGTCTGGGCAAACGTGATCGGCTTGATGCTGCTCTACCTGACCGTCGGCTACTTTGTGGGCGGCTGGCTGGCAGACCGTGCGCCGCGCCCAACACGCCTCTACCAGATCATCGCGTGGGGCGCCTTTTATTGCGGCTTAGTGCCGTTGGTGGCACGCCCTGTCCTCAGTGCGGCGGCAAACGCCGTTAGCGGCTTTCAGGCAGGCGTTGCGCTTGGCTCTTTTGTGGCAGTCTTGGTCTTGTTCGCGCTCCCGATAACGCTGCTCGGCTGCGTTTCGCCCTTTGCGGTGCGCCTTGCCGTGCGCGAGGTCAGTCAGGCGGGCAAAATCTCAGGGCGGCTGTATGCCATCTCCACCTTAGGCAGTTTGGTTGGCACCTTTCTGCCAACGCTGTTCACCATCCCGCAGCTTGGCACGACGGCAACTTTTTTTCTGTTTGCGGCGCTGCTGCTTGGCGTCGCGCTGCTTGGCTTGCTGACGCTTGGGCGCGACGGGCGCACCCTTGCCCTGCGCCTTGCGTGGATGCCACCTGTGCTAGTCATCTTCACGCTGGCTGCCCAAAGCGGCGTGCTGCGCCCGCCGCCGCAAGGCAGCCGCCTGCTGTGGGATCACGACTCTGCCTATAACTACATCCAAGTGCTGGAACTGGAAGTGCCTGTTGGTCAGATGGTTAACGGCGAATTTGTGGTGGCGTGGGAGGCTGGCACGCGGGAACTGCGCCTGAACGAGGGACAAGGCATTCACTCGGTTTGGCATCCGCGGCGGCGCTATTTCGGTGGCACGTGGGATATGTTCCTTGCCGTGCCATATTTCAACGCGCAGCCGCAGATCGGGCGCGTGTGCATTGTCGGCTTGGCGGCTGGCACCATCAGCACGCAGTACACCGAGATTTTCGGCGAAGGCGTGCAAATTGACGGCATCGAAATTGATCCCGCTATTGTGGAGGTCGGACGGCGTTTTTTTGGCATGACTCAGCCTAATTTGCGCGTCATTGTGGAAGATGGGCGGCTTGCCCTGAACCAACTGGCACACGAAGGCGCACGCTACGACCTGATCGCTATGGATGCCTACCGCGTGCCATACGTGCCATGGCACCTGACCACCGTCGAGTTTTTTGCAGAGGCACGCGCCGCGCTGACCGAAAACGGCATTGTGGCGATCAATGTTGGGCGCACCGTGCGCGCTGATGGCACACAGGATCGGCGGCTGATCGAGGCGATGACGCACACCATGCAGCAGGTGTTCCCTTCTGTGCATACGATAGACGTGCCTGACTCGTTCAACACGCTCTTGATCGGCACGGCGCAGCCAACTAGCATCACCACCTTAGCGGCGAACCGTGATCGGCTGCCTGAAGACGCGCCCGCACCACTGCGCCGCGCCATCGAAACAGCGATCAGCGGTGCGCGCCCGTCCATCCCTTCCGATGTGCTGTTCACCGATGACCGCGCACCCGTCGAGACGATCATCAACCAAATGGTGATTGATTACCTGCTTGGCAGCGCACGCTAGGTGTGGCAAGCAAAACGCCTGCTTCTCCTCACACCCAAAGCCGCTTCAAGGCTTGTTTAGTTAGGCAGGCTGCGCTAAAATATAAGAATATCAGTTCGATTTTTTCCGCTGGGTAAGGTCACACACAGAAAGTCTTTCTGTTATGGAAATCACGTGGTATGGGCATAGTTGCTTTCGGCTTGCCGAACGCGGCAAAGCGTCTGTCGTCACCGATCCGTTCGGTGAGCAGCTTGGTTTGGCGCTGCCCAAATTGAAAGCAGAGATCGTCACGGTAAGCCATGAGGCGCACGGTCACAGCAACGCCAGCGCAGTGAAAGGCGTGCAGCGTGTGATCACGGGCGCGGGCGAATATGAGATTGGCGGCGTGTTCATCATCGGTGTGGCAATGCACAACACCAGCCAAGAAGCGCCCAAGCCAAACATCGCCTATGTGCTGGATTTTGACGGGCTGCGCGTGGCGCACCTCGGCGATCTGGATCATATTCCGCCGCAGTCCGTGATCGAGGCGCTAGAAACAGTGCATGTCGCGCTCATCCCGGTTGGCGGCGGCGGTGGCTTGAACGCGACGCAGGCGGTGGAGTTGATCAGCCTGCTAGAGCCGAACTACGTCATCCCGATGCACTACCAACTGCCCAACAGCACCGTCGCGCTCGATCCGCTGGATCGTTTCCTGCGCGAGATGGGCGTTAGCCGCGTGCAGCAGGAACAGGTCTTCAAGGTGACGGGCAGCGGAATGCCTGAACAGACGCAAATTATCGTCATGGAGCAGAGCCACTAACATGCAAGTGAAGCTGATCCTGACTTACGACATCTTGCCGGGTCGTGATCAGGAATACTTTGAGTTCCTTGTGCGGGAGCTGGCACCCGGCTTAGCAAAACTTGGCTTAGAGCCAACTGAGAGTTGGTACACGATGTATGGCAAGCGCCCGTCAATCATGCTGGGTGGTATCGCAGAAGATTACAAGGCTGCCAAAGCGCTGCTCGATCATCCACAGTGGAAGGCACTCTATGAGCGCCTGAGCGCCTATGTGAGCAACTTCAACAGCAAGATTATCCGCGTGACGCCTTATTTCCCAATGGTTTAGCCGTCTGCGCTGCCGCTGCCTGTTCCTCATCAGGATATTCAATCAGGCAGGCGTCGGCGCAGCATTCCTGATAGCCACAGTAGACGCACAGCCGTTTGCAGCGGCGCATGGTAAGGTTGGGCGTGCCGCAGCGTGGGCAGCGCGGCGTTGAGCGTTGGGCGGTGCGCTGAATGTGAGGCATGGTCAGCTTTGTGAAGCGCCAATCGTCACCAAGCGCAGCGTGCCAAAGGTACTGCCCATCTCGGCATAGATGAGCCGTTCAGCGTCGGCGTAGCCCAGCGTAGCGTACAGGTCATCGGCAAGGCGCAGATAGTGGCGCTCATCAATTTGCACCCGCGCCAACGGGCTGCGCCGCACGCGTACCACTGCCGCCACACCCTCTGGCACTGCCAGCGTCACGTTACCCAGTGTGGAGAAAGCGCGCACGCCTTGCCCAACCAACTCCGGCAGCACAAGGCGGATATCGCCAATGCCTGTGCCAAGTTCGGCACGGTTGATCGGCACACCGCGCAAATCCACCTCAAGTTCGCCCAAGTGCGTGCTAAGCAGCACGTTCCAAGGCAGATCACGCGCCAAGCCCACCTCCCAATCGGCAAGCGAAAAGAGCCACGTCCGCCCGCGCTGCATGGTCAGGCGCGCCGTCTCGCCGCGCACCGTCAGATCAGGGCGCGAACGGGCGGTGTATGCGCCGGCGATCAGGCGCCCTTCACGGCGTAAGGCGCGCAGTTTCACATCTAGCTCACCGCTGTATGCCTCTAGGCTGGCGGCGCGCACCGTGCCGCGTGTGATGCCAAAGGTCTGCGTTGCCCAACTGATGCCCAAATCGCTGCGGAACAGCAGTTGAATGCCCAGCAGGATCAGCAGGATGGGCGCGTAGGGCAGCAGGTCTACCTCTGGCAGCAGGCGGAAGTTCCGCAGCAGCAGATAGCCGCCGCTGCCCAACAGCAGGGCGATCAAAATATACGGCGGACGCTCAACGCGCATGGCAAGCTACTCCTGCTCCAGCAGAAAATCTTTTAGAATATGGTGCGAGGACGAACGGCGCAGCCGATTGAGCGCTTGCGCCTCCAGTTGGCGCACGCGCTCACGGGTAACGCCAATCGCCTTGCCCACTTCCTCAAGGGTGTGCATTTCGCCATCTTCCAAACCATAGCGCAGGCGCAAGATGTGCGCCTCACGGTCGGGCAGGCGGTTCAGCGCATCGCTCAGATGGTGGCGCAGCATCTCCTGATCGGTCGCCTCTGAGGGCGAGAGTCCACGAGTGTCTTCCACAAAGTCGCCGATCTCGGTTTCTTCATCCTCATCGGTGGGTGCCTCAAGGCTGATCGGGCGGCGCGAAATTTCAAGCAGCACATTGATCTTATCCGGGGTGGTCTGCATCGCCTCTGCGATCTCGTCCATGGTCGGCTCACGTCCGAGTGCTTGCGTCAACCCTAGCGAAATGCGCCGCAGGCGGTTGATCTGATCGCCCATATGGACTGGCACGCGAATGGTGCGCCCTTGATCGGCAACGGCACGGCTGACGGCTTGCCGAATCCACCAGGTGGCATAGGTGCTGAACTTATGCCCGCGCTGGTATTCAAATTTGCGCGCTGCACGGATCAAGCCGATATTGCCCTCTTGGATCAGATCGAGAAATGGCACGCCACGCCCGGTATATTTCTTCGCCACGCTGATCACAAGGCGCGAATTCGCCTGAATCAGGTGTTCTTGCGCCAGCACACCATCTTCGACCAGACGTTCAAGGTCATAGCGATCATCGAGTGGCAACTGATCGCCATACTCGGCAAGCTGTTCTTCGGCAAGGCGCCCCTGCTCCATGCGCTTGGCAAGGCGCACCTCTTCCTCACCGCTCAGCAGCGGCACGCGCCCTGCCTCTTTCAAATACAAGCCGACCACATCATCGGTCTCGATGGCTTGCTGATAGCCGTCGTCTGCGATCAGGTCTAGCCCAAGTGCGCCCAGTTCACTCAGCTCGTCCAGATCGTCCTCAAGCGCTAACTCGTTCGAGTCAGGCACTTCGGCATCAGGCGCTTCGGCTGCTTCGGCGGGTGGCTCGGTCAAGATCGGCACGCCAAGCTGGCTGAGGCTATCAATCACATCCTCAATCAATTCGATGTTCTGCTCGGCATCGGGAATAAGCGTGAGGATGTCGTCGTAAAGCACGAAGCCTTGTGCTTCCGCCTTGGCACTCAATTGCTGTTGGATAAGTTGTTGTGTGGCTTTGTCTACTACCATTAACATCCCGATTTGTGTGTGTCCTCCGACAAAAAAACCCCACCGAAAGTGGCGGGGCGACGTTCTCAAGGAAAGGCTGCTCGTAAGCCGCAATCAGGCGTTTAGGGTGCCGCCAAGCCCTCCAATGCGCCCGTTAGTGCCGCGATCTGTTCCGCAGAGACCAGTAGTATGGCAGTCAAACCATCCCGTTGCACATAGGCAAGCGTTTGATCGGGATTATTTCCGCCAATGTACAGGGTATATGCGCTATCGGCTGTAAACCGAATGACAAACCGTCCGCCGTCTGCCAAGCCGAATGCCTCCAATGTCGTGCTTTCTATAATACGATTATAGCGCAAACTTGCCAAACTGTGCAGCAAGCGTGCCACTTTTGTGAGATCGGGCAAGAATACATCATTTTCGGCGCGGAATGCTTGCCAATCACCCGCCGTTTTGATGAGTGTAATTGTAGCAACCTTTGCCGAATCACGCCGATCTTCCAAGACCATCCGCGTGATTTGCGCGGGCAGCACGCTCGGAAAAACATACGGAATCGGCGTGGCGCTCGATGCGCTTTGCGCGCTTGGCAGCGCGGCGCGGCGCGGAAAGAGAACACCCACCGCCAGCCCAAGCAGGACGAGAAAGACCACGAACAAGAGGATCACCGTGCGGCGCTGTGCGTTTGCCATACTCTAGCGCCTTGACCGCCGCCACCACACCCACAGCCCAACCAGCAGCACCGCGCCCGGCAGCACTGCCAGCGTGATGAAGGCAGTCAGTTCCAAGTCGCGGCTTGGCACACTGAGCGGCAATTGCCCAAAGACAGGCTCTACCGTCACGCGCTCAAGGAATTCGACCAGCCAATCAATCGTGTTCGTCCACAGGATTTGCCCATCAAAGGCAACGATCAGATCGTTGGTCACCCAGTCGGCATCACCAATGACGACCAACCGCCCGCCCGTGATCTCATTTTCGGCGGCTGCCATCAGCGTGAGCGGTCCCGGCAGATCAGCGGCGCCCCGCGTTGCCCGATCTGGGTTACTTGCCACCTCGCGCAGATCGAGCTTGCCAAAGGCATCGTTGGTGGTGGTATAGATGCGCTGCACCCGCACCCCTACAGGCGGATTGGCTGCCACTTGCCACGATTGTGCGATGGCGAAGAGTGGGCGCGCTGCGCTGCCCGTCTGGTCTTTCTGCACAATCGGATGCCCTTCAAAAAACTGCGCCGCCCGCACGTAGTACTGCGTATCGTTGAAGGACAGCGG
The DNA here is from genome assembly GCA_034436355.1 of Anaerolineae bacterium. Lineage (GTDB taxonomy): Bacteria > Chloroflexota > Anaerolineae > Aggregatilineales > UBA2796 > CP2-2F. Next base: position 78,502 of record DAOTVQ010000031.1, read on the forward strand.
ATCAAAGACAATATCACGGTTTGGTCGAATGCCCCACGCCTGCCACAGGTAGGTTGCCAACGGGCTATCTTCCGCCTGCATGAAGCGAATATCGCTGCGGAAGGCAGGCTCCGCCATGATCAGCACCTTGCCGCCGCCGTTCAAGTAGTTCGCCACACGATCCGCCATTTCGCCCGTAAAATCGCGGGTGGGTGCTAGGATGATCAACGCTGTGGTGCCTTGCGGCACACTTTCACGGCTCAGGTCGAGCGTGCCAACCTGAATGCCAACCGCACGCAAGCCGTCACGGATGCCGGTTGCTTCCGTATCAAGGTTCAGCTCACCATTGCCGACGCTGAATAGGATGTTAAATTTGCCGCGCACTTCAAGCTGCAAGATCGCCTCTGCGATCCAACGCTCATTGATGTAGTCTTCCTCAGCGGGCAATTCAGGCAGGCGATCTCGGGCGGAAAGCACTTTCACCGTGAAATTCGGATCGGGCGTGCCGTCGGCAGCCAGATATGAAACGAAAACACCATAGGCGCGCTGCAAGCCGAATTGCCCGGCAAGGATCGGCTGCTGATCAGGATCAACGTAGACCAGCCGAACTTTATTCGGCGCAGCATCAGCAAACAGCCGCAAAATGGGCGATTCCAGCGCCTGCTGTGTTAGCAAGCGGCGGCTGTAGAAGGCGGTGATCTGGATTGGGCGCGAAAGCTGCTCCACGATGGGGCGCACATTCGGCTTCAGACGGTAATAACCCTGCGCCGTTAAATCCGTTGCGATGCCGCTGCGTGCTGCAATGGCATACAGCGTTAGCACAATGCCGATAAACAGCAGCACGATTAGGGCGCTATTGCTGCCATAGACGGCGCGCCTGCCGCTGAGCGTGCTGCGGAAATCGTCCGGCGCAAGCAGCATCCACAGGCTAAGCCCCGCCAAGCCGAGCAAGGCGCTGATCACCACAAAGGTCGAGAGTTCGCCACTTGCCAGCAGGGCGCCCACTGCCACGATCAACGCAGCGCCACCGATCAGGCTGCTGTAGCGCGCTACCGCCACACGGTTTAGGATGAGTGCGCCACGCTGCTTGCCCTCAGAAGCCATCGCTTACCCTCTCCACTAGCGCCACCGCCGCGATTGCACAATTTGGGTGGTGGCAAGCAGCAGCACACCCGCCACACCCAAAAAGAACACGGTGTGATCAAGGCGCACAATGCCAATGGCGAACGAGTAGGAATAGTTGCTTTGGAAGCTGACGCCGCGCACGAACTCGGCAAGCGGGCGGTTGCTGATCACGTTACCGACCAAATCCGCCTGCCACAAGATCAAAAGCGCCGCCATGCCCAAGAACGCCGCCACAATCTGATTTTCGTTCAGGGCAGAGAAAAAGATGCCCACAGCGATGCACGCACCGCCAAACAGCCACACGCCAATATAAGCGGCAAATGCCACACCTAAATCCGGCGGGCTAAGCCACACCAACAGCACCTGATGCACTATGGTTAGGCTGATCAGTATTGTATAGTACGCCCAAGCGCCCAAAAACTTACCCAGCACAATCTGATAATCTTGAAGCGGCAAGGTCATCAGCAGTTCAAGGGTGCCTTCGCGGTTCTCTTCCGCCAGCAGGCGCATCGTCAGCAGCGGCACAAAAAAGACGCTGAACTGCGCGAGGTAGATCAGCGGCAGGGCGGCATCGGTGGCGGCGCGTCCGTTGCGGGCTGCCAGATCATCGTTGAAGGTGAAGCCTGTCAGCAGCAGCACGGCAAACGCCACAAAATAGGCGATGGGCGAATTGAAATACTGCGCCAATTCGCGCCGAAAGATGATCCAGATGAGCTTCATAGTCTCATAATCACTGTTGCAATCACACATCGCACTGTGCCTGATTTGACATGCACAGTCTAGCGCCGAGTGCGGAAAACCACAACTTGTTTTTGGCAAACTGCCGCGCACTCATAGGTGTCTCATTTGACAGCGCATCATCTGTGTTATACTTTTATACAATGAATGCACAAAGTTGGAGTCTATTGGTCAGATGACCACACCAAAAACTGAGATAACCATTGGCAGTGAAGTAGGCAACCGTGCGCCTGATTTCACCCTACGCGATCAGAACGAACAGCCCGTCCGTCTTGCCGATCTGCTGGGCAAGGGCGCTGTTGTGCTGTTTTTCTACCCGAAGGCAAGTTCGCCCGTCTGCACGGCGGAAGCCTGTGCCTTCCGCGACGCCTATACCACCTTCAGCGATCAGGGTGTGACTGTGATCGGCATTAGCGACGATCCGCCCGCTGAACAGCGCAAATTTGCTCAGCGCTACCGCCTGCCCTACACCCTGCTCAGCGATGAGCGCGGCAAGGTGCATAAGCTCTATGATGCACGCACCGCCTTCGGCTTGATGAATAACCGTGTCACCTTCATCCTAGATCGGGATGGCATCATCCGCCACCGCTTCGCCGATATGATGAATGGCGCTAAGCACGTTCAAGAGGCGCTTGAGATCATCAAGGCGCTCTAAGGCAGCACTGCCACACACCTTCATAGACAACGGGCGGAAACTTCCGCCCGTTGTGCGCCCTATCACAGCTTTGTTTCACCCCCTAGTCTATCTTTCCTGTTGCAGGCTGCCCTGTGGTAAACTATAAATGAGTGGGCATATTCGGCGAAACGTCCCTAGCGCGCAATTTTGGGAGCAAAAGATGAGCAGACCGCCAGAAGAACAAAACCTTGAAACCCTGATGCAGATGGCCATTAATACGGCACGGCGCGGCAATAAGGAAACGGCTAAGGGCATGTTTAACCAAGTGTTGAATATGGATCGGCGCAATGAACGCGCTTGGCTGTGGTTAGCCGCTGTTGAGGAGGATCAGACCGAGCGCCGCCGCATTTTACAGACCGTTCTGAGCATTAACCCGAATAATAAGAAGGCGCAAGAGCTGATCGCAGCAATGGATCGCGCTATTGAGCGCAGCGAACAAGCCTCAATGGCATTTGGCATTCGCCTGATCCTCATTGTGATAGCGGTGCTGGTTGTGGTTGGCGTGATCGTTTTTATCATCACGAACTAAGAGGGAGACGTTGGCGTGGCAAGCGAAGAACTCGATAAGCTGCTGAGCGCGGCGCGGAAAGCAGCCCTCAGCGGCAACAAGCCTGATGCACGTAAGTTGCTGGAACAGGTACTGGCAATAGATGATAACAATGAACAGGCATGGCTGCTTCTGGCACGCGTGGTGGATACGCCGCGTGAACGCCGCATTTGTTATGAGAACGTGCTGGATATTAACCCGCAGAATGCCGAGGCACGCCGCGCCCTAGAGACTCTGCGCCCTTCGCCGCCTTCATCGGCTGCTATCAAGCCGCCCGCCAGCAGCGCGCCATCAAGCGTCAGCTCGCGCACGCCCAATCAGCCGCCGGTGAAAGCGCCCACTGTGCGCGCCGGCACCACCACGCCCGGCACCGCTGAGGCATGGCGCAGCCAGCGCGAAGGCACAGCGCTGAACCCGATTGCCGTCGGCATCGCTATCTTTTCCGCATTGGCGATCTTGATTGGCATTGCTGTGCTGACCAACCCAACCGCAATTCTTGGTGACCCAACGCCTGTGCCAACCAGCCCACTCTTGGCTGCCACCACCGCCGCCGCGCAGAATAATACGCCGCTGCCCACACCCACACCACCGCTTGTGATTGTGACTGTGCAGGCGAACCCCTTTGCGGTGCCGCCCACGTGGACGCCCACCCTAACGCCCACCCCGCCGCCAAC
>DAOTVQ010000032.1:0-121269 GCA_034436355.1 Anaerolineae bacterium
ATTGTGTACCCTGTGGGCAGCATTCCCGTCATCCGTTTACAGAGCATCAGCCCTGCCATCAACGCGGGCAACAGCGACATCTGCAACGGCAGTTTGGTCGCTGGGCGCGATGGGCGCGCCGCCAAGCGTCCGCCTGTCAATTGCGATGTTGGCGCCTATGAATATGGCTCGGAAACCGCCGAGTTCCCTGATACCATCGGTGTTTTCCGCCCAAGCAGCAACACCTTCTATCTGCGCTTCAGCAACACAACCGGTCCCGCTGATCTGGCAGTCGTGTTTGGCATCGCCACCGATCTGCCCATTGCAGGCGATTGGAATGGCGACGGGCGCTCAACAATCGGTGTTTACCGCCCATCCACAGGAACGTTTTTCCTGAAAAACGCCAACACTTTCGACGCGCCAGTTGCCTACACCTTCACCTTCTCAGGCGCCTCGCCAAGCAGCGTTCCCATCGCTGGCGACTGGGACGCCGATGGGCAAGCAGGCGTGGGCTTGTATAATGCCAACACAGGGCAAGTGCTTCTTAGGAATGGGCTTAGCACAGGCTTCGCTGATCATGCCATGCTGTTTGGGATGGCAGGTGATTTGCCGGTAACAGGGGACTGGGATGGCGACGGGCAAGATAGCTTTGGTATCTATCGCGGCGATACATTCTACCTGACCAACCAAGTCTGTGGCAATAACTGCATCCCAAGCGCAGATCATGCGTTTGTTCTGGGCATTACAGGGGATGTTCCATTTGCAGGGGATTGGAACGGCAATGGGCGCGATGGCGCAGGTGTGTTCCGCCCGACGAACGGCATCACCTACTTCAAGAACGCGCTGACCACAGGCTTTGCCGACCTTGAGATCATCTACGGCGTAGCGAATGACGCGCCTATCGCCGGTGTGTGGCAAATCCCCGCATCTGAGCCGTCCACCGCACCTGAGCTTGCGCCAACCTTCGTGCCGAGGCAGTAGGGACGCAACCGTAACACAAAGCCCGCTGCAACGCGGGCTGTGCTGTGCGCCCCTAAGGCATCTCCACCACGATCTTGAGTGAATCGCCGGCGGCTTTGGTCATGTGCCACGCCTGATCTGCCTGATCAAGCGGGAAACGGTGCGTGATCAGGTTGCGATAATTAATCACGCCGTTTGCCAACAGCGAGAGCGTCCGCCGTGTGTCGTAGGGGCTGGCTGAATACGAGCTGGTGACGGTGATCTCTTTGAAGAAGGTGTAGTTCACGTCCAGCAGCCAGTTATCCTCAGGGGCAGGCGGTCCGTAGAGCATGAGCGTTCCGCCAGGCGCCACTAACCCTAGCCCTTGCTGAATGACGGGCGTCTTGGAAGGCGTCACGATGACTACGCCTGCGCCGCTGCCGCCTGTCCAAGCACGCACTTGCCCCTGCCAGTCGGGGGCATCCACATTAAAGGCGCTCATGCCAAGCGCTTCGGCACGCGCCAAACGGCTTGGCACACGGTCTAGGATGGCAACTTTATCCGCGCCCCAGTGCGGCGCCAGCAGCCCAAGCACAATCCCGTTAAAGCCCGCACCGATGATCACCACCGCATCGCCACCCTGCACACGCGCACGATCCAGCGCACGCACGCAGCAAGCAATCGGCTCGATCAGCGCGCCCGCCTCATAGGGCAGGTGATCGGGCAGTTTCAGCACATCGCCCGCCACAATTTCACGCGGCACGCGCACGTATTCCGCCATGCCCGCCGGATACAGGCGCGTCTGTTTGAACTGTGGACAGTTAGTGTACGCGCCGCGCCGACACACCTCACAGACCATGCAAGGCATGTGGTGGTGCAGCGCCACGCGGTCGCCCACTTGGAAGGTGGTGACGCCCGCACCAACCGCCACCACCTCACCGGCAGGCTCATGTCCAAGCACCAGCGGCGCACGCGGCAGCATATACCAATCGGTTACATCGCTGCCGCACACACCGCACACACGCACGCGCACCAACAACTCACCCTCGGCAGGATCGCCGGGATGTGGGCGATCCTCAAGCTGCACCGACCCAACGCCCGTGTAAACCAGTGTTTTCATGCTAAAAGGACTCCTCGACAAGGCTTTTATCAGGAGTCTAGCGCATTTTGCGAAAATGTGCAGCGCGCTCACGTTTGTGCAACGTGAGGTGAAGGCAAGGCACACCTTGACCCAACGCGCACGCTGCGCCAAAATTAGAGTCGGAAACACCCGCACACTCTGTTTTAAGGAGATGCTGCCCTGAGCGCTAACCGCCCCAATATCCTAATGCTGACGCCTTATTTGCCCTATCCGCCTGTCAGCGGCGGACGCTCGCGCACCTACAACCTTGTCAAGCGCCTCGCCCGCGACTTTGCTATCACCTTGGTCTGTTTTGGGCGCCCTGAGGAACGCACCTTTGACCTCGCGCCGTTGCAGGCGTTGTGCGATCTGGTCGTCATCAACCGTCCATCCAGCCCAAGCAAGCTGCGTGCTGCGCTGCTCAGCCTAACTGCCATCAAGCCGATCACCATGCGCCTATACACCTCGACGGAATTCCGCGAGACCATTCAACGCTTGCTGCGCGTGCGCCTCTTTGATCTGATTCACGTCGAATCGTTCTACATGCTGCAAAACTTGCCCGCCGAACTGCCCGTGCCGGTGCTGCTCTCCGAGCCTGCCATTGAATATCTGGCGTGGTGGCGGCACGCCCGCGTTGCCAAGCCCATCTACCAGCGCCCTGCCCTTGCCCTAGAAGCGCTCAAAATGCGCTTTTTCGAGCCGCAGGCATGGAGCGCAGCGACGCTGGTCGGCGTGATGTCCGAAATTGACGCTCAAATCGTGAAGCGTGCCGCGCCCGGCGTGCCAACTGTGCTTTCGCCCAACGGCGTGGATGTGGACTACTTCAAGCCGAGCAACATCCGCCGTGACACAGACAGCGCGGTGTTCATGGGCGATTACAAATATTTTCCGAATGAAGATGCCGTGCTGTACTTCATGCGCGAGATCATGCCGCTGATCCGTGCCAAACGCCCAAATTTCACCCTGACCCTGCTTGGCAAAGACCCAACGCCCGCCCTAACGCGCTTAGGCAGCGATCCCACCAAAGGCTTACGCATTCAGGGCTTGGTGGATGACACGCGCCCATACCTCAACCGTGCCGGGCTGTTCGTCTGCCCGCTGCGTAGCGGCAGCGGCACGCGCTTTAAGCTGTTGGAGGCGCTTGCCTGCGGCTGCCCCGTCGTTAGCACGGCGCTGGGCGCAGAAGGGCTAGGCGCGCAGGATGGACGCCACATGCGGATTGTGGATACGCCACAGGCATTTGCCGATGCTGTGCTGCGCCTGTTGGATGATCCTGAGGAGGCGGCACGCCTGAGCAAGCACGGGCGTAACTGGGTGGTGGAACGCCATGCTTGGGCGCGCAGTGCCGCCTTGCTTGCCGATACCTACCTTGCGCTGATCGGTAGCGAAGACCTGACCACGCCTAGCCCGTCGAGTCGGCGATCAAGGCGGCGATAGCCTCGCGCAGCCGATCATAATCGCGGTGCGTGGTGCTGGAGATGGCAAAGGCAGCCGCGTGTGGCGCGTTGGCAAGCCTTGCCAACAAACGGTAGGGCGGCGGTAAGGCGTGGCGTGCTACAATAATGGCACAGCCTTCACGCCGACGATGCCGCTTGCCAAACAGCCAACGCTGCATGGCGGCGTTCGCCTCGCTCTCAGGGATGAGCGGATGCCGCACGCAGTCCAGCAGCGCGGCACGCGGCACAAACCGCGAACGCCACAGCATCGGGCGCAGCCACACACCATCCGCCGTCAGCCTGATCTCAGGGTGCAGCACGCTTTGCAGCACCAACGGGATCAGCAAGGTGGCAGTGAAGGCGGCGCTCAGCACAAATAAGGGTGCCAAGGCGCCGCTCAGCAGCGCCAGCACAAGCTGCACGGCGATGGCAAGCGCACACAGCAGTAAGCCAAGCGCCGTAAGACGTGCCAACGCACGGCGCATGTAAGGGCGTGGGTGCGGAAAGTTATCAAGCGCAGCAGGCGCTTCACCTGAAGGATCGATCATGTCTGAGTCACATTCCACAGAGCAAGGCGGGCAAGCCGCCAACTCTGATAACCTAATTGAGCTAGAAATTACCACGATGGCACACGGTGGCAGCGCTATCGGGCGCTATGAAGGGCGCACGATCTTCGTGCCGTATGCCATTCCCGGCGAGCGCATCACTGCCCGTATTGTGCAAGATAAAGGGCGCTTCGCCCATGCTGAAGGCGTCATGCTGCTGGAAGGCGCTGAGTCGCGTGTGCAGCCTGAATGCCCGCACTTCGGACCAGGGCGCTGCGGCGGCTGCCATTGGCAGCACATCGCCTATGAGGCACAGCTTGCCTTCAAGCAGACCATCGTCACCGACCAACTGACGCGCATTGGCGGCATCGCTAATCCGCCTGTGCTGCCCACCCTTCCTAGCCCAAACGCTTGGCAATACCGCACGCACGTCACTTTGCACGTCACCGATGATGGGCAGGTCGGCTTTATCGGCACCGATGATCAGCATATCGTGCCGATTGAAGAATGTCACATCATTCGCCCTGAGCTGCAAGACCTGCTCGAAAGGCTTGACCTTGAAGCGCTGGATGGCGGCATTGTATCGCGTGTGCGCCTGCAAGTTGGCACTGAAAGCGATGATCTGCTGATCGCGCTCAGCACAGTGGATGATTCGCAGCCCGCCGTCGAGATCGATCTGCCGCTTTCGGTCAGCTTCCTCTCTGAAGAAGACGTGCCACACGCCCTGATCGGTTCGGGCAAGGTGCAGTATACGATCAAAGGGCGCACGTTTCAGGTGACCGCTGGCAGCTTCTTTCAGGTGAACCTGCCGCTTGCCGAAACGCTGGTTGATCTGGTGCTGGCACGCCTGAACCTGCAAGGGACGGAAAGTGTGCTTGATCTGTACAGCGGCGTTGGTTTGTTCACAGCATTTTTGGCAGCGCACGCCGCCACCGTCACAGCCATTGAAGGCTTCCCAACTGCTGTGAGCGACGCGGACATCAACCTGAGCGATTTTGAGAACATCACCCTCATTGAAGGCTTGGTGGAAGAAGCGCTAGAGGCACTGGACGGCACCTTTGATGCGGTGGTGCTTGATCCGCCGCGCAGCGGTATGGAAGCCCACGCCTTAGATGCGCTGGCTGCCCTTGCGCCCGCCAAGATCATCTACGTCTCGTGCGACCCTGCCACGCTTGCCCGCGATGCCAAGCGGCTGCTGGGCAAGGGCTACATGCTGCAAGAAGTGCAACCGTTGGATATGTTCCCGCAGACCTACCACGTGGAGGCAGTGGCAACCTTCCTGCGCGTTGAATAACCACCTTAGGTGACAGTCGCTCTGCTGTGCCGCCCACGACCGCCCTGACGGACGAATAGCGCGGCTGCCCACAGCCCGATCCACAGGTCGAGCGCCTGATCAGCGCGCACGCCAAACCAGATCGGCACGTATTCGGCGCGCAAGCCGCTCAGGAATGCCATCGCTAGGCTGTAGAGCGCCAAGAGCAACCACAAGCGCCTGCCGTGCAGCTTGCCATAGCCGATCAGCAGCACGGCAAGGGCGCCTAGCAGCAGCGCCAGCAGCATCCCGATCAGCGGCAGGTTCAGGCGTGGCGCAAGCACACCGTAAATGTCAGGCGCTTCGGTTGCCAACCACAGCGGATATTCGGCAAGGGTGCGAACTTCCACACCATAGCCACAGCTTGCTGAGGCACAGGCTTGCCAAGCCACTAGCGCGCCAATCGGTAGGCAGAGCGCCAAAGAATCGAGCAGGGTGGGCAAGTGCAGCCGCCGCCAGCGCGCCACAGCCACCGCACCAAACAGAATGCCGATCACGCCGCCGTGCCAATTGACGCCGCCGCTGCTCACGGCGAAAAGCTCGGCGGTGTTGGCGGAAAAATACGCCCAGTTCAGCGCCACATGCTCAGCACGCGCACCGATCACGCCGCAAAGCGCCGCCGCCGTGATCACATCCAGATGTGCCATGCGCGCTGCCCTGCCGCGCCACAGCACCAACGCAGCACTCAGCAGCCCGCCAAACGCCAGCCAAAAGGTGAAGGCGCGTATCTCTAGCCCGCCAAACTGTAGCAAGATTGGATTCATGAGCGGGCTAGTCAAGCCTTTCCTTGTGCGCCTGCAAGCCGTCTAGAGGGCGATGGGCGTGTTGATTTCGCGTTCGCCCATCTCTTGTAGGGCGCGGCGCTTGACGGCATCCCCAAAGATGGAAATGCCGCTGTTTAGCACGCTTAAACCAAGCGTGCCAAGCCCAAACCACACCCAAAACGGCTTGCCCTTGCTCTTGGCAATGATGGCTTGTCCCGTCAGGCTGAAGCCCAGCCCGATCACCGTCAAACCGATGGGCGCCATCCACTGCCACGCCCCCAGATCGTTCTCTGTCTCGTCGTACATTGTTGCTGCTCCGTCAAACTACTCGGCGTCAAAGCGCCAGCCGCGCAATAAAGCATCCAGCATGGCTGCCCGCCCTGCAATACTGCTGATCACCACCTGCTCATGGACGGCGTGCGCGCCTTCGCCCATCGGGCCCAAGCCATCCAACGTTGGAATGCCCAACGCAGAGGTGATGTTACCATCGCTGCCGCCGCCGCTGCCTTCTTCGGGCAGGTCAATGCCCAACTCGGCGGTCAGCGCCTTCAGCTGCTCATAGCTGCTGATCATCTTGGCGTCGCGCTCCATTGGCGGGCGCTGGCTGCGCTGTGTCACCTCGATCTGCGCGCCCGCAAGGACGGGCGTTAGGTTCATCAGCGCGGCATGGATGCGATCCGCCTCTGCTTGCGTCTTGAAGCGCACATCCACCTGTGCCGTAGCACGATCCGGGATCACGTTGAAGGCAGTGCCGCCTTGCACCACCGTCACCGAGACGGACGTGCCGAGGTCAAGCCGATTCAATTCAGTGATTCGCAGCGTTTGGTGCGCCAATTCCACCACCGCGTTAATGCCTTTTTCGGGCGCGTTGCCGGCGTGCGATGCCTTGCCCACCACGCTGACCTGATAGTTGGCGATGCCCTTGCGCCACGTCTTGATGCCGCCGTTGGTGGCAGCAAACTCCATGACAAGGCACAAGCCCGCCTGACGGGCAATTTCCTCAATAATCTCCCAACTGTGCAGGCTGCCCGTCTCCTCATCTGTGGTGAAGAGCGCCCAGATCGGGCGGTTGGGAAATTCGCCGCGTTCTTGCAAGCCTTGCAGCACCGAAAGCACCACACCAATGCTGCCTTTCATATCCCAGGTGCCGGGTCCGATCAGGCGGTCGCCCTCGACATGGATCGGGCGCTCTGCCAGTGTGCCAAGTCCCCAAACTGTATCAAGGTGCATCAGAAAGAGGATCGGTTTGCCCGCCGCCTGAGCATTCCACTTTGCCAACCAAATATCGCCTACGGACTCACGCGGGAAGCGGGTGAGCTGCGCGCCGAGCGCCTCCAGCTTTTGGCGCACAAAGCCGCCCAAGGCGTCCACGGCAGCCTTGTTGGCGGTTGGCGTCTCGTAGTTTGCCAAGTCGGTAATTAGCCCAACGATGTTGGCAAGGCGCGCTTCATAAAAGGTGATGAGGGCGTGTTGAGTCTGTACGCTCACGGCAAATACTCCGATCCTGTCTTGAAGGAATGCTTTTGTTCGCCTAGATCATAGCGCGATTTGGCGATTTATTCTATACTGCCTAATATGTAGGCGGAAGACTTTGGGCGCACCTTCATCCGCCGCCGTGCGTTTGCCCAGACAGAGGAAGATAAACCTATGAAGCGACGCTCTTATCAGCTTGTGTGGCTTGGCGGCATTCTAGCACTTGCCGCTGCGTTAAGCATCCCTGTGTTTGCCCAGAGTGGCACACCCACACAGTTCCCTGTGATTCGTGCCGAATATGAAGGCGTGTTGTTTGAAGGTGTGGCTGGCTCAGCCTGCTTTCCCAAACCGGATAACGCTCCCTTATGCACCTTTGTGGATGATCCACAGCCAACCAACGTCATCAACGGACGTGAGGATAAGACGATCACCTTTGTGATTGAGCCTGCTGATCCTGCGCCGCAAGCCTTCAACATCACCTTTATTGATGGCGCGCCGCCCAATGCAGAGCCGCCTACCCGCGATCTATTGGCGACGGATGGCAAACTGCCCTTAGAGAACATCAGCCCGAATCGCCAGCGCATCTTGATCACGGCAGTCTATCCCAGCAGCGGCGGGCAAAACGAATTTTTTGTCAGCTACGTCTTTGCTTTGCAGGTGCAACCGCGCCCAACCGTGACGCCCACCTTCACCGCCACACCCACGCCTGAGCCAACGGCAACGCCGACCATCACACCCACCTTCACCGCCTCGCCAACTGCCACACCAACGGTTACGGCAAGCGCCACCGCCACGCGCAGCGCAACCGAACCCGCCCGCACGCCCGCGCTCACAGGGACTGCAACCGAAGCGGTTAGCACGCCTGAACTTGGGGTGACCGTTGCCACGCTGCCACCTGAGCTGCCAAGCGCCACGCCTGAATTGGCTGGCACGCTGCCGCCAGCGCCCACGCCTGAATTGGCTGGCACACTGCCGCCGGCGCCCACACCCACGCCTTTCACCATCCGCATTCCAACGCGCAGCGCGCTGCTGCCAACCGCCACCCTGGCGCCGCTCAGCGAGATCGGCTATCCAAACGTGCAGATCATCATTGGTGATGTGGCATTCGCGCCGATTGCTTTAGTGGGCTGCCTAACGCTGCCCAGCGCGCAGCAATGCCTCAGCACGCCGCTGGATGCGCCCATTAACCGTGTGGTTGGCGCGCCGGGCAGCATCACACAGTTGCAGTTTGGTGGGGTGCAGCCTGCCGCAGTCGTGGTGAACCTGTTCGCATCGAACGGGATTGATCTGATCGGTTCACAAGGCTTGTCACTCAGCCCGATTCCTGTGTACATTCTGCCTATTGAAGCAGGCAGCTATGTGTTGGGCGTTGAGGTCGTCTGGGCAGAGGGCAACGCCACCTACTTTTTCCGTCTGGTTGTTGGAGGGGAAAATTAACCTATGCCAAGCCATGGTAGCAGTATCATCAAGGAAGAAAAAAAGAAACCGCGCAACCCATTGGCGCCGATCTTCGGCTTGATCCTCGCCGTTGGGTTTGGCGTGGTTGCCTATTTCGCGGCACAGTTGATCATTCCTGAAGTTCAGCAGCTGCGCCTGCTCTACGTCATCGAGACGATCAATGCCAGTGGTGGGCGCGAGCTACTCATCAAAAATGAAGGCGTGCTGATTGTTGGCGGCTTTCTGTGGATTGTCATGCTTGGGATTGCCTACTTACTGGTGGCAATCATCGCTGGCCCTAGCCAGCGTGACCTTGCCAACAAGCGCAAGCTGCCACCCAAGACCACCAAATCCCGCGATTTAGCGGATTGGTAGCACCCTCAAGCGCGGTGGATAGCACACTCGGCTATCCGCCGCGTAGATCGCATAGACAGCCTTGTATGGAGATGCCTCATCATGCCTGAGCAAACGCCAAACACACCCTACCCAACAGAACGCGCTACAACGGTGGTGGTCGGGCAGTCTGTTCACCGTCTGGACGCACTCGGTAAAGTGACTGGCAGCACACCCTATCCCGCTGATCTGGATATGGATGGGCAGTTGTGGATGAAGATTCGCTATTCAGACCGCACCCATGCGCGTATTTTGCGCGTGGATACCAGTGCCGCTGCCGCGCTGGAAGGTGTGGTTGCCATTTTCACGGCGGCGGATGTGCCGTGCAACGAGTACGGCTTGATCATCTACGATCAGCCTGTCATCTGTGGTGTGGGCGGCGAAAATCCAATTGCGGGCGCGGATGTGGTGCGCTGCCGCGCCGATTGCGTGGCAGTTGTTGTGGCGGAGACGGAAGCCATCGCCACGCACGCCCGCGATTTAATCAAGGTGACCTACGAAGATTTGCCGATTGTGACCGACGCCGAAGCGGCGATGGCAGAAGGCGCGCCGCAGCTTCACGCCAACTATCCGAACAACATCTTGTGCCACTACAAAATCCGTAAGGGTGATATGGCGCAGGGCTGGGCGCAGGCGGCGGTCACCGTTGAAGGGGTTTACACCACCGGCTGGCAAGAACACGCCTACCTTCAGCCAGAGGCAGGGCTGGGCTACCTTGATGAGCAAGGGCGCGTGACTGTTGTGGTGGCAGGGCAGTGGGCGCACGAAGATCAGCAGCAGATTGCTCACGCACTGGGGTTGCCCTTAGAGCAGGTGCGCGTGATCTACCCTGCCATTGGCGGCGCGTTCGGCGGGCGCGAAGATATGTCCGTCCAGATTGTGTTGGCGCTTGCCGCGTGGAAACTCAAGCGTCCCGTCAAAATTATCTGGAGTCGGGAAGAGTCGATCCTCGCCCATCACAAGCGGCATCCCATCAAAATTTATGCCAAGTGGGGCGCCACCCGTGAGGGAAAGATTGTGGCGGCAGAGGCAACCGTGATCGGTGACGGCGGCGCTTACGCCTATACGACCAGCAAAGTGATGGGCAACGCCAATCTGCTGGCGACCGGCGCCTATTGCATTCCCAACATCCATATGGACACCTACGGCGTCTTCACCAATAACATCCCTAGCGGCGCCTTTCGCGGCTTTGGTGGACCGCAAGGCGCCTTTGCCGCCGAAGGGCAGATGAACAAGCTGGCAGAAGCGCTCGGCATAGACCCCGTCGAACTGCGCTTGCGGAATGTGCTGCGCGAGGGCGATCTGCTCTCGGTTGGCACGCCGCTGCCACCAGGCGTGACGATAGATCGGGTGGTTGCCGAATGTGCGCGGCGCAGCGGCTATTGGGAAGAGACGCCGCACGGTTGGCAGCGCAAGCCCATCGCGCAGCCGAGTGCGCCGCACAAACGGCGCGGCGTTGGGTTTGCGTGCGGCTTTAAGAACGTTGGCTTTAGCTTTGGCTTTCCAGAGCGGGCTTGGGCAACCATTGAACTGCACGGCAAGACCGAAATTGAGCAAGTCATCGTGCGGCAGGCAAGCGCCGAAGTTGGGCAAGGCGCGCACACTGCCATTGTGCAGATGACGGCGGAAGCCGTTGGCGTGCCGCTGCACAAGGTCAGGCTCATCTCGCATGATACAGCGCAGACCGATGATTCGGGCAGTGCCTCCGCCTCACGGCTCACTTTCATGGCGGGCAATGCTGTGCGCGGCGCGGCGGAACTTGCCTTGCAAGCCTGGCAGAACGAAGAACGCCCTGCCATTGGCACCTTTAAGTACCGCCCGCCTGCCACCACGCCCTACGACCCTGAGACAGGGCGCGCCGAGCCAAACTTTGCCTATGGCTATGTGGCGCAGGCGATTGAGGTGGAACTTGACCTAGAGACGGGGCAGGTGAGCGTGCTGCGCGTTGTCTCTGCCAGCGACGTTGGGCGCGCCATTAACCCGGAGTTGGTGCGCGGGCAAGTGGAAGGCGCTGTGGTGCAGGCGGTTGGCTATGTGCTGTATGAACACCTGATCAGCGAAGGCGGCGTCATCAAAAATCCGTACCTCTCCAACTACCTGATCCCAACGGTGGGCGATATTCCGCTGCAAGTCGAGTCGGTCATCCTTGAATATGCCGATCCGATTGGGCCCTGGGGCGCACGCGGCATGGCAGAAATGCCCTACCTGACGGTAGCGCCCGCCATTGCCGCCGCGCTGCATCAGGCAAGCGGCATCTGGTTGGATGACCTGCCCATGACGCCTGATCGCGTCTATCTGCGGTTGCTGGCGGCGGGAGTGGCAGACGGTGCGCACTAATCCGCTTATCTTGCTGCGCGGCGGCGGCGATCTCGCCTCTGGCGTTGCCTATCGGCTGCACAAGGCGGGCTTGCCCGTCGTGATCACAGAACTGCCCAAGCCGCTTGCCGTGCGGACGACGGTTAGCTATGGCATGGCAGCCGTCTACGAGACGGTCATCATTGAGGGCGTGACTGCACAGCGCGCCGATCTTGCCGATCTGCCTGCGCTCTATGGGCTGCTGGATCGCGGGCTGATTCCCGTCCTGATCGATCCTGAGGGCGCGGCAATCAACGCCCTTGAGCCAGCGGTCATCATTGATGGGCGCATGGCAAAAACAGTGCGGGATACGCACATTGACCAAGCGCCGTTGGTGGTAGCGCTCGGGCCCGGCTTTGTGGCAGGTGAAGATTGCCATGCTGTGGTAGAGACTAACCGCGGACATCATTTAGGGCGCGTCTATTGGCGTGGCGGCGCTGAACCTGATACGGGCGCGCCATCTGACCTAAACGGCAAACAGCATGAGCGCGTGCTGCGTGCGCCGTGCGATGGCGCGATGACACAAAGCGCGGTGATCGGGCGCGTGCTACATGAAGGGCAGTTGATCGGGCGCGTGGGCGAGGTGCCGATCTACGCGCCGTTTTTGGGTGTGCTGCGCGGCTTAATTGATGATGACACATGGGTGACGGCGGGCATGAAAATTGGCGATCTCGATCCGCGTGTGCAGCGCGAACACTGCTTCACCATCTCGGATAAGTCGCTCTCGGTAGGCGGTGGTGCCTTAGAAGCGGTGCTTTCCGTGCCGCTGATACGCGCTATACTTAGGGATGTATCTAAGCTCAGCAACGCAGGGTGAGAGATTCATGCGGCGAGGGATTCTTTACGCGCTGGCACGCTTATGTGTGCTGCTCATTGCAGCGGCGGTCTATCTGCTGCTGTTGCCGATCCAGATCAGCACCGAGAATGGCTTTTCGGTCACCTTTCCTGATCTCATCCGTTTTAGTGATATTGGGTTGGCATTTCCCGATCCGATCAATTGGGCATATGTGCTGCTCATTCCCGTGCCATTGGTCATCATCGTGATCGGCTATGAGGTGGTGCGCTTGCTCTTCGGCAGGCGCTAGGCAGTCAAAAGGCATGTCATGCGCTTGCGAGAGGCGCTGAATATTCAGCGCGGCGAGGTGGTCGCTTTCATTGGTGCGGGCGGAAAATCGTCGGCACTGTTTCGGCTTGGGCATGAGCTGGCTGCCGAAGGCTGGCGCGTGATCGGCACGACCACAACGCGCATTGCCGCCGAAGAATTAGCGCACGTGCCAACCGCCATCGCCACCGATAGCAGCGGCGTGAACCCACGCCCGCAAGCGCTTTCGCGGGCGCTCAGCCAGCATGGCTTTGCCTTCCTTTACCATACAGTGGTCACCAGCGGTGGTGTGGAAAAAGTCGTCGGTGTGACGCCAGAACTGATCAACAGTCTGATAGATAGTGTGGATTCGGACGCGATCCTAATCGAGGCGGACGGTGCGCGCCGTTTGCCCTTCAAGGCGCCCTACGCCCACGAGCCAGTCATCCCTGCTGTTGCCACGTTGGTTGTGCCTGTCGTCGGCATTGATTGCGTTGGGCAGCCGCTGGATAGCGATCATGTCTACAATCCACAGGCGATCATTGACGAATTCGGCTACCAACACGGCGACCGCATCCGCTGGATGTGGGTGGCGTCCGTGCTGCGGAATCCGCTGTTGGGCTTGAAAGGCGTGCCGGAACGGGCGCGGGCAGCAGCGCTCATCAACAAAGTGCCAGAGGCGGGCTTAGGGCGCAACTTGGCGCGCTTGATCGGGCGTTTGGCGCTGCGTGAGCCGCGCCTTGAGTCGGTGCTGTGCGGTTCGGTGCAGGCTGCCGAGCCGATCTATGAGGTGCATCGGCGTGTGGCTGCCGTTGTGCTGGCAGGCGGACTCTCGCGGCGGATGGGGCAACCGAACTCCTCAAAAGTGCTGCTGCCATGGGATGGCGGCAAGCCGATCATCCGCGTGATTGCAGAGCGCCTGAAACGCATGCGCCTTGATGATATTGTGGTGGTGACCGGGCATGTGGCAGAGCATGTGCGCGCCGCGCTTGCCAATGAGCCTGTGCGCCTGACGCACAACGCCGACTATCAGGCGGGCGATATGCTGTCCTCGCTGCAAACGGGCTTGCGCGCCCTCGATGATCACATTGCGGCGTGCCTGATCGTGCTGGGCGATCAGCCGCAAGTGGATGGGCGCATCGTGGGGCAATTGATGCAGGCATATGCGGAGGGACGCGGCAAGATCATCGCGCCAAGCTACAAGGGCAGGCGCGGTCACCCCATCCTGATTGACCGCAGCCTGTGGCAGGAACTGCTCGCCCTGCCGCAAGGCGGCGCGCCGCGAGAGGTGATCAACGCACACGCAGACGAAATTCATTATGTGTTGGTAGAGACGGACAGCGTGCTGCGCGATATTGATACGCCCGACGACTACCAAGAGGCGCGCCGCCGCGCTGGCTTGAGCTAACTTTTCTGCTATACCTATCGCTGTTAAGGACAACGCAATATCCTATGCCTGATGGAATCGCTGCGCCGCTGAGCGTGCTTGTGATCGTGTTAACCTATGCAGGGGTGGCAATCGGGCAGTTGCCGCACCTGCGGATGAACCGTGCGACCATTGCCATTGTGGGTGCGGCGGCTTTGCTTGCCCTGGGTGCCATTAGTGAGCAGCAAGCCTACGATGCCTTAGATATTGGCACGCTCATGCTGTTGTTTGGCATGATGGTCATCAACGTGAACCTGCGGATGGCGGGCTTTTTCGGGCTGGTTGGCGCGGCGGTGCTGCGCTTGGCAAAGACGCCGCACGCCCTGCTCGCCCTGATTGTGGCGGCGGCGGGCGTGCTTTCGGCGCTCTTTCTCAACGATACGATCTGCTTGATGCTGA
This sequence comes from Anaerolineae bacterium, assembly GCA_034436355.1. Classification (GTDB taxonomy): domain Bacteria; phylum Chloroflexota; class Anaerolineae; order Aggregatilineales; family UBA2796; genus CP2-2F. The sequence continues at coordinate 14,660 of DAOTVQ010000032.1, forward strand.
CGCCGTTCGTGGTGACGCTCACCCGCCGCCTGAAGCGCGATCCGATTCCCTACCTGATCGGTTTGGCGGCTGCCACCAACATTGGCTCAGTGGCAACCATCACCGGCAACCCGCAAAACCTGATCATTGGGCAGAGCAGTGGCATTCCCTACCTCACCTTCATGCTCACCCTTGCGCCGATTGCCCTCGTTGGCATGGCAATCATCTAGGGTGTGGTTGTGTGGCTCTATCGGGCAGAATTTCGGGGCGTGCTTGGCGCCGCCGAAATGCCCACCGTGCGGACGTATCAGCCGTTGCTTGCGCGCTGCCTATTGGTGCTGCTTGGCTTGATGTTAGCTTTCCTGTTTGGTTTGCCAATTGCACCGTCTGCCTTCATTGCGGCAAGCCTGCTGCTGATCTCGCGGCTGCGCCCGCACAAGCTGATGTCGCTCGATTGGGAACTGCTCGCCTTCTTCAGCGGCTTGTTCATCGTGACGCACACGCTCGAAGTGAGCGGCTTGGGCGAGGCACTTTTCGAGGCAACTGCACCGATCTTACGCGGCGGCATCCCGCAGCTCAGCCTGATCACGGCAGCGCTGAGCAACCTTATCTCCAATGTGCCGGCGGTGCTGCTGCTGCGCTCTGAAATCGCGCAGTTCCCCAACCCGCAACAGGCATGGCTTACTTTAGCGATGGCATCCACTTTAGCTGGCAACTTCACCTTGCTGGGTTCGGTGGCAAACCTGATTGTGGCAGGCATTGCAGCGCGTATGGGTGTGCGGCTGACCTTTGGCGCATACTTGCGGGCAGGCGTGCCGATCACGCTTCTGAGCATCCTGTTTGGCATTGTGTGGCTTCTGTGGATGGGTTAGGCACGTTTCCCAATGCACAGGCAAGGCGTCTGGGGCTTGCGCGAAGTGCTGAGCAACCGTAAAACGACGCACCTCGTATGAGGTGTACGAGGTGCGTTCCCTTTAGTGAAAGGCTAGTTGGCGATGAGCCACCATAGCAGGGAAAGCGACAACAACAGGCACACCGACGGGAAAAACGCCGCGAAGTTCACCCCTTTGCCCAGGTAGCGTTTAGCGGCGTACGCTCAGCCAGAGTCCTAGCCACATACCCAACAGAATCAGGTTGACAAGCTGGAAGAACAAGAAATCCCAATTCACATCCATATTGCTTCTCCATTCTAGGGCGGGCAAAACGTGCCGACGGATAGTATAACGCTGCACAAACAGGCAGCCTCTAAGATTCATATTCTGCTAATAAACGTGCCATGCGCGTTAGGCTATCGCCCAAGCCACCTGAACGGCTGCGGTGCAGCCAATCGGCGGCGAAGGCACCCATCAGCGGGCGCAGATCGGCAGCCATATCCGCATTGCTATAGGCAGAGTCATCCACCGCTTTGAGCAAACGCTTACAGCCGTGCAGCCATAAGCCGATTGCTGTGTGGTATTCGCGCAGGATGTATGGATCAGCGGGCTGGGTGCTATCAAGGCGCTCAGCTAGGCTTTGCATATGTGCCATTGCCTCGCGCACTTGGGCAGCCTCCACGCGAATCGGCGCGCTGCCGCGGTAAGTGAAATAGCCCTCACGAATTTGCTGCATGGGCGAGAACAAGGCGCGCACCATCAGCGCACCGTTATTGTGGGGTGCCTTCAGAATTTGGTAGACGTTGCCGAGATCAAGGGCAAGCTGCCCAAGCCTGCTGGTCGAGTCACGGAAGGCATAGCGGCTGAGCAGCGCGCCTAAATCAGCATCTTTATTGGCTGAGTATGCCCACGAAACGGCAGCGCCATAGGCAAAGCCCGCATAACTGACCATCGGCTGCTGCCAATGCCCAAAATCGCCCCAGTCGGTGATCAGGTAGCCACGGGCGCCGTGCTGCTTGCCGTTCTCGGCGGCATTCCGCAGGTTGCCCAGCATATTCTCAGTGCGCCCGACAAGGCTCTGCCATGAAGAGGTGCCGGGACAGACGTAGAACGGCACGCCCGATTGAGCAAAGCGCGCGCCGTTGGCAGCAAAGGGATGCTGCGCCTCATAACCCCATTCCAGCGCAACTGCATCTTTGGGCAGCTCTGGCACCAAAGCTGGGTGCGAAATGATAATATCGCCCCAGAACAGCATGGTGCGCCCGCGTTCGCGCACAAGGGCTGCCACCTGCTTCAAAAAGTCTAGGTAGACGCGCCCAACACCCTGCTGTTCGACCAGTTCTTTGCTGCGCCCCTTGCCCAGATCAAAGGTTTCATCACAGCCAACGTTAAAGTATTGGCTGCTAAAGTGGGGCAACAGTTCGTCGTAAAGCCCTGCTAAGAAGGGCAGCGACTCCTTGACGGCGGGCGATATTCCGAACGGGCGTGGCGTGAGCGCCAAGCTGAACGAGAAGCCTTCAGGCACTTCGGCAAGGTGCTGATAGTGAGGATGCATCAGCCAGCGGTGCATATGCCCAAAGCTGTTCTGGTTCGGCACAAGGTCTATGAAACGGTCACGGCAGAAGCGATCCAGCGCGAGGATTTCTTCGCCCGTCATGGGTGAAGCGTGCTGCCAAACAAGCGGGTGCTTCTGATAGGCAAAGGTGTGTTCGGTATACAACTGCACCTCGTTGATCTTCCAGCTTGCCAGCAGGTCAATCAGCGCGTAGAGCGTTTCCATCGTCGGCACGCGGTCACGGCTGATATCCAGCATCACACCGCGGCGGGCAAAATCAGGCTGATCGTCAATGCTCAGGCAGGGCAGGGCATTGTCGCTCTGCTCGATGATTTGGATGAGCGTGAGCGTGGCGTTCCAGAGCGTGGCAGTGTTTTGGCTGCCTATCAGGCTAATACCTTCGGGCGTGATGCGAATTTGGTAAGCGTTTTCCAGTTCGGCGGGCGCGCTTTGGCGCAGCATTCGCACCGCCACTTGATCTGAGTCGCCGCCAACCACAATTTCCCAGTGAATGCCGCGTGCGGCAAGCGCTGCTTGCAGACGGTGCGCCGTAAAGAGCAGGCTTGGGCTGGGAATGCTGATGCGTTTGCCACTCTGCAAGGGATAGCTGCCTTCGGCAGGCGTCAGGTTTTGCGGGTGCGGCAGTAACTGTAAGGTGGGCATGGCAAATTTTCCTATTGATAAGTAAGACTAGGCAGTATGGGAGCGCTCCCATACCGCTATTCTAGTGTAGACGGATCACTATGGCGAGTCAACCAGAGCGCGCTGCAAGGCTGCCGCCTTAGGCATTTTACCCTATATTCTCGGCACTTTCCCCACAAAATTAGAGGTGACGGCGCGCTCTGGAACGTGCTACACTTTAAGCATGGGAACTTGAGGCACACAATCGCAAGAGGCATGTCGTGAATCTCAACATCATGCATGGTGCAGCGCCCGTCTATTGGGCGGGCAATCGGATTGGCTGTTTATGCTTACACGGGCTGAGCGCCTCACCACAGGAGGTGATGTGGCTGGCACAGCATTTGCACCAGCAGGGCTTCAGCGCGCATGTGCCACGCCTGTATGGGCATGGCATTTCGCGGCAGCATTTTCGGCGCGTGCTGTGGCGGGATTGGTATCTGAGCGCCTTAGATGGCTATCACTTGCTGCGTGCCAATTGCGATCACGTCTTTGTGATGGGGCTATCTATGGGTGGCTTGCTAGCGCTGCGCCTCGCTGCGGCGGAGGCGGTGAACGGCGTCGTGGTGATGGGTTCGCCCATCCAGCTTGATTTGCCGCTGTGGTTGGCACATTATCTACGCTACATACGCCCCGCCGTTGCAACCTCCTCGCCCGAAGACGATCCGTTGAATGCGCGCATTCGCAGCCTGCAACAGCAGCGCGGCGAACCCATCACAGGGCGCGTTGCCTACTATCAGATGAGTACGGCGGGCGTGGCAGAGCTGCACAAATTGCAAGGTGAGGTTCGCCGAGTGCTGCCCAACGTGCGCGTGCCTGCCCTGTTGATTTTCTCGAAACAGGATCAAACCGTGCCGTATAAGAACTTGGCGCTTATTCAAAAGGGGCTGATCAACGCGCCGAGCGTTGAGACGCTTACCCTAGAGCAATCGGACCATATTTTAACGAACGATGTGGAGTGTGAGACGGTCTTTGCGGCGGCGGAAGCCTTCGTAAAGCGCATCGCACAGCCCGAAAAGGCATAAGGTGTTTGCCATGGCTGAGGCTAAGAAGAAACGCATTCAAGTGCCGCCGCCACCCGGCAACTTCGGCACCTTCGAACGCATTTGGGAGCAACTTCGGTTGGCATGGCTGCTCTTTGGCGATAACCGCGTCAGCCTGCTCTTGAAAGTGCTGCCCGTGATTGCGATCACCTATGTGATCTCGCCATTGGACATGCTGCCCGCTATCCTCTTCCGCCTGCTTGGTCTGATAGATGATATTGCAGTCTTTGCGCTGGCGATCATCGTCTTTAACAGCCTTTCCCCTGAAGAAGCTGTGGTGGAACACTTGCGAAAGCTGCGCTTTGGCGCGCAGTATAAAGTCAGCCGTGATGAGGAAGGCATGATTATTGACGTGAAGGCAGAACCTGTTGATCCTGAGGGTGAAAGCGCCACCGACGCTCACACAGACGCTGCCCAAGATGTGCCATACACAGAGACACAGCAAGCACGCCAACACGGCAAGCGCACGTAAAGGCAGCCTCAGCTTACGGTGCGCTTGCGGCGGCTCAGCTGCCTAATTGCCAAAACGCACCACAATCACGCCCGTCAGGCTTTGGCAGAAGCGCTCGCCATTCTGCAAGGGCATCACTTCCCAAGCATAGTTGCCCAAACCACCAAACAGCGCACGCTCAAAGGTGACGGTTGTCTCCTCCACAATGCCCACAAAATCATAGCGGTTGCTGGGCGAGAGCAGCCACACATAATAGCCTTCTGCACCTTCAACAGGCGTCCACGTCACTTGGGCATCTGTGGCGCGGTCAGCGATGAGCGTTGTCGTTGGGGTGCTGCGTGTGAAGGTGCTGCACGCGGGGCTGAAGGTGCGGTCAGGCGCAATGGTGGGCGGCGCACCAACCAGTGTGGCGCTCAGCACGCCCAAACTTTCCGTGCGGCGGGCGGCGGGTGTTAGGGTTGGGCGCAGGGTGGGTGCCGGGGGCTGCGTTGGTGCGGTGATGGACGCTTCAGGCGTCCAAGTCGGTGGCAGCGTGGCAGCACCGGGCGCGGAAATGCTCTCTGGGGTAGGCGTATCTGGCGGCGGCTGTACCTCGCCACGCCCAACCGTTGGCAAATTGCCGGGCGTCCAAGTTGGTGGTAGGGTCACCGTTGGGAAAGGGGTGTTGCTCGGTGTGAAGGATGGCGTTGGTGTTTGGGTCGGTTCGGGTGCGCTGCACGCTGCCAGCAGTCCGCCAATCAATAACCACAGCAAAAGGTGCGTTTTTCGCATCATCTTCTTATGCCTTTCACGGCGCGCTGAGCGCCTCTGCGATAGCAAATAAAGCCCAAATCAGCACGGTGCTCCCGATGAGCGCGCCAACCAACACATACAGCGCGGCAGCTTTGCCGATTTGTAAGGGCGACTCGGCAAAATCGAAGCCGACCAGCAAACGCCAGCCCACCCAATAGAGCGCCAAGCCCAAGAGTGCCACGCCAATCAGCAGCGCGTTGGCAAGCCCGATGTTGATTTGATCAGGGCGCGTGCGGAAGAACAGGTTAAAGAGGATCAAGGCAATCACGGTGGTGATGATGAGCGCGGTGAGCGCTGCCAACAGGATACGCGTGCGGCGTGCGCGCTTGCTCAGCCAGTGGACAGTGCGCGCTAGCACGCCGCTGGGCAGGGCTTCCTTAATGGGCGGTGTCTTCTGCTTGCTCATGAGGGTTGCCCGTGCAATATGCCGTTCAGCGGAGCGTTGATCATGAAGGTGGCGGCGTTCTCGAAGTAGTCGCGCATTTGGCTGTAGGCAGGCTCTGCGATGTGCGCTGCATCAAGGGCTGCCACCATCGCCGCAACCCAGGCATCACGCTCTACCTGCCCGATGGCATAGGGCGCGTGGCGCATTCGCAGGCGTGGATGCCCACGTTCAGCGCTGTAATCGGCAGGTCCACCGAAGTATTGGATCACAAACAAGCGCAGGCGGCGTTCGGCGCCTGCCATGTCGTGATCGGGATAGAGCGGGCGCAAGATCGGATCGGTGCTGACGCGCTGATAAAAGGCGGCGATCAGGCGCTCGAAGGCTTCCGCGCCAATTAATTCATACACACTTTTGGCGCTGTGACGGCTCTCAGTCATTGGTCTAGCATCTTTCGGTAAGGTTTCTGAGCGCTATTATAGCCTGCCTCTGCCGATCCGTTCAATTTTGGGCAAACAGGATCGGGATGCGCTTGGCAACCTGCACAGCATAGATAAAAATTGATGCTTTTTGAATGATCATATTTTTGCGTGGTGTGGTATACTTTCAAATGTTCTATGCAAGGCAGACAAGGCATATGCAGTAAAAATGGCAAAATCACTTAACAGACTATGGGCTAAGTTGCCGCCAATCAAGACCACTTCTTACGAACTTGCCCAGCGCCGTGTTGCTCGCGGCGTCGCCGCTGATGTTTCCGAATTATACGTAGAGCTTACCCCTGAGCAGCGTGCAAACGTCGAAGCTATCACGCAGCAGGCAAACACACGCAAGCGTGTGCCACCGCTGTGGCTTCAAATCAAAACAAGGCATGTTGAATTACCATAAATTATAGTTTAGAATAATACTTAATTCTTTTTAATAGCAAATCGAGAAATAGTATGCTACCTTGCGCGCCTGATCCAATTATTCAAGACCTCATGCGTCTAATTGATGCGAGGATTTTTAATAACATCGCTTATAGGCTTGCTGAGGCAGAAGGTGACTGCGGTTTGATTATCACCGACAGCCACTGCGGCGAGATGTCTTTCACTGTGCAGGCACACTCTCCCGCTGAATATATTTTTACACTTCCCCTGAGCGATTCAATTCCAATAAACTGCTGCAGCCTCAGTAGAATGCGAGACCACATTCAATGTTTTTGTACTGAACATAATTTCGTTTTTCAGCTAGAGCAGTTTGATGAAACAATGCGCTTTGCTGGTCGCCTTCTTGCTGGCTGGCACCGTGAGCCAACAGCACTCACACGGGAATTTGTTAGGGTTTTAACCCATTTGCGCGGCGTTTATTGTCCCCCTCCCTATCGCTCACTTCAGAATAGCATCCTAGATTATCTTCAAGAATGCTAGGAACTAACGCCATGCACAAGACTATTTTTATTAGCCACGCCAGCCGCGACTCCGAGATAGCACAAATTTTGAAAGTGTCTATTGAAGACACCTTTGCGAACAATGTGATTGTCTTTGCCTCGTCTATTGATCTGGGCGAAATCTGGCTGCCGCGCATTCAAGCAGAATTGGCAGCCGCTGAAATCAGCCTGTTTCTGATGACGCCCAATTCGCTGGAGCGCCCTTGGGTCTGGTTCGAGATGGGCGCGGTATGGCGCAGGCACGAAGGGAATGAAATGTTGCTTATCCCTGTTTGCTACGATATTAGCGTTGAGCAATTGCCGCGCCCGCTGAGTGACACACAGGCAATACGCCTTGAACGCGCTGAGGATGTCCGCACGCTGCATACGCGCATTATAGATTTCCTAAAACATTCGGTGCGGGGCAAAATAACCTTGCAGCGCGCTAGGGCAGCCTTTAGAAGGCTAAGTGCAGCTTACATTCAACCAGCCGCTGCATCGCGTACACCGCTCCAAGATTACCAACAAGCCGTTTTAGAGGCATTAACGCACCTTGCTCAGCAAGGAAGCCTTCCCGTACAAGCCTTTAATATCTTTGAACAATACGGCATAATTGATCTGCAAACCATGATAGCTCTGCAAGACACAGCATTTACCACGTTGAGGCGCAAAGATAAGTCTTAAGTTGAACGCGCGCCTGCAAAAGTATCTTGCCACCAACGCAGCACTTCCATTTGATGGATCACACCCACAGGGCGCAAGGCGCTCAAAACCACGATGGCGTGTAGGTTGTTACGGCTCATATGCTCAACTGCATCTAACATCACACTGTCTTCTGCCAGCGCTACCAAACGTTGGCGTGGTGTCATCAAGCGTGCCACATTTACCTGCAACAGGCGTTGCTCACCGCGAGACATCTCACGCAGTATATCGGTTGCTGTCAGCAAGCCTTCAATCGTGCCTGATAGCAGATCGGTAACCACCAGCACACGCGAATTTGCTTGCAGCATCTTTTGAATAGCCTCTGCCAACATAACCTCGGGATGTGTTTCCACCACAGGGGACATATAATCCCGCGCAAGGGATGCCATACCAACCTCCAACAACCACTCGCCTTTCACGCATTATACAGTACAATCATATCCCGTTGAACTGGCTGCCAAGAGGAACCCACATGCTCGATGCCTACGGCATTCACCTCGGACCGCTCTACATCCGCTTCTACGCCCTGCTCTTGATCAGTGGGATGATTGCGGCTGCCTACCTGACCATCCGCCGTGCGCCGCGCTTTGGGCTTGATCCCAAATATGTGTGGGATGGGCTGACGTGGGCGATCATTCCCGGCCTGATCGGCGCACGGCTCTACCACGTCCTAACGCCTTCACCTGCCAGCGGGCTGACGACTCAATACTACCTTGAGAATCCGCTGCAAATCTTCGCCATTTGGAACGGCGGCTTGGGCATTTATGGTGCAATTGTGGGCGGCGTGTTGGGCATTTGGCTGTATGCGCGGCGGCATAGGCAGCCGCTGCTGCGCTGGCTCGATCTGATTGCGCCAGCGATGGCGGTTGGGCAGGCAATCGGGCGCTGGGGCAATTTTGTCAATCAGGAACTGTACGGCGCACCAAGCGACCTGCCGTGGGCAATTTATATTGATGAGGCGAACCGCCTGCCCGCCTACGCTGCCTTTGAGCGCTTTCATCCGCTGTTCCTGTATGAATCGCTGTGGATGCTTGGCACTGCTCTGATCCTGATGGGCTTGGCGTGGCGCTGGCGTGATCGCGGGCGGCAGGGCGATATTCTGCTGCTGTACGTCGCATCCTACGCAATTATCCGCTTCCTGCTGGATTTTCTGCGGCTGGATAGCCACACCCTTCAAGGTGTTCCAACGCTCACCACAGCACAGATCGTCTCGCTGGTGGCGGTTGGCATCGCCCTCAGTTTGTTAGGGCTGAATCGCCGTCGGGCAACCGCGAGGGAAGCGATCCATGAGCGCCAAAGCCAGTGAACGTTGGCTGCTTATCTTCCTGAGTGTGGCGTGTGCCGTGCCGCTGTTGATCGTTGCCTTTGGCAGCCTTCACAGCCGCTACATTGCGGATGATTATTGCTGGATGCCTGATGCCCACGCGAATCCCCTTCAGTTTGCGAATGGCATGTATCACAACATGACAGGGCGCTTCGTTGGCATTGCCCTGATTACGTTGGTGGGCTACTTTCAAGTACCCGCCTTTCCCGTTGTTAGCTTGCTTATCCTAGCTTGGTTGCTCACCACGTATTGCGTGCTGGCAACTGTGCTGGCACGCCTTACCGTTCGGTCTGATTCTGTCAATGGGTGGGCTGTGTTGGGCAGCCTGCTGATTGTTTCAAGCGTTCTGCTTAGCATACCGAGCGTGCAAACCTCTCTGTATTGGCACACCACAACGCTCATGTATGTCTTTCCAATTGTTACGTTCACTGCCTATGTTGGGCTAGTTTTGCAGTTTGGCGCAGCGCGTTGGGCGTGGGGTGCTGCCTTTTTCCTCACCTTCATGACTGCCGGCAGTTCCGATACCTTTGCACCACTCCAAATTGTGCTAATTGGGGGCGTGCTGCTGATAGCTGTATGGCAGCGTTCCGTAATACGCCCTGTTCTGGCGGTCAGCTTTTTAGGTGCGTTGGCAGGGTTCATCGTGGTGCTGATCGCGCCGGGCAACGCAGTGCGTGCCGCTGCCCTAAACAGTGCGCCGAGTTTTGCCTTCGTGCGTTATCTCCCTTATATCTCTGGGCAGCCGTTGGTGTTTGCAGTGAGACAGGCGCCATTTATTGTGCTGGCGACAGGGCTTTTATGTGCTACCTTCGGCTTCTATTAGGGCATAACGCTAAAGCGCAAATTTCTGCTGTTGGCAAGCACACCTGTCATCATGCTAGGGATAGTTGTGATACTCTTTCTGCCAAGCCTGTATGTGCTTTCTTTTCTGCCCGCCTTGCATGTATGGGTGATACCCATCTGGGTAACGTTGGTGGGGATAGCCACCTCAGGCTACTTGGTTGGCATAGCCCTACGCACACAGCGCCAGCCAAAAGGCTTTTTGCCTACACCAGCCCGATTGCTCATCTTGGTATTGGCGTTGGGTTGGCTTGTGAATGGTGGGTGGCTGGCTTTGGAAATTGTGCGCCGCCAAGCTGCCTTTGCCCAAGCCTGGGACATGCGTGATGCATATCTACGCACGCACTTTGGCACGTCGCAAACCGTTCAGGCACGTGCGCTTGAAACAATCTTCGGTGCAGATTTGACGCCCGATGTGCAGCATTGGTCAAATGCCTGCATCGCTCGCTATTACAACCTGCCTGCCATCCTGCCTGATGATCAGCCGCCCTTCGTGCCGTGAGGGTGATTGACGCGCACGCCTATCCGTGTTACCCTGATCGGTATGCGTGAGCAGATGCGCGAGGCAACCAAACCATGACCGATGCCGAACTAGCTATCCTCAGCTTGCTTCATGAAAAGCCAAGCTATGACCATGAGTTGAGCAAAGTGATTGAACTGCGTGGCTTGCGCCGCTGGACAGCCATTGGCGCCTCGTCCATGTACTACGTGCTGGATAAGCTCGAACGGCAAGGCTTGGTGCGCCAAGAGACCGATGGTGACGGACGCCGCCTTTTTTCGATCAGCCCTGCCGGGCTAGGCGTGCTGCAAACCTCCATCGCCGACCTGATCGGCACTGCCCGCGCCTATGACAAAGGCTTTGAGCAAGGCTTGGCGAACCTGTCTGCCCTCAAAAAGAGCCAAATCCTAACTTCGCTGCTCGGCAGGCAGCAAGATTTGACCCTGCAAATTCTGCGCCTGCGCGAAACCTACCTGCGCGAAAAGCCGACGCTCACCTTTGCCGCCGCCGCCATGTATGAACACCGCCTGCACATGCTTGAAGCGGAGTTGGTGTGGCTGAAAGCCTTTATTCCCGCTTGGGAAGCACAAGCGCCAGATGACCCTGAGACGCCCATTGAGCCGCACATCGTCCCCCGTGAGCGCCAAGTCATCCTGCCCCAAGACCCTGACTCCGTGCATAAGCAGCGCACCCAGCCCGTCTCGACCGACCGTCTGCCAACGCCGCCTGCTATCCGCACCGAAATTAAGCCTGTGCCTGAAGACCCTGCTGAGGATGCTTAGCCACCTATGACCACCGATGATGGACGCAAAAAAGCACTGGATGCCACCGTACAAGACCTGACCAAACGCTTTGGCGAAGGCGCGGTGCTGCGCCTGGGCGAAGCGCAGCATTTGCAAGTGCAGGCGATTTCGAGCGGTTCGCTGGCGCTGGATATTGCGCTTGGCGTTGGCGGCGTGCCACGCGGGCGCATCACCGAAATCTACGGACCGGAGAGCAGCGGCAAGACCACCATCTGCTTGCACATCATCGCTGAGGCACAGCGGCAAGGTGGCGCTTGCGCCTTCATTGATATGGAACACGCCCTCGATCCGAACTATGCGGCGCGCATCGGCGTGAATGTGAACAGCTTGTGGGTTGCACAGCCCGATTATGCCGAACAGGCGCTAGAGATTTGCGAGGCGTTGGTGCGCGCTTCCGCCTTTGATGTGATCGTGCTGGATAGCGTTGCCGCCCTTGTGCCAAAGGCTGAGATCGAGGGTGAGATGGGCGATTCGTTCGTCGGCTTGCAAGCGCGCTTGATGAGCCAAGCGCTGCGTAAACTGAGCGGCGCCATCAGCCACTCCAACGCGGTGATGCTCTTTACCAACCAACTGCGCGAGAAGGTCGGCATTGTCTACGGCAGCCCAGAGGTGACCACCGGCGGGCGCGCCCTGAAGTTTTATGCCAGCGTGCGCCTTGATATTCGCCGCACACAGGGCATCAAAAGCGGCGAGGAAGACATTGGCAACCATGTGCGCGTCCGCGTGACCAAGAACAAAGTGGCGCCGCCCTTCCGCGAAGCTGAGTTTGACATCATGTTCAATGAGGGCATCAGCAAAGTGGGCGATATTTTGGATATTGGCGCTGAGATTGGCGTCTTGGAGAAGCGCGGCGCCTTCTACCGCTATGGTGAGCAGCTTTTAGGGCAAGGGCGCGAGGCTGCTAAGCAATTTCTGAAGGAAAACGCCGCCCTTGCCGCAACCATCGAACAGGCGATCCGCGCACAATACGGCTTGGTGAAGGCGACCTAAGCGCGTGCAGCGCGCAAGGCTGCCGCCAGCACGTCCTCACGCCGAATCAGGCGCAGGCACGGATGTTTATCCGCTGCATCGCCCGACCAATCCAAAATGCGGCACGGGCGGCAGCCAATGTCCGCCGTCAGCATGAGATGCCGATTAGAGTCGCCCCACGCGCCAAAGCGCTTTGGATCAGCCGGTCCGAAAAGCTGCACGCTTGGCGCGCCCACCGAAACAGCCACATGCAGCGGACCTGTATCCGCGCCCAGCACAACCGCCGCACCCGCATAGAGCGCCGCCAATTGGCTTAGGTTCGTCTCGCCCACCAGCGAGAACGCCACTGCCCGCATTTCAGCGCGGATGGCTGCCGCAGCGCTGTGTTCGCGCTCGCTGCCCGTCAGCACGATTGCCGCGCCCAGCTTTTCTGCCAATTTATCCGCCACGTATGCCCAGCCCGCCGCCGACCACGTCTTATAGGCGCTGCCCGCCCCCACGTGAATGACCACATAGCGCGCCGCGGCATGTGCGCCCAACAGCCCCTGCACGTCGGCTTGGTCATCGGCTGTGAACGGAAACGGCGCACTCAGCCGCCCTGTTGTGTGTCCGCTTGTCCAATCTGCCACCAGTGCGGCATTTTCCAGCACACAGTGCGCCTCGCGGTAGGGCAGCGCCCGCGTTAGGAACGGCGCGACGCTGGGCAGATCGTAGCCCACGCGCTGCGGAATGCCCGCCCACTTTGCCAGCAGCGCGCCCCACCAATGGTCAGGGCGGAAGATGATCGCCACACCCGCGCCAACCTGCCGCAACTGACGCGCTGCACGCCACGCCTGCCAATAGGGACTCCACAAGCTGCCTTTCGGGGCGCCACGCGCAAAACCTGCAAAAGGCAGCGTGATCACCGCGTCCACTTCTTCATAGGCGGCGAACACCTCTGCCGACCATGCGCCGCACAGCGCGATCAGGCGCGCTTGTGGCTGCGCCGCCCGCAAAGCACGGATGGCAGGCATGGTCAGCAGGGCATCGCCAAGGTGATCAGGGCGGATCAGCAAGAACGTCTGCGGATCAGCACGGCGCGCTCGCAGCGTTGGCAGGGCGGCGATCAAGCGCAGCAGGTCAGCGCGCAGCCGTTCGGATCGGCGTGGTGCGTGCCGCTGTTCGGCAAGGGCGCGGTTGCGTGCCGCCAAGTCAGCCAGTTGGAGTGCGTTCAACGCCAAACCTTTCATAAACTTTGAGCAGGCACGGCACAATTGCCGCCCAGTCATAGCGAGTCTGTGCCAATTGGCGCGCCGCCTTGCCAAGCGCCGCCCGCCGATCAGGGTCTTTCAGCAAGGCGATCACGGCTTGGGCGAACGAGAGCGCGTCATCGGCAAGGATTGCCTCTTGCCCGTTGCGAAGGGCGATGCCTTGCGCGCCGATGCTGGTCGAGACGATGGCGCAGCCGGCAGCCATCGCTTGCAGCAGTTTCAGGCGCGTGCCGCTGCCCATCCGCAGCGGTGCAATGTAGATTGCTGCGCTGTGCAGGAAGGGCGTCACGTCCTGCACAAACCCTGTGATCTCCACATCATCGCGCTGGCGGACGGCGTCTAGGCGTGGGTGTGGCTTGTTACCAACGATGAACAAGCGCGCCGTTGGCACTGCCTGCCGCACGCGCTCTAGCACATGCTCCACAAACCACAGCACAGCATCCACATTCGGACGGTAGTTCATGGTGCCGGTGAACAACAGCGCCGCGTCGCCCAGCGTAAGCTGCCCGCTGGACTCAGCATATTCCGCTGTGAAAATGCCATTCGGCACCACCGCGATGTGCTGTTCAGGCGCCAGCTTGCCAAGCGCGGCGGCGTCTGCCGCACTGACGGCGATCACAGCGTCGGTTTGGCGGCACACGCTGCGCTCAAAGGCGATCAGCCGCCGCCATTGGATGAACGAATAGAGCGCCTGTGGCAGACGTGCCACATTGCGCCGATCCACTGCATAGATCGAGCGTTGCAGGTCATACTCAGCGTTATAGGCGTCGTAGATCAGGCGTGCTTGTGGCGCTTCGGCGCGCAGAATGGGCAGATAGGCTGCCATTTCAAGGCTCTGCATTTGCACTGCGTCGTAGCGCTGTGCCTTGAGCTGTGCGCGCAGGGCGGCAGTGAAGGCGGGCGTCTCAAAGCGGCGGGCAAGGTCGGCGTGGCGCGTAAAGAGCAGGTCGCGCAGGCGTTGGCGCGTGCTGCGCGGCTGGTATGGCACGCCGATGATCGTTTCGCACAGTTCGGCAAGCGGCGTTTGGTGCGGCTGCGGCGCGTTCGGCTCTACGAAAGTGAGCAGATCGAGCTGATGCCCTGCTTTTCGCAAGCCATCCAGCAAGCCATAGACACGCAGCGCGCCGCCGCCGTGTGGCGGATATGGCACTTGGGAGGTGAGAAACAAAACGTGCATGAAGTCTCGCTTGTTGGTCGGTGAGTTTTGCCGCGCCTATTTTACCTGTGTCAGCCGATCACGTGGCGGTAGACCGTTAAGGCGATCTGCGCGGCAGCCTGCCACGTGAAGGTTTGGGCGCGTGCCATGCCTTCCGCACGGCTGCGCGCTCGAAAGTCTGAGTCGGTTAGGGCGCGTTCAAGGGCAGCCGCGATCATGTCGGGCTGCTCAGGATCGATCAAGAGTCCTGTCTCGCCCACCACTTCCGGCAGCGATCCGCGCTGCGCCACGACGGTTGGCGTGCCGCACGCCATCGCCTCCAACGGCGGAAAGCCAAAGCCTTCATAGAAAGAGGGCTGCACCAACACGCCTGCACCATTATAAAGCGCGGGCAGCTCGGCGGCGGGCAAATCTTCCAGCCAGATGAGGTGTTCGCCCAGCCGCAGATCAGCCGCCTGCTTAAAGACATCCTCATACAGCCAGCCGCGCCGCCCCACAATGACCAACGGCGGTGCATCGGGCAGGCGCTGGCGCAGCAGCGCATAGGCTGCCAATAAGCCACCCAGATTCTTGCGCGGCTCAAACGTCCCTACAAATAATACACAGCCACGTGGCACTTTACGCGCCGCCAAAATGGGCAGCACCGCTGAATCCGAGAGCGGGCGGAAGCGCGTCTGATCCACGCCCAGCAAATGCACGCTGATGCGCTCGGCTGCCACACCTAGATCATCCACCAATTCGCGCTTGGTTGCCTCTGCATCGGTCAGGATGTGTGCCGCCTGCCGCAGCGCCGCGCTGAAATTGGCGCGGTAGTAGCGCAAACTCTCCGCCGTTTGGAAGTGCGGATAGCGGATGAAGGTGATGTCGTGAACGGTGATCACGAAATGGCGTGCGCCAAAGCGCGGCGGAATAAAATCCGTGCTGTGCAGCAGACGCGGCTGCCAGCGCGAAACTTCCAAGCCAAACAGCGTGCGTTCCCAACGGTGGTGGGGCGGCGTGAAGGCGCGCACGTGGCGCACATTCGGCGCGCTGAGCATCGGTGAGCGCGCTTTAGCGTGCTGGATGAGCGTGTAGGCGCCCTCAGGATCAAGGCGTGCGATCCACTCCGTCAGGCGGCGCGTATATTCAGCGATGCCGCCTTCACGGTAGGCATTCAAGCGTGCATCTATCGCAATTGAAGCAGGCATAGGCGGTCGGTTAACTTTGCGCGGCGCGGATCAGGCTCAACAAATCATCCGAGCTACCTTGAATGATAGCCTACTCTAGGGCTGTGTGGTAGGTGGCTGTGCGCTGAGTTCCGCAACGCTTGGTTCGGGCAGCTGCTGGATCAGCGTGGCAAGGTAGCGCGCAAGGGCATCTTTGCCTGCCACACTCAGATGCACACCATCGCCAAGCAGCAAGCCGTTCGGCTCAGCCTCAAAGTAGCTTGCCAGCCAAGCGCGTGCATCAGCGCGCAGCGGGCTAATGATGCTGCGCTCGAAGGCATCGCGGGTGGTCAAGCCGATCACATGCTCAATGCCCATGCCTTCAAAGGCGACGCTGATTGGCGCACAACTGACGAGGGGCAGGTTGCTCAGGGCGCCTTCGGTGCAGGCAGCCGCGATTGCCGCGTTATAAATCTCCACATTTTTAGCCGTAAAGCCAAACGCCCACGTGCGCGCCGCAAAGGGGCTGGTCGCACCCTGATAATAATCCAGCACCACGATGTAGCCGTAAGGATTGGCGGTGCGTATATCGGCGATTAGCTCAGAGAGCGCACGCACATGTCGCCGTGCCGCCTGCTCGATAGGCAGTTCGGGCGAAATGTCGTTCAGCCAAGGCATGATCAGGGTGTAGCGGCAGTTATCCGCCAGCAGTTGGGCATACTGCGTGCTGCGGAAATAGGACGGATGGTTTAACGAGCTGATCCCGGTGTGCGAAGCGCCGCGATCCAGTGCCGTGAAGGCAGTTAGCCCAACAGCGGAAAGCGCCTGATTCAGGTAGACGTTGAGCGGATCGGTGAGGGCGACGATGTAGCCGTGTCCCGGCACCTCATAGGTCACGCCGCCGTGCGTCACCGAATCGCCCACGAGAGCCACACACGGCTGCGTTTCCAGCAGCAGGCGCGGAATCGGCGTGGCGGTGGCGCTTGGCGTGGCTGTCGCTGTGGGTGTGCGCGTGGCGGTGACGGTGTATGTAGCGCTCGGCGTGTGGGTGCGGGTGCGCGTAGGGCTGGGTGTGTAGGTTGGCGTGCTGGTGGCGGTGCGCGTAGCGGTTGGTGTGGCAGTCGCTGTGTGGGTATGCGTTGCCGTAGCGCTGGGAGTAGGCGTCGGCGTGCTGGTCGGCGTTGGCGTGGGCGTCTCGGTGGGCAGCAGAGCGAAGGCAGTTGCCGTTTGGAGATCGGCAGCCAGCGGGCGCGGCAGGCTGAGCAGGGCGCCAATGCCGATCAGGGCAGCCACAAGCGCTGCACCCATGCCAAGCGCTAGGCGGCGTGCCAGCGGCGGACGTGGCGGCGGCGCACTCAGGGACGTTTCAAGGGCGCTGTGCAAATCGCTGGCGCGGTGGAATTCGCCGTTGTAGGCGGCGTGCAGCACAGCACGGACGTGGCGCGGCGTTTTTTCGCCAAGCGCAGACTCGATCAGCGCGGCGTAGGCGGCAAGGTCGGCGTGCTGGGCAGCAGGGCTGATCGGCTGGCAGGTTAGCTCAAAGCCGCGCAGGGCAAGCGCGCCGTTTGGCAGGCGCACAATGCGCGATGCGCGCACGGCGCCATGGGCGACGCCCTGCGCGTGTGCATAGTCCAGCGCGGCGCTGAGCTGTGCGCTGAGCGCGATGAGTGCCGCTGTGCTAACATGGTCTTTGAAGCGCAGCGTTGGCAGCAGGTCGCTGGCGGCGTAGTAGCCACCCTCAGGCGTTTTGCCGCCGACGCGGAAGGTGTGGATGTGTGGATGAGTCAGGCGGCGTGCCAAGCGCAGCCGCGCAAAGAAACGTTCGGCAGCAGCGCGATCCTCAAAGGGTGAAACTGCCAGCCAGGCGCGCTGATTAGTCTGGGTGTGCTGTGCGGCATACAGCCGATACGCCGCGTTAGACTCAAGGGCTGCCACCACACGGTACGCACCGAAGGAATCACCGACCGCCATACTTTCGCAACCTTCACCTTGCTTGTAACTCTCACAAGCATAGCACGCTCACAGAAATGTGCCATTTTCACCCTTGCCTAAGCGCGTGCTGCACAGCACGCTATCAACACGGATTTGTAGCAACGCCCAAAACGGGCTATATTTGTATGAAGTCAAGGTAAGCAGAGTCAAATTGAGATAGCCTCGATATTTGAAAACCATTGCCAAGAATTGTATTTCTTTTTATGCTTGAATTGTGCGCGCAGGCTTGCTTGACAAGCCCAAACCGCTGTGCTACAGTAACTTGGCGTCAGATCGTGTGGCAGTGAAAGATGTTGCACCATCCCGCCGACTGAAGCACGGCACGCCAATGGCGCGGATTGCCATCCCGCTGGCTAAGGCACTGACAAAAAAGGGAGATAGGCGTTGGCTAAGTCACGAACTGAACAATTAGTGGAGCAATTGCGCGATCTGCAAGCAAGCTCGCAGGATGTTGAAGCGGCGGCAATCGTCAGCGTGGATGGGTTGAGCATGGCGAGTGTGATGCCGGCGCACTATGAAGAAGATCGCGTCTCGGCGATGTCTGCGGCTATGCTTTCGCTGGGTGAACGGATCGCCGGTGAACTGGGGCGTGGCAATTTGGATACGGTCTACGTCAAAGGGCAGAACGGCTACGTGATCCTGATGGCAGTCGGTCAAGAAGCGGTGTTGACTGTCCTTGCCCGCGAGCAAGCCAAGCTCGGTCTGATCTTCCTGGACATGAGTCGTAAAGTCAAAGAACTGGCAAAGCTCGTCTAAGCGCATTCAAACACCTGCACAATACCATAGCACGGAGGGTTGCGTGTCCCAAGTAAAAGAACTCAGCGGCTTGTATTACCCAAACAAGATTGCCCGCATCTTCTTGATGGCAATGGAAGATGTGATGGGAAAGAATGGGCTGAACGCCATTCTCAATCTGGCGGGCTTGCAACAGTTTATTGATAATTATCCACCGGATAACCTTGAACGGCAGTTTGACTTCACGCACTTCACCGCACTGCAAGTTGCCCTAGAGGATATGTACGGTCCGCGTGGTGGGCGTGGGTTGGCACTGCGCGCCGGGCGTGCTTGTTTTGCACAAGGCTTGAAAAATTTTGGTGCGTTGGCAGGCGCCGGCGACCTTGCCTTTAAGGTGCTGCCGCTAAGCGCCAAGCTGCGGATGGGCTTGCCCGCCATGGCGACGATCTTCACCAACTTCAGCGATCAGCTCAGCGTGGTTGAAGAACATGACGACCACTATGCCTACATCATCAAGCGCTGCCCACTGTGCTGGGGACGGACGACCGATAAGCCGGTTGGGCATACAGCGGTCGGTCTGCTGCAAGAGGGCTTGCGCTGGGTCAGCGGCGGGCATGAATTCCGCGTGGTGGAGACCGAGTGCAAGGCAAAAGGCGACGAACACGGCGTGTTCGTGGTCTTCAAAGAGCCAATTGGTTGAGTTTCAGCACACAAGCGCACTAGGGCAGCAGATAGGGGCGAAGCGTGTCAGATAAAGCACGGATCATGATCGTGGAAGATGATCCTGATCTCTCTGAGTTGTTGCAAAACTTCTTCACCGTACAGGGCTATGAGGTGCTTTCGGCGGCGTGGGGTGAAGAAGGCGTGCGCCTTACGCGGGAACACTCACCTGATCTGGTCGTCTTGGATATTCGCCTGCCTGATATTGACGGCTACGAGGTCTGTCGGCGCATTCGCACCAACCGCCGCACGCAAGATATCCCGGTCATCTTCCTGACAGAAAAGCGGGATCGGGTGGATAAGCTGGCAGGGCTTGAATTAGGCGTGGTGGATTACATCACCAAGCCCTTTGATATTCAAGAGCTGCGCCTGCGCGTGCGCAATGTGCTGCGCCGCGCCGAACAAGCACCGCTCACCAACCGCGTGACGAACCTTCCCGAAGGCTCGTTGGTGGAAGAAAAAGTGAACGGCTTGCTGCTCTCTGAGCAGCCGTGGGCGCTCTTGGCGGTCGAAGTGCGCGGCTTAGATGGCTTCCGCGAGACGTATGGCTTTGTGAACGCCGATGATGTGCTGCGCGCCGTCACGCTCATGATCAACAACGCGCTGCGCGAATCAGGCAGCGATGGCGACTTCGTCGGGCATTTGCAAGAAAATGAGTTCGTCATCCTCACCGATCAGACCAAGAGCGCAGCCCTTCAGCAGCGCATCGAAACGCGCATTCAACAGTCTATGGAATATTTTTATCCCATGAAAGACCGCGAAAAGATGCACTTACCCGAAACGAAAGGGCATCTGCGCCTGATCGTGACGCCGCTGAACTCCGCTGAGACAACCTTATTCGATTTTGGCGGCTTGCGCCAAGAACTTGACAAGCGCCGCACCGAACAAGCCTAAACGCCCACGCGCAGCGTTTTATCTCCGTTAAGCGAGCCTACGAGATGAGACGCTGCGCCAACGTCAACATCTCTGCGATTGAGACCGGCTTCAACAAGAACAGATCGACGCCCAGCTGCTCCACACTATCCTGCATCTGCCGATTTGCCGTCACCACCACCAACTTCATCTTGGCAAGCTGTGGCTGCGTCCGCACGTAGCGCACAAGGTCTGTGCCGAGCCGTTCGGGCAAGTTCATGTCAATGAAGGCGATATCCGGGCTGTGATTCGCCAATAGATCAATGGCTTCTGCCACCGAGCCAGCCGTGATCACCTCAAAAGCGCTGGCTTGCAGCGCATCACTGAACAATAGGCGAATATCCTTGTCGTCCTCAAGCACCAATGCAAGCGGCATTTTAACCCCTGCGCTTTCTGCGTGCAGCTTTGCCTTAATGGCGTCCAGCAGATTGTTTGCTACGCCTATTATAACGCAGCCTTGCCCACAGGCGTGGTTTGTATCCCGCTAGTGTTTCGCTGATCGGCTTTCCTTGCCTAACTGGGGGAGAATCGGGTTTGCCAAAGGTTACCGTCGCTAAAGCCGTTCCAGCCCTAGCAACTGCCCCCTAATCGCTTTTTGCGAATTTATGTTAGGATCAGCGATGGGCATTCGGGCTAACAAGTGAGGCGGTTATGACAACTTCAAGTGGCAGCGCCGTGCAGAGCGCGCCAAAACTGCGCGCTGCGCCAAGCGTTAACGCACCAACTTTAGCAACCTTAGCGGAAGGCACGCCATTGGTCGTGCTTAGGCAAGTGGGCGATTGGGTGCAGGTGCGCGTTGAAGGGCGCGAAGGCTACCTTTTCGCTGATCAGGTGCAAGTGGCGCCCGCCATCAGCATCCGCGTGCGGCGTTTTGGGAAAGTCAACACACGCGACGGGCTAAATCTGCGGCGCGGCGCGGATACGTCACAGCCCATTTTACGCATTCTTTCCTTTGAGGCAGAGCTAGAGATTTTAGAAGAGACGGCGAACGGCTGGCTGCGCGTGCGTGTTGGCAATCTGGAAGGCTTTGTCTCGGCACAGTTCGTCACCATTCCGCAAACACCGACCGATGGCACACCGATCAGCATTAAGCCTTTGGAGGAGAAGCCTGAAGAGGGCATCCACATCGCCGCCGAGAACCTGATTCCGCCGCTGGTGCGCGGCGTTCACGCCTCAGCCGGCGGCTGGGCGCCCACAGATCGAGAGCTGGAACTGGTGCGCGCCAACAACATCGGCGCGGTGATGATTGCCGCCTACGAGGCAGGGCAGGCAAGTACTGCTATCAAGCTCTTTCGCGGCATGGGCGTGCAGCATTTCGTGATTCGGGCAGCCACCCATGCGCCACTCACCGCCAACCCTGCCGATTTTGTGAACGCAACCTTGCCCATCCTGCGCGAATATCAGCAGGCACTGGGCAGCGCGCCGTTCATCATTCAGGTGCATAACGAGCCAAACCTCGTCCTTGAGGGCTTAGGGCGCGCTTGGGCAGATGGGCGCGGCTTTGCGACGTGGTTCATGGGCGTGCTGAACGCCTACCGAACAGCCTTCCCGACCGCCAAAATCGGCTTTCCGGCGCTCTCGCCCGGCATTGATGTGCCGAATACGCGCCTTGCCGAGCCAACCTTCATGGCACACAGCCTAGAGGCGGTGCGCGCCGCCGATTGGTTCGCCGTTCACTGCTATTGGCAGCAGCCCGACGGCAGCGACCTGATCACGCCCATTGCCCAATGGCGGGCTTGGGCGCAGGGCAAACCGATCATTGGCACGGAAGTTGGTCCCGCAGATCGGACGCCCGTGACGGCGGTGGCAGTGCGGCGCGCCTACGCACGCTTCGCCATGCTCGGCATTCCGATCATGGGCTGGCTATTGCAAGGCGCTGGCGCTTGGCAAAACGCCGACTGGACGCTGCACGATATTCGGCTTAACGCTCAGTGCGTCAGGGCTGCCACGCGCCAGGCACCCGCTGCGGTGCGGAACGGGACGAGGCGTGTGTGCGTGCCATAGGCGCCAAACCAGCGCTGGGTGAAGCCCCAGCCATGCCATACCGAAACAGCCAGCCGATAGCGGGCTTGGTGCGGCAGCGCGTCAAAGTCGCGCTCGATGGCGATGAGCTGAGGGTTGCCATCGCCATCGAGGTCGGCAATGGCGAGTGATTCCAGCCAACGGCGCGGATCAGAGCCGCCCCAGATGATCTGATATTGCCCGCCGCGGTAGCCAAGCAGGTGTGGGTGCGTGGTGATGGGCGCATTGGGCGCGTCCTGCTTCCAAAAGAGGATGGCGACTTCCTCACGCCCGTCCCAATTGGGATCACCTAAGGCAACATCCGCCACCCACCACTGATCGTAGCTCTGCCACACCAACTGCTCACCCTTATAGACGCGCAGCACGCCGTCGGCAAGCTCCACGCGCTCAGGGTCGCCATCGCCGCGCAGATCAACCCTCCCTACAAGGCGCGGTGTGCGGTCTTCGCGGCAGGGCGTGCTGGGCAGCAAGCCCGCCTCAAAGGGGAAACTTTGCAGCGCACCCTCCAAGAGGCTGTAGGCGGCGGCAGGCGTTTCCGCCAGCACCACCTTGCCGCGCAAGCTGAGCGCGCTGCGGGCAGGGTCGTACCAGGCGGGCTGCACGGCAGCCCCTACGCCAAGTGCGCGCACCTCCGCCAGCCCGTCGCGGTCAACCGTCACCCACAGCGCCAGCCCCGCCCGCCGCTCCTGATCAAAGAGGAAGTTGCCCAAACTGTAGGCGATCAGCCCATCCTGATACACCTCGTACTGCCCAACCACATGCGAATGCTGCCCAACCACCAGTGCCGCGCCGCTCTCCACAGCGGCACGCGCTAGGGCAGCCTGCCAAGCGGCATGGCAGGAGTCATATTCGGCGCCCCAGTGCAGCAGCACAATGACCACATCTGCATCGGCACGTGCGGCACGCACCGCCGCTTGCAGGCGCGGCAGATCAGCAGGTGTTAACCAATTCCGCAGCGTGTCGGGCGCGTCAGGTGGATCAGGCACAAGGGTGAAGGCAAGCCATGCAAGGCGCACGCCGCGCACCGCTACGCTGTATGCGCTATCTGCGACGCCAAAATCGGCGATGCCTGCTGCTTTTAGGTGCGCTTGGGTGGCTGCCAAGCCTTCTGCGCCATAATCGTAGGTGTGGTTGTTGGCAAGGCTGAAGGCATCAAAGCCCGCTGTTACCAAGTGCGCGGCTGCTTCGGGCGCGGCGCGCAAACGGTAAGTGCCTTCGCGGCGCTCGCCCACGCCCTCAGCCGCGATCACGCCTTCATAGTTGCCCACCGCATAATCTGCCTGACGGATCAGCGCTGCAACCTGTGACAAGGGCGCTTGGGCGCCGTTACGTTCGGCAAAGGCAGCCACGCCACGCGCAAACGAGACATCCCCAACGATCAAGAGTTGGGCAGCCTGGCGGGCGGCGGGCGTTGAGCGGGCAAAGATCAGTGGGTAGTGTGTTGGCGCAGACAAGGCGGCGCTTGGCTGTGCGCCAAGCAACAAGGCAAACATACACAGCAGGAAAACGAAGGGGCGCATGGCTATTCCTCAGCTAGGGTTTGCCTGCATTGTACCCTGTTTGCGTCACACAGCGCCTTAAAATGCGGTATACTCGGTAGGCAATGAGCGCGCCGAGTATACCGCGCTTTTTGGAGAGATAAGCTATGAAACGGGTTGAGAAAATTTTGAGCGGTGGCATTGTGCTGACCATGAACGCCGCCATGGATGTGTATGTGAATGGCGCGGTTGCCGTTGACAAAGATGTGATTGTGGCGGTTGGCACGGCGGATGCTATCGCGGATCAGTATATTGCCGATGAGCTGGTGCTGTGCGAGGGTCAGGTGATCATGCCCGGCTTGGTCAACACACATACGCACGCTGCCATGACGCTGCTGCGCGGCTTGGCGGACGATCTGCGCCTTGATGTGTGGCTGATCGGCTACATGATGCCGACCGAACAAAGTTTCGTTAATCCGCACTTCTGCCGCTTAGGGACGAAAATTGCCTGCGCCGAGATGATCCGCAGCGGCGTTACCATGTTCGCTGATATGTATTACTTCGAGGCGGACGTGGCAGCCGCCACCGCAGAGGCAGGAATGCGTGCCGTCTGCGGGCAAACCGTCCTAAAATTCCCCGCGCCGGATGCAGCCAGCTATGAGGATAGCCTGCAATATACACGCCAATTCATCGAGCAGTGGAAAGGGCATCCGCTGATTATGCCGGCTGTGGCGCCGCACGCGCCCTACACCTGCACCGACGACATCCTGAGCGCCTGCGCCGACCTTGCTAAAGAGTTCGATGTGCCGCTGCTCATCCACGTCAGCGAGACGCGCCAAGAGGTGGAAGACAGCCGCGCCGAGTTCCAAATGCCGGTGGTGCCGCGCATTAAAAAGCTGGGCGTGCTGGATGCGAAAACGCTTGCCGCGCACTGCGTCCACCTGGACTCCGGCGAGATACGCACCCTGTTTAATCACCGCACGGGCATCGCGCATTGCCCAACCAGCAACCTGAAGCTGGCAAGCGGCATCGCACCCATCAATGAAATGCTGGTGCGCGGCTTGAACGTTGGCATTGGCACGGACGGCCCCGCCAGCAACAACGACTTGGATATGTTTGAGGAAGTGCGCCTTGCCGCCATCCTTGCCAAAGGTGCCACGCTTGATCCAACGGTGCTGCCCGCCAAACACGCCCTGCTGATGGCAACGCGCTTAGGCGCGCAGGCAATGCACATGGGCGAGATCAGCGGCAGCCTAGAGGTTGGTAAGCGCGCCGACCTTGTGACGGTGGATGTGCATACCCTGCACAATTCGCCCAAATTTTCCCGCGATGAAGACGCCATCTACAGCCAGATCGTCTACGCCGCCAAAAGCACCGACGTGCTGCATGTGATGGTGAACGGCGTGTGGCTGATGCGCGATAAAGAGTTGCTCACCTTAGATGAGGCAGCGCTGCTGGCAGAGGCAAACCTGCTTGCCCGCGAGATTGACGCATTCCTCATCGCACGGGAAGGCAGCCTGCTCAACAAGCTGATCGCTATTGGCGGCGTGGCACAGACCGAAAGTTTCGAGATACAGGTCAAATCGCGCTTGCCGCAGACGGTGAACGCGGAGGCATTCGTTGCGCCACTGCTGGATGATGAGCGCGTGCAGATCGTCCGCAAAAGCCACTATCGGCAGTATGACACCTACTTCACCTTCTTGGATGAATCGCAAGGGCGTGTGCGCTACCGTGAAGATGACACCCTGAACGCTGAGGGCGAAGTGACGGGCGTGCGCATGCGCCTGACCTACACCGCGCCAAGCAAAGAGCGTGAGTTTGATCGGGCGGTGTTGCTCAGCCGTTCGCAGTTCATTGCGCCGGCAACGCGCCCACTGCGCTTTTACCGCGAATATTTCCGCCCAAACGGTGAGCATGAAGTGCAAAAGACGCGCCACCGCTGGCATATCCTCTATAAGGGCGTGCTGTTCTACCTAAATGTGGATGATATCATCGTGCCACAGGTCAGCGGCACCTTCGTGGAGATCAAGAGCCAAACGTGGTCGAAGCGTGATGCAGAGTACAAAGCGTCTCTTGTCAGCGAACTGTTGACGCTGCTCGGCGTGACTGAAGAGATGCGCGTTCACAAAGAATACATTGAATTTGCCACCACTTAAAGGATTCAGGGCATCCGGGATAGGATTGACCATGAGCGAGGGCATAACGCCAAAATTGGTAGCTAATCGTGGTAAGTTTGCGCGTCAGAGTTGGATCATCGAGCGCACACCGTTGGTGATCGGGCGTGAGGCAGACTGCGACATCGTCATCAATGAGCCGAAAATCTCACGCCAGCATGTGCGCTTAACCGAGACCGACGAAGGGCGCTACATGGTGCAAGACTTGGAGAGCTTGAACGGCACATGGGTGAACGGTGTTCCGCTGAAAGGCACACGGGTGCTTGAAGATGGTGATGAGCTAGACCTCGCACGCATGGTCACCCTGATCTTTGTGGCAAGTGAAATCACTGAGCCATTGGCGCCTGAGCAGCTCCACGCGGCGCACCAACTGCGCCTTGATCGGAATGCGCGGCGCGTCTTCGTGGGCGACCGTGAGATCGTGCCGCCATTAAGCGTGCCGCAATACCGCCTTTTGGAACTGCTCTTTGATGCGAACGGCGGCATTTGCACCCGTGAGGATGTGGTGCAGGTGGTGTGGCCCGATGACGAGAGCGGCGGCATTAGCGAGCAGGCTATTGATGCCCTAGTGCGCCGCTTGCGGGATCGGATTAATGAGTTTGCGACGGAAGATCACCAATACATCGTCACGGTGCGCGGGCATGGTTTCCGCTTGGATAATCAGACTTAGAAGTCGATCCCTGAACCGTCACACTATATTCGTCCTCGGACATACCGATCCGGGCAAGGTAATCGCCAAAGGTCTCATTGCGCTGAATATTGCCCACTTCAGGAATTACCACGCCTTTCCCCCGCAAGAACGTAATGTGATGCCGAATACGCCACCAACGCCGAGTGCGGAAGGCGTGCGCTAATTGAACCTGCGTTGCGCCACTATCGAGCAATTCGAGGAGGATTCGCTCATCATGGTTTGACCAGCGATCGCCAGATTTTGCCGCTTTCGGTTTGTCTTCCCGGTTCTTGCGTTCAATGTACATCTCGTAGGACTCAAGGTAGGGGATTGGCTGCGGATCAAAGTATAGATTCTGACCAGGACGCTCGGCTTCATAACGCTTTCGAATGTACTCCCAGCGGCGGCTAGGAAATGACGCAGCGATCTCTATCTGGGATGCGCCAGCATCAACCATTTGCAGTAGTTTATCAACCTCAGTCTTGAGCCAACCATCAGTTCCGTTTGTTTGGCGAATAACCGTCGTCTTGTCTCTACTTGCGTCCCGCCACACAATTTCCAAGATTAGCCCATTGTCATCGATTGGGGTTGCCTCGACATGATCGATGAAAGCGCAGAGTACGTGGATTTTTTCGTCGCGGGTCATGTTAGACCAGTTTTGAAGAGCAGGCCCAATATTCTCGCGCAAATCGATCACAGCTTGGAATTTGGACTTCTCATCGTTGGCGCGTTCAAGCTCTGATGTGAGGCGAATGTGTTCAGCTTTAGCCTCTCGATATTGCGCTTGGACGGCTCTGATCATGTCTTCCTCATCAAGCGTTTGAAGGCTCTTGATAAGGTTTTTCATCACTTTTTCAAGAAGCGCAATTTGTTTGCCGATCCGCTTGCGCTCTTGATCATAGACTTCACCAAAAGAAGCTAAAGTTTTATCCCATGAACGCGAGTCAAAAGTAACAAGAAGTTTCTGATGAAGTAGTTCGACAATTGCTTCGTCAATCTGTGTTGCAGCTCGCGCCCATTCATAGGTACACAGGGCTGAGACCTCGTGAACCTTATATACATAGTGACCTTTGGATGACACCCAATTCGTGCCAACGTTCCGCCATTCACCCTCAACAAAGGAAATGATCATGCCACGACACAGAGGCGGATCGATGGGACGTTCAGCCTCCACTGTGGGGCGTGCTGACTGTCGAAACGGTTTATAGTGAGGATTTACCGCGCCTTCGATGGTGACGGGCGAAAGGAAGTTGAACGCCTTCATAAACGTGTCCGCATCCACAATGGAAGGATGGTTATTATAGCGGACAATAACGCCCTCAACCGCCCAATGACCGATGTAGGCGACACAAGTTAGTATTTTCTCAAGTCCAACACCCGCTGGGTGATAACCGATTCCCCAGTTTGTCCATTCGCGGTTCGGGACGCGAAAACCTGGTGGGACAGGGCAAGTGTGTGGGTCAGGATAGTATGGGCCTTCCTTGTGAATACGCCTGACTGTGCGATTGATGCAGCCGCCAGTCTCGAGAAACATCTCAAAGTAACGGGCAACGGCTTCGGCAAATGGTTCAAAGATAGCAAATCGTCGCCAATGTTCGTTAATGCTCCCGTCTGGCAATGTTCGTCTGGTGTCAATCATGAACCCCGGTGGCAACGCAGTTCCAACCCATCGCCCTTCCATTGCCATGCGTTGCCTCGCACGATGTAGTTTGCCCTTGACAAAGGTCTTGATGTAATCCGCTGCAACTTCACACTTGAAGCGGAATTGCCTTGCGTGGAAATCTCCCATGTACGGGTGCCCGAAGTCGTAGACCATGTGCGGAGTAATAACCAAAACATGATTCTCCGCACAGGCTTGAATAAAAATATTGACTTGGATTTGGGTCACATCGCGGAATAGGCGATCTTCGTCATGGCACGCTACCGCGCCAATCTGCCCGTCGGTAATAAGCTCAAAGAGCCGTTTCATTCCCGGTCGTTCGTCGATTTTCTTTGTGCCGCTTACGCCCGCATCCATGTCGATAAGTTGAACTAGGTCGCACGACCAGCCCATTCGTACAGCATATTCAGGCATGTCGATGGTTTGTATTGCGGTGGAAACGTTACCCAACTGCGCAAAGGTGGATTGACGATAGTAGACTACCATCGGTTTGCTGGTCGGAAGTCTGACTTCACTGCCAATGAACTCAAACTCTTGAGGTTCTGGGGCCTTGTAGCGTGCTTTCTTCATGCTGGGCAATTCCTTGATTTGTATCCAGGTTGACCGATTTGCTATCCACCTTGCCGGCGTTTCGTTGGACGCGCACATACGCGCCAATGAGTGCCTTATAGGCAAGAGGAAGGTCGATACCCGCGATGCTGTCTTTGGGATTGGGAACAGCATCAGCGGGTTTGCTACAGGGATTAAGCGCGGTTTTTGTCATGCTTAATCCACCTCGCTGAACCTGAAAACAACGCGCCCCCAACAGACACCATGAGTCAGTAGGGCCGCAAGATTGCGCAAGACAGAAGCTATGTGCGCATGTATAATGCGTTGCAGCCCGGTCACTGCTAGTCCCAGTGTCGGGTTAGAACCGTGTGGGGTGTTCCCGCACTCCACATGGTTCGCATTGTGTTCAGTTCGATATGGGCACACATTACTGAGCATTGTCAAGGCAGCAGCACCCCTTATAGTGCGTTTGGAGGGTATTCTGGATCGACTGCGGTACACCATTTCACACCTCAAAAGAACCTAGAATCGCGTTGTTCAGGGTCTCGCTCATCCACTGCTTGACACTCCCACCCTTCAACACAAATTCGGTGATGTCCTTGCCCCACGGCACTTGCACGACACGTGCTCGTTTGGTGAGCGCCTGCAAGCGTGCTGCGCCCTTCATGCCTGCTTGGTCCGCATCGTAGGACACAAGAATTGTCTTGCAGTGAAGCAGCAGTGGCATCCAACGCGGATTGAGCATTCCAGAGGCACTGCCGAGCGTCGCCACACCGACCAGCCCACCACATTCCTGCTCGGCCAGCAGCGCGTTAAATTCCCCCTCGACAAACAACACGGTCTCATGCCCTTCTGGGTTGGCTGCGTTGTACACGCGCTGCCGCCCGCAATCTGGGTGTATTTCGGCAAGCCAGCGGCGCGCCGCACCTTGACCGCCCAGAGTTCTTTCCCCACAGCCCAAGGAATGACGATGCCGCAAGGAACCGTCAACCTGCCCATCCGCAGCCATTCCCACGGTGGACCTGGAATGTAGCCCAACCGCGCCCGCAAGATGGTTTCGTCGGTTAAGCCGTGCGCCTTGAGATATTTCAAAGCGCGTCCGCCCTGCTCACTCCACAAAACCTCTTCCGCGCTATCCACCACTCCCCATGCCTCGCGTTGCCAGTCTTCTGCGGGCGGCACTTCGGACGCGGCAGATCGCTCACGCGGTACGTGGCAGATTGGCTGCTTGCGCCTGTCTTCCGCACCGAGGTAAACGCACGCTTCTTCAAAAGACATTCCACGATACTTCTGCAACCAATCCAACGCATCGCCACTCACACTGCAAGCGCCAAAACAGCGCCACCCGTTCTCCCATACCGCCAGGCTGAACCCCTTATGTTCATTATGAAAGGGACAGCGCCATAACAACGCTTTCCCACCCCGACTGTGGGCAGGACCCAAATCGGCTTCCACCAGCAGACGCACATCGCAGCGCGTTTTGAGCGATTGAATATCGGTCATCATGACTCCGCTAATCTTCCCGCGATCTTGTCACCCCTGTGGAGACAAGTTGTCAGGTTGCCAGGATCGAGAATGTGTCCCCCGATAGGTACAAGATCGGCTACTCCACCAAGACATACAGTTCAGGTTTTGGCCCAGGACGGCTATCCGCAGGCGGCGCTACCTTTTTCACCTGCCCATCCTGTTCCAGTGCGTTGAGCATTTCGACTACAGGCTTGCGTGCGGATTTCAGGATGCGATACAGACGGCGCACGCTCAGCCCTTCAGGATTCGCCCGAAGCAATCGGATAGCGCGAACCTCCAACCGGGACTCTTCAGTCTCGCCTAACTCATGCAGTAAACGATGGGCGGATGCCCGCCACTGCTCCGTAATCTGTTGCGCACGAAACCAATGGGCGGAACTGACTGCTGGATGTCCAACTGAATCAGCGTCTGCCCAATCCAGCACCGACAGAATGATGGCGACTTTGAGCGCCTGCATATGCAGCCGCCCATACACGGCTCGCAGTCGGTCGTCCAATGCGCTATCCGGTGCGGTCATGCGCCGCAACACCTGTTCATAGGCATGACAGAGATCCCATATGGGTGCGACCAATGACCAGGCTTCCGCCTGCGGCTTGTCGCCCAGCGCGCCAGAGGACGGAGGCGCAGGCAGGCGCTCATGCAGGCACTTCAGCCGCGCCACCAGCGAGTCAGGCGTCACGCTCTGCCTCTGGGCAGGGCGCTCCATGTAGTCGGGTTCAGGCGTAAGCAGCGCAAAGCGCGCCAGGTTGCCGTTGTACCAGTCATTGACGGTCAAAGCGCAAGCCAGTTCAGCAGGAGTCGCCGCGCCCAAAATGCTCAGCGCGGTGTCATGGATCACCACCAGCCGACGATTGTTTGTGTTCGAGTCGAGGTAGGCTGGGCAGTCGTAGAGCTGCATGATCAGTTCTTTCAGCCCAGCCATGTAGTCGCGCCCCATCGACTTAAACAGCGCGGATAGTTCATCGCGCAGGATGCCGCGTTGGGCGGCGAAGGTGTTGCCTTTCGTCAACCGCGCCTGATCGGGCTGCGGGATTTCGTTGAAGTTCGGCGGCAGCACCCCGCCCAGCATATTCATGAAGTTTTCCGGGCTGCCCGGCTGAGGCAGAATCACGTGTGGCATGGCGGCGCGAGCGACCTCTGCTGCTAAACTCAATCCCGCCGACTTACGATAGTAGGTCGAGACGGCGACGGTCATCGCATACAGGTTGGGGAAGACCTGCTGTCGCCAGGGCGTGCTGATGTAGAGTCTTCGCCCGATAGCGCCAGCAGCGAGATACAGACCCGCGCCCTGATGAAAGAGGAGCGGCGTTTCGTTGGCTGACGCGCCCGCCCAGTCCACATAATCCGTCAGCCAACCGCCCACCCTCGCCGCGTCCGCTTCCTGCGTGGCTGTTAGGCGTGCAGCGGCGGCACCACATCATCGTTCTTGAGATCGGGTAGATCCACAGTGGGGTCTTGTGCCAGGACTTGACGGATCAGATCAGGCTGAAGAATGCGCCGCAAAACCTGCATCTCGGCAGGCGTGTTGAGATCCAACCCTACCAGCAGCGCGCCAGCCAACGGCGACATCGGCACGTGCTGTCAGGGCAGTCCGACTAAGGCTCGCGCAAGCGCATAGGCATCGTAACGCGATAAGGCGTTCGCAGAAGAAGGCATGGTCGCCTCAGCTTTCCTGCTGTCGTGTCACGTTGTCTGGTCGGGGAATCTGCCGGGCATATCGTTGCAGACCCTCAACCACGAGGATGTACACCATATCGGCTAGCTTGCGGCGCTCGCTGCGTGCCACTTTCACCAGTAGGGCATAGTCTTCTTCGGTCAGGCGAAAGCCCATCGTGCGGGTACGGGAAGGTATCTTCATCTGCTGCATTTGCTGCTCCTGTCGCTAACTGTTTGCTTCAGTAGTTGCAGGATAGCAGATGCCGCTCATTCGTTCTGGATAATTTCATCCATCCGCAGGGACAAAATTGTCCAAAGGTATGAGCAATTTTTGGATAAAGGGAACGAATTCTTCCGATTTATTGCCAAACGTTATTAAACTGCTTCAACACACCGAAACTTAACCAGACTCTGACGTTCCTTGTATTTACATTGAGGAGATTCTCTGCGATAGTAGCGCTGCCAGAACATTAGTTCTGGTTATTGTTGTTTATCAGAGTGAGGTGATCTATATGAATGGCTTCTATTCACGTTGCGGTACTGGAAAACCGTGAATTAACCCAACTTGGCTTGCATTCTTTCTTGAAGGGCAGGCCAGAGTACCAGTTGGTGGGCATGTTTACGGACTTATCCAGCCTTATCAGTAAGTTGGAGGAGGGAGCGGCACAGGTGCTTATCCTAGATAACACCCTGCCGGGAATGGATACCTGTATGGTCATTCGCAAGCTGGCCCAACGGTTTGCCATGCTCCATATCCTCGTCTACGGCAGTGAATTGACTGCTGCCTCGATTCATGATGTGATTGATGCGGGCGCTTCCGGGTGCATCAGCAAAGCGGAACTGCTGAAGTACCTTGAAGACGGCATTCATCACGTGCGGAGTGATATGCCCTACTTCTCGCCGCAAGTCGCCGCCCTTGTATGCACCGATGATGAGCTTCAAACCCTCAGCAAGCGCAGTCGACAAGTCCTTCAATTGCTGGCAAAAGGATTGCTCGTGCCGGAGATCGCCCGGCAACTGGCGATCTCGGAACAGGCTGTCTACCATGCGCGGCGACGGTTGCGCAAGGTGCTGAATGTGCGCACCAACGAGGAGATCGTGCCGCGTGCGCAACGGCTGGGGCTTATCAAATCGTCATCTGGGCTGACGGATGCCAAGAATGAGACGGAGTCGCAGTAGAATCATAGGTGCCGGAAATTGTGTGACAATTGCATACCCAAATGCCCCACCCTGAAAATGCGCTGTGGGGCTTTTTTATTGTCCACTGGACAAGATGATCAATCTATGTTACAATTAGTAATAAATATACTTATATATAAGTAATAATAAATAACTACGAGCGATAACGATGGAGGCGGTGCAGTGCGGCAACCAGAAATTCTCACCCTTGGTCTGGATATTGGCTATGGCGCGGTGAAGGCAGTTACAGAAGCAACGTCGTTGGTGTTTCCATCGGTGTGCGGCCACGCCAGAGACATCAAGTTTCAGCAGGATGAAATCGCGGCCCGGCATCCCGGCGACCAACTCCGCGATGACATGGGCACGTGGTTCGTCGGCGATCTGGCGCTTACCCAGCTTCCGCCCGGAGAACTTCTCTGGCTGCGGGGACGCACCGCCGATGAAGCGACAATGGGCAATGTCTTCCGCGTGCGGTTGGCAAAAGCCGCTGTTGGCAAACTATGGCCGGGTCGCGCCGGGGGCGACATTCTCCATTTGCGGGTGGCAACGGGCTTGCCAGTCGATCACATGCCTGACGCGCCAGCACTGAAGGCGGCGCTGCTTGGGCAACATGTCATCAAGACGGATGCCACCGACTTCATCGCCAATATCACCGAAGTCATGGTCATGCCGCAGCCTTACGGCACCATCTATGCCCAGACGCTCACCGAAAACGGCGAGGTCAATCCAGCGCACAGCTACATGCGGACAGGCGTGTGCGACGTGGGCACGTTCACCGTTGACCTGGCGCTGGATGATGACGGCGAGTTCGTGGACGCGGAGAGCGGCAGCGTGGAAGGTGGCGTGTCCGGCGTGTTGGAGCGCATCGCCGCCCTTCTGGAGCGAGAACACCGTCAGAAGATCTCGCCCAAACTGATCGAGACGGTGCTGAGGACGGGCAAGTTTCGGGCGAAAGGGGAGGTGATCGATTACAGCGAAGCCGTCGAGAGCGCCCTCGAACCCCTGCGCAGCGCCACACTCAACCTCATGGGCGAAAAGTGGAAAGCAGGTACGACGGTAGACGTGATTTATCTCTCTGGCGGCGGAGCGGAACTGGTTCACGAGGCAGTAGCGGCGGCCTATGCGCAAACGCAGTTGGTGGCGCAAGCGCAGTTGGCGAACGCGCAAGGCTACCTGCATTACGCCTTATTCGCGGCGCGTGTTCCTGAGCAGCCCTGAAGCGCCGCCATGGGCCGCCAGAAGCGTGTGACCATTACCTTGAAACTGCTGCCCGGCAAAGATGACGATTTCATCGATTGGTGGTTGTCGATTCCTTTGGGGGGCCGCCAAAGTTTGGTGAAAGGCGTACTGCGGGCGTATGCGCAGCAGACTTCAGATATGCCGCCTAAAGATGATGCGCTGTGGATCAGGGAGACGCTTGCCGGGCTGCCCGATTATTTGGAGCAAGTTATCGCTCGGGTTGCCGCCGCGCCGCCTATCTTGGTACACAAGGGCACGCTCTCAGACCCATCCCATGCAGGGCTGACGGGGGACGAGGTAGCGCGGCGCGAACGGAAAATCGCCCGCACCCACTGGTAAAGGATGGGAGAGAAGCGATGGAGCAATACGGAAAGACGACATCTCAGGCAGGAATGGCGATGATGAGCATGAATCGAAAGATGCGCGTTGTGGCGGCGGACGATGTGGATTTGGTCTTGACCGGGATACAAGCTATTCTGACCGCATGGAATGAATGCGACCTGTTAGGAGTGTTTGCGTCGCTGCCTGATCTGCTAACCGGGCTTCGATCCGCCGCGCCGGACATCATCATTGTCGGAGATCGGCTCGATATGGATCACGCGCCGCTCAAACTGATCGACACCCTCAAAACGATCACGCCTCGCGCCCGGTTAGCGCTCCTCGGCAATATGGTCGATGGTTTCGCGGTGCAGGAGTTGTTCAACCGTGGGATTCACGCCTATCTCTACAAGAGCGATCCCTTGACCGAGACGCTTATCTCGGCACTGCGGTCGATTCACCTCGGCAAGCCCTATCTTTCACCCACCGTCAGCGCGGAATACCTGCTGGCAACCCAGCGCGGAGCCGACCGCTTCCGGCTGAACTCCGAAGCCTTGCGAATCCTGTACCTGCTGGCGGATGGCTGCACCGTTCATGAGATCGCCGCGCAGCTCACAGTCACGGTGCGGCATGTCTACTGGGTATGCGAGAAGCTGCGCCGTCGATTTGGCGCGGCGACCAACGAGGTGATCATCAGCCGGGCGAGGCTGGAGGGGTTCATTCCGTAGCGTCTGTAAAATCGCCGTCAACTCCTGAAATCTTCCCCGCACGTTCCCAGTAAAACTTCGCGCTTTGCCGCTCTCGTTTCAGTAGGATGGGACAGACACCTATCCGGTTCGAAAGGCGGGAGCCTGTATGAAAAAACTGCTGCTCATGGGCGGCGCAATGGGCCTCCTGTGCCTTATCGTCGCCCTCTACTTCTTGAGCGTGGGGCGCAGCTCACCGCCGCTGCCGACATTGGCTGCGCTGCCTTCCGACACGGCAACACACGCGCCAACAGCCACTTCGACCAGCACGTTGACATCAACGCCGACGGTGACGCTTACTCACACGGCTACCGCTACGCTCACTGCCACCCTGACCGCCACAGCGACACCCACCCTCGCCACGCGGGTGCTTCAGGTGACGGCTGTGAACGCAGGCGTCACCCTCTGGGAGCCGCCTACCGTCACGGCGATTGCTTCGCCAACTGTGCTCCCCACAGTGGATGTACCGCTGCCCGGCGCAGACATGCCGATTGCCGGATTAGATGCGCCAGAGACTGGGTGGCAACGCTACGAGACCGCCGATCTTGCCTATCAGTATGTGGCGGGGCGTTGGTTCGCCTATCGCGCTAACCGCGCCACGGCACGGGGCTATTCTTACTCCGCCGACCCGGAGGCGCGGGTCACGTTGACCTTTATTGGAGCAGGATTGCGGGTGCGCTATGTGGCCTACTCGCTGTATGGCATCTTCCAGATTCGCATTGATGGGCGGGTGGACGCCGAAATTGATTCGTACAGCCCAAGCGCGGCATTTTTCATCTCAGATATCTTCATGCTCACGCACGGGCAGCACACCGTTGAAATCGTCAACACTGGGCGCAAGAATCCGGCCAGTACGGGCTACATGGTGGCCTTAGACAGCATGGAGGTCTATCGCGGCCTGCCGCCTACCCCCGCGCCTACGCTCACGCCCGGCCCTACCCTGACCTTCACACCCTCACCTGCTGCTGTTGAGGTGCGTCTGGTGTCTGGCCCGCCCACCATCCAACCGACGGCCACGCCACTGCCGCCCGGCGTAGTCACTGTGTCGCTGGTCATCGCCTATGACGAAAACGGCAACCGCTCCATCGAGCCTGCGGAAGGGGTGCAAGGCATTTCGGTGCGGCTGGTCACGGTGGGCACCAACCAGGTCATCGCCTCCGGGTTCACCAACGCTGAAGGTTTTGTGCGGCTGGAAACGCTCACCGATACGCCAGTGCGCCTCGTTGTGCCGTATTTCGGCAAGTTCTGGAACATCGCTGGCGGTCGAGCGGGCGAACAGAGCTTCTCGCTGCTGCTCCCGCCGGGCAATCAGCCGGGGTTGATTTCATAAAACGACCTATCGTCTTCGCCCTACTGCTTGTGATTGGGATGCAGATCGTCTCCATGCTGGCTTGCGCAGGCACGCCCGATAATCTGTGCGTGACACAGCTTCCGCAGTATATCTGCCCATCTGCCACACCGCGCCCGACCGATACGCCGCGTCCTACCAGCCCGCCCACCTATCCGATGACGTTCCAGGCGAATCTCAACTACAGCTACGTGGATGTGACGCGGAGCATCGTTACGGTCCAGTATCTGGCGCAGAACGTCGGCAGCATCCAACTGAACTATTCGGGGATGACGACAACCGGACAGATCTGGTCGGGCAGCTTCAGCATCGGGTATGCGGCTTACGGCGTGCCGGGAGTGATCGGCGCGTATCCACTGGGCATCCCATCGAACGTGAACACCGCGTCGCTGACGGTCGCGGGCGGCTACGCTTACATGTTCACGGTCACACGTTACCCCTATCCGTTCTTCACCAACCCCAATCCGCCGCCGTGCTGCCTGCCGTCGCCGATCTACCCAACACCCGTGCCGACCTACACGCCCTATCCTACGCCGACGCTCTACGTGCGCACCAACGACTACTTCGTCGGCGATCCCGTGTACGCCACCACCGCAACGCTGCGCCTCAAGTTCCGAGTGACGGCGGTACAAAGCCTGCCTGCGCCACCGGATGCGCACGGCAATCCGCGCAGCGTCTATGTCTGGCGCTTGGAAGTCAAGAACATCGGGACACTGGAGTACAACCTGTACCCGGCGGCGCAGATGTACATGAGCGAGGTGATTACGCCTATGGGCGGCACGATGCAAGGCGTGTGGGGCCAAGTCTCGATGCGGCGCGGGCGGCGGGCATCAGCCCGACCTACGATCCGGCGGCGCTCATGCCCGGACAAACCATGCTTTTCGCCCTCGCCGCTTTTGGGCCGCAGGGCACCGCCTATCGGATCAGCTATGCGCTGGATTTGACCACGCGGGGCGGCCCGACTCAAGTGCCAGGCACAAACATCGTGTCGTGGCTGAACCGCCCCAGCACCGACTGCATCGGCGAGATACAGGAGCCATAAACGATGCCCATTATTGGCGATATTGTTCGACAGATTCAACTTGCCATTGACACCTTCTGGTATCAACTGCTGATGATGCTGGCTACCTTCCAGTGGAGTTTGCTGCGCGGCGCGTTCATGATGGGCTACACCATCCAACTGCTCACCAACTGGCTGGCTTCGGAAGCGTTTGTGCCGCTCATCCAGCAAACGGGCGACAGCCTCCGCATTGCCACCAGTTGGGCCTTTGTCATCGCGCTGTTCGTGCTGGGCATGACCTATATGCTGGCCTCGATTGTCCGGCTCGATGTGGTCAGCCCGCGCAGCGCCATTTTGTGGTTCGTGGCGGGGCTGATCTTCTTTCAGGTCGGGCCGTCGCTCTATCGCAGGATGGCTGACTTCCGCCGCACGGTGAGTTCAGCGTTCTACCTGAGCGTGCTGTCTACCATGCAAGGCCAGTCGGGAGCGGCGTTGGCCTCGTTGAACAATGTGGCGACCAGCGATCTGGGAATTCTCACGCCCTGCGACAACTTCGGGCCGTACCCGGGGCGTTCGGGCGGGCACGGTGCGCCCATCATCATCAATGGGCTGGATGTCGCGTTGGCTTATCTGCGCACGGATGGCATTGATGTGATGGGTTATCCCTACCCGACCTCCGACAACTGCCAGCCGCATGTGCCGCCGCAGTCGTTTGCCATTCCCTGGGAGTGGCAGCGACCGGGCAGTTTCTTCGACAACACCAAACAGCCCGTCTTTTTCCCGACCATGACGGATGAGCAGCGCGCTGCATCGATCAGCATGGCGAGTACGGCCCAGTGGCGGCTTGTTTCGGCGTGGCCGCTCGTCTTGTTCGGGATCACGGAACAAATCGTTGCGCTGTGCCTGACTATTGCACAAGGCTTGACCTTTATCTCCTTCGCCTGTGCCATCCTGTTCGCTTTCTTCAAGCGCACCAAGGGTATCGCTTGGTCGGTGGTAGACCAGTGGATTGAAACGATTGTCCAGACGGTGATCATTGCGATGGTGCAAGCACTGGTCGTTTCGTTCTTCCTGGCCGCTGCCGGGACAAACAACGGACTCGTCGTGCTGGGGGTCGGCCTGATCTGCCTGCTGCTCATGCTGATCCTGCTCTGGTCGGGCGTGAAAGCGATCTGGCGCAGTTTCAACCGCCTGTTTGACGCCTTCGGCAAGGCGACAGGCGGCAGCGTGGTCTCGGTTGGCGCAGCCGCGCAAACAGCGGTCACGGCAGGTGCAGCCGTCGCCACGGGCGGCATGTCATTGGTTGGCAATACGTTGGGGGGCGCAAGCGCTTTGATGAACGGCGCGTCGTGGTCGCAGGCGGCAGGCGTGGCCTTCGGCGGTTCACAGTTGCTCACCGGGGCAGCACGCACACTGACTCGCTTGCCGGGGCTGCGTGATACTGAACTGGCGGAGGCGGCAGATCATTTTGTGGAGGGCGCAGTCACGCGCCAGGTGGCGCGCGCGTACCCGTCGTGGGTAGGCTAACCGGGCCAACCGTCGGCGCAGCACTGCTGACGGATCGAAACCCCGACAACACCTATGAGGATGACGACGGGCACTGGCGACAGCCAATGCTTGTGCCTGCGGTGGGCAAAGCGCTGGCTGGATTAACGCGCGGCCCACGCTGGTCAGCGCCAGAGGAGCCGTTCGAGGGCGAGTTCACCCCGCTCCATCCTCAGCGCATGGGCAAGTTTACGCCAGTTGCGTTGCCGTCCGGTGAGCCTACCCCTGCGCAACCCAATGCGCCTACGACGGCTGCCCAGCTTGAGACTGCTGCACAGCGCAGTGACTACATCGATCAGGAGACGGATGAGGAGATGGAACAGCACATCACCGATGTCACCCGGAGTGCTGCGCCCACCGCAAAAGCGGAGACTTCCCGTGCCGACGCCTCGGCAGGCAAACTGGAACAGGTGGCGGATCGGCTGATGCAGGCTGCCGAAAGGCTGATGCGCGCCGCTGAAGGGCGGTTGCAGGTGTCCGGCAGCGCGAATGTGGCCTCGACAATGGGCGATACTGTTGCGCTGCTGGCGGCGCGTGGAACGGCGAACCCTGACAACTTCGCCGTAACTCAGGCAATGGCGGGCGCGTTGGGCGTCACGCCCATCCGGGACGGTAAGCCGCCTATTGAGAACGATCTGGCGCGATTCGGCCTATTCACCAACCAGGCGCTTACGATGGGGCTGAATCCTGAACAGACTGAACGGGTCGTGCGTGAAGTCAAGGAGTCGCCTGAAGGGAAGATCACCGACAAGACGCGCGATGAGCTGATCCAGCAGGGACAGGGTACGCGGGGCATCTCGTGGGCGGATGCCGAACGCGAGGTAGATACGCTCGAACATGCCGCTCGTGTACTGCCCAACGACATCTCGGCTTATGGGCTGGTTAACGTGCCTGCTGCTGCCCCCAATGTGCAGGTTGCGCCCGACATCGAGGTGCGGCCTACCGTGCAGGTGACGGTGGAAGCGGGCAACGATACCCCCGAAAGCGGCGTGCAGCGCGGAGATGATCGGCGCGTCAAAAGGCGGTGAAGCGTGACCGAGACGCTGCGTTACTATGCCGTTGACGAACTGCGTGATCTGTCGCTGGCGGAACTGACCGCCCTCTGGGAACTGGTGCCCACCGAACGACAGCGCCGCTACAAGGCGGTCTATGACCGCGAGGTGTGCAATGCGGGCGCGTCCGGCTCCCACGCGCTCGAAGGGCAGGTAGCGGCTGAACTGCTCACCCGTTATACCGACACGGCGCTCGTCCCGGTGGGCGTGCGATGGGCACGCTACCCGGCGCGTATTCAGGAGGCGGCCAAA
This sequence comes from Anaerolineae bacterium, assembly GCA_034436355.1. GTDB lineage: Bacteria > Chloroflexota > Anaerolineae > Aggregatilineales > UBA2796 > CP2-2F. The sequence goes on from DAOTVQ010000032.1 coordinate 55,279, forward strand.
CAGAGCAGCGAACTGGTCGCGCCGGAGACGGTTCTGGAACGCGAGTCGCCCAAGCGCCCACGTCCTATTGTGCTGCTGATAGGCGGGGCGGTGTTCGCGTTTGTGCTGCTGCTCATCCTGACGCACATCGGCGGGCGGGGCAGTCGTGTGGTGGAGAACCTGACGGTCACGCCGACCATGACGCTTTCGCCCACGCCGCGCCGCACTCCGACTCCCACGCCGATTGCGCTGGAAGATCAGGACCCGGTGATCCGGAGTGGGGATGCGGACCAAACCACCGCCTATCCGGTCAATCTGCGGGTGACGCTGGCCGATGCGACGGTGCCGTGCGTCTTTGTGGTGCAGCGAAGGGTGATCCAGACTGCCGAATGGCGCTTTGATCCCAACCCGGATACCGCCTCGTATATTGCTGGCCTGACAGTGCGCCCGGTGATAGGCGTGCCCTACTCGCCGGAGAATGCGGCACTGTTCGCCCGGATGAGCGCGGGAACGGCCTTCACCGTGCAGATGAACACCGGCGCGACGCTGCGCTTCACGTTTGCTTTCAAAACTGAAGTCGTGCGCAGTGATACAGGCATTTTCCGGCAGGTGGCGCTGGGATTGGTGCTGGCGCTGGTCGGAGAGCGCGGCTTGGATGGGATGCCCACCGCCTCGCGGATCGTCGTCACCGCGACCTATCCGACGGAACAGGAACTCTCCCGGACGGGCGCATTGAGCGAGGTAGGCAGTGTGCTGCCCACGCCCGAAGCGATGGCGACCCCAGTGCCTACTGCCACGCCGCTCCCGTTTGAACGGCTGGATGTGCAGGTGATCTCGGTCACCACGGTGCCGGGGCGCGTGACCGTGCAGCTGCGGCTCTATAACGGTGGCGTGGAGGCGGCATAAATCACGGCGGAAACGATCTGGATGGCGTTTGGCTACGCGCCCAACCCGCCCGGTCCGCGCATTCTGGCGGATGGGTTAGCGCCGTTTGCGCTGCTGCCGGGTCAGGCGGCGGATGTGACGATCTATTGGGCGTGGGCGGGAGAGCCGTTTGGGAGCTTAAATGGGGCCGTCTATCGGTACGCAATGCAGGTGAGGCGTTACAGGCGGGCGAGGAGTTTGTCGTAGTCATCATGACTGCCAATCCAGAACCAGGCGATCTCATCACCATCACGGGCACCGAGGACGCGGTAATCGATATTGATGCGGGCTAAGTAAATCGGCTTGGTGGGGTGAACGCGCTTGAATTGCAGGCCGGGGTGCTGCGGGTTCTCCCGAAAGAAACGATAGGCTTCCCGCGCCTGCTCGCGCACGGATTCGGGCAGGGCAGCAAACAGCTTGCGGAAACGTTCGGTGGTGTGCGATTTCACAGGGTGTCCGGGTCGAGGTGCCGCGTTTTCCCGGCGCGGTGCTCCGCCAGTGCCTCATCCGCCAATTCCGCCAGCAAGTCTTGTGACGCGGCAAAAGCATCCATCCAGCGCCGTTCTGAGGCCAGTTCTTCCAGAATCCAAGCTGCCAAAACATCTTGTTCCTGCGCTGGCAGTTTGTTGATTTCCGCCAACGCCCGTTCCATCAGGTCAGTCATCGCGTTCCCTTCCCTGTGCAGATTATACCATGCACCCGCATCCCGGCGGATGGGTTAGCGCCGTTTGCGTTGCTGCTTGGTCAGGTGGCGGATGTAGTATTTGCGGGGTTGGAACATTGAGCCTTTCGTAAGCAGAGATACTGTCTCATCAGTTCACCGCTCCAATGAAGAGGCGGGCAATATCGGTCGCATCAGCAATCATGTAATCTATTTGGGCATCGAACGCTGCTTGTGCCAAGTCTGCCTTTATATCATCTTGAATATTCCCAACCGCCAGCAGAATAATTAGCCCAACGCCGGGCATACGCCTCACCCGCGAAACCTGATGAGACACCTCTTTTGCTCTGACTTTGGTTGTGCCCTTACCTTTGTTGATAAACGCAGTCAGGGTGGGCTTCCCACGCAAGGTGACGTGGGTAGTTACGATATCCGCGATCTCCGTTGGACCATGAGGGGTTTCAGTCTTGTCTGCCAAGATATCGCGTAGAAACGGCTCAATTTGCGTTCGCTCGTCTAATTGACGTACTTCACTGAGTATTACATCGCTAATCGCCTGTCGCGGTATCTCTTTGACTCGCTCAAACTCCTCAATATCATCAAGCTGAACCAGTACCATACCGTCTATCCATCTTGAGCACACCAAGACTAACCTCGTTAGGCACAGGGGATGATTCTACCCGAAAACTTCCCAATACCCAAACCGCAAAATTCCACTGTTCATATACCGCGCCCTGCTATTCTGAGCAGTATCGGGGCGGCGCATTGGTCGTGAGTACAGCCTCACCCGCGAACTGTCCGTAGCGCCGATTACACACCCGCTGCGCTGCCCCAGCTATCCGTTTCAGCAGAGGAGACGCCAACCGTGTCGCTTCGTGACGCCATCAACCAGTTTTTCACCGATGCGCGGGACATCGCGCAGCTCATCGCGCCCATCTGCGCGGTGCTGGGGTTTATCGGCCTCGGCATCATGTATATGGGCAGCTCATGGCCCCTGATCGGGGACTGGAAAAAGGACAATCCCCGCGCCGCCAATCAGGTGGTGATGGGCTTGCTCTTCGTCATCGCCGCCAGCAGCATCACGACCATTATCTCGTTTTCCTGAGCCATCGGCAAGTTCAGTATTCATCGGGTGGGGAAGCGCATACGGACTTGGCTTCCCCAGTACCGTTCGGAAGGAGTCGTCATGGTCGCTGAGTTCAAATCGCACGTCCTTAGTCGCGATGAAAAGGGCTTCATGGGCGTACCGTTCAAGCGCCTGATGCTGGTAGGTGTGGGTGGCGGCATCGTCTATACGCTCGGCAAGTTTGCGCTGCCGGATGTCGCCATCCCGGTTGCGCTGGCAGCGGCCGCTCTACAGCGTGCGGGGGAACCTGATGCTTGGCGCAGCGCAGCAGCCGCACAGCCTCACAGGGAGCGTCGGCAAGCTGGTCGAAATCCCGACCGATCTGGCGCGGCTGGATGCGGGAACACTGTTCACGCCACCCGCCGCCTAGGTCGAGGCGAATCTCGCCGAATGGATCACGTTTGCCCAGGCCGCCGATGCAGATCGTGGCGATGGGCTGGAATTCGTGGAGGTGCACTAAATGGCCCGTGAGACGAACGCAAAAGATGCGCCGCTGCGCACCTTCCTCATCGAACCGTTCGATATCATGCTGCACGCCACCGAAGATGGCGTAAACGCGCTGCAAACCCGCTTTGCCAACTGGCTGCGAGCACTGCATACCCCGGCACGTTTCGCCTGCTGGCAGATTCCTGCCACGCTGGATGAGAAAATTTCGCAGGTCAGCCGCACCGCGCGTGAAACCGCCGATGCGCAGCGGGCGGGCCTGCTAATGGAATATCGGCGGCACTACGAGCTGCTCCAGGATTCCGCCGAGTATCAACGGGCGGTGTGCGGTATGGCACTCTGGTCGGAAGAAAACCCGCGTGCGTTGGCGGCAGGCATCACCTCCGCGTTCGATACGCCCGTCACCAAAACGGTATGGCCTGCGCTCTTCAACGGGCAATATGAACTGCGGGAGAGTCCGTTCTGGCATCTCGCGCCGGTGGGCCGTCCCGGTGAGAGGGCAGTCTGGGCGATCCTCAATTCCTACGAGTTTCTACCCTCCATCTGGAACTTCTTCCGTCCGCTGGCCTCGCTGCTGCGACTGAACTTCCCGCTGGCGCTGACGGTGAATATTCCCAAGACCTATGACCGGAATGACGGCATTGACGCGGTGGAAAGCATCATCGCGGCCTATCAGGTGCATCTGGCGACCATTCGCGGCGAGGACAGCCGCTCGGTGACGCGGGTCAACGACTGTCGCCGGGCGTTACAGGAGATGAATCAGGGCGACGCGCTACATCTCGCGCAGATCACCATTGCGGTTGCCGCGCCGGACGTGGAGACGCTCAAAGCGCGGGTCGCGGCGGTGGTCAATGAGACGCGGGCGTGGTTCCTGCTGCGGCAGGAGGTGGGCGAACTGCTGGCGCGTGCGGTGGGCTACTTCGCCGCCAAACCGACCAAAACCATCGGACTGCCTCAAACGACATGGCCCGTCACCTCACGGGAGCTGGCGCTCATGCTCGCGCCGCTCGGTTACCGCAAACTGTCCAGCACGCAGGGCATCCTGCGCGGCGAGGCGGTCGGCGCGTCGTATCCTATGTTTCACGACTCGTGGCGGGATAAACGCGCCACCCACGAAATCTGGGTGGGCGTGTCGGGCTTCGGCAAGACGTTCTACTGCAACTGCTATCTGAGCCGTGAATACGCAGAAAACAGCATCCCGTTCGACCTGCTCGAGCCGATGGGACACGGCAAACACGTGGCGGAGGCGTTTGGCTTGCCCTGGTATGTGATGAGCGCCCGCACGACGGTCATGAACCCGAACGATGTGATGTTTCCGACCTTAACCGAACAGCGCAGCCATGTCACACGGCTGTACGAGACGGTGTTGGGTCGAGCATTGTCAGGTGGTCAGCGGGAAAACCTGGAACGGGGGTTGCTTGGGGAAGCACTCGACCTATTGTATCGCGGCTTCCCGGACCTGCAAAAGGTCACGCCCGATCTCACGCCCACGCCGGAAACGCTGTGCGACATCCTGCGCGGACTGGGCGACAAAGAGCACATCAAGGTCATCGCCCGCGACTTGGCGGACGAGATCGCCGGGTTGTGCTGCGGCAGCGGGCCGTGGGCGAGTTTCCTGAACGAGCAGACCAACGTGGATCTCTCGCGGGGCGGGCGGGACTGGATCGGGCCACGCATCTTCTCATTCCACGAGATGAGCGAAGACCCGATCATGCTGGCGATTGCCTATGCCCAGGTGTTGTCGGCTATCCGCCGCGACTCGCTCATCGACGAGCAACCGCGCATCATCGCCGTCGATGAAGTCTACCGCCTGATGCGCTATCCATCACTGTTGGACTTCCTGATCGAGGCGGCAAAGACCTTCCGCACCCGCCGCAAGAAACTGCTGGCAATCGATCAGTCGAGAGCGAATTCACGGCGAGTTGTGGCACATCTGTGCTAGATACGGGCTGCTCCACCTGATATTCGGCGGTGTCACACCAGCGGGCACTGCGGTTATACGGTTTCTTCCCAGTATAGGTCGCCGAATAGCGACCATTCCCAAATTTGTAGGCGTAGCGTTCTTGCAGCGAACGCCAGGTGTAGTCGAGGAAGGCACGCAGGATTTCCCACTGGTCTACCCCTGTTTCAATCATCTCGCACAGCTTCGCCAGATCGTCCTCGTCCCAGAAATAACCTGTACTTTTGTGGGTGGTGCTGCGCTCGGAGATACTGCCATCCCGCCAGTGGACAGTGATGTGCTTCGTGTGCCGTGTCACTTTGCTGATCTTGATATAACGGGCAAACTGCTCGAACAGGTCGCGCTTTTCCTCACGCGGCACGTCATCCCAGCACTGGATGATGAGTTCCAGCACCGGGCGAGCTTCGACCAGCGAACGGCTTTTGTGTTCGTTAGACTGGATGTGGTTCAACTCGGCGCGTAAGCCTTCCAACTCGTGTTCGGCGGCTTCGTAACGTGCCTGCGCCCGCCGTACATCTGCCTGATCCACGTTCTCCAGACTCGCCAGCACTGTCTGCCACAGCGCCTCGTCAATCGTGGTCGCATGGAGGCGTTCCAGCAGCATTTCATCCACCAGTCCATCCACAATCGAGGCTTTGATGTTCCAGACGTTCGAGCGGTAGGGATACTCTGCCAGTTGGTACTTGTAGTGCTTTGCTTCTGTCGCCCATGAACAGGTCAGCCGCCGGTGGGGATACTCTGGCAGGTCATCGGTGTAGGCAAGGTAAGCATAGGTCGGTTTCGGTTCTTCCCGTTCGTCTTTGTTGTGGCGTATCCAGGGACGATACGGCACATACTGCGGGTTCGGTTCGCCGTAGAAATCGACTGGCGAGAGACGATTGTAGGCATACATGAACAGATCGAGCGGAATAATGCCCTCATGATTGTTGAACTGGACAATCGCGCCTTTGTGAATCCAGTGACCGATGTACGCGACATTCACCAGCATGTTTCGCAGTCCATCCTGCGAGGGTGTCAGACCTCCTGTAAAGGGCGAACGCCGCTCCAGATGATCCGTCACCTGAAACCCTTCTGGTACTGCCTCTGCGACGTGTCATCATCACTCGCGGGGTCAGCCAGATCGGGGTGGTGGAACACTTCGGTCTGGCGCAACAACGAATTACTTTCAGGGTACTCACTTTCGCCCAACCGCGCAACAATGCGAAGCATGGAGCGATACACCGACAGCAGGTTGATGCCGTCGGGTTCAGTATGTGGTTGTTCATCTAACAGGCGCTCAGGCTTCAACGGCTGCCTCCTGCATTAGTCTCGTTCTGTAGTATCTCACTGCCTCTAAAATGAAATACCGTGCCATATATGAGTCTGGCAGCTTAAGCTGTTTCGCCAGCACCTCGATCTCAGCGCGTTCCCTGTCCGTCAGCCGCATCGCAAAGATTCTTTTGCGTGTTACCTGCCGAACAGGTAGCGTAGGAATGTTGGGTCTCTCCATCAGTCGTGTTCCTTTGTTTTACGCATGGTTTGAGCGCAGCACACTGCTCCTGTGCGAACCCTGCATTTTTCCAGTTTCGGGTTAGCAATCTTGCGAAGGTGTCTGAAATATTTCGGCTCTCCGCCAGAATCAAAAGCTGACTGCTCAGTATGTGGTACACCCACGTTTTACCGATGCAGCCAGCTTATCAAAGTCAGGTTGTGTAACCTGTGTAAAATTGACAAATCTGACCGTCAATTTTGGCAAAGTGACCGTCAATTTTACAACTCTATGGGGAATTTCGGAGGCTAATTGAGTTTTGCTGCCCTTAACTTATACATCCGCTGTTTGAGCAAACCAAACCGAGCTTGTAATTTCTAAAGTATGTTCCGCCGGTCTATTCACCTGATCGAGAACGTCTCTTACCGCCTGGGCAATGCGTTCTCCCAATAAAGGCGGAACGGCTTCTCCGATTTGGGCGCGAACCTCGGAACCCATAAATTCAAATTCATCACTAAAAGTTTGGATGCGCGCCCGTTCCCGCAATGTAAGCATCTGGCGATGTCGCTCATAGTGATAACCATATGTTCCCCCTCCCCCATATGCCATAACAGTCCATGCAGGTTTTAAAGGGGAAGGACGGCGGTAAATAAAGCTAATTTCTTTACTTTCAACATGCCATTCGGTTCCATCTACAAACTCAGCGTTTTCCTCAGGCGGGATATGAAACATTCTCGCCTTAACTGCCGATGTTTGCTTAGGTATATCATTGGCAGAATCTTTTAAATCATAAACTGGCTTATCTAGCCAACCAAGCTGTTTAAGAAGTTCCTCATGCTGCTGCATTGCTAAATCAAAGGAGTTTTGGTCATGATCCTTTTCATAATTCAGCCTGTTGGCGGCGTAGTAGTCTTTAACTACATCGAAGGTCAGTCTCTCCCATACTCTACTGCACCAGTCAGAAGCTTTTTCAAACGGCTTGTCCTCTGCTAAACTCCGGTAGTCTTCCATGACCTGTCGGTACTTACTTTGCAATTTATGGAGCGGCTGTCCTTCAAAGATTTCAATTGGTGTCAGGGGATAGCGACTAAAGCACCATACAGATCCAGTGAGTGCTGAGGAAATACCGTCCCGCAAGCTGCCGTCAAGTCCGTCTAAAAACGTAACCAGATCGCTTCGGATGCCAACAATGATAAGTCGGCGACGTGTCTGCGGTACACCAACCACAGGAGCATCGACAACCCCGTTAAACAAAATAACATAGTCTTGAACCACTTCATGTGGCACTTTAACCGGCTGCTGTGCCGCAATTGCTTCTTGTCGGTGGGTGTCTAAGTTTTGTAGATCATCCAGCACGGTTTGATAAGCCAAGCCGCCGTTGGCGCTCGTAAAACCTGGAACGTTTTCAAACACAAACATCTTGGGCTGAAGAAACATTAATGCTCGCAAAAACTCCAAATAGAGCTTTCCACGTCCAGCATTTAGTCCTTCCCGCTTACTGCCCTTAGATATAGAAAAATCTTGGCATGGAGGCCCATCAATCAGCACGTCAGGATTTAAAGATGTAAGGTGTGAAAAATCGACTTCACGAACATCACCTTGCACGACAGCCGGAAGGTCATGAAGCATTGGCGCAATCGGCGTGTGAAGTGTTTTTAGTTTAAGATTATGCGCGATTGTTTTGGCTGGATGCTCTGTGAGTTCCACAGCAAGGTGCGTTTCAAACCCTGCTCTGCGGAAACCCCAGTCAAACCCTCCAGCACCAGAAAAGAGTGAAGCAATAATTCTCTTTTTCTCTGTCATTCAGCACGCTCCAAAGTATCTATCTGCCGAATGGCAGCATAATAGTTGCAAATATCAGATATGGGACAGATATCACATTTCGGTTTGCGGTGGGTGCATATAGAAGCTGCAAAATCCAATACGCCCCAATTGAATTCTCGCGGCTTATCAGATGGCACGAGTTTTTCCGCCATATCCCACATCCGCCGATCTTCGCGTGGGCGTTTTAGCTGTGACTTCCATCCAAAAACTCTGCCCATTACTCGGATTAAATTCGTATCCATCGCTGGCACCGACACCCCATAAGCACAGCAGCGCACCGAATTCGAGATATAGCGTCCTATGCCCGGAAGTTTCCGCAGCAGTTCATCAGACTTCAATACCTCACTTTTTGTATCAATCACCGTTTGAGCGATTTGCCGGAGCTGCTCTGCTCGAACATAATGTATTCCCAATGGTTTCAATATCTGAGCGAGTGCTTCAATGTCGAAGCTCACAATATCATAGGGTGTGTATTCGGCAAGCTGTTCGTAGATCGCTGCTGCTTGTGCCGAGGTTGTCTTACGAAGCAGAACCTCTGCTAGAAGAATACGCCAAGCATCATTTGTACTGCGCCACGGAAGGTCATGCCTTCCATGCACATCCCAGTAATCAATCATTGCTTGTTGAAACCTCTGTATCTTCCCTGCTTCGTTTAGCATTAACCACCTGAACAGACGTTCCGCTTGCTCCAACCATTATACGGTAGAATGCAAATATTGGCTGCCCCTTACGCTTGCAATTCGACAGCTTCTGTTAAGGCTGCTGCTGTTTTGTTAAAGACATCATCCGTTAGTACACGAAGTTCCTGCTCACTCAGGGCCTCGACAGCTATCAACGAGAGCAGGCGATACATTCGCTTACTGGCTTCCCGAATTAAATCTCGGCGTGCAAGTGTGTCGTAAGTTTTCGCAGCACGCGCAAAGGAAACACAAAAAGCGCGGAAGAGTGTCGGACGAACAGCGATTGAACTTCGTTCCGTAACTTGTACAAAGTCGTCCTCATTTAGAAGGTGCAGCAGATCATATGGGTTCTCCCATCTGGGATTATGGGCGAGATAAGCCCGCCACCACAGCCGCCCAAAAGTGTGACGACGCATTCCACGTTCCCGTCCCACGAAGCGCATTGTGTCATCACTGTCATCGAAACGCCAGCGAACAATATCTGGCAATAGAATGCAGGCTAAAAAAGACCAGACCTCATTGTGAGATGCCTCTGAAGGATGTATCTGCATCTTCTGATGCAGTAAAATCCCACAGTCAACATCAAAAGCTCGTGCCCCATTTTTATCAGGGATATTCGGATAACCGTACTGCTTCGCCAGAGTCAATACAGCAGCGCGCAGAAGTTCTAATGACTTCGGAGTGATCCGGTTTCCACCAGTAGGGGCAAACGTTGCTGCCTCGTGAGTTGTTCCCCAGACCTCAGACAGTTCTGTCGGGGACTGCCGAATAAGCGCTTCAGCCAACCGTTCTGCAATATGTTGAGGTAGGCGTGGATACAGATAATAGAGTTCACTGGTCATGGGCAAAAATCTTTATCTTCTCTTGAAGATGGGCGCTAAATAAGTGAGGTGAACGCATGAGTGTTCGCACACTGTCCAGTTGATAACCTTCAAAATACAGGCGGATCATAGCTCTCACGGCGGCACCTATAGTGCCTGGTGCATAGCGATCTGGATTTTGAATAAAGGCTTCATTGGATAAAGCACCGCGTATCAAGGTTTGAGCAAGGTCAAGTCGTACCGCCTCTCGAATGCCTTCAGTTTCAGGTTGTAAATCTGAGACAGCCGATGCAATTTGTGGATGTTTGCTGTTGATATACAGGCGAACATCGCCAAGCAGCGGTTGATCTAAATCTTCAGGTTCCCAAGAGAGAAACCATCCAGCGTTATGCGGGAAATGGGTCGTGGTGAAGTCAATGACTTCGATTGGAAAGCGGGCACCATCGCCCTCAAGCTGAACTTTATAGGGAGGTGTTTCTAGCAGGATACTGCCAGTAGTTCGCGGTATAAGCTGATGCCGGGTGCTGCTGGGACTAATAAACAACAGTTTGACAAATAGGATTAACTCATCGGCGAGGAGCTTGCCATCAATATTGGCAGTAAGTGAAACTGTTCCAGAATCGCCATTATAGGAGAAATCCACCGCGCCGCCGCTGCCACGCAGTTTGGTTCCAGATGACTCCCATAAAAGAACTAATCGGAGCCGAGCATCATTCTCTAGGCGGCAGTCTTGATAAATGTCTTTAACGTTGACGAACACCTCGCTGCGGACACCAATATCTGATCCTGCGTCCCAGCCAGGCAAACGGTGCTGAAGCGGCACGAATCGTTCACCGACCTGCTGCTGCCACTGCTCAACCACAACTCGATCAGGTAATGGTGTCAAATAGGGTCTGCGCTGTACACGTTTCATGGCACCATCTCTGCTTTCGCTATAACGTCAACATTGACCATCATATCGTCTGGAAGCACCACAAGAACCTGCCAATGATCTAAAGGCTGGTCGGCTGCAATATAGATACTGCCCTCTTTATCTGAAAAAGTCTGTCCGTTTGGTGAAATCCATCGGACAACCTGTGCGGCGGTCCCGCCAATGGGTGGTTCATTTTCTATTGTTTCGCTGTCTAAAACAGCCTGTGCTTTTAATGAGACAGTTGTTCCATCAGCGTTTTCAGCATGTTTAACATTGAATGTCACCAGCAGCGCGGCAGACCCTTCATAATCCACCAACTCATCATAGATGATGTCAGCACTTGAGCGCCCTATGATGGGTTTTCGAGCAGGTGGACGGCTGTTCTCGACGGGAGGTGTAAATACAGGGACCGCCGGGGCAGGAGGCGGATCATCATGGCTCACTGAAACATCGACACTAGGGAAGAATCCAGATGCAGCTGGAGGATTGGACAGCTCGTGCGTATCTTCATCCTGATCCGATGAAGCCGAGGGCGGGGTGAGATTTTTGGCTTCGTGAGGATCGAACACCGTAAATCCGTTAGCTGGGTTGAATTTCGCCGCATTTCCATCATCGTTAGGAGAATCCAATAAACGAGGGGAACTAGAGGCAGTACCTGTATCAGTACGAACAAGGAAATTTGGAAGCTCTATGTTAGGACGCTGGCGTGGACGGCTCGCTGATGTCCCTAACTCGGCGGGTATCAAGCTTTCCCCAAGCCAGGTTGCAAAGGCACCTAATGGTGTCAATGTTCCTGCTGGCACTGTAGTACGTGGAGATTGGACAAACCCTGCCATCTCTTCATTGATTTTACGGAGCGCAACATTGATATAGCGTTTGTGCCAATCATCGGTTAGCGATTTTGAATTCCAATCATCATGGGTTGGAGGTTCCGCGCTGGCGAATACACTATCAACAGCCTCATCAGTGATGAATACCCCCGCGTAGCCAATTTTGTTGTTGGGAAGCGGTCTCCCTTCAAGGTACTTCACAACAAGTTCTGCCTGTCGCATAAGCGCTGTATGATGTGTTACTGCTTCAAAAGGACACTCTGTTTCACCTGTATCGAACCAAAGCACTTTATCCACAATAAACTGTTGAAGCGCCAATTTGCCCAGATGCTGACGAGGACGTTCTGCCATAATTTCTTTCACAACGGACTGCATCATCGGCGCGTCATCTCGACGTTCTTTCAATCGCTCCATCGCCTCTACAAATCCAGCTAAAGGCGGAAATTATGATGGATGGGGGAGAAGTACAGGTGTATCTTCCCACTGGAGATGAAAGTAAATCGCGGGTCGCCCAGCGCCACTATCCAGCATCTTGGGCCAGAAGAACCACAGAACATACTCAGCCATCAAATTCAGCGCCTGCAAGGGTGTTCGTTCGATGCCCTCAAATCGCATCCGCTGTCCCGATAGACGGTCATGAAAAAGCGGATCGAGAATGAGTATGGTGGTTCCAGTTTCATCATCGCCAAAATCACCCATACCAAGCGCTCTTGCGAGTAGATCTGCATCCTCGTTTAGAACAGGTTCAGCAACCTCACCTCCGTCCTGCCCCCACCAATGCCGTCCAGTAAATTGTCTGCCCCCGCTGTCAGCCCAGCGATTCCCTAGAGCTGATGCCATGAATCGACTTTCCAAGCGTCCGTTTTCAAGCTTGCACCGCGTATGAACAAGGATGGTTTGCATACCACTGGCACGATATAGAGATGCCTTTCCATATCCGTAAGTTCCACCAGATAAATTCTGGTTAGATGGCTGCCCGACATCTCTCAAAAAGCTGATAAAATTGCGAGGCGAACCTTCAGGCACGACATCGGCACGAGTGGGGCCCGCCAGTCCAGTTGTACCCCGATCTGCGATCACCAGCGCATGTAAAGGCACACTGCTGTCCAACCGCATCAAGGAAAGACTTCTGGGATCAGGATGTTCTGAAAATACCTGTTCAGATAGTATTTGTCTTTGTGATGCGCTCAATGTCCAACCATGAACCGTGTAAGACAGCGGCTCGGAGTCCGAAAGCCGCGCATCCCAACTGTTTTGAACTGTTTCACGGATAAGCACGGCAAGCGTATCTAAATTAGGACGACCTAGCTGGTTAATAATTCCCGTCGAGCTGATACTTCCAGTTGGGCTGACTGGTTCTGAATTTAGACCTAGACGCATCACGATAGACCCTCCACTATCGACCTATAAACCGCAGCAGTATTTGCCTTTGGGATAGGATAGGGCGGCGGGACAGAGAGATCAATCTGATAACTCAACGATATAACTCCTCTCGGCAGTGTTCCATCTATGAAACTTGATCCTGTGATACGGGGAAATTCGCTGTTCACTAGATACATACGCTTCTCGACAATTCCATAACGCTGGTCATCAATCAGCGTCAAAGTTTCAGGAAAAAATCCGAGTCGCGCCAGTTTGCTGTAAATATCAACTTGATTGATTCCGATGCTGACCAGTGAATTCACCACATCACTGAGGCTTTCCCCACCCCCTAGTGTTTCTTCGATTTGGAGAACAACAAGATGGAGAGTTTCGCTTAACGGAGGATCAAGCTGATCGTGACCATGAATTGCCAGAACAATCCCCTGCCTTCGAAATGAGGTTTTCACCTCTAAAGCATTTCCATGTCCAAAGAAATCAAATCTTCCCTTGTCGGGGCCGGTCCAATTATTCAACGCAAGTGGATTAATACGAGCCAGATCGCGGAGAATTATAAGTTCTCCGAACAGCCCGACTATGGTGCTTCTATCTGGCAAAGGAATTGTGTCGCGTGCCAGCAGTTCGCGCCAGCGGTTCAATACTAAAAGACAAACACGATCTGGTGTTTCTCTCGACTTCAGTAATTCCGATACTACATCGTATATGATGAGGTCAAACAGCCCATTCAAATGAGGCTTAAGGCAAACAAGATCAACATAGGGGCTGCGGTTCTCACCCTCCCCCCATGTCGTGACAAGAAGTTGGACACCGCTGCTGCGTTTATCATGCATCGGTTTTGTGCTTCGAGGTGCAGGTATGAGCAGGTGGCGTTGACCTATTCCATCTATTGTGAGCAGTGGATTTCCATAATGACTTGCGGCAATATCTAATTCACGCACTTCAATTGTGCCATCTGGCGCAGGTGGTGGAAATAATGACCAGATTCGCTGAATAATTTCCAGCGTTATCATGCTTCACTATCACTTTCGTCTTCTTCGAGAAAATCAGGTTCTACATATTGTTCCAAATGATCGGGATTGACCTCTACATATTTCACGTCAAAGACTGACCCCAGAGGCGCGGGCGGGAACACAAAGCCCAAACCCACTAGATGGTCGGCTGCTTCAAGAGGGCGTTTAGTCTTTGCAGAGCTTTTTCCGGGTTGAGAGTCTTTGGAAATAAGGTATAAAACCAGCATTCCGCGGTCTTTGGTATTGCTGTAAGCCTGTCGCATCTCACGGATCTCGTGAGCTTTTCTCCCTTTATAGTGCGAACGTTCAATGCTTAAATCTGCTCCTGTATCTCCATCGGACATCAGGACACCGATATTGGCGTATTCGACTGGCGTGGTACGGCGTGAACGCTCCAAAAGCGGGACAGTCAAGCCGCCAAGCTGTATGCTGCCGCGCTGCGCTTTTTCTCCGGCGGTCACACCGCGCAGAACAACATTCCACTGCCGAAGCGCATTATGGCGATTTTGCTGGCGAATGTAATCTTTGAGCGCATGAGTTGATACCTCGCGGCTCATTTTGTGAAACTGATATTGGTCGAGAAAGTTGGTAATTATGTCGACGGATATACCGTAGAACACCTGGTGCCCTAAACTCTCGGCAGGTTGATAACCTAACGCTCGAATGCGCTTAATTAGATCATCTGCCGCTCGTAAATTTCTCTGAAGCCATGTCGCATTACGATGGTTAAATAGAACGGTCTGAACGTTGTTATTGTCGTAGCTCACTCGCGTCTGTACTGCGTGCTGCATCTTTGCACGAGCTGTGATAGCAAGTGCGGGATGTGTACGGATACGAACGCCGAACTGCTCAGGTGTCATTCCCAGTTCTGAGTATCGCTCAATATCCTGTCGTACTTCCGCTTCAATAGTGGCTAAATCATAGAAGTAGTCGCGCAGTTCTGCTGTCATCCAAAGACGCGGAAGATCAGCATAGTTGGGGCGGTATCCAAACCACCTGCCCATTTGCAGCAGGGTGTCATAGGCGTTTGCCGCACGCACAAAAAAGCTCACGAGCAGTCCTTCAAGGGTCAGTCCGCGCGATAGAGTGTTGCCGCCAATTGCGATTTGCAGCCGTGTACCGTTCTCATAGTTTAGGCGGTTCTCGCTGCGGTAGTTATCGACGACAACCTGAGTTTGTGTGATTACTTCAAGTAGGTGTGGTAAAAGCGCATCAAAGGAAACTGGTTGTTCAGTAAATTGATCGCGTGGTAAACGCGATTGTTCATCATCCCACTGCTGCCGCCACTGTTGAAGTAGATTATCACGCTGAGGACCGTTCAGCATTCGCAGCACATCTCGTCGGTGATGCTCGATAAGATTCTGCGTCGTATTGTGAATGTGAATGTATTGGGTAGTGTGGATTAACATTGTAGAGTGTTCATTTTGCTGACCACGCACCCACCTGGCCGCTGCAGCCATCCAAAAATAGTCCACTGCATTTTACAAGCTGGGTGTTATTGCTGGTAGAAAATCATAGTGATTTCGACCAACTGGCTGAAGCGATGATAGTTCCTCAATAGGAACAATCCGCACCATGTCTAACCCCTCAAATTCCTCGTCAGTCTCATCACACAGCAGCCTTTCGCGTCCAAAGATGCGTTCCGTGCCAAAATGTCCATCGGGCTTCGGCAGCGCAGCGATGAAGTGTCGTGGATACAGATCATCTTTAGAGCGTGGATCGACGAGGACACTGGCAAAGGGCGTGGCTGTATAACCTATGTAAGCGGCTTTAGGCAGCAGTTGAAGGAGTTCGATCAACCTCTGATTAATCGCAGTACGTCGATAGGTTTCAGGATCGCCTTGCGCTTGATTTGCTGCGGTATTGATGCTAGCTTCGTCAGCTTCATCGTCAATAATCAGAAATGGGCAGCGGTTCAGTATTTCAGGAGATGCATCAGACAGCCATCGAATGAGCCGCCGCAGTATTGGCGAATTTTTCTTTACCACACAGAGAACGTAGCTGTCCTTATCCGGGTCTAAGAAGTAGTTGGGATTGTCTAAAAGGTTAAAGTCGTTATTTCGCGTTGGTGTATACCAGAGTACATCATTCAGTTCTACTAATTCACGATCAAGCCGGCGCTGCGTTTGGGCGCGCAGTGAAATCTTTGTTCCAGACAGCACAATGAAAACGCGATATCCAGCGTCAGCGGCTTTTGCAATTACTGCTGTAAAGTTAGCCGTCTTACCACTCTGGACATAGCCGACAACCAATCCTCTGGTTTGGAAACGGCTGGCAACCGGATGTTCAAGCCAAGCAACTATTTTATCGGAAGCACTGTTTATCGAATCGACGGCATCCTGTGTCCAATTTTTCTTGTAAAGCAAATGTTCTTTCAGAGCCGGCCAGAAGCGGGCATGAGGGAGTTTATCGCCGCCGAGATACCAGCCTGTTTGGTCGCCACCTTCCTGGGACAGCAGTGGAGGTGGGGTCATCCTCCGCACACGTCCTGTCTGCCTGCGGAATTCTGCAAACGCTTTATCCAATGTGTCTTGAGGAACAAATTGGAGAAGCTGTTGGTATTGTTCTTCTGGTGGAAGGCGCGAGTTAATAAACTGTTTTGCTAAGTCTTTTATGTTTGACATTGTATTATTTATCACCGCTAGAGATACGAGATATGTCGCAGTTTCAATTATACAGCAATTATACAGTAGAAGTTGTATCAGGATAGTAAAATCTCCCCAACTGACGGCATTTAGACGGCTTGCGTGTGTCTGCGCGTGGCGTTATGTTCGCCTCGCAAAAAAATATGGCTGGTTTAACGTCTCAGCCAAGACGGTTGAAGTCAGGCATAAGCGGCTGACAGCATCCTCGCCGCACGCTTCATATACTTCGGAAATGTGTTCGGATTGCGCCCGATGTCCAGCGCTGCCTGGCGACACGTCTTGCCGTCAATCTGCGCCCGGAGCGCTCCGGCGATGCAGATGGTGTGGCGGTACTGCTCCAGCAGCGCCTCGGCTGGCTCGGTATGCCCCTGCTGGTACTGCTCACGCCAGTTCTGATACGGCGATGTGAACTGCCCGTTGTTCCAGTTCTCGGCTGGCTGCTTCTCCGGCAGGGTGTAACTGTGATGTTCCAGAAACACCTGCGCGAATTCGCAGCGAACCTCTTGCAGCATCGGTTCTTCGTAGGTCTTGTGCCAGTTCCAGGGTGTCACACCTGCCAGTGTCGCCGCGTCCTTGCGCGTCACCTGTGTCGTCACGGCGTACAGCGCGACCAGACGCTTGAACGAGTCAGCATACTTCGCTGCGAGCTTCCGCATGATTTGCTCAACATCAATTCGGATGTCGATGTCGGCTGCCCAGGTTGCCCACTGCTCAACCGAGTTCCACCAACCGCTTGGCGATGAGAACCCGGTGATGGTGTGTTCATCCCAGCTACTGCGCCAGTCATAGCTCATCAGCTCCTCAAGGCTGTCGTATTTGTCATCGTAGTAGCGCAGCTTCGAAATCTTGCATCGTGCCAGAATAAAAAACGCCGCCTGCTGGCGGGTTTTCTGCGCGAGAAAGTCTTTGTTTTCGGAGAGTTCAAGCCATAGTGCCATGAACCCATGCTGGATGCAGTCCGGCAGGTAGGTGGTACGGTGGATGCCCTTGCCTTTCATCACGTTGGTAACGTAATGCGCCAGATCATCATAGATCTGCTGAAAGGTCATCGAACCCGCCCACGAAGTCAGATAGGTCGCAACACGCGGAAACGGCTTAATCTGGATGCGAATATGAGGACGAAAATCTGAAGTCATGACGAACACTCCCTCGTCACACCGCTGGAATCTGCCAGCACATCGAGCCACAACCGGCTCGGACATGCCGGGACAGCACAAGGAGGGAACCTGTCAAACAAAAAAGCCACCCGCGTATTTGCCTGACGATGTTTGATAGGGAGGCTGCCTGTGCTGTAGAATCGCCGCGCCGACGGTTGTGCGAGGAAAAAGAGCTGCATTTCAAGCGCTTTTGGCAATGTATTGAAGGGTAATCCTCACTGCTATAGGGACATCATATCTTGAACACTGAACCGCTGTCACACCTGTCACAACTGCACGTACAGTCAACTGATGAGTATTGTGGATATCCTGTGTAATTTCGTGTTTTATGGTCTAAATGTGTTTCTGTGACAGGTTCGCTGGTTCATCTGTGACAGCAATAGTGTTTGATACAAGTGTGGATTAATGAAAGCATTACCCGACATTTAAAGATGTCAATGAGCTACTGATTTCCCATAATTGTTCTTGAATGCTGATGTCATAGGTTTGGAGCGGTGATTGAAGGGGCTTCCGATTGCCGAAATACTGACCCGTGACGGTTGCTACCTCCGGTGAAACTGCCAGATACAAGATACGTTGTGCCGCATGATCGGCATCGGGCAGTATGAACTTTCCCAACCATCCAGCCATTTTCAACAGGAACGGCTCATCGATATTGTTACTCCCCAAATTTGATTTGAATACACCTGGGTGGACACAATTTACGGTTACTCCGGTTTTCGCCCGTCGCTGCGCCAATGCATAAGTGAAAAGAATATTGCCCAGCTTAGTCTGAGCATAGGCTTGTAATCCTCGATAGGGACGCTGCTTGAACTGTAAATCCTCCAGATTCAAAGCGGTGCTGATGCGTGTGCCAACGTTGATAATACGGGCAGGGGCGCTGAACTTGAGCGTATCAAGCAGCAAATTAGTGAGCAAAAATGGTGCTAGATGATTGACAGCCAGTGACATTTCAATACCGTCGGCACTGAGCCTGCGCTGCATGAATACAGCACCAGCATTATTGATCAGCAGGTGTAAATGCGTATGCTTTGCCCGGAATGTATTGACTAACTGACGGATCGATTGTTGTGACGATAAATCCGCCATCAGTAAATCAATATGGGTGTTTCCACTACGCTCTATAATTTCCTGGTGTGCTGCTTTGCCGCGCACCTGATCTCGGCATACCATCACAACGTGTGCGCCCATTTGTGCCAATCCCAGAGTCGTGGCTTTACCAAGTCTAGAGTTTGCGCCTGTCACCAGTGCGATCTTACCTTCTACTGACATATATATTGTCTCCAAGTCTAAAGTGTTGATTAGCGGCGACGTGTGCCTGCCCTCAGGCTTAAATAAGCGAATGCAAACCCTGCCAATCCCAGTAAGACGGGGGCAGTGATTCCTCGCAGGATGATTTCCACATCCCAGCCGGTGTTAATCAGCGTGCGTCCCACATCCAGAATATAGGTCAACGGGTTAATCTCAGCCGCAGTGCGTATCCAGCCTTCCAGTAGTTCTAAAGGTGTGAAGATGGGCGCGAGAAACGTTAAAGGAAAGACCAGAAACGTCGATGCGCCCGTGAGGCTGGCACTTTTGGTACGCAGCGCAATGCCAATCACGAAACCACCTAAGCCCAGTCCCAACAGAAGCGATATACCCAGGATTACCAGCAACCCCACTATACCGGTGGACGGACGCAAACCCAGCAGTAATCCAAGCACAATAATCACGCCTGCCTGAAAGACCTGGGCTAAAGCGCTGGCAATCATCGGACCCAACAAAATAGATGAACGATGAAGCGGGGTAAGCAGCAGTTTGTCAAACTAGACGCTTTGCACATCACGGATAATCGCCTGCCCACCAACACCCACGCCACTCAACCCGGCGCTGATAAGCGACACAGGTAGAATAAAGCCCAGATAGCTTTGTCCTTCCAAAAAAAGCGCTGCCGCCCCCCTTAGCGAACTTTCGTACACAATCAGGAAGAATATGCCCAGAAATATCGGCAGGATGACTTCCGCAGGCTCCCGCAGAAGTGCCATTAAACTGCGGCGCGTCATCATACAGACGGCGCTCAAAAACGGTTGTCGTGAGGGGCTATCATCCTTATCGACCATAAGACCTGCATTTGAGACTTGCATTGCAATCTCCTGTTAAGTTAAGCGATAGCCGCTTCGGACTGCGGGTTGAAGCGTTGACCTGTCACCTGAAGGAAGACATCATCAAGGGTTGGCTGGGTGACAGTCAGTGCACCCGGAGTCAGCCCGATGGCTTGCAACCGGTTCACCACTGTAGCGACAGACTCGGCGGCATTCGGCAGATACAGGCGTAAGATGTGTCCGTCGGCCTGAGCCTGTATCACCATGTCGCTGAACGCACCCCGCGCCTGGGCAGCGGCTTCGCTATCGTGCAAATCCACATTAATCGCCCCACCACCGATCTGTGCCTTCAGTGCGGCGGGCTTGCCTTCCACCGCCAGTTTGCCCGCATTGATAATGGCGATTCGGCCTGCCAGTTGGTCGGCTTCTTCCAGATATTGGGTCGTCAGGAAGATAGTCATACCTGATTCAGTATCTGTACGTAAAAAAACCTAACGCTTCAGCCAGCCATATAACTGCATATCAATCAACTGGTCGATAATCTGGCCTTTCATACCAGTCATGTATGGCGCGTTATCGCCGTGAATCATCTCTACCATAGACACAAAGGTGATCGCGGCGAGTCCAGGGTTATCCAGGTTCACAATACCCGCCTGCTGCGAGCGTTCCAGCGCTTCGGTTAATGGCAGACGCAAAGAGTCGAAGATCAACTGCGAGAGGCGGGCAGCATTCGCCGGACTGATGGCGTGAAAGTCGGACTCGCCCATGCGAGCGATATTGACCGGCGGTTGGGACATCAGCCAGTGCGCTACCGCCCGCATCTGCTCGCGCACGTCATCACCCGCTACTTGTATGGCTTCTTCCATCCCATTCTGGTGGCGTTTAAAACTACGTTCCAACACCTGCACAAATAAGTCTTCCTTAGATAGACATAACGCTCGTCGAGATAGCCGACAATGGTCGTTCCGGGTCGGGGTTCTTCCGGTTCACGCATGTCTTTTGCCAGCATAAGTTCCCCGCTGGCGAGAAGCTGCCCCAGTGTATCGATGAAGACCTGCCCGGCGCGTTCCTGCTGCACCGCCTTCACCGTTTCCACGATGCTGTCCTGCCACGAGGGTAACGCCTCGTCGCAGCCTAGTTTCGCCATGAACTGCCTGAGCATCTGATAGCTGGTCACCAACACAGCCCAGTTCTGCACCATGCGTCCCGTGTTCGCCTGCCGCCCCAACTTGCTGGTGAGGCTGTCACGGTAGCCCTTTACATTCGACTCAAAACGACTTGCCAGTTCCTTCGCCAGTATTCCTTCATCCGCTTGAGCCGCAACCCACTGAATGAATCGGGCAGTGAAACCGGGAAGCTGGTCGCGTATTGTTTCCAGCTTTGCAAGTCCTGCACCACCCGGATCACGCTTTTCCCAGAGTGGAATTTCCAGTACCAACATACGCGACAAGATCGAAGCCCCCCTTCAAGCGTTGTCTCGCCAGTCGATAACAGCAGTCCGCGACAGGGTTTTTCATGGCGCACCTTCGCTTCACGGGTCAAGCGTCCCCTTCCCATCCCGCGTGAGTAGCTTTGCAGAAAACGGGTGAAGGTTTTCTCATCGGCGTAGATGCTTTTGTAGTCATCCACCCAGAACGGGCTGTCTGCCAGCGGATACCCCAGTGTTTCAACGGTATTGATGGTATCGCCCCACTGACCGGGCGGCGTGTCACGGGTGAACTGCCCGTAGAAACTGGTTAGCAGTGAGGCAATCTCCGACTTGCCGCTGCCGGATGTCCCGACCAGATGCACCGCCGGGCGTGTCGCCGCTGCCGGGAAGAAACGCTGCACGACAGGCAGCATGGCAAAGGCAATCAAGGACGGTGCGAGATGTCTCGGAAGTGTAGCAGTTGCCGCTCTGAATGCTTCCAAACTGTCTTGCCAGTTTCCGGCGCATAAGCGATAGTCCCTCAACCGTGTTTCAAGCTCAACCTCTGGTGGTTCGCTTACCTGCCCTTTCGCACTGACACTCATCTCTGGTGAAACATACACCCACTTGCCGTCAATTTCCGTCCAGCCCATGAAACGGTAGGTTTTCCGGCGCGGATACGTTCCTGACAGTGCCAGAATTGCAGGAGCAAGATGGCGGATCATTCCAGCGCGGACGGTAAAGTTCTCACCCGCGTGTCCAGCGATAAAACGCTGCAAGGCACTGGGGTCGCCAAAGAATTCGCTTGGCACATGCAGCATCAGTGTTTCCTCACCGCAGATCAGTTCCACTACCGTCAGATGCTCCACCTGCCCATCATCATCCATGCGGGAAGTACGCTCCAGCGCTCGTCCAACCCATCCCGCGACAGTTTGGCGACTGGTGCCGCGTTCAGTCTGCTTTTCAAACACCATGCACCCATCGGTGATGAGATACTGTTCCATCGCTGGTGCTGCGGCAAAGGCAGCGCGGTCTAGTTCGCGCTTCGCTTCCCGATACAGCCGGTCAAGGTCAGCGATTTTCAGTCCATCACCACACAACATCTTGAGACGCTGGCGCTCGGCTGCCCATTCGACAGGATTGAGGTGAGCGCAGGCGGTCACAGCCGCGCTGATTTGTTCCATCGTTGGATGTTCACGTTCGGTCTCTGACTGCCCAAAGCGGCTGACAAGCTGTTCCACCTGCTGGCGTGCCTGCTCTCGTGGTGCAGAAATGGGGTCACGTGCCGGGCGGCTGAAGGCACTCTGGATGGTTGCCAGTGCCTCGCGCTCACTGCTGCCGCTGGCAAGGTGGCGTGGAATGAGTTCACGTTCCACATCAGCTTGGCTGTAGCCCGCATCGCGCAGTTGGCAGGCTGCTGCGAACAGTTCCGTGCTGCGGCTGCCGTTCGCAGCGCCCGATGCCAGATAAGTCTCGGTGCGCGATGGCAGCGGATGGTGTCCATTCAGCGGTGCCACCTTCAACCCATCGAAGCTCGATTGGTGCGGTTGGCACTCCAACCAGGCGAAGGCATCCAGCGGATAACGCCGTTCTGCGTAGCACTCGACCACAGTGACCACGACACCGCCCCGCTCTGGCTTCGTGTTCACCGAATCCGGCAGACGCATAATCCCCGCCACCGTTTTCACATATTCGGGATCACCGCCTAACGCTGCGAACAGTCCGCGCAGCATACCCGCTATTTTCTGCCGGTCAGCATCACGCTGAAGCGGGAACCGCTCATCCAACAGCCAGTAGCCATGCCAGCCGCCTCCACTGTCAATGATGAATGATGGTGCGGGGTTGAAGTCTCTGAGCCGCGTCAAGTTCTGAGCGCGCTGGTGGGCATCGCCATCACAGTCAATATCCACCCACAATGCGGGAACGAGTGCAGCGGCTTCCGCCTTGCCCTGTTTTGCCTTCCGCAAACAGGGTGCGAAGTACACGCCGAAGCCCTCGCGGTTCAATGCCTCTGCCTGCTTGAGTGCGGCTGCCAGTTCGCGCTTGTTACCTATGCGTCCCCACAGTGAACGTGCCTCCCCGGTGGTCGGGTGAATGCAGCGCAGTTCAAGGTACAGTTCCTCTGGACTTCCTTTATAGAGCGCGTTCAGGAATTCGTGTCTGTTGGCATTTGGCGCGTCGAATGTGTCCGTCTTGTTCACAACGTCGTTCTGTGTCATACTCGTGATATTCCTATCTGAATGGTACACAGGGGTTTGGAGCGTAAACGTTTGGCGACGACGACGCTTCTTTTCCCTGTGTGCTTTCTCGGCTAAAGCTCAAAGTTGGGCGATATGTCCCTTGTTGGCTGCTCATATCCACCCACTTCCTCGATGAGTACCTCCCGCTGGTCAGCACTCATCCCGCTAATCAATCCCGCGAGTTCTTGTAGTTTGTCCATCTCACCGCTCATCGCCTGTGCCAGCACTGGCGCCAAAAAGGCTGCCTGTTCGTGCGGCAGCCCTGCCACCAGCGAGCGAAATTCCAACCGGCCTCTATATAGGCATTCAACACGAACTGACGGAACTTCCTAGTTGGACGGAAACGTACATACACCCGCTTGAGGGTGCGCCGTCCGACTGCGCCGCCGCTGCGAAAGGTCTGCACCTCGACCAGCAGCTTACCCAGATCGGCGACGGTGACTGTCTGACCGGGCTGTGCCAGTGCCTCAAGCCACAGTTCTGTCATAACTTCCAGCATCTCCGCCACATCGCGCCGTTTCAGGCGCGGCAGGCGTTTGCTGATTTCGGTGACTGTCTGACGGTGGTTCATAGTTTCTGTTCCTCGTTTTGCTGCTGAACGAACGTGATGCGGATTTGAAACGCATCCGGGTCACGGGTGCGTTCGGTGGGCGCGGCGAACCGCGTCCACGAGTGCGGCGGAACCTCTGCACCGCCGCACTCATGCAGGGGCGACAGCCGCTGCATCAGCCCCCACGGCGCATGAGTGGCGAGCGGATTTAGCTCGCTCCAGACCCCGTGAGAACCCTTCTGGTTACTCACGCCCGTTACACGGGGTCTGGCGAAGTCGCTGCGCCTCGACGCTGCGACTGGTATGGCTCTGCCATGCCCTGCTTTACTTGGTCTGTAAGACACGTCTGGTTGTCGTCGATCCATCGTTACCACTTCGCTTTCTTCATTCGGTTTTCGCGCCGGGTCGCATCCTCATTGGAAACCTCCTCTCCCTGTAAGACACCCTGCCCAGTGGGTGAAAGAATATTGGGCTGCACCCCACCTACAGCAGCGACATGCTGGATGACTCGTTCCACATAGCCCGGCAAGTCCATCAGAGCAGTTCGTATCCAGGCTGCATCGTCACACACCTGCGTAAAGCGCCCCGGATCGAATGGCTGCGGCACATTTCTGGGCATAATCGGACGGTAGCCGCCCCGGTTATTTTCGATGTAATCCCGCATCATGTCCTTCATGACTGCGTTGCGGCTGCCACGCGGAATGCTGTTCCACCAGGCGATCAGGTCGCTATCCTCGCTGTAGGTCATCTTCACTGTCGCCGTCGCTCGTTTTTGCTTTGCCATACCTCATCTCCTCATCTCCTTTACAGGGTGTCCGAATCAGTCCGAATCGTGTCCGCACCTGACCGACACCCCGTCACCCCTACACCGCTATGATTGACGGGCGATAAACCGGGCATAGTTCAGATACCCGCGTGCGTTGGCAAGCTGCGCGTCCTGCACCAGTTGGGTTTGCGGATAGGCTTCACGCACGTTCTCGACCACCAGTTCCGCACCGCCGCCGGACAGGTACACCACATCCACTGTTGTCCCGCGCTGCCATTTCTCGCTCATCAGGTTCAGCGTTGCACTGCGAAGTGGGGCAAGGGCTTCTTCCACAATCTCGCTGTAGTCCACCGGCTGCCCGTTGGCGTGGAAAATTCCCGTTCGCAGCACTTCTTCAACGATCTTGAACGGCATCTTCTCGCGGTAATCCCGTTCCAGTGCTGCCGCAATGCGCTCCTGCGCGGTATACACCCTGCTCTCGACGCTGCCGCTTTCCGCGTCTACGAACTCCCCCTCATCATCCAAAGCAAGATCAACGGTGTATGTCCCTACATCACAGACACCGGTTCTGCGGTAGGTGTGCTGACGATTGATCTCCCCGCTTTCGGTTAGGGTGTTGGCATAGATCGTCCCATAAGGCTGCGGCATGACCATCACCTCGGAGACGTTGGCGATAAGTTCAGCCGTATCCGTTTTGATGAGATGCTGACCAAGCAGCGAAGCCTTCAACTGCGCTGCATCCCGCATGTGGTCGGTGAGCAACCCGGTGGCGATGCGGATATGCACGATGTCGCGGTTCCACATGACCTGCATGACTTTCCCGATGGCAACCTTTGCCAGTCTGAGACGAAAGGTATTGCCCATTGTGGACTCATTCGCCGTGCGCCCACGTAAGCGGAGTAATTCACCGGGCGGAAGCTGTGCCAGCGCCAGATCGCCGACGAACCAATCCCCATCCTCATCCGTCATCTGGTCGCCCGGATGCTGCCGCGTCATATCTTCCTGCTGGAACTTAATCTCACGGGCGTGACCCATGACCGATGGAAACATCACCACCTGATCGGCAGTGACAGCCTTCACAACGCCGTAGCCGATATCCAGTCCCATCGTCACAGTGCTGCCCGGTAAAGCGGGTTTCTTCGAATTCTGCTTACTCACGGTCTTCTCTCCTTTGAGAAATACAAAAAAGCCAGTGACCTACGCTCGTTTGCGCGGTTTGGCTTTAGAACCACCTGTGTTGTTGGGTAAATAGCGTTCGACAGCGCGGGCTACATCGCCTAAATCAAAGGCTGCCGCAATATTTTGTCCAGTTGGGTCTGAACCAGCAGATGAGTGTGTTCCTCGAAGGCAAGGCGCGGTTGGTGTTTGAGAATTGCCCGATCCGGGTCGTATTCTCGCAGCGGCAGGGGATGCACGTCTTTCGGGATGATCCCGCTTTCCAGCACCTCAACCCGCAGCATCGGGACATCATTGCCACCCTGCCGCGCTTTCACTTCGTCCTCGACATTCAGGACGAGGGGCTTTGGTACTTGTATAACCGTCCCAGCGAGGGCGAGGTAGGGCACTTCCACACGACATAAAACAACGAGGGAGAGAATCTATGCCGAAAACACCCGTCACCAACCCTTTTAAGGCAATGGAAGAAGAGGCGTACCATGCCTTTCGAGAGTGGCCGATTTTTCTGGTGTTGCGCCAGAAGGAATTGGCGACTCATCTATCACCGACAGGCGCGACGAGCAATGCGCCAGGTGCTGCGAAGACTGGTCAGCGCCCTGAAACAGAGTTGACGAAAGGGAAGAAAACATGACCAAACTGGTCATTGTGGAAAGTCCAGCGAAGGTGAAGAAGATCGCAGCCTTCCTGGGTGATGGTTGGCGTGTCGAGGCGTCTTACGGTCATGTGCGAGATTGACCTGAAGACGCGCTTGGCGTAGACATTAACGCTGAATTCGCGCCGCAGTATGCCATCCTGCCGGGTAAAGGCAACACCGTGCGTCGCCTGCTGAAAGCGATGCGGAGGCGGAAGCCATCTACATCGCCACCGACCCGGATCGGGAAGGGGAAGCGATGGCGTGGCACATTCTGGCGCTGGCGAAGCTGCCCAAAGAGAAGCAGGTTCACCGTATCGCCTTCAGCGCCATCACCAAGAGCGCGGTGCTGGCTGCCGTCGCCAATCCGTGCCCGCTTGACCTGAACTTGGTCGAAGCGCAGCAGGCGCGGCGCATCGTCGATAGGCTGGTTGGGTATCTCATCTCGCCGCTGGCTTGCAAGTTGTTGGGCAAACAGGTCTCAGCAGGCCGCGTGCAAAGTGTGTGTTTGCGTCTGGTCGCGGACAGGGAACGTGAAATTGGGTCCTTCACGCCTGCAACCTCCTGGACACTGGAGTCCCGGCTCCGGACGGATGCAGGTGAGTTTTCGGCTCGGCTGACCACGGTGAAGGGCGCAAAAGCGCTTTTCGCCAGCCAGGAGCAATGCGAAAAGCTGGTGAACGGGCTGTATGGCGCGACATTCTGGGTTCACAAAGTCGCGGCAGGCGAGAAAATGCGTCGTCCGCTGCCGCCTTTCACCACATCTACGCTCCAACAAGCGGCGAGCAAAGCGCTTGGCTTCTCGCCGGACAAAACCATGCAGGTCGCGCAAATCTTGTATGAAGCAGGGCAGATCACCTATCACCGCACCGATGCGGTAACCGTCGCGCCGGAGGCAGTCGAGGCGGCCCGCGCTTATATCAAGGCCACCTATGGTGATGCCTACCTGCCGGAACAGCCACAGCGCTACGAAACGGAGACGCTCAACGCCCAGGAAGCGCATGAGGCTATTCGACCTGTGGATGTGGCGCACAAAATCGCAATGGCGGGCGACAACGCGGATGGCGCGAAGCTGTACGCTCTGATCTGGTCACGGTTCGTCGCCTCGCAGATGGCGGATGCCCGCTATCAGCTCCGTGCCGCGCAAATCCTGGCGGGCAAGACGCAAGGGCAGCCGTACCCATTGAACTTCCGGGCACAGGGTCGCACACTGACGTTTGACGGCTTCCTGAAGGTGTATCAGGAAGCGCTGGATGAGGACGAACGCGCTCAACCCGACGAGATGATGCCGCTGCTAACCAAGGGTCAGCCGCTGGAAGTCGTCACGCTACACCGAAGCCGCGCTTGTCAAGGCGCTGGAGATGCAAGGGATTGGGCGACCTTCGACCTTTGCCAGTATGGTCAAGACAATTCGGGCCAAAGGCTGCGTCAAGCTGGACAAGAAACGGCTGATTCCGACGGAGATGGCGCTGAAACTGTGTGATCTACTCGCGGCGCGGTTCGGGGCGGTGTTCGATTATGGCTATACCGCCCGGTTGGAAGCTGACCTTGACCGCATCGCAGGCGGTGAAGTCAGTCGTCTGGTGACGTTGCAGGCGTTCTGGTCAGGTTTCCATCCGCTGCTCAGGTCGGCAGGGAGTCAGATCACGGGTGATGCGCCCGTCAAAGCTGCGCCGAAAGCGACAGGCGATACCTGCCCCAAATGCGGCGGCGCGCTGGTGGAGCGCGAAGGCGCATTCGGCAAGTTCATCGGCTGCGCGAACTTTCCCAGGTGCAAATACACCACAGGCGGCACGTTCCGTCCGGTGCGGTTCAGCAAGGTGGGTAAACGTGCGGAGGTGGGGGCATGACCAACCGGATTCCTGACCTACCCGATGAGGTGGCGGACTTCTTCGCGCCGTCTCCCGACAACTGGCCTCCACCCGAACCGCCCGACGATGACTGGTTCGCGCCGGAACCGCCGTCCGAGTCCGACATGTCGCCTGATTTCGCCGACCTGCTGTCCGAATTGGCGGCACTGGACAAGGGCGCTATCCCTGAGCCGCCTGATCTGGCAGGATCGCCGTCCGAGGCGCAGATGGGGTTGTTTGACTATGCGCCAGAAGACGATCCCTTTGTCCCGGCAGAGTTCAATTTAGGCGACACGCCTATCGAAGCAGGCGAATATGCGCCGAAGAACACCTGGGAGCGCTACCTCGCGGCGTTCCCAGCAGAACGAAACCCCGATGTGGTGGAGCAGGAACTCATCGACCGGGCGCAAGCGCTCAATGTGGTGGATGCACAGTTTGTTGGCTTGGAAAGAGCCGACGATGCGGGCGCAGTGACGGCCTACGAGGTAGGCTGCCTGGAGGTGAGCACGGACGTGGTCAATGGCGGCTACACCGGACACTACCTCGAAATCGGGCAGTTTCAGGATATGGCCGAGGCGGAAAAGCTGTACCACGAACTGCAAGGCGAAGTCCACAACGGCGGCTTGCCCACCTACGCGGTGCATGATTACGCCAAATTCGCCGCGCATGAACGGGAAATGCCGACCGCCTGGCGCGAAGTGGACTCAGAGACGCTCTCTCCCTTTCTGGAAGGGCAAGCAGCCGAACGAGACATGGATGAGCCGCCGCTTGAACTGCACGAGCAGTTGGTGCAGGTGGCAGTGGAAGCGGAGTTGCCCGACCAGGATGTCGCAGTCAATACGACATCGCCTGCCTTCAATGCCCTGAGTGCGATAGGCATAATGCCCGAAGACTTCAACCCTGACCAGAATCCGCCGCCTTTCTACGATGCGGAGACAGGCACGGCCTATTGGATTGGCATCTTCCAGCCAGATACCGACGACCCGGAAAACTGCGTCGCCAGTATCCTGTCGTTGGGGCGTACCCCGGAGACAGGCGCGGTGGAGGCACAGCTCGCGCCGTGTGTGCCCGGCGACTGGGACAAAGCCTTTGAGAGCAGCCAACATCTGCTCGGCGTGATGGAGAAGGAAAGCATTGATGCCTGTTTTCTAGCCGCCGAATCGATGGCGATTGCCACTGACCAGCGTGAACTGTGGGAGAGCGGGCGTGGGATGGCGCTGGAACCGGATTACGCCGAACAAGCGGCGGAATACACCCGCGAAACGTGGGAATTGGAGTTGTAGGAAGGTAAGATGACTGACCAGAATGTCGAAGCGATGAATCCAGCGGAAGCCATGTACCGCGACTTCGCAGAACAGACACCACGGGAACGCGAAGCGAATGCGCCGCTCGAAGGTGCGGCATGGTTCGAAGCGACGTTCGCAGGGAGTGAGACCTCTCTGCTTCAGCCACTGGATGACACCGTGAACTACGCTGTTGTGATGCAGTACGCCAATCCCTACACGGTGGAACTTACCGCCGAAAAGTACTGGCGAGGCGAAAACGGCTATCTGGGGCTGGAGTCGGTGACGCTGAACACCTACGAACCAGAGCCAGAAAACGATAACAAGGTTGCGGCGATAGACAGAGAACATCTGCTGCGCGTATATGGCAAAGAGGGGCTGAACGCGCTGATGCGCGAAGCATGGCAGACGGGTGTGGAAAGTGAGCATCTCGACGCGGATGACACGCGCCTATTCAAGGACGGGCCGCCAGATCGCTTCACGATCCAGCCGGAGTACAAAACGGAGTGGCTCGATCCCGACGACACGCAGGAAATTCCCGTACCGGGCATGGCTCAAGCATCCACGCCATCTGAGAGACTGGAAGTGCTGGCGGCGGATGTGTTCGATCCCGATGGTGGAACGCTGGGCGCTTCTACGATAGTGATCTCCCACACTGAACGTGAATTAGCCGATGAAGGCGCTGAACACGGCGGGAAAGCACTGGAGATCGCGCAATTCAATACCAAGGCCGATGCCGAACACTTCCGGCAGGAGTTCCTCAACTTCTTCGAATACGCCTATCCTGACGAGATGAGTACACTCGCGGAGGAAGTCGCACGGGGCTACGACCTGCCGACGACGTGGAAGGACTTGGGTCGGGAAGAAACGGAAGACGTTCAGCGGGGAGGGTTCAGCCTGACCCACGAACGCGAGGACTGGCATCCCCGCGAGTACACGCCTGATCCCTACTACGAGCCGGACTTTGACCGATAAGAACGCAGCCCGGTGATGAGCCGGGCTGTGGTATTGAATTGCACGGCATTACTTAAGCAATCCCGAACCACTCTAAAGCGAAGTACCCGATCACCCCAATAAGGTCGCCGAGAAAACTGCCGAATTTGGCAGCGAGCAAGAATGCCGCATACAGGGTTATGAAGCCTATCAAGAAGGCATTGCTGCTGCTGCCAAATAGCTGCTGACCTGGCACTGACGATACCACGCTGTTTGTAAAAATCCCTGTGAAGATGAGAGCAATCAACGACTCAGGACTTTGCGCTTGAGAGACGATTTGATTGAGAACATGCTGGTTGGCATCCATGATATACTGACCTCGTCCAATATGAACACTTGTGCTTTTAAGTATAATATCATGGAATGGGAAGATTATTCCAGAACAAGCGAACGAGATCATCGGGGTAACTCAAGGCGCTTTAGGGTAAAATCGAGAGCGTTGGAATATGGATTATGAATTGAGCACAAGCAGTTTCAGGATATGGCGATAAACGCAGATAAGCCGACCCGCTGGAAGGCAGATGTAGCGGCTTCTATAGACCTCTACAACAACTGGTTCTTGGAATTCGCCCCTACCGCGTATCGGGAAACACGGATCAAGGCGACGGAAAAAGTGCGCCTTGATTTAGAGCATACGGCACAGATGTCGCGCATTACACCGAGTGTCCTTATGACATATCCTGATGTGCTGCCGACCCTGCGCATGTCTACCGCCCCACCACTGGCGCGAGATCGGCTGATGGGTCTGGCGCACGTTTCTAGCAACTTCATCGCACGCCTTGAGGTGGGTAAACTGCCTCGTCGTACCAGTGAACCTGATCTGGCCGCAGCATTGGATCGTATCTGTAAAGTTTGTTCACGGCTTCTCGACCAGGATTTGTTCCCATGGATCGGCAGTGGGCGCGAACCCAATGAAGCGGAACGATACCGCTCAGCGACAGTTGTCGCAGATCGTCTGTGCGGGCGGTAGCGGATCCCATCATCCGAAATGCACAGGAAGCCCGTCAGCTCTCCCTAATTGGCGATTATCTGAAACAGAACGGCTGCCTTCAGGTCTCCCCGAATGCGCACGAGGCGCTGTTCGACATGCGGACAGGGACATTTGCCTTTCGGCGCAACATTGCGGTGGGACAGGAACGGTCTGTCAATATCCCCGTTGATGTGGTGATTCAGCCACAAACGCTACACACGGACAGGATGCCTATCCTGATTGAAGCGAAATCAGCTGGAGACTTCACCAATACCAACAAACGGCGCAAGGAAGAGGCAACCAAGATACGCCAGTTGCGCGACAAATACGGTGGAAATGTACAGATGTTGCTGTTCCTGTGCGGTTACTTTGACAGTGGGTATCTTGGTTATGAAGCTGCCGAAGGATTAGACTGGGTTTGGGAACATCGCATCAGTGATTTGGCGTTGGCAGGTATTTGATGCACGACGTGAGCTATACTGAGACGCAGCGTTTGATGACTCAGCAGCGATTGGATGCGCGTTTCTCTTCTCAGGACAGTTTGCGACACCACCCTTGCTGGCGGAGCAAATCACTCGGTACGCAACAGCGCTTTGTGAGCAACGTCACGGAAACCGCCCCATACGTTTTTTGGAGCCTTCACTAGGAACGGGTGTGTTCTATTCCGCACTCCAACATACAGCGAAACGGGCAAAAATCGAGCGTGCAGTAGGCATCGAACTTGACCACGAAACCGCGCAGGCTGCGGAGCGCCTGTGGGCGTCATTTGGCTTGCACGTGCAAGAGGGTGACTTCACCACACTTGATATCGCGGCAGAGTTCAACCTGATCCTTGCCAACCCACCCTATGTTCGCCATCATCACCTACCCAGTGAGCAAAAAGAGAGTTTGCGCGAGCGTGTGCGGTCGCTGTTGGGCTATTCGGTCAACGGACTGGCTGGGCTTTATTGTTATTTCGTCTTGCTCGCAGATCGTTGCCTTGCGCCAGGAGGGATTGGAGCGTGGCTGATTCCCTCTGAATTCATGGATGTGAACTATGGGGAGATGCTGCGGCGCTATTTGACGGAACATGTGACCTTACTGCGAATACACCGTTTTGGCCCTGCTGATGTGCAGTTCGAGGATGCGCCGGTCTCATCGGCCGTGATCGTCTATGAGAAGCGCCCGCCCGATCCTGATCATCGTGTAGAGTTTTCGTTAGGCGGCTCGCTCGAAAAGCCGGAGCAGCGCCAATCGGTTGAGATCGCCTATTTGCGCAGTTCCCGAAAATGGTCACCGTTCCCGGCTGCTAAAGTCTCGGCGCAAGCCAGAGCAAAAATCCGCAGCGAGCCGCTGGCGGCTTGAGATTTTTGCGGGTGCGGTATCGTGCCAGGTTGAGGAAGGTAGCGGAACGAGCTATCGGGAAGTACAGGGTGAGGCTAAGCACAATCGCGATTTTGATGTCGGAAACATGCAACGATATTTGGCATACACTTGAAAAAACAGCACATATTCTGTGGGACTTCCGGTCATACAATTAACCAGCAAGATTCCACACATTCAGGGGATTCAGCGTAGAATTGGGGTGAGCGGAATTCAGTACACTGTCACGGTTCTGAGGTTGACTTCTCGCACGCATCAGATCAGGGCTGACAGCGTTTGCCTGAACACACACGCCAGTGCCTGACTTGTCCCTAACTCCCGAAAGCGCTATGCTTATTTAATAGAAATGCTGTGCCGCTTGGGAGCGCGTTAATGCCGAACGAACGTATTCTTGTCGTTGATGACTCTGCACCGATCCGTGAGTTTATTGCCCATACCGTGTTGGCAAAGGAAGGCTATGACGTGCTGACGGCGGCTGATGGCAAAGAAGGCTTAGTGCTTGCCCAAGACTTGCAGCCCGACCTGATCCTGACCGACTACATGATGCCGCACCTGAACGGCTTGGAGATGATCGAGGCGCTGCACGCCGCAAACATCAGCGCGCCGATCATCCTGATGACGGCGGAAGGCTCTGAGGCGTTGGCTGTGCGCGCCTTACGCAGCGGCGTCTACGACTATTTAATCAAGCCGATCACAGCCGATATGCTAATCAATGCCGTGCGCGAGGCGCTGCGCCGCCACTGGAAAGATCAGATCAAAGAGCGCGTGCCAGCACACCTGCTTGAATCCAACCGCCGCCTTGAAAAACGCCTGCGCGAACTCAGCACCTTGCTGCACATCGGCACCAGCGTGACTGCCATGCTGGATTTGCAACAGGTGCTGAACAGCGTGGTCGAGGCAGCCGTCAGCGTCAGCGGCGCGGAGGAAGGCAGCCTGATGCTGGTGGATGAGCAAAGCGGCGAACTCTATGTGCGCGCTGCCAAAAACTTTGACCAGCAAACCGTGCATACGCTGCGCTTGCCTGTGCAAGATAGCCTTGCCGGTCAGGTCGTCCGCACGGGCGAACCGTTAGTGGTTGGTGGCGATGCTGATCAGGTTAAGATCAAGACCAAATTCTTGGTCAAAGGCATTGTGTATGTGCCGCTGCGTGCGCCCAACCGCGTGATCGGCGTGCTGAGCGTGGATAACCGCCTTGAATCGCGCACCTTTGAGCCGCACGACGTGCAGATTTTATCGCTGCTGGCAGACTTTGCCGCCGTGGCGGTGCAGAATTCGCGCCTGTATGCCGAGATGATCCGCGAGCGCGATATGCTGGATGCCATCCTGCACGACACCGATGATTACGTGATCGTGGTTGACTCGAACGATTGCATTTTGTTCTGCAATGCCACCGCCCGCAACGCCTTCAACATCACGCGCACCGATTTTATCGGTCAGCCCTTGCATACAGTCATCAGCCATCCGGAGGTGTTGGCGCTCTTTGCCAAAGAAGCGCTTAGCGGGCGCGGCAGGCGCAGCGAGATCACGCTAGGCGGCGAGAAGTTCCTCAACGCGCAGCTCACCATCATCGAAAGCGTTGGGCGCGCCGCCGTGATGCAAGACATTACGCACCTGAAACAGCTAGACCGCGCCAAGAGCGACTTTGTGGCAGCCGTTGCTCACGATCTGCGCTCACCGCTGACCGCCGTGCTTGGCTATTCCGAATTGCTGATGCGCGCTGGCACCCTCAACGAACAACAGACGCGCTTTGTCGAGCAGATCACAGCAAGCGTCCACTCCATCACCGCACTCATCACCGAACTATTGGAGCTGAGCCGCATTGAGGCGGGCTTCAACGTTGACCTTGAGCCTGTCGCTATGGATCGCATTGTGCAAAAGGCAGTGGACGGCTTGCAGCACCAGATAATGCAGCGCGAGCATGCCCTGATTCTTGATGTTGCGCCGAGCCTGCCAACCTTAGTCAGCAATCCGCTGCGCCTTCAGCAAATGGTGGCGAACTTGGTGGGCAACGCCATCAAATACACGCCCAACAACGGCACCATCAAGGTGAGCCTGTGGCGCGATTCAGATAACATCGTCTTTCAGGTCTCGGATACGGGCATCGGTATTCCCGTCGAAGATCAGCCTTATGTGTTCGATAAGTTTTTCCGCTCTGAGCGTGCCGCCAGCGAATTCGATGGCACAGGCTTAGGGCTTTCCATCGTGAAGGGCGTGGTGGATCAACACCGAGGGCGCATTTGGCTAGAGAGCCGCGAAGGCATCGGCACAACCTTCACTGTGGTGCTGCCGCTTTCGCCCACCAACCCTGATCCCGATCCAACCCGCCCGCGCCGCACCAACAGCCTGCTGGTCTCCTGAGCATGAGTCATCCTACCCGCCCTGACGCTGATCCACATGCCAAGCCTGATCGTTCTGTGTGGATGGTGGTGGCGAACGCCGGCTACCTGGAGGCAACCATCATCAGCGGCAGGCTGGCAAGTTTTGGCATCCCTAGCTATATCCACCGCGAGTCAGTCGGCATGATCTTGGGCTTATCCATCGGCTTGGGCGAGGCACAGGTGGTGGTGCCAGAAGCATACTACGAGGCAGCACGCCTCGTCCTTGATCCCGATGATGCAGCAGCGCGCTTAGATGACGGTCTGCCAGATGAGGATTTTTACGATGACAACGACAGCAACGATCAATGACACGCTGACCGCTATTGAAGGCTTCCGTGTAGGACACGCCACCGACACACAGGCGATCACCGGCTGCACCGTGATCTTATGCCCACCGCAGACCGTCGGCGGCGTGGATCAGCGTGGTGGCGCGCCCGGCACCCGCGAAACGGACTTGCTGCACCCGTCTAGGCTTGTGCAGCACATCCATGCTGTTGTGCTGGCGGGCGGCAGCGCTTATGGCTTAGCCGCCGCCGATGGCGTCATGCGCTACCTTGAAGAAAGCGGGATCGGCTACCCAACAGCGGGCGGTGTGGTGCCGATTGTGCCAGCCGCCATCCTGTTCGATCTGGACATTGGGCGCTCGGATCGGCGTCCTGACGCGGCGATGGGCTACGCAGCGGCGCAAGCTGCCAGTGCCGCACCGGTGCCACAAGGCAGCCTGGGCGCAGGCACCGGCGCGGTCATCAGCCGCCTGATGGGCTTGCCAAACGCCACAAAGGGCGGCATCGGCAGCGCCGCACTCCAGTTGGGCAACGGCTTGATGGTGGCAGCCCTGATCGCCGTGAACGCTGTTGGCGATGTGCTGGATGAGCAGGGCAAGATCATCGCCGGCGCCCACCAAAACGGGCAGTTCTTCGGCGCGCTGAACCTGCTGCGGATGCAGAACAGCACGCCGCCACCCACCAACACCGTGATCGGCGTAGTGGCGACCAACGCCCGCCTGAGCAAAGCAGATGCCAACTACATTGCCTCTGCCGCGCACGACGGCTTAGCGCAGGCAATCCGCCCTGCACATACGCCCTTTGATGGCGATACGATCTTTGCGCTGGCAACCGGTCAGGTGGAGGCAAACCTGCTCTCGGTAGGCGCCTTTGCCGCCGAAGTGACCGCCGCCGCCATTCGGAACGCGGTGCGCCACGCTGAGTCATTGGGCGGTGTGCCTGCCTACCGCGATCTGATAGGGTAGGTTAATCGTGTGTGTGGCGAGACAAGCCCGCCCGTGCCAATGCAGCAGCCTTCGCAAAGGCTGCCCTGTGCCGCCGACCGTTCTGCGCTATACTCTGCCCACTAAATAGACTTTTGCCGCCTTCTAACACGGGAGAGAAATCACCATGCCCGACCGAGTCGCTTTATATTTGCAAGACGCTCACGAACTGCCTGAGGCAATCAGCTATGTGCAGTATGCTGAGGCAAACGGCTTTGAGGCAGTTTGGCAGGCAGAAAGCCGCCTTGTGCGCGATGCCGTCGTGCCGATGGCTGCCTTTGCCGCCACCACGCGCAAGATCAAGGTTGGCTCTGGCGTCATCAATAACTGGACGCGCAACGCCGCGCTGATCGCCTCCACCTTCCTGACGCTGGACGACCTCGCGCCCAATCGGATCATCTTGGGCATTGGCGCTTGGTGGGATCCGTTGGCGGCAAACGTCGGCATCAAGCGCGAAAAGCCGCTGCTTGCCATGCGCGAAGTGGTCACAGTGGTGCGCGATCTGCTGGCGATGAAGCGCGTCACCTTTCAGGGCGAGCATGTGCAGGTGAACGGCATTGAGCTGGATATTGTCCACGGACGCCGCGAGCCGCGCAACGTGCCGATCTACATTGGCGCCACCGGCATGAAGATGATGGCGCTGACCGGCGAAATTGCCGACGGCGCGCTGCTGAACTACCTTGTTTCGCCCTCCTACAACACGGAGGCAATGGCAGCCCTAGAGCAGGGCGCCAAAGTGGCAGGGCGCAGCGTAGACGCCATTGATCGCCCGCAGTTGGTGGTTGCCAGTGTGGATCGTGACCGCAAAAAGGCACTCGACGGCGCTCGCAAGCTGGTGACGCAATATCTAGGGCAGCAGCCGCACATCATGAAGGCGAGCGGCGTTAGCCAAGAGCTGCTGGATGAAATTGCCCAAGTGCTGACGTGGCCCGCCACCGAAGAACAGATCGAGCGGGCGATGGCGCTGGTGCCAGATGACGTGGTGCAGTTGATCACTGCCAGCGGCACGCCGGAAGAAGTGCGCGCCAAAGTGCGCGAATACGTCGCATCGGGCTGCACTTGCCCGGTGTTATATCCGCTTGGCGATGACGTTAAACTGATGATTGACACTTTCGCCAACGGCTATTCTCACTAAATCAACCTATTCAGGAGTTCCCATGAAGTCTGCTTTTGCTTCTGGCACGCTGGAGCGCGTTGGCGCACCCGATGCCCTACAGCCCAATTCGCGCCACTGCTTTGCCTGCGGCATTGAAAATGCCGAGGGCTTGCGCCTGCGCTTCTTTAACGATGGCAGCACCGCTTGCCGTGCCGAAGTGGTGCTGCACGATCCGCATCAGGGCTATCCGGGCATTGCGCATGGCGGCGTGGTGACCGCTATTTTGGATGAGGCGCTGACCCGCGCCGCGCTCGCCAGCGATTTTACGCGGCTGATGTATACAGCGCGCATTGAGGTGCGCTTTCGGCAGCCGGTACCGCTGCACACCACGCTGA
The DNA here is from genome assembly GCA_034436355.1 of Anaerolineae bacterium. Taxonomy (GTDB): domain Bacteria; phylum Chloroflexota; class Anaerolineae; order Aggregatilineales; family UBA2796; genus CP2-2F. Next base: position 93,547 of record DAOTVQ010000032.1, read on the forward strand.
CTGTGCGCGGGCGTGTGGCGAAAGATCGCGGGCGGATTGTGACCTCTACCGCCGAGATCATCCTGCCCAACGGCACAGTGGCGGCTGAGGCAAACGGCACGATGGTTGCCGTGCCAGAGCAGGCATTGAAGGAAATGGATACGCCTGAAGCGGGCTGGCAAGTCTACCCCTTGGCAGATGACCCATCAACGGCAGGCGCTACCGATCAGGGCGCATGAACCTCCTAGCGCACGGCAAGGCGGCAATCAGGCGCCTTGCACCTAAACTCGGTGCGGGAATTTTGGTTGTCGCGCTGCTGCTGGTGATTCAGGCATTTGTGGGTGCATCGCTGCGCGCAACTGAAAGCGATGCACTGATCCTGCCGCTGGATGACGCCTACATCCACTTTCAGTATGCGCGGGCATTGGCAGAAGGGCATCCTTTCCGCTACAACGCCGATCAGCCGCCGACCAGCGGCGCCACCAGCTTGCTGTATCCGCCGCTGCTGGCAGTGGGCTATCGGCTTGGCTTCACGGGCGAGGCACTCAGTTGGTGGGCGCTCATGCTTGGCGTGCTGGCATGGTATGGTTCGGCACGGCTGATCGTGCGCCTGATAGCGGCAACCAAGGCGCCTTACGCCAAATGGTTTGGCTTAGGGACGGCGCTGCTGTTCATCCTGCACGGCTCACTGGCTTGGGCATTCCTCTCCGGCATGGAGACAGGGCTGTTCATCTACGCCACGCTGCTGACGCTGTGGTATGCCCGCGCTGATCGCAGCCGTGCGGCGCTGCTGGCAGGGGCATTCACCGCGCTCATTCGCCCTGAGGGCGCCGTGATTGGGCTTGGCGCGGCGCTCTATGGGTTGGTAGGGCAGCGCCGCGCCGAATTCTGGCGCACCTTGCCCTACTATGGGCTGCTGGGGATGGGCATTGTGGCGCAGCCGCTGCTCAACTTTGCCCTGACAGGCTCGCCAAGCGGCAGCGGAATGCAGGCGAAAAGCTACCTCTACAACGTGCCAGCCGATTTCGGCAGCCTGCTGAGCGAGGTGCTGAACACGGCGGCGCGCCTGTGGGCAGAACTCTTTACCGACGCACAGTTGTACGTCACACTGCCGTTTGCCCTGCTTGCGCTGCCTTGCATGGTCTATGCGCTGTGGGCTGCCCGCCAGCGCCGCCGTCACATCAGCCAACTGGTCGGCGTGTGGCTGCTAGGGCTAACTGCCATCACCGCGTTGGTGGAGACTGCCTTTTGGCAGTTCAAGCGCTACCAACAGCCGCTGATCGTCTTGTTAATCGTGCTGTTTGGCTACACCTGTGCTGCTGTGGCGCGCCTGCCACGGCGACGTGCGGTGTGGTTGGCAGTTGGCAGCCTTGCCTGTTTCGGCGCGGTGCTGCTGCTGAACATCGGCACTTGGGTGCGCCTTTACGCCGAAAATGCGCGCGAAGTTGCCTTTAGCCAACGGGCGTTGGCGCGGGCAGTTTCGCAGTTGCCAACTGAGGCAATCGTTGGCGTGCATGATATAGGCGTGCTGCGCTATCTCGGCAACCGCACCACCTATGATGTGGTCGGCTTGACGACACCGAAAGCAGCGGCGGCATGGCGGCATGGCGCGGGCGCCGTCTTTGAAGCGATGTACACCAGCCCGTGGCGCCCAAACTACTTTGCCATTTATCCCGATGCACGCGGACTCACCTATTTTGAGCAGAGCGGCGTCTTTGGTGAAAAGTTGGCTGCTTTCCCGTCTACCTATCCGCTGATCAACGCCGCCTCTGCCACCGAAAGCGGACAATTCCTCTACCGCGCCGACTGGACGTATGCCGCCTATGCCGCGTTGCCCCACCAACCGAGTACGCTTGCCGAAATTGCCGATTTTCAATTGGTGGATAGCCTGAATGTGGCGCAGTTGGCAAGCGAGCAGGCGCACAACTACCAGTGGTGGCAGTCGGTGCGGCGTTTCGGCTTTCCAACGGAACTTTACACGCTGGACTATGTGGCGTGTGCGCCGCCCGACCCCGCCAACACAGCCTGTCGCGTTACCGACGGCGGACGCCTGCTGACGGGCGGCGAGCGCTTCACGGTGCAGGTGGCAGCCGAGCGCGATCTGTTGTGGGTCATGCGCGTCCATGCCCAACATGCGGTAAGTTTGCGCTTATATGCCGATGATCAGCCATTGGGTGTGCGCGTTGTGCCAGACATTCAGGGCAGGTGGCTGGAGATCAGCACCTTAGTGCCGCGTGCGCTGATCACAGGTGCGGCGCTGACGCTGCGCGTTGAAGTTGAGGGCGTGCAAGACTCAGGCTTCTACATGCCCTACTACCACTGGTTTTATGAGGGTGATTATCGGCGTGAGGCAGCGGCGGGCAGCGTGGCAACCTTTGCCCAGTCGGTGGCGCTGCACGAAGCAACGGCAACCTATGACGCGGCAGCACGGGCGCTCACGCTGGATATGGCGTGGTCGCTACTGGCTGAGGCGCCCTTCGACGCCGTGATGTTCCTGCACATTTATGATGAGTCGGGTGCGCTGATCGAGGCGGCGCAGCGCGATCAGCGCGTTGGCGATGGCACCTTGCCGCCTGCCAACTGGCTGCCTGAGCGCCTTTACCGTGAGCGCCACACGCTACACCTGCCGCCCGATCTGCCCAGCGGCACGTATCGGGTTGCCGTTGGCTTGTATGATCCGCGCAGCCTGACGCGCTACACGGCACAAAGCGAACATGCGGACGCCGATCAGCGCGTGTTCATCGGCACCTTCAGCGTCCGCTGAGCAAATTGGCTACGGCACTTCCCAACCGCCCGCCACAGGCAGCACATGCCCCGTCACGAACGATGCGCCGTCTGAAAGCAGCCACAGAATGGCGCTGGCTGCCTCTGGTGGCTCGCCAATGCGCCCGATGGGATGGAAGGTTGCCATGTATGCCTCAGCTTCTGGTGTGCCGCCGGAAAAGCTCATGAACATCGGCGTGCGGATGGAGCCGGGCGCGATGACGTTGACGCGGATGTTCTGCTTGGCATATTCCAGTGCGGCAACTTTGGTCAGCATGATCATGCCTGCCTTGCTGCTGGCATAGGCGGGCAAGCCGGGAAAGGCGATCACGCCGATCACAGAGGCAACGTTCACAATGGCGCCGCCGCCAACCTTCAGCATCTCTGGGATGACGTATTTCATGCAGTGCCACGTCCCATTGATATTCGTGGTGACGACTGTGCTGAAATCTTCTTCGGTCGCCTCGACCGTATTCGCCACAGGTCCGACGGCGCCGGCGCTATGCACTAGGTAGTTCACCTGCCCATAGGCTGCCACTGCTTGCTGCACCATCGCCTCGACGGAAGCGCGCTGTGCAACGTCCACCTGCACAAAGATCGCCTCGCCGCCTTTCGCCTTGATCTGAGCAACCGTCGCCTGCCCTTTGGCGAGATCACGGGCTGCCACCACGACCTTGGCGCCATCGGCGGCAAGCTGATAGGCAGTCTCTTGCCCGATGCCCGAGTTGCCCCCCGTGACAATGGCAACTTTACCTGAGAATTGTCCCATAGCTCTAATCCTTAGATGCTGCGCTTAAACGGGCATAATCCTATACCAAAATGATGCATTTAGGCAATTTTTACTAGCACAGCATGGCTGATTTCGCTGTGCCTTATCACAGCAATTTGTGCATTTTGTCACACGGAAATGCTGACAAGCATCACCTGATAAAAAAGCCTGTGCGATCTACACTTTCTCCATAACCCGATTTTATACAGATGAGGTTAGGCATGGACACGCTATCCCTAGCACGGCTGCAATTTGCCGTCACAACCGTTTACCACTTTTTCTTTGTGCCGCTCACCATTGGGCTTTCGATTCTGGTTGCCGTGATGCAGACGATCTACTATCGCACGGGCAACGAACTCTACAAGCGCATGGCGAAATTTTGGGGCAAGCTGTTCATCATCAACTTTGCGCTGGGTGTCGTTACGGGCATTGTGCAAGAATTCCAGTTCGGCATGAACTGGTCAGAGTATGCGCGCTTCACGGGCGATATTTTCGGCGCGCCGTTGGCAATCGAAGCGCTCTTGGCGTTCTTCATCGAATCCACCTTCTTAGGCGTCTGGATTTTTGGCTGGGATCGGCTGAAGAAAGGCGTGCATCTCGCCGCGATTTGGCTGGTGGCGCTTGCCTCGAACCTTTCGGCATTGTGGATTTTGACCGCCAATTCGTTCATGCAAGAGCCTGTCGGCTACGCGCTCAAGACCGTCAGCTTGCCGGATGGCAGCCAGGTGCAGCGCGTGGTGATGACCGACTTTTTCGCCCTGCTGACCAACCCGAACGTCTGGGTGCAGTTTCCGCATGTCTTTTTTGCAGGCTTGCTAACAGCCGCTTTCTTCATGATGGGCGTTAGTGGTTGGCATTTGTGGCGGCGCACCAAGAATCACGAATTCTTCATGCGTTCCTTCCACATTGGTGTGGTGGTGGCAGCCGTGGCTGGCATCTTGGTTGCTTTGAATGGGCATTCCCAAGCGCAACATATGATCAAGAGCCAGCCCATGAAGATGGCGGCCGCCGAGGCGCTCTGGGATAGCGAGAACCCCGCCTCATTCTCGATCTTCACCATTGGGGATGAACCCGGGCGCCGTGATGTGTTCGCCATTCGCATCCCTGCCCTGCTCAGCATCCTTGCCTATAACGTGCCAGATGGGGAAGTGAAGGGCATCAAACAGCTTCAGAAAGAGTATGAAGAAAAATACGGACCCGGGGATTATGTGCCGCCGGTTGCCTTCACCTATTGGACGTTCCGTGCGATGGTGGGCGGTGGTGTGTTGATGATCCTGATCGCGTGGTTTGCGCTGTTCCGCGTGATGCAGCAGCGCTTGGAGCATACGCGCTGGCTGCTGCGGATTCTGCCGTATGCCATTGTGTTGCCCTACGCCTCGAACACCGCTGGCTGGCTGATGACCGAAGTTGGGCGGCAGCCGTGGATCGTCTTTGGCTTGCAGCAGACAGCCGATGCCGTTTCGCCCAACGTGACAGCCGAGATGGTGCTGCTCTCGCTCGTGCTATTTACCGCAATCTACGGCGTGCTGATGGCAGTGGATATTTTCCTGCTCAACAAGTTCGCCAAAGACGAAACGCAGTTGGAAGGCGGCATTTTGCCTGAGCCGCACGTTGAACCTGAAGTAGCCGTGAGTTTCTAGCCAAAGGGGATCGATCATGAACTTCGACTTGAACAGCCTGTGGTTTGTGCTGATAGCTATCTTATTCGTCGGCTTCTTTGTGTTGGAAGGCTTTGACTATGGCGTTGGCATTCTGCTGCCCTTCTTAGGGCGCGATGACCGCGAGCGGCGTGTGATCATCAACACCATCGGACCGCACTGGGATGGGAATGAGGTGTGGATGATCACGGCGGGCGGCGCGATCTTCGCAGCCTTTCCGCAGTGGTATGCCACTATGTTCAGCGGCTTTTACCTTGCCCTTGTGGTGATGTTGGTGGCGCTCATCGTGCGCGGCGTGGCATTCGAGTTCCGCAGCAAGCACGATCATCCGCGTTGGCGGGCGGTGTGGGATGGCGCGATCTTCTTCGGCAGCCTGATCCCGGCGATTTTGTGGGGCGTGGCGCTCAGCAACATCGCACGCGGCGTGCCAATTGGCGGCAGCATGATGTTTGAAGGCACCTTCTTCGATCTGGTCAGCCCATACTCGCTGCTGGCAGGCGTGGCAAGTTTGCTGATCTTCACCCTGCACGGCGCGATCTTCCTGAACCTGAAGGGCGGCGGCGCGGTTGCCGAGCGCGCCATGGCAACTGCCAAGCGGCTGTGGCTGCCCGCCATCCTCGTCATTGTGGGCTTTGTGGTGTGGAGCTATGCCAGCACCGATATCTTCACGCGCTTGGGCGTTAATCCGGGCATTCCGCCGAGTGTGGCAGTCCTCTCGATGCTCTCGATTGGCTTCTTCATCCGTGAGCAGCAGATGGGCTGGGCGTTCATCGCCTCGATGGTTGCCATTGCGCTCTCGGTGGTGACGGTCTTCAGCGGCTTGTATCCGCGTGTGCTGCCATCTAGCCTCAACGCCGACTTCAGCCTGACTATCTACAACGCCGCTGCCAGCGACTACACGCTGACCATCATGAGCGTTGTGGCAATCCTGCTGGTGCCGGTGGTGTTGGGCTACCAAGCATGGAGCTATTGGGTGTTCCGCAAGCGCATAGAGCGCACCGATCCCCTTGAATACTGATCAGACACGCGCTCCCTGAAGGTGTTTGAGCAGGCTGCACCGAAGTAGTTCGGTGCAGTTTGCGTTTGGAGAGGCAATCCGCGCTTTAGGGTGTGGCACGGAGAAGTACTTCCGATAATGACCCTTATTGGTTTCAGTACCCTCTACGGGTCGAAGTGGGTTGCAACGTGGTAGCCTTTTTGGAGCTGCTCGCTAAGGAGATAAGTTTCAGTACCCTCTACGGGTCGAAGTGGGTTGCAACCCCCTAGATTCCTCATCTTGCCACAGGTCATTTATGACCTGTGCCAAAAAACAACCGCCTTGCAGGGCGTTTTTTGAGCCAAGTTTTTAAGGAGCAACCTGTTAGAAAGTATATCACAAGTCATTTTGCGTTGTCAAGTGTCTCAACTCGTTGACCGCTCAAAAAGGCGGGAGGGTTGAGACAGAGCCGCTAGGCGCATCAAAACATGCGATAGCAGGTTTGCATTATTAGCGGTCGTAAGCCTGACAAGTGCTGTTTAAGTGTCAAAAACCGAGTTGAGACACGCCCCCACAGCCGTGCAATTTTTTGGGCATTTGGCAAAAGTGACAAAAGACCCCTATCCGCGTTCTTTCAGGCAAGAGACCCCTTTCCCATAGACAGGGAAAGGGGAGTCGGGGGTGGGTGAGGGGCAAAGCCTGCTGAGCTGAACCTAATCGCCCAACTGCCCATCCGTCAGGTCATCCGCCAGATCGCCCGCCTGTTTGAGCGCCAGCGCAATTTGGCGAATCACGGCGGCTGCCTCGGCGGGCAATGCCGCGTATGCCATCTCCAAAGCGCGCTTGTTGCTGCGGAGGATGGCGAAAAAGGCGCCGACTCCGCCCGCCGTCAGCAGCGCAAACGCCGCAAAGACCAAGATGACCGCCGCGCTGATGAGCTGCTGAAGCATCTCCAAGCTAATCGTCTCCATTAGGCTACCTCCATCGCAAAGAACGTGATCGGATAACTGACTGCCAGCAGGCGCGCTGTGCCGCCGCTCACCGAACGCCACACAGGACGAAAGGTGTGTGCGCCAACGCTCAGCCCTGTGATGAGTAAGGTCAACTGAAGCGGCGCGTTAGCACCGCTGAACGGCGCTTGCAGGCTGCCATTGGCAGTTGGGCTGTAGCGCACGCCGTCAACCTCCAGATCGTAGTAGGCGCTGCCGCCACCGCTCGGCACCTCGGTCACGCCGCTGAAGTTGACCAGCACGGCGCTGCCGCTCAACGTTAGGCTGATGGACAGATTGGTGCTGTCTATCGGCACGAAGGTTGTCGAAGTCGTCTCGTAGTTAGCGCCTGCCGTGCGCTTAATCATCTGGTGCGGGCGCGAGAGCAAGTAGAGCGCGTTATCGCGCAGTTGCTGATTGAGCGCCACAGCGCTGACCACGCTGCCGGCTGCCCACGTACTGGGTGATGTCCATGCCATGGCTACACTCCTAAGCGTGTGCTGCTTCCTAACACACCATATGTTTCATCGCCTAAAATCCAGAAGGTGACGTCCTGCAAGGGACGGACGCTCAGGCGCACCTCGAACGCCTTTTCCGCGCTCAGCGCATATGCCAGCCCCGTGATTAGGTATTTTTGATTGACAACGCCTGCTTGATGATCGTTCAGCGTGATCACATCGCCCAAATCAAGGTTGATCAACGCTGCGCTGCTCAGCGTAGGCTGATCGCTAAAGCATAGCTCATACACACGATAGGCCGGCTGCTTGAAGCGGCTTAGCAGGTATTCCGCCAGTGCCTCAGCATAGAATTGCGTGCTTGTGAGTGGCAAGTCCACGGTCAGGGTTCGCACGCCATAGGCAGTGATGCTTGCCTGATCTTCACGAATGTACTGCACCGGGTCGTAGGCAACCAGTGCCGTGCCGCGCAGCTGGAAGTCAATGATAAAGAGCGTGCCAAGTGCCTGATTCTCGATGCTCACTTCAATATCGCTGCCGGTGCTTGCCACGCCAAACTTCAGGCCCGCAAAGGTGGTGTAGGTATCCGCGCCATAGCCATCTTCACGCTCGGCGGCGGTGAAGTCTACGTTCGGTTCAGGCGGCAGGCGTAAATCTTTGGCGCCCACCACGCGCCCGCGATCAATATCCACGAACGGGATTTTGACGAGCGTTGTGCCGACCGGTGGCAGGCTTTCAGTCAGGTTAAAGCGCCCGCCCTGTGGCAGCTCAGGCGGGCGGTTGCCCGTCCCCCATCTGCCGGCGGCGCGCAAGGTTTGCCGCGCACGCGCCACCACGCCAAAGCCCAGCTCAGAGCGCGGCGTGTAGTTGACCACCACACGGTTGTAAATGTCGGCATTCCCATAGCTGCCTGTGATTTCGTTCTGCTCACTATCGAGTATCAAAGCAGGCGCGGCAATTGTGCGGGCATTCAGGTAATCACGGTTCTTAAAGGTGAGCGTGCCATCCCGCGCTTGCCAGAACATGCCGCGCTCGCTCTCCACCACCTGCTGGATGGCGGTCAAGGCGTTGGTGCTATCCGCCTTCCATTGGTCACCGGCAATCACGAACGTCTCAATGCCGGTCTCGGTGCTTAGCGCGCTGTAATCCGCCCCGCCCGTCAGGCTGCTTGTTGTGAGCGCGGCACTGGTGGTGCTGATCACAATACCATTTGCCCAAGCGCCATTGATGGTTGCATCTATCCAAAGGGCGGGAGGGGTTGGACTATCAAACACGAAACCTTCGATGTCCGAACGTAACCACAGGGCAAACTCAGCGAGGCTGCCCTTGAAATACTCCGCCAAAAAGACGGCACGCCCGATGTCAAAGATTGTGTTGGTGGCGCTCAAGCCCGTTCCGTTAGCACTTGCCACAAGCGTCTCACCAACCCACACCTTCATGTCTTTGGTGTAGTAATCGTAGCTGATGACCACGCGCTGCCAGACACCAAAGCTGATGACGCCTGTAGCACTGGTTGCCGTGATTGAACCGTTCACCACCTGTAATTGCCCTGTGTCGTAGAGGCGGACATTGAAGATGTTTGAGCCGTTCCACGTGCTGATGAACGTCTGCTGTGCGGGCGGGCTGCTGGCAGACGGGTTGATCATAATGTGCATCGAAAAGCTGCGGTTGGAGAGGTCGAGGCTTGGGATGCTTGCCACATCATCTACGCCGTCAAAGCTGGCAGCCGTGCGCGGGTCTTCTGCGTAGGTGGGCGACTGCACCACACCGAGCGTTGGCGAGCCGCCATACGTGCCGTCCCGCTTGTTCTCGCCACGATCTAAGATGTTCGTGCCGCTGCCTTCGTCAAAACGATAATAGCGTACAGGGTTACGCGCTAGGATGTAATTGACCAACGTGCTGCCTTTGATTGAGGCTGTCACGTTTGGCGGACGCTGTGTGCCTGCGAAGTATTTCAGCCCTTCGCCTTGTGCGCCATTGATAGCCGCGCACAGGAAATCCATCTGCCCTGTTCGGTCGTTGGGCGCGGCGCGTAAGACGTCGTTCGGTTGGACAGGCGTTGCCTTAAAACGGTAGGTGACACCGTTGATGGTCACCGTGTCATCTTCTGAGACTTGAGTCACATCGCTCAATTTGTAGCCGATGCTGCCACGCGCCACATTGGTGCGAAAAGCACGTGCGGTGATCAGTTGGATCAGCTCATCAGCACGCTTGTTTTCCTGAATGGGCAGCGCGATGTTGGTCGCCTGCAAGGTGCTGAGCAAATCCTCACATTCAAGGTATGCCTCAAGCGTGCCGGCGTAGCGCCCACTGGCGATGTCCAGTTCGCGGACGCGCCCGACAAACACGGTCTTGTTGTCCACAGCGACCGTCACCGTGCGGTTGGGCAGCAGTTGGTTGTGCCACGGGCTGGCGGTGTAGGCGGGCGAAAAGCGGCGGTCGGCATTGTTTAGGGTAATGCTGCACGTGCTTGGCGCCGCAACCTGCCCATGCGGATCATGAATGCCGATCTGGATGCGAAAGGCTTTCAAATAGGGCGTCAGATCGAGCGTTGGCAGGTCTGCGCCGCTGAGCGTGATGTGGACCATACAGCCTCCTTACTTTGAAGTCACGCCCACAGCGCGTCCTCATCAAAGAGCGGTTCGCCGTTGCTGTGCAAGGTGAGCGCGATCAGCAAGCCGCCGCCGTGTGGTGCGCTGGCGCGCTGCTCGGCAACCAGCATCGGATAGCCGCGCTTGGGCAAGCCCGCCGCCTTCCCAAAGATGCCCCAGCGCAGCGCGCCGCCCTTGCCCACGCCCAAGCGCGAGAGCGCACTGTGCGCCAGCGGCAGTTGGCTGCGCGTGAAGTAGCCCTGCCACTGGACGCGGCACACGCGCAACCCGACCGACCACGTGCGCGCCGCCACGTTGCCGGCGGTGCTTTCGCGTAGGGCAACTTGCTCAGTGACCTCTAGCGTGCTGCGCGCCGCCGAAAGGACGATCAGCCCGTGATCATCTTCCCATTCGGCGTAGGCAGTTGGCTCGGCAAAGCTGATCGCGCTCATCCGCGCACCTCATCCATGCGGCAGAACTCGGCAGCGCGCACGCCGCTAAGCTGGCGGAAGCGCTCTGCTTGGGCGGTGCAGTGCGTGTAGGTCTGGCTGTTTTTCAAGCCGTGCGTGCCAGCCCAATCCACCTGGGCGGCGGCAAAGGCTGCCTTCTGTTCCCAGACGCTGGCAGCCGCGCTGTAGAGATCGTAGCTGCGCGCATCCAGCGTGAAGGGCGCGCCTTCCTGATCCGCATCAAAGGTGATCAGCCGCGCACGGTAGTTGACGCTGAAGCCGCTGCTGAGCGCCATGCCGAACCCATCGCGCACGGCAAAGCCGCTCTCTGCGGCGGCTTCTTCCAGCCACACGCCGATCTGGGTTGGGAAGGCATAGTCAAAGTAGCGGTAGGCGCCCGCCTCAAAGCGCGGCAGGGCGATCAGCGGCACGCTGACGAACGTTTGGCGCGTGGCGTCCAGCTCGCTTTGCAGCAGGTCATCCGTCCAATAGGTGAGCGCCCCAACCGTCAGATCGGCATCGCCGACGGCGCACAGGGCGCGCAGTTGGGTAATCAAGGGCAGCAGCCCAAGTCGAGCGGGCATGGCAGCAGTCCTTTCTGTTAAACGGCGTACAGTCATCAGCTTTACCCCACCTTAAATCCCGCCCCGCAGGCAGGGCGGGACTTTGCAGATCACCTCTGATCCCCTTTCCCTGCGTGCGGGGAAAGGGCTAGGGATAGGGGTCTCTTCTGCCTGCGGGAAAGGGCTAGAAATAGGGATAAACACCCACTAGCTGGGCAGCGTGGCAAGCCCGATCAGCTTGACGCCCATGCTCGGACGCCAGACGCCATGCCCAAACCACAGCGAGAAATTCAGCTCCAACGCCTCCCGCGATTCATCGCGTTCCGGGCGCAGGTTGAAGGCGCGCCGTTCGTCGTAGGCAAGCGCTAAGGGCGAATACATAGCGCCAATGGCGTTATCCGCATTCACGGCGATGTTGGGCGTGATCACGAAGGTGACGCCGCCGATCAAACTCGCCACAAAATAGGTAGAGACCAGCGAATCTTGAAAGGCGGGCGCCTGTTGCAAGTCTGTGCCGCTCAGCGCGGCGCTCTCCACCAAGCGCAGCCATTGGTAAGGGTGCAGGGCGCAAAAATAGGGACTCGGCACTTTGGCGTTGTGCAGGGCGGCGCGTGCGCGCAGAATGTGCGCCCACGTCAGCGCGGAGTCGGCTGCGCCGAAGCTGCCGCCGGTCAGGTTGTCAAAGTCCGCTGCGATCTGCGCGTCCACATATTCAGCGAAGGCAGCGCCCATCTCCAGCGCCACATCAGCGCGCACGTTCTGCGGATCGGTGGCGATGCGCTCATCGGTCAGGATGACCTGATCGGCATAGCGCGACGGCGTCAGCGTGCTGAGCAGCGTGCGGTTGAAGGCAGTTGCCGTCACCTCTGCGCCTTCGGCAAAGGCACGCACGTTCGCCGCGCCATAGACGGTTGCCTTGCGCGGCGTCATGCCGCTGTTCTCGGTGAAGGCGCTCACCGTCCGCACCAACAGGTTGTTGGCGCGCAGCGTGAAATAGGCGCCTTCGTAAATCTCCTCCACCAACGTCGCAATATCGGCATAGCGCGAAAGGGTCATCTGCCTACCTCCTACTCGTCACTCAGCCAACGGACGCCGCCGCGCCCAAACGGATTAGTCCGCCCGCTGCGCCGTTCGTGCAGCCAGCTTAGGTCGGGTGTGGCAGGCGCCGCGGCATTCCCAACGCTGCCGTGTGGTGTGCTGCGCCCGCGCCCTAAGGCACGCCCAAGCAGGGCGGCATCTTGCGCCAATTGGTCGCCATCTTCGGCGCGCAGCAAGCCCAGCAGCTCGGCGGGAATGCCGTGCAATGCTGCCAGCGCCTCACGTTTGGCGGTCAGCGCTTCGCGGCGCGCTGCCTCCAGCTCGGATTGCAGTTGGGCGATGAAGACCTCTTGAGTCTCGCCCATGGTCGGCGTTTCAGACATACGAACAGCCCTCCTGATTGATCCTACGAACAGCCGCTTTATCCCTCACTTGCCAGCCGCACCGATTCTTGCGCCCAATCACGCCCACGCTCACGGGCGGCGGTCTCGCGGCTGATGATGCCCAAGGCGCGCTCACGTGCCAGCACATCCACCACTTCGGCAGCGTTGGTCGGCAGCGGATCCGCCCACGTCACGCTGATGGGCGCTTCATAATCAGGCGCGCCCACCACCATACGGAAGGTCTGGCTGATCTGGCAAATGCCGATCTCGTAGCTGCGGCGCAGTGCTTCGATTTTGAAGAGCGCATCCATGTAGAGCGCACGCACGCCCAAGTTGGTGATGCGCTGCCAATCGGCAACCTCGCCATCCAGCACCACCGTGCGCTGTTCCGCCATGAACGCCCGCGTCAGGTACGCGACGGCGCTCATGCTGCTTGCCAAATCGGAGTGCATCTCAAGGTTGAAGACCTTAGCATCCGCCCGTGGGATCGTCCACAGCGTGTTGATAGCAGTCGGCGTGATGTCGCGTGCCTCAAAGCCGATGCCCACGGTGCGCGGCGAGGCGTGATAGCGCAGAATGCGCGCAATATCGCTCATCAGCTTGTTCACGCGGTCGTTCAGGGCATGGTTGCTCACTTCGGGTTGCCCATAAAAGGCGTTGGGCGCGCTGTGGTGCTGCCACGTGATGATGGGCGGCAAGGGATAATCCCAAGCCAATTCTTCCACCAGCCGCCAGCCGCTGCCTGCCTCTTCCCATTGGCGGATACGCCACGCCGCGCCGTCCGGGGCGATCTCTTGGCGGTAATTCGCCCGTCCGTGCGACCAATGCAGTTCGTACCACAGCACCTGTTCGTAGTCATCCGCACGCCAAAAGGCGATCAGGTTGGCGGGATTGAGCGCAACAAGGCGCGGGATGCCCTGCGGCGTGCTGGGCGCAAGGACGCGGGCAAAGACCTGCCCACTCAGGCAGCCGTGCAGCACCAGCTTTGCCAGCAGGCGCGCACCGCCGTTCTGTTCCCAAAGCTGGTTCAGGGCGGCGCTGGCGGCGGGCTTTTCCGCCACAGCGAGGCTAGGGAAGCGCGGCACCAGCAGGCTGACGGTGCGGTCAATCACCTGCTTGACGAGGTTGATGACCACGTTATCATCGGTTTCGCCGCTGCGGGCGCTCAGGTGGCGCTTGTGCTGCCCAGCGTAATAGGCGCAGGCGTGTTGATAGGCGGCACGCCGTGCGCGCAGTTCGGCATCTGCCGCTTCACGCAGGGCGGAATCGTTCGGCGCATAGCCGAGTGCGGCGGGCATACGTCCTCACTTTCTCAAAAGGCATCAAAGCCGCTTGCTAGGCTGGACGGTGCGAGATACTATAGCACAAATGTTCTAAAAAGGCAAGGGCGAAAAGAGAAGGGCATATTTTTAATTTGCAGGGCTGTTCTTTTGAAAAATCCTCATAAATGTGCTATGTTTCGCCTGCCTTTGCGTATGAAGCACGTTCTAAAGAAATAATAAATGGGTATACATACTATCCAGGCACACTACAGCGCTCTGTTAGATAACGCAGCACTGTTTGCTAACTACGCCGATTCCACTACAGGGCTTGCTTTCAGGCTTGAACAGATTGTGAATCAATTGCGCGCAGGTGGATGGTGTGGGAAAGGTGCAGAAGCATTTTTAGCCGAGATGGACGCGGACGTATTTCCTGCTTTGTGGCGGCTTTCTGAAGCACTTGAGACTGCTAACCGTGAAACCCAAAATATACACCAGCTTCTCAAGACCCATGAGGAATATGCAGCCAGCCTTTTTATTGGTGGTGCTGACATTGATCCAGCGAATACACCGCACTTGGAAAAAGCAGAGGATGACAGCGCACCGCTTGCGAAAGCCTTTGTTCCGATTGACGCAAATTTCAATGAAAAGGTTGCTGGGCAATTTAACACCTTAAAACGGGCAACCCAGAGAACAGGTATTGTTGGCATCACGTGGCTGCTTCAACTGCTGGACAAACTTATCAAAGCCATTGAAGCACTGGCATTGTGGCTCACATTATCCGCACGCTATGATGTGCCGATTCCTTTTTTGCCGCTGCCCTTGTTGCGCCTTCTGAAAGAACTCTCCGATGGGGAAGATGTGTCACTTTCAGATCTTGACAGAAACGGGCGCATGGCTGATCTCCTGAAGTTAATTGCCTACTACGATATGGCAAGCGATCCTGAAAATGCAGCGCGCTATCTCAAAAGCATTTTGGATCCTCAAAATCGGTTTTTGAATCTCCACGAGCAATGGATCATTCCCAACCCGTTTTTCGGTGTGTACCTCAAACATGCGGTGAGAAAGGCAGCACATCAACTCGAAATTTATCATAGAATTCTGCGTGAAGCAGGCTTCACAGATGAGCAGTTGGCAGACGTGACTTCGCTGAACCTTGCGCGAACGCTGGTTGGGCTTATTGAACCCGACCACCTTCAAGAGATTTTGGACTGGCTCGGCGACAATTTCCTCAAGCACGACTTGGGCTTTTTACTCCAAGATATGCTTTACCAACAAGCGGCACTTGACTTGCTGGGAACGCCGACCACAGATGAGGAATGGGCAGAATACTATGCCCACCTACTGCGGCTGCAAGGCGGCTATCTTGATGATATGCGAGCGCTGATTGAGCAGATCAATGCGCGCCGCATCGAGTTGTTCTTAAAATTAGTCGAAGCGGGCTATTTCTATGACCCATTGACGGGTAAAGTGTTGAACGCCACGCTTGAGCCAATCCTGGATAACGGCACAGCCATACCACCCACCAGCCTCTTTGAGCTAATGCGTGCGTGGAACAGCCTGACCCCGGAACAGCAAGCCCTTGCACAGGCGCGCTACGACCAGATGCGCCACCTGAACACGCTTGCAAACCTGCTGGAAGGCATTGGTGAGGCGACACTGATTATCGGGTCAATTGTCTCCCTACCGATTGATCTTGTGGTGACCATTCATGATGTGCTGCAAAGTTTGAACGAAGGCAATGTTGGCAATGCATTGCTAATCTCAGGGTTATTCCTTTTCCCAGTCGGTGGCGATTTTCTGCCTCTCCTGCGGCGTTATGCAGATGAGGGCGCGGACGCAGCGCGGCGTTTGCTGGAGACCTTGAGCAGGCATGGGATTGATGATGCCATCACCATGAACTATGCCCTACGGCGCGGCGGACTAACCGCTGAAGATATGCTTCAATTGGATAGTGCCTTCACCGCCCTACGTGGCAAATTGGCTGCCGGTGTTGACACCGCTGCCCTGAACGCCTACCTCAGGAATTTACCATCCGATGATCTAGCAAAACTGCTTGGCACGCCCGACTTTCTCAAAAACTTACCCCCTAACAGCAGTTTAGAGACACTGGATTTCTACCGCCGCACATGGGATTATAATGGGCAGCGGCAACTGCACCGACCGGAAGCATTCAATGATGATGCACAGCGCACAGTGCGCGATAAATGGAAGCGCGAACAAGGGCTTGATACAGATGAGGCTCTTGACGCGTTCATCCGAGAAAATCAAGGGACATTCGATCAGGCAGTCTTGATCGAGGCGCGCAACCGTGCCAACGGTAAGAATGCCAGCGAACTCTATGCAGCGGTGGCTGATGCACGCACACAAAATCCCGATGCATGGGACTGGCGCTTCCCTGCGAAAGGTGAGCATATGCACCACATTGTGCCAGCCCTTGATCGGGATTTCGACGTAGTGCGTAGAATTATTGATCACTATGGCATCCACCCAAACAGTGCGTTCAATGGCGTAGGGTTACGGGCAGATGTGCATCACAGGATCCACAGAGATACCTACAGCGATGCTTTGCAAGAGGCGTTAAGCAACACCTCAACTTCTGAGCAGGCTGCCAGCGTACTGGAGCAAGTTGCAAGAAGACTTGATCAAATTAACATAAACTATGCTGGGCAAACGCTGACAGACGCTCAGATCGATCAAATTGTAGCAGATGCCATTCGAGATATCGGTAACATCAGACCATAAGGAGTTGCATCATGTCTTATTGGAAGCCCAGAAGAACAGATAGGCATTTTAGCTTGATGTGGGTGGATCCGGATGATCCTAATTTAGATATGATACTACTCGAGTATTATTTTAAGGCGCAACCGCTACAAGCGATATGGCAGCCTATACCTGTCGAATTGCAGCCGCTGCCGCGTGAAAAAACCTCTATCCAACCCACCGAGATGGGCAACTTTCCGACAGTGAGTGGCATCCAAGCATGGGATCGGCGTGCTGTGGAGACGCTGCGACCGCTGATCGAAGGGCAAGTCGAGTTTTTGCCGCTGACTAGCACGGTGGGCGATTTTTTCTTGATCAATGTGATCAATGTTTTGGGCTGCCTTGACCATGAACGTGCTGAGTTCTACTACAGCAGCGTAGATGTAGATCAGCGCATTGTGGGCGTCAAGCGCTACATCTTCAAGGATGGCTGCCTTGATGGACAGCACATCTTCCGCCTTGCTGAAGATAACTATTCCCGCATCTACCTCTCGGATACCTTCAAACAGACGGTTGAGGTGAATGGGCTAGTCGGGATGCGCTTTGAAAAGGCGTGGGACTAGGTTCTTGTGCAGTGGGACGCGCTGAGGCGCGTCCCGTAAGTGCCGCCTAAGCAGCCTTCTTTGCCACTTCCACAGCAGCGTAGAGGATCAGAAAGACGGCGGCAAGCGCGAAGCTGCCCAAGCACAGCGTTAGGCTTTGGCTGAACTGCAAGCCAAAGACGATTGAACCGAGCAAGAGCATCATGCCCGGCGCCACTGTTGCCGAAGCGCCCAAGTAGTGCAGCGCCTTTGCCAGCCCGCCGCCCTGAATCGGCTTTTTGGCGGCAGATTTGCGCGCCACATAATAGCCCATCCAGAGCGCCAGCCCGCCGCCCACCAAAATTGCAGCTAACCAGTTTGGCATGTGCCACACCGCCTAGCGCAGCGAGTAGATGAACGGCGCCAACGGTGTGGACGCGCCAAAGATGAACACGAAGAAGAACAGCAGCAGCACCACCATCATCGGGATCATCCACCACAGGCGCACTTTCCACAGAAAGCTGAACAGCTCGCTCACCACGCCCGCCCGCGAACGCAGATCACGTCCCCAATCGGTTTGCGCCTTGCCCTCAGCGGCGTCGGTCAGTTCCACATCGGTATACATCGGCGTGCTTTCAGCCTCAGCCGCCTTCATCAGTTTTTCTTGGGTCGTCACAGGCAACTCTCCACAGTTTCAGAGTATCGAACGAAAGGGCGCGGCAGCCAACGCTATTTCCGCACCAAGTATGAGCCTAGCACCAGCAGATCGAGTCCGCTTTTGCTGAAGGTATGCCACGCATTGGCGGGCGAGGTCACAATCGGCTCGCCACGCAAGTTGAAGGACGTATTGAGCAGCACAGGCACGCCGGTTGCCTCGCCAAAGGTCTTGACCACACCGTAATAACGCGGATTGGTCTCAGCGTCAATGGTCTGCAAGCGCCCGGTGCCGCCTTCGTGCGTGGTGGCAGGGATCACGGCGTGCTTATCAGGATGCACCGGCGAGACCATCAGCATAAAGCGCGGCGGAAAATGGCTTGCCACATTTGGGAAGTCAAAGAACTCGGTGGCGCGTTCGGTCAGCACCACAGGCGCAAAGGGACGGAACGGCTCGCGGTATTTGATCTTGGTGTTGACGATGTTCTTCATCTCGTTACGGCGTGGGTCGGCAAGGATGCTGCGGTTGCCCAACGCCCGCGGTCCCCACTCAAAGCGCCCTTGGAACCAGCCCGCCACCTGCCCTTGCGTCAGGCTGTCCACCACCTGATCAATCAAGCGCTGATCGTCAGGCTCGTAGGTGTAGGGGATGTTCTGCGCCTCCAGAAAGGCGCGGATGTGCGAATCGCCGTATTCTTCACCCCAGTAGGCGTGGCGCATCACGAACTTGCGCGGCTGTTGCAGCACACTGTGATATGCCCACAGCGCCGCGCCCAAGGCGCCGCCGTCATCGCCGGCTGCCGGCTGGATGTAGACTTCCTCAAAGGGCGTCTCGTGCAGAATCTTGTAGTTGGCAACGCTGTTGAGCGCCACACCGCCCGCCATGACCAGCTTTTTCAAGCCGGTTTGGGCGTGAAGGCGGCGCGCCATCCGCAGCAGGGCTTCTTCGGTAACTGCCTGCACGCTGGCTGCCACATCCGCATAATATTGGTTGAGCGCCATCGCCTCTTTTTCGGCGGCGCGCTCTGGGTTGGTCGCCATCGTGAAGAAGTCATCACTGGGCGCCCGCGCCTCGCCAAAGAGGTCGGTAAAGCGCTGATTGTAGGTGCGGTCGGCGCTGTAGTGGAACGAGAAATAGTCCATGTTCAGGTGAAAGCTGCCATCTGCATTGAGGTGGATCAGCTTATGCACCTTATCCACAAAGCGCGGCGTGCCGTAGGGCGCCATGCCCATCACCTTGTATTCGCCCTCGTTGACCTTGAAGCCTAAGAAGGCGGTGAAGGCGGAATACAGCAAGCCGAGCGAATGTGGGAAGCGGTGTTCCTCAAAGAGCGTGATCTCGTTGCGCCCGCTGCCATCCCAATTTGCCTTAGCGCGCCCAAGCGTGGTGGTTGTCCATTCGCCCACGCCGTCAATGGTCAGTACGGCTGCCTCGTCAAAGGGCGCGGCGTAGAAGGCGCTTGCCGCGTGCGAGAGGTGATGATCGCAGAACAGGATTTTTTCCGCGCCAACGCCCAAATGATTTTGCAGGCGCGTTTTCACCCACAGTTTCTCTGGCATCCAGACGAACATCGCCTCGCGCCACACATCCCGCGAGCGCGGAAAGGTGCCAAGCACCGTCAGCAGAATGCGCGAGAACTTGACGAACGGCTTCTCGTAAAAGACGATGTAATCGAGATCAGCCGCCTTGATGCCCGCCTTGCGAAGGCAGAAGGCGATGGCGCGGGTTGGGAAGCCGTTATCGTTCTTGATGCGGCTGAAGCGTTCTTCCATCGCGGCTGCCACCAATTCGCCATCTTTAAGCAGGGCGGCGGCTGAGTCGTGGTAGTAGAAAGAGAGTCCGAGGATGTACATCTCAGGATTGACTCCGTGCAGCGTCTAGCGTTTCGCCAACTGGCTTGCGCTTGCGCCAATGCGGCTGTGCCGATTTACGCACCTCAAGCGGATCCACGAGAAAGCGCGTGATCAGCGCGAACGGGATCAACACACTGAAATACATCACAAAGGTGATGAAGCGTGCGACGTAATCGCCGTTTGCTTGCCCAATAATTTGAAAGCGTTCCCACGCTGTGCGAAGGATGTGGCTCACAGGCTGTTGTGCTGCCCCTTGACTTCAGGATTGGATAGGGATGTTGGCGCGGCAGGGTGCTGCCTTTTGCCAAACCGCGCTAATTATACCTTACAACGCCGCTTCAACAAGGCAAAAGTGAAAAAGGTTGTGGTAGGAGTGCGGGTGAGGTGAGCGTTTCCCCCTAGTTCCCCGCAGGCAAGCGACCCCTATCCCCCTGCCCCTTTCCCCGTAGACAGGGAAAGGGGAGTCAGCGCCTGATTCCCCCGCCCTGTCTACGGGGCGGGGGAAATGCTCCAAAGAGTTTACACAGGCAGGGAAAGGGGAGTCGGAGTCGGTTGGGGTCTGATTGCGCCACACGTTTACGGGGGGTACCCCTAGGCGCGGGAGAGGGAAAAGGATGTCGTGCCTCGCCCGCCACCTTTCTGCTACAATTATCAGCACGTGCAAATTTTCACACAGGTAAGTGAACTCATGACCCTAAAGCGGCTTGGCTTGCCGATTGCCCTGCTTATCGTTGCCATTTTGTCTATCGAAGTGCTGCTGACCCTCTTGCGGCAGCGCGAGATCAGCGTAACCTTTTCGGCAGAGAGCGCTGCCCTTGCAGCACTGCCCGAACTGACCGACTCAGCAGCGGCGGAAGCCACCACGGATGAGCCGCTGCTGACCCTTGCGCCCGATGGCAAGCTGAGCCTCACCGTAACGTGGTCTTACCAGATCGGACCGCGCTTCCCGACCACCACCGTTCACGCCATTGTGCAGAGCGAAAGCGGCGAGACGGTTGCCGAGCGCAGCCTGAGCATCACCTGCACCAACCCGCTTGGGTGCAGCGGCAGCCAAGTGCTTGATCTGAGCTATGGCGTGCGCGCTGAGGGCGATGTGGCGGCGAACTGGCAAGTTGGGCGCTATTCGGTGCAGGTGACGCGCAGCTACAGCGGGCAGCAACCCATCGAGATCACCAGCCGCCGCCTGACGGTCATCAACCCTTAGCGGACTGCCTCGCGCACGGCGCGGTAGCTGGCGATCCACGCGGCATCGTGCGCCTGAATAAAGCGCTCTGCCTGCTGCACCAACGCCTTATCTCCGATGAAGAGCGGCACGCGCTGGTGGAGCGTGTGCGGCTGAATATCAAGGATGCTGCCCAAGCCATCAGAGGCGTAGCCGCCGGCTTGCTCGATCAGGTAGGCAAGCGGCGCGCACTCGTAGATCAGGCGCAGCTTGCCGCTTGGCTGGGCGGGATTTTGCAAATTGCCGGGATACAGATAGACGCCACCCTTCAGCAGGATGCGGTGAAAATCTGCCACCAAGGCGCCCATGTAGCGCGCATCGAGCGGCTTGCGCTGCGGCTCCTCTTTGGCTTGCAGCCAGTCCACATATTTACGCACGCCAAGCGTCCAATAGCGCTCGTTGCCGTGATTGGTGCCATAATAGCGCGGCGCGGGTGCGATATGCATGTTCGGGTGGCTCAGGATGAACTCGCCCAGTGAAGAATCAAGCGTGAAGCCATGCACGCCTTGCCCTGTCGAATAGACCATCATCGTGCTGGGTCCATAGACGATGTAGCCGGCGGCGGCGATCTCGCGCCCTGCTTGCAGCACATCGCTCAGGTCACCACGCGCACCCAAGCTCACCTTGCGAAAAACGGCGAAGATCGTGCCAATGCTGGCGTTCACATCGGGATTGCCCGATCCATCCAGTGGGTCGAAGACCAGCGCGTAGCGCCCGCACGGAAACTGCGGCGGGATGGGCAGGATGTCCTCATGTTCCTCAGAAGCCATCACGCATAGCCGACCGGTGTGGTCATTCATCTTGAAAATGGTCTGGTCGGCGAAGAGATCCAGCTTGTGCTGCACCTCGCCAGAGGCGTTGATCGAGTCCGTGCTGCCGAGGATGTTAATCAAGCCGGCGCGCCGTGCTTCACGGGCGATGATCTTGCCCGCCAGCGCCATATCTTGCAGGATTTGGGTGAAAGTGCCAGTGGCATCTGGATGTTGGCGCTGCTGCTCGATAATGTGGCGTTCAATCGTGATTAAAGGCGGCATAAGGGCGGCGTCTCCTTAACAATTTTTGCAGGTATGCCTAACAAACATTTGTTTAGGATTATACAGCAGACGCGCAAGCCGCCGAAAGATCAATCTTTGCTTGCCCTTCTGATAAACAAATCGAAATTATTTGTGAAATTTTCGTTATGCGTTAGAAATGTCCGCTGGAAGTTCGCTACACTAAATGAGAGATCTCTCAGACTGCGTAAAGGTTAGGCTTAAATGTTTGGATTACGTGGAAAGCCACGCTTAGGAATCGGCCTCATTTTTGTGGCTGCGGCAGTCTTCAGCCTGCTGCTATTAAGCAACTCGCACAGCCAAGCGCCGCAGGCAGCCAAGCCGATCAACGTGATTACGCTTGAGAACGCGCAAGCAGGCTCGAGCGAGTGGCGCTCGCCCGACCTGACGGCAGCTATTCAGGCGCGCCGCAACCGTGATGCCCTTGTGCAGGCGACGCAGGCAGCGGCAGCCGATGCCGACTCCGGCGCAGGCGTGCCGTTCAGCCGCAGCGCGGATGCCCTGAACACCTGGAGCGACACCAAGCAGATTTACGCCTATGCCAGCCATGTCAGCGTGAACAAAGGCGAATCGATCAGCTTTCACGTCAGCAGCAAAGCGCCCACCTTCAAGTTGCAACTTTACCGCATCGGCTGGTATAACGGCGATGGCGCACGCCTGATGCGGACGGTGAACGATCTGATCGGCACGGAATACCCAATCCCTGCACCTGACCCAAGCACGGGCGTCTTGGAGCTGGATTGGCCAGCCGCTTATACTTTCAGCGTGCCGAGCAGCTGGGTTTCGGGCATTTATCAGGCAAAGTTCACCACCAGTGATAATCAGGTGACCTATGCCATCTTCATCCTGCGCGATGATAGTCAGGCTGCCGATATTCTCTTTCAGGTGGTCACCAGCACTTATCAAGCATACAACAACTGGGGCGGCAAAAGCCTCTACAATTTCAATTCCACTGAAAACAAGCGCGCTCACAAAGTCTCCTACCTACGCCCTTATAGCATTGATCTCGGCAACGGCTACCTCTACGGCGGCGATTTCGATCTGATCCAATTCCTAGAGCGTGAAGGCTACAACGTGACTTACGCCGCCAGTGAGGACGTTCACGCCCGCCCTGACCTGCTCAACAACCGTAAGATGTTCCTGAGCAATTACCACGATGAGTATTGGTCTTGGGAGATGCGCGCCAACCTTGAGGCGTGGATTGCACAGGGCAAGCACGCGGCGATCCTCTCCTCAAACAATATCTATTGGCAGACGCGCTACGAGCCTTCCAGCAGTGGGCAGCCCAACACGACGTTGGTGTGCTACAAGCAGGCGAACCTCGATCCGATGTCCACCAGTGGCACGCCCGAACGGACAACCGTCCTGTGGCGCGATCCGCCCGTCAACCGCCCTGAAAATCAGCTTTTGGGCGTCATGTATCACGATAACTTCGACTGGAACATCTTCTTTGATTATGTGGTGCAGAACAGCGATCACTGGCTGTACAAAGGCACAGGCTTGACCAACGGCAGCCTCATCCCAAACCTGATCAACGATGAGTACGACAGTGTGTGGGAGAATGGCTTGACGCCTGCCAACCTGATTGTGCTGTCCGATTCGTCCATTCCACTCACCGGCGGCGTTTCGCACGCCTCAATCTACACCGCGCCGAGTGGTGCGTTGATCTTTGATGCCTCTACCAATGCGTGGGCGCGCTTCCTCGATACAAATTGGGATGATGACATTGACGCCGACCCGATTGTGCAGCAGATCACGCGCAATCTGCTCAACCGCATGATCATGACGCCGCAGCCTAAGCCGATTGATACCATTGGCGTATTCCGCCCGTCAACCTCAACCTTCCACCTGCGGAATGCCAACACCACTGGGCCCGCCGATATAGATGTGGTGTTTGGCGATCCGAGCGATCTGCCCATTGTGGGCGACTGGAACGGCGACGGCGTGGATAGCATCGGCATTTACCGCCAAAGCACGGGCGTCTTTTATTTGAAAGATGTGAACGACTTTAGCGCGCCCGTCCTCTACAGCTTTGTGCTGGGCAATCCGGGCGATACGCCCATGGCGGGCGATTGGGATGGCGACGGCAGCGATGGCGTGGGCGTTTTCCGCCCGACCAACGGCTTGATCTACCTCAAGAATAACCTGACGACGGGCTTTGCGGATCGGACGATGGTCTTGGGCATTCCGAACGACGTGGGCATCGCGGGCGATTGGGATGGCGATGGTGTGGATTCGGTGGGCGTTTACCGTCCTTCTGAGCAGGTGTTCTACCTGACGGATCGCGTTTGCAACTGCATTGTCGTCTCGGATTACAGCCTGCTGCTGGGCAACGCGGGCGATGTGCCATTTGCAGGGGATTGGGACGGCAATGGGCGGGATAGCGTGGGTGTTTTCCGTCCGAGCAACGGCATCACCTACTTTAAGAATGCGCTGAGCAGCGGCTTTGCCGATATTGGCATTGTCTACGGCATTGCCAACGATAAACCTGTGGCGGGTGCGTGGGTGCTGCCCGCACCCGATGGCAACGCGCCTGAGGTAGCACCAACCTTCGTGCCGCGCCAGTGAGGGGCATTTGGGAAACGTTGGGAAACCTCGCGGGTGAGGTTTCCCAACCTTACACAGGGCTGAAATGCGTCCGCACCGAGATTTTCGATTGTAAGGTTGCCAACATAACCTCAAGTTCGACGTTTGGTGCAGCTTGCAAACCTAAAGCATGGGAAATGCCTGCTACATCTGTGCTTAGCCGTTGTGTTAGTTGTATGCGATATTGGCTATCAACCTCTTGCAGGGTGTAGCTGTGGAAATGCATTGCGTCTACGGCACTAGCCGACTCGATGTGGGCAAAATTAAACTCAGTTTGCATGTAGTGCAGCAAGCTATCCTGCATCACCAACACCAGATGTTTTCCGAACCGCGCAAAAGTCTCTATCTTGTGGTGAAGCTGCATTAGGGTTGTTTTTGCCGTCATTTTCCAGTTCATGCCATAGCTGCCAACCTCACTGCCAGATTGCACTAAAAACTGATTGCGATACGACCACAATGATCCTGTGGTGTCCACCGCCTGAAGCTCTATTCCAACAAAATCAACCACCTTGCCATCTTGAACAGACGCCAAGAAATAGTCTACACTGCCGCCGGGTAGTGTAGAACTCATTTCAAAAACGAATAAAGGGTAAGTTTGAGAGGGAAGCCTTCTCGAACCCACCGCCTGTGGAGCGCGTGGACGCGCTCCACAGGCAAGGATGCTACAACCTTACTCCAATTTTGAAACAGCTTCTAGGTATGCCTAACAAACATTTGTTTAGGATTATACAGCAGACGCGCAAGTCGCCGTAAGGGTAAGCCGTTCATCCCACCCGCGCAGCGAGGGCGGGGCTTCCTCGATCCCGCGCTTTTACCGCCGATGGGCAAAGGGCTGGGGGAGGATGGGTAAATGCCCCGCCGATGGAAAAACTAGGGGTACGCGCCTAATTTGTTTAACGCGCTTGCTCTGGCACTTTTTGCAGCATGTCGTCAATGACGCGGTCGGTGCTGATCCCTTCTGCCTGCCCTTCAAAGTTGAGCAGCATACGGTGGCGCAGCGCCGCACGTGCCACGCTTCGCACGTCCTCAAACGCGACGTTGAAACGCCCACTAAAGAGCGCTTGCAGCTTGGCGCCCAAGATGAGCGCTTGCGCGCCGCGCGGGCTGGCGCCGTAGCGCACGTACTTTTTGACCATCTCGGGCGCGCTGATCTGATCCGGGTGTGAATTGACGATCAGGCGTGCCACATACTCGCTCAGGTGCGTGGCAATTGGCACGTTGCGCGCCACCTTGCCCATCTCGATGATGCGAGCGCCGTCCGCTACGGGCTGCGGCTGATCGGTATCGCCGCCAGTGGTGCGGTTCAAGATCGAGACCAGTTCCTCAGCGCTGGGGAAGCCCACATCAATCTTGAACATGAAGCGGTCAAGTTGCGCTTCAGGCAGCGGATAGGTGCCTTCCATCTCCAGCGGATTCTGGGTCGCCAGCACGAAAAAGGGCGGCTCCAGCTTATAGGTGCGGTTGGCAACGGTGACCGTCTTCTCTTGCATCGCCTCTAGCAAGGCAGATTGCGTCTTGGGCGTGGCGCGGTTGATCTCATCGGCAAGCACAAGGTTGGCGAAGACAGGTCCGGGCTGGAAGCGAAAGACGCGCCGCCCGCTTTCTTCCTCTTCCATGATGTTGGTGCCGGTCACGTCGGCGGGCATCAGGTCGGGCGTGAACTGAATGCGGGCGAACTGCAAATTCAGGGCAGTGGCAAGCGCACGGACGAGGGTCGTTTTGCCCAAGCCCGGCACGCCTTCCAGCAGGGCGTGGCTGCCGGTGATGACGCACATCAGCACATAGCGGACGACCTCATCTTGCCCAACGATCACTTTGCCCACCTCGCGGGTGATGGCGGCGACGGTCTCTTGAAAGTCTTCCACGCTCAGCGCGGCAGTTACGGCTTGGTCGGTCATTGTGGGATTGTTCTCCAATACATTGTACAGTTTTCTAGGCGTCCTCTTGCGGCTGAGGAGGCGCTACTAACTTTTGGTCAGATCAGCTTTACCCCTATCCCTAGCCTTTTCCCCGCTGGCAGAGATCAGCGTGTCTGCAAAGTCCCGCCCTGCACGCGGGCGGGCTTTAGGGTGGGGCAACGTTTAGGCTTCCCTCGGTTCTATTGCGGTGTGCCGAGCCGAATCAGACTGCCCACCGTGTTGCCAAAGGCATCTATTGGCACTGCCTGCCACACCTGCTGCACAGCGGGCAGGATCAGCAGCGCGCCACCAGCATCCACTGCCAGCGGATAGCTCTCGCCGCCGCGCAGTTCAACCACCAACGTGGTGATGTCCACATGGCGCGTGCGCACCGCGATGATCGTGTACGCTTGCCCGTCCGCCGCACGGATGACGCCTTGCGCGACGGCTGCCATCGCATTGGGCGCGGCGCAGGCGCTGAACGGCTGCGCGTTCGGCAAATCGGTTAGGAAGCGCACACAGTCCGCGCCGTCGGCTGCTGTGTAGAAATAAACAGCCAGCGTGCCGCCGCCAAAAGGCTGTTCCAGCCAAATGCCTTCTTCGGCGGCAGCCGTTGGCAGCACCTCAAGGGTTGGCAGGGCAGGCTGAGTCGGTGCGGCGTTCGGCTGGCAGCCAACCACACCGATCAGCAGGGCAGCGGCTGCCATAAGCGGCAAAAGGCGCATCATCAGCGCTGAATATCGGTGAAATATTGGCGGATGAAGCCGCGCAGTGCGCCGGGAACGCGGTCAGTCTCCATCGCCTGATCTGCCTCTGCGGCTGCACGCCCAACCACCTCTCGAATCGGCACCCGCGACTCACCGGTCGGATTTTCGCTAAATTCGCCCAACTGCATCGGATCGCTATCGCTGCCCGGCTGCCCGCTGCGCGGATTGATCGCTTGTCCGCCCTCGCCGCCAATGAAGGTTGGCGCGTAGATGAAGTCATTTTCGGCAAGCGTGCCATCGCTGCGCCCGTTGTTCGCCTCGATTGGCTGCCCGCTGCCCGGCGTGCCTTCCACCGTATCGTTGCCCGCGCCGCCGCTGCCTTGCCCGGCACCTTCAGCGCCCTGAGCGCCTGCTTGCTGTCCCGGCACCTGACCACCGCCCTGAGCGCCCATTTGCGCGCCTTGTGCGCCAGCCGCACCTTGCGCGCCTTGCTGCCCTTGTTGCGCGCCTTGTGCGCCTTGCTGACCACCCTGAGCGCCCTGTTGCCCTTGTTGACCCTGTTGCCCTTGCTGACCCTGCTGCCCTTGCTGACCC
>DAOTVQ010000033.1:0-35775 GCA_034436355.1 Anaerolineae bacterium
GACGGGCGCTACCTCGCCTCAGGCTCATACGACGCCACTGTGCGCGTCTGGGAGGCAGCCTCAGGGCGGCTGGTGCGGACGCTCGAAGAGCATGAGATTCGGGTGAATTCAGTGGCGTGGTCGCCTGACGGGCGCTACCTCGCCTCAGGCTCGGATGACAGCACTATGCGCATCTGGGAGGCAGCCTCAGGGACGCTGCTGCGGACACTCGAAGGCTATGCAGAGACAGTGAATTCCGTGGCGTGGTCGCCTGATGGGCGCTACCTCGCCTCAGGCTCAGGAGACGGCACTATGCGCGTCTGGGAGGCAGCCTCAGGGACGCTGCTGCGGACGCTCGAAGGGCATACGGGCGCTGTAAATTCAGTGGCGTGGTCGCCTGATGGGCGCTACCTCGCCTCAAGTTCATCTGATGGTACAATTCGCACTTGGGGCATCCCTGAATAGCGAGAGCGCGGATCGCACATGCTGAACGGCGCACTGCACTGCGAGAATCGGGAGCGGATTTGCAGCGCACGTCTCATCATGACGCACATCGCAGTGTGCCAGCTGCCCAGCGTCACCATTCATTAAAACAGTTCGCTTATCCTTAGAAAGTTACAGGAAATGTCCACCAAAACAGCTTGGCTTGAACGCGAGATCGCGGCACTGCGCGAGCAGGGCTTGTTCAACACGATCCGCACCATTGAGTCGGCACAGGGCGCGTGGATCACCGTTGACGGACGCCGCGTGCTGAACTTTTGCACGAACAACTATCTTGGCTTGGCGAATGATCCGCGCCTGATCGCGGCGGCGGAACGCGCCATGCACACACACGGCGTCGGGCCGGCGGCTGTTCGCAGCATCGCTGGCACAATGGATTTGCACCTTGAACTGGAGCGCCGTTTGGCTGCCTTCAAAGGTGTGGAGTCAGCCATCACCTTCCAAAGCGGCTTCACCGCCAACCTAGCCACCATCCCGGCGTTGGTTGGCAAGGGAGATCTGATCTTCAGCGATGAACTGAACCACGCCAGCATCATTGACGGCGCACGGCTCAGCCGCGCCGAGATCGTGCGCTACAAGCACGCCGATCCCGCCGATCTGCGCCACAAGATCGAAAGCACACCGTTCACCGAGACGACGCGCCGCTTGATCATCACCGATGGCGTCTTCAGCATGGATGGCGACATTGCGCCGCTGCCCGAAATTTACGAGATTGCCCAGCAGCACGACATCCTGCTGATGGTGGATGACGCTCACGGCGAAGGCGTGCTTGGGCATGGCGGGCGCGGCATTGTGGCGCATTTCCATCTGCACGGCAAGGTGGATATTGAGGTTGGCACGCTCAGCAAGGCGTTTGGCGTGGTTGGCGGCGTGGTGGCGGGCAGCCCAATCATCATTGACTGGCTGCGCCAACGCGGACGCCCCTTCCTCTTTAGCAGCGCCATGACGGTGCCAGATGTGGCAGCCTGCCTTGCCGCGTTGGATATTTTAGAGCGCAGCACCGAATTGGTAGACCGCCTGTGGCAAAATGCCGAGTTCTTCCGCCGCGAAATGCAGGCGCTCGGCTTTGATGTGGGCTTTTCGCAAACGCCGATTGTGCCTGTCATGCTGGGTGAAGCGCCGCTCGCGCAGCAGTTCAGCCGCCACCTGTTTGAGGAGGGCGTTTTTGCGATGGCAATTGGCTACCCAACCGTGCCACATGGCAAGGCGCGCATCCGCGTGATGAACAGCGCCATGCACAGCCAATCCGACCTTGAGCAGGCACTTGCCGCCTTCGAGAAAGTCGGCAAGATGTTGGCGGTCATCGGCAAAGCATGAGCGAACGCCCTGCACCGCCGCCACCTGCCCAGCGCTTGCGGATCACCTTTGCCAAGCGTGGCGCGCTCAAATACATTGGTCACCTTGACCTCGCCAAGACGTGGGAGCGCATTTTGCGCCGCGCTGAGTTGGCGCTTGCCTATTCGCAGGGCTTTAATGCACGTCCGCGAATGCAGCTTGCTGCGCCGCTGCCGCTGGGCTTCACCAGCGAATGCGAATTGATTGATATTTGGCTGGAGCAGCCTGAACCATTGGAAGGTTTGGCGGCGCGCCTGATGGCGGTTAGCCCACCTGATTTGCCGATCTTACACATTGAGGAAGTGCCGCTGCGCTCGCCTGCTTTGCAAACGCTAGTCGAGAGCGCAGTGTTTCGCATCACAGCACGCCCGGACGCCGACCCTGCACAGGTGGCAGGGCTTGCCGAGCGCGCCGCGGCGCTCACGGCGCAACCGCAGCTTATCCGCACACGGCGTGAAAAGGCGTATGACCTCAAGCCGCTCATTCGGGCGCTGCACATCGGTGAGGATGGCGCCTTGTATGCCGATCTGTTCTCCACGCCGAGCGGCACGGGACGTCCGGACGAACTGCTAGAGGCGCTTGGCTACAACACGCTTGATTTTGATGTGCAGCGCGTGGCACTCCGCTTGCGGGCAGAAACAACAGCATTACCCATCACTCATGAAGGATATGAAGAAGATGTGCCGCCCGACATTTGAGAAACGCCATGATTACAGGTATAATTACGGCTGATAGTATAAATCCCGAGGAGGCAAAATATTGTATTTATTTGAGCAAGCCATTCAGGTTTCGGAAGAATGGCTTGAATTTTCATTAAAAAGTTTAGGATGGATAAGTTGGGATAGCTTTTTGTTGAATCCGCGTCGTCTGCGTGGAAGTGATTTCTTAATGCGTTGGGCGCAGGGTGTGTGGAGTGAAGATCGTTTGATTGCAGCCGTTAATGCCACTAATCTCTTTTTTGCATTACCTTACGGTCCGAGCGGTGTTGCACCTGATAATGATGTGCGTGCCTATGAGCTATATTTTGAACGTTTGGAGAAGGCAGGTCTTCTTGATGTAAAACGCCCTGATTTATTAATTTTTCGGTACGCAAAACGTGCGTACATTGAAAAGTTCGTTCAAGATGTGGGCGGCACAAGTGAATTACCCTTTCTTCCCGAAAGTAGCCTGAAAGCCCTTCTTGAACAAGCTGTAGTGGCTGTCGAATGTGAAAATAGCTTGTGGAAAGCAAGGCAAATGCCCGATTACCAAGCATCCCTCAAACCTCAAAAACGGCTGAACGGCAGTCTAGGCTTGAAGAAGAATGCCGTTTTGCCAACCGTAATAGTCAAAGAAGAAGATCGTAATCGGTTGCGTGATTGGCAGACAAGAAATGGTGTGCCTATTCATGTTTGGCAGGCATTTTACGATCTGGCTTGGGGCATAAGTTTTGATCGAATCGAAGAACTCATTCAAACAGGTCTAATTGAACCCACTAAGCAGATTTATCAGGCACCGGGTGGGGCTACTTCTCAGAAAATTATTTACAAAGTGTATTATCACTATGCCTATAATCTGGGCGAAACGGTTGACGAACCACAGCTTGAGGCAGCCTCGATTGTGGATAAGAATGGTCACATCCTGCCTTATGTAAAATTTGTTGGCGGGAAGTTGAAATTATTCGATGCCGCTGTAAATGTACTTGAGAGTATGCTGTGAGAAACACTAAGGCACATCGAGAAACATTACGCCAGAAAGGTCAGTTCTGGACGCCAGATTGGCTTGCTGATGCAATGCTTTCTTACGTTTTAGAGCGCGATAAGCAAACTGTTTTCGATCCAGCCGTTGGTGCAGGCGCGTTTTTGCTCGCGGCGAAACGTCGTGCCATAAGTCAAAATTGGAGCGTTCATCTTGCTGGCAGAGAAATTGATCAAAAAGTGCTTTTAGAAGCAACTGAAGCAGGTTTAACACCTTCTGATATTGCTAATGTAAAGTTAAGCGATTTTCTTCTAAATCCACCTAGCCAGAAATTTGAGGCAATTGTTGCTAATCCGCCCTACATTCGGCATCACCGCCTATCTGTGGAGATGAAGGCTTATCTACGTCGTCTAGCACTAGATTATTTAGGTTTTACGTTAGATGGTCGTTCAGGTTTGCACAACTATTTTTTATTAGTTGCCCTTCACTGCCTCGCGCCAGAGGGAAAACTAGCCTTTATTATGCCTGCGGATACTTGTGAAAGCATTTCATCTAAACGATTTTGGTCTTGGATTGTTTCTCGTTACCAACTTGATGCAGTAATTACTTTCGACAAAGATGCATCGCCTTTTTCTAAGGTAGATATTAATCCGTTAATTTTTTTAATACGCAACAAATTACCTCAAAAACGTTTTTTTTGGGTGCAGTGCATGTCTCAAAATATTGCCTTGCAAACTTGGATAACTAATCGTTTTGAGACGCTTCACAGCGATTTAAAAATTTACCAACGTACCATCAGTGATGCCGTTGAAATTGGCTTGTCACGTAATCCAACACAAAGCGAACGGCAAGATAGTGTGCCCTTTAAAGAATTTTTTACTGTAAAGCGTGGCGTAGCAACTGGTGCTAATGATTTTTTCTTCTTGACACTTGATCAAATCCGAACACTTGACCTGCCTGAAAACTATTTCAGATTAGCCGTCGGAAGGACACGAGACATTGAAGGAAGTGTTCTCGATGAGCAAACCATACACTCGCTTCATAGCAAAGGGCGTCCAAGTTGGTTGCTGCAACTCGATGGAAAGCCTATAGATTCTTTTCCAGATACTTTGCAAGAATATCTGCATTTCGGCGAATCTTTGAAAATTCATCAAAGACCACTTATCACCCAAAGATCACCTTGGTATAAAATGGAAATTCGCCATCCGCCCCCCTTTCTTTTTGCCTATCTGGGACGTAGGAATGCACGCTTTATTCGCAATTTAGTGCAGGCGATTCCGCTTACTAGCTTCTTATGTGTCTACCCTAAACCAAATCTCTCGCAAGAGACTATTGAGAAATTGTGGCGAGTTCTACAACATCCGCAGGTGTTGAGCGGGCTTTCGCTCGTTGGCAAATCGTATGGTGGGGGCGCTATCAAAGTTGAGCCACGTTCTCTAGAACTTTTGCCTATTCCTACAAAAGTTCTAGATGCAGTTGGCTTACACCCAACACACCAAATACCACTATTCTAGAGTCTATCTCAAAACTTAAGCAGAGAAACCTTTTGCACATAGAGGGTACACTCCGCTTGCGGGCAGAAAGCTCGGAAGCCAGCAGTGAGCAGGCGTGAAGACCTTCGGCGTGCGCTTTCAGAACAGCACCTTGACGTGCGCGCCGCAGACAGGCATCATTGAGCCTAGCATTATCCAGCATTGGAAAGAAACCGCATGTCGAAACATACTATTGTCGTGCTGCAAGGCGATCAAACCGGTCAAGAACTGCTTGTAGAGGCACTGCGCGTGCTGCAACCCGCCGTTATTCGGCTCGATCTCGATTTTCTCGCGTTCGATCTTTCGTTGGAAAATCGGCGTGCAACGCGCAACGGTGTGGTGCAAGAGGCTGCCGCCGCGTTGAATCAGTTTGGCTATGGCATCAAAGCCGCCACCGTGACGCCCGAACAAAAAGGCGATGTGGGCAGCCCAAACGCCCTGCTGCGCGAGGCGATCAAGGGTGAGGTCATCCTACGCACAGGGCGGCGTATTCCGTCAGTGCGCCCCTATGTGGGCGTCTACGCACCGATCACTGTTGTCCGCATGGCAGTGGATGACGCCTATAACGCCAAAGAGTGGCGCGAAGGCGAAGGCTTGGATGAGCGCGCCTTCCGCACCGAGAAACTCTCGCGGCGCACCTGCCGTGTGGTGGCAGAATATGCCTTCACCTATGCTGCCAAGACGGGCGGCAAGGTCTTTGGTGGACCTAAATACACCGTCTCGCCCGTTTATGAAGGCATGTTCAAAGAAGAAATGGATGCAGCTGCGGCACGCTACCCGCATGTGCGCTATGATCCGCAGCTTATTGATGCCACCTATGCCCTGCTCTTAGATACCAGTGGCGAGGCGTTGGTCATTCCCACGCTCAACCGTGATGGCGACCTGCTCTCCGACCTTGTGATCAAGATGTTCGGCTCGATTGCCGGCGCTGAGTCGCAAATCCTGAGCTTTGACGAGAACATGAACGTGCGCGTCGTCGTGACTGAAGCGCCGCACGGCACGGCACCCGGCTTGCAGGGCAAGAATGTGGCGAACCCAATGGCGATGATCCTCGCTGGCGCAGCGCTCTTAGCACACATTGAGGATGCCGCTGCACAGCGCGCCAGCCGCGCCATTTACGAATCCACCTTAGAGGCAGTCCATCAGGGCGTGCGAACCGCCGACCTAGGTGGACATGCCAGCACAACCGAGTTCACCGACGATGTGATCCGCCGTGTGAGCAGCAAACTTGAGGTCTGGGACTCGCTGCGCTAAGCAGCCCTAGCCTGATTGTCCGTCTAAGTTTATTGAGGAGTTCCGCTGCGTGATGCGTAAAACCCTGCGGCGTATTGGCTGCGCTTTGCTAATCATCCCATGGCTGATGGTCATGTTCGCCCCTTGTTTCGTGATCGCGCTGGTTTCACAAGGTGAAATTCGCATCACATGGAGTGATGTTCCTGATGATGCCTTCCGCATCTGGCTGCTGCAAGAATCGCGCCTGAGCGGGCTGGGCATTGCTACTTCGCGGCGGGTGGTGCCTGCCACGCAGGCAACCTTTCGCGAGGCAGTCTGCACCATTATTGATGTGCGCTTCTGGGTGTGGCAAGGGGATGCTGAACGTGCAGGCGCGCTGCCAAGCCATCAGTGCGCTTGCTACTACAAGGAAGCGCCAGATAAGGAGTGGCAGGTGCTTTCCGTCGGTGAGGAGGCGTGCCGCTTGGCAGGGGAATAGGCACAGCAGGGTTTTGGTTGCTATGCCACTTTACATTTTAGAACATTTGTTTTATTATGTAATAAGGAATTATGGTGTGGTTGATCACTATAAATTGAAAACCTACGAAATACGTGAGGCTAGAAACGATCAAATGCTTATTTTAGCCGACGGTGAGATGCAGTATTATGATATTCTGCGTGCAGCTTTTCCCGCATGTCGGTTTAGCCGTATGTTTGAAGATAGGTTGCGTAAATATCGCTGGGGA
The DNA here is from genome assembly GCA_034436355.1 of Anaerolineae bacterium. GTDB lineage: Bacteria > Chloroflexota > Anaerolineae > Aggregatilineales > UBA2796 > CP2-2F. Next base: position 6,983 of record DAOTVQ010000033.1, read on the forward strand.
ACCTATCTGTACAGCACAGATGAAGCACTCTTAGCTGCTATCGAGAAACTTTTCAATCGTTGTAAGCAAGCTGTGTATTTGTTTGATGTGCTTGATCGTACTTTCGCACTTGATTATCACAGTGTTCGGACGCATAATGGTGTAAAACGTACCGAGATAGGTGAGTTAACATTCCATGCAAAATACCGAAGCAGTTCAGATCATGCTCAAAAACTTGTTGAACACATGGTAGCATTCGTTGGGGATCAGCCATCCTATGCATGTGCTGACTATCTCTTAGCAACACCTTCTTCCACTCCCAACCGCCACAGCCTGCCGACCATTCTTGTGGAAGAACTTTCAACGCGTTTGGGCATTGCCAATGCCTCAAACATGGTGCGTAAAGTGCGTTCCACGCGCCCGATGAAAGATTTAGGCACACTACAGGAAAAGTCCGAGAATATACGCGATGCCTTTGAAGTAGTAGATAAAACTGCATTAGAGGGTAAAGTGGTTATCATTGTTGATGATCTTTACCATTCAGGTGCCACGCTGCACGAACTCGCTACAACGCTTCAAAACGTGGGTGCAAATGTAGAAGGGCTTGTTTGCACAAAGACCTTAAATGATCCTGTTTAGGTGGTTGCAATGTCAATGACGGAAGAAACATATTACGTTCGCCTGCAAAGCACTAAAGGGATTGGTCAGAAACGCTTGCACGCCCTGATAAAGCAGTTGCATGGGCAAAATATGCCGATCTCAGAACTCTATACCTTAACACCCAGCCAAATTGCTAGAACCTTTCACCTACCCCCAAAAGTGGCACAAGCCATTTGTGAAACACCGCCGCCTGATGCCATTAATCAACAAATCCATGAAAAACGAATACAGGTATTTCCTATCAGCAATCCCAACTACCCCAAGCGCTTGGTTGCATTACTTGGTGATGATGCACCGCCATTGCTTTATGCATGGGGCAATTTAAGTTTGCTAAATGCACCTACTGTCGGCTTTTGTGGGTCACGCCAAACAAGCCCGAAAGGGCTAGAGATTGTGCGCGATACCGCTTTGCAGTTGGTTGAGCGCCGTTGGGTTGTGGTCAGCGGTCATGCTGCGGGTGTAGATATGACTGCTCACCACACGGCACTAGCAGCAGGCGGGCAGACAATCATCGTTGCACCACAAGGTATGCTCACATTCAAATTGAATGCAGCCCTTCGCCACTTTGCCAATGCCCAAAATGTTTTGATCCTGTCTGAGTCTTACCCAACAAACGGATGGAGTATTGGGAATGCTATGGCGCGCAACAAAACAATAATTGGTCTCTCAGATGCTATGATCCTCATCGAGTCGCGCCGTGAAGGTGGCACATTTGAAGCGGGCAAAACAGCGCTCCAATACAATGTGCCCCTTTATGTCATTGACTATCAAGAACCACCTGTTGGTTCTGAGGGCAATCAGTATTTTCTCAAGCATGGCGCGGTAGCCATTCATCGCCACCGCGATACCAACCGCGCCAATTTAGCCAAGTTGCTGGCACAGGTGGAAAGCATGCACTTGTAATCAGACTCACGCCTGTTACACCCAAGCCCAACACCTGCTCAAGCGATTGGCAGGCGCCCTTGCGATTTGCTATAACCTTCGGGCGGCATTCAAAGCGAAGGAACGCATCAGATGTATGGCAATTCACCCTACACAACCTTCCGCACCATGCTGGAGCAGGTGATTGGGCAGCCGTTCAGCGCGGCGGGCTTCCGCTTGCAAGAAAATGCGATGCACCACATGCGCGGCTTATTTCGCTACGAGAAGCCGCTTACCGAGCAACTGTGGATCAGCGTTGCCTTTCAGATGTTGCCTTATGCAGATGGCTTAGGGCGCTTTCAGGTGATGCTGCGGCGCAGCACAGATGAGGCAGTGCTGCAAGAGATCAGCCTAGCACGGTTGCTGTGGGAAGGCTTTCAGGTTGGGCAGTTGGGCAGCCCTGATCACTGGTGGCGGTTCCGCACGCCGCATGAGCTTGCCTATGCCCTTGTGGAGGCGGGCAAGCTCATCTTCGCTTTCGGTGTGCCATATTTGGAAGGCAGCCTAGCGCCTAACGCGCACTAGCGCTCTACCGCACTGAGGTTTAACATGCCGCGCACTTTCGATACCAAATCGTGGTGCAGGATCGGTTTAGGCAGGTAACTGGTTGCACCGGCTTCCATGCCGCGAATAACGCTCTCGGAGTCGCTGCGCGTCGAAAGCATGAGGATCGGCGTCTCTGTGTAGTGCGGCAGGCTGCGAATGACGCGGCAGAGTTCAATGCCATCCATACCGGGCATCATAATATCAAGGATGATGAGATCGGGATGCTCACGCTCTAAAACAGCCAGTGCCTGATCAGCGTTTTGCGCCTTCACAACCTCAAACCCGCCCCGATCAAGCATAATGCCAATGAGCGTCAGCGCGCCCACTTCATCGTCTCCAACTAAAATTCGCTTCATCTCGTAGCTTTCTCCAAGTCGCGCAGATATGTCTATGTCTTTAATCTAATTCTAGGCGAAAGCCTGTTTAGGGCTATAACAATGCATACTCAATTCTACAAGTGTTTTCTGATGCTATCCTAACGCACTTATAACAAATGCGCCGTTGCCACACAGCTAAGTACGCAGCCCAAGGGCAGTGGTTGCTCAGGCAGGTTGGCGCAAGCTGAGCAGGGCTGTGCCAAGCAGATAGCCATTCGCCAAGAATGCCAACGTCAGGATAGCGATATAGCCGACCAAACCAAGCGTCAGGATTGGCACCATGATCACGCTCAGCACACCACCACCTGTGATCACGGCGCTGAGCGCTAACAAAAATAGCACCAGAACGACGCCTGAAAGCATCAGCAGCAGAAAGGCAAGCAGGCTTTGGTAGCCGTACAGCACGCCGAACAAGCCCGCTGCCTTGCGTATATCGCGCAGGCGCGCACCCACTTCTAGATAGTGGTAGAACTGATCGGTTTGAGCATAACGCGCATGGGCGCAAGTGAGCAAGTAATTTGCCAATAGCAGATAGGTGAACGCCACGCCAAAAGCAAACAACCGTAATGCTAAAAAGGACTCGGCGCCGTTTATTAGCAGCGAGATGAGCAGCACACCAAGCAGGATCAGCAACGCAGGTGCTGCATAGAGTGCGGTGGCAACCAGCGAGAGCAGCCCGCGCACTGCAATGTCCGTCCATGAGTCCCAAGAGGGCAGCGGCTGCTTTTCGCCACGTGCCAAGTTGCGCGCCACACTCAGCGCATAGCCGCTCCACAAGATCAAATTTAAGCCGGGCAAAAAGCCAACGATCAGGAAGATGATCAGCTTGGAAAACCACGCCGAATCTTCAAAGGGATAGGTGACGCTGCGCCCTAAATCTACCTGCATTGGTGTTAGGAATCCGCCAATTTGCGGAGCGTTTGCTCCAAGATTGCCGCCGTCACTTCGCCGATCTGTTTATGGCGCACAATGCCCTCAGGATCAATGAAAAAAGTGATCGGCAAGCTGACAATGCCATAACGGTTGCTGATCTTACCGCCTGCGTCAAGGGCGACGGGCAGCGTGAGGTTCAGTTCATCCAAGAAGGCGCGCACTGCCGCCGCAGACTCATCGCGGTTGACGGCGATGAGCGCCACTTGCCCAAGTGCGCGTGCCGCCTCAGGCGGCGAGTCGATCAAGGCTTGCAGCACGGGCATCTCGGCGCGGCAGGGCGCACACCAAGTTGCCCAAAAGTTCACCACCACCCACTGACCGCGTAAGGCACTCAGGCGCAGCGTTTCGCCATTGGGTGTGGGCAGTTCAAAGTCGGGCGCAGGGCTGCCGATCAGGGTGTAGGGCGTTAAGGCGACTATCGGCGGCGAATCATCACGCCTGCCGCCGATCTGATCGCGCCCTTCAACAAGGCGCTCTGCCAACAAGAAGGCGACCAATGCCGCTGCAATCGGCATGATCAAGAAGATCGCCAGTGTTGGGCGGTAGGGCGGGCGCTCAGGTGAATTGTTGTGTGCCTGTTCGGGTCTGTCGGACATGGTTACCTAGCTAAAGCAATACCTTTAGGCAGATTGTACCCAAAGTCGGCAAATGAGCGATGGTTCGGCGCACTTTACTGGGTAGGTGCGCCGAGTTGCCTCAGGCAAGGCTCAGCTTGAGGCTTGCCCAACTTTGGCGCGCAGATACGCCTCCATGAAGTCATCTAGCCGACCGTCCAGCACGGCAGCGGCGTTGCCCACTTCGTAATCAGTGCGGTGATCTTTCACCAACTGATAAGGATGCAGCACGTAAGAGCGAATTTGGCTGCCAAAGTTCACGTCCACATGGGCGCCTTTCAGCTTGGCAAATTCTTCCTCTTGCTTGCGGCGCTCAAGGTCTAGCAGGCGTGCGCGCAGCACCTGCATGGCGCGCTCGCGGTTCTGGTTTTGGCTGCGCTCGTTTTGGCAGGTCACCACCAAGCCCGTTGGTTTGTGGACGATGCGGATCGCCGTCTCGTTTTTTTGCACGTGCTGACCGCCTGCACCACTAGAGCGATAGGTGTCAATCTCTAGGTCTTTTTCATCAATCACAATCTCGGCGATCTCACCCTGCACATCCGGCACCACTTCCACCAGCGCAAACGAGGTATGGCGGCGCTTGTTGGCATCGAAAGGGCTGATACGAACGAGGCGATGCACACCGCGCTCCGATTGCAGGTAGCCATAGGCGTAGCTGCCCTTAACGGTGATCGTGGCGCTTTTGATGCCCGCGCCTTCACCTTCCATTTGATCAATGATCTCGACCTTCAGATCGTGCGCCTCTGCCCAACGCAGATACATGCGAAGCAGCATTTGCGCCCAATCCTGAGACTCCGTGCCGCCAGCGCCAGCATGAACTGAGAGGATCGCGTGTTCGTTGTCGTATTTGCCGCTCATCATCGCCTCGAAGGCGCGCTGATCAACAATCCGCTGTAGGGCGTCTACTTCTTGTTGCAGTTCTTCAGCTAGGCTGTCATCCTCCAGCAGAGCAAGTTCGTGCGCGTCGTGAAGGCGCGCTTGCAGGCTTTCCCACGCCGTAATTTCTTCCCGAAGGGCAGCAAGGCGCTGCATAGTGGCTTGGGCAGCGCGCACATCATCCCAGAAGTTCGGTGCGCTCGATTTTTCATCTAGAGCAGCCGCCTCACGGCTTTTGGCAGCTAAGTCAAAGACGCTCCATAAGCTGCTGTACCGTGCGTTGCATGGCATTCAGTTGGCTGATCAGGGCTTCCATAAGGGATATCTACTCCAATGCTTTATCAGGCTTGAGATAGCCTGATCATAGAGGAAGTGCGCGCAATTGTCTAGAGAAGATACACGGCAGCCTTGCCTCAAGGCTCGGATTGATCCCAATCAGGGTTGAGGAAGCGCTGAATCTCGACCAAGTAGCCGCTAGGATCGCGCAGGAAGCAGTGATAAATGCCGTAGGTTGTGTTGACCTGCGGCAGCGTCTCGAACGGCACGCCTTGCGCGCTTAGGTAAGCATACCAGCCGTCTACATCTTGGCAGACCAACGTTAGGATCACGCCATGTTTAGGGGAAGCATCAACGCCTTGCCGCTGGCACACGCCGATGTAGCTTTGGGCGGCGGTACGGTAGATGCGGCAGCCACCTTGATCAAGGGCAAGGGGCAAGCCGAGCAATTCACCGTAAAAGTGCGCGGCGGCAACGAGATCAGGCACGTAGACAAAGGTGATCTGTTCGGAGATAGGCGGGCGTTCCACAGGTGGCTGCACTCCTGAAAAAAGCCCTTCTCTGTGCAGAGAAGGGCTGCCTAGTTGGTTCAGCGCCGACGCAAAAAGGTCGGAATGTCCAGATCATCACTGGAGTAAGTGTTTGGGTTGTTGCCAGCGGGTGGCTGCTGGGCGGGCGGCTGTTGAGCAGCGGGCGGCGCTTGCGGCGGCGGCGTGGGTTGGGCAGGCTGCTGCTGGCGCGTTTCGCGGCTTTCGCGTGGCTCAGCGGGCGGGATGGGCGCTTGCTGGCGCAAAGGTTGTTGTGGCTGCGGCGCGGGCTGCGGCTGCACAGTTTGGCGGGCGGCGGCTGCCTGAGCGCGCCAGTCGTTGGCGGCGGGCTTGGCAGCAGGGCGCGCACCAAGTGTAGAGGCACGCTCAAAGCCGGTCGCAATCACGGTGATGCGAATCTGATCGCGCATGTTTTCATCCACCACAGCGCCAAAGATCAACTGCACATCGGGATGTGCCGTCTCTTTGATGATGGCGGCTGCCTCGTTGACCTCAAAGAGGCTCATATCCGCGCCGCCGGTCACGTTAAAGAGGATGCCGCGTGCGCCGTCAATGGTCACATCCAGCAGGTTGCTGCTCACGGCAAGTTCGGCGGCTTTGCGGGCGCGGTCATCACCGCTGGCTGTGCCAACCGCCATCAGCGCTGCGCCGCCTTCGCTCATGATAGCGCGCACATCAGCAAAGTCTAGGTTGATCAAACCCGGCACCGTAATCACTTCCGAGATGCCCTGAATGCCTTGCCGCAGCACATCGTCCGCAATGCGGAAGGCAGCATTTAGCGGCGTCTTTTTGTCCATAATCTGCAAAAGGCGGTCGTTCGGGATGACGATCAACGTATCTACGCGGCTTTTCAGTTCTTCAATGCCTGCCTCAGCCGTGCTGATGCGCCGTGCGCCTTCAAAGCTGAATGGCTTGGTGACCACACCAATAGTCAGCGCGCCTAATTCTTTGGCAATCTGCGCGATGACAGGCGCAGCGCCGGTGCCAGTGCCGCCACCCATCCCACTGGTGATGAAGACCATATCCGCACCGCGCAGCACCTCATAGAGTTCGTCAGCGCTCTCTTCAGCCGCTTTGCGCCCAATTTCGGGATTGCCGCCTGCGCCTAGACCGCGTGTCAGCTTCTCGCCAATCCGCACCCGTGTGCGTGCGTTGGAAAGCGTGAGGGCTTGGCTATCAGTGTTGACGGCGACGAACTCCACGCCGCCCAAGCCTTCTTCGATCATGCGGTTCACGGCGTTGCTGCCACCCCCACCAACGCCCACCACTTTGATCATGGCAAAATTCATGTCGCTTACAATTCCATCAGACATCCTGCGCGCTCCTAAAAATTCGGTTGCAACTCGTGGGCGATTATGTGTGCCGCCTGCTAAAGATGTTTGTTTCAGCCTGCATTATATACGCAATAGGCTTTGCCATACAAACAAAGCATGTTCTCTAACGCAAAATAAGCGCCACGTAGACGGTCTTCACACTTAGGCGCTTGGCGTGCGGCATCACAAAAAACGGGTGACAGTGCCTGCCACCCGTCTGTTGAGGTTACTGGCGCTTCTCTAGCCAGTACTCGGTGGCATCCCCTTCGGCTGCCCAGCCTTCAAGGTTTTTCTTCGTCCATACGATCTTGTACCATGCCAAGTTATCGGCGCAGAACGGACCCTCAAGGATGGCAACATCATCGCCCACGCGCATTAGGTCAAGGTTGACCGAACGGCGCGACGGATTGCGCTTGATGGCAACCAGATCGCTGACCACACGCGCCAGATCGTTTGGCTTCAGGCGGGAAGGCTGCGTGCCGCGGCAGTTAGCCGCTTCCGCGCTGGCATCTGTTGCCGTGAAGGTCTCCATCCAGTATTCACTGGCATTGCCTTCAGGCGCCCACCCTTCGATGTTCTTACGAGTCCACAGCACCTTGTACCACGCCAAGTTATCGGCACAGAACGGCCCTTCAAGGATGACCACTTCGTCGCCGGTGTTCATCAGATCAAGGTTGACCGAACGGCGGGATGGATTGCGCTTAAGCGTGACCAAATCGCTGCTCACACGCGCCACATCGTCGGGCTTCAGGCGCGAAACTTGCGTGCCACGGCACTGGACGGGTGCGTCGCTATCCACATCAGTAACCGTCAGCTTTTCAAGCCAATACTCACGCGCATCGCCCTCAGCCGCCCAGCCTTCAAGGTCTTTGGTCGTCCAGATAATCTTGTACCAGGCAAGATTATCAAAGCAGATCGGACCTTCCAACACCACAATGGTTTGGTTAAGGCGCATGAGGTCAAGGTTGGGCGCGTTGCGGCGCGGTTCACGCTTGATGGCAACCAGATCGCTGACCACTTGTGCTACATCATCTGCCCTCAACCGCGAAACTTGCGTGCCGCGACACTGAACAGGCGTCGGCTCAGCCGTGGGTGTGGCGTCCCCTTGAAATAGACCAAACTGGGTTGTGTTGACCGCTTCTGCCTGCACGCTCAGCGAAATGCCGAACAGCGCCGAAAACAGAAGCGCCATAACAGAAATCAATAGACCGAAACGGAAGGATCGCATTGTTTCCTCTTCTCTAGGATAACTTTTCCGCCATCGCATCTAATGTACAGCTAAACTCGCTAACGCGCTATCATTGTCTGTATCTCAAAAGTGTATCGAGATGCTTAGACGGTGTGTGAAAAGTGTAAATGAATGCGGTGAGCCGCCCAAACATGCCCTACAGATCACTGTTTTCGGCTTCTATAAATTTCGTGGTATGATCGGCTTAGAACACTCGCTTAGCACTAAAGGAAGTTCGACAGCCATGAGTGTATGTTGGGTCTGCGAAAGCCCTGCACAAGCCTCTTGCCGTTTTTGTGGGCGGTTCGTCTGCAAAAACCACACCTATAAGATGCCCTACTTCATGTCGGTTTATGTGGGCGCCAACCAGATGCCGAAAGCGCTCATTGTGGCGGATGCCGTGTGGTGCCGTGTCTGCCGCACCCATCCCGAGCCGATTGAGATGCCCGAAATCTACTGAGTGCGCTCAGCAAACGTTAAGCCTAACTTCGCAATTTTTGAATAAGTGCCTGCTAGGATAGACGGCACGTCTATAGCTTAGCGAAAGGACTTGTTCAACAATGGAACTGCACGATGATGATAAGCCTGTGGGGCGCGTCTTGAGCCGCCGTGAGGCGTTAGCGCTGCTAGGTGGTGCAGGCGCAGCTTTGTTCAGTGGGGCTGCTTTTGCCTTTGGCAGCCGACCTGCCGCCTTAGCTGCTGAGCGCACGCCAACCGCGCAGCCTTCACCGTCCGCCACGCCAAATTCAGTGCCAACCTGTGTGGTGCGCCCTGAACTCACCGAAGGTCCCTACTTTGTGGATAACATGCTTGAACGGGTTGATATTCGCACCGACTCAACGAGTGGCACGCCCAAAGACGGTACGCCGCTGCTGCTGCGCTTTGTGGTAGCAACCGTTGGCACGGCTGCCTGTATGCCTTTGGCAGGCGCACAGGTGGATATTTGGCACTGTGATGCACAAGGGCTGTATTCCAACGTGCGCGATGGGCGCTTTGATACACGCGGGCAGGATTTTCTGCGCGGCTATCAAATCACAGATCGTTATGGCGTGGCAGATTTCGTGACGATCTATCCGGGCTGGTATCCAGGGCGTGCTGTGCATATCCACTTCAAGATACGCAGCGAACCACAAGCAGCACGCGGCTACGAGTTCACCTCACAGCTCTTTTTTGAAGAAGCGGTGAATGCTGCCGTCTACCAGCAAGCACCCTACAGCAGCAAAGGTTTGGCAAATGTGCCGAATGCCCGCGAAGGCATTTTCCGCAACGGTGGCGATCAGCTTACCCTGAACCCAACCTTGCAAGCGGATGGCAGCTACCTTGCCGTGTTCAATATCGGGCTTGACTTACGGGCTCCCTAGAAGCCCCAGAACAGCTTTAAGCCGATCAGCAGCATCCCGAAGCACAGCAGCGTTAAGCCGCTGCCCAAGCGGAAGAAATCGCTAAAGCGGTAGTCTGCCGGCGGCGTGACCATCATATTGACTGGGTGGGCAATCGGTGAGAGGTACGCCGTTGAGCAGGCAATGGCTGCGGTGATGGCGATGGCGTGAACATTCACCCCAAACTGAATTGCCGCGCTGATGGCAATCGGCACGGCAACCAGCGGCGTTACCTGCCCGCCCATAATGTGCGCGAAGATAACCGTCAGCCAGAAAACACCGCCCGCCAAGCCTAGCGCACCAAGCGGCTGCACGGCGTTGACCATCATCTCACCTAGCGCAGCCGCGATACCCGTCTGCGTAAGCGCCACACCCACCGAATACATGCCCGCCACCAGAAAGATTGTGCGCCACTCCACCAACCGATATGCCTCATCCGCCGTGATCAGACCCAACAACAGCACCACCAACGCACCGCCCAGCATGGCGAGGTACGTTGGCAAGCCAAGCACTGCGGCAGCAATCGAAACGCCTAGAATTAGCACACTGAGCAGCGCTCGCTTTGGCGAAAGCGCCGCAGCATGGCTGACTGCGGCAGGCTGCCACAACGACATGCGCTCTGGCAGCAGGCGCGGCGCAAAAATGATAATGTAGGCGATCCCTGCAATAGCGATCAAGCCGCCAACTGGCGTAAAATCCAGCACGCCAAGCGGTGCTTGCGGCGGATTTGCCACTGTGAGCAAGCCACTGGTGATGATGTTGGCTGTAGTGAAGTAGGTGGCACAGCCGCCCAGCAGCGTGCCGAAGGAAAGCGGCATCAGCAGTTTGGAAGGCGCAATGTTGGTTTGGCGCGCCGTTTGCAGCGCGCTGGGCAGCAGCAGCGCGCCGGCTGCTACCGTATTGATGATCAGGGAAAGCGCCGCCGCGGCAATAGTATACAGCCCAATCAGGCGCGGCACGGATTGCCCGCCAATCGCCAAGAGGCGATCTGCAATCCAGCGTGCAATGCCGTATTTCTCAAGCGTGCCAGTCAGGATGAACAAGCTGATCAGGGTCAGGGCGATAGGCTGCCCAAAGCCATTGATGGCGCCAACTGCCCGTGAAGAATCGCCGCTGCTATCAAAAATGGGCAGCCCGAACACCGCCTGACCGATGCCCAGCAAAAAGGCGATGATCAAGGCAGCATAATCAGCGCGCAGGCGGTTGGCAGCAGTAAGGATTAATGGCAGGCTGATGACGACGATCACATAGAGTTGAGTAATGGACATGGTATGCCGTATTGGTGAGGAAAAACTGCGGGCGGCTGATGAAGCCGCCCAAACACGAAGCGCCTTAGCGCAAATTAGGCAACAGCGTCTAGCTTTGGATCATCTTTGACGCTCTCATTCGGTTTGGCGGACTCGGGCAGTGTGGAAATTTCCTCGTGCCATGCCAAAAGCTGCCCACCTTCACCGAAGAGCTTTGGTCGCCCTGTGCGCTCAACTGCTTCACGGTCAACCACAACACGGCGCACTGCCTTGTTGCTTGGCACTTCATACATCACATCAATCAGCGCACCTTCCATAATGGCGCGCAAGCCACGCGCACCAGTTTCGCGGCGCATGGCGATCTCGGCGGCAGCTGTCAGCGCCTCCTCAGTAAAGGTCAACGTGACGTTATCGAGCGAGAGCAGGCTTTGATACTGCTCGGTGATGGCATTTTTCGGCTCAGTCAGAATACGCATCAGGTCAGCCAGTTCAAGCGGCTCGACATTCACCACGACGGGCAGGCGTCCGATCATCTCTGGAATCAACCCGAAGGACATCAAATCCTCAGGCTGTGCCTGCCGCAGCAGCTCGCCTTTGGAGTACTGCTTGCGTGCGCTGCTGCCAAAGCCAAGCGTGCCATCCATGCCGATGCGCTTGCTGATCACACGGTCTATGCCCTCAAAGGTGCCGCCGCAGATGAATAGGATATTGCGTGTATCCAACTGAATGAACTCTTGGTGTGGATGTTTGCGCCCGCCTTGCGGTGGCACATTGGCAACGGTGCCTTCGATGATCTTTAAGAGCGCTTGTTGCACGCCTTCGCCGCTCACATCGCGCGTGATGGACGGATTGTCGCCGCTTTTGCGCCCAATTTTATCAATCTCATCAATGTAGATGATGCCACGCGAGGCACGCGCAATGTCGAAATCGGCAGCCTGAATGAGGCGCAGCAGGATGTTTTCGACATCCTCACCCACATAGCCTGCTTCCGTGAGCGCTGTGGCATCCGCAATGCAGAATGGCACATCTAAAATGCGTGCTAAGGTCTGCGCCATGAGCGTTTTGCCAACACCGGTTGGTCCGATGAGCAGGATGTTGCTCTTGTCGAGTTCCACATCCTCAACGACGTTATCCGTGTTGATGCGTTTATAGTGGTTATAGACGGCAACGCTCAGCACGCGCTTGGCGCGCTCTTGCCCAACCACATACTGATCAAGGTGTGCGACGATCTCTTTAGGGGAAGGGACGTGCGCCACCTTATAATCGCCGCTGCTCTTGGGCAGGTTACTCTCTTCGCTCAGAATCTCACGGCACAGTTCAACGCATTCATCACAGATGTATACGCCTTCTGGTCCGGCGATCAGGCGGTTAACTTCATCGTGAGCGCGGCGGCAGAACGAACACCGCTGATTTCCTGAGGGCGCAATAGGCGTCATGAGAATACTCCACAGATAAAATACAATACATTGCTAGCTTGATGATACCTGCAAATGAGCAGGACACCAAGCCAGCAGCGATTTTTGTGTATGATTTGTTAGCTCTTCAAGGCAGCGGGTAGGGCGGTTGGTTGCAGCACGGCGTCTACCAAGCCATATTCAACCGCTTTGTGTGCGTCTAGGAAGAAGTCACGGTCGGCATCCCGCTCGATGACATCACGCGGCTGACCGGTGCATTCGGTCAGAATGCCGTAGAGTTTTTCCTTCTGGCGGATGAGTTCGTTGGCTTGGATCATTACATCCGTTGCTTGCCCGCCAACGCCGCCATGCACCAACGGCTGGTGCAGATGAATGGTGGCACTCGGCAAGGCATAGCGCTTACCCTTTGTGCCTGCCGTCAGCAAGATGGTGCCAAAACTGGCGGTTAAGCCCATGGCAGTGGTGGAGATAGGCGCTTGGATGAGTTGCATCGCATCATAGATAGCAAAACCGGCATAGACGCTGCCGCCGGGGCAGTTGATGTACATGCGGATTTCGCGCTCTGGGTCTTCATAGTTCAGGTAGAGCAGCTGTGCCACGATCAGGTTTGCCACCTGATCATTGATCGGCGTGCCAACAAAGACGATCCGATCCTTGAGCAGCAGCGAATAAATGTCGTAGATACGCTCACCGCGCCCTGTGTTTTCGACCACAGTTGGGATGATCAAGTTAAGCGGGTGTTTTATGGTCATACGTCCCTGCCTTTCAGTAGGCTATCACGGATTGAATGAGCATAGCAGGCGGCATGTGCTGCGCGCCACAAGAATTTTGCAAGAGTTTTAGGCGTCGTCTTCTGGTTTTGCCTCAGGCTCAGAGTCAAGCGCGGGTGCAGAACTTTCGGTGATCGCGTCAGCCATTTCCGCTGCTGCCAGCGTGCCAGTCAGCGAAATTTGCTGATCGGCAATCGGCATCGCTAACTCAGCCGACTCAAGCGGTGGTGCCTCGCCGCGCCCAATGGCAACCAGGCGTTCCTTAAGGCGATCCATCACCAGCCGAACGCCAAGATCGCGCCGATTGTTCTCAGCGTTCAGCATTTTGCGGAAGGTTTCCCGCTGCGAGTCATCGCTGCTGCCCAGCGTGGTCAGCAGTGTTTCGATGTGAGCCTCTAATTCGGCGGCAGTCACGCTGACTTTCTCCGCCGAGATGAGCGTCTGCATCACAAGGCTGCGCGTCAGGCGGTTGATCGCCATCTCGCGGTAGTCGGCACGCAGTGCCTCATCATCCTTGCCCTGCACCTGCTTCATGATGTCCAGCGTCAAGCCGCGCTGGCGCAGGTTTTCGCTGACCTCGTTGAGGATGTCGTCAATGTAGTCCTCGACCATTGCCTCAGGATATTTGACCTGCGCGCCTTCCACCACCTTTTGGAAGACAGCATCAGCATACTGTTCGTTGACCTCTTGGGTTGCTTTTGCCGCAAGGTCGCTGCGAAGGCGTGCGGTCAGGTCGGCAATGGTTTCCACTTCGCCGTTGGTGGCAAGTTTGGCAAAGTCATCGGTCAGGTCGGGTAAGGTGCGCCCTTTCACAGATTTGACGGTGAAGGTAACGGTGAAGGTGTGGGCGGCAAGGCGCTTATCTTCATATTCAGCCGGATAGACCAACGAGACAGTGCGCGTTTCGCCTGTGGTAACGCCCAACACTTTTTCCGCGAAGCCGGGCATAAATTCGCGCTTAGCGTCGGTGGTTAAGAGCAGATCGAAATCTTTTTCATCAATGAACGTCTCGGTGTGGGCGTGATCATGGTCAGTGTGATCCTGATCGGTTGCTTCATCGGCTGTTTCAGTTGTCTCGTCCGCATGTTGGTGGACGACTTGCCCTTGAATATCTACCGTTAGCACATCGCCCATTTCGGCGGGGCGTTCCACGTCGGTTTCTTCAGCATGGCGGTCGCGCAGTGCCTCAAGTGCCTCTTGCACCTGCGCATCGGTAATGGTGGGCGCAGTGTAGTCAAGGCGCACGGCGCGGTAGTCCCCGAGGGTCACTTCGGGCGCCTTTGGCACGCTGAACACAAGTTGCAGGCTGGGATCGGTTTTCACATCTTCAAGGCTGCCCATGCCGTAAGGCTCTAGGGCGGATGCCTGCAAAGACTCGCGGTAAATTTCGTTGCCCAAGTCCTCAAGGGCTTCGTCCATCACTGCCTGCTGCCCAACATAGCTGACCACGACGGCAAAGGGTGCCTTGCCCTTGCGAAAGCCGGGGATGTTCACTTTGCCGCCGATGCGTTTGGCGGCGCGCTGCATGGCTGCCGTAAAGCGCGCTTCGGGCACCTCTACAGTTAAGCGTGCGGTGTGATTATCTAGGTGTTCGACCTGCATTTTAAGCACTTACCTTACACGATGGGGATAGAAATTGGGTTTACTCAACCGCCACACAGGCGGCGTTAGGGTTTATGTGGTGGGGATGGAGAGACTCGAACTCTCACGGGTAATCCACATGATCCTAAGTCATGCGCGTCTGCCAATTCCGCCACATCCCCGCATTGCTTAAACGGCATTATAAGCGAGAATGGGCTGCCTGACAATGGCAAATTGGATCAAATGCTGCTGTGGAGATGGGCAAGTAGGGCAGAACAGTCTGCCCTACCGAAGCGGCGCTGTCTAATGCACCTCTGAGGTGCGCGCTGCTGGGGTGACCATCGCGCTGAGGATGCGCTCCACAGCGATCACGTGGCTGCACCACCCATGTGATTTATAGAAGTTGCAGGTGCATTCCCACTTGCCCTCTTCGTAATGCACAGTATGCATATGGTTTTCGCCGCTGAAGTTGGCGGTGAAGGTGTGAAATTTAACGCGGGAAGGTTCAAGCGTATATTTCTTGGCTTTTTCAATCTGGCTGATGATGGCGGATTGCGTGCCTTGCTCTTTGCTCTCTGTGGCAGGCACAGGCGGCACCATCTCTTTCAAAATGCGCTCTAGGGCAACCGTGTGGCTTGACCAGCCGTGCGTTTTGAAGAAATCTGAGGTGCAGTACCAGCCTGTTTCGGCGTGATAGGTGACGGTATGGGTGTGGTTATCACCTACCATCGAGACTGTGAAGGCGAGGAAACGAATGCGGTGACGCTCTTCGGCGTAGTGCTTTGCTTTCGCAATCTGCCCGATCATCCCGTAGTCCATGATAAAAATCTCCTCTTTTTAGGGTAAACACAACTTGACCAAACAAAAAGGCACGGCGCATTTTGTGCGAACCGTGCCTTATTTTGCCTCCGCTGAAGTAACTGTTGAGTGCTTTTGAGGTATTGTCATACACGCTTGCCTTTTGCAAACAAAGATTAAGCATATGATAAGGAGCTTTAGGGGAAAAGTCAAGCGATTGGCGTGCTAGAAGCAGAGGTGCCTGGTCTGTGCAGCGCACCCCAACCTTGCCCAGCAGCCATGACACCCTCAAAGGAACACTGCCATGACGCACTTGCGCGTAGGAGCATTCAGGCAGCACATTGCCTGCCATTGCGGGAACGCCTAGCCCAGATAGGCTTGGCGCACGCGGTCGTCATCAAGCAGTTCGCTCGAATTGCCGGCGATGGTGAGGACGCCTGCCTCCAGCACATAGCCGCGATCCGCGTTTTGCAGCGCAAGGCTGGCGTTCTGCTCGACCAACAGGATCGTGACGCCCTCAGCGTGCAGTTCGCGGATGATGCTGAAAATCTCACGGACGATCAACGGCGCCAGCCCAAGGCTTGGCTCATCCAGCAGCAGCAAGCGCGGACGGCTCATCAGCGCACGGGCAATGGCAAGCATTTGCTGCTCACCACCGCTGAGCGTGCCTGCCAACTGATTGCGGCGCTCTTGCAGGCGCGGAAAACGCTTAAACTGTAGATCAATATCCGCCTTGATGCCCGCTGCATCATTACGGATGTAGGCGCCCAACATGAGGTTATCGTAGACGGATTGGCGCGTCAGCACGCGGCGCCCTTCCGGCGAGTGCGCCACACCCAGCCGCACCACTTCATGCGGACCGAGACGGCTGATGTCTCTCCCTTCGAAGAGGATGCGCCCTTGTCGTGCATTCACAATGCGCGAAACAGCGCGCAGCGTGGTGCTTTTACCCGCGCCATTGGCGCCAATCAGCGTGACCACTTCACCTTGTTCAATGCTCAGGCTAAGCGCTTGCAATGCCTGAATGCCGCCGTAGTTCACGCTCAGGTTTTCAATCTCTAGCAATGCCATGCGCGCTAATCTCCTAAATATGCCTCGATGACCGCTGGATCGTTTTGCACCTTTTCTGGCGCACCTAAGGCGATCAGCTGCCCAAAGTTCAAGACGGCGATTCGGTCGCACAAGCCCATCACCAACGGCACGTAGTGTTCAATCAGCACAATGGTGAGATTAAACTGCTCGCGCACCCGCCGAATAAACTCGCTCAGGGTGCTTTTCTCGCTCTGATTCATGCCAGCAGCAGGCTCATCCAACAGCAGCAGCTCAGGCTCAAGGGCAAGCGCACGGGCAATTTCCAGGCGGCGCTGATCGCCGTAGGCAAAGTTGCGTGCCTTTGTCTCGGCTGCTTCTGCTAAGCCGACCAGATCAAGCAGTTCAAGCGCACGCTGCCGTGTGGTTTGTTCTTCACGTGGCGAGGGCGGCAAGCCAAGCACGCCTTCAAACACGCCGCTTTTGGTGTGGATGTGGCGTGCGATCATGACGTTTTCCAGCGCGCTGAGCGTGCCGAACAGGCGGATGTTTTGAAAGGTGCGCGCAATGCCGCGTATAGCGATCTCGTGTGGGCGCTTGGCGGTGATGTTCTCGCCTTTGTAGATCAGTTCCCCGTGCGTGGGTGGCGTCAGCCCGGTGATTAGGTTGAACAGCGTGGTCTTTCCCGCGCCGTTTGGTCCGATCAAGCCAAAAATTTCGCCGCGCTGCACTTCAAACGAGACGTTATCCACGGCGTATAAGCCACCGAACCGCCGCGTCATATTGCGTGCCTCAAGTACTCGTTCAGCGCTCATGGTTATAGGTTGCCTCCACTCACATTGGGCGTTGGCTTAGCAGTTTCAACGGTCGCCTTCTCAGGTTTTTTGCGCCGCCGCCTGAACAGTTCGGGCGTGATCAACCCGTAGGGGAAGAAAAAGACGCTCACAGCGATCAGCGTGCCGAAAAGGATCAAGCGCCCATCGCGCAGAAAAGTGGCAATCACAGGATTCAAGCCCGGCGCACTGGCTGCCTCACGCAAGATGATCTCTGGCAGCGCCACCAGAAACGCACCGCCAATGACCGGCCCCAGAAAGGTGCGCGACCCGCCGACCAACACATAGGCAAGGATCAGGATTGAGAGATCGAACGTCCCTTGCCGTGCATTCCAAGTGTTCAAAATGTGTGCATTCAAGGCGCCTGCCATGCCTGCTAAGACCGCGCCTAGCGTAAAGGCAAGCACTTTGTAGTAGGTGGGGCGCACACCCATCGCGCTGGCGGCAAGTTCATCTTCCCGCAGGGCAATGAAGGCACGCCCAACCCGCGAACGCTCTAGCCGTGCTACGAAGAACATTGCGCCGAAGAGCAGCGGCAGCGCCAAAAATAGATATTCAATGCGCGTTGCGCTAAAGAACGGCTGTGGAATGTTATAAATGCCCACTGCACCACCCAACCACGGCTGATTCAAGGCAAACACGCGCAAAATCTCGATGAAGGCAATGGTGGCAAGCGCAAGGTAAATGCCACGTAACCGCAAGGATGGAATGCCGATGATCAGCGCGAACAGCGCCGAAACGCTGCCCGCCACCAACATTTCCACCACAATCAGCGGAATTGGGTAGCTGCCGTTGGCATAACCGGTGAATACTGTTGTGGAAAGCAGCGCAGCCGTATAGCCACCCACCGCATAAAAGCCCGGACTCGCCAGCGAAAGTTGACCCGCCATCAAGGGTAGGTAGAGCGAGAGCGCCAACACGCCCGCCAGCGCCATTTGCACAATGGCTGCACCATAACTGCTTAGAAAGACTTCCATGCCGCGCCTCCGCTACACCTTTTGAACCACAACGCGCCCAAGCAAGCCTTGCGGGCGCAGCAGTAAGACCACAAACAGCACCGCAAAGGCAATGGCCTCTTTATAGGCAACGTATTCGGACGGCACGAACGACTCGGCAACGCCAATGACCAAGCCGCCAACCACTGCGCCGGGAATATCGCCCAAGCCGCCCAGCACAATGACTGCCAAGCCCTTCAACCCGAAGTTGATGCCGAAGTACGGTCCGCTCACGTTCACGCTCAACCCAACTAGGGTGCCAGCAATGCCGCCCACCAAGCCGCTCAGGAAGAAAGTGATCAGGATCAGGCGGTTGGTGTTAATGCCAAGCAAGCTAGAGGTTGTGGCATCTTCAGCCACAGCGCGCAGTGCCTTACCCGTCTTGGTGCCGTTGATGAAGTAGGTGAGCAGCACAACAGTCACCATCGAAACGCCGAAAATGATGACCTGAATGGTGCGAATGACGACTGGGCGTGTGGTTAAGCCGCCAAATGTGCCAAGATTGAGCGCTGCGGGCATTTCGCCGAATGGGTTGCGTGGGTAGGAATAAATTTCTGCGCCAACCAACAGTTGAATGATGTTCACAATAGCAAATGCCACGCCCAAACTGGAGACCAACGTCAAGAGCGGATCGGCGCCTTTACTCCGCAGCGGGCGAAAGGCAACACGCTCGATGAAAATGCCGCACAAGCCTGCCAGAATGCCGCCGCCGATCATAGCAAGCGGAAACGGCAAGCCAAAGGGCAGCTTTTGGTTTGCCAACAAGCCATTAAAGCCAACAGACGCGCCGGTCAGGAAGTAGGTAAAATACGCGCCTAAGGTGAAGATAGCACCGTGTGCAAAGTTGATGATGCGCAGAATAGAGAAGATCAGCGTGTAGCCCAGTGCAAAGATCGCATATACACCGCCGATTGCCAGCCCGTTGAACAGGTTTTGCAAGCCACTTGGCGCGCTGATCACAGCGGCGACCAGCAGCACTGCGGCAACCGCCGCCAGCCCACGCGAGGCAAACCACCACAAGCGGCGATACTGCTGCGACGATTGGTCGGTAAGTTTCATAAAAAGTCTCGCCGTAAAATAAAAAACTTCTGGAAAAGGGCTAAGGCAAAGAGACGGGCAACACACCCGTCTCTCGCTCGGACTCAAATCACGACAGCACGGTGTGCCTTAGTCCACGAAGACGAAGCGGCCGGTTGCGCCACCCGGATCCATCTGAATCTGGGCAACGTAAAACTGCTCTTGCACCAGTTCGCCGCCAGCAGGGCTGCCATCATCCTTCTTGGTCTCTTCAAAAGAGATCGGACCAAGCGGCGTATCGAACTTGCCCTTCATGATTTCCTCACGCAGTTCGGCACGCAGCGTGGCAAGGTCAAGGTCTTTGAGTGGCATACGGTTATCAAGGTTGGTCAGCGCTTCCACAAACACCTGAATGCCCGCAAAGGCCTGCCCGCTGAACTGTGGCGGTTCTTTCTCTTGCTTCGCCTTGTATGCCTCGCGGAAGGCGTTGTTCACTTCGCTCTCGTATTGGTAGCTGTATGCCTGTGCGATCAGGATGCCGTCGCACAGCTCTTGGCAAACGGGGAAGATGTTGGCAGTGTTCAAGCCGTTACCGCCGACGATTGCGCCTTCGTAACCCAGCTCGCGCAGCTGCTTGACAAGGTTGCCGCCATCTGCTGCCAAACCACTGATGATGACCAACTGCGGATCAAGAGGCAGCACGTTGGTGATCTGCGTGGTGAAGTCGGTGTCGGTCGTCTGGAAGGTCTGCACATCCAGCAGTTCCAAGCCCAAATCTTTCACCGTCTGTTGGAAGGTGCCAGTTTCAGAGACGCTAAAGGCATCGTTCTGGGCATAGAACACAGCCACGCGCTTGATGTCTGGATTCTGCTTGAGTGCCTGCTTCACGGCGTTGGGCGCAACAATGGCTACTGGCGCGGAAACGCGGAAGATGAAGCGCCCAATCTGTGGGATGCCACGCGCTGTGTTGGAGGGCGCAATGACGGGTACCCCTGCTTGATCAGCGATTGGATCAGCGGCGAAAGCCTGCTGCGAGAGCGTTGGTCCGAGGATGCCAACCACATTTTCACGGTTGATCAAGGTTTGGAAGGCATTGATCGCGCCTGCTTCATCGCCACCGGTATCTGCGAAGGCGATCCGAATCGGGCGACCGTTCACACCACCGCGTTCATTAAAGAATTCCTCTGCGATCTGCGCGCCGATCACCTGTTCCTGACCAAGGAGTGCCACGTTGCTGGTCTGCGCCACAGCCACGCCGATCACAATGGGTTCCTCTTGTGCTTGCACCAGCAAGGCGCTTGGCACAACTGTTAGCAACGCAGCGATAGCAAAAACGATCAAACGCTTGGAGAGACTAACTTTGCTCATGTAACCACCCTTCAAAAAAAAGAAAACCTTTCAGGTTCACTCACAAATTATAGTACGCCCTGACGTTTGTGCAAAAGATGTTTTTCGTGCGATTTACACAAATGGCAAAACAGTAGAAGCTATTTCAAAACTTCTGTCAGGCAAAATCTTTTGCCTGTGGAGCGCGCTGCGCGCTCCACAGGCGCTGGTTTTCGAGAGGGCTTCCCTCTCAAACCTACCCTTTATTCGTTTTTTGAAAACGAGTTCTAATCTTTGAAGGTATGGCAAGTCGCTCAGGTGCTAGGGCGTCTTCGCAGCCAGTGGGCGAGCCAATAGGCAAGCCCTGCCCACAGCAACAGCACAAGGATGCCACCAAACCCATTCACAACCGCCCGCATATAAAACAATGGGCGAAAGCCAACCTGATAATAATAACTAGTGCTACCAATGTCAGTTCGCATTCGGAGGATGTTGGCAACAGCCAATGTGCCACCGTTTGCAGAAACGTTGCTCATTACCTGTAGCGATTCAACCAAACGGCGTTCCCCTTGCTGCCCCACAGGGATGCCTTGTGAGAGCATAATGAAACTATGCTGAACAAAAACGATTAATCCAAACCGAAGCCCAAGCCCAACCAGCACACGCAGCGGCACGGCAAAGCGCCGCACAGGAAGACGCGCTGCGAACAACCCAAGCCCAACCATCAAGGCAGTTTCCGCCAAGCCAACTAAGGTAAACAGGGCAATTGCCATTCCCAATTGAGCTATCGCTGGGGAAAAGTCACCCCAGCTCAGGTAAATAAATGGCGAAGGTGACGCATAAAATTCCCGTATGCGTACTGGAAAACCGAATGTCGCCGACACACGATGCGATTCATATATGCCTATCTGGGGAGAATGGAACAACTGCGCCGCCCCAAGCGATAACCCAAAGAGCAGCAAGCTAACCAACACTTGCAATGGCGCACACCATCGCCACACCGCCCAACCGAGAGCTGGCAGTGGCACGCTATCCCCGTGCTGGCGCATTTGGCGCAACGTGATGTGCAGCGTCCGCAGGCTGGCAAGCCCATACAGCCCATAGAACGTTAACGCCATTGGCGCAAGGCGTTCGTCACGTAGCCTAGTGAGTGGGACAAGGAAAGGTTGCGCGGCTGTGAACACGCCAATCCCAATGAGGACGCCTAAGCCGAACAGGTAGCGCCAGCGGCGATAATCACGCCATAAGGCAGCCTGCACCTGCACCATATGAGGGCGCATTTGGCGCAACCAAACCTTCCAAACAGCAGGCTGCGGCACAGCCAGCGCAGCGCGGCGCTTTGCCCGCTGTAGGCTGGCAGAAAGTGCAGCACCGATCAGGGTTATGAACAACAGGCAGCCGAACGCAGCGTGCGCCACCAACCGCAGCACGGCAAAAAGCGGGGCTGGCTGCCGCAGGCGAAGTGCATTCGCCGCCATCACAATGCCGCCATCCGTAAGCGAGGCAGTGCTGAACGCGGTGTGCGTCATCGTCGTGAAAAAATCGTTGTAATCCAGCCACTCCTTATTCCACGACCCATTGATGTCAGGGTAAGGTAGGCTGTTTGCCCATAGCCACATGACAAGCCCTGCACCAAGCAAAACCAGCCGCATTCCAAACGCCAAGACCAGATACTGTTTGCGTGCGATAAAAGCAGCCAGCGTGCCAATGGCAGCGCACAAGGCTGCTTCCAAAACTGCCATACACCCAATAACGCCTATACTCAGGCAGAGGCGCAGTGCAGTCAGTCGGTAGAAATAAAGCCTTGTGTTAGAGATATCAAGGTTTCGGAAAAAAGGCGAGGCAGGGTTTCCTTCAGCTTGAAAGATAGCAAGCGTTGTGCTGAGGATCAGCCCAAGCACAGCTGCCCACAGATGCAAAGGCAGCGTATGCCGCACGGCTGCCCACCACTTGCCCAGTACCACCTGCCGCCCTGTCAGCGGCGTCAGCACTAACATATCCCAAGTGGCAGGATCATGGGTAACTTGGGCGGTGCGTGTGCCTGCGACAATCAGCGTCCGCGCCATTGCATACAGGCGCACTGCCAGCCACAAACCAACTGCCACCAGGATCAGGCGCGGCGAGTACAAAGGCGACTCTTCCAAACGGTAGAGCAGCAGACTGTAAACTGCCACAAACAGACCGATCAGCAGGGCGCGTGCGGCGCTACGCTGTTTGCTAGGCGGCTTGCGCGCACAGAGCGTTTTGCGCTCCAGAAGATAGATCGGATTTCGGTTTAGCCACTGTAAGCTGTGCATTAGGTATCTCATATCGGAACTGTAGCACACCACACCCATGCCATACCTAACGGAATCCCTACGCTCAGCTGACGCCTTTTGCACACCAGCTATGCCGCATATTCGCAACGCTACCCAACTCGGCACAGACCATGTTAAAATAGCCCTATGAACGACTCACCTTCACCCAACACTTCCACCGAAACCCTGCCCGGACTGCTCTTTGTGCTGGTCGGACCCTCGGGCGTGGGCAAAAACGCCGTGATTGACGCTGTCATGCAGCGGCTGCCCTATCTGCGCCGCCTGCCCACAGCCACCACACGCCCGCCGCGCCCTAACGAACAGGAAGGGCGCGAGCATTTTTTCGTCTCGATGGCGCGCTTTGAGGAGATGATCGCTGAAGGCGCCTTCATTGAGCATCAAGAGGTGCATAGTGGCAAGTTCTACGGCACAGTCTACCGCGTTTTTTATGAGGCACTGCGCAATGGCACACATCTGATCGCGGATATTGACATCCGCGGCGCAACGGCTATCCGCGCTGCCTTTCCCAATAATTTCATCTCGATTTTTGTGCTGCCACCTAGCCTTGAGGTGCTGCGGATGCGTATTATTCAGCGCGGTAAGATGGATGCTGCCGAGATCGCCGAACGCCTGAAGCGCGCCGAACAGGAGGAACTGCCGCGTGCTGCCGAATGCGATTACCGCGTGGTAAATGACCGCCTGGAAGACTGCGCTGCTGAAGTTATAAGCATTATTACTGCTGAGATTGCCGCCCGCACTCAGGTGCGCCCCTGATGCACAGCGGCATAGCAAAGGCGGACTGTGCTGCCCGCCTTTGCCACTGCTGAGAGAAACACCTGAGACTCGTGCGCCGCGTGGTTATTAAGCGCCGCACAGTCGTCCCGCCGCTAGGCGACGGGAATGGTGAACTTGAACTTAGAGCCTTTGCCCAATTCACTTTCCACCCAGATGCGCCCACCGTGCATCTCGACAAGGCGCTTGGTGATTGCCAAGCCCAAGCCGGTGCCGCCCGCCCGCCGTGAAGATGAGCCATCCACCTGGCGGAATTGCTCAAAGACTTCGCCCAGATGCTCAGGCGCAATGCCGATGCCAGTGTCCTCAATGCTGACCATGACCACTTTGTCATCTGGCACGTGCTGCGCCACGACGCGCACTTCACCCTCGTTAGTAAACTTGACAGCGTTGCTCAGCAGGTTGTTCAGGATTTGGCGCAGGCGAATACGGTCAGCATCCAACGCGGGCAGGTCTGCGGGCAAGTTAGCAGAGAGGCGCACGGGTTTGTCTTTGACAAGGATTGCCGTGATCCGCTGCACTTCGTCCACTGCCTCTGCCAATTCGGTTGGCTCACGGTCTAGCTCTAGGCGCTCTGCTTCGATCTTGGCAAGGTCAAGGATGTCGTTAATCATGCTGAGCAGGTGCTTGCCGCTCTCATGAATTGCCTGCACATCTTCTATTGCCTCATCGGGCAGTTCGCCATCCACCCCATCAATCATCACCTCTGCATAGCCGATGATCGAGTTAAGTGGCGTCCGCAGTTCGTGGGACATGGAGGCAAGAAATTCGTTCTTGAGGCGGTCTAGTTTGCGCGCCTGTTCGGCTGTTTGCACCTGCTGTTGGTAGAGCCGTGCATTCTGCACCGCCACCGCGATCTGGTTGGCAAGCGCGGTCTTGATGCGCACGTCTTCATCGTCAAAGCGCCCAACTTTGTCGCTCTGCACGTCCAGCACGCCAACAAGTTGATCACCCACGATCATCGGCACTGCCATCTCAGCGCGCGTTTCGGGCAGCAGCGGGTTAGGCAGGAAGTTTTCATCCTCCGTCACATCGTTCACGACAACACCCCGCCGTGTGCGGGCTGCTTGTGCCACCAATGAGCGCGGGCTGCTTGCGTTGATGCGACGTCCTTCCGCCTTCATGATATGCCCAACTTCGCCAGCGCCGGCTGCCAACAACAGGCTGTTATGTTCAGCGTCGAACAAGTAAATATGGGCGTGGTAGAGGTTGAAGCGCTCTTTGGTCAGGTCTGTCACTGTTTGCAGCAGTTGGTCAACATCCAGCACAGTTGCCGCGGTCGCGCTCACTTCTGCCACAGTTGCTAGTTCGTTAGCGCGGCGCGCCAATAGCTCTTGCTGCTTGATTTGCTCGGTGATGTCGCGCACCACGAAGTAGACGCGGTCATCAGGGATGTTCGGTTGTGCGTTCCAAGAGAATGTGCGGTAATCACCCTGCTTAGTGCGGTAGCGGTTGACGAATGAGATGGTGGTGCTGCCTTCAGCGATCTGGCGGGCTGCCTCTTGGTTAGTACGATCAACATCGTCGGGATGCACAAACTCGATGTAGGGACGTGAGGTGAGTTCCTCAACTGACCAGCCAAGTATACGTTCCCAAGCAGGGTTAAGGCGCTTGAAGGTGGCATCCGTCAAGCCAGAGACGCCGATCATGTCTGCCGAGTTGCGGTAGATGCGGTCGGTTTCTTCAAAGGCACGGCGGACTTCTTCTTGGGCTTGGCGAACATCGGTCACATCTTGGCTCATGACCATGCCCGCAATGATCTGCCCCTCACGGTCACGGATGGGCAGGGTGAACTGCTGCCAAAGCTTGCCGCCAAACGGCACTTCGCTGATCTTTGTCTCGCCGACCAAGGCACTGATGTATTGTGGTTCAAGGGCTTGGGCGATCTCGGGCGGCCAGGCTTCGTAGATGGTCTTGCCTTCCATGTCTTTGCTCAAGCCGGCATCGGCAAGCGCAGCACCATCCACCAGTTTGTAGCGCAGTTCGTGGTCATAGAGGACGATGGTGCCGTTCGGGAAGTTGCGTGCGAACGCCTGATAAATTTCTTCGCTCTCGCGGAGTGCTGCCTGTGTACGTTCAATCTTCTCGAATGCCTGTGTGTTCTGCACGGCAACGGCAACCTGTGCGGCAAGGGCGCCCTGCACACGGATATCCTCATCCGTGAAATGCCCAACACGGTCACTCTGCACGTCCAGCACGCCAACCAGTTGGTCGCCAACCAACATGGGCAGCGCCATTTCGGCACGGGTGTTGGGCAGCAGCGGGTTGGGCAAAAAATTTGGGCTGAGTGTCACATCGTTCACGGTGATGCCGCGCCGTTCGCGGGCAGCGCTTGCCACCAACGAATGCGGGTGATTCAATGGGATGGAGCGCCCTTCTTGGCGCATCATGCGCCCCGCCTGACCCGCACCCGCTGCCAGCACAAGGTTTTTGCCTTCTGCATCGAGCAGGTAGATATGCGCGTGATACAGCCCGAAGCGCGTTTTGGTCAAATCCGAGACGGTTTGCAGCAGTTTGTAGGTATCGCGGATGGTTGCGGCGGCGGTGCTCACTTGCGCCACCGTTTCCAACTCGGCAGCGCGGCGGCTTGCATTTTCTTGCTGCTTCTTCAGCTCAGTGATCTCATAACGAATGGCAATATATTTGTGTGGTTTGCCACGCTCATCCAGCAGCGGCACAATGGTCGTATCCACCCAATAGATGGTGCCGTCTTTAGCGCGGTTGCGAAGCTCGCCGCGCCACACCTTGCCGTTGGCAATGGTCACCCACAGGTCGCGGATAAATTCTTTGGGATGGTAGCCGCTGTTGATGATGCGATGATCTTGCCCTAGCAGTTCTTCGCGGCTGTATTTGGAAATTTCGCAGAACTTATCGTTCACATACTCGATTTTGCCGCTGACATCCGTCACGGCAACGATGGCAGCCGCATTCAGCGCGCCGCGAAATTGCTCTGCCTCGCGCAGATCGGCTTGGGTGTCGGGCGGAGCATCCGAGTTGCCCATAAAGGCATGAACTGCTTCTAGGACAACTTCTTTACCATGCGCCTGTACCAGCTTCTCCAATGCCTCTGCGATTTGTCTTGAATCCACTTTTGGTTGCAGCATAAAACTTACCACTCTCTCGGTGCTTGCTCTCTACCTTCTGTTATAGAATCGATTCTGAGGTGGCTGCATCACAATGCTATTCCAATGCTTCAAGAAGCGCTCAGCGCAGAAATAGGGGCTAAATTAGATTTGTGCGGCGTTATAAAAAGGCAGTCTTTTAATGATCAAGTGCAGCGGTGATTATTTTTCACACAGCGCGCACAAAGCAGCATTAATCGCGTTATAATGGCAACAAACTGTCGCGCTGCAAGCGGCATTTAGAGAAGGGTATCTTTCCTGTGACCTCCCCAAACCTTGTGAGCCTCTCCCCACTTCCCAACCCGCTGCGTTGGCAGGGCAATCCGCAGCGGTGGGCATTCAGCGCCGATCACACCTTAAGCATCCGCGCAGCAGGGCAGACAGATTGGTTCATTGACCCTGAAACAAGCACAGCTTCAAATAATGCACCAGCACTGCTTACGCCTGTTAGTGCGCCTTGTTTGTTTGGCGCGCTGGTGGAGGTTGAACACGCCGCGACCTTCGATGCAGGCGTGCTGTTCATTTATCAGACGCCGCAAGTATGGGCAAAACTTTGCTTGGAGCGCTCACCACAGGGCGAGGTGATGATCGTTTCAGTGGTCACTAACGGTCTCTCGGATGATTGCAACGGAATCGTTGTGCCTGAAGGACGGATATACCTACGCATTGCTAAATTGGAGCGCGCCTATGCCTTCCATTATTCGCAAGATGGCAGCCGATGGCTGCTCATTCGCCACTTCAGGCTAGGTGATTCCCCTGAGGCGGAGATCGGCTTCTTGGCGCAATCGCCCATGGGTGAGGGCTGTACTGCCCATTTCCGCCAGATCACCTATCGGCAAGAGAAATTGGTGGATATTCGTTCGCAAGCCTGAGCAGCCGCTGATTGTGGCTTTTTGCGCTATACTGGAAGGTGGAAACTTCGAGACACGGCACTGCCAAAGGATTGATAACTGTGCGTGCGCTTCTCTTAGGAATTGCCCTCAGCATTGGGCTGATCGCGGCAGGCGGCATGTTCTGGGCAAACTTGCCCAACAATAATTTATTTTCGATCTTGAACTGGGAAGCCGTTCGCCTAGCGCTTGAAAGCGGGCAGGCGAACCTCTGGTGGCTCAGCATTAGCGGCGTGGTCATTGCTGGAATCATCTCGGCAATCACGGTCTTGATCGCAACTGACTCGCCTAAGGCGCGTGCCAAACCGCCCGCCGCACCCAAACCTGAACCTACTCCAAGCGGGGATACCTATCGGGATAACTTTAGAAAGCTGTTTGGCGAACATTTCGGCAAGCCCGCCACACCACCACCTGCCCAACCGAAACCTGCCACCCAAAGCACACCAGATGCCGAGACCAATATGGGCATTCAGATAGGCTTTATCACGGTGCTTGCCTTCACTGCCGTCATCGCTTTGATGGTCGGCTTTGGCGGCATAGCTGGCGGTGCAGTGGGCGGCGTGTTGTTTGGCATTTTGGGCGGTGTGTTGAACCCGAAAAACCGTCCGGCTGGCGTAGTGATCGGCGCCTGTGTGGGCGTTGGCGTTGGCGTTGGGCTAAGCATGAACGGCATTCTCGGCGCGATCCTAGGTGGTTTGGTAGGCTTTAGCAGCTTGTTGAGCATCGGCATTGGGGCGAGCATTCACGCGCAGCACAGCCGTCATTCAAATCTGCGCGGCAGCGGCTGGATTGCGGTGATCGGCACGCTGCTGCTGCTGATTCCGTTGTTCACCTCTCGCGCACCTGCCACCGATCCGCTAGAGCTGACCGTGCAAGCGTTGGAGCGCGCCATCACCGCCCAAGTGCGCGATTTAACCGCCACCGCTGAGCAAGGCGACCAACTTTCGGCGGCAGCCGCTGCCACCGCTACCAACGAGGCACTGCTGAACATCCAGCGATCCCTTCAACAAACGCAAACGGCGCTTAGTGCG
>DAOTVQ010000034.1:0-6325 GCA_034436355.1 Anaerolineae bacterium
CCATCACCGGCACAGCCGAACCCGGCAGCGCCGTTACCGTCACCGAAGGGGGCAACCCCATCTGCACTGCCCAGGCCGACCCCGTCACGGGCGCCTGGAGCTGCGAACCCTCCACACCGCTGGCCGATGGACCGCACACGATCACGCCAAGCGCCACCAGCAGCGCCACACCCACGCCAACGGCAAGCCCAACCGTCACCAACACACCGACCACAACGCCCACCTTCACCGCCACAGCCCGCCCGACGGCAACGCCAAGCCCAACAGCAACCAGCACCGCAACGCGCCTCCCAACTCGCGTCCGCACCAACACACCTATCCCAACGGCGCGCCCCGGCAACCTGCAAAGTGATGAGGCGCTGCCCTTTGAAAGCCTTGTGGCAACCCTGATCAAGAACCTGATCAGCACCCTTCAAGCACCCTAAAAATAAGCTAGTGATAAGTTTTTGAGCATTGCTAACCAAAGGTGTGTAAACTATCGAAAAGTGAGTTTAGCGGAGCAATCATTTGGTGCGTCAACATGCTGTGGCAGTTCTGATCTGCCTGCTCGTTACCCTGCTAACGGTCACCCTTATTGGCACAGCCGTGCCTGCTTCTGCCCAAACACCGAGTGGTGTCTCGCTCAGCATTGAAGTCGGCTATGATGGCTACTTCCGCGACCGCCAGTGGACGCCGATCCGCATCACTGCCAGCAACAACGGCGCAGATATTCTTGGCACGCTGCGCGTCACCGCGGGCGATGCCATCAACCAGCCGACGGATGCCTATGCCGTCACCCTCGATCTGCCCAACCAATCCAGCAAGCAGATTTTTGCCTATGTGCCGCTCAGCGCGCAGTCGCAGCAAGTGCGCGTGGAGTTGGTGACGGCTGAACGCATTCTGGCAACGCTCACCCGTGATGTGCGCCCTGCCCGCACCACTGATATTCTGTTCGCCGTCATCACCGAATCGCCACGCGGTGGTGTAGATCTGCGGAACTTTCGCAGCGGCATTGGCGATGCTTATCAGGCAAATTGGCGGGTGGAGAATGTGCCGCGCATCGGCGAGGCGCTGCGCGGGCTGGATGCCCTGATCCTGACCGATGCCGACAGCGGCAATTTGACCGTTGAACAGCGGCAAGCGCTTGAAGATTGGGTGCTGGCAGGCGGGCATCTGATCGTGACCGGCGGACCGAACTGGCAAAAGACGCAAGCCGGCGTGACGCGCCTGCTGCCGATGCAGCCCAACGGCACGCTCACGCTCACCTCGCTGCCTAAAGTTGCCCGCTTTGCCGGCGTCGCCGCGGACCAACTGACCTCTGCCAACCCGATCATCGTGGCAAGTGGCGTGCTGCTGCCCGATAGCGACGTGCTGATCGAGGAAAGCGGTACGCCGATCCTTGTGCGGCGGGCGTTAGGCGGCGGCATTGTAGATTACCTAGCCATTGACCCAAGCCTAGAGCCATTTCAGGCGTGGGTGAACCGTGGGCAGTTCTGGTTTACCCTGCTGACGACTGCCACCATGTGCCCAAGCTGGGCAAACGGAATCGTCAACACCGAACAGGCAATCGTCGCTGCCGATTTCATCAAGGGCTTGCGCCTGCCGGATGTGCTTCAGCTGGCTGCCTTCCTGCTGGCGTATATCATAATCATCGGTCCCGTGAACTACCTGATCTTGCGGCGGCTTAAGCGCCGTGAGTGGGCATGGTTCAGCATTCCGCTGATCGTGGTGGTGACGAGCGTCCTCTATTATGTGACGGGCTTCAATTTGCGCGGCACACAGGCAATCATCAACCGCATGGCAATTGTGCAGGTCTGGCAAGGCAGCGAACGCGCTCAGGTGGATGGCGTGCTGGGCGTTTTGGCGCCGCGCCGCAGTGTGTATAGCTTGGCAGTGGGCGAAGGGATGACGCTCCGCACGCTGACGACCGATGCCTTTGGCACTATCGGCATTCCGCGCAACCTGACCATTTACGAAGACAACGGCTACGTTGCCCGTGATTTCCCAATTGATGCCGGCACCACCCAAGCCTTTGCCGCCAGTGGCTATACAACCGTGACGCCCATTGAAGGCGAGGCAGTCATTCAACTGGCGGGCGGCACTGCCGTGCCAACCCTTGATGGGCAAACTGCCAATGCGCGGATTCAAGTTACCTTCAGCAACACCAGCGGCATTACGCTGAATGACGCCATGCTGCTGGCGATGGGCGGTGCGCGCCCGCTTGGCACGGTGCAGGCGGGCGAGGCGCGCAGCGTGCAGCTCGATGTGAATCCGCGCCAATCGCCGCCGATTGGCTTGGGCAGCGGCAACCTGATGAACCTGTATGTGGCGCGTGGCGTGCGTCTTAGCGGTCAGCGGGCTGGCACCGTCGCCGACATTATGGGGACGAACTACGTCTATGGGCAGGCGTTCTATTCAGGGCGCGGCTTTGAGAACACCGAACTGCGCCAAGAGATGTGGCGGCGGCAGTCCTTCCTTGAGTCGGTCATCGCCGATTACGATCCCAGCGGTGGGCGCGGCACGGATGTGTTCTTGGTTGGCTGGGCGAACACCTCGCCCCTAACCGTCAGTTTGGAAGGCGCCGCCTTCGAGACGGAAGATACGACGCTGTATATCTTCCGCTTGCCCACCCGTGTGCAGCCGCTCTCGCCTAGCGGCATTGTGGAATTGCCCAGCGCCTACCTGACCTGGACACCCACCGAGAGCAGTCCACGCCGCGATGCCGCGCCTTACGAACTCTATTTGCAGCCCAGCGAAACGGTCATCTTCCGCTACAGCCCAATGCCGCTGATGCGCCTGAACGCTGTGCAGGAAATCCGCCTGTTTGTGAAGCCGGGCAACACGTTTAGCACCGGCAAAGGGCGTCTTTCGCTGTGGGATTGGCAAGCGGCAGACTGGGTGGTGGTGGATACTAGCAACATCACGGTACGCATCACGGATCGCCCTGCGCGCTTCATCGGACCTGAGAATGCCATCGAGGTGCGCGTGGATACGCCCAACGACTCGGCTACCGTCCACTTTGAGCGCATTGACCTGACTTTATACGGACGCCTGCAAAATGCAGATCGCTAAGAACGCCAAGTCATATCACAAGAGAGAGTGCCTATGTCCGAGTCCGATTTGACGCCTAATCTGCCCGAACCCACAGCACCTGCCGCACCATCCGCCGCCGTCACCGACGAGGTGATTGTGGAAACACGCGGTTTGGTCAAGCGCTATGGCAAGCTGACTGCCGTTAACGATCTTTCGCTGAGCGTGCCGCGTGGCGCCATCTACGGCTTTGTGGGCCCGAATGGCGCCGGCAAAACCAGCACCATGCGAATCCTGACCACGCTCATGCTGCCAACCGCCGGTCAGGCATACGTGGCAGGGCATGAGGTCACCAAGAATCCGCGTGCGGTGCGCCGCCTGATCGGCTATATGCCAGACTATTTCGGCGTTTATGACGATATGAAGGTATGGGAATACCTTGATTTCTTCGCCGCCTGCTACGAAATTCCCGAAGGCAACCGTCCCCAGATGATCAACGACCTGCTGGATTTGGTAGACCTGAGCCACCGCCGCGATGATATGGTGGATAAGCTCTCCCGCGGCATGAAGCAGCGCTTATGCCTTGCGCGCACGCTGGTGCATGATCCGCAAGTGCTGATCCTTGATGAGCCTGCCAGCGGGCTGGATCCGCGGGCGCGTGTCGAAATCCGTGAGCTGATGGTCGAACTTTCGCGCATGGGCAAGACGATCTTCTTCTCCTCACACATCCTGGCGGACGTGGCAGAAATCTGCACGCATATCGGCATTGTGGAAGGCGGCAAGATGGTGATGCAAGGCAGCATGGACGCCGTGCGCCGCCAGCTTTCGCCACATCGTGAGGCAATCGTGACCTTGCTCGAACGCGCTGATGAGGCAAAGCAGGTGCTTGGGGCAATTCAGGGCGTGCGGGAGATCAGCGATCTGCCCGATGAGGGCGGGCGCAAGCGGCTGCGCGTCAGCTTTGAGGGCGAAGATACCATCCTTTCGAGCATGGTGCAGGCGCTGGCGGCTAAGGGCATCCCGCTGCTGAACTTTAACGAGCAAGCCCAAGACCTTGAAGCGGTCTTCATGAAGGTGACGAAAGGGATCGTCACATGACCGAGGCGGCAGCGCGCTACCGAAGCGGTCTGTTCAGAAATCCGGTGGTGATGAAGGAACTGCGCGGGCGAATGCGCGGCGCACGCGCCTTCGCGGTGCTATCGGTCTACTTGCTGCTGATGGCGGGCTTTGCGACGCTGCTTTATGTGCTGTCCACCGCCTCGCAAGATGTCTTTGGCTTTACGTCGGGCGGGCAGGTTGGGCGCACGCTATTCACGGGCATTGTGGGCATAGAGCTGTTCCTCGTCACCTTCATCGCGCCTGCCTTCACCGCCAGCGCCATCAGCGGTGAGCGCGAGCGCCAAACTTACGATCTGCTCAAAACGACGCTGCTGCCAGCGCGTGCCTTAGTGATCGGCAAGCTCTTTTCGGCGCTCTCTTACGTCTTTCTGCTGCTGATTGCGGCGATTCCGCTGCAAAGCATCGCCTTCGTATTCGGCGGCGTCTCAGAGATCGAAGTGGTGCTTGCCTTTGTGATCCTAGCGGTGACGGCGATCACGCTTGGCACGACGGGCATTTATTTCTCGGCGGCGCAGACGCGCACGCTCTCGGCAAACATCACCACCTATGCCGTGACATTGTTCATCACAGTGGGCTTGCCATTGGTGATCTTCATC
Organism: Anaerolineae bacterium; assembly: GCA_034436355.1. Taxonomy (GTDB): domain Bacteria; phylum Chloroflexota; class Anaerolineae; order Aggregatilineales; family UBA2796; genus CP2-2F. Next base: position 4,725 of record DAOTVQ010000034.1, read on the forward strand.
GTGGTGGCGCTCGTCTCCAGCTTTTTGGGTGGCAGGCTTGCCGATGTCTCGGCTGAGGTGCAGGCGCTGCTGCTGTATGGGCTGTTGGCGCTGGCAGCCACCAATCCGCTGATGGCAGCCTTCCTAACGCAGTTCTGGCTGCTGAACAAGCAGAGTGCCTTCTTTTTCTACGAGACGGTCAGCAGCACAACCGGCATCCTCCAAGTGCCGATCATCTCGCCATGGATTCTATTCAGCGCTGTTTACCTGCTTGCCGCGCTGATTCTGGTGATCCGAACGGTGCGGCGCGTGCGGCGCATCGAAACATAACGGGCAAGAATGCGGTAAACTAAGCAAAACAGAGTTGGTGAGGGCTTTACCCATGACCGATCAAGCTGAGAGCATGAACTTCGCAAGCGTGCGGCAAACCTTGCTGCGCTATGTGGCGCGCTGGGATAAACGCCTGCGCCTGACGCAAACGACTCTGTGGCTGCCGCGTGGCATCCTGCTCGGCATCCTGATCGGGATTGGGGTGGCGGTGGCGGCGCGGGTGCGCCCGTGGCTGCTGCCCACCCAAGTGCTGACGGTAGCAGGCTTGGCGGTGCTGCTTGGCGCGCTGTGCGCGGTGGTGGGCGTGTGGCTGTATCCGCGCACACCGCTGGCAGCCGCCCGCTTCTTCGACCGCGCCTTTGGCTTGCAAGAGCGCACCAGCACCGCCCTTGAATTGGCGGAAAACGCCATCCGTGCGCCGCAGATGTTCAGCACGCTGCAAACGCAAGATGCACTCGCTCAGGCGGCGACAGTGCAAGCACGCCAGCATTTGCCTTTTCAGTGGCGGCGGCGTGAACTGTTTGCCACGCTAGGCTTGGCAGTGCTGCTTGGCGCTCTGATCCTGTTGGGCAATCCGCAAGCGGAGATCATCGCCCAACAAACCGCGCTGCAAAGCGCCATCGAGCAGCAGCTTGAGCGCGTTGAGGAAATTAAGCGCGAAGTGCAAGCAAACCCTGCCCTCTCTGAGGCAGAGAAAGAAGTCCTCGCCCAAATCCTGCAAGATTTGCAAGAAAAACTCTCGCAGCCGAATATCACTCAGCCAGAGGCAGTTGCTCAGCTTTCGCAAGCGGCGCAGCAGATGAATCAGGCGCGCCAGCAGCTTACACCGCAAGAGCGTGCCGCGCTGCAAGCGGCAGGGCAGGCGCTCAGCCAGAGCCAGCCCACACAAGGCGCAGGGCAGGCGATGCAAAACGCGAATCCGGGCGATGCTGCTAACCAACTGCAAAATTTGGCGCAGCGCGTAGAGAACAACCAACTGACCCAAGAGCAGATCGAGGGCATGATCCAAGCGCTGCAACAGGCGGCGCAAGCGCTCCAGCAGACCAACCCCGCCGCCGCACAAGCGCTGCAACAGGCGGCACAGGCGCTCCAACAGGGCAATATGCAGCAAGCGGCGCAGGCGCTCCAACAGGCAGCGCAGGCACTCCAAAACCAACAAAATCAGTTGGCGCAATCGCCCTTGACGCAGGCGGCGCAGCAGGCAGCCCAACAACTCGCGCAAGGTGGTAATCAGGTGGCGCAAGCAGGGCAGCAAGGGCAACAGGGTCAACAAGGGCAGCAAGGACAACAAG
>DAOTVQ010000035.1:0-186391 GCA_034436355.1 Anaerolineae bacterium
AAGCGCTCGTCCGCGCTGAATTTCCCGAAGTGCGCCTGATCGAACTGCCCAAAAACTGCGGCTTCACGGGTGCCTGTAATGCTGGCTTGCAAGCAGCACAGGGCGATTTTCTGGCGCTGCTGAACAACGACACTGAAGCTGATCGGCAGTGGGCGGCGGAAGTGATCGCCTGCTTTGGGCGGCATCCGGAGGCAGGGCTGATCGCCTCGAAAATGCTGCTCTTTGACCAGCGCGATACCTTCCACACGGCGGGCGATTTTTACACGCTGGATGGGCGGGCGGGCAATCGCGGTGTGTGGCAGCGCGATCTTGGGCAGTTTGCGCGTGAGGAATACGTCTTCAGCGCGTGCGGCGGCGCAGCAGCCTATCGGCGTGCCATGCTCGATCAGATCGGCTTGCTGGATGACGACTTCTTCTTCAGCATGGAAGATGTGGACTTGGCATGGCGCGCACAGCTTGCCGATTGGCGCTGTGTGTACGCGCCAAAGGCGGTGGTCTACCACAAGCTCTCGGCAACGGGCGGCGGCGTCACTGCCAGCTTTCACGACGGGCGCAACGCCCTGTGGGTGCTTGCCAAGAATTATCCCGCCTTTTTGTGGCGTAAGCATTGGCGGCGCATCCTAGCGGCGCAAGCACGGACGGCTTGGCAAGCGCTGCGGGCATGGCGCGGCGCGGCAGCACGCGCCAAACTGCGCGGCATGGCGGCGGGACTGATTGGGCTGCCGAGGATGTTCGGCAAGCGGCGCGCCATTCAGGCAAACAGGCGCGTGAGCAACGCCGCGCTTGAGGCAATGCTCAGCGCGTCTGATATGCAAGGGTGACTATGCGCCGTCGCCTGACTGCCACGATCCCATGTATTCCAATTTCTCCAACTCTAGGGCAGCCGTCGCCACCTCTAGCGGATGGAAGGTATCCACCATCACGGCGAGTTCTTCGGTCTTCACCGCGCCAAGACTAGCTTCCGTCGCGCCGGGCTGTGGTCCGTGTGGCAAGCCACTCGGATGCAGCGTGATGTCGGCACGCGCTATGCCACGCCGCGACATGAAGTTGCCCTCTGCATAGTAGATGACTTCATCACTGTTCACGTTGCTGTGGTTGTAGGGCGCCGGAATGCCCTGCGGATGATAATCGAACAGGCGCGGCACGAAGGAACACACCACAAAATTCCAACCCTCAAAGGTCTGATGGACGGGCGGCGGCTGATGAATTCTGCCGGTGATCGGCTCAAAATCGTGGATGCTGAACGCCCAAGGATACAGATAGCCATCCCAGCCGACCACATCAAAGGGATGATAATCCAGCACGTGGCGCGAAAGCCTATCGCGCACCTTGACGCGCACCTCGAACTCGCCGCGCTCGGTGAATGTCTCCAGCACCTCAGGCGTGCGGATGTCGCGCTCACAGTAGGGCGCGTGTTCCAACAGCTGCCCAAATTTGTTGCGGTAGCGCTTGGGCGGCTCAATCTGTGAAGGCGACTCAATCACGAAGAAGCGCGCCTCACCGTCAAGCTGCATTTGCCAAGTCACGCCGAAGGGAATGACCAAATAATCGCCCACGCCGAACGGCAGCCTGCCAAACTGAGTCCGCAGGGTGCCGCTGCCTTCATGCACAAACCAGACTTCATATGCCTGCGCGTTGCGGTAGAAGTAGCGCATGCTTTGGGTTGGGCGCGCCACGCCGAGCGTCACATCGCGGTTGCCAAGCAGCACGCGCCGCGCTTGCACAGGGTCGCCGCCGCTGGGAATATTAGCAGTGCTGAAGGCGCGGTGGCGAATGGCGCCGAAATCGGCGTATTCGGGCGCCGCTGCGCCTAAATCTTCCACGTGCAGCACACGCGGCGGCAAAAAGTGGTGGTAGAGGATGCTCTGAATGCCGCTGAAGCCTTCCAAGCCCATCACTTCTTCACGGTAGAGCGATCCATCAGGCTTGCGGAATTGGGTGTGCCGCTTGTGCGGAATCTCGCCAAGTTTATGGTAAAAGGTCATTGTCAAAGCCTCTTTTAGGGAGCATTTTATTGACATTCTACCGCAAAGTGCAGGGCGGTGCGCAACTTTAGCCTTTGGCGCGCCGCACCCCTGCACCAGCCATTGCAGGGCGTGGTCTTATTTGGTATATATAGCTTTATGCCAAGCGTTATATAACGTTGGCAAAGGCTTTCCCAACACACCTAAAGGATGAATTAGCTATGAACGCGCCTTATCGGACGCGCCGTGCAGAGTTTTTGCGCGGCGTGCGGGATACGCTGCCGCTGGTGATCGGTGCTATTCCCTTCGGCATTATTTTCGGTGCGGTGGCAGTTAGCGGCGGCGTGGTGGCAGACGGTGAAACGGCACAAACGCTCTCGCCGTTTGCGGTGCAGGGCATGTCGCTCTTTGTGTTTGCGGGTGCTTCGCAGTTCATCGCGGCGGAACTGGTGCGCGATTCGGCGGCTGTGTTGGTGGTCATCTTCACCACGCTGATCGTGAATTTGCGCCATGCGCTCTACAGCGCCACCATCGCGCCTTATTTGAAAGGCTTTTCGCAGCGTTGGCTGTTGCCGCTTGGCTTCACGCTGACCGACGAGACGTTCGTCGTGGCGATGGGGCGCTACCAACAGCCTGATCCATCACCTTTCAAGCACTGGTATCAGGCAGGCTCTGCCGTGTTCATGTATAGCAACTGGCAGCTTTGCACGTTGATCGGCATCACAGCAGGGCAATCCATACCAGCAGAGCAGGTGGCGCGGCTCGGCTTAAGTTTTGCCGCAATGGTTACTTTCATCGGCATGTTGATTCCGCTCATCCGCAGTCGGGCGATTTTTGTGGCAACCGTAGCGGCGGGTGCGGCATCGGTGCTGTTTTATGGCTTGCCCAACCGCTTAGGGCTGATCGTGGCAGCTTTGATCGGCATTGCGGCGGGCATGTTGGCAGAACGGGAAGCGCGCAGCGACGCAGCGCCTGTGCAAGAGGTGGTGAAGGATGGATAGCGTGAGCGAGGTTTTCCTTGTGGCGGGCATGGCATTCGTCACCTTTGGCGTGCGCTATCCGATCTTGGCATTCTTCGGCAGGCTGAATCCGCCGCCCTATGTGCTGCGCGCCCTGAAATTTGTGCCGCCCGCCGTGCTAACTGCCATCATCGTGCCAAACGTCCTGTTTCAGGAAGGCAGGCTAGACCTACAGCCGCAAAATGCGGCGTTGGTGGCGGGCATTTTTGCGGCGTTGGTGGCGTGGCGCACCAAGAACTTGCTGCTGACCATCGTACTGGGCATGGCGGCGTTGTGGGTGTGGCGGCTGCTGATGGGGACGCTCTAGGTAGAGACAGCAGAACAGCGGACTTCTCGCCCGCTGTTCCGTCTAAGTATGTGTTCTTTTTTTCCGCGCTCTGCGGGGAACAGCAGCGCGGACGGCTTGGGTTGGGGGATTGCCTGACTATGCCGCTGGGTTGACGGTCATAAGTCAAGGGGTGAGATGAACGGTTGTCTGTCGGTCTGCTCTTGTCTCAATCCTGCCTATAGCATATGCCCGTTTCCAAAGCTGCCCTAGTGAAAGAGATCAGGTTTTTCATGTGCCGTTTGTCACAATCAAATGTGACAAGCGGTGCAGTTAAGGCAGCCAGCGCGGCAAGAAGCCGTTTTCTGCAATTTTCCAGAGCCTGCCCGTCTCAAGTTCCAGCACCCAAATGCTTGGCACAGGCTGCGGCGCATTGATCGGCACGCGCTGCATCAGCAGGTAGCGCCCGGTTGGATCAAGGCTGATGGCGCCGTGAAAATAGTCGGCATCCAGCAGCAGCGGCGTGACGCTTTCCGTCTCAGGATCGAGCCAGTAAATTTGCGCGCTGGCGATGCCGCTGCCATCCAAGACGCGCCGCGTGAAGATCAGGCGCTTGCCGTCGGGCGTCCAGCGCGGCTGCCGATCCTCAACAAGGCTGCCCTCACCGCTGATGCGCCGTAGCCCACTGCTCGGATCGTTCAAGTCCACCATTTCTAAGGCACTGGAAAAGCGCCCGACCACCTGAATGAGTTGAGCATACACAAAGCGCCCATCCTGCGGATGAAACGCATAATCCCCCACATCATCCAGCGTCTCGATCAGCTTGCGCGCACCAGTGGCAAGCTCATAGATAGCAATTGCGCCGATGTTGCGATCATAGGCGGCAATTTGCGCCCCATCGGGCGACCATTTCGGCACGCCACCCAAACGGCTGGTATCGCTCAGTAAGGGTGCTGTAGCGAGATCGCGCAGGCTGAGCAGCCACGCACGTGGCACGTCGCGGTCATACCATTCAAAGGCGGGATCAAGTTCGCTGCGCTCGTAGATCAGGCGCGTGCCGTCAGGGCTCCATTCAGGTGCAGTGCAGCGTGCCAGCACCGCCGCACAGTTGGTCAGGCGGCGCGTCTCGCCGCTTGCCACCTCTACCAGATACAAATCAGCGCTGCCGCCTTCGCTCGGCTGCGAATAGGCAATCCACTCACCTTCTGGGCTGGGCTGAAAGAATTCCACACCCAGCGCGCTGTGCGTCAGTTGGGTGCTGGTGAGCGGCTGTTCGGGATCAACCAACCACAGGTTGGTTGGCTGCATGTGGTCGTTGCTGGCGGCAGGTGATAGGTAGACCACACGCGGCGGGCGCGGCGTGAAGGGCTGTTCAAAGGCTGTCAGCAGCAGACGTCCGCTTTGGCTGTGCGCGCCCGCCGCCAGCCGCACGGTGTAAGTTATTTCGGGCAGCCATGCGCGCAGCGGCGTGAGGGTGAGCGTTGTACCGCTCCACGAGGGGCGTATTTCGACGGGCGGCGTGATGCTCAGGCGCGCTTCGACGCTCGCCGTGTCCATCACTTCGCTAAAGGTGAGGCGCACAATGGACGTGGTACGCGCTGCTTGCGGCGCAAAGGCAGTGATCAGCACGCCGGCTTGATCGCCACGCCACAGCACGCCGAGCAACAAAGCGATGAGGGCGATAATTGTCAGCAGCACACCGCGATCTAGGCGATCTAGCTGATTGAGGGCAGCAAGGCGGCGCACGGCTTTAACGGATGACCTCAACTTCGCCCAACGTAATGGTGATCGGCTGCCAAGCACCATCGGTTGCATACAGCACGTAGCGCACTGCAACCTTACCGTCTGGTACATCCTCAGCAATGACCAGCTCATAACGCCCAAAGGCTGGCACGCCGTCTGTCCAGCGGTCATCCCAGAACTTCCAACCTGCTGGCGGCTGATCGACCTGTGCATACAGCCAGCCGCCATCAAGTGTGGTCAGCCGTGCGCTGGCGCGCAAGTTCGGCAGCAAGCGCGCACCACGACTCCACCATGCCTGCACCACAATCGTATCGCCCACGCGGGCGGGCTGTGGCGCAAACAGGCGCGTTGCCAGCAGTGTAGCGCCGTCAGGCATCGGCGTGATGTTGAACCACGCTGCTTGCGTGGTGGCACCTTCAATTGCCAGCTTTTCCAGCAGGGCAAAATCGAGGTTGACGAAGCGATCAAGGCGCACATCGCCGTACATGCGGTTAATCTCGCTGTGCGTGGCGGCAGCATCCAGCAGGGCAAAGCTGAGCATCTGCGGATCCATAATATCCGCCTGCCAACTGATCACCCACACATTCGGCGGACGCCGTGCCACCAATTCGCGCATTTTCGCCTGAAGCGTCGCTAGGTCAAGGTAGCGCGTCACATCTGGCACTAGGGCATCCGGCATTCCAATTGCATGGCGCGGTACAGTGCAGGGCGGCAGTTTGCCATAATATTCATTGGCAACAAAGAGCGTGCCGTCGCGCAGCAGGATGACATCCTGTGGTGTGCCTTCGGTGCAGAGGTGGGCAAAAACGCCGCGAAAATCACTATCGGGCGCGCCGCCGCGCTGCCCAGTGGCATTGGGCAGCCAAACCAACGACAGGGCAGCGGTAAGGGCGAATACAGCGCGCAGACTTTCACGGCGGCTGAGCGCACTTGCCACGACCACCAACGTGATCGCCACCAGAATATCCAGCCCAAGCCACGCCGTCCAGAAATAGCGCCCTGTCAGTTTCGGATTGATCAACAACAGCAGGACGATGATCACTGTTGGCGGCAAGCTGAGCGCCACACCAATCAGGACGGCGCGGCGCAACGATGGCAGCAGCAAGCCACTGAGGATGCCAATCACGATCAGCAGCGCATAAATGCCGATCAGGGTCAGGGCAACTTCAGGGTCATCTTGCCTGCCCAAGACACGGAAACCTGCCAGCACACGCAGCGAGAGATCAGGCGCAATTTGCCCGCTGTAGAAGCTGCGATCAGCGCTGCCACGCGCCAACATGATCGGCAGCCAAGGCGCAAAGGCAAGCGCCGCCAACGCCAACGGCGCAAAGGGCATCAGCACAGCGCGCAAGCGGAAACGGCGCAGCGCCACGAGTGCCGCACCCAGCGCAATCACGCCGTGCGCCACAAAACCCGCCAGCGCCGTATAGTGTGTGTAGAGCGCCGCCGCCATCAGCGCGGCATAGCTAAGGATGCACCACCGGCGCGGATGCGCTAAAACAGCCAGCAAAAAGGCTGTCGCCCACGTGAAGAGCATGAGCGCAAAAGCGTAAGCGCGCACCTCGTAGGCAACCCACAGCGTGCCAAGCGAGAGCGTGAGCAACACGCCGCACGCCACGCCTAAGCCGCCACCTTGCACGCCCAAGTGCCGCCCAAGCCGCTTGCCAATGTTGATCGCCGCCGCCGCCGTTAGCAGGATGGCAAAGACAGAAAGCAGGCGCAGGGCAAACTCGCTCTTGCCCGCCACGCCTGCCCATAAGCGCAGCACCACATAGTGGAATGGCACTTGAATGTCCACCTCAACACACCACCGCCACAGCGTCTCCCATGAATCAGTGGCGACGTAAGTCGTCAGTGCCTCGTCATACCAAAAGCTATCTTGCGGAAAGTTGAGGAGGAGCCCGCCTGCCACGATCAGCAGTGCGGCAAGCGCCAACCACAGCTGGCGCGGAGGCGATGAAGGTCTAGCGCTCATGCTTTTAGCGTCTTTTGGTAAAAGACCAAAGTATGCTCATCAGCGAAGCCGTGTTTTTCATACAAGCGTTTGGCGGCGGTTGGATTTTCAATATCCACCCACAGGCGCACGGTGTGCAGATCGAGCGGATCGGCGCGCAGAGCATTGATTGTGTGCTGAATGAGCGCGCTTGCCAAGCCCATGCCGCGAAAGCCGCGCCGCGTGCCGATCTGGTGCAGCAGCGCCTCGCGCACTTCTGCCGTTGCTAGGCGCGCTCGGTCGAACAGGCACCAACACAAAGCGGCAAAGCTGCCATCTGGCGCAACGATCACCCAGTTATGCTCAGGGCGAAAGCGCGGATCGGTGCTGCGGAAATAGTGGTAGCTCTCCAGTGTTACGGGCGTGAACTGCCAGTGATCAACGAAGGAATTGTTGTAGACGTCTATCCATGCTTCAGCTTCACGTTCAGCATCTTGAAGGCGCAGCGTGAAGCCTTCGGGCAGGCGTGGCGGCTCGGCAGGCACGCTCAGCGGACGCTGCATGTTCACAAAGTGGCGCACCACATGGAAGCCATGCCACGTCAGGGTGAAAATGCGCTTTCCGTTTTGGTTAGAGGTGGTTGATTGCAACTCAACACGCGCTGCGCTATCGCCCAGTGCCAACAAGCGCGCTTCTGCCCAGTCGATGGTGCGCGCATCCAGATCATCAGGGCGGTTGGCGGGATGATTGGCAAAACGCAGATCACCAAGCAGCGTTTCTTGGGCAGTGCCGTGCCGCGAGCATTCAATCAGGGCGTAGCCGCGCACCATCCCGCGTGAGTCTTCCCAGACGATCACGTTTTCGGGCAACATCTCAGGGCTTTCCAACCAGGCGCGCAATTCTTGGGCAGGGCGGGCGCGCCGAATGCCTTGCGGATCAAGGCGATCTATTTCAGTGAGCAGCGCGCTGATCTTCTCGGCGTCAGCCGCGCCGTTGTATGGGCGATGTTGGAGTGCCATATGCCTAGAGGGTCTCCGCTTTGGGCAATTCACCCGCTTGCAAACGGGCAAGGGCATCGGCGGCGGCTTGCAGGTTGCCGTTATAGCGCACCACATGCTGCATATCCACAAGGGCAAGGTTCATCTTGCCAAGCGCCGCGTATGCCAAGCCGCGATAGTAGTAGGTTTCCTCGATGTGTTGGCTGCGCTGAATGACGCTGTTCGCCAGATCGATCACGGTTTGGTAGTCACCCATCATGTGATATGCCTTAAACGGTCCAAACTGATACCACAACATGCGCCAGGGCCAGCCGCCACCACGCGCACGCGCCAAATCGTAGGCGAGTGCTGCCTGCTCATAGGCGCCCAGCAGCACATAGCTGCTGCCTACATTGAACCACGCAAATTGATCGTTCGGGTTCAGTTTGGTCTCTTGCAGCGCACGGAAAAGCGCTTGTTCGGCGTTAACGCGCTCATCCATCGCCTCACCCAGCAGTTCGCGCAAGCGCCCTTCCTGATCAGCGCGGTAGATGACCAAATACACACGGTTAAAGTGCTTCCAGCGCGTATCAAGGCTGGTGTAGTATTCATGCACGCCTTTGCCATCGCGCCCGTTGTTCTCAAGCGTATCCAAGCCGTAAAGGTAGCCACCTTGACCGGGATCGCCCGCATCATCCCAGCCCACTAAGGTTACGTAATGCCCAAGCCATTGGTTGCGCTCATCGTATAAGCCCGTCTCGATGACCACACCAAAGCCGTTGTAGATCAGGCGTTTCATTAGGTCAAGCGTACCGTTCACACGGACAAGGGCGCGCAGTGGCGTAAATGTGTTGGTATAGGCTGCCATTTGCCATGGGCTGACGTTGGCATCGTTGCTGCTCGGCTTCAGCCAGGCGGCAACTTCGCGCTGCTGCGTCTCCACGCCCAGCACGCGCATCCCTTGCACAAGGTTTGCTGGTCCGCAGTTGTTCCACGTCTGCGCCTCGCGGCGGACTGGGTTGGGCAGATAGTAACGGATCGGCAGCGGTTCGTTGGTGGCGGTTGGGCGCGGCGTGTTGGTTGGTGTTGGCTGCACCGCAACACCTACGAAGGACGTCGGCGTGGGGAAGCCGCCTTCACGTGGCAAAAAAGGTTGCGTGGCGTTGGCGGGCGCTGTTTCCAAGCCAAAGGCGGCGGCTGCCTCTGCGGCACGGGTCGGATCAATGGTTGGCACTACTTCAAGGCGTGTATCGGGCGTGGCAGTTGGCTCCATCAGCGCGATCAGGATCGGCACACGGCGCACAGCCGCCGCCTGCAAATCTTCGGGCAAGGCGCGGAAGCCAATGGAAGCGACCACAATGCCTAGCAAACAGCCGCCAATGCAGGCGAGGCTGGTTAGGAAGCCGCAGCCCCACACCCATGTTACCGACATCTGCCGACGCGGGCGCAACTGTGGATTGCTATAGCGCGTTGGCGTGCCATAACTATACGACCCGACCGAGGGAATCGGGCGTTTATGCGTACTGGTCGAACGTTTTGCACGCGCCATCTGTCACTTACCACTACTGTATCTGACTATTCTGCCAACTGTACACCCTCTGAGTGCGTGTTGCAAGCAGCGTTTACCCTATGCACAGCTTACGCCAGCAGCGCGATTGCCTCAATCTCGAAGCGTGCGCCGCGTGGCAGTTCAAGGTTGCCCACCGTGCTGCGCGCCGGCGGATTTTCGCTAAAGAACTGCCCATAGACGGCATTCATGGCGCTGAAATCCGCCATGCTGTGCAGAAAGACCGTCGTCTTGACGACGTGCGCCAGCGAACTGCCCGCCGCTTCCAGCACGGCGCGCAAATTTTTAATAGCTTGCTCAGTTTGGGCAGCAATGTCGCCCTCGATCAGCTCGCCCGTGGCAGGGTTAAGCGCGATCTGCCCAGAGCAGAACACCAATCCGTTGGCAACGATTGCCTGTGAGTAAGGTCCGATGGCGCGTGGTGCGCTTTCGGTGTGAACAACCTGACGGCTCATGGATGGGTATCTCCTAGTGGTTTAGGCGTATAGCGAAATTGGCAGCGCGGCTCGTTTTGCAGGGCAAGCTGAATGCGTAGGCGTGCGCGCTCCATCATGGGCGGGAAGTGATCAGGTGCGAAGTAGCGCACTTCCAGCGATTCATCATCATTCACACGCGGCGCACCGCTGATTGGGCGGCAGGCAAAGCTAATGCTGATGATATACGTCTCATCGCCATTGGGATAGCGCACGAAGAAATCTTCACCGCCATGCACGGCAACCACGCGCTCAGGCTGCACAAGGACGGCGGTCTCTTCCCACACTTCGCGCACAACTGCCTCGGCTGGTTCCTCGCCCGGATCAACCGCGCCGCCCGGCAGCGCCCACTCGCCGTTGTCGCTGCGGCGCTGCAACAGCACCTCACCCGCCGCGTTGATAACGATGCCCGCCACGCCCACGACCATAATCGGCGCACGCCCAACCTTTTCGCGCAGTTGGCGAATATATTCCGAAATTGGCATCAGGCTTCCTCATCAGGCTTGAAGGTAAAGACGAAATGCGTGTGCGGTGTGTGGCGCAGTGCTTGCAGCAGATAGCGCTTGTGGCGCTGATCCATCTCTGGCAGTTGATCAGGTGGGAAGTAGCGCACCTCTAGCGATTCGTCGTCCGTCACACGCGGTTCGCCGTAAACCGGCTCACACTCAAAGATGACGCTCAGGAACATCATGACATCGCCATTTGGATAGTGTACGGCGCCATCTGGCTCAGAGTATATGCCGACGATGCGGGTTGGGCGCACGATCATGCCCGTCTCTTCCAACACTTCGCGGGCAAGGGCGTTGGCAGGTTCTTCGCCCGGATCAGGGATGCCGCCCACCAAACTCCACAAGCCGTTATCGCTGCGGCGCTGGAGCAGCGTCTGACCGTGTGCGTTGTTGATGACGGCGATCACGCCGGGCATGTAGAGCAGATCATGACCAATCTTGGTGCGGATTTGGCGGATGTATTCGGGGATGGGCATACAACTTCCTATCTGACGGCTACCGCCATCATTATGTGCCTAAAGTGGCAGCCCGTCAATATGCACACTTGTCCGATCCCTACGTAAAATCGGGCTAAGGCAGGCAGCGGGTGTGATTGCTCTCGCCTTATTTTTCACCATGCCCTTGCCAAAGAAGCACACCGCCATTTGCATCAAGTTACGCTATAATTTAGGATTAGGCATTACAGGGGCGGGGAAGCGAACCCGCCTTTGTGCTGTACTCTCTGCATGGCAAAGGGTGTATGGCGCGTGAATATCTTGGTGCTTGGCTACGATGTGAAGTCGGTCAATATTTTGAGCTTCATCTTGCGGCAGGAAGGCTATGATGTAACTAGCATCATTGACCCTGCCCAAGCAGAGCGCACTTGGAATGATCAGCTTACCGACTTGCTGATCCTTGATGAAGAAGACCTTGATCCAACGCTCTTTCGGCGCATTGAAGGCATTCGTGGTGCGTCTTCTGTAGCGATGCTGCTCTTGGCAAACCCCGCCTCTGAGGATGATATTGTGAGTGCCTATGAAGCGGGCATTGATGCCTACTTGGCAAAGCCTTATGGCTATCAAATGCTCCTAGCGCACGTGAACGCCCAACTGCGCCGTGCGCGTGTGGTGCCAAGCGCCTTGGTGCCGAACCTCAGCACGCCAACGGTTAGCCTAGACCCCGAGCGGCACACCGTGACGCTGAGCAACGGGCAAGCGCGGCAGCTTACCAACCTAGAGTTCCGCCTGATGTACTGCCTCGTCGTTAACCGTGGGCATATCCTCAGCACCGAGACGCTCATCGAGAAAGTGTGGGGCTACACCGGTGAAGGCGACCGCAATCTGCTTAAGAGCCTCATTAGCCGCTTGCGCGCCAAGGTAGAGTCATCCCCACGCGAACCGAAATTGATCACGACGGTGCCGGGTGTGGGCTATACCTTCAATCCAAGTGAGTAGGCGCACCCATAGGCAACCTTCCGCGCACAGCGGTGTTATAATGCTTTTAGAACAATGCTAAACATGATACGGAGTAAATCTCACAATGCGTATTCTCATCCTCGGCGGTGATGGCTATCTGGGTTGGGCAACCGCCATGCATTTCTCGCAGCGCGGGCATGAGGTTGCCCTTGTCGATAACTTTTTGCGCCGCCGCTTGCACCTCGAGCGCGGCACCGATAGCTTAACACCGATCAGCTCCCTGCATGAGCGCGTGCAGGCATGGCGTGAGCTAACCGGCAAGCACATGGCGATCTACATTGGCGATCTGACCGATTGGGAGTTCACCGCACACACCTTCCGTGAATTTCGCCCAGAGGTGGTTGTGCATTATGGGCAGATTCCCAGCGCGCCCTATTCCATGATCAGCGTGCATACTGCTACCTTCACCCACACCAACAATGTGATCGGCAACTTGCATGTGCTGTATGCCATGCGTGAATACACGCCCGACGCGCACTTGATCAAACTCGGCACAATGGGCGAATATGGGCAGCCCAACATTGATATTGAAGAGGGCTACATTGACATTGAACACAAAGGACGCAAGGATCGCCTGCCCTTCCCGAAACTGCCCGGCTCTATGTATCACCTGACCAAAGTGCATGATAGCCACAACATCCATTTCGCCTGCCGCATCTGGAATTTGCGCGCCACCGATTTGAATCAGGGTGTGGTCTATGGCATTGATACTGATGAATCAGTGCTTGATCCGCGCCTGATCAACCGCTTCGACTATGACGAGTCGTTTGGAACGGCGCTTAACCGCTTCTGCGTGCAGGCAGTCATTGGGATGCCGCTGACCGTCTACGGCGCGGGTGGGCAAACCCGCGGCTACCTGAACATCCGCGATACGCTTGCCTGCGTGGAGCTAACCGCCCTGAATCCCGCCGAAGCGGGCGAGTTCCGCGTCTTCAACCAATTCACTGAGCAGTTCAGCGTGCTGGAATTGGCATATGCTGTGCAGCGTGCCGCACGTGAACTGGGCATGATGGTTGAGGTTGGGCATTACGAAAATCCGCGGGTGGAGAAAGAAGAACACTACTATAACGCGGTGCATACCCATCTGCTTGATCTTGGTTTGCAGCCGCACTACCTGAACGAAGAATTGGTCGAGAGCGTGATCAGGCGCATTGCTCAATATAAGGATCGCGTGATCATGGATGCCATTGTGCCACGCATTCGCTGGTCAAAAGGTGATCAAGGGCAAAAGGTGCAGTTGGTGGCAACCGAACCAACTGCCAACGCCTAAAAAGCATCCGTTCACCGAAAGCCTGCCCATAGACACACGATAGACTGAGGATGATAGAGGAGCGCTAACCGTGCCGTCTTATGATTTCCGCTGCTTAGATTGCAAGCACCGCATGGTGCTGACCTTTTCTTACGCTGAGTACGCAACCGCTGAAAAGCGTTGCCTGCGCTGCAACAGCTTAAACATCACCCGTGTGATGACCAAAGTCGCCCTTGCCAAGGGTGATGCCAGCCGTTTTGCCAGCCTTGATGACGAGGCTGCCCTTGATGACTTGGCAGAGGCTGATCCGACCACGCTAGGGCATTTTATGCGCCGCATGGCAGATGAAAGCGGTGAGGACTTGGGCGAGGAATTTAACACAATTGTCGATCGCCTTGAACGCGGCGAAGACCCTGAATCTATCGAGGCCTCTATGGCGGCTGTTGACGAAGAAGATTACGCGGCAGAGGCTTCGCCTGAGGCAGTGGGCGCCTTTGAGGACTCTTCTGCCAGTTTCGAGGCGGACTCCAGCCCTGCTGCCGCCAGCAGCGACGAATAAACCAATGGCAGCGGCGCACAGAGTCGCTTGGCGCTATGGGCTGCCGCTGCTCACCTACGCCGCGGCGGTATACTTCATCACCTATCCACTCATCACTGATCTGGGCGGTTGGCTGGCAGGCGCCAGCTATGGGGATGCCTTTGAGTATGCGCGTTCGGGTTGGTGGGCAGCCTACGCGCTCCAGAAGGGCAGCAATCCGTTCTACCAGAGTTTGTTCGCCTACCCTGAAGGCTTCTTCAGCGCCGCCCAATGGTCGCAGCCGCTCACCTACTTGCCAACTGCCTTCCTGAACTTCTTCTTCAAGCCTGCCGCTGCCTATAACCTGTGGTTGCTGTGCGTGCTGCTGCTGAACGGCATGGCAATGCACAGCCTTGCGTGGTGGTTGCTGCGCGATCACCCTCCGTCGGTGCGCCAAGCCGCCGCCCTGATCGGTGGGCTGATCTTCACCGCTTATCCGACCCTTCAGGGCAACATCAGCATCGGCATGATTAATCCACCGAGTTTATATCCGCTGCCCATCCTGATCCTGTGCGTTTTGCGCCTGTTGGAAGGCGAACGGAGTCGGCGGTTGATCCTGATCGGCGGCGTGGCGCTCTGGCTGCTGATGTTGGCAAACTTCACGGCGGTGCTGTACAGCCTGCTGCCCTTAGCGCTGATCGGCGGCGCCTATTTCCTGCTGCGCGAACGCTATGCCCTAACGCGCTTTGTGCTTTTGGCGCTGGTCGGCATCGCGCTGATCGGCGGCGCGCTGTGCCTGCCGTTTTATGTGCCGCTTGGCGTTGAAATCCTGACTGAGCAAAATCCAACGGTGCTGTTTGATGGCGGCAGCCTGCATTTCAGCACCGATTTGTTGGCACTGATCGCGCCCTCGCCCTTCACAACATGGACGTTTGCCCCCGATTTCAGCCGCGCTGCCATCGGCACAAACTCCATGGAAGGCACCGCCTATCTCGGCGTGATCACGCTTGCCCTCAGCGCCGTGGCACTGGTCAGCCGCCAACGGCGGGCAGCTTTATGGCTGTTGATCGCGCTTGGCTGCATCATCCTCTCGCTTGGTGCGCTGCTCAAGGTGAATGGATCGCTCGCCACTGTCACCATTAGCGGCGTGCAGAGCTATATCCCGCTGCCTTACGCGCTTTTGCAGGATTTGCCGTTCATCCGCACGGCGCGCACACCCGGACGCTTCAACGCCACGACAGGGCTTGCGCTCAGCCTGCTTGCTGCCTATGGTGCGGCATGGTTGCTCAGCCGTCTGCCGCGCCCGCCTATCGGCGTGCCGCTGGCGGTCGGCGTGCTGGGCGCGCTCATCTTGCTTGATTATCAACTCTTTTTCCCGTTCATGCGGCACGCGGCGGCACTGCCAAGCTATCTGAACGACCTTGCGGCACGCGAAGATGTGCGCGCCGTGTTAGATGTGCCGTATGATGACTATGTGGCGCAAAAGATTGCGCTGTGGCATCAGGTGACGCACCACAAGCCGCTGATCGGCGGTCATGTGTGGCGGCGCCCGCCTATTCCGCTGGAAAAGTTCGGCTTGCTCTCGGATGCGGCGCTTGGCAAGGCGTTCGATCTGGTGAGTGGCGATCCGCTCAGCGCGGCGGCGGTTCACGCCTTGCTGCGCGCACACGGCGCAGATGTGATCATCTACCACCTGCTGCCGATTAACACTCCCGAAGCGCTGCAAATTGGCGAGCGTCTGTTTGGTGCGCCGCGCTATGTGGACGAACACCTTGCCATTTTCGAGGTGCCGCCCGCTGATCCGCGTGTGCTAGAAGGCGTTATGCCTGCTACATACGGCAAAGGTTGGTGGCGTGCGGCGCGCACATGGCTTACAGAGCGTGCCGATCTGTATTTTTATACACCGACTGAGCAGGCGATGCGCCTATCAATAGCATTGGCTGCCTTGCCACAAGGCGGGCTGCCTCGTGCTGCCCTGAATGGCGCGTTGCGCGCCCTCAGCCATGCAGAAACGCTCAGCGTGTGGCAGGTGGGTGAACGCGGCTTTCACAAACTGACCCTTTCGGCAGAATGTGTGCGTGTGCCGCCGTGCTTGCTGCCTGATGAACCCTGCACGCCTGAGACACCGCGCACGCCGCTTTGCATCAGTGCTGCGCTCGTCGGGTTGCGTGCCGAATACGACACCGCCTGGCAGCCTGCCGATGTTCAGCTTGGCAGCGGCATGAAGCTGCGCGGCTTCAGGTTGCCACAGACGTTGACAAGTGGCACGCCCTTTGAAGTCGTCACGGATTGGCAGGCATCCGAACGGCTGGCGGACGATTATCACCTGTTTGTTCACATCCTCGATCAGACGGGCAATTTGGTTGCTCAAGATGATTTTGTGCCTGGGCGTGGCGCCTTTCCAACCACTGCTTGGGCGGTTGGGCAGCAGTGGGCAGAATCCGCCGCTCTACGTGGCTTGCCTGAGGGCAGCTACCGCGCCTTTGTGGGGTGGTATCGCTATGCAGACGGTGTGCGCCTTCCCGTGCAGGGCGAAGGGCTAGGCGCACAAGATGGCTTGGTTCACTTGGGCGAGATTGTGGTTAAGGCGCGCTAGGCGGCGCACTGGCTTGCCACGACTCGGCAAAGGCACGGATTGCTGCTTGTTGGCGCGCCGAAAGATGAACAAATGGGCGGCGCACCTTCACAAACTGAATCGCCTCATCCGCAGGCAAGCCTTGCGTCACCAAATAGCAAATGGCGAGGGTTGGCGCACGTCCAAGCCCGCCCGCGCAATGCACATAGACGCTGCGCCCTGCGCTGATCTGCTCGTGGATGAACTGCACGCCGTGCCGCAGCTGTTCTAGGGTGGGTGGTGTGCCATCTATCGTTGGCAGCCACAGGTAGTGCGGTGTGTGAATGCCGCTTCGCCTATCGTCCCACTCCACACGCAGATTGACTAAAGCGCCGATCTGCCATTTTTGCAAGCGCTGCCAGCCCGCCGCGTTGATCTGCCCACCCAGCCATAGGTGATCGGTGAGGCGCATTAGGCGGCGGAAGGGCGGCAACCTGCCATGATCGCCTAAGCGCGAGAGCGCATACCATACGCCGATCATCGGTTTAGAAAGCGCCCAATCAGGCAAAGCGGCGGCTGCCTCTGCCAAGAGATACGTAAAATCAGGCATGGCTAGAATTTTTTGCTGCCCTTCATCCCTTTTAGACCACTAGCTGCGGCGTAGGCGACCAAACCACTCTTATAGTCGTAGAGTGTGCGCGCCTTCTCTTTGTACGCCTCTAGGGCAAGGCGGATTAGCTCATCCACCACCTGAGCAGGCGTCATGCCTTCTGCCTGCCACAGATAGAAGGCGAGCGAGCCGGGCAGCGTGTTGATCTCATTGACGTAGGGCTGACCATCTTTGAGCAGGAAATCTATGCGCGCCGTGCCACGCCCATCAATGGCTTGGAAGGCGCGCACTGCCAATTCGCGGATTTGCTCGGTGAGCGCTTGCGGCAGCGGCGCGGGAATCTTACGTTCAGCGCCTTTCATGCCCTTCGCTGCGCCGCCGCGCATATACTTTTCTTCGTAGGTGAGGAATTCCTCAAAGCTGATCGGCTGTTCCAGCAGCGAAGGGCGCACCTGTGCATTGCCAAGCAGCGCACAGTTGATCTCTAAGGCGCCTTCCAGCGCTTTTTCCACCAGCACGGCGCGATCCAGCCCAAAAGCGACATCCAGCGCAGCGGCGGCAGCTTTGGCATCGGCAGGGCGGCTGATGCCAATGGACGAGCCAAGCGTGTTCGGCTTTACAAAAAGCGGATAACCAAGCCCTTCGAGGCGTGCTAGCACAGCGGCACGCCCTGCTTGCCATTCAGCGCGGCGCACAGTGATGCCTTCCACCGTTGGGATGCCGTGTGCGCTCAGCACGGCTTTGGTCAGCGCTTTATCGTTGGCAAGCGCTGATGCCAGCACGCCGCAGCCAACGTAAGGAATATCTGCCAGCTCCAACAAGCCTTGCAACGTGCCATCTTCGCCGTGAGAGCCATGCACCGTCGGGAAGATCACATCAAGGCGCTTGAGCGCGTTGCGCGCCAAATAGCCCGCAACAGGCGGCGTGATCATGCCGTGCTGTGAAGGCATGGGGGAGATGAGCGTCTCGCGCACGCCGATCAGCTCCTCGATCTTCTCGATTTGGAAGGTCTTTATATCTGTGAGGGCAGGGCTGGTGAGCCATGTGCCTGCCCGCGTGATGTAGATCGGGATGACTTCATATTTGGCAGGGTCAAGGGCGCGCATCACCTGCTGTGCCGTCACGATGGAAACATCGTGTTCCACCGAACGGCTGCCAAAGATGACGCCAACAGTCAGTTTACGGTTTAACATGCCTGTCATGCAATGAATTCCTTTTGATGATTGATTATGCCGCGTAGGTATCCGGCAGATCGGTGAGCATCAGCAGTGTATCGCCTGCTTGCAAAATGCTGCGGTAGCTGGCGATGGCTTCTTCAAGGTTGGCAACCACTTGCAAACGCTCAGTTGGGAAGCCTGCTGCCAGCGCGCCATCTTTCACGGCGGCAGCCTGCTGTGCGCCGATCAGGATGATGTCTGTGGCGGTGGCTGCCATGTGCGCGCCAAGTGCGCGGTTTGCTACTTCTGCCTGTTCGCCCAGCTCGAACATGCCCGATGAGATCACAATGCGCCGTCGGCTCTCTTTGTGCAGCGCCAGCACGTCTAAAGCTGCCTTCGTGCCAACAGGATTCGCGCTGTAAGCATCATCAATGATGACGGTGCCATCGGGCAGTTGGCGGCGCACCAAGCGGTGATCGGCGGGCTGCAAGGTTGCTAAGCGCGGCGCAATTTCCTCCAGCGTCATGCCCAACTGCACCGCCACTGCCACTGCCATCAGCACGTTGGTCACGTTCGTCTCGCCATACAGCGGCGTAAACATCTCACAGGCTGCACCGCTGGCATTATCGCGGAGGGTGAAAGCAGTGCCATCGGCGCGGAATTGCACATCAAGCGCCTCAAAGCGTGCGCCTTGCGCGCCTTTTTGCGAGACGATGATCCGCGTTTCAGGGTAGCCACGCGCTGCCATCGCCAAAACGTGCGGATCATCACCGTTGAAGAAGCCGACGCCATTGGGCGGCAGTGCCTCGATAATCTCATACTGTGCGGCGATGATATTCTCCATGCTGCCGAGCCGTTCAAGGTGCATCGGACCGACGCTCATGACCATGCCGAGCGTTGGCGCCACCAAACGGCAAATCGCGGCGTTCTCACCCACGAAATAGGCGTCTGCCTCTGCGATGAAATAGTCATAGTGCGGATCGTGGGCAAACTCATCGTTCACCACGCGGCTGATGCCCATGAGTGTGTTGTAGCTTTTAGGCGTCATGTATGCCCGAAAGCGCCCACTGAGGATGTGCTGTAAGTAATGCTTGGTGCTGGTCTTGCCATAGCTGCCCGTGATGGCAATGACCGTTACGCCCGAACTCCGTAGGGTCTGGGCGGCTTGCCGCATGAAATGGCGGCGGCGCGCCTCTTCATAGGGAAACATCAGCGCGTTTGCCAGCGGCAGCAGCAGCGGCGCGATCACCAGTGGAATGCTGCCGCTGCTGGCACTGAACACAACCAACGAAGGCAGATCGTAGGCGTAGCCATCCAAACTGTTCAGGATCAGCATGACGTGATAGTAGACGGGAATTGCCGCACCAAGCAATAATGCCGTGATCAACAGGCGCATGGCGCGTGGTGTGCGTTTGAAGGGCTGCTTCACCTGTGGATCGCGTGGTGTGTTTGCCCACAAGGCAAGGATGAAAAAGGCAGCGATGCCGAAAAATAAGAGCGCCGCCTCGCCACGATCTGCGCTGAACAGGCTGGCGGGCAGCGCTGCTGGCGCGCTGATCAGCACCAAAATGGCAAAACTGAGCGCTGTGAAAGACCGTTCGCGCTCTGTGCGCGCCAACCAACGCCAAAAGCGCGGGCGCTCATAGCCTTCCAACTGGAAATAGCGGGCAAGGTAATAGACGCGCCGCGCCATGAGCGCTAACCAAAATGGCACACTCAACAAGCACAGCAGCGGAATTAGGGTTGCATAATCCATAGGTTCTTAGCTGCTCTTGAAGAAAGTCTCGACAATGCGGATAAAATCGGGCAGGCGTTCTTGGTAGGCGAAATGCCCTGCACCTTGAAAGACGACCAAGCCGCTATCAGGGATGGTTTTTTCGAGCGTTTGTGCCTGCCACAGCGGCGTAGCCTGATCCTGATCGCCCCAGATCAGCAGGGTTGGCGCGGCGATGCGCGCTGCGTAAGGCAGCAGGTCTTGCGCCACCACACGGCGGAAGATCGGTTCTAAGGCACCAGCACTTTTCAGGTCATCCGAGCCGAAGGCGCTGCGCGCCCAATTCCGCATCGGCTGCTCCAAAGCGCGCAGCACAGGCAGCTTCAGGGCAGCCTTGCCCGCCCTCACCAGCTTTGAGCGCGCATCGGGCGGATTCAGCACGCCGGCACTGCTGGTCAGCACAATTTTCTCAACGCGCTTCGGAAAATCCGCACCGATGACAATACTCAGCCTGCCGCCGAACGAATGCCCGATCAGGTGAACGCGCTCTAGCGCAGCATAGTTCAAATAATGCGCCACCCACTGTGCATATTCAACGACGCCCCACACCTCAGGCGGTATGGCGGCGCGCCCAAAGCCCGGCAGATCGAGTGTGTGTGTGCAGAAGCCGCGTTTGTTCAGCGCCGCCGCCACCCCCTGCATACTCTCGATTGCGCCGCCCCACCCGTGCAGCAAAAGCACCGTTGGCGCGCTCGGATCGCCGCTGACTTCACGGGCAGATGGCAAGCCTTCTAGGGCGAATGTCTCGATAGGCATGGTCACTCTCCGCGCCGAATGTGTGCGCCAAGCGCTGCCAACTTATCCAGCACATGGTCAAAGGTGCGGTTGAATGCCTCTGCCGTGTCAATCACGCTCTCGCCCTCAGCGCAGAGCGCCGCGCCAAGCAGCGCCAAGCCAACCCGTGCATCAGGATTATCAAGGTAATCGCCTTGTAGGGGTGTGCTGCCGATCACAATGGCACGGTGCGGATCGCACAAGACGATCTGCGCGCCCATGCTGTTCAACTTATCCACAAAAAGCAGGCGGTTGGGAAACAGTTTTTCGTGGATCAAGGTTGTGCCGTGTGCTTGCGTGGCAATGACGGTTGCCATAGCGATCAGGTCGCTTGGGAAGCCGTGCCACGGCGCAGATTCAACCGAGACATCGACATCTTCCTCGCGTGCGCTTGGCATAAAGCGCTCGTGGCGCGGCACGTAGACGGCATCTTCTTCCAGTTCAAGGTGAACGCCAAGCCGTTCGTAGACCTTAGCAATCATGCGAAGATCGCGGGCGCGTGTGCCTTCTATCGCCAAGCGGCTGCCCGTTAGTGCGGCGATGGCGGCAATGCTGCCGATCTCGATATGATCGGGCGAGAGGGTGATAGAAGCAGGCGCACAGGTATATTCCACGCCACCATGCCCGTGAATTGTGAGCAGGTTTGAGCCGATGCCCTCGATCTGCACCCCGAACTGGACTAAGAGCGTCAGCAAATCCACGATGTGCGGTTCGCTTGCCGCATTGTAAATCACGGTGCGCTTGCCAAGCACAGCCGCCAGCATCGCCACGATTGCGGTAGCAGTCACACTCATCTGCGTCAGCACAAGCTCGCGTGCTTGCCAGGCGCTGGCGCTGAAGTCAAGGGTGCTACCGTTCACGCGCACATCCACACCCAGATCGCGCAGGGCGGTCAGGTGTGGGTGTAAGCGGCTCACCGCGTAGTCCAGTTCAAGGCGCGCTTGCCGCCGCCGCGCCAAGATCGGCGCAAGAAATAAGAGCGTGCCGCCCAGCGCTGCGCTGTATTCGCGCTTAATGGTGCGCGCCACCACATGCGGCGCGTGCAGTGTCACCACGCCTTGCGGATCGCCTTGCGTCACGCTTGCGCCCAGCGCCGCACCAACCTCCAACATCACGCCCACACTGACCGTATTCGGCACGTTGCGAAGCGTGACGGGTGCATCGCTGAGCAGCGCGGCAGTGATCAGGGCGATGGCGGCGTTGCTGTTGCCACTGGCAGCATACGTGCCGCGCAGCACGTGCCGCCCTTCAATACGAATACGCACGAGTCCTCTACACTTTCTGGGTTGCTATGCGTTCCGAATGCCAAACGGCGCGCATTATACCCAATTGAGCCGTTAGAAGATAGCCTAACGTCCCAAAAGTGCTGCCAGTCGCTCGCGCCACGTGGTGGCATAATAGACGTTGATGAAGCGCCGCAGCACATTGTACTTCCCTGCTGAGTATGGATACCAGAACAACTCACGCGGCAGCGCAAAGAAGCGTTCGGCGCTGTAGACCTTTGCATAGGTCATATCCAGCAAGCCTTCGGCGCCGCGGCTGCGCCCATAGCCGCTGTGCTTCACACCACCCCATGCCAACTGCGGCACGCTTGCCGTAATCACGTGGTCATTCAAGCTGGCATGACCCACTTCAAGCTGTTCCATCAACGCTAAGCCACGCGCCCGATCTCCCGTCCAGACTGAGCCAGTTAGCCCATAGCCAAGCGCGTTGGCAGCCTGCACGCCTTCCTCAGGGCTGTCAATCGGCACGACGGCAAGCACCGGACCAAAGGTCTCCTCCTGCATCAGGCGCATTTCGGGCGTTAGGTCGGTTAGGATGGTTGGCGCGTAGGCACGCCCATTCAGACCATCTAGCACCTTCCCACCGCAGATGAGGCGCGCACCGCTCGCTAGTGCTTCGCGCACTTGTTGATCTACAATCTTGAGCTGCGCCTCAGTGGTGAGGACGCCCATCGTGACTTCAGGCGATTCACCGGCGCCTACTTTGATGAATTTCTCAACAACCGCTGCCATTTTTTGCATCAGCGGCTCGGCAACAGCGCGGGCGACGTAAATGCGCTCGATGCTGAGGCAGGCTTGCCCAGCGTTGAAGAGCGATCCCCACACAATGCCGTGCGCCGCCCGATCCAGATCAGCATCTTCCAGCACAATCGCCGCGTCTTTGGCGCCCAACTCTAAGGTGATTGGGATCAGCCGTTCGCCGGCGATTGCCGCGATTTTGCGCCCTGTGGTGGTGCTGCCCGTGAAGCAGATTTTATCGGGCTGCTGCTCAATGAGTGCCGCGCCGACTTCACCCGTGCCATGCACAAGCTGAAAGACGCCTTCCGGTATGCCCGACTCGCGCACGGTGCGTGCCAACAGCTCGCCTACTTGCGTGCTATATTCCGAAGGCTTGAAGATCACCGCATTGCCAGTGACCAATGCCGCGGCAATCGGCGCAATGGAGAGGATCAGCGGGAAGTTCCAAGGCGTGATGATGAGTGCCACACCATAAGGCTGGCGCACCGTCCAGTGTTGATGGTGCGGCGCCAACAGCACAAACTGCCGTTTTGCTGCCAGTGTATGTGCCGCCGTGCGCCGATAATAGGCGATCAGATCAATGCAGGAAAAGAACTCGCTGAGCGCCTCGAAGGGCGGTCTGCCTTGTTCTGCCACCACCATGCCCACAATCCGATCAAAGTTGCGGCGGAGGCTGTCTTGCCAGCGGCGCAACACCTCAAGGCGAAACGGCAAGCCCGCCTCAAACCATGCTTTTTGGGCGTTGCGAGCGGTCTCCATGATGGCAGGCAGGGCATCCAGCGGCGTAACGCGCACCTCACCGAGTTTGCGCCCTGTGGCAGGGCTGGTCGAAATAATTAAGTTATCGTACTGTCCGTTCAGGTTGACGGGCGTTTGTGCGGCTGCATTCATATAGGCTCACTCAATCATCATGTCCACAATAAACATCTATGGGCAGAGTTTAGCCAGAGCATAACCGCACGGCAAGCACCCCTGACTTGGAAATCGCATGAAGCCCGCCCCCTTCGCAAGATGATCGCACAGCCCATTTGTGGTAGAATTGCCCCTATGAACGAGCAAACGCAACCTAAACGAATGCGCCCGCGCTTATGGCGCACTGCCACTGTGCTGCTGCTGATCCTGATCGCAGCACTAGGCGTGCTGAACCTGCTGCTGGCTGCCCTCATCAACGCCGATCAGCCCACTAATGCGCCCAGCGGCACGCTGCTTTACATCAGCACCTTTGATGATGACGAGGAAACCGATGCCGACGATACCTTCAACGCCCAGTGGACGCTCTACACAGGGCAAGACAGCGCACAGGTGGAAGGCGGCGTGTTATTCATCAGCATTGGCTCGGCTGGCGGTGTGTTCACGGATTTGAACCAACCTTTTGCCGATCTGGATGTGGAAGTGCTGACCAGTTGGGAAAGCGGCAGCCCTGAGATTGTGGAGGCGGCTGAGGCAAGCCTGATGTTTCGCTATCAGGATGTGAACAATTTTTATGCCTTCAAGCTGCGTGGCGATGGCGCCTACCGCGTGGAGCGCCTGCAAAACGGAACGCTGGACGTGCTGAGTGAGTGGCAGATCGCACCACAGGCGTTAAGCGGCTTGGGTGCTTTCAATCGGCTGCGCGTGGTGGCACAAGGCGATCAGTTCCGCTTTTATGTGAACGATCTGCCCTTGCTGCTCTGCCCAAAAGGCGAAGATCGGCGCTCCACATGGAACGGACTCCGCAGCGGCGCTTGCCTGAGCAACAACCAGCAAACAGCAGACGTGCTGATCGACTCTGCCTTCAAAACGGGTAAAATTGCGCTGGGTGCAGTGGCGGGGCAAGCTGCCAGCGGCTTCCGCGTTGCCTTTGACACAGTGGTGGTCGTTGCGCCCTAGCGCAGCACATTGAGATAGGACGGACAGCATCATGCCCATGCCGCGACCAGTTGGTATCACGCTTGATAAGCCGAACGGCGTCTTGATCATTCAATGGGCGGATGGCGCCACCTGCCGCTATCCACTCAGCCACCTGCGCGAGGCGTGCCCGTGTGTGGAATGCCGTGGCGGACACGAAAACATGGGGCGTCACAGCGATCCCGATCATATTTTGGCGCTGACGCCTGCTCGTTCGTATGGCATTGAGCGCATTGAACTTGTTGGCAACTATGCCTTGCAGCCCTTCTGGGATGACCGCCATCACACTGGCATTTATACGTGGGACTATTTGCGCCGTCTGTGCCCGCCGCAGGAATCCGCCAGCAGCACTGCCCAAACTGCGGCAGAAAGCCAGTGAGCCATGCAGAGCTACCTACGTTTTATCGAAGAAATTCTGATTGATGAGGAACGCCTGCAAGCGCGCATCGAAGCGCTGGGCGCACAGATCAACGCCGATTACAGCCATGCCGCTGATCTATTGCTGGTCTGCGTGCTGAAGGGCGGCGTCATGTTCCTGACCGACCTGATGCGGCATATTCACGTGCCACACGCTATAGATTTTATGGCGATCTCCAGCTATGGCGCTGGCGCACGCGAAACAAGCGGCATCGTCCGCATAGACCTTGACCTGAAGCAGAATATCGAAGGGCGCAACCTGCTCATCGTTGAGGATATTATTGATACCGGCACCACACTTGCCTATCTGCGGCGCTTGCTCTTGGCACGCAACCCTGCCAGCCTGAAAATCTGCACGCTGCTGAGCAAGCCAAGCCGCCGCCTGACCGATATTCATGTGGATTACATCGGCTTTGAAATCCCGGATAAGTTCGTCTTTGGTTACGGACTTGATCTCGATGAACTCTACCGCAGCTTGCCCTTCATCGCGGCGGTGAATCCAGGCATGTACGCCCATGAGTGAGTCCGCGGCGCCGTTCCCCCTTGACTATCCGCCTCTTGTGCAGGCGCTGCTGCCGATCATCGGTACGAGCGAGGTGTATTTGGTCGGTGGCGCTGTGCGCGATGCCCTGCTGCGCCGCCCTAGCCACGACCTTGACCTTGCCACGCCCGACGACGGGCGCCGCCTTGCCAAACAGATCGCCAACGCCTTCAAGGGTGCTTACTATCCGCTTGATCCTGAACGCAAGGTTGGGCGCGCCATTCTGGACTATGAAGGTGTGCGTTACAGCGTGGATGTAGCGCGTTTTCGCGGCGAATCGCTGCAAGATGACCTCTACGGGCGCGATTTCACAGTGAACGCCATTGCCGCACCGCTGCGTGGTGACCTGCAAACGCTGATCGATCCACTGGACGGCGTGCGCGATGTATTCGAGAAACGCCTGCGCCGCTGCACGCCCGACTCGATCCGCAGCGATCCGATCCGTGCGCTGCGCGCCGTGCGTCAAAGCCTGCAATTCAAGCTGCTCATTGAGCGCGAAACACGCGCCGATCTGCGTGAGTATGGCGTTGGCATCATCCACAGCTCGCCAGAGCGCGTCCGTGATGAGTTTATGACCATGCTTGGCGGCGCAAAGCCACAGGCTGCCTTGCGCGCCTTAGACTCGCTCGGTCTGCTGACGCTGATTGTGCCAGAGGTAGATGCCATGCGCGGCGTGGTGCAGTCTGCGCCGCACATTTACGATGTGTGGAAACATACCCTCAACGTGATCGAACGATTGGATGGCGTCATCACGACCATCAGCCCACAGCGCACTGATGAAACCGCTGCCGATGGTGCGCTTGGCTTGATCGTCTACCTGCTGGATGTTTTCCGCCCGCAGTTGCAAACACACCTTGCTGCACCGCTGCCGAATGGTCGCAGTGTGCGCGCCTTGTTGATGTTGGCTGCGCTGCTGCACGATTGCGGCAAGCCCGCAACGCGCAGCGTCGGCGCGGAGGGGCGTATTCATTTCTATCGGCATGAGTTAATTGGCGCGGAACTGGCAGCCGTGCGTGCTGAGGCATTGCGCTTGAGCAATGAAGAGAGTGCGCGCTTGGTCGGCTGCGTGCGCCATCACATGCGCCCGATGCACCTTCGCAATGCGGAAAGCCTTTCACGGCGTGCGGTCTACCGTTTTTGGAAGGCGACTGATAGCCTCGGTCTGGATGTGTGTTTGCTCACCCTTGCTGACTACTTAGGCATGGTTGGGACGCACCTGCAAGTGCCAGACTGGTTGGCACAGCTGCAAGTGGTGCGCGCCCTGCTGGATGCCTATTTTAACCGCCATGCCGAAGTGGTCGCGCCGCCGCCGCTGCTTGGCGGCAAGGCGTTGATGGAAGCACTAGGCTTAGCGCCCGGCAAACTGGTTGGGCAGCTTTTGGAGCAGATCGCAGAGGCGCAGGCGGTGGGCGAGATCAGCACGCTTGAGGAAGCCCTTGATCTAGCGCGCCGCCTGCATAAAAAATAAGCGCCTCTCGGCAGGCAGAGGCGCTCTAGGCAGTTACTTGCCGACGCACTGCGGCAGGACGGGTGAACCCGGCTGCCCATATTCCTCTGGCACATCCACCGTGTTTGCCAACGAGACCCAGCCGCCCATCACGAACAGGCGCGCAAAGCCGTCTTTTTGGTCAATCACAAAGGCAGTTTGGCAAGCCTTCATCGCCAAGCCGGTGCCTTCGCCGCCGGGTGTTTGCAAAACAGCAGTATCACCCAAGAACAGGATCAAATTCTTGTTGCCCGGCAACCCAGGTCCGACAAATGGTGGTGTAAAGGTGGGCAAGCCCGTGCAATTGCCTGACCACTCACCAGCTAGTTGTTCTTGGAAGCCATTGCCCGCGATGCTGACAAGCCGCAGTGTAATGGGGTTAAATTGCGGTGCGCCACCATTCCATGGAAAATCGCCGATAGGACCATTAAAGCTAACAGGAACTGAGCTGGCGAAGTAGTGAATGGTATTTCCAGCACCATCGGTAGCCGCAAAATAATAGGCTTCCTCCCCAGACCCTGTGTTATCCCGATCTGCCGTATAGTTAGAGCCTAAGTCAGTGAAGCCTGTGCAGCCCACAATGCCACTGCCACTGCCAGTCAGCGCTTGCAACGCCATTATAGGCACAGCCAGAGCCACCACCAAAGCGAGTAACGCTACCAAGCGAAGTGTTTTCATATAACACCTTTCCGATATTCCAAGGAATTGATCACTCAAAATAGTAGCAAATTACTATATTTTCGTCAAGCAATTTTTACAAGTTTTTACTGTCACAGAACCCGATGCTGACTTTATCTAAGGGCTTGCAAGCAGCGCTGAAAATAAGCGCATTCCGCCGCGTTTTGGCAAAGTGCCAAAGCGCGCCTGTAGGCATGGGCGGCGCTGGTGAGCGGTGGGCTTATCAAGAGCAGCACATGCTGCGCTTTACGCCTTGGCGTGCAGGGTGCTAGTCAAGCGCACTTCCAACAGGCTTCGAACCTGAAAGAACATCTCCATCACCTGCAATGTGTTCTATACTGCAACATTAAGTACGTACAGGCGTACTACTGGATTGTATCAATTCACAAGGCACGGAATCACCAATCACCATGAACCTGATCTCACAACTGCCCGAAGAAGAGCGCGGTTTGACAAGCGCGGAGGTCGCTGTGCGCGCTGAGCGCGGCGAATCGAACGCCTTCAAAGTTCAAGTTGGGCGCACCTACTGGGAAATTTTCCGCGACAACGTCTTCAACGTCTTCAACTTTGTGCTGGCAACGCTCGGCGCGGTCATGATCTTCTTTCAGGACTACGCAAATCTGCTCTTTGCCAGTTTCAGCGTCGTGCTGAACTCGATTGTCGGCTTGGTGCAAGAGATTGCCGCCAAGCGCGCCCTTGACCAACTGGCGGCACTTGCCATGCAACAGGTGAAGGTCTGGCGCGATGGCGGGCTGGTGGAAGTGCCGCTGAGCGCCGTGGTGAAAGACGACCTGCTGCCACTGGAGGCAGGCGATAAGGTGGTGGTGGATGGCGTGGTGCTGCTTGCCGACTCGCTCGAATTGAATGAGGCACTCTTAACGGGCGAATCGGATGCGGTGCTGAAAGAGAAGGGAATGCAGCTTTATTCAGGCTCATTCGTGATCGCCGGCGCCGGCGTCATGCGTGCCACTGCCGTTGGCGCAGCCAGCACGATCAACAAACTTTCGGCAACGGCGAAGGCATATCGGCATCCACTAACGCCAACGCAGCGCTACATCGCCAACTTGGTGCAAATCGCCGTCTTTGTGATGTTGGTGTTCGGTCCGATGACCGTCATCGGCGGCTTGGTCTCACACCTGCCAACCATCGAGATCGTGCGGAATGCGGTGGTGCTGGTCACCAGCATGGTACCGCAAGGCTTGGTCTTAGTCACGACGATCTCGCTGTCCATCGGCGCGCTGATCATCAGCCGCCAACGCACCCTCGTGCAGCGCGTGAACGCGGTGGAATCTATGGCGAATGTGAACGTGCTGTGCTTCGATAAGACAGGCACGCTCACGCGCAACATGCTCAGCGTGACCGAGATCGTGCCGCTGAACGGCACACCGACCGAGGCACTTAAGGATGATCTGCGCCGCTACGTAGAAAATCTTGCCACCCAGAACCGCACTGCTAGCGCCATCGCCGAATACATCGGTGGGAATGGTGGCGGTGCGGCAAAGCAGCGCGAGATTCCCTTCACCTCAGCGCGTAAGTGGGGCGCGATCATCTTTGAAGGCGAGACGCTGCTCTTGGGCGCACCAGAGCGCTTGCTAGACCCTGAGCGCGACGCGACAGCCCTGCAAGAAGCACACGCACGTTCCGCACGTGGTGAGCGCATCCTTGCCTTTGCGCGCAGCACCAACACACCCCTTGATGCCGCCCTGCCAAGTGAGCGCCATGCGCTTGCCCTGATCGCCATGAGCGACCAAATTCGCCCTGAAATTCAGCAGACCATCGCACAGTTTACCGCGCTGGGCGTGCAATTGAAGGTTATCAGTGGCGATAACGCCGAGACGGTGCGCGCCATTGCCGAGCAAGCCGGCATGACCATTGCGCGTGCCTGCACAGGCGATCAGCTTGAGGCGATGGACGAGCCGACCTTTGCCCACGCCGTGCGTGAGGCAAACCTCTTTGCGCGCATCGAGCCAGAGACCAAGCGCAAGATCATCCGTGCGCTGAAGGCAGAAGGGGCGTATGTGGCGATGGTTGGCGATGGCGTGAACGACGTGCCAGCCTTGAAAGAGGCGAATATGGCTGTTGCCATGAACGATGGCGCGCAAATTGCCAAAGATGTGGCTGATCTGGTGCTGTTGGATAACAGCATGGCGACGCTGCCGAACGCTTTTGAGCGCGGCAAGACGATCACACAGAAGATTTTTGGCAGCACGCGCATTTTCCTTACCAAAAATTTCTTCACGGTGCTTGCCTTCATCTTCATTGGCTTCATGGCGCTGCCCTTTGCCACCACACCGATCATCATTAGTTGGCTGACCTTCGGCATGGTCAACCTGCCGGGCATCCTGATCACTTTTGGCGTGCTGCGTCCGCGCTATTTGGCAAACTTTGCCGAAGATGTGATGCGCTATGTGTTCAGCGGCACGGTGGTTGGCGCTTTGGTGATGTCGGGCTTGTACGCCGTCCTCTATCTGCTGCTGCGCGGCGGCGTGGAAAATGGCGCTGTTGTGCTTGCCGCACGCGATGAGGCACGCAGCGGGCTGCTGATCTTCATGGCGCTCTATGGATTGCTTGTCTTTTGGAATACACTAGGCATTGATCTGTTCGATTCGCAGAGCATGGCAGCACGCCCGCGCCTTGTGTGGCTTGGCATTGGGTTGGTGCTGATCACCGTGGTGCCGCCCTACCTCTTGCCACAGGTTTTTCAAGGCTGGAGCAACCCGCGCTTTGGGGTGGTTGTGGCAGCCCTGCTTGCGGCAGGCGTGGCTGCCGTTGCCTTACACTGGCTCTACCACGAACGGCAGCTGGAGAAGTTCATCCAGCAGCGCGGCTAATGGCGCGCCCTGATTGCCGCAATGCAATCAGGGCAAAGCATCCCTCACCCGCTGGTGATGACGCCCTGAAAGCGCTCATAAACGGCTTGCCAGTCCAACAAGTAGTTTGGCGTGTAGACGGTTGGCGGATAGCTGGCGCGCACCACTTGGCGCGCCTCCGCCAGATCGCGCAGTTCGCCTAAGGCAACCAACTGCACCAGCGCGTTGCCCAGTGCAGTCGCCTCGACGGGTCCGGCGTAGACGGGCTTGCCTGTCGCGTCGGCAGTCATTTGGCACAGCAGGGCGTTTTGCGCGCCGCCGCCCACAACATGCAAGGCATCCACCTGCGCGCCCGTCGCGCCGATGATCTGCTCTAGCACATAGCGATATTTGAGCGCCAAACTCTCCAAGATGCAGCGCAAAAAAGCCCCTTGCGTTTGCGGCGCCACCTGACCCGACTTTGCACAGAATGCCGCAATGCGTGCAGGCATATCGCCCGGTGCAAAGAAAGACGGATCATCGGGATCGATCAGCACTGTAAAGGACGGTTCAAGTTGTGCTTCGTTCAGCAGCAGGTCGTATGAGATGTCCAAGCCTTGTTCGCGCCAACGCTGCCGACATTGCTGCTCCAACCACAAACCCATCACCATCTTCAATGGGCGGAATGTGCCAAAAGCGCCGCCCTCATTAGTTAGGTTGGCGTGCATGGCTGCCTCAGTCAGGATCGGCTGGTGAGTCTCAATCCCAAACAGGCTCCATGTGCCGCTGCTGATGTAGGCAAAGTGCGGCGTCTCGGCTGGCACAGCAACCACCGCGCTGCCCGTATCGTGGCTGGCAACAGTGAAGACCGGCACCGTCTCATAGGTGCCAATCAGGTTAGCGGGCTGCACCACCGTCGGGAAAAAGTGCGTTGGAATGCCTAGCCGCGCCAGCAGATCACGATCCCAATCGCCAAGGGTTGGGTTGTAGCATTGAGTGGTGGTGGTGTGCGTGAACTCGCTGATCTTCTCGCCCGTCAGCCAGTAGGTGATCAGGTTGGGCATGGTCAGCAGGGTGTGAGTCATATCCAACAGGTCAGGCGCATCATAGTGCAGCGCCACAAGCTGGTAGAGCGAGTTGATCACATAAAAGCCGATGCCCGTGCGCTGATAGAGTTCGTGGCGCGGCACAAGCGCTAAAACCTGCTCCATAACGCCTTCGGTGCGCCGATCCCGCATGTGAACAGGGTTGCCGATCAACGCACCGCGCCGATCTAGCAAGCCGAAATCCACCCCGAACGAGTCCACACCGATGCTGGCAGCCGTCTCCAGTTGTGCGGCAGCCAAGCCGCGCTCAATCTCGCCCCACAGGTTTAGCACATCCCAATGCAACGTGCCGCGCACTCTAATCGGCGTGTTGGCGAAACGGTAGCGCTCTGTACCTTGCACCTGCTTGCCATCAAAGCGGACGCTGAAAATGCGCCCGTTGGAGTTGCCCAAATCCACCGCGATCAGATCAGTCATACAGCCCATCCTTTGCTCAGCGTGCCGAGTATACCGCGAAAGGCTGCCCTGAGCGCAGGGGCTTTAGCGGCATACCTACGGGAAACGCGGCTTGGCGCGTTGGCTGCTTTGTATGTGCTGTCGCCGCCTCAGCCTTACCGAACAGAGGCGGACATCACCACGCGAACGCCGAGATTGAACCCACGAAAATCAGGATCGGGGCGAGAGCGAAAAGCAGCACGGGCGTCGCCTCGATCATAGTACCACGAGCCACCGCGCAAGCCTCGACTATCCGTCCCGTCCCGTGTCTCACGCCCGTCATCCGCTCTGTAGGGATACGGCTCATACACGCTGCTCACCCACTCCCAAACGTTGCCGCACATATCCAGTGCGCCGCACCATGCCGCGCCTTTGATGCGTATGCCCTCACCAACAGGGTGTGTTTTGCCGCCCGAATTCCCATGATAGATAACATAGTCCAAGTCATCTATGAGGCTGTTTCCCCATGCATAGACCCGATTTTCAGGTCCGCGGGCTGCCCACTCCCATTCTGCCTCAGTCGGCAGGCGTCCGCCGCGCCATGCTGCAAACGCCCACGCCTCATACCACGAAATGCCCACTCGCGGCTGATCGGGTGCAGTGAAGCCGTCATAATTTTGAGGGGCAAGCACACTGCCCTTTTCGCGCCATGCCCAGCCTGCCGCCGTCCACAATTCGCGCTGTCGGTAGCCACCCTCTGCCACAAATTTGGCGTAGGCAGCATTGGTGACAGGCGTCAGGTCTAGCCAGAGGCTTTGCGGGATGACCTGTTCGTGAACGGGTCTTTCGTCACTATCGCCATTATCGCTGCCCATCATAAACTTGCCCGATGGCACGTAGACCATGATCGCGCCTGTCTTTTCGTCTGTGCGGCGGTCACCAAGTTGATATATGTGTGGCATCCAAACCTCTCCAGAGTCCCAAACAGTGTGCAGCCGATTTATCCCATCCGCCCGCCATAACGCCCTTGAGCCTCTGCCCAGGCTGCGCCAAGCCGTTTCATGCCTTCTTCAATGCGTTCTGAGGGCTGTTGGGCGAAGTTTAGGCGCATAAAGTATGCCGCGCTCGGATCGCCTGCTGCGGTGTAGAATTCCGCACCTATGGCAAAGCTAACGCCGTGTCGCAGCGCAATCGGATACAACTGCGCGGCAGTGATTCCCTCGTGCGGCAGCGCCACCCATAAGTAGACTCCGCCCGGCGGCTCTGACCAGCGTGCGCCGCTCGGCAAATAGCGCCGCGCCGCCTTCAGCGCCACATCGCGCCGCTGCTGGCAAGCCCGCCGCACCCGATCCAGATGACCACTCAGCGCGCCGCTGATCAGAAAGTGATGCATGGCGCGCTGATTCAAGCCCGGCGTGCAAATATCGGCTGCCTGCTTCACGCGCAAGGCGCGCTCCCACAAGGCGCCCTCTGCTATCAGATAGCCGATGCGCGTGCCGGGCAGCACAATCTTGGAAAAGCCGTTGGCATGAACCACAATGCCGTACTCATCTAGCGCTTTGAGCGGCGGCGGTGGCTCACCACCATAGCTCAGTTCGTGGTAAACACCGTCTTCCAGCACGGGAATATCGGCGGCGGCGGCAATCCGCAACAGCACGCGCCGCCTGTGAATAGGCATCACGCTGCCAGTCGGATTATGGTGCGTCGGCGCGATGTAGATCAGGCGTGGGTGGTGCGCCTCAATTGCCGATTCGAGCAGTTCGGTGCGGAGTCCATGCTCATCGGTTGGCACGCCCACAGCACGCACGCGCCGAATGCGCGCAATATCCAGAATGCCGAGATAAGTCGGGTTGGTGGTCAGCAGCGTATCGCCTTCATTGAGCAAGGCTTGGGCTGCCAGATCAAGCGCTTGTTGGCAGCCGCCCGTGATCAGGACGTTCTCAGGCGTGGTGCGAATGCCCAGCGACGCCAAATGTTCGGCAACGGCTGCCCGCAGCGGCGGATAGCCCTCTGTTTCTTCGTAGGCAACGGCAGCCGCGCCGTCCCGCTCTAGGACTGCCTCAATCGAGCGGCGAATGGCAGCCACCGGCAGAAATTCTTCGGCAGGTGCGCCACCGCTAAAGGCGATCAGCGCTTCGGGCGGCAAGCTGCCCGCCGCTGGATTTGCCGCAACGGAAGGCAACGTGCTGGCGTCGCGTGGCGCGCTCAGGCTGCCGGCGATGAATGTGCCGCGTCCCGGCGAGGCTGCCAACACGCCTTCGTTGAGCAATTCGGCGTAGGCGTTCACCACACTCATGCGGCTGATGCCAAGCTGTGTGGCAAGTTCGCGGCTGGGCGGCAGCTTATCGCCAACGCGCAGCGTGCCTTCAGCAATGCCCTCGCGCACCGCACGGATCAGTTGGCGGTAAAGCGGTTCCGCAGCGCTTTTATCAAGGTTGAATAATGCCGCTACGTGCGCGGATCGAGCCAATTTCGCAGCCCTTCGCTAATCAGGTTACACGCCATGATCGAGACTAAAATTGCCAAGCCGGGAAAAGTTGCCACCCACCATTGGTAGAATTTGGTGCGCCCAAGCGCCACCATGGAGCCCCACTCTGCCGTTGGTGGCGTCACACCCAGCCCAATGAAACTGAGCGCCGAAACCAACAAGATGATGCCGCCTACATCCAGCGCCGCCTTGATGATGAGCGGCGTCCAGGTGTTGGGCAGCACATGCCGCAGCAAAATGCCCGTCTCGCGCCTGCCCAACGAGCGTGCCGCCGTTACGTATTCAAAAGTGCGCGCCACGATCACTTGCGAGCGGATCAGGCGTGCGTACTCGGGCCACAGCACGGCGCAGGCTGCCAAGATCGCGTTATTCAGGCTCGGGCCCAGCAGCGCCGAGATCGCCAACGCCAGCACCACCGCCGGGAATGCCAACGTCACATCGGCAAGGCGCATGATCACGTCATCCACCAAGCCGCCGAAAAAGCCCGCTAAGGCGCCCAGCAAGCCGCCGATGCTCAGCGAGATAAGCACGACGATCAGCGCCGCTGGCAGCGAAACGCGCCCGCCATGCAGCACACGGCTGAAAATATCGCGCCCTAGTTCATCCGTGCCGAAAAGATGCTCGGCAGAGGGCGGCTTGAGGCGCATAGCCACATTTTGCTTGATCGGATCATGCACAGCGATGAACGAGGCAAACAGGATCATCAGCGAAAAGATGACCAAGACGCTGCCACCTACCCACAGCGACGGATAGCGCCGCATGTGCTTGACCAGATCGCGCCGCTGTGGTTGTCGTGGCAGGCTGTGCGCCGTGCTAAGCGAAATTGAATCAGCCATGCCGCACCCTCGGATCTAAAATGCTGTATAGCACATCCACGCTCAGGTTGACGATCACGTAAATGACGGCGATCAGCAATGTGCCGCCCTGAATCGCCGGGTAATCCAAACTGGAAGCCGCCCGCACAAGGTACTGCCCAAGCCCTGCCCAATCAAAGACGGTCTCGGTCATCACCGCGCCGCTGAGCAAGCCCGCAAATGCCAACCCAATAATGGTGACCAAAGGCAGCAGCGCGTTTCGCATGGCGTGGCGAACCACCACAAGGCGTTCACTTAAGCCTTTGCTGCGCGCCGTGCGGACGTATTCGCGGCGCATCTCTTCCACGATGGCAGCACGGGTCACGCGCAGCACCAGCGCCAGCGTAAAGCCACCCAAGATCACCGTTGGCAGCACAAGGTGGCTCACCGCACTCCCAAAGGCAGCAAGATCGCCTGCCAGCAGCGAGTCAACCGTCAGCAAGCCCGTGAACGTTGGTGGTTTGGTCATGCGCGGCGCAAAACGTCCCGGGCCGGGCGTCATGCCCAGTGTGTAGTAGAAGATGAACAGGAAGATCAACCCTGTCCAGAAGGGTGGCAGCGAGCCGTTGAGCAGCGAGATAAACCACACGATGCGATCAAAGAGGCTGCCGAAATAAATGCCCGCCACGATGCCCAACGGAATGCCGAGCAGGACGGCAAACAAAAGCGAGCTGATTGCCAGTTCCACAGTGGCTGGCAGGTGAGTCCGCAAGTCATCCAACACAGGGCGGCGCGTGAGGAACGAGGTGCCGAGATCGCCGCGCAGGATGTTGGTGACATACGTGAAATACTGCTCCCAAACAGGGCGATCCAAGCCCCACTTTTTGATGGCTGCCTCAACGACCTGTGGGTTATCCATAGCACGTTCACCCACGATCATCACTAAGGGATCAACCTGCACAAGGTTGTAGATCAGGAACAGCACGAGCGTGATCCCAAACAGCATGGGAATGGTCAGGATCAGGCGACGAGCGATATAACGCAAAAGCGACATGCGTCAAGCCTTCGGTAAGCTGCCATAAGGTGAGGGACAGACGCTTGAGTCTGTCCCGATATGCTTGAAAGTGACTGATTACTTGCTGACGCCGCTGAACTCGGTTAGGTAGACGGGATGGAAGACGTAGCCCTTCACAGCTTTGCTCAGCACGTCAATATACTGCTCTTGCAGCAGCGGGATGAAGACGGCTGCCTCAACATGCGCTTTCACATACTGCGTCAGCAGCTCGGCACGCACCATTGGGTCGCGCTCGGCGGCGATCAGGTCGGCTAGTTCGGCAATCTGCGGCACATCCATACGGATGCGCGCCGAAACACCGCTGCCTGCCTTGCTGAAGAAGGCTGTCCACATGGTGGCGTCGAGGTAATCTGGCGTCCAGGCGCTGATGACCATCGGCAGTTCTTGGGCGCGGAAGGCAGTCAGGAAGTTGGGCGAGGTCTGTTGGTTGATCTCAATCTGAATGCCTACTTCAGCGAGGTCTGCTTGCAATTTTGCCGCCAACACTTCACGCGGCACGCCGGCGGTGGCGCCGCCGCCGATGTAGAGCGTCATGGAGAAGCCATCGGGAATGCCTGCTTCCGCCAGCAGCGCCTTCGCCTTATCCAGATCGCGGCTGTAGCGGAGGGCAGGATCGGAGCCGGCGATGCCCAACGGCAGCATGGCAGCCGGACGGTCGGCAAAGCCACCCGTCAAGGCGATGATGCCGTCGTAATCAATGGCGTAGGCAATGGCTTGGCGCACGCGCACATCGCTGATAGGCAGGTTGAAGTAATCGCTCGGTGAAACGGCAAGGTAGAGCAGGTTGAGCGTCTGCCCGATGTTCAAGGTTAAGTCGGCGTTGCCGCGCGCCTGATCGGCGGTATCAGCATCCACGCCGAGCGCAATGTCGGCATCGCCACGCGCCACCAATTGCAGCGCGCTGGAGGCATCGTTGGTGCTGCGAAGGGTGATGCCTTCCAATGCGACTGCACCGCGCCAATAGTTCTCATTCCGCACCATGGTGATCTCGCTGTTGGGCGTCCAGCCCGTCAGGATGAACGGCCCTGAGCCTGCCGAGTTCTGATCGAGCCAATCTTTGGCGGCGTCGGTCTGGTCGGCGTCTTCAGCATCAGTGCCACCTTGTGCTACCACAACAGCTTTCTCCAACACGCTGAGCGCTGGTGCAGTCACTACACTGGCAAAGGCGGGCTGTGCTGCTTCAAGGGTCACTTTGACAGTGCGCTCATCCACAGCTTCAATGCTCTTGAAGCCAAAATCGGTCAGGTAAGAGGACGGTCCGCCCTTGATGTTGAGCAGGCGCGTCCACGAGAAGCGCACATCTTCCGCCGTGACGGGATTCCCACTGGCAAATTTGGCAGCAGGGTTCAGCACGAAAGTGTATTCGGTGCCATCTTCAGAGATGCTGTAGCTTTCTGCCAAGCCGGGGACGATCTTGGAGAGGTCATCGGCATTGATGTTGAGCAAGGTCTCATAAGTGGCGTGATGCACAATTAGGTTGGTTGTCTCAAAGGCACGTCCGGGGTCAAGGGTGATCACATCTACAAACCGCCCTGCTACAATCAAGGTGTTGCCTTGCGCCTGAGCAGGCACATGCACGGCAAAACCGAAGGCAAGGCTTAAAACAAGCAAACAAGCGAATATGCGGCGCATACTTTTAACATCCTTATGTTGAACTGTGAATACGGTTAGGCAAAAGATTTTACTGCGCTGTGTGGGCTTGCCAATTGGAAAATTGAACAGAGTCGGCTTATTCTGGCAGAGGTCTTCAGCGCGGCGGGTAAACCCAAATCGCGTATGAGAAACTGCCTAGTGGTCAGGTGTATACCATCCACGCCTAATTGCCTAGTGCTATAATTTGGGAATGCACAAGCTAGGAAGGGGATACAACCTTCATGTTTTGGTCTGACTCTGGGGAAAACCGTCCCACACAACGCCCAATGCTTGGCGGCGTGCAGTTGATGATCGTATTAGGCGCGCTGCTGCTGACTGCGCTAAGCGCCTTCGCGGCGGGCTACGCTGTGGCGCAAAGCGCCACACAGAGCAAACTCAGCCTGGCGGATGAGGTTTGGCAGCTCACAGACCGCTATTTCTACTACGCTAAGCCGAGTGATACAGATCGGCTGTATGGCGCCATCACCGGCTTGCTGGCAACCTTCCAAGACCCACATACGCTCTTTTTGCCGCCGGCGCCCGCCGCCAGAGAGCGCGCCGCCATGAGTGGGCAGCAAGGCGGCGTTGGCGTGCTGTTGGCACAGACCGAAGACAAACGCTTTGTGGTGGTTGAGGTCAAACGCGGTTGGTCTTATGAGCGCGCCGGCGGACGCGAAGGCGATCAGATCATCGCGGTGGATGGCGAATCCGTGTTGGAGTTGGAGTTCAGCCAATTGGTAGACCGCGTGCGCGGTGCGCTTGGCACGCAAGTGGCGCTGACGGTCAAGCGGGACGACTCGCCTGAGCCGATCACGCTGACCATGACGCGCCAACAGATCAACGTCTTCAGCGAAATGCTGGACGATCAAATCGCCTATTTGTCGTTCTCACAATTCACCAGCACCGCACCTGACGAGATCAAAGCGCAGTTAACGCCGCTGCTGGCACAGCAGCCGCGTGCCTTGATCCTCGATCTGCGCGATAACGGCGGCGGCTTCCTTGATGAGTCGATCCAGATTGCCGATTTCTTCCTGAAAGAAGGCAGCATCGCCACAGAAAAGACCTCCAGCGGCGAGCAGAAACGTTTTACAGCACGCGATGGTGACTTTGCCGAAGAAGTGCCGCTGATCGTCTTGGTGAACCGCAACAGTGCCAGCGCCAGCGAGATTGTGGCGGGCGCGCTGCAAGATCGCGGGCGGGCGGTGCTGATTGGGCAGCGCACCTTTGGCAAAGGCTCGGTGCAGCGCTTGTTCACGCTCAGCGATGGCTCGCAACTGCGCGTGACGCAAGGCGCTTGGTATACGCCGAACGAAACACCTATCGAGCGACAGGGCGATGCACTAGGTGGCTTGCTGCCGGATGTGGTGGTCGAACTGCCAAGCGATGGCAGCCGCCCACAAGGTGACCCAACCCTTGAGGCTGCCCTTAAGTACATTCGGGAGAACTTCTAGACAAACGCAAGCCGCACCCCAGTAGAGTGCGGCTTAGCTCAAGTGGCGGAGAGGGTGGGATTCGAACCCACGAGGGCTTGCACCCTACTCGCTTTCCAAGCGAGCGCACTAGACCAACTATGCGACCTCTCCCAAAGCGTGCCGCCATTATAGCGTTAGGCGGGGCAGCGGTCAACGGCGGGCTTTGTCCGACCCGTCGCGCCTTGCTTCAGGGGTGGCTGGGCGTAATCGGCAACATGACGGTGATGGTGCTGCCACGCCCGACACGGCTGGTAATCTCAACGCTGCCCTCCAGTTGACGGGCGCGCTGGCGAATGTTCCGCAAGCCAATGCCGGGCGGCACGCTCTTTGGGTCAAAGCCTTTGCCATTATCCGAGATGACCAATGTGATGTGCGTTGGCGTTTCGTGCAAATCCACATACACTTCAGTGGCATTGGCGTGCCGCACCGTGTTCGAGAGCGCCTCGCGGGTGATTTGCAGCAGGGCGTGCAGCCGATCTTCGTTGAGGTGCATCACGCTAGAAATATCCATCACCAGCCGCGCTGAACACACCTCGCGGAAGCGCGTGGCAAGGTCATTCATCTGTTCGCGCAGGGTTAGGCTCAGCTCCACACCAACGCGCAAATCACGGATATAACGGCGCAAATCTTCGATAACGCGGTTCAAATCACTGTTCACAGCGGCAATTTGGGCAGATTGTTCAGGCACGCTCAGGCGCATTAGCTCTAGCTTAATGCCGATGGCGTAGATGGACTGGATAATGCCATCGTGCAGTTCCATACTGATGCGGTCGCGTTCCTCCAACACGGCAAGGCGGCGCAGTTGGTCGGAGAGGGTGGCGTTTTCTATGGCGATGGCGGCGTGCGCTGCCAGCAGGCTGATCATGCGCTCATCATCTTCGTTAAAGGGCAGCCCATCCAGCCGATCACAGAGGTAGAGGGAGCCAAGCACCTGCCCTTTAGAGACAATTGGCACACCCAAGAAGCGCGTCATATAGGGATGATGCTCAGGGAAGCCAACTGACTGCGGGTGATCTTGCAAGCGCGGCAGGCGGATTGGATGTTCACTGTTCAGCAACACGCCTAGCAAGCCATGCCCTTCTGGCGGATGGTCAATTTGGGCAATCTCTTCGTCAGACATGCCATAGACAAGGAATTCCGACAAGCCTTGCATACTATCTGGCACGCCAAAAGCAGCATACCGTGCGCCAACCATGCGTGCCGCAATCTCGGCAAGGCGCCGCAAAATGCGCTCTAAGGTGAATTCAGCCGTGATGGCGCGCACTGCCTCACTGAGGGCGTGCAGCTTCTCTTCGCTGCGGTCGGCACGTGGGTTTTCACCACCACTGCGAGTATTACGCGAACGCTGAAGGTTGGGCATGCAAATATCCGAAATTTCTGTTAACGCTTCACTTTTATGTGCGACACTGAGACGAGCATACCATACCACAGCAGAGTGCTTGAAATCAAGCGACATTCATCACTTAAAACTACTCACATTTGTCCCTGACTTTTCAGGTATGATGTATTTATCCTATAATTGGTAACCAAATCTGAAAAGATCGGAGGGCGCTGTGTATTTTGCAATCAGTGCTGTGCCGCTTAACTATTGGGATAGCCTAAACGAGGACGCCATGAGCCAGACACCTCACCCAATCCGAGTCCTGATCGCTGATGACCACGAAGTGGTTCGCATGGGCATTCGGGCGCTTATTCAACAACAGCCGCACTTGCGCGTGGTGGCGGAGGCGGCTACCGGCGAAGAAGCAGTCGAGTTAGCGCTGCTGCACAAACCTGATGTGGTGGTGATGGATGTGCGGATGCCCGGTATGCTTGGTGTGGAAGCCTGCCAAAAAATTGTGCAGCAACTGCCTGAGACACGCGTTGTGATGCTGACCAGCTACGCGGAGGATGATCTGCTCTTTGCGGCGATTCGGGCAGGGTCCTCCGGCTATGTGTTGAAGCGCATCGGCAGCGACGATCTGATCCGCACAATTGATGCCGTTGGGCGCGGTGAATCCGCCATTGATCCCTCAATGACGGAAGCCATTTTCCGCGAGCTGCGCCACACCGAA
This sequence comes from Anaerolineae bacterium, assembly GCA_034436355.1. Taxonomy (GTDB): domain Bacteria; phylum Chloroflexota; class Anaerolineae; order Aggregatilineales; family UBA2796; genus CP2-2F. The sequence goes on from DAOTVQ010000035.1 coordinate 41,355, forward strand.
AAGAACAAAGAGGCAGCGCTCTTTTCAGAGCTGACCTCGCAAGAAATGCGTGTATTGGCACTGATTGCCGACGGGCTGACCAACCGCGAGATAGCCAGCCGCCTGTTTCTGGGCGAAGGCACGGTGCGGAACTACGTGAGCAACCTGCTCAGCAAGCTGCACCTCTCCAACCGTGCAGAAGCAGCTGCTTTTGCGGTGCATCATCACATCAAAGAACATCTTGCCGCTGAATAGGGCTGAACAACGCCGTTCAGCTTTTCTGCGTTTGGCAGCTTGCTCGGTTTAGCCCATCGGCGGGGCGTGCTATAATCAATCCCTGACCTATACCCAACCGCACCTAGTCAGGGACTTTTTATGACCAGCCAGCGAATGCTCTTTCAAAATGTCATCATGGCGCTGCACCAATTTTGGGCAGCCAATGGTTGCTTGCTCTGGCAGCCGCATAATGTGCAGGTGGGCGCCGGCACTGGCAACCCTGCCACCTTTCTGCGCGTACTCGGCCCTGAGCCGTGGCGCGTTGCTTATGTTGAGCCAAGCGTGCGCCCTGATGACGGGCGCTATGGCGAAAATCCCAACCGTATGCAGAGCTACTATCAATATCAGGTCATCCTGAAGCCTGAGCCGGGCAACCCACAAGAACTCTACCTCAAAAGCCTAGAGGCAATCGGCATTGATCTGCGCCGCCATGATGTGCGCTTTGTGGAAGATAACTGGAAATCACCCGCCTTGGGTGCCTGGGGCTTGGGTTGGGAAGTCTGGCTGGACGGGCAAGAGATCACCCAGTATACCTACTTCCAGCAAAGCGGCGGCATTCGGCTAGACCCAGTCAGCGTTGAGATCACCTATGGCATCGAACGCATCGTGTTGGCGCTGCAAGGGCGCGATGCAGCCTGGAACATCCAGTGGACGGATGACGTGATGTACCGCGATATCTTCTTGCAGAGCGAGATCGAACATTGCCGCTATTATTTCGATGTGGCAGATGTCGAGTCGCTCAAGACAGTCTACGACGCCTATGAGCGCGAACACGCCCGCGCCCTTGAACACAATCTGATCGCGCCCGCTTACGACTATGTGCTGAAGTGCAGCCACCTCTTTAACGTGCTGGATACACGCGGCGCGATTGGCGTCACAGAGCGCGCCGCCTATTTCCGACGCATGGCAGCCATGAGCCGCAACGTGGCAAAGGCATATCTGGCGCAGCGTGAGCAGCTTGGCTATCCACTCAGCAAGAACGGCAAAAGCTGGCAATATGCTGAGAAAAAGACCTCAGTCGGCATGTCCACCTTCAGTGCGCCGCCCACACCCGCCGATTTTCTGCTGGAGATTGGCACGGAAGAACTGCCCGCCGCCGATTTGGATCACGCCCTAGCGCAACTGCATGAGGCTGCGCCCAAATGGCTTGCCGATCTGCGCCTAGCGCATGATGGAGTCGAGATTTACGGCACGCCGCGCCGCCTGATCGTGATGGTGCGCAGCCTTGCGCCCAAACAACCGGATGAGGATCGCCTTGTGCGCGGGCCCTCAGCTAACATCGCTTTTGATGCAGAAGGCAAGCCGACTCAGGCGGCACTTGGCTTTGCCCGCAAACAGGGCATTGATCCTGCGCTGCTGCAACCAACCGAGATGGAAGGCGGCACTTACGCAGCGGCGCGTATTCAGGTGGCAGGCAAATCTGCCCTAGAGGTGCTGAGCGAAGGGCTGGCAGGCTTTATCAATGGCATTCGCTTTGCCGAGTCTATGCGTTGGAACAGCGGCGGCATCGCCTTCTCGCGCCCAATTCGGTGGTTGGTGGCACTCTTTGGCGACCTGCCGATCTCGTTTGCCTACGCTGAGGTGTGGAGTACGCTATTTACACGCGGCACACGCCCAAAAGGCTCACCCGATTTGGCGATCAGCAATCCCGCCGAATATTTCGCCGTGATGCGCCGCGAAGGCATTCTGGTTGATCCCACCGAGCGCCGCGCCACCATCCTTGCACAAGCAGAGAGCCTTGCCGCACAGGTGAATGGCAAGTTGCTCTACGATGAAGGTTTGCTAAATGAGGTAGTGAACCTTGTGGAGCAGCCAACGGCGCTGCGCGGCACTTTTGCGGCGCGCTTTCTGCAACTGCCGCGTGATGTGCTGATCACAGTCATGCGTGATAAGCAGCGCTATTTTGCCGTTGAAGATGCCGATGGCAACCTGATGCCCTACTTCATCGCCGTGCGGAATGGCGACGCGCAGTTCCTTGAAGAAGTGGTGCAGGGCAACGAGCATGTGCTGACGGCGCGCTTTGCCGATGCCGATTTCTTTTTCAAGGAAGATTTGAAGCGCCCGCTGGCAGATCGCGCCGACCGCCTGAAGACGATGACCTTTCAGGAAAAACTCGGCTCGCTCTACGATAAAAATGTGCGCCTCACACACTACATGCAGCCACTTGGTGCGCTTTTAGGCGTTTCCGACGCGGATTTGGAGGTTGCCGCGCAAGCCGCTGCCCTTGCTAAAGCCGATCAAGGGACTCAGATGGTGGTCGAGATGACCTCGTTGGAAGGCGTGATGGGACGTGAGTACGCGCTGCGGGAAGGCAAATCACCTGCGGTGGCGCAAGCCATCTTTGAGGGCTATTTGCCGCGCAGCGCGGGCGATCACCTGCCTGAAAGCGCGAGCGGCACGCTGATCGCTCTAGCAGATCGGCTGGATAGCTTGGTTGGCTTGTTCGCGGTTGGCTTGGCGCCCACTGCCAGCGCCGATCCGTTTGCGCTGCGGCGCGCTGCGCTGGGCGTGGTGCAAATTTTGCTTAAGCATCAAATCAGCGTCAGCCTTGCGGATGTGCTGCCCATTTTTGCCGCGCAGCAGCCTGTGCCAGTCTCGCAAGAGGTGCTGGATCAGGTGCAGCACTTCATCACAGGCAGGCTGGAAACCTTACTGCGCGATGAATATGGGCTGCCTTTTGATGTGGTAGCGGCTGTGCTGCGGGAACAGAGCGATAATCCGTACCGTGCTTTGATCGGTGGGCGCGAATTGGCGATGTGGGTCGCCAAACCTGATTGGAGCGCCACGCTTGACTCGTTTGCCCGTTGTGCGCGCATCACCCGCGATAAGCCGCGCTACACCTTGCAGCCTGAAGCACTCACACCACAGGAATCACAAGCGCTGTATGCCGCAGCACAGCAGGCACACGCTGCGCTCACGCCCGACTCGAACGTGGACGCCTTCCTGAGTGCCTTTGCCGCTATCGTGCCGCAGGTCACCACCTTTTTCGATAAGGTGTTGGTGATGGATGAGAACACTGCCGTGCGTGAGAATCGGCTGGCGTTGCTGCAATACATCACCGCGTTGGCGGATCGGCGCGCCGATCTAAGCCAACTCAGCGGCTTCTAACACAAGCAACCTCAGAGGCGGGATAAGTCCCGCCTCTGTAGACAATTGCGATGGGCAGGCTTTTAGCGCGGGAAGATCACGCCGAAGATCACGTAGGCAATGCCGAGTGCAATGATGGTGTTAAACACCGTCGCTGCCGTGTAGACCGCGATAGGACGCCAGCCTGCTTCTCGCAGGTCTTTGAGCGAAAAATCTAGCCCGATGCACACAAATGAGAGCGTGAACAGCCACTTGGAGGCTGTATCCACCACTTTGGCGGCATCCTTGCTGATCAGCCCAACCGAGACCAGCAGCGAGACCAGCACAAAGCCAAGCACAAACTTGGGGAAGCGCTGCCAGATCACCCGCACGCCCGGACGCAGCTCATCCTCACCTTTCCTGACCACCATCGCAAAATAGACAGCCAAGCCAAACGCGACAAAGCCGATCAGCACATTTTGGGTAAGTTTGACCACGGCGGCAACTTCTTGCGCCTTCGGATCAAAGATGGTGCCGGCACCTACAACTGCGGCGGTTGTATCAATGTTGCCACCAAACCACGCACCTGCCACCGTCGGCGTAAGCTGCAATGCACCTGCCAAAATAGGCATCAGCACCATCAGTGGCAACGCGGTAAGGATAACCAACGTCGTGATGTAGGTGACTTCTTCTTTGCGCGCCTGCACAGCACCCGCCGCCGCAATAGCGGCTGAGACGCCACACACAGAGACGGCAGTTGCCATCACAGCCCGCAGCGTATCAGGCAGTTTTACCTTTCCACCGAGCCACCAGGTGAAGCCAAAGACGGCGGCGACCATAATCAAGGCTTGGATCAAGCCACCGACGCCGGTTGCCAGCAGATCGCCAAAGCTGATGCGTGCGCCTAACAGCACCAAGCCAACTTTTAGGTAGAACTCGGTGCGGATGGCGGGACGAACCGCCTCATAGGTGCGCGTCAGGCGCAGCAGAAAATTGACCAGCAAGCCGATCAGCACGGCGGTAAGTGGATATTCCAGCGGATTGTTTCGGAAGCCATTCGCCTTAAATAGGTTGCCTATCGCGCCGTCTAATTCAGCAACCAACAGGGTCAGCCCAATCAGCAGCAGGCTGCCCAGCAAAAACTGCGCCGTCCCGTTGCGCGCCAAAGCCTTTGGCGCTTTGCCAACCAAAGGGTTTGAGGGTGTCATGTAGCTATTCCTTTGTGCTGTGAGTCAAAACAGGTTAAAGAGTGGATAGGGAAGCGCGGCGATTCCGCCCAACGTGATGACGAGGACGACGACTAACCCAATAATGGTTGCCAGCCAATCCTCGTTAAGCGTGAAGCGTTCGCCTGTGGAAGGATGATTTTTGTCAGTCATTTCCTTTTTTACCTTCGTGGATGTTAGCCAAGCCCACTGTGCTTTTTCAGTTGGCTAGAACTCATTTCAAAGATGAGTGAGGGGCGAGTTTGAGAGGAAAGCCCTCTCGAAACCACGACCTGTGGCGTGGCTGGATGCACACCACAGGCAAGGACGCCACAACCCTACTCTAATTTTGAAACAGCTTCAAGTGTAACATATATTTCACATAATTCCTATAGGAAAGGTCAGAAAAAGTGGATAAGGAAAACTTTTGCTATGTAAACTGCCCGCCGAATGCCTGCCTAGCCAAACCCACCAACATCGGCTATACTGTCCGCGCTATTTCGCAAAAAGGTGGAAAAGGCTTTTGAAGCTCTCTGTAATCATTCCCTGCTACAACGAACTGACCACAATCGAGCAAATTCTCGCGGCTGTCAAGGCAGTTAACCTTGCCTATGAGATCATCATTGTGGATGACGGCTCGACCGATGGCACCCGTGACATCCTCGCCAAGCTGACGGATGATCCGCAGGTGCGCGTTATCTATCACGATCACAATCAGGGCAAAGGCGCGGCAGTTCGCACAGGTTTTGCAGCAGCAACTGGCGATGTGTTCATCATCCAAGATGCGGACTTGGAATACGACCCGCGTGATTATCCCGCCCTGCTCAAGCCGATTCAAGAAGGGCGCGCCAAAGTTGTTTATGGGTCGCGCTTTTTGGGCGGTCCGCGTAAGACGATGTTCTTCTGGAACATGGTTGCCAACAAGGCGCTCACCCTGATGACCAACATCCTCTACAACACCATCCTCAGCGATATGGAGACCTGTTACAAGGTCTTTCGGGCAGAAGTGGTGCAGGGCATGAAGCTGCGTTCACGCCGCTTTGAGTTTGAGCCGGAGATCACGGCGAAAGTGCTGAAGCGCGGCTACCGCATCTATGAAGTGCCGATCAGCTATAACGGGCGCGAGTGGCACGAAGGTAAAAAAATTAAGTGGACGGACGCACCCATCGCAGCCTGGACTCTGCTGCGCTACCGCTTCACCAACTAAGCCTGCTCTGCCTGCTGCTGAGCGCTGCGCTGCTGCGGCTGACCATCCTAAGCCACGATGTGCGCTTTCACCCTGATGAAGCACTCTACGCCACCTATGCACGGCGCATGGCATTGTATGGCGATTTACTGCTGAGCGATGCACCGCTGGATAAGCCACCGCTCGGCATGTTCCTGAATGCGCTCAGCTTCAGCCTGCTTGGTGAAAGTGAGTTCGCGGCACGCTTGCCATCTGCCTTCCTTAGTTTGATCAGCGCGGCAGCCTGTTATGCCCTGACGCGCCGCCTGCTAGATCGGCGCGCCGCCCTGCTTTGCCTAGCCATTGTGGCATTCTCGCCCTTTGATCTCGCCTTTAGCGGCAGTGCCTTTCACGATCCACTGCTCACGGCGTGCTGCCTGCTCTGCGCGCTATGCCTCAGCCGCGATCAGCCGCTTGGTGCGGGCGTTTTTGCCGCCTGTGCGCTTGCCACCAAACAAAGTGCCATTCAATTCTTGCCTGCCTACTGCCTGATCGGTGTGGTTGGCGCTCGGCGGCTGGCTCTGGGCAGCCTGTGGCGCTTCTGTCTGCCAATTGGCGTGGGAATCGGTGCGCTGGTCTGGTGGAGCGCCGCACGCGCCGCACCCGCCGATTTCTGGACGCTCGGCGTGTTAAATCCGGGTGCGCTGCGCCTGATCCGCTCCGACGAGGTGCTGCCACGCCTTGTGCGTTGGGCAGCGCTCTATGGTGAAAGTGTTGGGTTTGCGCCGCTGCTGCTGATCGCGCTGCATAGTGTGCGGCGCAGTTTGCAGCGCCCATCACGCGCTGCCACAGTTATCCTGATCAGTGCGTGCAGCCTGCTGGCGCTGCTCTTTGCCTATTGGTTGCTCGCCTTCCCGATCTATGATCGCTACCTGCTGCCGCTCGTGCCGCTAACAGCGCTGTTGCTTGCCGAAGGCATGGTACGCTGGCGCAGCCGACTGGCGCTTGTTGTGGCGCTCGCGCTGATGCTGCCATTCACGCTGCGAACGCTGCGGAACGAACATGGCATCGGCATTCAGAGCGCGTTCTATCGCGGCGTGGATCAGTTGGCGGCATCCATTCGCAGCTTAGATGGCACGCCGATCATCTATGATCACTGGTTAAGTTGGGAACTGCGCTACTATTTGGGCGATTCGCCACACGCCCAGCTTGTTTGGTATCCTTCCGCAGAGTGGTTAGCGCGGGATGTGTGCAATTTGCCGCTGCCAAGCTATTTTGCTGCACCTGAGCCGCTAGCATGGCGCTGGCTTGCCGTGCTGAATGCAGGGGGTGCGCGCCTAAAGCCGATTGCGCGCACGCCACTCGTCCTCTACCAGATCACTTGCGAGCAGGAGTCACCATGAGCGCGGCATACATCACTGTGCGAAAAATTCTGCCCGATGGCAGCGAGTCCATGCGTTACAGCGGACGCATCATCGGACGTGGTGCAACGTGGGTGCAGATCGAGGCGTTTTTCGAGCGCGCCGACGTGCGGCTGCCCTACGTCACCTTCCGCACGGGAGATCGGCTGGTTGAATATTTCTACACCGACCGCTGGTACAACGTCTTTGAGCTTTACGACGTAGGCGGCGGACACCTAAAGGGCTGGTATTGCAACATCGCACGCCCTGCCAAGATAGACGCTGAGGGCATTGCTTGGTACGACTTGGCGCTGGATGTGTGGGTGAGTCCATTGGGCGATGTGCTGGTGCTGGATGAGGATGAATTTGCCGCGCTAGGGCTGGATGTTCCTACACAAACAGCCGCCCTTGCCGCTGTGCAAGATTTGAAGGCGCGTATTGCGCGCAGTGATCCGCCCTTTGCCGTGCTGATTGGCTAGTGCATAGCTGCGAACCCTCAAAGTGCGCTATAATCGAATGTGCATTTGAATGCCCTAGAAAATTTGTAAGAGAGGTTCTTTACGATGCCTGATAGACGTGAGGCAGTGATTGTGGCAGCAGCGCGCACCGCCGTTGGCAAGGCGAAGCGCGGCACGACGCAAAATGAGCGCTCGGACGAGATGGCAGCCGCCGTCATCCGTGAACTGCTGCGCCAGACCGACGGAAAACTTGACCCTGCCCTGATTGATGACGTGATCATCGGCTGCGCCATGCCCGAAGGCGCGCAAGGCTTGAACATGGCGCGTGTGATTGCGCTGCGCGCCGGCTTGCCAGTAGATGTGCCTGCACAGACCGTCAACCGCTTTTGTGCCAGCGGCTTGCAGACCATCGCCAGCGCGGCGGAGCGCATTATCGCCGGCGGCGCGGATGTGATCATCGCGGGCGGCGCGGAGACGATGAGCCTTGTGCCAATGACGGGCTTCCGCATGTCGCCCAATCCCTACATGGCAGACAATCAGCCTGAAGTGTATATGAGCATGGGCTTGACGGCGGAGCGCGTGGCGCAAGAATGGCAGATCAGCCGTGAAGATCAAGATCGCTTCGCCTACGAGAGTCATCAAAAGGCAGCCGCCGCACAGGATGCGGGCAAGTTCAAAGAAGAAATTGTGCCAGTCGAGATTGAAGAAGTGGCGATAGGTGCAGATGGCAAGCCACAGCGCACCAAAGTGACCTTCGATACGGATGAGCATCTGCGCCGTGAGACGACGCTGGAAGCGCTTGCCAAGCTGAAGCCCTCCTTCATGCAGGGCGGCACGGTGACGCCCGGCAACTCTTCGCCGCTCAGCGATGGCGCTGCCGGCGTGCTGGTTATGGAACGCGGCACGGCAGAAAAACTCGGCTTGCAGCCGTTGGCGCGCTTTGTTGGGTTCAGCGCGTCCGGCGTGCGCCCAGAAGTGATGGGGGTCGGTCCGATCAAGGCGGTGCCAAAGCTGCTTGACCGTCTAGGTATGAAACTCGATCAAATTGACGTGATTGAGCTAAATGAGGCATTTGCCGCGCAAGCGCTGGCAGTCATCCGCACGTTGGAGATGGATTCGGCACGGGTGAACGTGAACGGCGGCGCCATTGCGCTAGGGCATCCGTTGGGCTGCACGGGCAGCAAACTGACGGTGCAGGTCATCCATGAACTGCGGCGGCGCAAGGCGCGCTATGGTATGGTGACCATGTGCATTGGCGGCGGTCAGGGCGCGGCGGGCATCTTCGAGTATTTGAATTAGCCATTAAAGCAGTGGGCGGGAGCAGTTCTCCCGCCTGTGTGCTTCAGCGCACTCACTGCACTATCCGCACGATTCAATCCATCTTTCCTAGCGCCTTCATACCATTACGTTTTACCGCCTAAATAACTATATAATCACAAAGGACACTTGCAGCACCTCTCGCAAGGCAAGCCTGCGTTTTATATATTTATATATGAAGAAAAGCTCTCTGCAACACCCTAATTTAGTCCTATTTATGGAGAGGAGTGTTCTATTATGGCACATACCCTTCTTTTGGCACATCCCGATGAGCAACATGCCGCAGTGTTTGTTCGGACGTTGCAGCAGCACGTCCCTGAACATACCTTCACACTCAGCGCCGCAAGGCTCGTGCCTTTCGGCGGCTCGGTGAGGGCGAGTTTACAAAACGCCTTTGAGCGCATTGAACTTGTCCTTGTCCTTTTTAGCAGCAGGGCGTTGACCGATGGCTGGCTTGCCCATCCCAGCGATCCTGATCGCATTGCACTGTCACTCGCCCTAGAGAAAGGTAAACCCGTTCAACCTATCTTATTCCCTGATGGACAACTGCCCACCGAAGGCGAACTTCCCGATGAATTGAAAGAGTTGCTCGACCGCTATCCGTTCCGTATGAACACTAAAGAACGTTTTATGGAACTCATCCAAACGCTGCGCGCCATGAACGGTCACAGCGCACCTACGCCCTCAGAAGCCGTGCCAACTGCCGAAGGGCGAATGGATCAGCCGAGCGAGGCTCATCCTACAGAGGAAGATATCTACCAGTTCCTTGCTGATGCAGGGATCACAGTGCGAAGTGTCGGTGAGCCTCAGGCGCATGATGAGGTGCTCGACCGAATTGCATTGTTGATGGGAACACGCTATCCGCACATTAAGCTTGTTTACCAACACATCAAGCGGAGCTTGACCAACGGTGAGACATTTACCGTCAACTTATCGGGCTGTGGTGATCGTTGCATCGCAGACAGCACCCAACTCTGCACTGAACTGCGCCGCCTTGCGTTTCTAGAATATTACGATTATCGGAAAGCGCCTCAGTACAAACTCACAGCACGCCCGAACCGTGTGCCAATCGCCTATAACTTCTTCACTGGCGGCTGGCTGGAGCGTTTTACACGCGCTCATTTGAGCAAGATGCTGCTCACCTCTAATGTGCCTTTTGCGGTAGTGCATAACGCGCAAGTGGTACTCTCTGAGGAGCGGAACTTTGAATTCGACCTGCTGTTGAGTGTGGGTGCGGGCGGGCGCATTTTGTGGTTTGAGACTAAAACCTCAGATTACCAAGAGCGCATCTATAAATACGCTGATCTAGCACGCAAGATGGAGTTGCCCTCTGAGCAAGTTTACCTCGTCTTGCTTGAAACATCTGAACAGACCTGTGAGGAGCTGCGGCGCATGTACAAGATGAATGTCCTGAACCTTGAGGGGCTCCAAATGCTTACCATGCCGCAATTGCTAGGCAATTAGAAGCGCTTTCCAAACTTAGGGCAAGCCACTTTTGCTTATGGAGCGCCACTATGCGCTCCATAGACTTCTATAGCTTCTGCCATGTAGATTAAGGCGGTGGCTATGCTGTGGGTGGCACTGCGAAATGGACTAACTCTTCTCAGCCACTTTGTTCAAGCGCAACTGCTCACGGAATCAGCATGATCTTGCCGCTGCTGCCGCTCATAAATGTCTGATACGCCTGCTCAAAATCGCGCATGGGAAAAGTGTGCGTCACCAAGCCCTCCAGCCTGAGCGCGCCCGATTCCAGCAGTCCATGCGCCTGATACCACGTCTCCCACAACCGCCGACCGACAATGCCGCGCACCACCGCGCCCTTAAAGACAATGTGCGCGTTGAGATCGAAGGTGAAGGCGCCCGGCGTCAGACCAAGCAGCGCTGCCTCGCCGCCTTCTTTCAGCGCGGCAAAGCCTTCGTTGATGGCACTCGGCGCGCCGGACATCTCTAGCAGCACATCAATGCCCTCGCCATGCGTCACTTCCTCAATGATGCTCACAAGGTCTTCGTTACGCACGTCTACCGCCCGATCTGCACCCATTTGGCACGCCAAATCCAGCCGATAGCGGCTGACATCCGTGGCGATGACGGCACGAGCGCCGGCTGCCTTCGCCACAGCAATCGCCATCAAGCCAACTGGTCCACAGCCGGTGACCAGCACAAATTTAGCGGAGACATCCTGCGCCATGACGGTATGCACGGCATTGCCCAAATTTTCTTCAATCACAGCAATCGGCAGCGGCGTGCTAGGGCTGTTTTTCCAGATGTTTTGGGCGGGGATGGCGATGTAGTCGGCAAAGCCGCCATCCCGATCCACGCCGATGATCTGCGTTTTTTCACAGAGGTGTGCGCGTCCGGTGCGGCAGAAATAGCAGGTATTGCAGACGACGTGACTCTCTAGCGAGACCTGATCGCCAACCGTCACATGCGCTACGTCAGGTGAGACTGCCGCCACCACACCTGTGATCTCATGCCCAACCACAAAGGGTGGCTTCAAGCGCTTTTGCGACCATTCGTCCCACTTGTAGATGTGGATATCCGTGCCGCAGATGGAGCCTGCCTGCACTTTGACCAGCACTTCGCCATGTTTCAGGCTTGGCACGGGATAGTCTTCAACGTAGATCAAGCCGGGCGCACGCTCCGCCTTGAGAATAGCTTTCATGGTTGTTGGTAAAGCCATAAGTTTCTACTCCAAAGGTTTTGCCAGTCTATTGTACACCGCCGCCTGCTTTTCATGATAATCTGTCAAGATAAGGCGGAAAAGCGAGAGGCAAGGTGCAAGGATGCACACTGAGCAGCACGCGGCATTTTTCACGGCATTGTTAGCATGGTATGCCGAACACGCACCTAATCTACCGTGGCGTGCCAGCCGCGATCCTTATCACGTCTGGCTGTCGGAGATCATGTTGCAGCAAACGCAAATCGCCACTGTGATTCCCTACTACGAGCGCTTCCTCGCCGCCTTTCCAACGGTGCAGGCATTGGCAGAGGCGCCGTTAGAGCGCGTGCTGAAGCTGTGGGAAGGCTTGGGCTATTACAGCCGTGCGCGCAATTTGCAGCGTGCCGCACAGCACATCGTAGCGGAACATCAGGGCAAACTGCCGCACACAGTAGAGGCACTGCAAAAACTGCACGGCATTGGGCGCTACACCGCCGGCGCCATCGCCAGCATTGCCTTTGGGCAGCCCGCCGCCGCCTTAGATGGTAACGCCATCCGTGTGCTGACGCGCCTTTATGACTACGCCGAACCGATTGAGTCACCTGCCGCACAGCGCCACCTTTGGCAGCTTGCTGAGCAACTGGCGCAGGCTGCACCCAGCGGATCAGCCGCCGCCTTCACGCAAGCAGTCATGGATTTAGGGCGCGAAGTCTGCACGCCGCGCACGCCGCACTGCGCCCAATGCCCTGTACGGGACTTCTGCCGTGCTTTTGCCAACAACACACAGGCTGCACGCCCGATCAAAACTGCCAAAGCCGCCACGCCACACCACGACGTTGGCAGTGCAATCCTCTACAATGCCGAAGGCGCGCTGCTCATCGCACAGCGCCCGCCGCAAGGCTTGCTCGGCGGCTTGTGGGAATTTCCGCAAGGGCAGGCACACGAGTCTGAGACGCCCGCGGCTGCCTTAGTGCGCGGCGTGCGCGAAAAACTCGCGCTCGATGTGACGGTCGGCGAACTGCTGACCAAAGTGCGGCACGCCTTCACCCATTTTAAGATCACACTGTACGCCTACGCTTGCGCCGCTGATCAGCTTGCGCCGCGCCCGCTTGGCTACGCGGAGTGTGCATGGGTAGCGCTCCCCGATCTGGATAACTTCCCGATTGCCCGCGCAGATCGGCATGTGATTACCTTCTTGCGCTCAGGGCAACTGCGCTTGTTCTGAGCGCCCGCCTTTACCACAGACTGCCTATTATTCGGTATAAATAAGCCGAAAGGATGCACCTATGCGTTTCATTCAAATTAGCGATACTCATCTCGGCAAAACGCCCGATTTCATCTACAACGGCTTCAACAGCTACCAACACCTTGAAATGGTCATCAACACGATTAACGCGCTGCCCTTTGCGGTGGATTTCGTGCTGCACAGCGGCGATGTGGTCGAATATGGCTCAGCCGAAGAATATCAGCAAGCGCGCCGCCTGCTGGAGCGGCTGCGCTTTCCCGTGCGCTATGCGGTCGGCAATCATGATAACGCCGTGCTGCTGCAAAATGCCTTGCTTGGCATTGAGTCACCTGCCAGCCGCTACGACTACACCTTTGAAGCGGATGGCGTGCAGGTTATCGTGCTGGACTCCAACAATGGCTTTGTGCCAAGCGGCACCCTGACCGAAACACAGCTTGCTAATCTGCGTGCGCTCTGCACAGCGGAAGGCGCGCCGCTGGTTGTTGTCTTGCATCATCCGCCCCTGCCGCTGGATACGCCGTGGATTGCGGAAGGCTGGGAAGGCTTCGGCTTTCGCAATATGCTGCTGGACTGCGGTGAGGCGTTCCGTGCGGCGCTGGCGCCAGCACAAGGGCGCCTGCGCGGCGTGTTCTTTGGGCATATCCACCGTGCCTATCAGGTGCTGCGCGAGGGCATTTTCTACAGCAGCGCGCCAAGCACGGTCATCCAGTTTGCCTCTTATCCCGAACAGCGCCTGCCGAAGCCCGCGCCTGAGGAACCGCCCGCTTTCGCGCTGATCACAGTGGCAGCCGACCAGGTTACAGTGCGCCAATACGCCCTCGCACGTCCTTAGCCATCGTTTCAGTGTTTTTTTACGAAATCGGTTCGCGCACAGAAGGCTAATGCTTGGCGAAAAGCTGCTTTGGCGCGTTCCGATTAGCTCATGATCGTTTGGCACCGCACGTCTTGCATAGGCGGGCAGGCGATAACTACATTTTTACGAAGCGCCTCGAAGCAGTTGTTGCACAACAGCGCGAAAATACCGCTATAATAAACGAATGCTGATTGAACACTTTACGCTGCGGCGTTGATCAGACATTTGAACACGCAACACACCGATATATAGAGGCGTAGGCATGAAAGTAACATTCTGGGGCGCACGTGGCGGTATTCCGACGCCGATGGGCGAAGAAGAACTCCGCGAGAAAATCAAGGCAGCTCTCTTAAGTGCAGTTGGCGTTGATCTGACAGATCGATCAGCCGTGGAGCAGTATATTGCGCGCCTGCCGCAGTGGATTGCTTCGACAGCCGGTGGCAACACCACATGCATGGAAGTACGCGCTGGCGAGACGGTTTTCATCCTAGATTGTGGTTCAGGTATGCGCCCATTGGGCAACGCCTTGATGCGTGAAGCGTTCGGCAGAGGTCAAGGGGAAGGGCATATTCTCATCTCGCACACGCACTGGGATCATGTGCAAGGCTTCGTCTTTTTCACGCCCGCCTATATTCCCGGCAACAAGTTTCATTTCTATAGCCCGTTTCCCGATCTCACCACGCGCTTTGAGGATCAGCAGCGCGAGGTGTATTTTCCCGTCTCGATGGATTACATGAGCGCAGCGCGCACCTGGACGGTGCTAGACCCGAATGAGCCGTTTCAGGTCAACGATGTGCAGATCGAACTGATGCTGCTTTCGCATCCGGGCGGCGCGTATGCCTATCGCCTCACCCATCAGGGCAAGGTGTTGGTCTATGCGACGGATGGTGAATATCAGCGCATGGATGCCGAACACACCGCCCGCTATGTCGAATTTTTCCGCGACGCTGATCTGCTCATCTTTGATGCCCAATACAGCTTTGAGCAGGCGATTGATGAAAAGCGCGACTGGGGACACAGCACGCCGAAAATGGGTGCAGAACTTGCCTTCCGTGCGCGCTGCAAACGCCTAGCACTCACCCACCACGATCCGCTGGCAACCGATGAGCGCCTTTGGAATGCCGTTGCAGAAGCCTACAACTACCTCGCTTTCCGCAGCCGTGGCAGCGGGCAAAGCCTTGAGACCGAAGTGATCCTTGCCCAAGAAGGGCGCACAGTTGAACTTTAAGATATACTATTAATAAACCTAAACAGCAGGTCAAGAAACAAAATGCCAGCCAAACCGAATCCTCAGCCGAAGATAATTGTCCTAGAGCCGCACCTCACTTGGCGTGATAGGCTGCGCGAGGCGCTAAACGGCTTATACAGCCAACTTGTTATCGCGGCAACCTATGAGGAATTGTTGGCAACCTTGCAGGAAATGCCTTTTGACCTTGCTATTATTGACCTGTGGACGGATGACTCGCTGGGCAGCAACGATTCAGATAACAACGGCACGCATGACTCGTTGGAAGCGCTGCTCTACTTCACCGAAAATGCCATGCACACCGATCTTTTGGTGATTGGTGACGCCGAAGGGCGCGACTCACTTCTCGAAACGCCCGGGATGCCTGATCGGATTGCCTTTCTTGCCCGTCAGGCTTTCTCGCCAGAGGCACTTCAAGCAGCCGTGATGCAGCGTAGTGATTATCCCAGTGGCGCACTTAGCCTGGGGCAAACGGGAACGTTGCTAACCCTAGAAGCCACACCGCCGCGCATTGGCACGCGCAAGGGCATGCCGCGCGTGCTTTTGGTGGAAGATCAACCGTTTTGGCTGAATGTGCTTGCCCGCATGTTAGAAGAAGCACACTATTTCTGGCGGGCTGCCACCACTTACGCGCAGGCGCTTGGCAGGCTGCGCTTGGAGAGTTTTCACGTCGTGCTGCTAAACCCTTCCGTCAGCGGCACAGATTCTGATCAGGAAGGCTGGCGATTGCTGGACTACCTGACGCACCATTGCCCACGCACCAAGCTGATTGCCATCAGCGGTAGACTTAGCACGGCTGAGGTTGCCAAACTGTTCATGGGCTATCCCATTCGCGGCTATGTGGATAAAAACGCCTTTGACAAGGGATCGCTGCTCAGCCTGATTGAGCAGCAGATCAGCCGCTTTTTTCTGCGCGTGCAAACCCTGGGCGACTTTCGCCTGTGGCGTGATGGGCGGCAGATCACGTATTTGGGCGCCCCCGAAGCTGATTTGATTCTGAAGCTGCTCATCACGCGGCGCGGGGCAGCGGTTTCGGTGGATGAATTGCTCAACTGCCTGCCTTCCAGCAGCAGCACCGCCCGCAACTTTGCACGCCTAACCGAAGTGATCAACGCCCTGCGCCTCGCCTTAGAGCCTGATCTGCCACGCCCTGCCGATTCGCGCTTGATTATTCGGGAAGGCGCCACCTATCGCTTTGTTAGCTCTGATCAGGTTGAAGTGGATGCCGATCTGCTGGAGCAGCGCTTGAACAGCGCCCGTCAATTAGAAGGCAGCGGCGAAATTAGTGCAGCCATCCGCCTTTACGAGCAATCCACCGCTTTGTATATCGGCGATTATCTGCCAGCAGATCGGCACATCCTCTGGACATCAAACGAACGCACCACCCTGCAAACGCTGTATACAACCGCCTTGAACCGCCTTGCCGATCTCTACGCGCACGAAGGGCGGCTGGATATGGCGATCAGCGCTGCCAATACAGCCCTTGGCGTGGATGCTTACGCAGAGACCACTTACCGCCGCCTGATGCGCTACTACGCCTGCAAAGGGGATCGCAAGGCAGCCAGCGGCGTTTACCGCACCTTGGTCAAGCTCTTTTCCGAACTCTTTGCCGAAGAAATTAGCCCCTCCACACAGCGCCTCTACGAGGATATTGAGGCAAACCGCCCTGTAAGCTGCGTCGAAGTGCGCCCCGGCACGGGCGAATTCCGTGCTGTTGCCAGCGATTAACCACACAGCCCCTGAGTGCCACCTCAAGGGACGAACACGGACTCGGCTCAGGGTCGGTGCGCTGAATCCCTGCTATCATACACAACGCACCACGTCCCTTCGTTAATGGTAGTTGTTTTGTTCGGCAAGCAATGGTAAGATTAGCTTGTAAGCGTGGGTTTGGTGAAATCGCTCAGTGAACAACATCCCACACAGAGTACTCCTTAAGCCGCCGACGCGCTGAAGCGATCCGTCGGCACTTCGCGTTGTTGAAGGGATCAAAACAGGTGAGCATTGCAACAGTCATCCTAGCGGCAGGTCAGGGAACGCGCATGAAGTCCCGTTTGGCAAAGGTGCTGCACGCAGTCGGCGGCAAGCCGATGGTGCTGCGCGCTGTGGAGTCAGCAGAGCAGATCGGTGCAGAGCGCTTGGTTGTGGTCGTTGGGCATCACGCAGAGGCGTTAACGCAAATGGTGCGCGGGCGTGCCGAAACTGCCTTGCAAGCACAGCAGCTTGGCACAGGTCATGCTGTGATGCAAGCTGCCGATCTGCTGCGCGGCAAAAGTGAACTTGTGGTGGTCACCTATGCGGATATGCCCTTACTGCGCCCCGACACTTTGCGCCAACTGGTGCAGGCGCAGCAGCAAAACACAGCCGGCTGCCTTGCCATGCTGACCGTGACTTTGCCTAATCCGCGTGGGTTTGGGCGTGTGGTGCGCGCCGCAGATGGCAGCGTGACTGCTATTGTGGAAGAGGCAGAATGCACGCCTGAGCAGCGCGCCATCCAAGAACTGAACGCGGGTGTGTACGCCTTCAAGGCGGCGTGGCTGTGGGATGCCCTCACGCGCATTCAACCGAAATCGAAGGGCGAGTATTACCTAACCGACCTGATCGAGATCGCGGTGGCGGAAGGGCAGCGTGTGGTTGGCATTGAAGCCGAAGACGCTGACGAAGTGATCGGCGTAAATACACGGGTGCATCTGGCAGAGGCAGAGGCAATGTTGCGGCGGCGCGTGAACGAACAGCACATGCTGAACGGTGTTACGCTAATTGACCCTGCGGCAACTTACATTGAGGAGAGCGTGCAGATTGGCGCCGATACGATCATCTATCCAAACACGCACCTGCGCGGTGAGACGCTGATCGGCAGCCAGTGTGTGATCGGCGCCAATTCGGTGATCGTCGATTCACGCATTGGGAACCACTGCCACATCGAGGCATCCGTCATCGAGCGCGCCACGCTTGAGGATCATGTCGAGATCGGTCCATTTGGGCATCTAAGAGCAGGCGCTTACCTGTGCGAAGGCGTGCATCTGGGCAACTTTGGCGAAGTCAAGAATGCGCGTTTAGGGCGCAAAACGCGCATGGGACATTTCAGCTACATTGGCGATGCCGAGATCGGCGAAGATGTGAACATCGGTGCTGGCACGATCACAGTCAATTACGATGGCGTGCGGAAGCACAAAACAGTGATAGGTGACCATGCCTTCATCGGCAGCGATAGCATGTTGGTGGCACCTGTGGTGATCGCTGCCAATGCACGCACAGCGGCTGGCTCCGTCGTCACGCGGGATGTGCCAGAAAATCATATTGCGGTGGGCGTGCCGGCGCGAATGCGCGCCCTAAGCACGCCTGAGCCTGATGCATCCGACACATAAGGGTGCATCCTCGTTGTGTAAACCTGAGTAGGATACAAGGAAGTAATGTCCGAAGGTCACAGTACGGCTGCCCTGATCGCTTTCTTAGGCTTGGTGCTGCTGAGCGCCATTCTCTCCGCCGCGTTCTCCTCTGTGGTGAACGCACGCAAGCAGCACCTGCGTGAAATGGCAAATAGTGGCGACCGCCGTGCGGCACGCGCCCTTGCCCTTGGAGAGGATGCCTCACGCCTGTTGGCGCTGCGGCAAATGGTTTTTGCGCTGCTGCATTTTGCGGCTGCCACCATCGTTCTGCTTGGCGCACAAAGCCTGTTGGGTGCGCTGCACACCTCCGATGTTCTCGATATTCTGATTGTGTTCATTTTGTTGGTTGTCGGTGCGCTGATCATGCTGATCTTTGGTGAGTTGATCCCAAGCGCGCTTGCCGCAAAGCATTCCGAAAAGGCTGCCTTGCGCTGGTCGCTGCTCATCATCGCCCTGATGCGTTTCCTAACACCGATCTCTGCCCTGCTGCGCTGGGCAAGCAGCCGCTTCGCTTCTTCGATGGGCGCCTCTGCCACATCTTACGTCACCGAAGAAGAGATCAAGACGCTGGTGGATGCTGGCTCTGAAGAAGGTGTCATCGAAGATGACGAAAAAGAGATGATCTACTCGGTGCTGCAATTTAACGATAAAGTGGTGCGCGAACTGATGGTGCCACGCATAGATATTATCGGGCTGAGCGCGGAAACCACGCTTGAGAATGCCTTGCAAGTGGTGGTTGCCGAAGGGCATTCGCGCATCCCGGTTTACGAAGGCACCATTGATCAGATCATCGGGTTGCTCTACGCCAAAGACTTGCTCATCCACACTGATGAGGCGAACCGCCGCCGCACCGTGCGCGAGATTATGCGCCCTGCCTACTTTGTGCCTGAATCTAAACGCGCCAGCGAACTGTTGGAAGAATTACAGCGCCGTAAGGTGCATATGGCAGTCGTTATTGATGAATATGGCGGCACAGCCGGCTTGATCACCATCGAGGATTTGCTCGAAGAGATTGTGGGTGAGATTCAAGACGAATATGATCCCGAGGAAGAGGCGGAATATCAACAGCTTAGCGCTGATGAATACCGCTTTGATGGCGGCATTCATCTCGTGGAGGTAAACGAACTGCTTGACGCAGAGCTTTCTACTGAAGAAAGCGATACGCTCGGTGGCTATATCTTCAGCGCCTTGGGCAAAGTGCCGCAGATGGGAGAAGTATTTGAGCGCGACGGCTTGCGCTTTACCGTGGAAAGTATTGACGGGCGCCGCATTGCGTGGGTGCGTGTGTTGCGTTTGCCGCCCACTGAAAAGCCTGAGGCAAATGCGGCTGAGGATGCTGCCTTTGCCAAACGTTCTACGCGCAGCAGTTCGCTTGCCCAAACTTGAAAGGAACGCTCATGAGCAGCTCTGAATCATCCAGTGTGCGGATTCTGCGCGAGGCAGGCTATAAGATCACCACGCCGCGCCTCACGATCCTAGATATTTTGGAGAACTATGGTAGGCATATTACAGCCGCAGAACTGCTGACCGAAGTCGAAGCGCGTGATCCATCCATTGGGCGCGCCAGTGTTTTCCGCACCCTAGATTTGATGATCAAACTTGGCATTTTGTGGACGACGGTGCAAGGCGGCTCAACCGTCCACTACATGTTGATGCCAAACGGACACCATCATCACATCATCTGCACGCATTGTCGGCGGCGCATTGAGTTTGAAGATTGCGGGCTGGGCGTCCTGATCGCTAATTTGGAGCAGCAGCACGGCGTGAAGATCGAGGGGCATTTGCTGGAACTTTACGGCATATGCGCCGAATGCCGCGCCTTACCGCACTCAGAAGACTAGCCCACTGCCTTTAGCTTTTCGGTGGCGCGGAATCATCTGCCGCTGCCTTATGCAGCCACTTCTTAACAGCCTTCTCAAACTGACGGCGCGCCAACCATACGCGCCGTTCGCAGCCTAAGCATTGAATGCCAATATCTGCGCCGATGCGGTAGACGCGCCACTGATCGCTGCCGCATGGATGGCGTTTCCGCATTTGCACAATATCGCCGATCTGAACCTCACTCGGCATGGCACACCTTTCCGAAAAATGAGACTAAAGTCACAGCAGCACACGCCGCCTTATGCTAAATTCACCCTAGTGAACAAAAAGTTTAGCGGCGTTTGCCGTGTTCTGCTTTGAGGAGCTACGAGCATGACTCACATTATCACCAGCCTGTGTTTGCGTGATGGCGCCTGCGTGGAGGTTTGCCCGGTTGAGTGCATTGTGCCGGGCTTGCCCGAAAACGAATGGCCCTGGTACTTCATCGATCCCGATACCTGCATTGACTGCGGCGCGTGCGTGCCTGAATGCCCCTTTGAGGCGATCTTCCCTGAGGAAGAAGTGCCTCAGGCATATGAACTGGCTGCCGACCAAGAGGTAGCACCCTTCAGAGGTGATCGCTACAAGTCGCAAGGGGGCGAAATCATTGACCTGACTGAAGATATTCAGCCCAACTATGATTACTTCCAAAAAGGTCCCGGCTACAGCGCCCTGAACAAGTAACGCGCCACACTCTTCTAAACTGCGTTGTGGTCTCAGGCTGAGCAAGAGACCACAACACCCATTCAATCCGCATACGCAGCCTCAAAAAATGGCTGAACTGTGAAGCGTACCCCATGCGTTAGCCCATGATCTGCCAGCGGAAACTCGCCTGCTGCTTCGCCTTGCCGCAAACGCACTGCGTAGAGCGACTCGGCGTTGTGGCGTACCGTCAAATAGGCAGCCCGATCCGCCACTTGCCGCCGAATTTCCTCTTTATACTGCTGCCACATCTGCCCTGATTGGTGCAGCAGCGCTGCCACATCCGACGGCAGATCGGTGCTAAAAATAGCATCCAACTGGTCTTCAAGTGCCTCCAACGGTGCCGCTGACCAGCGAATGACCGCCTCGGCTGTTTCGCTCTGCGGCGCACTGATGACAAGCTGAGCATTCTGTAGAGCAAAGACGACAAAATCAGGCATATCCGCAGGTTCGGAATCTGTGCCAAGCAAGGCATTGTAGCGGGCTTGGCTGGCTGCTAGATCAGGCGTCACCACCTCTATGCCGCCAATGCCGCGCACACCGTTCGGATGCGCCGTGACGCTTGGCTCGGTTGGTACGCGCAGCGGGCGCGGCGTTCGGTCTTCGATCAAGAAAGGCAGAAAGCCATCGTCTACCAGCGCCAGCCGCCAAGCAATGCCCGTGCCGTCGGGCTTTTGGCGCGCACCGTCGCGCAGATCGCCCACCGCGACGCGGCGCGCACGCAAGGCTGCCACCACCGTCTCTAGGTTCGGCACACACAGCGCAAAGCCGCTTAACCCTTCGCCCTTTGCCAGCATTGGGCTGAAATCGAGCGCCTCAGGCGCGGGCGCGGCGCCCGTCGCTGCCAACAATTCTAAGTAGGTGCCATCGGCAAAGATGATCAGGGCATTGTGCGTTGCGCCGCTGGCATGAACGCCACCCTCTAGCACGTTGAAACCGAGTGCGCGGTAATCGTCTATGGCAGCTGCCAAGTCGTTGACGGCAATCACGATATGATCAAGCGGGAAGGACATAAAAACGCGTCCTGTTTGTTCGTTCTGCACGGGCAGAGTATAGCTTGTTTACTGATCAAAAGCGATGACGTGCAGCCACTTTGGTCCATGAACGCCGATGATAATCTGCATCTCGATATCGCCGGTGCGGCTGGGGCCCGTCACAAAAACGACGCTGCGCGAGCGCTTGAGCGTTTCCGCGCCGTGTGTGTGCAGCCAATTCTCAGGGCGCGCATACAAGTTTTGGCGCGGCAGCAAGGCAATATGCAGCGGCGGCAGCAGTGAGGGCAGCCGTCCCTGTCCCGCCTCTGTGACCAATGCCAGCGTGCCAGTCGTAGCAAAGGCAGCATCCACGCCGCTGATGCCAACTGGCACCGAGTCCAGCGCTTGATAGGCAGCTTTCCGATTCACGCCGCTGATCTTTGGCACAATCAGGCGCACCTGCGCGGCTTCCAGCGCCTG
Source organism: Anaerolineae bacterium (assembly GCA_034436355.1). Classification (GTDB taxonomy): domain Bacteria; phylum Chloroflexota; class Anaerolineae; order Aggregatilineales; family UBA2796; genus CP2-2F. The sequence continues at coordinate 63,627 of DAOTVQ010000035.1, forward strand.
AGCAACGCCTTGAATGGGCAGTTTCTCCCACACAAGCGCTTCCTGAACACCTTCGGCACGCAAGCGCGCCAGCAGCATCTCAAGGGCTTCTTCGGCATTGGCAGCGTGCTGAAACTGCACGCCTAAGCGCTCCACTTCGGCACGGAAGCGCGCCAAGAGCGCCTCAGGGTCAGCCGATTCAGTCGGCGAAAGCTGCGTGACGGGCAGCGGATGCTCAGGTGCAGGCGGCACATCTTCAAAAGGCGGCTTGCCCTGCCGCAAACGGGCAAGGATGGCAGCGCGAGCAGTGTGTGTATCGTGCAGCATACCGATTCAGCTCCCTTGCTGGCGCTCACGCCACAACTGACGGAAAGGCTTCGCCGCGAAAGGCGGAAAATCGCGGGTATGCGTCCAGTTGCCGAGCAGCGGGATGGGCAACTGCTGAAGCTGCCCATTCTCGCCTGCCAACGACCGTGTGGCAAGCCGCGCCGCCGCGCCGCCGATCTCATAGAGCAGCGGTGAGGACATGCCACGCGCCCATGCCGCAATACCGACATCAAGGGCGGGCGGCGAATGCCCTTCTTCCACCAAGTCGGCGCGCAAGCGCAGCAGCATATCAGGGATGTTGATATCCACAGGGCAGGCAGACTTGCAGGCACCGCACAAGCTGCTGGCATGTGGCAGCGGCAGCGCATTGCCCACCCCTTGCAGCAGCGGCGTGATGACCGCGCCTATCGGACCTGAATAGACCCACCCATAGCTATGCCCGCCCACATTTTGGTAAACGGGGCAGGTGTTCAGGCACGCGCCGCAGCGGATGCAGGCTAACGCCTCTGCATAATCCGTCTGGTGAATGCGGCTGCGCCCGTTATCCAGCAAAATGACGTACATCGCTTCCGCACCGTCGGGATCATCAGGCTGTGCCGCGCCGCTCATCAGGTGGACGTAAGAGGTCATGCGTTGCCCAGTGGCGCTGCGCGGCAGAAGCTGCACTAAAGTGGCGAAATCTGCCACCGTCTCCACCACTTTCTCAATGCCTGCAATCACCACATGGACGGGTGGCAGGCTGCTGCACATGCGCCCGTTGCCCTCGTTGGTCACGATGGCAACCGTCCCCGTCTCTGCGATGAGGAAATTCGCGCCGGTAATGCCCATATCCGCGCTCAGGAACGCCTCGCGCAGTTTTTGGCGGGCAAAGGCGGTCATCACTTCAGGATCATCGCTGGGCGGCATGTTAAGCTGTGTCATGAACAGATCGCGCACCTGTTCCCGCGTTTTGTGCATGATCGGCATCACGATATGGCTTGGCGTATCGCCATCCAACTGCACGATGTATTCGCCTAAATCCGTCTCGATAACGGTTAGGTTGGCAGCCGCAAGGGCATGGTTCAGGTTAGTCTCTTCGGTTGCCATGCTTTTGCTCTTGACGATAGTCTGCACAGCGTGCCGACGGGCAATCGCCACGACAAGGCGGTTGCATTCAGCGGCATCTTCCGCCCACAATACTGTGACGCCACGCTCGCTGATGGTTGCCTCAAAGCGCTCTAAGAGGTCGGGCAGGTGGCGTAAGGCGCGCAATTTGGCGGCACGCGCCTGTTGGCGCAGGGCGTGCGCGTCGGTCACTTCGCCCATCGCACGCAAGCGTCCGTTGGCAGCGTTGGCAGTGCCGCGCCTGAGCGCTGTTTGCAGTTGAATGTCGTGCAGGGCAATCGTTGCCGAGTGGTTAAAGGCGTTGGCTTTCAGTTCCATAAGGATGCGCCTCGACTACATAAAAGAGAATTTTCGGGCAACCTGATCATACCTGCAAAAGGCGGCAAGTTCCACAGGAGACCTGAGCAAGTGTGCTTCACCTGCCCTTAACATTCCGCTGCAAAGTGCGCTACAATGCCCACAGTTTAAGGAACAGGGAGCCGTTTTATGTCTCAACCACTCATTCCACCGTTTGGTGCGCCCGTCCACTTGCGCGACTATGATCCCGATTATTTGGAAGGCAGCAGCGGCAAAAAAGATGCCAAAAAAGACCTGAAAAAGAAGCTGGCTGCCGAGATGGAAGCCGACCAACAGCGCCTGGATGTGTTGCAAGAGGCGCTCTATGCCGAGGGGAAGCACGCGCTGCTGATTGTGCTGCAAGGCATGGATACCTCTGGCAAAGATGGCACTATTCGGCACGTTTTCAGCAGTGTTGATCCGCAAGGTGTGCAGGTCACATCCTTCAAAGCGCCAACTGCCGATGAACTCGCCCGTGACTTTTTGTGGCGCATTCACCGTGCTGTGCCGCCCAAAGGCATGATCGGCATCTTCAATCGCTCTCAGTATGAGGATGTTTTGATCGTGCGCGTGCATAACCTCGTCCCAGAGCACATTTGGCGCGAGCGCTATGATCACATCAACCGCTTTGAGGAAATGCTGCACGAGCATGGCACAACCATCCTCAAATTCTTTCTGCACATCTCTAAGGCTGAACAGAAAAAACGCCTGACTGAACGGCGTGATACGCCCGAAAAACAGTGGAAGTTCTCGCTAGGCGATCTGAAAGAACGTGCCTATTGGGAAGATTATCAGGCAGCCTACGAAGCGGTGCTGACGCACTGTAACACGCCCTACGCGCCTTGGCACATTGTGCCTGCCAACAGCAAGTGGTACCGCAACTATGTGATTGCGCGCACGGTGCGCGAGGCGCTCGAACGCCTTAACCCGCAATTCCCTGCACCAGAAAAGGGCATTGAGTCAGTCGCAATTCCCGATTAGGTTGACCGTTACACAACCCGTGATAAAAAATCTGCACGTGCTTCTGCCTGCTTCGTTTGTCGTAACTAGAAGCTGTTTCAAAATTTGAGTGCGTTGTAGGTTTTTGCCTGTGGAGCGCGTAATACGCGCTCCACAGGCGGTGATTTCGAGAGGGCTTCCCTCTCAAACTTACCCTTTATTCGTTTTTGAAATGAGTTCTATGCATGATGCAGAAGCACGTCCCATTCTGTGCTTCTCAGCCCGCGTGCTTTTACCACAGGCTTTCGCCTTCGCTCACAAGCGTGCTACAATTAATTAAGCGCACTTGCGCCTTATTGACTCTCTATTTTCTTCAGGTGGAAGCGCACATGGCTGTCAAAGTATTGATTGTTGAAGACGACTCTGAGATGAATCGGCTGTTGCAGCTTGATCTAGAGCAGCACGGCTACGAGACCTGCACAGCAACCAACGGCTTGGAAGGCTTGCGGATGTTCCACGAACAGCGCCCAAACTTGGTGGTGCTGGATGTGGCATTGCCCATGATGGATGGCTTAACGGTTTGCCAGCGCATCCGTGAACTCTCTAACGTGCCGATCCTGATCATGACCGCGCACGCCATCTCGGAAGAAGAAATTGCGCGTGGGCTAAATGTGGGTGCGGATGAATATATGATCAAGCCGATCCGCAACATGGAATTTCATGCGCGGGTGCGCGCCCTAATGCGCCGCGCCGCACGCGATGACGAGACGCTGCAAACAGTTGCCTATAGCGACGATTATCTAACAGTAGATGTTAATGCGCGCCGCGTCTGGGTGAACGGGCAAGAAATGCGCCTGACGCCAACCGAGTTTAAGCTAATTGCCATCCTTGTCAAGCATCGCGGGCAAGTGCTGACCTTCAACCAACTCTTGGAGCAGGTCTGGGGGCCTGAATATCACACGGAACATCACTACCCACGCATTTATGTTTCGCACTTGCGTCGCAAAATCGAGCCTGATCCCAAAACGCCAACCTACATTCAAAGTGAATACGGCGTAGGCTACCGCTTTACCGGCAAACAATAGAATAATTTTTTGCACCTTTCCAAAAGGATTTTTTGAGATGCCGAGCAAAATCGTGGTGGTTGCCATCGGCGGCAATTCACTCATCCAGAGCAACGAACGCCGCGAGATACGCTATCAGTGGGATGCTGTGCGCGAGACGTGCGAACACATCGCCATGCTGATCAAACAGGGCTGGCGCGTGGTCATCACGCATGGTAACGGTCCGCAGGTCGGCTTTATTTTGCGGCGCGCCGAACTTGCCGCCCATGAAGTACACACCGTGCCACTTGATCTGATCGTTGCCGACACGCAAGGCGCCATCGGCTATATGGTGCAGCAGGCGCTCCGCAACAGCCTGCGCGCCTTAGGCATTAATCAGAGCGTGGTCACAGTTGTGACGCAGACGGTTGTCCGCCGTGATGACCCTGCCTTTGAGCGTCCCGATAAGCCGATTGGCGGCTTCCTGAACGAGGCAGAGGCACGGACGTTTGAGGCAGAAGGTTGGCAGGTGGTTGAGGATGCTGGGCGCGGTTGGCGGCGCGTGGTTGCTTCGCCACAGCCCACTGAAATTGTCGAATTGGACGCCATCCGCGAGATGCTCTACAAAGATTATGTGGTGATCGCTTGCGGCGGTGGCGGCATTCCTGTGGTGCGGAACGAAAAAGGTGAACTGCGCGGTGTGTATGCCGTTATTGATAAAGATCGCGCTAGCAGTTTGTTGGCAACCGGGCTTGGCGCAGACCTATTCCTGATCTCGACTGGTGTGCCGCGCGTGGCAATCCACTTTAACAAGCCCGAACAGCGCCTCTTAGAGCAAGTCACGCTGCAAGAGGCGCGCCAATACATGGCAGAGGGGCATTTTGCGGCGGGCAGCATGAAGCCAAAGATAGAGGCAGTCATCCGCTTTTTGGAGCGTGGTGGTCCGTCGGCAGTTATCACCGATCCGCCGAATTTGGCGGCAGCCCTACGCCGTGAGAACGGTACGTGGTTCGTGCCGTCATAGAGAAAGCGTTCTATGCTCACCAAGCTGAACATCCGAAACTTTAAGCGCCTCAGCGAGGCTGACATTGAACTCGGCAGCACGGTTGCCTTTATCGGCAAGCAGCCGCGCCGCATCAATGATCGCGGCAGCCAACTTCGCAAGGCACTGCGGGATATTCCTGCCAACCACTACTATCAGGCAGCGCGTAAAGGCTGGGTGCTTTATCTCGAAGGCTCAACCGATTTGAGCATCTTACGTTCTTTTGCACGGCGGCTCAATCACGCTGCCAGCCACGTGCTGGAGAGCGTTTTCATCCACTATATAGATGGCAACAATCCACAGACGGCACGCGATCACTTTTACGGGCTGCGCGAGGCTTATCCCGATCTGATGGGTGTGGCAATTTTTGACCGCTTGGACAAGGATTTACCATCAGAAGCACTCAGAACGCTGATGTGGCAGCGCCGTGAGATCGAGAACTATTTGTGCAGCCAAGCAACATTGTTTGCCTATGCACAGGCAAATCCCGATGAGGGTAGCGAACCTCTTTTTGTCGAACGTCGGCTTCAGACAATGCGGGATCAGATAGAGCGCCTGACACAGGCACTTGCTACGCAGCGTAAACCTGATCCGTGGTCGCCTAACCTAAAGGCAACCGATGAATTTCTCGATCCACTTTTCGAGAACTACTATGAAGTGTTAGGCTTATCCAACCAGATGCGGAAGGCGAACTATCATCTTCTTGCTGATTACGTCCCTATCGCAGAGATTGATCCTGAAATCACTGAAAAACTTGATGCTATCTTAGAAATTGCCCAAAAAGCCAAGCCCGCTGAGGCACTCGAATGACCCTTACCTACCTTTCCCACTACCAATGCGCCTTATGCGGACGCACCTATGCCCTCGATAGCGTCACCTACACCTGCCCAAGCTGCGGTGCGGTTGGCACGCTTGATATGCGCTATGACTACGCCGCCCTGCGCCGTGACCTGACGCCCGCACACATCAGCGCGCAAACCCAGCCGCACACCCTCAATATGTGGCGCTATTTGCCGCTGCTGCCCATGACCGAAACAGCGCACATTCCGCCACTGCACGTCGGCTGGACGCCACTTATCCCCGCGCCGCACCTTGCTGCTGCCCTAGGCTTGCGTGAGGTGTGGCTGAAAGATGACGGACGCAACCCAACCGGCTCGCTCAAAGACCGTGCCAGTGCTATGGTCGTTGGGCGCGCCCAACAACTTGGCGTGAAAGTGATCACGACCGCGAGTACGGGCAACGCTGCTGCTGCCTTGGCAGGGCTGTGTGCCAGTGTTGGCATGAGAGCAGTTATTTTTGTGCCTGCCAAAGCGCCGCCTGCCAAGATCGCGCAGCTGCTGGTCTATGGCGCAACCGTCCTGCTGGTGGATGGCACCTATGACGATGCCTATGCCCTCAGCGTGCAGGCAAGCGCTGAATACGGCTGGTACTGCCGCAACACCGCCATGAATCCCTACACCACTGAGGGAAAAAAGACCGCTGCCCTTGAGCTTTGCGAGCAGCTTGGCTGGCGTTCACCCGATGCACTGATCGTCAGTGTGGGCGATGGCAACATCATCGCTGGGCAGCACAAAGGCTTCTATGATCTGCATCAACTGGGCTGGCTAGAGCGCCTGCCGCGTTTGATCGGTGTGCAAGCCGCCGGCAGCGATAACCTCGTGCGTGCTTGGGAACAGGGCATTTCGGCAGATTCCATGCAGCGCGGCGGGACTGAAACACTTGCCGATAGCATCTCGGCGGGGCTGCCAAGCGACCGCACTAAGGCACTGCGCGCCGTGCGTGAAACAGAGGGCGCCTATTTCCGCGTGACAGACACTGAAATTTTGGCGGCGATCCCTTCCATGGCGCGTGCCAGCGGTGTTTTTGCCGAGCCTGCTTGTGCAGCTGCCTATGCTGGGCTGATCAAAGCGATTGAGTCAGGCGTGCTGCGCGCCGATGAATCAGTGGTGCTGTTGGTGACGGGCAGCGGCTTGAAGGATATTCGCGGCGCTATGCAGAGCGTGGAAGGCGAAGGTGGCTATCCCGTCGGGCGTGAGATCAGTGCCGTGCGCGACGTGGTGGCGCGCCTTCACCTTGCCTAAACCTGCCATAATTGGCGCGTTTCTGCTATGATCACATCTGGCTTGTGAAATAGGACGCAATAATTACCTGTGCAGAGAGGCACATCTCACACCATGCAAAGCAACCTCGCAGTCTCGGAAGATGACGCGCCGCGTCCAAGTCAGGCTTGGCGCAGCAGCGGCTCATTCTTTGTGATTCTGATGTTCGTCGGTGCGGCGCTCTTGTTCGCCTATAGCTTATGGTTTATCAGCACGCACTCGCCGGTTGAAGAGCGCTTTAATCAGCGCCGCCGCCCGTTGGAGGCTGATACTGCTGGCTACCTAATCCTGCGCGAACGCGCCGGCGATTACCTGCGCACCGCCCTTGATGTGGATACGCTAGATGCTGTTGAAGGTCGGCGGCACGGCATAGCAGAGTACACAGTGGAAGGCAAGCCCGTGCGCCTTGAGGTCGAATATATTCCCGACGGCACACCAACGCTTGATCAGGTCTTCAGCGGCTTTTTAGAGCGCGCCAATGGCACGGATACGGGCAGCACGCTCAAGCGCTTCCCAGAGGCACGCACACCCTACTATTTCGCTGTCTATTCCGGCTTCACTTACACTTATTATGAGTTCGGCTGGATTAACGGCAACTGGATTTTGCGCGCCTCCAGCCGCGAGGCAGGGCAAGAGACGCTCTTGAAGTTTGCCAATGGTTACGTTTACTAGTGCGCCAAACGCCTAGCAACGCCATTCACCGCTAACAATGTGAGCGTGAGCGCCACGCCCGGCGCGCACGCCACCCACGGCGCAGCCCGAAAAACAGCGCGTCCTTCTGCCAGCATGGCGCCCCATTCTGGCAGAGATGGATCGCCGCCGAACCCTAAAAAGTGCAGTGTAGCAGCGTTCAAGATTGCCCATGCCAGCGCCACCACACCTGCCGAAAGGCAGATCGGTGCAGCGTTGGGCAGCGCGTGCCGCCACAGCAAGCCCAAATTGCTTGCACCCACCGCACGTGCCGCCTCAATATACGGCTGTGTGCGGATCGTCCGTGCCGCAGCACGCACCACGCGCAGATAAGCGGGTAAGCCGCTGAGCGCGGCAGCCAACGCAATTTGCAGGCTGCCGCTGCCTGCCAACGTCAGCAGGCTGAGCGCGATCAGCAGGCTTGGAATTGCCAAGAGTGCATCGGTCAAACTCACGATGAGTGCATCGAAGAGTCCGCCGAAAAAGCCCGCACTTAAGCCGATCACGCCGCCGATCAGCACCGTGCAAGCAAAGGCAATGATGCCAATGCTGAGCGTGCGCGCACCGCCATGCAGCGTGCGGCTGAACACATCCCGCCCGATCAAATCTGTCCCAAAAAGATGCTGTGTGGAAGGCGCTGCCAACGCCGCACCGACCTCTGCCAGCGGATCGTAGGGCGCGATGAACGGCGCGCACACACTCAATAAAATCAGCAGCCCTAGCAGCCCACCAGAGCAATCTATCCGCCGCACAGCTCAGCCTTCCCGCAGGCGCGCATCGTTCCACGCCGCCAGAACATCTGCCGCCACGCTGAGCAAGGCATAGGCAGAGGCACTCAGCAGCACCACACCTTGCACCACTGGATAATCGCGCCCATGGACGGCAGCCAGCACAAGCTGCCCGATCCCGCGCCGCGTGAAGAGCGCCTCCGTGATGACAGCACCGCCGATCAGAAAGCCGCCTTGCAGCCCAATCAGGCTGATCAGCGCGCCGCTGTTGGCACGCAACATGTGCCGCCAAACGATTAGGTGTGTAGGCAAGCCTTTAGCGCGTGCCACTTGAACGAACGCCGCCTGCTGCACCTGCCGCAAGGACGCCGCCGCCACTTGCCCAAGGCTGCCACTCAGCGCTATGCCCAGCACGCCACACGGCAAAAGCAAAGCCCGCAGATCAGTCCCGCTGCTGGCTGAAGGCAGCCACCCAAGCCACACCGCAAACACATAGATCGCCAATGTGCCAAGCCAATAGATCGGCGTGGCAAGCAGCAGCACGATCACACCTTCGCAGGCTCGGCGCACCACAGGCTGACCAAGCGCCGTGCCAACACCCAGCCCAATACCTAAAACAACACCCATGCACAGCGCACCAACTGCCAGCGCCAACGTTGCACCGAGCTGCTCACCTATCAAGGCTGCCACAGGGCGCCCATTCACCAGTGAAACGCCTAGATCGCCGCGCAAAATGCCATGCCACATAGCAAGATACTGCTCGGCAAGTGGTGCATCCAGCCCAAGCGCTGCCCGCCGCACTGCGATTTGGCTATCCGTTGCACCACTGAGCGTTAGTTGCAGCGTGATTGCATCGCCCGGCGCAAGGCGCAGCGCAAGGAAGGCAAGCGTCCCCGCCAGCCAGAGCGTGGTCAAAACGCCCACAGTGCGCCGCACCACAAAGCGCAGCATGGCAGCTACTCATCCGCGTTAAAGGTGAGGTTTGCCAGCAGCGGAAACCACCCGTAGGCATCAAAGGTTAGCCCGCTAACGCGCTTGCTATGAGCATTCAAATTCACATAGTCACGGATGGGCAGCACGAGCGCCTGATCCATAATCCAGCCCTGTACGCCGGTGTAGAGGTTTTGGCGTTCAGCAAGATCATTGGTCTGTGCCGCCTGTATCAGCCATTGGTCAAGGTTAGTGTTGCTGACTCGCATGAAGTTGTTGCGTGCATCCGTCATGTAGAAGGTGTTGAGCAGGCTTGGGTCAGTGCCAAAGTCGTTGAAGGCGACCAAGTGATAATCGCCGCTTTGGACGGCAGCCAGCAGTCCCGCCAAATTCGGCACTTGGCGCAGTTCGGCATCAATGCCCTGATCGCGCCATTGGCTTTGCAAGCGCTGTGCCACCTGCGGCGCATTGCCCCACGTCGGCACAATGACGATCAGGCGCAGCGGCGCGCCATTCAAGTCAAGGATGCGGTCACCATCATTATCCGTATAGCCTAGCTCACTTAGCGCTTGGCGTGCCACCGCACGGTTATAAGGATAAAACTGCCTGATTTGTGGTTCGTAGAAAGGCGAGGCTGCCGCCAACGGTCCGTAAGCGACGGGTGAAAGCTGCTGAAAGACCGAGTCAATGATCGCGGTGCGGTCGGTGGCGGTAATGACGGCACGCCGCACGTCTAAGCGGTCAGTGGGTGCCTTGGCGGTGTTGAACAAGAATTGCAGCGGCATTCCGGGAATCGGCTGCGGAATGAGCGTCATGTCGTCGCGGCGGTTGAGTGCGAGGGCATCCAGCGGCGCCAGTTCGCCCATGATGTGTGCAGCACCGCTTTCAAGGGCAGGCGCACGGGTGGCGGGATCGGTGAAGAAGCGGAACTCAATTTCCTCTACAGGCGAAGGATTATCGGGCAGGTAAAAGGATGGCGCCCAGCGGTAATCAGGGTTGCGGTGCAGCAGGATGTAATCGCCGGGGATGAACTCGACCATCTGATAAGGACCTGTGCCAACCTGATGCAGTTGGTAAAGATCGTTGCTGTATTCTTGAAGTGCTTTCGGGCTGGCAATCCCTAAATACACTTGCGCCAACGAATCGAGCAGCGGCGCGTAAGGCGCTTTGAGCGCAAGCTGGATGGTGTAAGTATCCGTCACGATGTAGCGCTCGAATGTGCCGAGCAAAAAGACTGCCTTCTGTGAGCGCGTCTCAGGGTTGGTGATGCGGTCAAGGTTGGCGGCAACGGCATAGGCATCAAACGGCTCACCATCGTGAAAGCGCACATCGCGCCGCAGATAGAAGGTGTAGAGCAAGCCATCAGGCGAAATTTCCCAACGCTCGGCAAGCCCTGCCACAAAGTCTTTGGTAGTTGGATCGCGGTAGACCAACGTATCATACACAGAGCGCAGCGGAATGCCTAGCTCTGACGAGGCGTTAATATGTGGATCAAAGCCGCTGGGCAGCAGCGTTAAGCCATAGACGATTCGTGAGGCAGCAGGCTGTGCGGCAGCCGGCTCACGGGTGATCAGCGCAGAGAGGATTGCACCACCCACACAAATTAGCATTACAATAGAAGAACACGAAAGAAACGCGAAAGCGCGTAGAGAATTTCGTAGCATGGTTAGGCACACCTATTTTCAAGAATGAGCTGAACCCATAGTATACCGTAAACCCGCTTGCCTTCCCTGCTGATGAGGTGTGAGAAATGCTCAAAGGCTTGCCGATTTGGCTGCGCCCACCAACTTTCCCCAGTGTTGAGACCACACGCCGCGCACGGTTGCTCTATGTGCTGATCCTCACTTGCCTGATCAGTGGTGCAGCCGTTGCTACTACCTATGTGTTCATCCTGCCGAGCAATCCGCTGTTGTTTCGCAATTTTCTGATCGCCTTGGTGGCTGCGCTGGGCTTAGCAGGGTTGCTGATCTGGCTGCGAAAGGGACATATACAAGGCGTCAGCTACATTTTCATAGGCTTCGTGTGGCTGATTGTTGCCTTTTCGGCGCTGGTGACGGGCGGTAACGGCACAATGGGCAGCTTTGGGCTTACGATCATCGTGATGCTATGCGGTTTTGTGCTGGGCAAACGCGCCGGTGTGCTGCTGGCAGGGATCAGCATCCTTTATGGGGGCATTCTCTTGGGCTTGGATCATGCAGGCTTGCTGAGCCGCTTTCCTTTTACGCCGTTAAATTACTGGCTCACCAACAGCATTTATTATGCGATTGCGGCAGTGCTGGTCTGGCTGTTCATCGGCAGCCTTGAAACTGCCAACCACAAGTTACAGCGCTATGCAGAGGAACTAGAGCAGCGCGTTGCGGCGCGCACCGCTGAACTTGCCCAAAGCGAAGCGCGCTACCGCGCCATTTTAGAGACGCAGAGCGAGATGATCTGCCGTTACCTGCCGAATACCACACTCACCTTTGTCAATAATGCTTACTGCCGCCATTTCGGTAAAACGTCTGAGGAACTGATCGGGCGCAGCTTTCTAGAACTAATTCCTACCGACCAGCGCGACTCAACACGCGCCTATGTGCAAGCACTGGTAGAACACCGTCAAGAGATAAACCATCAGAATCAGGCAATTGACGCCGAGAGCGAACTGCGCTGGCAGGCTTGGCGCAACATTCCGATCTGCGATGCGCATGGGCATGTGGTTGAAATTCAAGCAGTGGGCATTGATATTACAGAGCGCCACCTTGCTGAACAGGAAATACGGGCAGTGACCCATCAGTTGCAGGAGACGAATCAGGAGCTTGAGGCGTTCACCTATTCCGTCTCGCACGATTTGCGTGCACCGCTGCGTGCCATGGATGGCTTTGCCAAGGTGTTGACGGAAAATTACGCTTCCGAACTGCCCGAACAAGCACAACATTATTTGCGGCGTATTCAAGGGAATGCCACACGCATGGGGACGCTGATTGATGATCTGCTGCGCCTTTCGCGTTTGGGCAGGCAGCCCTTACGCTTGGTAGAGGTTTCACCAACACAGCTTGCACATAAGGTCATTGAGGATCTGCGAGTGGCGCAGCCTGAGTTACAAGCCCATTTTGAAGTGGCAGACATGCCACATTGCCTAGCAGATCGGGCATTGTTAGAGCAAGTTTACGTGAATTTAGTTAATAATGCTATAAAATATTCACGCAAAGCACAATCACCACACATTCGCATCAATGCTATAACTGTAGCAGGCGAAACAGTCTACTGTGTTGCCGACAATGGTGTTGGCTTTGACGCTGCCTATGCCGATAAGCTGTTTGTGGTGTTCCAGCGCCTGCACGATCAACGCGAATATGAGGGAAATGGCGTAGGCTTGGCAATTGTCAAGCGCATCATCACGCGGCACGGCGGGCGTATCTGGGCGCACAGCGCACCAAATCAGGGCGCCACATTCTATTTTACGCTAGGAGACAACACACCTCATGCCCTACCGAACCGTTGAAATTCTGCTGGTTGAGGATAATCCCGATGACGAGGAATTGACCGTCCTCACCCTTACCGAAGCGCGCCTTGCCAACCAAATTTTCGTAGTGCGCGATGGTGCCGAGGCGCTCGACTTTCTGTTTGCCACAGGGCAGTATGCGGATCGCAATATTACCAACCATCCGCGTTTAGTGTTGTTAGACCTGAAGCTGCCCAAACTAGATGGTCTGCAAGTGCTGGAGCGCCTAAAAGCCGATCCGCGCACGCGCAGTATCCCGATTGTAGCGCTGACCTCCTCGCGGGAGGAGCCGGATATTCAACGTTGCTATGCGTTGGGTGTCAACAGCTACATTGTGAAGCCCGTAGATTTTGAGCAGTTTCGGGAAGCAGTTCGACAGTTGGGCATGTATTGGCTGCTCCTGAACGAACCACCCATCTAAAATTGTGTTTGCTAGTGGGATGTTTTATGCCAACACCACTCCGCGTGCTGATCGTTGATGACTTTGCTGACGACGCCGAATTGATCACGCACACGCTCCGCCAAGCGGGCTACACTGTTCAATGGCAAATCGCAGCAAGTAAGGCAGACTATCTTGCCAAACTCTCGCCAGTGTTTGATGTCATTATCGCGGATTATGATTTGCCCAATTATGACGCCTTGCAAGCACTGACTGATTTGCAAGCGCGTGGGATGGATATTCCCTTCATCGTTGTAACGGGCAGTGTGAGCGAAGAATTGGTGGTGGAGTGCTTGCGGCGTGGCGCGTATGACTATCTGTTAAAGGATCGCCTCTCGCGGCTTGGGCAGGCTGTTGATCACGCTATTCAGTCGCGCCAGATGCGGCTGGAAAAAGCACGCGCCGAATGGGAACGCGATATGCTGGCGCGCCAAATGCAAGCCATCGTCGAAAATGTGATGGATGGCATCCTGATTGCGACTGAAGATGGAATCATCAAGCGTGTTAACCCGGCGCTTTTGAAGCTGTTCGGCTATACGCAAGAAGAATTGATTGGGCGCTCTGTGGAACTCTTGATGAACAAGGTAGACGCCGCCCACCATGATAGTTATATGCAGCGCTATATGCAAAGCAGCGTGCCGCACATCATCGGTAAATCGCGGGGGAGGTGATTGCCAAACGCGCCGATGGCACACACTTCATGATTGATCTGGCTATCAGCGAGATTTTTTTAGACGGGCAGCGCTTTTTCCTCGCCACGATGCATGATATAACAGAACGCAAACAGATGGAAGAGGCACGCTTGACGGCGGAAATTTTGCAGGTGGAACTGGAAAAAGAGAAAGACCTGCGCCAATTGCGCTCGCGCCTAATCTCCATGATCACTCACGACTTACGCAATCCACTCGCCTCGATGCGCCTTGCCGCCGACATGCTGACAGACTATTTCGAGAAAATGTCGCCAGAGCAGCGAACTGCTCGGCTAAATGCCATCAAGCAAGGGATCGCACGCCTAAATGCCATTGTGGATGATGTGTTAACGTTGGGCGAGGCGGAGGCGGGTAAACTGCGCTGCCAGCCACAACTGGGCGATTTTGCCGCACACTGCCACACCATTTTCTGTGATTTCGTTAGCTCACTGGGCAGCGAACACACTCTAGCTTACGAAGGCACGCAGCGCGATTTGGCGCTGCCCTTTGACGCTAAGTTGATGGAACAAGCGCTGCTGAATCTGCTTGGCAACGCCGTAAAATATTCACCCAAAGGTAGCCCGATTGTGGTCAGCCTTGCTGCGGATACCGATCATGCTGTCCTGCAAGTCCGTGATAGTGGGATTGGCATTCCGCCCGAAGACCAAAAGCGCTTGTTTGAGGCATTTCACCGTGCGGGGAACGTGGGCGGCGTGCGCGGCACGGGCTTAGGGTTAGCAATCACCAAGCTGATTATCGAACTGCACAACGGCAGCATCAGCTTTGAGAGCGCGCTTGGCAAAGGCACAACCTTTTACGTGCGGCTGCCGTACGCTGCTGATGGGTCAGCCTGAGCGCCGTCAGCGCCGAGCATTCGGACATGAACCCAATGTACAGGGTCACGGATCGGGCTTGCCCAACCCGTGACCTGCCAAACGCTAGGCAAGCAGGCGCTCTGTGCTGCTCAGCGAAAGCGCGGCGGGGCGCTCGCAGCGGCTGCTGAGCGTGACGTAACTGCCGCTGCTGTATGCCTGCTCAAACGCCAGCATGATCTCCAGCACATGGTAGGCAAGCTGCCCACTGGCGCGGTGCGGGCGCCCTTCCAAAATCCCGTGTGCCATATCCGCCACACCTATGCCACGCGCCCATGCCGACGGATAGGGAATCGGAAGCACCTCCCAGTTGTGCTTATCAGGCACATACAGGCGTGTTTCGGTTGGGTTGAAGCCGTTGGGATCAGGGATGGTGAGCGTGCCTAAGGCGCCATAGACCTCCATGATCGGCAGCTTGTGTCCCCACACATCAAAGCTCGTGATGAGTGTAGCGCTCACGCCGCTTTCAAACTCAAGCACACCCGTGTAATGGGTGGGAACGCTGACAGGAATGCTATGCCCGTCGCCGGCGGTGCGCGTTGGGAACGAGGTGCGCGCCACACCGCTGACGCGTGCCACCGCACCAAACAAATTCACAAGGCACGTCACATAGTACGGTCCCATATCCAGCATCGGACCGCCACCATGCGCATAGAAAAAGTCAGGGTTGGGGTGCCAACTTTCAGGACCGTGTTGGGCGTGAAAGGCAACGGCTGCCACCGGCACACCGATCAAGCCGTCATCTAGTGCCTTGCGCGCTGTTTGGTGCTGCCCAAACAGGAAGGTATCCGGCGCGCAGCCCACGCGCAGCCCTTTGGACTCGGCAAGGTCTAGCAGAGCTTTGGCATCGCTCAGGGCAATTGCTAAGGGTTTTTCCGAGTAAACGTGCTTGCCCTTGTGCAGTGCCTGCAAGCTGACCTCAGCATGAACGGCGGGGACGGTCAGGTTCACGACGACGTCAATGCTTGGATCATCGAGCAAGTCTGCCACGCTGCAAGCGGCAATGCCGTTTTCCGCCGCCACTTGCTGCGCCCGTTCCATCACCAGATCAGCGCACGCCACAAGGTTAAGCACATCAAAGGCACGGCAGCCCTTGATGTAGGCAGGGCTGATGTTGCCCACACCAATCAGCCCAACGTTAAACTTCTTTTCAGGCATTCTAACCCGCTTTCTGTGGTACTTTAAGAATTGCGATAGCTGCGGCAACGCCTGAATTATAGTCCTACGTGGCGCAAGTGGGCAAGCTGGGCATCACTTGCCAACCTTGCGGGTGCCATCCGCGTAGGGAAACGCCCCAGCGCGCCCGCACACGCAGCATCAGGGCAAAGCCGAAGGGTAGCTGGCAAGCGGCGATCATGCGGCGTGGCGGGATGCCGTGCTGCTCAGCCGTGTTTGCACGTTTTCCATTGCTACGTCCCTCCACATCTTCATTCAGCTCTGGGGAAAAGATCGGCGATGGGCAGCGCGAAATCGGGCAGCAGCGCGCCGCCCTCTAAAGTTTCGCCTTCCACCCATTGGCGCACGTTGACGCCTTGCGCCGCAGGCGTATAAACGCGCACCATGCGCTGATCGGGATAAACTACCCACACCACCTGTGTTTGGTGGGCGAAATAAAGCTGCACCTTCCGCAGCATCTCGCGCTCGGTGTTGCTTGGCGAGATAACTTCCACCGCCAGATCGGGCATGATCTTGAAGGCTTCGGGCAGGCTTGGCGCACGCTGATGGGAGACGAACGATGCATCAGGCTTCACGATGACGCCTTCAGCAGGTTCGTAATCAAGGTTATCGCCAAAGACATAGCCAAGTGGAAATTGCTCTAGCCACCTGCTGATCAAAAACACAAGACGTGCGACAATCCATTGATGCAGCGGGCTAGGCGAAGGCATTTCGATCAGTTCCCCTTCAAGCAGTTCAAAGCGCTTGTGCATATTTTGCGGCAGCGCCTCAAACTGGCGAAATGCCGCGCTGCTTAGCCGTGTTTGCACGTTTTCCATTGCTACGCTGCTCCACATCTTCATTCAGCTCTGGGGAAAAGATCGGCAATGGGCAGCGCGAAATCGGGCAGCAGCGCGCCGCCCTCTAAGGTTTCGCCTTCCACCCATTGGCGCACATTGACGCCTTGCGCCGCAGGCGTATAAACACGCACCATGCGCTGATCGGGATAAACTACCCACACCACCTGTGTTTGGTGGGCGAAATAAAGCTGCACCTTCCGCAGCATCTCGCGTTCGGTGTTGCTTGGCGAGATAACTTCCACCGCCAGATCGGGCATGATCTTGAAGGCTTCGGGCAGGCTTGGCGCACGCTGATAGGAGACGAACGATGCATCAGGCTTCACGATGACGCCTTCAGCAGGTTCGTAATCAAGGTTATCGCCAAAGGCATAGCCAAGTGGATTTGTTCGCAAAAATGCCTTAAGCCAATAGAGCAGTTCAGCAACGATCCATTGATGCAGCGGGCTAGGCGAAGGCATTTCGATCAGTTCCCCTTCAAGCAGTTCAAAGCGCCTGTGCATATTTTGTGGCAGCGCCTCAAAGTGGCGAAATGCCGCGCTGCTCAGCCGTGTTTGCACTTTTTCCATTGCTACGCCTCTCCACACCTCTAGCTTGCCACATTTTAACACAGCTTACCCACCGCTTCGCTAACACAGCGCTACACGCCCTTGCCACAATAGGCTATAATCGCAAGCATGTTTCCTGCACCACTTGGCGAGAATCAGTTAAGATGAAGTATTTGACAACAGTCAATGGGCAAACCTTTGAGATTGAGCTGGATAAAGACGGGCGGCTGACCATTAATGGTGAAGAACGCCACGTGGATTTCTATCACATCTCAGAAGCGCTCTACTCTGCGCTCATCAACAACAAGAGCGTAGAGGCATTGGTCGAAAATCAGGACGGACGCTATCAAGTGCTTTTGGAGGGCGATCTGTATGATGTTGAAGTGCTAGACGAGCGCCAACAACGCCTGATGAGCGCTTCAGGCGGCTTTAGCGTGACGCAAGGCGAGATCGCTATCCGTTCGCCGATGCCCGGCTTGATCGTGGCGGTGCGCGTCTCGGAAGGGCAAGCGGTGGAGAAGGGACAGCCGTTGGTCGTCCTTGAATCCATGAAGATGGAGAACGACATCAAAGCACCGCGTGCGGGCAAGGTGGAGCGCATTCACGTTGAAAAAGGGCAGACCGTCGAGCAGAACAAGGCGTTGATCACCCTCGTCTAAGATGCCGTCACTCGCCATTCACATCGTCACGCACAACAGTGCGCCAACGCTGAGCGCTTGCCTTGAGTCGGCGCTCAGCCAGCAGCTTGAGGCAGCGCCATGCGTGCGCTTGTTCGATAACGCCTCTACCGATGCGACCTGCCAACTTGCCCGCCAGCATCCGCTTGTTGTCATCGAATCGCCCACCAATCTTGGCTATGCTGCCGCCCATAACCGCCTGCTGGCAGACTGTACCGAAGATTACGTGCTGACGCTGAACCCTGATGTGCGCCTTGCGCCTGATTTTTGCGCGCATCTGCTGGCAGCCCTTGAGTCCAATCCGCAAGTCGGTATGGCAGCCGCCTGTTTGCTGCGCTGCGAAAGCCTGGAGTCAGCGCCACACGCCGTAGATGGTGCAGGTTTGTTCATGCGGCGGACACGGCGGCAAGGGCTGATCGCCGAAAATGCGCCGCTGGATCAGCGCCCGATGCAGCCTGTCGAGGTTTTTGGTGTGGATGGCGCTGCCGCTTTTTACCGCCGCAGCATGTTGGCGGATATTCAGCTAGATGGCGAAGTGTTTGATGAAGATTTCTTCATGCACAAGGAAGATGTAGACCTGTGTTGGCGCGCCCAACTGCTAGGTTGGCAGTGCCTGTATGTGCCAACGGCGCAGGCACAGCACATCCGCACCTTTCGTCCCGGCAGGCGCGAACGTGCGCCAACTTGGATGCGCCGCCTTGCCGTGCGGAATCGTTATCTATTGCTGCTCAAGAATGACTTTCCCGCCCACCTGCTGCGCGATATAGTGCCGTTCCTCGCTTATGAGATCGGCATTTTTGCCTTCATGCTGCTGCGCGAACCGCGCTCGCTGCCCGCCTATTGGCAAGCGTGGCGGCTGCGCGCCCAAATGCTGAGCAAACGACGGCGCATCAGCGCCAAACGGCGCGTCACGTGGCAGGTGTTGCGGCGTTGGTTTCGCTAGAACAGCACCCAACGCGCTATACTCTCTCTACCGTATTGTTTTGCTTTAGGATTATCAGCGCATGAAAACGCCCATTCGCCTTGCAGCGCTTAGCTTGCTGGCTGCTTTTCTGGTTGCCGCCCTTGCCCTGATTGCGCCGAACACCGCCGCCTTCAGCGCACAGCCAACCTTCCCGCCAACCGAGACCGCCGCGCCACTCACCACACCGACGGCTGTTCCCGCGCCGCCGCTGCACGATTTGCCCGAAGTGGATTGGCAAGACGTAAGCGCCCATAAAAAGGCAATGAAGCCCGCCTTTGCGGCGGATGTTGACCGTTTTGTGAATAGCAACCGCTATTTCATTGTTGCCCGCCTCAGCTTTGAGCCAGATGCCGTCTTTCGCGGCGCGCAGCGCGTGCGCTATACCAACCGCAGCGGCGAGGCACTCGATCTGCTGGTCTTTCGGTTGTATGGCAACACACCGGCACTTGGCGGACGCATGACGGTGCATCACGTTGAGGTGAACGGGATGAAGGTTGAGCCGAGCCTTTCTGAGTTGCGCTCTGTGATGGGCGTGCCGCTGCCCGTGCCGCTCCAAGATGGCGAGTCTGTTGAGGTGCGCCTCGATTTCACGCTGGTCATGTCGCGTGGCTTGAATACGAGCTATGGGCGTTTTGGCTATGTGAACGATGTCGTCTCTGCTACAGCCTGGTATCCAACCCTTTCCGTTTATGAGCCACAGGTCGGTTGGTGGACAGATTTGCCCTCACCACAAGGTGATCCCGCCTACACCGAAACCGGTCTGTATGATGTGCGCCTGACGCTGCCCGCCGATTTGGTGTTGGCGACCAGCGGCACGATCATCGAGACAACGCGCAACGCCGACGGCAGCGTCACTTACCGCGATGTGACCGGTCCCATGCGCGATCACGCCTTTCAGGCAAGCAAGCGCTACATGATCACCAGCACAGAGGTAGACGGCACACGCATTGTGATGCTGCATTACAAAGATCGCGCTGCTTCCTCTACGGACGGCACAAAAGTTGCTATGCAATACGCTGTGCAATCCCTAAAGATTTTTAACGCCACCTTTGGCGAATATCCGTATGCGGAGTTGGTCGTGGCGCAGAATCCGACGCCCAGCGGTGTAGAGTTTTCCGGCATCATTCAGATTGCCGAACGGGCGTGGGTGCAAGGCAACCGCTACTTGGAAGTAGTCATTGCTCATGAGGTTGGGCATCAATGGTTTTACGCGCTGGTTGGCAACAATCAGGTGGCGCTGCCGTGGATTGACGAATCGCTGACCAGTTACACGGAGTTTGTCTACTTCCGCGCCGCCTACGACGATCCGAAGGTTGGCGAGGATTACGTAGATAACTTTCAGCAGCGCTACACCGGCTACCTTGCGCGCAGCCTGCCCGATCTGCCGCTGGAACTGCCCGTTCGCAACTATACAGGCATTGCCTACGGCGCGATCATCTACACCAAAGGACCGTTATTCTACGTGGAACTGGAGCGTCAGCTTGGGCGCGAGACGGTTTACGCGGCGCTGGCAGAATACTTCAGGCGGCACAAGTATGGCATTGCCGTGACGGATGATGTGCAGCGCGCCTTTGAGGACGTTTCAGGGCGCGATCTTTCGTCGGTTTTTAACCAATGGGTGCGCGGCAGCGAGCCACGCGCCAACACAAGCAACTGATCGGCAGTTGGTTGGAATTGATCGCCATTTTCACGCAGAGGCGGTATCATACTGCCAAATGCCCTTTAGAAGGATTTACGCGCATGGCACAGGCTGTTTCGCCTTCCCAACCACCAAGCATTAGCTCACCGACCACTGCACCAAGCCGTGCAAGCGGCGCACAGAACACCCTGCGCGCCTTGGCAGTGCCATTTCTGGCAGTCTTCACGGCGGTGCTGATCGGCTCAGTGTTCATCCTGCTGGCAGAGCGTGATCCGTTCCGTGCTTATCAGGGCTTGCTGCAAGGCTCGCTCGGCACGGATGCGGCGCTTGTCCGCACGTTGATCAAAATGGCGCCGCTGATCCTTTCGGGTTTGGCGGTGGCGTTCGCCTTCAAGGGCGGTCTATTCAACATTGGCGCGCAAGGGCAGCTTTTGGTCGGTTCGCTGTGTGCGGCGTGGGCAGGCTTTGGCATCAGCGGATTGCCGCCGCTGCTGCATATCATCGTGGCGATGTTGGCAGGTGCGCTGGGCGGTGCGGCGTGGGGATTCCTGCCCGGCTTCTTGAAGGCGCGCACCGGCGCGCACGAGGTGATCTCTACGATCATGCTCAATTACATTGCCGCGCTCCTATTAGAATGGCTGGTTTCGCCCGCACGCGCCAACACGCCCGCCGGGCCCTTGGCGCTCTGCACCGCGCCGGGCATATGCAGCGGCAATCCCAACCGCACGCCACCCATCCTTGACACAGCCGCACTGCCGATTATCTACACACCGGGCGGGCGTGCCAGCGATACGCTCCATCTAGGTGTGCTGATCGCTATTGGCGTCGCCATCCTGATTTGGTTTGTGCTGTATAAGACCACCTTCGGCTTTGAACTGCGGATGGTTGGCTTAAATCCGAGTGCGGCGCGCTACGCTGGCATCAAGGTTGGACGCATGACGATCCTGACCATGATGATCGCGGGCAGTTTGGCGGGCTTGGCAGGCGCCATTCAGGTGCTAGGCGTCACCAAAGATTTCCAGACCAACCAAAATTTGGCGCTCGGCTTCGATTCGATTGCCGTCTCGCTGTTGGCAAGCAATAATCCGATTGGCATTATTCCGTCCGCCTTCCTGTTTGGCATGATGGATGCTGGCGGACCGCAAATGCAACTTGCCTCGCGTGTGCCAAGCGAGCTGATCAAGGTGGTGCAAGCGCTCATCCTGATGTTCGTCGCAGCCGATCAAATCATACGCGGACTCTACCGAATACGCGGCGGTGAGGGCGAAAAACTGAAACTTAACACCAGCTGGGGACAGCGTTAGCCATGCGGCGTCTGCTGATTGTGTTGGTAGCGCTCAGCGTGGCAGCCTGCGATGTTGGTGCGGGTGAAACCTTGCTGCGTGTGCGCCTTCAGGTGGATGGGCAAGAACTAGCGCTCTCGGTCAATCCGCCT
The DNA here is from genome assembly GCA_034436355.1 of Anaerolineae bacterium. Classification (GTDB taxonomy): domain Bacteria; phylum Chloroflexota; class Anaerolineae; order Aggregatilineales; family UBA2796; genus CP2-2F. Next base: position 85,600 of record DAOTVQ010000035.1, read on the forward strand.
AGCTCGGTTGGGCAAGTGCTGCGCCGTGCTAACGTGGTGCTGGGCGCCTTTGATCGCTTGAATCCGCCTGACTTCACACCGGTGACCGACGGCATGTTGATCACGGTGGTGCGCGTGGAAAACCGCGCTGAATGCCTTGATGAAGTGGTGCCATACGAGAGCGAGACGCTTAAAACGCCTGATTTGCCCGAAGGTGCCACCCGCGTTTTGCAGGGCGGCGTGAACGGCACTGCCCGCGTTTGCTACGATGTGTTGTTGGAAGACGGCACTGAGCGCCGCCGCACCCAGAGCAGCCGCACCATCATCACACAGCCGCAGCGCCAAGTGGTGGCTGTGGGTGTGGATACCAGCCGCTTAGAGCCAATCGCCATCAGCGGCGCGATCTTCTACATCAGCAATGGGCAGGCACGCGTTATCCGCGAGACCAGCCTGACCCAGAGCGCGCTGCCCACCGGCGGCAATTTGGATGGGATTGTCTTTGCGCTCTCGCCCGATGGACGCCAGTTGCTCTATACCCGCAAGCCCGACGCACCTTCGGCGGAGGTTTTTAACGAGCTGTGGGTGCTGTTGGATACGGCTGATCCGAGCGCACAGCCCGTCAAACTGATCGTGGATAACGTCCTCTATGCGGAATGGCTGCCCAACCGTCCCAACACCTTCAGCTACTCCACACTGCGCCCACGCGGCGAGCCACCCGGCTATCAGGCGCTCAACGATCTATTCATCGCACGCCTGGATGCCACCGGCAAGATCAGCGGGGCTGATCCGATCCTACCACCGACCGATAGCGGCACTTACAGCCAATGGGGAACCTTTTTCGCGTGGTCACCTGATGGTGCGCGCCTTGCTTGGGCGCAGGCGGAGGGCATCGGCTTGGTGGATATGCAGCGCGGCAGCTTCCAAAAGCTGATTGATTTCCGCATTTACCAAACGACGCTGGCACGTGGCTGGCTGTGGCAGCCTAGCCTTTCGTGGTCAGCGGATGGCGCGATCTTAGCGGCAGCGGTGCACGGTGCGCCACTTGGCAACGAGCCGCCTGAAAACAGCCCCGTCTTTGATGTGGCAGTCGTAAACACGGTGGCGAATTTCATCATCAACCCGATCTTTGAGCGCGTCGGGATGTGGTCGGCGCCGCAGTTTTCGCCGCTGAACACGACAGAAGGCGGCGGGCTTAGCGGCAGCATCGCCTATTTGCAGGCGCGCACACCGAACGACAGCGTGAACGGCGAATATGATCTGGTGGTGGCAGATCGAGATGGCAGCAATCCGCGCCTTGTCTTTCCGCAGCGCGATCAGGTTGGCATTGTGCCATTTGAAGACCGCACACGCGGCGCAAAATTTCAGTGGAGCGCCGACGGCAAGCAGATTGTGTTAGTCTATCAGGGCGATCTGCACGTGGTAGATGTCAGCAGCGGACGTGCCACGCGCATCACGGTTGAAGGCAGCGCGCTGAGCCCGCGTTGGGTGAAGTAAACTATGCCGCGTGCTTTGCTTGCCTTCCTCGTAGGCTGCCTGATCAGTGCCTTAGGTGTTGGCGTGGCACTGTGGCGCGCCGATCAGTATGGGCGTGCCGTGCGCGGCTGGGAAAATCCCGCCGATGGCGGCGCGCTGCCTTTCAAAGTGCCGTTGCAAGGCGTGAACACTGCCCTAACCAAATATGCACCAGAGGCTTTGCCGCGTGAGCTGGCACAGATCGCGGCGGCAGGCTTTGTTTGGGTGCGGCAGCCGTTCTATTGGGCAGAGATTGAGCCTGAGCGCGGCACGTTCGATTTCAGCCGCTATGATCCGATTGTGGCTGCCCTTGCCGCACAACCGACTCTGCGCCTTGTGGCGGTGCTGGAAAGCACGCCGACTTGGGCGCGGCGGCGTGAGGCACAAGGCAGTTTCTATGCGCCGCCCACCAATGTGGAGCATTTCGCACGCTTTGCGCGCACGCTTGCCGCACGCTACGCCGATCAGATTGATTTCTACCAAATCTGGGATGAACCAAACCTGTATGACCGCTGGGGCGGACTCGATCCACAGCCAGCGGAATATGCGGCGCTGCTGGCGGCTGCCTACCCTGCGATCAAGGGCAACGATCTGAGCGCAACGGTGATTGCGGCGGGCTTGGCGCCAACTGTGGAACAAGGTCCGCGCAACATCAGCGATTTGAGCTATCTGCGGGCGCTGTATGCCTACGGCGCGCAGGATTACTTCGACGCGGCGGCGGGCAAACCTTACGGCTTCAACACCTCACCTGAGGATCGCACTGTCGACTCAAATGTGCTGAACTTCTCGCGCTTGATCCTGCTGCGCGAGGTGATGCAGCAAAACGGCGATGGACATAAGGCGCTGTGGGGCAGTCATTTTGGCTGGAACAGCTTGCCTGAAGGCTGGCGCGGCGCGCCTTCGATTTGGGGACAGGTGGACGCAACAACACAAGCCGCCTACACACGGGCAGCCTATGGGCGGGCAGCCCGTGAGTGGGCATGGATCGGCGGCTTGATCCTGCAACACTGGTCACCGGATGCACCTGCTGACGACCCAATACATGGCTTTGCCGTTTCGGGCAAGGCGGCGGCGTGGTTTGAAGGCGGCGCTTTTTTTTCGGGCGAAGGGTTAGAAATTGGCTTGCATCATCCAACCGACCCGCGCCTGCGCTATGAAGGCGCTTGGCAGCTTGGCGCGCTTGGCGCAGATGTGCGCTCTCCCGATTATGGCGATCCGAATTTTGATTTTAGCCCACAACGCCTGACTTTTCGCTTTCGTGGTGAATCTTTAGCGCTGCGCGTGCGGCGTGGCAATTATCTTGCCTATCTCTACGTCAAGGTGGATGGACAGCCTGCTAACAGCTTGCCGCATAATGAAGAAGGCGGCTATATGGTGCTGCGCTCTGCCCGCCTGCAACCAGAGACGGTCACCATTCGGGCGGCAGCGGGCTTGGGTGAAGGCACCCATGAAGCCGAAGTTGTGCCATACGTCGGCTACGACCGCTGGATTTTGGCGGCAGTGGCGGTTGGCGAGTCGCCGCCTGCCGTGCCGCTGCCCGTGATCGGTGGCGGTTGGTTGGCAGCCCTAATCGGTGGGTTGGGTGCGCTATGGGCGCTGCGCCAAATGCCACACGGCGCACGCCAACAAACAGCGCGTGCAGTGCGTGCCTATTTAGGCAAGATGGCGGCGGTGTTCAGCGCTGTCCTGATCTCGATCATTGGTGCGCTGAGCATGGCATTAACGCTCAACGATCTGCTGCCTGCCGTTTTGCGGCGCGATGCAGTCGCTATCACGGCGGCGGCGGCGGTCAGTGGCGCGCTGTATCTCTCGCCGCACCTGATCATCACCGCTGCGGCGCTTGTGACGCTTGGCGTGCTGATCTACAACCGTCCGCTGATCGGCTTGGCGTTGGTCGCCTTCTGGACGCCGTTCTTCCTCGCGCCGCTTGAACTGTATGTGTGGGCAGCGCCAATGGTCGAGCTAAGCCTGCTGGCAACCTTTGGCGCGCTGCTGCTGCGCGGCGGTGTGGCAGTGGTGCGCGGTGCGCGCTTGCCCACTCTGCACCTGATCGCCCTAGACTGGGCGATGCTTGCCTTTGCTGCGTTGGGCGTGTTGAGCCTGCTGTGGAGCGCTGAGCGTTCAACGGCAATCCGTGAGCTGCGCGTGATCGTGCTAGAGCCGCTGCTCTTTTATGCCTTACTGCGCGTTGTGCGCCCGAATCGGCGCGAGTGGCTGCTGCTGGTGGATGTCTTCCTCATGTCAGGCGTGGCGGTCTCGCTGATCGGGCTGTACGGCTTCCTGACGGGGACGGGCGGCTTCGCACTGGCAGAGCAAGGCACGCGGCGTTTGATGAGCGTTTACAGCTCGCCCAATAACCTTGCGCTGTTCTTAGGGCGTGTGCTGCCCTTTGGCGTGGCGATGATCTTCTTCGCACCAACGTGGATCAGGCGCCTTGGCGCGGGCGTCCTCACGCTAATCGTGCTGATCGCCCTAGCGCTGACGCAAAGTTTGGGCGCAGCAGTCTTGGGCATTCCCGCCGCCTTAGCCTGTGTGCTGCTTTTGTGGGATTGGCGGCGCGGCGCGTTGATCATGGTGGGCGTGGCGGTGCTAGGGCTGATTGCTTTGCCGCTTGCCGCACAGATTCCGCGCTTGCAGGGCGCGCTCGATCTGTCGCGGGCATCTTCGCTGATGCGGACTCAGTTGTGGCAGTCCAGCCTGAGCCTGATCGCAGAGCGTCCGATCACGGGCGGCGGCTTGGATCAATTTCTGTATCTCTATCGCAGCCGCTATATCTTGCCAAGCGCTTGGGAAGAGCCTGATCTCTCGCATCCGCACAACGTGCTGCTCGATTTCTGGATACGGCTTGGGCTGGGCGGCGTGCTGATGTTTGGTGCATTGCAGCTTGCCTTTTGGCGGGCAAGCCTGAGGGCATGGCGGCAGCTCTGGCGCGGCGCGCAGCGCGATCCGTTGGCGGCGGCGTGCGTGGTGGGTGCGATGGGCGCGATGGCAAACATCCTAGCACACGGTTTGGTGGATAACAGTTACTTCGTGATCGATCTGGCGTTTATCTTTTGTTTCGTGGCGGCAGCAGTGGCAAACATGGCAGAAATGGCGGCACAAGGGATAGGCTATGGCGCGGGTGCTGGTGGTAGATAGTGATCCAAGCTTTGTGAATTTGGTACGTTTGATCCTTGAACGGCATGGCGATGTAGTGATTGGCACAACAGATGCACGGCAAGTGTTGGGCTTGGCATATGAACATCTGCCGCACCTGATCATCACGGGCGGCATAATGCCCCACCACAACGGCTACACGCTGTGCCGTATGTTGCGCGGCACTGAGCAGTTTGCGGATATACCTATCATCTTGATGTCTGCCAGTGGCAATCGGGCTGAGGCAGAACAGGCGGGTGCCAATCGGTTTTTGGCGAAACCCTTCCATCCACACGCCCTGATTGAGGCTATGCGAGAGCTACTCCACGCGGGCGGCGGCGCACCAAGCCGCTAGGTAGACACACTCAAAAGCGCGCTGTGTAGCGCGCTGCGGTAAATGACCCTAGTAGGACTCGAACCTACAACAAACGGATTAAAAGTCCGCTGCTCTACCATTGAGCTATAGGGCCCTGCTGCGTGTAATCCGCACGCAACAAGCCTAATTGTAGGCGATCAAAGGCAGCCCGTCAAGGCTAGGTTCTGCCCTACCACAGATTGCCAGCGGCTGTTGCACAGCGCACTCAAATACGCCATACTTTGTGAAATTTTCCGTAAAATGACGACTCAAAATGCTTACAAACCGCACATGACGCACCCGATATACGCTATAATGCAAAGTAGAAGGTCGATTCGGCGCTACACGGATCAGCCGCTGCCATCAGCGCTTGTGGTGCGCTTGCTAGAGGCGGCGATCTGGGCGCCTTCCGCGCATAATCGGCAGCCGTGGCGTTTTGCCGCACTTGGCACGCCTGAGGCACGCGAAAGGCTCGCCGCCGCAATGGGTGAACGGCTGCGCGCTGACCTCACCGCAGATGGCGCCGCGCCCGACGTGATCGAGCGCGATGTGAGCCGTTCGTACAGCCGCATCAGCAGCGCACCGATGGCGGTGGTGGTCTGTTTGAGCATGGTAGACATGGATCGCTATTTGGATGAACGACGTGGAGAGGCAGAATACAGCATGGCAGTTCAAAGTGTGGCGATGGCGGTTCAAAACCTGCTCTTGGCAGCCCACGCCGAAGGGTTGGGTGCTTGTTGGATGTGTGCGCCGCTCTTCTGCCCTGAGGTGGTGCGTGCCGCGCTCGATCTGCCCACTGATTGGCAGCCGCAAGCACTCATCACGCTTGGCTACCCTGCTGTGGAACGCGAAGCGACGCGCCAGCCGCTTGAAACGCGTGTGCTATGGCGCTAAACCACACTTTTAGGCGCGTGGTGGCGTTGGCGGGCGGCGTTGGCGGCGCAAAGCTGGCAGCGGGCTTGGCGGCACGTTTGCCACACGGCGCACTGACCATCATTGGCAACACGGGCGATGATTTTCGCCATTATGGGCTGCACGTCTCGCCCGATCTGGATACGGTCATGTATACCTTAGCGGGCATTGCACACCCGATCAACGGCTGGGGCATCGCGGATGATACGCGCCAAATGTTGGGCATGTTGGCGCGCTATGGCGAAGACACATGGTTTGGGCTGGGCGATCTTGACCTTGCCACAAACCTGCTCCGTACCCATTGGCTGGCGCAGGGTCAGCCGCTCAGCCAGATCACCGCACACCTCTGTGAAAGATTGGGCGTTACGGCGCGTCTGATTCCCATGACGGACGATCCACTGGCAACCGTCGTCTATACGGTGGCGCATGGAAAACTGTCTTTTCAAGAGTATTTCGTGCGCTACCGCTGGCAGCCAACCGTCACGCGCTTGGCTTATGAAGGCGCAGAGCTAGCACAGCCAGCAGCAGGCGTGTTAGAAGCGCTGGAACAGGCGGAGGCGATCATCATTTGTCCTTCTAATCCGCTGTTGTCCATTGCGCCGATTTTGGCGGTGCGTGCCATTCGGGAAGCGCTTATGGCGCGGCGTGTGCCATGTATTGCCATAAGCCCCATTATTGCGGGTGCAGCCTTGAAGGGACCTACGGTTAAGATAATGCATGAGCTAGGCTTGCGCGCTGACGTGGCAGGTGTGGCAAGCTACTATGATGGGCTGATCGATGGCTTTGTGGTGGATGAGGCAGATCGTGAGGTGACGCTGAAACAACGCACTTTGATAACAAATATCCGTATGATGACGCCAACAGATCGGGGACGGTTGGCAGAAGAAGTGTTATTTTGGATAGGAGATTTACATCAATGACCACTTGGGCAATTGTGCCGGTTAAGCCTTTCGTGCGTGCCAAGAGCCGCCTTGCCAGTGTGCTAACGCCCGAACAGCGCGAAGCACTGGCAGAGCGTATGCTTCGGCATGGCTTGGCAACCTTGAGCAGCGTGCGCGGCATAGCAGGCGTCATGGTAATTAGCCGCGATACGAAGGTGCTGGCGATTGCGCGTGAATATGGGGCGCACACAGTACAGGAAAGCGGCACGCCAGAGCTGAACGCCGCCTTGCTGCGTGCGACCGAAGTGGCACGGCTGCGCGGCGCAACGAGCGTCTTGGTACTGCCGGCGGATTTGCCGCTTTACACCACGCAAGACGTAGAGGAAGTGTTGCATCTAGGGCGCTTTCGGCATACCGTCGTGCTAGTGCCAGATCGGAATGAGGATGGCACCAATGCCATGCTGATTAACCCGCCCGGCTTCGTTCCCTATGCCTTTGGGGCAGGCAGCTTTCAGCGCCACTGCGAATTGGCAGAACGGCACGGCGCAACGCTCAAAATTCACCATTCCGAGCGCCTGAGCATTGATATTGATACACCGAACGATCTCGCCTTTTACGAAGAACAGCTTGGCGGCGTGCCACACGCCTCTTAGCCTTTGGGCAGGCTGTACAAGAAAATAATTAAATGGGGACGCTCGCTTGAGCGTCCCTGCTGTTGTGCAGCTTAACGCCCAAAGGTGAAAGGCGTCACGGTGCCGATCAGGAAGAACAGGGCGATGGTGGCATAGCCGATCAGCTTTCGGCGGCTATCCAACGGCGTGATGTCGTCACCCGGTGGCGGATGCCGCAGCCCAGTCAGGAAGGCGAGGAAGGCAAAAAAGAGCAGGCTTGGAAAGATCGTCAACCCTAAGAAGATCATGATGGCAAAGGTGGCGAGTGCGATTTTCCACGCCGCCTCGCCAAAGAGCGTGTACATCACATGCCCGCCATCCAACTGACCAATCGGCAGCAGATTCAGCACGGTGAGCAACATGCCAAACCAAGCCGCAAAGGCAATTGGTTGGCGCGCCACAAAGACGGCAAGCGATGAAATATTGCGCCCACCATAGGTTTGCAGCAAGTCCGGACGCAGCACATCGCCCAAGCCTTGCAGCAGGATCGGCATTCCGATGCGTTCGTTGCCGATGCCCAGCAAGAGCAGGTTGTTGGCGCCAGCCGGCGGCAGAAATAAGCCGATAATATAGGCGATGAGCGCCACCACAAACCCTGCTAACGGTCCGCTAATGCCCACATCGAAAAGTGCCTTACGGTTGTTCAACGGACTCTTGATGAAGATGACCGCGCCAAGCGTGCCAAGCAGAAAAAACGGGAATGGGATGAAATAGGGCAGCGTCACATCTACGCGGTGGCGGCGTGCCGCAAAATAGTGTCCCATCTCATGCACGCCTAAGATAAAGAGCAGCGTGAGCGCAAACGGCGCGCCTGCCTGAACCACATCGCCCACACTGGCAAAATTGCCACGCTGAATGGCGCGCATGTTCAGCACTGCGCCCTGAAATTGCGCGCCGCTAATGGTGGCGGTGATGATGGTGAGCAGCAGCAGCAGCACATGCAGCCAGCGCGGCGAATGGATGCGGCGCGGCTGCACAAGGCCTTCCATCAGCACGACCATATCCATGCCGTTTTTGCGGCGCAGCAACGGTGTGTAGCCAAGCGCTTGGTAGCGCTTCAAGAGCAGCGGATAAGTTGGCTCGGAGTCAGCCAGCAGCTTGCCCTGAAAAACAATGGCGTGGGCGGCTGTGCCGTTACGGGTTGGTTGATCCAGGTATTCGACATTGTAGATGAGAAAAACATCCTCAAGGGCAGCCGCTAAGCGGTGCAGGGTGTCTTCTGCTGCTTGCAAAGCAGAGCGGGCAGAGTGCGGCGCGTGCAAGAAATCTGCATCGCCCATCAATTCAGGTAACGCCATACAATTCACCATCACACTAGAATCCGCCGCAGTGCGTGCAGCGGATTGTGAACTTAGATCGGTTGTAACACGCCTTGCCCGAACCTGCAAACCGCGCCTCTGGGAGAGCAGGTTGACTCTTGCCATGACCAGTGAGACAATTCGCTAGAGAAGGAAATAGAGATCATGGCGAAAACAGCCAAAACGCCGAAGACGGCGAGCGATTTTATCGTCATAGCAACCAACAGCAAGGCAAGCCATAACTATACGTTGGGTGAGCGTTTTGAAGCAGGCTTAGTGCTGATCGGCTCGGAGATTAAATCCATCCGTGCGCGCAAGGTGAATTTGGGCGATGGCTATGTGGAGGAACGCGGCGGCGAGCTATGGCTGCTCAGCGTGCATATTGCTGAATATGCCCAAGCCAACCGCTTTGGGCATGAGCCGCTGCGCGCCCGTAAACTGCTGCTGCACCGCAAAGAGATTGCCTACCTGATCGGCAAAATCCGTGAGCGCGGCTATACGTTAGTGCCAACGCGCCTTTACTTGAAAAAAGGGCGTGCCAAGGTCGAAATTGCTGTAGCAAAAGGCAAGAAAGACTATGACAAGCGCGATGCGATTGCCACGCGAGAGGCAAACCTTGATATTCGCCGCCGCCTTAAAGAACAGCGCTTTGACTAGTCAGTATGCTGATCAGCTCTGCGTTATACCACACCGCGTTGATGTAGTCTTCAAGCCAGCCCTTGCCATGCAGCCATGCGAAGGTGCTAGCCAACGCAAAGCGTGCATGTTCGGCAACCTGCTTGGCGCGGGCAGCCTCGCCATTTTCGGCAAGCACGCGCACCGTAAAAAGCGTTGCCATCACTGGGCGGTACAAGCCGCGTATCTGCTGGCGGCTGAGGCGCACTGCCACGCCGTTTACGCGCTCCAACGCCGTCATGTAGCGCCCCATGCCCAGATCAACGATTGCTAAGGCTGCATCAATTTCTAAGGGCAAAATATGCGGCTTCTGGCGTGGATTGGCGGCAAAAACTGCACGGGCTGCCATCAGTTCAGACTCAGCAGCTTGCCATGCACGCTGCCGTAGGTAGATGCAGCCGATATGAAAGCGTGTGAGTGCCACTTCCATCGGCAGATTGATCGCCTCTTGAATGCTGCGTGCGCGCTGCATGTGGCTAAGCGCCTCATCATAGACGCCCAAATATTCCGAGACGATGCCCGTCAGCAGTTGTGCAGTTGCCGCGCCGCCGCGCTCGCCCACTTGGCTGAGCATTTGGAAGGCATCTATCACCAACTGATGCCCTTCATTCACTTGCCCAAGGTTGATCATGAGTTCACCAACTTGGTTGAGGGTCAGCCCTTCGCGGCGTCGATCACCAATTTGGCGCAAGCGCTCCAGTTGAAGCTGTGCAGCTTCTAAGGCGGCGGGCAAGTTGTGTTCGCGCATGTATAAATCCACCAGTGCTGAAAGACATTCAGCCTCTAGCACAGGGTCTTGCAATTCGCGGGCGCCTTTGAGGGTGGTTTGCGCTGCTTGAATAGCGCTCTCGGGCGACTCAGCGTACATCTCGTCAAACCACGTCAGCAGCAGTTCAATCACATAGCGCTGATCGCCCAACCGATTAGCAAGCGTCTGCATTTTGCGGTCCAGATCGGCACGGTCTGCGCTGCTTGGTTGGCTCAGGCGCAGCAGCGCGCCGCGCAACAACAAATAGCCTTGCCACGCTAGGCGATCCTCACCCAGCCCTTCTGCCAACAGCACGGCAAGGTGTGCCTCTTGCAGCGCTGCTGACCAGGCGCTGGTTTGGGTAAAATAATCAGCGCGCAGCAGATGGACAATCGCCTGCCAGTCGTCACGGGCGGCACTGTCTGCCAGGTGTGAGCCATGCGGCAGCTTTTCGGCAACGGCGCTTGTCTCGCCCAGGCGCAGCAGCACACGCACCTGCCGCCGCCAAATCTCAAAACGGTCTGCGGGCGTTTGCGCCAATGCCTCTGCCTGAGCAAAGTATTCCAACGCCGCAAAGTTGGCATATTCGGCGAACGCCTTGCGCCCTGCTTCTAGGGTGTAGCGAAGGGCTTCTTCGCGGCTGTTGCTCTGGGCAAAGTGATACGCCAAAAGCGGGATGGCATCTGGGGTTTGGCGCTGAAGGGCAAGCGCAACGCTGTGGTGAATTTCGGCGCGCTGCTCTGCCAACATGCCCTGATAAATCACCTCTTGCAGGATAGCATGTTTGAAGGTGTAGGCGCGGTCTGCTTTGCTGGGATAGATATAAGCGGTAATGCGTAGTGCGTTGAGGCGCTCACGCAAGCGTTCCATTGTGTAGGTGCCGCTAGGCAGGCTTTCCGCCAGCAGATTTACTGAAAACTCGCGCCCGATGACAGCCGCATACTTCAACACCTGCCGATCCGCTTCATTCAAGCTATCAAGGCGCGCCTGCACCACACCTTGCACCGTCTGCGGCACATTGAAACCCTTCGCACCATCCACAATTGCCAACCCTTGGGGCGTTGGTTGCAGTTGGGCTGCCTCTTGGAGTGCCTCTGCCAGCTCTAGGGCAAAAAAGGGGTTGCCCTGCACGCGCTCACAGATGAAATCAAGCAGGGACGGGCTGATGGGCGCGTTCAAGTGTTTCTCAAGCAGGTGAAGCACCTCCGTACGGCTAAGTTCTTGCACGGCGATATAGTGGTGCAGGCGTTTGGTACGGAGTTCGTTTACCAAGCGTTCGGCGGTCGCTTCGCCCTGCAAGGTGCGCTGCACCGCCAGCAAGAGCACTGGCGCAGGCGCCACCAAAAGCTGCTGAACAAGGTCTATAGCAAGGTTGGCAGAGCTTTCGTCAATCCACTGAATGTCTTCCAGCACCAGCACAATCGGTTGGCGGCGCGCTAGGCGTCGGATCAATTCGGTGATGAGTGCAAAGGTCGCTTGTTGGCGCGTCTGCCCTTCGAGGCTGGCTGTCACCGGTGTTTCAGGAATGGGCAAATTCAGCACATCGCCCAGTAAGGGCAAGCGCGACTCGTCATTCGGCAGCAGGTTGTTCAGCATGATCTGCAATTGCTGGATGTTTTCATCAGGCAGCTCTGGGCTTAGGCTCAGCAAGGTGCTGAGGATGTTCTGCCAAGGCAGATAGGCGCTTAGCTGCCCTGTGCTGAAACTTTCGCCCTGCCCAACGCGGAAGCCAAGCGCAACTGCCCGCCGCACCAACTCTGAGACAAGGCGGCTTTTGCCAATGCCCGCTTCCCCTTCAAGGCGCACCACCCGCGGATGCCCTGCCCGCACTGCCTTCAAATGGCGCTCAAGGCGCTCTAACTCGGCGGTGCGCCCAACCAAGGCACCTAACTTCAACTGGCGTGCGCTGCTGGCGCGAAAACTGACAGGTTCAGCAACTGGGATCGGCTGGGCGCGCCCTTTGATGGCTACTTCGGGCAGATATTCGAAGATGACGCGCTTATCGGCAGCCTTATAGACCGCCGACGAGGCGAGGATGCGCCCGCCGCTTGCCGCGCCCATCAAACGGGCAGCCACATTCGTTTCATCGCCAATGGTGCTATATTCGTGGCGCACCTCACCGCCAACCGTGCCAGCATAAACCAGACCGCGGCTGATGCCGATGGCGTGCGTGGACACTGTGCTGCCCTGCGGCGTGCTTTGCCGCAAGGCAAGCGCAGCGCGCAAAGCGCGTTCTGCCTCGTCGCCATAGGTGATCGGCGCGCCAAAAACGGCAAAAACCACACAGCCTTTGTCGCTCACTTCCACAGACATTAACTGACCGCCGAAATCGGCAAGGGTGCGCTGTGCGCTGCACACATAGGCATCGAGGGCATTGTGGAACATTTCCGCCTCGTAGCGGCGGTAATCAGGACGGCTGGTGCCGCCCAAATTCAGCTTCACAAACATGGGAATGGCGTAGCGCAGATCGCCCACATAATCGCCCAGTCCTTGCTCAAGGCGCTCACGGATGAAGGCGCTGACATGCGGGCGCACTTCATCAAGCACTTCGGCGGCGTCGCCTTGCGCTTGCCACGCCGCCCAACGTGCTGCCCGTGCCTGATCTGCCAGCGAAGGCGGCACGCTGATCACCAAAGCATTGCCCGTCTCGTTCAGTTGCAGAGCAACACCTGCTTCGCGCAGCAGCGGCACACATTCGGCATGGACGACGACTTGTTCGGGCTGCGTCTCGACGGCAAGGCTCAGCGCAGCGCGCACGGCGGCACCTGATAGCACATCGGCACAGCCGTAGTGTGGTAAGCCCACCAACCAACGATCTGCGCCGCCCATGCCAATGCAAATCCGCAGGCGCAGCCCGCGAAACAAACGCATGACGCTCATAATTTCTTGCATCTGCATGGCAGATGCCACAGCACGCAGCACACCCGGCAGCACCGATCCATTGGCACCAATGGGCTGATCGTCAAACCAGGCGGTGAAGCCATCCCCCAAAAAACGGATCACACTGCCGCCATGATGAAAGACCGCGCCTGCCACTGCCTCAAACATCGGATTAATGCGGCGTTTTAGCTCATCGCTGGCGCGCTGTGCGCCGAATTCTGCCACAAGCTGGGTGGTCAGTGGCGTGAAGCCTGAAATATCCACCGTCAGCGCCGCGCCTTGTGAAGTTGAAGGCAGATCGGTGCGCTGAAGCAGCGCACGGAAGCGATCCGTCGCTAGGTAGGGTGCTAAAAGGTGCAAAAGTTCTTCAGGCTTCATTGATGCTCACACAGCTTCTTCTACTTGCTTTAATGATACTACAGATAAGTGTGAATGTCTGCCAATGGCAGCCCGCCATTGCCGCCTGACTGCGATCATGCTAGACTCTATCTTAGGTTCGGCTATTTTACAGACACAGGTGAACCATGAACACACAAACGCCACCCAGCAGCGGAGCGTTGCCGCATGTTGTGATCATTGGTGGTGGCTTTGGCGGTCTGAATGCCGCACAAGCCCTGCGCCGTGCGCCCGTGCGGATTACCCTATTGGACTCGCGCAATTTTCACCTGTTTCAGCCGCTGCTTTATCAGGTTGCCACTGGGGCGCTTTCGCCCGCTAACATTGCGGCGCCGCTGCGTGCCATTTTGAAGGATCAACCCAATGTGCAAGTGCTGTTGGCGCGTGTGGAGGACGTTAACGCGGCAGAGAAATACCTGGTCTTGAATGACGGCAGCCAACTCAGCTACGACATGCTGATCGTGGCAGTTGGAATGCGCCAACACTATTTCGGCAACGATCATTGGGAACGCTACGCGCCGGGCTTGAAAACTATCGAGGACGCCACCAACATACGGCGGCGCGTGCTGTTCGCTTTTGAGGCTGCCGAGCGTGAGCGTGATCCTGAGCGTGTGCGCGAACTGCTGACCTTTGTCGTCGTTGGTGCGGGCCCAACCGGCGTTGAACTTGCTGGCGCCATTGGCGAGATCGCTAACCATACCTTGCGGAATAACTTCCGCAACATTGATCCGACCCAAGCGCGTGTGCTGTTGGTGGAAGGCGCCGACCGTGTGCTGCCAACCTATCCGCCCGATCTTTCAGCGCGTGCCGCCGAAAGCCTTGCCAAACTTGGCGTTACGGTGCGCCTGAATACGCTTGTGCGCGATCTCTCTGCCAATACCGTGACCTTGAAAACGGGCGATCAGGAAGAAATTGTGCGCGCCCAAACAACGCTTTGGTCAACCGGTGTGCGCGCCGCAGCCTTTGCCGATAGGCTGGCGGCTGCCACCAGCACACCGCAAGATAGCGTCGGACGGCTCATGGTGCAGCCTGATCTGACGCTGCCCGCCTTTCCCGATATTTTCGTGATTGGTGACGCGGCACATTACCCCGATAAAGACGGGAAGCCGCTGCCCGGTGTGGCGCAAGTTGCCATTCAGCAGGCGAAATATGCCGCCCGCTTGATCCAAGCGCGGCTGCGCGGCAACATTGGCACGCCTAAGCCTTTCCGCTACACAGATTTAGGCAGCATGGCAACCATTGGGCGCGCTGCGGCTGTTGCTAATTTGCGCGGTTTGCATGTGCATGGACTGTTAGGCTGGCTGATCTGGCTCTTTGTGCATCTGATGGCGTTGGTGAAATTCCAAAACCGCCTCCTAGTGCTGATCCAATGGGCATGGAGCTACTTCACGCGCAACCGTGCCGCACGCCTGATCACTGGCGACATTTTGCCCGCACCACTGCCCGCACCACAGGCACAGCCCAGCCCACAGCCTGAATCGCACAAGCAGCCCACACCCTAACCAACTACCAAAACCCTGAGGAATTTTAATGCAGATACGTGAATTCGTTGCCCGACTGTTTGGCACTGCCCAACCAAGCATCAGCCCACAAGAGGCAGAACTGCGCCGCATTCTAAGTGAAGGCGACGAAGCGCGCCGCAACCATCAGCCCGAACAAGCACTTGCCCGCTATCAGGAAGGGCTGGACCGAGCGCGTGCCGAAAACCTCAGCCATGTGCAAGAGGTCTTTCTAGGGCAGATCGGCGCGCTCTATACCGAGTGGGGCAAATTTGATGAGGCAGAGGCTGCTTTTGAAGAGGCGCTCAGCCTTGCTAAAAACGCTGACGCACCCTTTCGGCAGGCACGTGCGCTGCTGAATTTAGGCGCTTATCACCTGAAGCGAAATGCCATTCAGCCCGCGCAGCAGTTTCTGGAGCAAGCGCTTTCGCTGGGCAGGCGTGCGAACGATAACGCAACGGTCAGCCTTGCGCTGGGCAACCTTGCCGATGTCTATCTGCGGCAGGGCAACGCCGCTTACGCGCTGCGTTTGCTTAAAGAAGTGCTGCCACAGGCAATGCAGAACTCGCAGCAGGCTGCCTATATTCTAGGGCGCATGGGACAAACACATCTGCATGTTGGTGAGATAGATCGCGGGCGCAAATTGTTGGCACAGGCAGTCCGCATGGCAGAGCAGTATAAGCAGCACGATCAAGAATTGATGTGGTCGTGCGTGCTTGCCGATCACCTCTACCGCGAAGGGCAATTTGCCGAATCGTTAGCCTTCTATGCCCGTGTGGAGGAATTGAAGGCGCAAACGCTCTCGCTGCCCCATGAATACGATCCCTTGCTCAGCCTTTCGCAACGTGCCAGCGCACACCAACGCCTAGGGCATTATGCAGAAGCGCTCCAGTTGGCGGAAGCTGCCGCCGAAGCAGCCCGCGCCGCTGGCGACCTTGCGGCTGAAGCAAATGCGCTCATCACGCTTGGCAACGTGCAGCGCGCTCAGAAAGATTATGCGGCGGCGATGCAGGCGTTTCAACGAGCGATTGACCTCCAGCCTGACTCGACCAGCGCCGAGCGCGTGCGCGCCCTGATCACGCTTGGCAGTCTCCACCAAGAGCAAGGTGAGGGCGAAAAAGCCTTCGCATGTTTTGAAGAAGCACTCAGCCTTGCCAGCACGGATCAGGATCACCGCGAAGGGCGCGCCTCAGCGCTACGCCAAATCGGTGCGCTGCTGCATAAACAAGGCGCGCATCAGGCTGCCCTTGAAAAATGGACGGAAGCGCTCTCGCTCTTTGAGATGAGCGGCGATCACGCACAGGCGGCGCGCACGCTCTGCGATATTGGCGCGCTGCGCCGCACGCTCTCTGGCATTAACGCCGCCATGCCCGACTATGAGCGCGCCACCATGCTGCTGAACAACGTGCGCGATGCCGCCACACGCGGCTTTGTCCTCTCCAACGTCGCAACGCTCTACACCGATTTGGGTGAGGTGGAGACGGCAAAATCGTTCTATGAGCAAGCGCTCAACATCGCCCGTGAGACGGGCAACCCACGCGCTGAAAGCGTGCGGCTGGGCAACTATGGCTGGTTCCATGTGATGACAGGGCGCGCCCGCGAAGGCGCCACCCTGCTCGACTCAGCCCTCGCCATCAGCCGCCAACTGGGTGATCCGCTCTTGATCGCCGTTCAGCAGAGCAACTTAGCGCAGGCGCACCACGAACTCGGCGAATATAGCAAGGCAGAAGCGCTTTACCAGCAAGCGCTGGCAGCCGTCGCCTCTGAAGAAGGCGATTCTGCCCGTTGGCGCGCAGTCTTTCAGGCAAATTTGGCGCGCACCCTGATCGCGCAAAATCGGCTGGAGGAAGCACAGAGCCTGCTTGAATCCGCGCTGCCAGCTAGCCGTGCCATTGGCGATCAAGAAGCGGTCACACGGGCGCAGATGCGGCTTGCGGAAATCCATCTGCGGCAAGGCAGGACGGCAGAGGCTGAGTCGCTTGCCCGCGAGGCAGAGATTTTGGCGCGCAAGCTGGGCTACCGCAAAGGGCAGGCAGATGCGCTTTGGATACGGGCGCAAGCGGCGGCTGCACGTGGCGACTCGAATGAACAAACCGCCCTGCTGCGCGAGGTCAAGCGCCTCTACACCATTTTGCACGATCCAATGGCAGAACGCGCTGCCCAACAACTTGGTGAGTGAGGCTTCCATGAGCGATAGCAGCGCACCCGATCACTATGAAATCTATGTAGATGGCTCTTTCGAGGGCGGTGCAGTCGGCTATGGCGTGGTCATCTTGTGCAACGGGCAAGTGGTAGAAGAGTTGTATGGCGCTGCACAGACTGATCCTGCCCATCGGCAAGTGGGTGGCGAGATTAAAGCCGTGCTGGAGGCGCTTCAGTGGTGCCAAACGCGCAGCATCAAGGCTGCCACCATCTATTACGATTACATCGGCTTGCAGGCATGGGCAACTGGCGAGTGGCAGGTGACAAAGCCGCTGACCAAGCAGTACGCGGCGGCGGTGCGTGCCGCGCCCATCACACTCACCTGGCGCAAGGTTGCCAGCCACAGTGGCGTTCGTTGGAATGAGCGCGCCGATCAATTGGCAAAACAAGGGGCAGCCAGTCAGGCTGTGGGCAGCGCACCTACTACGCCTGCTGCCTCTGATCAGGCGAGACGTATGGCTGCCCTCACTGAAAAAGCACACGCCTTCATCGCTCATCTTGCGGCACAAGGCATTCAGGCAGAATTCAAGGGCATTTTTAACGGCATGTACGCTAGGATCGCAGCACTGGACGGTTTGTTTGATTTATACAACACCGCCAAGAAGCCGTTTAACCCTTACCTGCATTCCTTCAAGCGCGCTGCGGATGAAGCCCGCCTAGAGGCTGCGTGGGAAGCCTTCCGCAACCAGGGCTAGAGCGCTCAGCGGTGGTGCGGCGCGATGCTGATGAACGAGGTGAGCGCACCCAGCGCGCATAAGCCCGCCATCATCAGCATGAGTGCCTGAAAGCCCGCCACAAACGCCGTTTTGATGGCAGCGCGCACTGCCTCTTTTGTAGCGTCGTCTAAATCGTCAGGTGGCTGCGTTTCTGCCAGTTGCGCCGCGTTCGCCTCAAGGGTGAGGCGCGCCTCTGCCGAAAGCGGTAGGTCTGCCGTGTTGCTGCGAAGTGACTCGGCGAAGAGCGTCAACATAAGCGCGCCGAAGATTGCCAGCGCCAGCACACCGCCTATACGCGAAACGGCATTGTTCACACCGCTTGCCGTGCCAATTGCCTCATTCGGCACAGCATTCATCACGGCAGTCGTCAGGGGCGCCACCGTAATGCCGATCCCAATCCCTAAGCACACAATGGCAGGGAAAAAGGTGGTGAAGTATGCCTCTGCACCACCCGTGATGCCGTTCAACGCCAACAGCACATAGCCGCCGCACAGCACCAACGGTCCGATGGTGAGCGGTAGCCGTGCGCCCACCCGATCAATTAGCCCGCCCGCCCAACGGCTCATCAATGCCAACAGGATGCCAAACGGCAGAATAGTGAAGCCGGCAATGCTCTCAAAATAGCCCTGTACCTGAATCAGATTCAACGACAGGAAGACGGGAAAAACAGCGAACGTGGCATAGACGAAGAAGGTCATCAGGTTGGTGCCAGCGAACATGCGGTTGCGGAATAGCCCAAGCGGCACCAAGGGCTGATCAGTGCGAAGTTCCACAAGGATGAACAGCGCAAAGGCTAAGACACCGCCAAGCAGCGTCCCCACGATCAGCGGCGTGCCAAAGCCTGCGTTGGGTGCTTCGGAAAAGGCATAGGTGATTCCACCAAGTGCCAACGCGATGAGCAGCGCACCCCAGTAGTCCAGCCGTGCGGGCGCATTTTCATCACGGCTTTCTGGCACATAGCGCCACAGGATGTAGAGCGACGCTATGCCCAATGGCACATTGATGAAAAAAACGGCGCGCCACAAGCCCGCCTCTGCTAAAATGCCACCCAGTGGCGTGCCAAGCACCGTCGTGATGGCGCTAAAAGTTGACCATGTGCCAATAGCGCGCCCGCGCTGTGCAGGTGGCAAGATCGCGCTCAAGATCGCTAGGCTGCCCGGCACCATCAGTGCCGCACCAATGCCCTGCACCATCCGCAGCCCAATCAGCAGCCCCACGTCGTTCATGAAGGCGGAAAGCGCTGAGGTCAGCGTGAAAAGCGCAATGCCGAGCATGAAAACACGCTTGCGCCCGAAACGGTCCCCCAGTGCGCCGCCAATCAGGATCAAAGCAGAGAGGAACAGCATGTAGCCATTCACAATCCACAGCACATCCGAGCCGCGTGCGCCAAGCTCTGCTTGCAAAGCAGGCAAGGCAATCGTCAGCGCATTGCCTGAGATAAACGCCATGCTAGAAGGCAGGATTGTGCCTGCCAAGACCCAGCTTGCGTTGGCAACCTGCACTGAATCTTGGATTGGAACGGTCTGTGTGGGCATAAACACGCTACTTTCAAAATCTGCCTGCGGCACAGACGAGATTATAAGAGCGCGCCGTTGTTTATGCCCAACACGCACCCTTGCCCGCGTTGCTACTCCACACGGAAACGCCCGCTGGTCATGAACTGCCCATCTATATAGAGTTCGACGATATACAAACCCGTTCGGAAGGCATAGGCACCGCCTTCAGAACTGCTAATCTCAATTTCGATTGTGCCACGTTCGCCATGCCGCCACGCCTCAAAGACACGCAGCGAGGTGTCTTCTGTCCCTTCATTGAAAAACTTAATGAGCAGATCGCTGCCGTCGCGCAGTCCGCTGTAATCGGTCTGCAACAGCAAAACTGTCTCATGGCGGGCAAAAGACTCAGTAAGTTCTGCTTCAGCATCCAACACACGCAGCGGGCTGAATTTGGCAATTGGCAGCGCCGTTGGCGGCACACCATAGTATTCAAGGCTGGCGGCAAGGCTTTTCAAGGCGTGCGAAAGGGCTTCCACCATCTTTTCCTGCCCACGCAGCGCACTCAGTTGCTCTAAAGCAAACACCTCATCGCCCAGTTCAGCTTGGCGCAAAGTACGCACTAAGCGGTCTAGCTGGGTGCTGGCATCATCAAAGGCATCCCACAAGTAGCTGGGTGGTGCGCCACCGTTAGCGCGTGACTCGGCAGTTAGGCGGCTTGCCAACGCCGCACCCTGATCATAAGTGGCGCGCACCTGCGCCAGCGGCGCACCACTCACAAGGCGCACCAAGCCCAAATCAAAATATGCCCAAATTTCATTGGGATTAACGCGCACAGCCTCCTCATACAAGCGCAGCGAGTCATCAAAGCGGTAGGCGCGAGCATAGACCCATGCCAGCGAACTTGCCAACTGTGAGGAATTTTCGCCAAGCGCACGCGCACGCTCACCATCAGCAATGGCTGCCTGTAAATCGCCCAGCGCATCGGCAGCAGTGGCGCGCCCAATGTAGGCGTTGATGTAGTCAGGCGCCGCACGGATAGCACGCCCAAAGGCAGCACGCGCCTCTTCATAGCGTGATTGGTGCATTAGCCCAACCCCTTCAGCATAGGCGTCAATGGCAGTTGGCACATCCCGCAGATCGCGGATCGGTGTTAGCCATGTGCTGAAGGCGGCGGCGGCTGCCAAGAGCGCAATCAGCACACCGATGACGGCGAACAACCTGCGCGTGAAAGGATACGTCAGCGTGACTGCCAAGCCAAGCAGAAAGAGCGAGACAGCCAGCAGTGTTTGGTGGATGGCGTAGGCATTGGTCTTGCTGCTCCAAGCCTCTTTAGCGTGCAGGGCGGCGCGGAACTGCTCGGTTAGGCGCGCAAGGGTAATTAGATAGCGCTCTGCTTCATAGCGCGGCACATCTTCTATTTGTGTCTGTGGATCAAAATAGGGCGGTTGCAGCAGTGGCGAATTGGCACGGGCTGCCTCACGCAGTGGCAAGTAGCGCGCACGCAACGCCGCATCCTCTTGCCCACCGTTGAAGGCTAACAGATCGAAGAACTGCCATGCCAAAACAGCACGGTTATAGTCAAAATTCACCCGTGCATCGCCGCTAACGCGCAAGCCTAGCACCTCTAGCCCGTAGCGTTGAAAATCGCGGCTTGCCTGAGCATCCATCGCCGCGGAGTTGCTTTGCCACAGCGCCACGACGCTAATCATAGCGGCGACACAGGCAATCAGAACGGCAATGAGACGGTTGAACGTTTCCATGATGGGCAACCCTTTCAGAGAATGCTTAGGTCGAAATAGAGGAAGGCAGCCGTGCCACCTACCAACAGCAGCACACCAACGACTAACATGAGCAGCCGAAAGCGCTTGGGTAACGCTTCTGCTAACGTGAAAAAGATCAGGCTGATTGCCAACGGAATCGCCGCGCCTTGCAGCCAACTGCTCTTGGCGCGCTGTTTATCAGCCTCTGCAAAGCTAGGTGTGGCATTTAGGTTGCGTTGGCGTGCCTGATCAGCGTAGAGTGTGTCTAGTTGTCCATCAAGGTTATAGCTGCCATCGCGCAGCACAAACTGGCGGGAAAAACGCTGTTGAAAAATGGCGCTTGCCGCCAACGCGAGGTCTATTTGGGCTTGCAGTTGGGCGGCGGTGAGCGTCTGGTCTTCGGGCAAAGCGTCCAGTTCGGCTTGCAGGCGGATTGCCAAATCGCGGTATTGGCGGTAGCTGACGTAAGCGCCGTAACTCTCATAGGCGTTCACGGCGTTGATGGCGCGTGTTTCCTCTGAGGCAAGCACGGCGCTGATGCCAAGAAAATCGGCATCACCAGAGGCGTTGCCCGCGACAAAGGCGCGCCACGCCACAAAGGCACCTATCACAGTGGCAAGTGCGATCAGAACGGCAAGCAGCACCTCAAAACGGTTTTGTGTTTCAGTGGTTTCAAGCATAAAGCAGCAACCTTCTATTAGCTAGGAACTGTGCTGCTCAAAATTTTACATGGGGAAAGGCAAGATTGGCTGTAAAAAGAAGGTTCAGAAGGCGAAAAAGCCCGTCATGTTGAGAAACACAAAGCGCCTGCCTTTCGGCGGGCGCTTCCCTCAAAGAGATGTGAAGGAAATTAACGGGTCAGACCGCCACCGATGGTCGAGAAGACGTTGCCGATGATCGGACCGAGAACAGTCAGGATGATGATCACGACGATGGCAACCAACACGAGGATGAGTGCGTACTCGACGAGGCCCTGACCTTCTTCACGTGGTAGATACAGCATGTTTAGAACTCCTTGAGATTGATAAGTGCTTCTTTATTGAAGCATCTACACTATAGCACGCCTAAATGGGCGTGTCAATAATTCGGCGCGTAACGATTGCGTAACGGCGGGCAATTTCACGAAATCTTCACAAAATTACTGCGGCAGGGCGCCAAAATGTGAGCCAATGGCAGTTGGCGCGCCATCATTCACCAGCACTGCATAAACTGCACCATCACCACCGATGAACATCACGCCGCCTTCAAAGGCTTGCCACAAGCTGTTATAAGGCTGTTCGCCTGCCACTGCCCAACCCAGCCCATCGCGCACCGCAGGGTTAGCACGCCAGATCGCGCCGAAGCCGCGCACCGGCTGCAATAAATTCTCTGGTGGCTGCAAGCTCGGATCGCGGTCGGGCTGTCCTTCCGTCCAGCCGTCAGGGAATTTCCAAAAGGTGTTGGCGGCGGCACCGCGCCCTTGCAGCGCTAGGGCATAGATTTCGCGGGTGTCCCGCCAGAACATCACGCCACGCTCAAAAGGTTGAGTCACTAATGTTATGCTGATCGCATCGCTACGTGGGCAGCCCAAGCGCGGTCGGATGTTTGGGTCGGCGGCGGCACGCACAAAGGGCGCGGCAGGTGCAATGCCACAGACACCCGATGGATTCTCAATCATGGGCGGCGGATTACCGACTAAAGGCGGATTGATCGGCACGGCAACGCCGGGATTTGCCTGACGGGTGGTTGCCAACGAGACTTGCGTAATAACCAACGGTGCGCGTGTGCCACTCTGAAAGAAGGGCGTGCCGGGCAATACAGTCACGTCGCCCATAAAAACGCCGCGCAAGGGCGTGGGCGTGGCAGTCGTCGTTGGCGTGGCGGCTGAGACGTTCGGCGTTTGGGCGGCAGCCGTCGCCTGCACCATGCCTTGATCAGGCGTGGCACTGCGCGGCAAGGTTGCCAGCGCTTTCGGCAGCGCCTCAAAGCCAAGCAGCAGTGCATCGCCACTGTTAGGCGTTGGCGCACCGCCGCACGCGCTCAGAATGCTTGAAAAGGCAAGCCCGATTAGCGCAGTTTGCCATTTTCGCATGGGTTCACCTCGTTCAGCCCGATCTCCCGCGCTGTGAAATTCTCGAAAACACCTGCCCGTGGCTGCCAATATAAACCAAAGACTATGCGCGTCGCGCCCTGTGCCTGTGGCAACCAATACTGATCGCGGACTGCCTCGCCCGCCTGCCACATAGAAGTCGGATACCACCCATAGACAGGCGCGCTGCTATCCGCCTGTGTGATCGGAACATCGCTCCCTGCACCTAGCAAATGGACGAAGACGCTGTAATCGCGCTCTGGTGGACGCAAGGCTGCCCACAGCACATCTAGCACAAAGGCATCCGCTGCATGGCAGACTGTTACCGCTGCCATGCCCACACCGCCGACGATCTCAGCCGCATCGTCCGCCTGGACTGCCACTGTGCTGATCTGCACTACCTCTAAGGCAGGCGCGCTAAGGTGCGCTGCGCCAAGCTGTTCACGCCACCACAGCAGTGGAAAGCGGTAGAAGGTATCGCGCAAGGTATACAAGTAACCTTCACGGCTGAGCGCGGCAAGGTTGGCTGTGTGTTTTACAAGACGCAGGTCAGCATTCTCGCCCGTCACATAGACCGAAAAGGCAACGGCAGTGTGGCGCGGGCCCCATGGCAGCATGAGGATCGGCGCGCTATCACTGCGTGGAATGCGCCTTGCTGCCGCAATTGCCTGCACACCAATCGGATCAGTGGTGAGGGCGCGCACAAACGGTGTGTTTTGGCTGACCAGCAAGGCAGTGCTGAGCGCAGCCAGACTAATGAAAAGAAGACGCCCGAACCGTTCAGGGCAAAGCGAGAGTGCTGCACCCAACGCCAAGATCAGGATGGCAACCATGCCCATCGCCACGGCTTCCGGCATTACCACACGGTGCAGCACTGCCAGCCATGCCGCATAAGCGCCAAATGCCAGCCACAGCACAAAACTCACCCGCCGAACGTGCTTTGCCCACGGCAGCAAGATGAGCGCTGCCGCACAGGCAAATAGCAGCGGCGCGGAAAGCTCTAGGACGAGGATTTCCAGCGTCTTTGCGATGTTTTCGAGCAAGCCTGCTAGATCGGTTGGCGGTGTGAACAAAAAGGCTGCCTCTGCGCCGCTGAATTCGTGCCAAAAGCCTTCCCACGTACTCGGATCGCCATAGACCCACACAGCGCCCGCCTGTGCGCGCAGTGGTAAATACAGGTAGGGCAAAAAGCCCGCAATGCCCGTTGCCAAAGCCGCCACCACAGTCAGCAAGGTGCGGCGCGGCTGCCTTCTGAGCGCTTGCAGGCTCTCCGGCAGCACCGCGTAGAGCAAAGCGGGGATCAGCAACGCGATCAGGCGGTGGTGCGCCACACCCAAGCCACCAAGCAGCGCCAGCAGCATCAGGCGGCGGAAGATCGGCACATCGCGCCAGAGCGCCACCGCGATCAGCGCTAACTGGAAGGCAAGGCTTAGGCTGTAGACTTCTGGCACAACCGCATGAAACCAAACTGTGCGTGCCAAACCAAGCAGAAAGGCGCAGGCAGCAGCGATCAGCATATTATCGGTCAGGTGCAGCAGCAGTGTGAACAGGATGCCGAGCGCAACGAACGTCCAGAAGGTGCTGTGCAGCGTTGGCGCAAAGGCGGGCGAAACGCCGAAAGCGCGCAATAGGCTGACCAAAAGATTCCCGCTGATCGTCCACAATGGGTAGCCGCTATGGTGCAGCGTTCCCCACAGGTTGAGCGTTACTTGCGCCTCGCCGATGTCATCCATATAGGGATTCTCGCCGCCGCCGGGCTGTGTGAGCATGGTTGGCGCGTAGATCAGCGCAAGCAGCACAAAAACACCGCACAGTGTGAGCGCCGCATTGCGAATGCGTTGGGTAGGCAAAGTTCGTGTGTTCACAAGGCGCTGATCATAGCACGCGGGACGCCAATTGCAAGCAGGCAGCGTAGGGCGAGCGTATGGTAAAGCACACCTAAGCGCCTGATCCGACGCTAAGCGTGCATGGTATACTCGATGATGAGCCTAAGAGTGAAGGAAAGTGCCTATGCGCCGCCTGCGTTTATTCTGGAAAAACCGCCGCCGTTGGCAAAAGATTACCCTGATTGCCTTGCTGGGTATCATCTTTGCCGTTGGTGCGCTCAGCCTCTGGATTTTTAGCGATCTGCCCTCGTTAGACAACCTGCAAGCAGGCTTAGCGCTGCCTTCTACGCGTATTTATGATCGGCACGGACGCCTGCTGTATGAGGTGATCGATCCGCAAGGCGGCAGAAACCGCGTCGTGCCGCTCGATCAGATTCCCGAAGCGTTAGTGCAAGCGACCATTGCCACAGAAGATCGCAATTTCTACCTGACGCCCGGCGTTGACCTTGAAGGTGTGCTGCGCGCCTTGTGGATCAACCTGCAAGGCGGCGAAGTGCGCGCCGGCGGCAGCACCATCACGCAGCAGGTGGTGCGGAACTTGCTGCTTGATCCGCAGCAGCGCGCCGAACGCAGCCTGCGCCGCAAACTACGCGAAATGGCGCTTGCCTTGCAGCTTGGCGCACGCTACAGCAAGCCTGAGATTTTGGCGCTCTACCTAAATCAAACCTACTACGGCAACCTTGCTTATGGCGTGCAGAGCGCGGCGGAAGTCTACTTTGGCAAGGATATCAGCCAGATCACCTTAGCAGAAGCGGCGCTGTTGGCAGGCTTGCCGCAATCGCCCGCCTTGCACGATCCCTTGCGAAACCCTGAAGCAGCCAAAGCACGCCAGCGCGTCGTGCTTGATCTGATGGTTGAGGCAGGCTACCTCTCACGCGCTGCGGCAGACCTTGCTTATGAAGAACCGCTGCAATACGGCTCTGGCAGATTTACCATGCGCGCACCGCACTTTGTGCAGGAAGTGTGGCGGCAATTGGAGCGCGACTTCCCAACGCGCCTCTACGAAGGCGGCGTGCGCGTCACCACCACCCTTGATCTGGATTGGCAGCGCGCCGCTGAGGAAGCCGCCAAACGCCACCTTGAGGCACTGAACACCGATAGCAGCGAAAAGCCTTCCAGCGATGCTGCGGGTGCGGCAGTTGTTGCTATTGATCCGCACACAGGGCAAATGTTGGTCATGGTTGGCAGTGTGGATTACTTCAATCCCGCCATTGACGGCGCGATCAATATGGCAGTTGCACCGCGCCAGCCCGGCTCGACGCTCAAGCCGTTCACCTATGCCCTCACCTTTGATCCGAATCGCCTAGATGTGTGGACGCCTGCCACCATGGTGCTGGATGTGACCACGCCGTTCGTCACGCGGCGCGGCGAGAGCTATACGCCGCATAACTACGGCTTGGTGGAACATGGGCCCGTCTCCGTGCGTGAGGCGTTGGCATCTTCCTATAACATCCCAGCGGTGATTGCCTTACAGCACGTCGGCGTGGATGAATTGGCGCGCCTGCTGACCAAACTCGGCGTAACAACCCTTAACAATCCCGAATTGTACGACCTCTCAATCACGCTGGGCGGTGGCGATGTGCGCTTGACGGAGTTGGTGGCTGCTTATGCTGCGCTTGCCAACGAAGGCAGACCGATCCAACCGAGCCTGCTGCTGAAAGTTGAGGCGGCTGATGGCGAAGTGCTTTACGAATGGCAGCCGCCGCCGCTTGCCGATCCCGTTATTGATCCGCGTGTGGCGTGGCTCATCACCGATATTCTGAGCGATAACGAGGCGCGCATCCCATCCTTTGGCGTGCGGAGTCCGTTGAGCATCGGGCGCCCGGCGGCTGTCAAGACTGGCACCACCACCGATTTCCGCGATAACTGGACGGTTGGCTACACGCCGCAAGTGGTGGCGGGTGTGTGGGTCGGTAATCCAAACAATCAGCCGATGGTCAACGTCAGCGGCGTTAGTGGTGCAGGTCCGATCTGGCACGATTTTATGCGCGCCGTGCTGAACAATCAGCCCGAACTACCTTTCGAGCGTCCTGAAGGCTTGGCACAGGCGGAAGTCTGCGCGCTTTCAGGCTTACTGCCAACCAATTACTGCCCTGAACGGCGTGTAGATTGGTTCATTCGCGGCACGATTCCGACCAAACACGATGATCTGTATCAGCCCTTCACCATTGATACGCGCACCGGTATGTTGGCAGACGAACACACGCCCGAACAGTTCAAGCGCGAGCGCGTTTATCTTGTGCTGCCGCAAGAGGCGCGGCTGTGGGCAGCGCGCAACGGCATTGAGCCGCCACCTGTGCCGCTGAATGAAGTAGCGCGTCAGGTGGCAGCCGTGCGCCTGCTCACCCCTGATCCGCACACGATCTTTCAACTGACGCCCGTCATTCCCTTTGATGCACAGCAGATCAAGCTCTCGGTGGCAGTGCCAAGCGGCAGCCGTGAAGTTGCCTATTGGCTGCGCGACTCTGAAGGGGCTGAAACGCTGATCGAAAGGGTGTATAATGAACCATATTGGTCATGGTGGGCGCTTAAGCCGGGTGAGTATGCCATCATAGCGCGGGTGGTGCTTGCCGATGGCAGCCAACAGGAATCGGCGGCAGTGCCGTTTCGGGTGGTCTCTTATGTGCCGCCAGAGCAGCGCCCACCGTCAGGTCAGGTTGACTAGCGAGGGCTTTTATGGACACGACACTGCACGCTGAGCGCCTTGCCCGTGCGCGGGAAGGCTTGGAGGGACTTTCGGTTGGCGATGCCTTTGGCGAGCAATACTTTGGCGATCTGCGCCGCGCCCACCGCCGAGAACTACCACCCGATCCATACTGGCGCTATACAGACGATACCAACATGGCACTCTCGATCTATGCAGTGCTGCGCCAAAAAGCTGTGATTGATCAAGATGCGCTGGCGCTGCACTTCGCGGCGCATTTTGAAGGTGAGCGCGGCTATGGCTATGGTGCGCGCCGCCTGCTGATTGCGATTCGTATGGGCGAAGACTGGCGCCAGCTGGTCTCCCAGATGTTTGGCGGCGAAGGCTCTTACGGCAACGGCAGCGCTATGCGAATTGCGCCTTTAGCAGGTTATTTTGCCGACGATCTGGCAGTGTGCGCCGAACAAGCACGGCTGAGCGCCGCCGTAACTCACGCACACCACGAGGGCATTCAGGGCGGCATTGCAGCGGCTGTAGCAGGTGCCGTGGCTTGGCAAGCGCGCCGTGATGGTGTGCAGCTCACGCGCCGTGCGCTGATCGAGGCAGTGCTGCCCTATGTGGCAGAGAGCGACGTGCGGCGTGGGCTAATCGCCGCCCGCGATCTGGACGGCGTTGGCGCGCTAGAAGCAGCGCAGCAGCTTGGTAACGGTGAAATGATCAGCTGCCAAGATACAGTGCCAATCTGCTTGTGGCTAGCGGGCGAATTTTTGGGCAGCTATGAGGAAGCGCTCTGGCAGACGGTGAGCATTGGCGGCGATATAGACACAAACGCAGCCATTGTGGGCGGCATTGTGGTGCTTCACACAGGCGTTGAGGCGATTCCGCAGGCGTGGCAGGCTAAGCGCGAACGCCTGCCAGCATGGGCAATCGGTGAATGAGCGCCCCGCTAATTCTCATCTAGCAAGCCGCTGCCAAGCTGCATCATGCGGTTGTAGGCAAGATCGCGCAGGGTAGCCAACTCACGGTAGCGCACATAAGCCTCGTCCGAGAGGTCTTCTGTGCGCCCGCCTGCCGATTGCAACAGCGCATCAATCTGCTCATCAAGCGATTCATAGTTCAGCACCGATTCCTGATATTCGCGCACTTGCGCCAATTCATCGGCGGCTTTTTGGCTCTCTGGCTGGCTGTTTGGCGTCACGGCTGCAACTCCCCTAGCGCTATGCGGCGTGTTTGCCCTATACAACCCACACACCGTGCGAACGTTCCAAACCTAAAAGTTATTATAAACTAACCTTGTGTTACAGTTTCCTCACGCTTTTCCGACTCCGACATAACGATACGGTGACGCTCTGGTTTGCCTTCGCCTTCATAGCCGAAGGTATCCGCCACGATATACAGCGGACGCCCGCGCACTTCGTCGTAGATGCGCGCCACGTACTGCCCTAGCACAAAGAAGAAGAAAAACTGTGCCGAGCCGAGCAGCAGCACCACGCTGATCGCCGTTGCCTGCCCTTCAAAAAGCTGTTCACCTGTGGCAAGCCGCAGGATCGCCACCAACGGAATTGCCAGCACCGAGAGCAAAAAGAGCGCAAAGGCTGCATAGATTGCCAAGCGCAGCGGGAAGAACGAAAAGCCTGTGACGGCATCCCACGCCAGCTTGAGCATTTTCCGCAGCGGATAGTTGGTGCTGCCATATTTGCGCGAGTCTCGATCATAATAAACGCCGGTTTGCCGAAAACCTACCCAACTCGTCATGCCGCGAATGAAGCGGTTATGTTCGCGCATGTTGGTCATGGCATTCACCACGCGCCGATCCATCAGGCGAAAATCACCTGTATCCAGCGGAATTTGCACGTCAGTAA
Source organism: Anaerolineae bacterium (assembly GCA_034436355.1). GTDB lineage: Bacteria > Chloroflexota > Anaerolineae > Aggregatilineales > UBA2796 > CP2-2F. The sequence continues at coordinate 115,175 of DAOTVQ010000035.1, forward strand.
TGCGGTAGATGATGCGGTAGAACATCTTGGCGGTGAACAACTTGAACCACGTTTCGCCGGGACGTTTGTTCCGCACCGCATAGACAACCTCGAAGCCTTCGCGCCATTTGGCAGCAAGGTCGCGGATGGTTTCGGGTGGGTCTTGCAAGTCGGAGTCAATAATCACCACAGCCTCACCGCGTGCATAATCCATGCCGGCGGTCACTGCGATCTGATGCCCAAAGTTGCGGGCGAAATCTATCACGCGCACGCGCTGATCCTCAGCGCTGATCTGGCGCATGACTTCCAAAGAGTTATCACGGCTGCCATCGTTGACGAGGATCAGTTCCCACGAACCGTCCAGCGTTTCCATCACGGCACGGACGCGCTTATAAAATTCGGGCAGCCCTTCTCCTTCGTTATAGACGGGCGCTACAACAGAATAGGTGGGCGAATCTGTCTGAGTGGTTGGCTTTTGCATGGGTGCCTGCGCTTGCCTGTAAAATTTGCGTATGTCTATTTTACCCGATTTTTGTTGGGCTGCCTCAGTAAAACCTGCTAGGGAGTGGTAAAAAGGTGATATAGGCGTTCAAGCCGCCGTGCTGATGATTTTCTTAGTTGACGCAGCCGCTAGGCGCTCCTACAATTAGGTTAGAAACACCCTCAAAACTTTAGGGAGCGCGTAAGCTATGGAGCAGGATTATTATAAGGTTCTGGGTGTAAGCCGCAGCGCCAGCGCGGAAGATATCAAAAAAGCCTACCGCACGCTGGCACGGCAATATCACCCCGATCATAATCCGAACGACAAGGAAGCGGAAACGCGCTTTAAGCAGATTAACGAGGCATACGAAGTGCTGAGTGATGCCGAGAAGCGCGCCCGCTATGACCAATTGGGCAGGCACTACCACCAGTGGCGCAGCGGGCAGGGTAGCGGCGTCAATTGGAGCGATTTCGGCGGCGGCGGCGCCAGCTACCGCGATATGGGCGGTGAGGGCAGCTTCGCCGATTTTATCTCCAGCATCTTCGGCGGCGGGCGTGGGCGCGAGTCCAGCTATCGGCAGCCCATTCGTGGGCAAGATGTGGAAGAACCCATCGAACTGACCCTTGAAGAGGCATACAACGGCACAGAGCGCACCATTGTGCGCGGCAGCAAACGCCGCACCGTCCGCATTCCGCCCGGCACCCGCGACGGAATGCGCGTACGTGTGGAAGGCGAGGGCGAGGCGGGCTTTGCCGGCGGCGCACACGGTGACTTGTATTTGGTGGTCTCGGTGAAGCCGCACCCAACCTTTGAATGGCGCGACGATGACCTCTACGTTGACCTGAAACTGCCCGTCTATACGGCTGTGCTGGGCGGCGAGGCAAACGTGCCAACCCTCAGCGGTGATGTGAAACTGCGGATTCCGCCAGGCACGCAATCAGGCAAGCTGTTCCGCGTGAGCGGGCGCGGAATGCCACGCATTAAGCAGGCGGGTGAGTTTGGGAACTTATACGCCCGTGTGCTGATTCAAATTCCCACCGACCTAACCGGCGAAGAATTGGCGCTTTTTGAAAAACTCGCCAGTTTTCGCGGCAAGCGCGCCTAAAGCGCATTTCCGAACGTTTTTAGCGGTAAAGGTGAGCAATGCTATGCCCGATCAACAGCGATCAATCGGTGCAGCGTTGGCAAAGGTAATCACGGGTGGGCTGGCAGCACTGGCATTGGTGCTGTTTGGCGTCATCATCGGCAGTGGGCAGGGCGTGGTGCAATCTGTGCGCTATGCCGACCCACTCGCAGTGCGCGAAGAGTCTTTTTCGCCTGCCAGCAGCGGGCAACCACTGCTGCTCAGCACGCCAACGACGGTTCCGCCCTCAGTCCTTTCGGCAGCAGAGGCACTCCAGCAGCTTATGGTGAATATCTATGCACGGGTTGATCCATCCGTCGTCAACATCGAGGTGGTGACGCGCACACGCACCGACGAGTTTGACGGCAGCGGATCGGGCTTTGTGTTGGATAGGGAAGGGCATATCATCACCAACGCGCACGTCGTCTACGACGCACGTGAGATTGTCGTCACCTTCCGCGATGGCTATCAGGCAAATGCTGAGATCATCGGTACGGATGACTTTAGTGATTTGGCGGTCATCAAAGTGAAGACTGATTCTAAGCGCTTGTTGCCCGTCACGCTGGGCGATTCGACCGACCTCAAGGTGGGGCAGAGCGTGATCGCCATCGGCAATCCCTTCGGCTTGGTCAGCTCAATGACGACGGGCATTATCAGCGCGACAGGGCGCACCCTGAACTCAGCGCGCATGTTGAGCCCGCGCACGCGCACGCCCTTCCAAAATCCCTCCATCATCCAGATTGACGCTCAGATTAATCCCGGCAATTCGGGCGGTCCGCTGTTGGATATTAACGGCACGGTGATTGGTGTGAACACTGCCATCCGCAGCGAGACGGGGCGTTTTCAGGGCATTGGCTTTGCCGTGCCTGTCAACACGGTCAAGCGCATTGTGCCGCAGCTTATCAACAGCGGGCGTGCTGAATACACATGGCTTGGGATCGAGTCAATCAACCTACAGGCGAGTGAATTTGGCAGCCTGACGGTGGCTGCCCTTGCCGAGCAGTATAACTTGCCCGTTGATTACGGCGTGATCATCAGCCGTGTGGTGGCAGGCTCACCGGCGGACGTGGCGGGCTTGCGCGGCGGCACGCGGCGCGTTACGGTGCGCGGTGTGCCAGTGCAGCTTGGCGGTGATATTATCGTGGCGATCAACGGCACGCCCATTCGTGATTTTGAGGCGATGATCGCCTATCTGGTCACCAATACAGCGCCGGGCGATAAAGTGATGCTGACCATCTATCGTGGTGATCGCCGCTTGGAAGTGGAAGTGACGCTAGAGGCACGCCCAAACCAATAGGTGCGGCTGGTGCTTGATGAAAGCCTCACCTCTCGGCAAGGGGTGAGGCTTCCCTTTTTCAGCAGATGACGTTTAAGCGCTGTTCAGCACGTATTGATCAAGGAAGGCGCGTAAGGGCGGGTAAATTTCGGCGTGGTGCGTCAGGCTGACGGCATGTGCCGCACCTGCCACGCGCAACTTGCCCTTGCCGTTCGGGAACAGCGCGTAGAGTTGATCGGCAAGCGCAACGGGCGTGCCGTGATCATCCATGCCGTGAATGGAAAAGACGGGCAAGGTGGCGTAGCTTGCCCGTTGACAGCTATAAAAGCCATCTTTAAGCCTCCGCTTCAGGAAAATCACCCGACGGTAACGCCACACTGAGGTGATTTTACGATAAGTTCGGCAGTGGTTAAAGTTACCATATGCATCACATCCCACAGCCAAACGGACGGGCGGGAATGCCCGCAGTGACGAATATCTGTTCGCTTGGAACGACAACCTATAACGACGCTTATAATTTTATAGATTTTGTTAGATTTTTGAGATGACTCGTTAGCTGTGTAAACTCGGTATAGTGTAATGCATCAACATTAAGGTGAGGAGGTAAGATAGTGAAATTCTTTATGCAGATTGGCATGGCGCTTTTAGCCATCGCAGTTTTAACCTTTACTGCCCTGCCAGCCCATAACACACCAACCTTGGCGCAGGGCGGCATTGCATCCGATGAACTGCCGGTGGAGGTGACCTTCACAGGCGTTGTGATTAGCATCACGGCGGAAGCAATCACATTAGAAGGTGGCGTGGTCGCAGTCATCACGCCCGAAACGTTAATCGCGGCGGGCGTGGCGCCCGGCGTCACCGTCACACTGCTTGCTGAGGTGACTGACGATGGCTTGATCGCCAAACAGATCACACTTGTATTAGATGGCACTGCGACACCTGAACCAACCATGCTGCCGACTATGGAAGCAACCATGCTGCCAACGATGGTGGCAACAGGCACGCCATTTACCTCGTGCGTGGACGCTGATCCGCATCCGGTGGGCGCACGCTTGGCAGAGGTATTCGAGGTTTCCTATGAGGAAATTATGGCGTGGCATTGCCAAGGCTTTGGCTTTGGCGAGATCGCACGCGCTTACGCGCTGGCAGCACTCACAGCCGATAGCGATAACCCACTCACTGTTGAAGAACTGTTCGCCATACGTGAAAGCGGCACGGGCTGGGGTGAAATCGTGAAGGCGAGCGGCGTTTTCCCTGCTGATCTAGCGCCCGGCAAATTCATTGTGGCGGGCGGCAAGGTCGAGCTGGTTGCTGCTGGCAAGCCCGAAGGTGTCGGTAAGCCCGAAGGTGTGGGCAAGCCCGAAGGTGTCGGTAAACCTGAGGGTGCGGGCAAGCCCGAAGGTGTCGGTAAACCTGAGGGTGCGGGCAAGCCCGGCGGCGGCAAACCGTAAGTACCAATTGCAGGGCGGGCAATGCTTCCCGCCCTGTGTTTTAGCTGCCTAGCGCGGCGTCATGACTTCCAAGCCGCCCATGTATGGGCGCAGCACGGGCGGCACAAGCACGCTGCCATCCGCCTGTTGGAAGTTTTCTAAAATGGCGATGATTACACGCGGCATCGCTAAGCCCGATCCATTCAAGGTATGCACATATTCCACCTTGCTGCCTGCCTCTGGACGGTAGCGGATCATGGCGCGGCGCGCCTGAAACGCCTCCGCGTTAGAGATGGAAGACACCTCCAGCCATTCATCGCAGCCCGGCGCGTGCATCTCGATATCGTAGGTCTTTGCCATGCCAAAGCCCACATCACCCGTGCAGAGCGTCACCAAGCGGTAGGGGATATCGAGCAGCGCGCATAATTTCTCCACATCGGCGCGCATTGCCTCATGTTCCTCATAGCTGCGCTCGGGCGTGGTGAACTTATACAGCTCCACCTTCTGGAACTGATGCACGCGCTTGATGCCGCGCACATCGCGCCCAGCGCTGGTTGCTTCGCGCCGCCAGCAAGGCGTATTCGCCACATAGCGCAAGGGGAGTTCGTCAGCGCTCAGAATCTCATCACGGTGCAGGTTGGTGATCGCCACTTCCGCAGTCGGCAGCAAAAAGAGTGCCGCATCGGGATCGGTGTACATATCATTGCGGAACTTGGGAAACTGTCCCGCGCCGTAGAGCATTTCCTCTTTGACGATGAAGGGCAGATACAGCTCGGTGTAGCCGTTTGCCGTGTGGTGATCGAGGCAGAAGTTGATCAGGGCGCGTTGCAGGCGTGCGCCCATGCCCTTCAGCACGTAGAAGCGCGTGCCACTGAGTTTGACGCCGCGCTCAAAGTCGATCACATCAAGGGCGGGTCCAAGTTCCCAGTGCGGCTTGGGCGTAAAGCTATAGGTGCGTGGCGTGCCAACAGGTGCGGTGATAGGGTTATCTTCGCTGCCCGCGCCCAACGGCACAGACTCATGCGGCAAGTTGGGCAGCCACAGCATATGTTCGCGCATGTCTGCCTCGGCGGCGTCTGCTTCTTTGGTGATCGCCTCGACTTTATCGCCAATACCACGCAGCGCATCGGTCAGGGCGGTGAGGTCGGGCTGCGCGTCGGGATCGGGCGCTTCAGTGGGTGGGTTGCTGAGCAACTCGGCGGCGTGGGCGTAATTTTCAGCTTGAATGGCGCGCACCGCCTCTTGTAGGGCGTGCGCTTGCGCGGCAAGGCTCAGGGTGCGGTTGCCCTTCATGCGTCCCAGCGCCTTGTTGATCTTGTTGCGCTCGGCTTGCAGTGTCTCGCTTTGCACCAGCAAGGCGCGGCGGCGCTGATCAAGGCTGAGGATGGCGTCTATGCGGGCAGCGAGCGTTTCATCATGACGAGTGGCAAGGCGCGCCTTCACAAGGTCAGGCTGTTCACGGATCAGGTTAATATCGAGCATGGTTCCTCCTGTGGCATACGAAAAAATCCCTCGCGCCGCGATACGCATTGGGCGCATCAGGGCGAGAGGGACTCGCGGTGCCACCTGACTTTGCAGCACATGGACTGCAATCTCGTTCGGCGCGGTAACGGGCGCACACGGGCTGTCTTCGCGGTGCGTGCTGCACCTTTTCGGCAGCCGACCTATCAGCGGTGGATTTGGGCAGCGGCGCTTACCGCCTCGCAGCACACGGCGGCTCTCTAAAAAGCACCGACAAGCCTACTAAGCCGCGTCGGAGTCATTGATTATTGGATTATGGCAAGTGTAAGCAGGTGCGGTCGGCTTGTCAAGGTGGGTGGCAAAGATCGCACGAGCGCACCCACTTTTTTATCCATGCAGTCGCCCACGCATAGGTTATAATGCTGATAGGAAAGAACACACGAGAAAACGCCTATGGTCAAAATGACAATCTTGTTTCGCCACCCGCTGGATGAAGCAAACTTTGAGCAGCACTATGTAGATGCCCTTGCCTTGATCGAAAAACTGCCCAATATCCAGCGGCGGCAAGCCTGCCTTGTGCTGGGCAGCCCTGCTGGGCGCTCGCCCTACCGCCGCATTTTGGAGCTTTATTTTGAAGATAACGACCAAATGGATGCAGCTTTGCGCTCTGCTGAAGGTGCTGCCGCCGGCGCCATGCTGATGCGGACGGTTGGGCGTGATGTTGAGATCATCTTTGCCGATGTCTATGAAGAATAGCGCTGCCTTGCTTGCTGCTATCCTGCTTGCCACCTTGCTGGCGCTAATGCTGGCGTTCACACTGTTGCCACCAGCACCGCTTTCGCCAACGCCAACTTTTCCACTTGGCATTGATTTACCCGAAAAACTACCGCGCATTCCGCGCTGAGGATGCCTCATGCTCAATTGGTTCATCCCGATAGCTGCCTTGCTTGGCATTCTGGCAGGTGGTGTGCTGAACTGGCTTGCCGACTATCTGCCCTACACAGTGCGCTTGGGGGTGCCGCGCTACGCTGATGGCACACCGCGACCGCCTGTTGCGTGGTTTGGCATCAGCGCTTTTTTGTTCAATCAGCGCAGTTCAGCACAGGGAGCGTCGCTCTCGTTTCGCCATCCCCTCACGGAATTCATAACAGCGGCGCTGTTTGCTTACATCGCCGCACAATTCGGCGATCATCTGCTGCGCGCCCTATTCCTGATGGGAACTGTGGCGATCCTGATCCTGATCACCATAATTGACCTTGAACACCGCATGATCCTATACCTTGTGATTGTGCCAGCGTGCCTCTACGCGCTGCTGGGCGCAGCCCTGCTGGGCGATCAGCTTGTGCCGTCACTGCGCTTTGTGGATTACCTGATCGGTGGTGCGGTTGGCTTTGGGCTGTTCTTCCTGATGTTTCTGGGCGGCATTTTGTTCAACTACATCGCCTCAAATGCACGCGGCGAGCCAATCACTGAATCGGCGTTTGGGGATGGTGATGTGCTATTGGCAACGCTGGCAGGCTTCATGCTGGGTTGGCAAGCCTTGCTGTATGCGGTGCTGATCGCTGTTTTTGCCGGTGGCTTTGGCGCGCTGCTCTACTTGAGCCTGCGGCTGCTGCTGCGCGGACGCTATGAGTGGTTCACGGCGCTGCCCTACGGGCAGTATATCGTGCTTGGCACGCTGATTATGCTGTTGTGGCGCGTCGAGGTCTTTCTATTTTTCGGTGTGCGTTTGCCCTAGCCGATTTGCCTGAGATGCGTCACAATGAAGGGTAAAGAACCTTATCCGCTTGAGGAGTGCCGATGACCGACCATGCAGAGAATCCCTTAGCTGCTGCGCGCACCCTGCTGGCTGAGCTGCGCGCACAGCCTGCCGAGCCTGCTGTGCAGCAGGCACTCGCCAAATTGGATAGTTTGCTTGAACAAGCTGTGGCAGGCACATCGGCTGCCGCACCAGCGGTCAGTGTGCCTGACGCCAGCCCAGCGCTTGCCGAACAAAGCGCCAAGCACGTGGAGTTTGTCTCCACCATTGTGCATGAACTGCGTAAGCCCATGACCAGCATTCGCGGCTATGCTGACATGCTGGCAAAGCCGAATATGGTCGGCACGCTCAACCCGATGCAGCAGAACTTCGCAGAGACTATCCGCAACAATATTGTGCGGATGGATTGGCTGCTAAGCGACCTGAGCGATATTAACAAACTCTCGGCGAATCGCCTGCGCCTTGAGCGGAAAATGGTCACGTTCGACTCGCTGCGCGAAGACATTGAGGCGGCAGTTTCCGCGCTGGTGGCGGAATACGAACACACCCTAACCATCAACATCACGCCCGAACTGCCCGCCCTGAACGCTGATCCCAAACAGTTGGTCAAGGTCATTGTTCTGCTGCTGCGGAATGCCATTTTTTACACACCCAAAGGGACAGGGCAGATCGTGCTGACGGCAGCGCCAACCGATACAGCGGGCGAACTGCGCGTGAGCATCAAGGATAATGGTATTGGAATGCGCGCCGAAGATATTGCGCGGCTGGGTGAATTGTTCTTCCGCGCTGATCATGAACTGGTGACCAACACGAAGGGCTATGGGCTTGGCATTCCAGTGGTGAAGGGCTTTTTAGCACTCATGGAGAGCCAGCTAGAGATCGAAAGCGTGCCAGATGGCGGCAGCACCTTTAGCTTTACGCTGCGCGGCATCTAGCTTATAAGAAAGTAACTGTGCCTGTGGCAGAGCGTACCAATGATGATTGGCTGCACGCTTTGGCAGAAGGTTCGCCAGAGCGCGAATCAGCCATTGCGGCACTCCGCACGCGCCTGCAACGCGGCTTGTTTTACTACCTGAGCCGCGAACGAAGCGATCTCGCCAGCCGTCCTATTGAAGAAATCTCGCAAATGGCTGAGGATTTTGCCCAAGAGGCGCTGCTGCGCGTGCTAGATAATCTCAGCTCTTTTCGTGGCGATAGCCAGTTTACGACGTGGGCAACAAAGATCGCGGTGCGCCTTGTCATCAGCGAAATGCACCGTTTGCGCTACAAAGATTTCTCGCTGGACGCGCTGATTGATGCCACCGATAACCGTGCTGCCGACTCAACCATGTTGGCTGCCTCAGATGGCGACAGCCCTGAGCGCAGCACGGAGAAGCGCGATGCATGGCAGCGCATTGAGCGCGCACTCAGCGAAGCACTCACAGCGCGCCAGCGTGCCGCTTTCGAAGCGATTATTCTTGAGGGCGTGCCGCTGGATGTAGTGGCAGAACAGCTTGACACCAACCGCAATGCGCTCTACAAGCTGATTTTTGACGCACGCCGCAAACTGCGAATGCACCTTGAAACGCAAGGGCTTGCGCCGGAGTATATCTTGAATTTGTTTGAGAACTGAGCATGTTGCACGATCTGCCTGCTGTACGGACAATGCGCGCTGTGCTGTGGCACATCCAGAGCGAGCAGAGTCCAATCTACCGTGCGGCATGGCGTCCCAGCCGTGTGTGGTTCTCGCCCTCGTGGCTCATGCTGCTCTTGCTGCTCAGCATCCCACTTTTGCGCCTGTTTGAGGTGCAGAGCGGTGTGCCGTTCTTCATCTACCGCGATCAGGCGTTGATCGGCTTCAGCTTGTTTGGCGCAGCGCTGATCAGCCTGACGCCTTACAGCCTGATGGCAGCCCTTTCCGCCGCGGGCATTGCGCGCCTGCGCGTAGCGCAGACGTGGGAGATGTTCCTGCTAACACCCTCTGCGCCAAACGAGGTGGTGACGGCTTGCGCGGCGGCGGCACTGCGTCCGCAATGGCGCTTGATCTTAGGCATGTGCCTGCTTGGGGCAGTGTTCGGCGCATTAGCCGCGTTGGCAGCCGCGCTTGGGCTTGCCGTGAAGGGCGAATGGATTTGGATGGGTGTGTTGGCGCTGCTGGGTGTGCTGTGCGTGCCTTATGGGCGCCTGCAAGAATCGGCGTTGTGTCTGCTGCTTGGCGTGCAGCTTAGCGATAGCGCGCCGCGCATTGCCTTCACGCTTGGCACTTTAAGCGGCATGGCGGTGCGCCTTGCGCTGCCGATTGCTACCTTAGCGCTGAGTGGGCAAGCGGAAGGGCTTTCGGCGCTGATTGCGGAAGGCGCCCGCCTGACCGATGTGCTGCCAACCAACGTGACGCTCTTGGCAACTGTCACCTTGATCATTATGGCGCTGCTGCTGGGCGAATTTGCCCTCATCGCCTTTCTGCCAAGCCTGCCCACAGCCTTTGCAGCACTTCTGATCTTCACGCTGCGCGGCAGGTTGGTGCGTTGGCTGGTGCGGCGTGCTGAGGCGATCTAGCGTTTGTTGAGCGTTCGCGCAGTTGCTTTGCCTTCGGCAAGCGCTTCCTCAAGGCTTTCACCCGCTACCTGACGGCGCACATCGTTGACTTGTTCATCCACCGCCTGCTGGATAGCGCGCCGTGTTTCTTCGCCGCTGCGTGGCGCGTTCCAGATTGCCCACAGCGCGCCGAGAATGGCGCCGATCAGGGCGCCAATGAAAAAAGATCGCCCTTGCTCGCGCTCTGCCATCTTATTTCCGCGCCCTGCCATTCAAATTCCGCCGAATTGCCAGCAGTTCACGCATAAAAACGCCCACACCAACCGCCGTCGAAGTCATCCGAATAACGGGTGTTGCCACATTACGGCTGATGAATGCAGTGGTATCGCGTGCGGTGCTAACCGTCTCTTGCGCTTCTTCGATGATCGGCTTGACTTCGCTGTTCAGGATGTTAATGAGCGCAGCAATTTGTGTGATCAGGATGACCAGCGCCACGGAGATCAGGATGCTTTGCAGCGCCAAGATGACAATGAACAGGTCGCGTAGGATGCGGAAGAAGTTCGCCATCCCTTCCGAGTCGACGATGCCGCCAATGACCGCAACCAGGAATAGGATCAGGATTGTGCCGATCAAGCCACCAACGCCGAGCATCAACCAGCGCGCCATGCCGCCGCCTTGCTGCGGTTCAGGTGCTGTTTCCACTGTCTCTTGAGTATCCGTCATCCGTCCCTCTTGGTTTCTCGCCCTGACAGGAAGCGCGTTGCAAACAATGCCAACCATGCGCCAAGTGTAGCAGTCAGTGTGTTCAGTGCGCCGATGGCTAAGGCACGAACCTCAAAGACTGCCCCGAAAATTTGCCCAACCGCAAAGCCAAGCCAACTGGCTAATAGGTAAAGCGCAAGTTGGCGCGTGCTGCCACCAAAGATCAGGTGGAAGGCAGCACCATACAGCGTGGCGAGCAAAAAGCCAAAAACAATGGGCGGGCTTGGCATAGGCTCTCTATGGTCTGTGCTGTCCGTGCCGTGTGTGCTTCAGCCCAAACTGTAGCACAATCCCGCATAAAAAACGAGTGGCACAGCCTTGCAAGGCTGCGCCAAAGGCTTTTAGCGCTTGGGCGCGTAACCCGGCGCCACTAAAAACTGCGCCGACCAAGGCAAATAATGGCTGTAAAATTCCTCGTCTTTTGTCAAAATCTGCCCGTCAAGCGTGCGTACTGTACGCCAAACACGCGCATCTACGCCATCAACCGCATAGTCTATCTGGCGCGTCTCGCCGGGGCGCACGCTGGCGCTCTCGGTATACTTTGGCTTGCCGTGTGGCACAACATTGGTGAGGCGCGGTCCTGTTTTCTCCACAATGCGCCCGCTGCTGGTGCTGTAGAACGTGATCGTGAGCGATTGCTTGGACGGCACGAAATTGGATGTGATTAAGATGTGGTAAGGTGTATCGTTGCGGAATTTGAAATCAATGATCGGTGAGTAAACCGTGGCATCCATGCCGACGCCAGCGGAATAGCGCTGCCCATTGGCAATGGCAGTGCCACTCTCATAGTAGCCAACGCGGTAGCCGTGTGCGTAGCGCTCTACGATTGGGTAGGCGCCAAAGAACGCCGCCTGAAAGATCGTCGTGCTAACTTGGCAGACGCCGCCGCCAACACCTTCAATGGTGCGGTCGCCATAAATCACCAAGCCTGTTTCAAACCCCGTCTCAGGCGAAATATCGCCCACATAATTGTTGAACGAGAACGTTTCGCCGGGCGCGATCACCAAGCCGTGAAAGCGCTGGGCGGCGATCTGGATATTGGTGCGCCGATCCGCCGATGAGCCGTAGAAGAAGGTCGTCGCTTCCACCACTTTTTCGGTAATACCAAGCTCGGCGGCTGTGGCGCGGCTGTTGGCAGGTGGCACCACCTGCGTAAAGGTCAGTGGCACACGCCGATTTTCGGTGCGGAAAATGGTCTCCTCAAAAGTTTTTAGGCTGGCTGCGATGTCCAATTCGCGCCCTTCAACGCTATCCTGAATGACTGCCAGTTCACGGGTCGCCTCATTAAAGACGAAGCGTGCATTGCGCGCCTCAATACGCAGTTGTGGCGCCAGTTCGGTTAGGAAGGCGCGCAGTGGTTCGGCATTGGCGCTGACAGTATAGTGGGCTGTGCCATCGCCGTTTGCCACGCGCTGAATGTTCAGCAAGCCACCGATGAACTCTGGGCTTGCCTGCCACGGTCCCGGATCGCCTTCTTTGGCAACGGGCAGATAAAGCTGAATAGGGCTGGCAAGCGCGGCGCGCACCAAGGCGGCGGCTTCTTCCACCTCACGAATGGCAGGTTGCGATTCGCGGATGACAATCGGAATTTCGGCGCCTGTGGTCAGGCTGAGGATGACCTGCCGCAGCAAGCCAAGCGTTGCCTCAACATCCACTTGCCTGCCCACTTGGCTGGCAGTCGTGATCACCTGTGTGCCATTCAGGGCAAGGGTTGCATCCTGCACAGGGCGGTTAATCTCAGCGGCAATCTGATTGAGCAGTGCCGCCGCTTGGGACTGATCAAAGACAACAATCGGCTGCACGGAGGCGCCGTTCAGCCATGCATCGCCTTGTGCGCGTAGGTTATCGAGCAGGTTGCCGCCGCGCCCAATCTGATAGGCAGCCTCGACTGTCTTTTGCGGATCATAGGTTACGCCAAGCTCAGCCGCCGTCCTCTGCCAGAAGCGCTCACCATCGCGGAAGGTGAACACAGCATTTTCGCCATAGGTGAAGCGTGCAGCAAGCGCGGCGGCTGCCTGCTGCGGCGTCAAGCCGGAAAGGTCTGTGCCGAATGCTGAGACGCCGGGATAGATCAGTTGGCTGAATTGAAGCTGATGGAGCGCCAGATAGAGCGCTGCCAGCAAGAACAACATAATGATCGCCGTCGCGCCCAGCAGTGGAATACGAATAAGCCATGCGAGCAGTGCCGAACGCCGCGTAGAGCGCTCATAAGGCTGATCGTCATAGGGTGTTTGCCAAGTATCCATTGATTACATTTCGCCTCAAAAACTCGAAGGATCGGCTGACAGAACAACCGCTTTCGGATAATGAACACTATAACGAATTCGGTGCGGCGCGGCAAGGTGCGTTGCCCAAGCGCCACTACTTAAATGGTGCACTTTCGGTTACAATCGGCAGTAGATTTACCCGTTTATGTGGACGCCGTCATCTTCACAACGTGCGTCGGGATGGCTTTAGGCAATAGGCATGGCAAAAAGTGAACTGAGCGACCTGCGGCGCTTTCTGGGCAACACGCCTACTGATGATCCGCTAGGCAGCACGCCCAAAAAACTGCGCTATGAGGTATTGGTGCGTTGGGCAGTGGAGTATTGGCAGCAGCACTTTGGCGATACGCCGTGCATGGCGCTGTGGGCAACCGAAAATTGCAGCAATCACCGTGCGCTTGGGCGCGTGCGCGAAGGGCGCAAACTGCGTGGTAAGGCGCGTTACGTTGGCTACCAGCGCGTGGAATGCCCGCATGTGGTGCCGATTAGCGACTATCGCCTGCCCAACCGCCGCCCGGTGCTTGATGAATCGGTCGGCGCTTTCCGCTTCCGCTTTGAGCAGGATGGCACGCCTTTTGAGGCGATTTACGTCTCGTCCTACTATCAGGATGATGACAAAGGCATTGTGGCAGTGGTGGTGCTGCCAACGGTTGGCTTGGATGCTTGGGCAGCCTTTGAGCAGGCTTGCTCGAATGCGGCGCGCCACCTAGAGCGCAGCCAAAACGTCTACATCATCGGCGGCGCCTATGAATCCTTCAAACCAACGGTGGATTGGAAAGATGTGATCCTCCCGGAGAGCCTGAAAAATGACTTGCGCGCTGATATGGAGGCATTTTTTAGCGAAGGTGTGGGCATCTACAAACAGCTTGGCTTAGCGCCCTTCCGCAAGCTGCTCTTGGTGGGGCCGCCGGGCACCGGCAAAACGACGCTTTGTGCGGCGGTTGCCAAACTTGCCCTTGCTCAAAAGCGCGTGGTGGTCTACGTCTCCGGCGCGGATGACGACGGCGCGTCCTTCCGCAAAGTGCATCATGCCCTGAACGTGGTTGCCGATGCACAGCACCCGGTGCTGCTGATCGTTGAAGAAATTGACGTTTACCTGCGTAAGGATGACAAGGCGCAAATCCTGAATGTGCTAGACGGCTTGGAATCGCCGAATAATCCGCGTGGGGCGATGTTGTTGGCAACCACCAACTATCCTGAAGTGATTGATGAGCGCATCGCCAAACGTCCGGGGCGTGTGGATCGCATTATTCATGTACCACTCATCCAAGACATCACACAGGCAGAACAAATGCTGCTGCGCTACATGGGGCACCAATGGCAAGATGATCATCGGGCGGTGCTGCCGCAGTTGGTTGGGCAGACGGGCGCTTTCGTGCGCGAGGTGGCGCTCTATGCGCGCATGTTGGCAGCACACAACCGCGAAACGGCTGTCTCTTTGGAGGTGCTGCGCCAATCGGTTGCCAGCCTCTCTAGCCAACTTTCCACAGGCGTAGACTTGCAGCCACGTCGTTCCATCGGCTTTGGCGCAAAGCGCAACACTTTTGAGAGCTAGGCAGCGTGATTGCAGAGCGCACAGCGGCGGCAGCACTCGCCCTCACCGAAGGCATTGGCTGGCAGACGCTTAGCCGTTTGCTAAGTGCCTTCGGCACGCCAGAGGCAATTTTGGCTGCCACCCCTGAGCAAATAGCGCGGTTGCGCGGTGTGAGCGCGCAAGTTCAGGCGAATCTCGCTGCGCTTGATCAGGGTCGCCTTACCGATAGCTTGGCGCGTTGGCGTGCCGAAGGTGTGTGTTTTGCGCTGTGGTACGAGGCAGATTACCCACCCACCTTCACACGCCTAGCGGATCGTCCACTGATCTGCTTTTGGCGCGGCACAGCACTGCCCAATTCGGCGTGCAGCATCGCTATAGTTGGCACGCGGCAGCCCTCGGCTGAGTCCGTGCGCCTTACGACAGACTGGGCAGCCTCTTTCGCCGACCGTGGCTGGGCAGTCATCAGTGGCTTGGCACGCGGCATTGACTCTGCCGCGCACAAGGCAGTTTTGGCGAAACAAGGCTATACAGGCGCGGTGTTAGGTGGCGGTCTTTTGCGCGTGTATCCGCCTGAAAATGCGGCAACTGCCGACCAACTGTGCCGCACAGGCGCACTGCTTTCCGAATATGCGCCCGATCTGCCTGTGCGCCCTGATTGGCTGGTACTTCGCAATCGGTTGATCAGTGCGCTGTGCCGTGCCGTGATCGTGATTGAAGCACCTGCGCGCAGCGGCGCGCTGCACACGGCACGCTACGCACACATGCAAGGCATCCCTGTTTTTGCGTTGCCAAACAGTGAAGGCAGCCGCGGGCTGCTGAACGAATTTGCCCTGCCGCTGCCTGAAACACCGCAGCACTTGCTGGATTGGCTGCGAACGCTTCCTTTTCCGCCGCAGTCGCCCGCTGCTGTTGTTCAGCCTTTGCCACTTTTTGGGGAATGATTTATGCACCGTTTCTATCTGCCACCACAGCAGCTTCACAGTGAATATTTAACCTTGCCCGATCCACTCGCGCATCAGGTGCGGAATGTGCTGCGGATGCGCGTGGGTGAGGGCATTACGCTTTTTGATGGCGAGGGTATGGAGTATGATGCCGAACTCACCGATATTCGCCGCGACGCTGTGACCGCACGGCTTGGCGATCCGCGCCCGTGCCTTGGGGAGCCACGCCTGCACCTCACGCTCTTTCACAGCCTGCTTAAGAAAGACCGCTTTGAGTGGGCGCTTGAAAAAGGCACAGAGCTAGGGGTTAGCCATTTCGTGCCGATGCATACGGCGCGTGTGATCGCCGAGGGCGCCAGCGAGACCAAGCGCACGCGCTGGCAGCGGGTGGTGATTGAGGCGGCAGAACTGGCGCGGCGTGGCATTTTGCCGCCAATTGATGCTGTTCACACTTTGGCGCAGGCACTTGGGCGCCTGAAGGCGTTTGATTTGGCGATTTTTGCGTGGGAAGAAGCCAGCGGCTACAGCCTGCGGGATGCAGTCCGTGATTACCGCGCCACACAGGGCGATGTTGTGCCGCGTGTGGCATTGTTCATCGGCGCGGAAGGCGGCTTCACGCCTGAAGAAGCAGAGGCGGCACGCGCTGCGGGCTGCCGCGTGGTGACGTTGGGTGTGCGGGTAATGCGCGCTGAAACAGCCGCGCTTGCCGCTGCCTCAGCGCTGCTCTACGAGTGGTCTTAAGCGCCTAGCCGTTCTTCTGCAAAGGGCGCGTCGAGTCCGTGTGGGCGCGCTGCCGTGCGATGATCTCTTGCAGGCGTGCGATCAGTTGTTCGCCATGTTGTGTGCCGCGGGCTGAGCTTTGGACTGCTTCCAAGCCGCCAAGCAGCGATTCTAAGGCGCTAATGGTCGGCGGGCTTTCTGCCAGCAGGTCAAGCTGGCGGGCAGCCGAGTCGTACTCGCCGGTGGCAACCTGTGCCGTGATCATATCGAAGCGCGCCCAGTGGTCGAATGGATCGCCGTCAATTACACGTGCTGCGGTGCGCGCCGATTTCTGGAACGCCTGATCCGCCTCGCGCAGTTTGCCTTGCATCAGGTAGAGCATGGCAAGGTTATTGAAAGGATAGGAACTGTGCGGCGTGACGTGCGTGGCTGCCTCGTAAGCGCGGATGGCATCCTCGATGCGCCCTTGCCGCCGATACAAGCCGCCCAGCGTGGCATAGAAAGATGCACCGTTAATATCACGGGCTTGCGGATCGTTCTCCAGCGCATTCAGGAAGTGTTGTTCCGCCTGAGCATACAGCCGATTGCGCGTGTTGGGATCGGTGTGGCGTTCAGCTTGAAGGCGCAGCGCAAAGCCGAGCGCCGCCTCCGCAGGTGGATATTCTGTGCCGCTGGCGCGCAGGAGTTCAATGGCGCGCTCTAGCTCACGCTGCTGGATGTAGAGTTCACCAAGATAGTAGTTCACCGCACGGTTATTTGGATCAAGGGCGCGTGCTTCCTCAAAGGTGTGCAGCGCGGCGCGGTAGTTGTGGGCTGCCATCTGCTGAACGCCAAGCTGCATCAGCGCGCCGGCACGGGCGGCATATTCGCCGCGCTGCTGCACATCGGCAAGGCTGCCCGTGATGCGCTGTTCAATATCGCGCAAGGTCTGCTCGGCTGCTTGGCGGCTGCGCGTGAATTCGGCGCGCTGTTCTTCTAACTCTTGGCGTGCCTTTTTCAGCTCACCGCGATACTCGCCAATGGTGCGGAAGCCTGCGAAGGTGCCGGCTGCCAGCAGCAGACCGATCAGCACGCCGGCAACTTCAAAGAAGTTCAGCACAAACGAGACAGCATCGGTAGCACGCTGTGCCTCTTTGAGCGCTTCTTCAGCCGCTTTTAGCACATCATCGGCAGGGATAGGCGTTGGGGTTGGGGTGTCCCCATCCTGCGCGAACAGGATGGGCGTTGGCACCGCTAATAAGGCAGCGATCAGCGATAGACAAATTGCTGCTAATAAAACAATGCGGCGTGTGCGCGGAAGCATGTGTTCCTCACCTAGTTTTCGTCTTCAGGCAGCAGGCGTTTCATCACGCCGCCAAACAACTTACCCCAGTTGGTCGTTTTACGTTTGCCGCTGCTGCTGCCGTTGGCGCCTTCGCCCTTCACACGGAAGCCGCCGCGGGCAGCGCGTCCGCGGCGCTCATCTTCGCGCTCCATGATCAAGCCAAGCCGCAGCAAGCCAACGCTCGTGCTGTAGGATGGATGCCGCAGTTGATCTGCCATGCCGCTAAGGCGTTCAGGCTTGGCAACTCGCACAGGCATTTTCAGCACGTCGGCGGCGATCTTCTTCATGCCGGGCAGTTGCGCGCTGCCACCAGTGAGCACCGCGCCCGCCGAAAGCAAGCCGTCGTAGGCACTGTACTTAATCTCGCGCAGCACCAACTGGAACAATTCTTCTACACGCGGTTGGATGATGGCGGCCAGATCGGCGCGCTGCACGCGGCTCATGTGTTCCTCGCCAAAAGGCTGCACGATGAACACGTCCGATGGATCGATCTCAGTCGTATCGGCGTGACCGTATTCAACCTTCACCGCCTCGGCGATCTCATAGGGCAAATGCAAGCCCTGTGCAATATCGTTGGTGACGTGCCAGCCGCCAACGCTGATCACAGCTGTGTGCCAGACCGTGCCATCAATGAACACGGCGAGATCCGTCGTCCCGCCGCCAATATCAATGACCAAGACGCCCATCTCGCGCTCAGCATCGGTCAGCACAACCTCACCGCTCGCCAACGGATTTAGGATGAAGCGATCCACATAGACGCCGGCGCCCTCAATGCACTTTTGCAGGTTTTGCAGGCTGCTGCTGGCTGCCGTCACGATGTGCGCTTCCACCTCAAGGCGAAAGCCGTGCATTCCCAGCGGGCTGCGGATGCCGTCTTGCCCATCGAGTGTGTAATTGCGCGGGATGATGTGCAGCACTTCACGGTTGTGTGGCAGCGCAATGGCACGCGCCGATTCCATCGCCCGTTCCAGATCGGCAATTTGGACTCCGCGTGTGCCGCTGATGCCGACCACGCCGCGCGAGTTGCGCGAATCAATGTGCGCGCCTGCCACGCTGACGAACGCCCGCCCGATCTCATAGCCGCTGCTGCGCTCTGCTTTGTGAATGGCAGCCGAAACACGGGCGGTCAGCTCGTTCACATCGTTCACCACGCCCTTTTTCATGCCGCGTGAAGGCTCAACGCCTAGCCCGATCACGTGAATATCATCGGCGCGCACTTCGCCCACCAATGTACAAATCTTGGTTGTTCCAACGTCTATGCCAACGACTAATTCGCCCATACTTTCGCCACATTACCTCAGCGTGCCAGACCGTAATACGGCGCATCGGGATCAGTCACATTCACCTCGATGAAGCGCCTGCCGCGCCGCTCATAAACTTGCCGCACAATCTCATTATACACGGCAATTTTAGTCAGCATGTCTTTGCCATCGCCAAACCAGAGCATCCAACCGCGCCCATCGCGGTAGCCCAGCCCTTTCACCGAATCATACACCAATTCATCCACATTCGGATAGAGCGCCTTAAACTGCTGCACACCGATCACTGTGGCAAGGTCAATGCAACTGCCGGGCCCGAGCAGTTCTTCAGTGCCTTGCAAGGGGCAGTCGCCAATGTTCAAGGTGCGCGAGGGCTTTTCGACCACCACACGCGGCAAATTGGGCAAATCTTGGCGAAGCTGCATCACCTGCCCACGCCCATCCACCCAGACGCGCAGGCTTGCCTGTTCCCAGATTAAGGCGGGTTCGCGCTCCGTGACGCTCACTTGCACCATCATCGGGGGCCAGCCCAGCTCCACAGTAGCATCTGCGATAGAGGGATCCGCCTCAAGGCGCGTCTCAATGGCAGTTGGGTCAATCCAAAACAGGTGAGTACGGCGGGTGGGATTTTCAGGATCAATCAAGCCGGTGCGCGTGAAAATCTCGCCGCCGCTCAGGTAGCGCGTGCCGCCCACGTAGATCGTCTCGACAAAAAACGCCTCATGCGAGAGGAACAGATACAGCACCACCAGCAGCACCAGCACGATGAAGGCACTCAGCAAGCGCGTGCTGACGTAAATGCGCCCACTTGCGGTGCGCGGCACCGCCGCCGGGACGGCAGCCCGCAGCAGGGCGCCACGCAAGCGGCGCGGACGGCGGCGAAGGGTTAGGCGTGGTGTGTTTTCAGGGCGCAAGGGCGCAGCCTGCCGCGAACGGATGTCTTTCTGGGGCGCATCATCTTGCGCTGGCGCAGTTTCGGCGGGCGGCTGGGTGCGCGTCAGGCGCGGGCGGCGGGCAGGCGTTTTATCTCGCATAGGCATACTATAGCGCACACTCGGCAGCCTGTCTAACTGGCTAGGTAGAATTCAAACGCATTCCTAGCCATGCCTGCCACTTTACCGCCCAAAATTATGCTACACTTCTGACATACAAAGGTTTGTACTAGGGAAAACGCGTCCATGTCAATCACTATTCTCGTGGCTGAAGATGACAAAGACTTGCAACTGCTCTATCGTGCCGCCATGGAACATCAAGGCTTTCACGTTTTAGAAGCACGTGACGGCGCGGCGCTCATGGATATGCTGCGTTCCCCTGATTTCAGCGCCGACTTGCTGTTGTTGGATATCGAAATGCCCGAAGCGCCCGGCGTGCGTGCCATTGATTATATTCGGGGCGAGCCGCGCCTAGCGCACCTCAAAATTATTGTGATTACCGCCAACGATCAATACCGTGAGCGCATTGGCGATAAGGCGGATTATTTCCTCGTCAAGCCGATTGCCATCAGCGATGTGATGCGCTTGGCACAAGAATTAACTGCCTAGACGGGCTTAAAGTTTAATCAGGATGATGATCCATGACCGCACCTGTTCTTTTTAATGCACTCTCTGCCGAACATCTCACCTTCCTTGAAAATCTGCTTGGCGCGGATCGGCTCTCCACACGCAGCGCTGACCTTGAGTTGCACGCCCGCGACCAATCCTTTCACACGCCGCACCCACCGGACGTCATTTTGCTGCCTGAAACCACCGCAGAGGTGAGTGCCATTCTGCGCTACGCCAATGCCAACCGCCTGCCTGTGACGGCTTGGGGCGTTGGCACCAGCTTGGAGGGCAATTCGATTGCCGTGCGCGGCGGCATCATGCTGGATTTTGCGCGCATGACGCAGCTTTTGGAGGTGCGCGCCGAAGATTTTCAAGCGGACGTGCAGCCGGGCATAACGCGCATTGAGCTAAACAAAGCCTTGGCACGCTATGGGCTGTTCTTCACGCCCGAGCCGGGCGCCAATGCCACCATCGGCGGCATGATCGCCACCAATGCGGCAGGCATTAAGACCATTAAATATGGGGCGACCCGTGAAAACGTACTTGCCCTTGAAGTGGTCAAAGCCGATGGCGAAGTGCTGAAAGTTGGCACCCAGGCGCGTAAAAATTCGGCGGGCTACAGCTTGCTGCACTTGTTTATTGGCTCGGAAGGCACGCTCGGCATCATCACACGCGCCACGCTCAAACTGGCGCCGATCCCAAGTGAATACAGCGCCGTGCTTGCCGCGTTCAGCACTGTAGAGAGCGCTATTCAAGCGGTGGTGGAGATCGTCGGTGCAGGCTTGGAACCAACCGCACTGGAATTTGTGGATAAAGAGACAGTGCAGGCGCTTAATCGGGATAAAGGCACAGCCTTTGCCGTTGCGCCAACCGTGATTATGGAATTTATCGGCGCGGGCGAGGGTGAGCAGCTTCAACTTGCCCTTGATATTTGCCGCGAGAACGGCGCAGCACACTTTGAGGCAGCACACGGCACAGAGGCGCGCAACAAACTTTGGGAGGTACGCCACCACACCTACGAGTCTTTGGTGCGTGTGCATCCGAACAAGGCGCAGAAGATCATTGATATTGCCGTGCCAATTTCGCGCTACCCTGAGATTGTGCTGTATTCCGACACAGCATTGCGCGAACACAACCTAATCGGCTACAAATTCGGTCACGCGGGCGATGGCAACCTGCACATCAACGTTATTCACACGCCGAATGATGCGGCTGAACTGGCGCGCGTGGAGGCGGCAAACGATCAGATTGTGCGGCGTGCCATTATGCTTGGCGGCACCGCCACAGGTGAGCATGGCGTTGGCATTGGCAAGCGCAAGTTTATGGCGGCGCAGTATGGCGCTGCCTACGATCTGATGCGCCAGATCAAGGGCTTGTTCGATCCGAACGGCATTTTGAATCCGGGCAAAATTTTCACCGACTAAGCGCATTGTTCTCGTGTGAGGCAGCCGTAAACGAGCGCCACCCAGCCCATCCCGTTCTAATTTCGGCTGCGGCTGCCCCAGACCTTAAAAATCAGCGGGCAATCTGCTATACTCTGCTGCTGCGTTCGGATCAGCTTAGCTGGGGAGTAGAGTCGCCCGCATGAAAGAGATCGTCATTAGCGGCTCGGTGGCGTATGATTACCTAATGCGCTTTCCGGGCTTGTTTCGTGAGCAGTTGCTGCTCGATAAGCTAGATCGCATCAGCCTGAGCTTCTTGGTAGACGATATGGCGCGGCACTGGGGTGGTGCCGGCGCGAACATCGCCTATAACATGGGCTTGTTGGGAATGCGCCCGCGCCTGATGGCAACCGTTGGGCGTGATTTCAGTGAATACCGCACTTGGTTAGAAGCAGTCGGTGTGGATACACGCGCCGTGGTGGTCATTGACCACGTTTTTACCGCCTCGTTCTTTGCCAACACAGACACAGAAAACAACCAGATTGCTTCATTCTACGGCGGTGCGATGGCATACGCCCGCAATTACAGCCTGACCAATACCTTAGATGTGCAGCCGAGTTATGTTGTGATCTCGCCTAACGATCCACAGGCGATGGTGCAGCTTGTGGATGAGTGCATTGCACGCGGCATTCCTTATATGTATGATCCGAGCCAACAACTGCCACGCCTTGAGGGTGACGTGCTGCGGCGCGGAATCGAAGGCGCCCACGCGCTCACCGTCAACGAGTATGAGTGGAATCTGCTCAGCCGCAAAACGGGCATGAGCCAAGATGACGTGCTGCGGCATGTGAAGGTTTTGGCGCGCACGCTTGGCAAGCACGGCGCAGAAATCTTTGCGGATGGGCAGCGCTACGAAATTCCGATCTTCCCAACGGAAGACATCACCGATCCGACCGGTGTGGGCGATGCCTTTCGGGCGGGCATTTTGTGCGGGATGCAACACAACTGGGCTTGGGATGTGACCGGGCGCGTTGGGTCGTTATGTGCTGCTTACGCCATTGAAAAAACTGGCACTCAGACGCACCGCTACACACCTAGCGAGTTTGTGGCGCGCTACCGCCAAGCCTTTGATGATCAAGGCGCATTGGATGCCCTTTTGATGCCCGCACAGCGTGGCAGCTAACCGACGCTTCACCTACGCTTTGCCGAATTTTTCGCCATACCCTTTGCAAGGCTGCTATAATCCTGCGCCGTATTTGCATGTGTGGCAGACACGCTTGATTAACCGTTCAGAATGACTGTAAGGAACATAAGGCACGATGACTGAGCAATTCCATATCGCTGATACCAGCCTTGCGCCGGGCGGCAAACTTCGCATTGATTGGGCAGAACAAGAAATGCCCGTGCTGCGCCAACTGCGCGAGCGCTTTAGCCGTGAAAAACCGCTAAAAGGCATTCGCATTTCTGCTTGTTTGCATGTGACCACCGAGACCGCCAACCTGATGGCAACCCTGCAAGTCGGTGGTGCGGATGTGGTGCTGTGCGCCTCTAACCCACTCTCCACCCAAGATGATGTTGCCGCTTCACTGGTGGCGCACTACGAAATTCCGGTGTACGCCATCAAAGGTGAGGATAAGCACACCTATTTCAGCCACATTGAGGCGGCACTCAACCACAAGCCGCAGCTCACCATGGACGACGGCGCTGATGTGGTTAGCGAACTGCACAAGAACCGCCGCGACCTGCTAGAGTACGTGATCGGCGGCACAGAAGAAACCACAACCGGCGTCATCCGCTTGCGGGCAATGGCAGCCGATGGCGCGCTTAAGTTCCCGGTCATTGCCGTCAACGACAGCAGCACCAAGCATATGTTCGATAACCGCTACGGCACAGGGCAATCTACCATTGATGGCATCGTGCGCGCCACCAACATCTTGTTGGCAGGGCGCATTGTGGTGGTGGCGGGCTATGGCTGGTGTGGGCGCGGCATCGCAGCACGCGCCCGCGGCATGGGCGCGCAGGTCATCGTGACCGAAGTTGACCCGCTCAAGGCCCTTGAGGCGCTCATGGATGGCTACAGTGTGATGCCCATGCTGGAGGCGGCAAAGGTCGGCGATATTTTCGTGACCGCCACCGGCGATATGAATGTGCTGGATCGCCATCACTTTGAGGTGATGAAGAACGGTGCAATCGTCTCTAACTCTGGGCATTTCAACGTTGAGATCAACATCCCCGCCTTAGAGGAACTCTCCAGCGGTGCGCCCAAGTTGGTGCGCCCGTTCGTGCAGCAGTATCACACCAAAGACGGGCGCGCTATCAACTTGCTGGGCGAAGGGCGCTTGATCAACCTTGCGGCAGCAGAAGGGCATCCGGCAAGTGTAATGGATATGAGCTTTGCCAATCAGGCTTTGGCGGCTGAATACATGCTCCGCAACGCAGACAAACTCGAAGGGCGCGTCTACAGCCTGCCCGTTGAGGTTGACCAAGAGATTGCGCGCCTGAAACTAGAAGCGATGGGCATCCGCATTGATACCCTGACCGAAGAACAGTTCAACTATCTGAATCAGTGGCAAGAAGGCACCTGATAGGCAGCACTTGCCTAGCTTGTGCAGCACAGGGCGGGCGCTGCGCTCGCCCAACATCTCGAAAAGGCACACGCGCTATTGTGTGCAGGAGTTTAACCTATGCGTATATCCAATTACCCGATGGCAAAAGTGCGCCTCCACAGCCTGCTTGGGCTGCTGATCGCCGCACTGCTGATCACCAGCCTTGCCTTGCCAATCACCAGTGCCGCACAAGGCGCCAACGATGGCAAAATCCGCTTTGTGCATGGCGTGGCAGGTGCGCCACCGGTTGATGTTTATGTGGATGGACAGTTAGCAGCCAGTGGACTTGCCTTTGGCAGCGCCACACGCTTTCTGAGCCTCGAGGCAGGCACGCGCACTGTCTCGATCAATGCGGCGGGCAGCACGACCGCCATTTTTCAGGGCAACGTGCCAGTCACTGCCGACTTTGGCTATACCGTTGTGGTGCAAGGCACACCAACAGCAATTGAGGTCGGCTTATATGAAGACGATCTGGCGCCAGTGCGCGCTGGTGCAATCCGCTTTGGCGCTATTCATGCTGTGAAGGATGCGCCGCCCGTAGATGTCATCCAGATCAGCGGCACGCTTGAACTGCCCTTGGCACAAGGTTTGGCATATGGGCAGCCCTACGGCACAGTAGATGTGGCGCTCAGCGGTGGCGATTTTGTGGTTGTGCCAGCCAGCGCGCCCATCAGCAGCGCCCTCGCACGCATCAACCAAGTGCCGATGGTCGTTGGCACTTACAATACCATTGTGGTGCTTGGTGGCGGACCTGCCGTGGTGCTTTTGGCGCTCAGTGAGCGCGTGCAGGCAGATGATCCTGCCAACAGCGCCCTCGTCAGCTTTGTTCACGCCAGCCCAGAAGCACCTGCCGTAGATATTTATGTGAACAATGCCCTAGCCGCAGTGAGTGTGCCGTTTGGGGTTGGGCTGCCGCATGTGGCACTGCCCGCTGGTGAGGCAACCGTTGCAGTGCGTGCAGCAGGCAGTGCTGCCGATAGTGACCCTGTGCTAGAAGCATCGGTGACTCTCCCAGGCGGCGCGGCAGCAACTATCGTCGTGAGTGGCGAGCTGAGCAACCTTGCCGCCACCGTCTATGCGGATAACATCGGTGAGCTGACAGCGGAGACTGCCCGTATTCGCCTGATTAACGCGCTCAGCACTGACCTTGCCTTCCTAACGCTCACCGAAGATGCTCTGGTGCAGAGCAGCCAAGCCAGCGGCTTGGAACTGCCCCGCGGCACCTTTGCTGCGGAATTCGGCATTTTTGGTGCAGAGCTGAGCCTGCGCCGCGAATTGCCCTTGAACGGCGGCGTGCTGCACAACTTCATCTTGGCTGGCACACCTAGCGCAGCCGAGCTGATCTATGTGGCAACCAGCCTCAATGAGCGCCCCGGCAGCGCCGCAGTGGTCAGCACGTCTGCTGCAGAAGCTGCGCCAACCCTTGCCGCGACGGCGCCAACGGCAGAAGCACCGCCTGCCACAGCGCTTCCACCTGCTACACCCAGTTCATTTGGGGCGCCCGCACCGACCGTTGCACCTGCTTTCATCCCAACGTTGCCAGCTGCATTGCCCACCGCGCCCGCGCCACCCACTGCGCCCGCCCAAATCGCTATTCAGGCAACGCCAACGCCTTTCGGCTTTACCGGCATTACGGGCATTGTGGATACCGATCCCGGCGTGAACCTGAAAATCCGCGAGTATCCTATCATGGACTCGCGTACGCTCGCCCTTGCACCTAGCCGCACCACACTACGGATCGAGGGCGTGCGCGGCCCTGCCCGCGATCCCAATGCGCCAGCCCCTGAGGCAACCGCAACCCTTAACCCTGAAGGGGTGCGCCTTGAGGATATTTGGGTCTTTGTGACGTGGGAACTGCCCGACGGCGGCAAGATCACGGGTTGGACGAAGCCCGAGTTTATGATCGTGACAGACGCACGCGGACGGCGCATCCTGTCGCCTGCTGAAATGCTGACCTTCCCGCAGATTCCGGAAAACGAGTTTGGCGAGATTACCACGACGCTGGCAACGCCCGTCGCGGCTGATCTCAACCTAATCATCGCCAATGTCAATGTTGATCCGGGCGTGAACCTGCAACTGCGCCGCACACCCGACATTGCTGCCGAGTCCCTTGCGCTGCTGCCAGCCGGCACACAGCTTGTCGTGCTGGAAAAGACCGAAGTTGCCTCACGGGGCGGCTTGATTGGTGAGCCTGAAAGCCTGACGTGGTTATATGTGCGTTTAGCAACCGATGGCGGCACGCTGACGGGCTGGGTGAATTCACAATTTGTGACTCTCACTCAGGGTGGGCGTCCGTTCTTGCTGGCAGATATTCCAACTGCCAGCGAGATTCGCGTTGGTGGTGTGCAAGGCAGCCCTTTGGTGGCACCACCACCGCCCGTCACGCAAACGATCACAGCAACCATTGATAAGGTCGATCCGGGCGCGAACCTGCAACTGCGCCGCGATCCGAACACCAATGCCGAGTCGCTAGGCTTGATCCCAGCAGGCACGCAGCTTGAAGTGCTTGGGCGTAACGGCAATGGTGGCTGGCTGCTGGTGCAGTATAATGGCATCGAGGGCTGGATTAATGCCTCCTTTGTCAGCGTGACGCGCAGCGGCAGACCCTATAAAATTGAGGATATTCCTAACGTATCCGACGAAGAAGACACCGCCGCCGAAGCGACCGCAACACCTGTCTTCTAACGAAAGATCGCTCAGCCTGGGCAAGCATAAGTTGGGTGTTTGCCCAGGCGGCTGATAAGGAGCGCTCACTATGCGTTGGGTATTGCTGCCAAGCCTTGTGATCAGTGTGCTGCTTGCGCTTGGCATTAGCACGGCGCGCCACTTTGGGCAAGGCACACCTATGCCGGAAAGCATCCAAAGCCTCGGGCTGCATCCGCCTGAAACCTGCGGCGGCAGCGGAATCTGCCTGCTGGGAATCACGCCCGGCCGCACCGGCTGGAATGCAGCACGCTCTGCGCTGCTGCCACGCAGCCGCGATGAACTCTACACTAAGCAGCTTGTCATCTCTATAGATACGCTGCCCAACCAAGTTGACGAAACATTGATCTACTTTTTCCAATCGGTCGATAAGCTCTCGGTTGGGCGCGTGCAAGCGCTCTTTCGCGTCCGTGAGGCTGCGCCTAATGTCGGTTGGCTGATCAAGCAGCATGGCAAACCGTGTGGTGTGAGTCTCTACACGCGCACTGCCAGCGGCTACCGCCTGCCACAAGCAACGATCACCTTGCGCTATCCGCACTTTTTAGCGAATGTGCCGCTGCCAAACTATCATCTAGACAGTAACACGCGCATTGAGAGCCTTTACCTCTACGATCCCGCTTACAAAGCGGAAGGTCGCCTTGAAGCGTGCCGCGACCTGATGACGGATGGCGTGCAAAACCGCCGTTGGGCGGGCTTTGCCGCCGTGTGGCGTTATGCTGGGCTGCCTCGCCATTAAGCGCCATCTGCCTCCAGCACGGCAAGGGCGGTCAGATCATCAGTGGCAAGCGCTTTGATGTAGCCGCCGCGCAGCGCGCCGAGGATCGAATAGCGTTTGGGTAAGCCGCACGCCACGGCGATCACATTCGGAATTGCCTTCACATCAGCCAAATCGAGCGCAATCACCCGCTGATTGACGTCAAAGCGTTCACAGTTGCCGTTAATGTCAAAGTGGCGCCCTGCTGTTTCGCCGACGGCGCCTTGTGCGCGTAGCGCGGTGAGTTCTGCCTCGCTGAGATGCCCTGCCCGCAAAAAGCTGGACATGCCGGCTTCCGTTGTGCCGATGCCAAGTAAGGCAAGGTTGGCGCGCCGCGCACGGCTGAGCGTTTCGCTAATGGTTGGCTGCTCCAGAAAGAGATCACGCGCCGCCTGGCTATCTACCAAAAGGGGCGCGTGCAGGTAGAAAAAGCGCCCGCCCAGTTTCGTAGCCAATTTGCGCGCCAACTCATGCCCATCAATTTCGGATTCAACGGTGCCAACGCTGCCGATCATCTGCACAACTTCCCCCTGGAGCGCTTGCTGCTCACTAAGGGCGTTCACGGCGGCGCTCACGCCCGTTCCCCATGAAATGGCAAGCGTATCGCCTGCACGCAAGCGTTCCTCAAGGTAGCGCGCTGCTAACTGCCCAGCAGAAGCAAGCGTCTCGGCATAGGGGCGCCCACGGCTCTCCACAATCATGACGCGCTCTAGGTTAAAACGCTCACGGAAGTGGCGTTCCAGAGGTGGCACGGTGTTGATCGGCTTGCGAATGCGTATCTCAACCAAGCCTTTTTGCTTTGCTTCCTTCAGCAAGCGCGAAACATTCGAGCGTGAGGTTGCCAGCAGCTTAGCGATCTGCTCTTGGTTATAGTCCTGTTCATAGTAAAGTGATGCAACGCGAATGAGATAATCTTCGCGGCTTTCGATCATAGGTCACCGTTCGCTTGTTGTGCAAAGGTTAAAGGTTTTCACATTTGTGCAAAGCTACCTTACCACAAATCCGCCTTAGAGAGAATGAGCAAAATCCTGATGAGCGTTTGCGGCAACTTCCCACTTGAGGATAGGCGCGATCACACCTGGGCGTGCGCCACCTTGCGAGATGACACTGCCGTCATCCAGCACCTCAAAGCTGATGCCATTTTGAATGTGATCGAGCGGGCGAACGTTCGGCACTTGTGCCACCAACTCCAAATAGTAGCTGCCGGCACGCAAATAGTCGCTTGGCAAAAAGGCACGCGCTGTGTAGGCGCCGACGGCTTGGGTTGCCGCATAGCGGCTGAGGTCACTGTCAAAGTCAGTGCTGGTCAGCACACAGGTGCCATCACTATTATAGAGGCGAAAGGCGATTTGCGCGGCGCGGATCGGCTGGCGCACGATGTAATCGAGTTCCACAAACACGCCTTCACTCAGGTTGATTTGTGCGCTAATCTCGTTACGGCAATCGCGCAGGCGCACGGCTGTAAAGGCGACATCTGCCCGCGCCGAAGGCTCAAAGTGGCGCTCGCCTGCCAGTTCCACGCCTTGCCGCACATAGGCATTCACCACATCTTGAATAGCGCCTTCTGCCACCACCTGACCGCTGTTCAGCAGCAAGCCGACGTTGCACAGGCGCAGCACAGTTGGCATGTTGTGGCTGACGAAAATAACGGTGCGCCCTTCGCCAGCCACTTCGCTCATCTTGCCCAAACTTTTGCGTTGGAAGGCAGCATCACCAACGGCAAGCACTTCGTCTACAATCAAAATCTCTGGTTCCATATGGGCGGCAACGGCAAAGGCAAGGCGCAGAAACATGCCGCTGGAATAATGCTTGACGGGCGTATCTATGAACTTCTCAACTTCGGCAAAGCTCACGATCTCATCGAATTTGCGGGCGATCTCGGCGCGCTTCATGCCCAAGATTGAGCCGTTCAGAAAGACGTTCTCGCGCCCGCTCAGCTCAAAGTGAAAGCCCGTGCCAACCTCTAACAATGAGGCAATGCGCCCACGCACGATGGCACGCCCTTCGGTTGGCTCCGTGATGCGCGAAAGCACTTTCAGCAGCGTGCTTTTGCCTGATCCATTCTTGCCGATAATGCCCAGCACATCGCCATGCCGCAAGGTGAACGAAACATCGCGCAGCGCCCAAAAAAGCTGATCAGTGCGTGGTGTGCGTTCGCGGCGGCGAAAGGGTGCGCTGGCAAGGCGCGTTAGCGATTCGCGTAGGGTGTAGTAATACGCAGCAGCGCCAAGGCGATATTGCTTGCTGATGCCGTGCGCTTCTATGGCGAGATTGCTCAATGAATGCTTTTCCTCAGATATTAAGCTGCCCTAAGTATAGCCTATCATGGCGCGCTGCGGTAGGTTGGGCGGACCCTAGCTCGGTGTTGGCAACCGATAGCCACAGTTTGACCACACCCTTTTATGCACTATGCACAATTGATCCTGCCCTGCATAGTGTATAATGGGTGCTGAGGATTTACCCAACATGACTCGTGTTCGCTTTTCGCCACGCCGCAGCCGCCGTACCACCAGCCATAGGTCTGGATGGATGCTGCGTGCCGCCTAGCGGATAAGCAACACGCAAGCCCTTCAGACTGCCCCGTCTGAAGGGCTTTTTTTATGCACGGTTCCAGGGATAAGAGGGATAGACAGCTTGGCACACGCACACCTTGAAACAGCACAGACCGAGACCGCACAAACGCTGCGCGTTGGCGTTTTCGGCGGGACGGGCTACACAGGGCAGCTTTTGATTGACCTGCTGCGCGCTCATCCGCAAGCGGCGCTGCACTTCGCCACCTCCGAGCGTGAGACGGCACTGGAAGACGGCACGCCCTTGGTGAAGGCAGAGGCAGCGCCACTCGATGCGGTGGATGCCGTGTTTTTGTGCCTACCAAACGGCGTTTCGGGCGGCGTAGCAGCCAAGGCAGCCGCTGCGGGCGTCCGCGTGATTGACCTGAGCGCTGATCTGCGCCTTGATTCGGTCACGCTTTACGAGCAGACCTACAAAATGCCGCACCCTGCGCCGCATTTACTGCCTGCGCCCTACGGCTTGCCCGAGATCACGCGGCAAGCGCTGAAAGGTGCGCCCTACATCGCCAATCCGGGCTGCCACGTCACGGCGGTGTTGCTGGCGCTTTACCCGCTGGCGAAGGCGGGCGCGCTGAGCAATGCGCCTATCATCGCAGATACCAAGACGGGCATTTCAGGCGCCGGCAAAGAGCCAAAGCCAGAGTCCATGTTTGGCGAGGTCTACGGTGATGTAAAGCCTTACAACATCGGGCGCAAACATCGGCATGTGCCAGAGATTGAGCAACTGCTCCACAAATTACAGCCCGATTGCGGCACATTAATTTTTGCGCCGCACCTTGTGCCGCTGGAAGTTGGGCTGTTGGCAACGGTCTATGCCACGCTCAAACCACACTGGACGCTTGAAAGCGCCTACGCCGAATTTGAGGCAGCCTACAATGCCGAGCCGCTGGTCAGGCTGCATCCGTTGGGCAAGGCAGCGCGCATCCGTGAAGCAGCGCACCGCAATGGCGCGCTGGTTGGCGTTAGCGAGGGGGACGGTAACACACTCATCCTGACCTGTGCCATTGATAACTTGCGAAAGGGTGCTTCGGCGCAGGCGGTGCAGAATTTCAACGTGATGTTCGGCTTTTCGGAAACGGCGGGCTTGCTGTGAACATTCAGCCTGCTGATAAGGTAATTTATCGGAAGTAAAGCCCACAATGACGACAACACTCTATAAAATTGGCGGTGCGCCGCTGGAAGACGCTGCCTATCTAGCTGCCCTTGCCGCACATCTCAAGGCGCTCCACACGCCGCCAATCCTTGTGCATGGCGGTGGCAAGGCGATCAGCCGCTTACAAACGGCATTCGGCATTACGCCGCGCACGGTGGGCGGTCTGCGCGTGACCGATGATCAGACGATGGAATTGGTGGCGATGGCGCTCATTGGTGCGGCAAATGTGAACCTTGTGGCAACCTTGGTCAATCACGGTGTGGAGGCGCAAGGTTTTCATGGCGCAGATCGTGGCTTGCTGCGCTCACGCCCGATGCAGCATCCAGAGGGCGACTTGGGGCGCGTGGGCGTGGTGCATACGGTGCGCGTGGAGGTGTTGCAGCAGGCAATCGCAGCGGGCGCACTGCCCGTCATTGCACCAATAGCGCTCGCCGATGACGGCGGCTTGCATAACATCAACGCTGATCAGGCGGCGGGCGCTATCGCGGCGGCGCTGGGCGCTGAAGAGGTCATTTTCTTAACGGATGTGGCAGGCGTGTTGCAGGAAGGCGCGGTGCTGCCAACACTAACGCGCTCAGCCGCCGAGTCGCTAATTTATGAGGGCGTGGCAAGTGGCGGCATGGCAGTCAAGCTGCGTGCCGCACTGGAGGCGCTTTCGGCAGGTGTGCGTGCCGCGCGCATCACAGATATTCACGGGTTGGCAAACGGGATTGGGACACAGATCACAGCATAGGAAGGGCAAACTATGAACTTCGCACGGGATTTAACAGCCGCCGAGATTATCGCGCTAGGTGAAGCGCACATCGTCAAGACCTACAAGCGCCCGCCGATGGTGCTTTCGCACGGGCGCGGCGTGCAAACATGGGATACAGAAGGGCGCGAATACCTCGATTTTGCGGCGGGCATCGCCGTGAACGCGCTTGGTCACGCCGATGCGGGCATGGTGGCAGTGCTGGCAGAGCAGGCAGCCAAACTGACGCACACCAGCAATTTGTACTACAGCCTGCCGCAGATTGCGCTTGCCGAAAAGCTGACGGCGCACAGCTTCGCAGATCGCGTCTTTTTCACCAACAGCGGCACGGAAGCCAATGAGGCAGCGATCAAGTTTGCGCGTAAGTATGCGCGCACAGCACACACCGCAGCCGACAAAACGCAGATCGTCTGCTTTGATCATGCCTTTCACGGGCGCACAATGGGATCGCTATCCCTGACGCCGAAAGAAGCCTATCAGGCGCCGTTCCGTCCGCTGATGCCTGATGTGATCGTCCTGCCGTTTAACGACGCGGCGGCGCTGGAGCAGATCACAGAGCGCGCCTGTGCCGTGTTCATCGAGCCGATTCAAGGTGAGGGCGGCATTCACGCGGCAGCGCCTGACTTTCTGCGTGCGCTGCGAGCGCGCTGCGATCAGGTGGGCGCGCTGCTGGTCTTTGATGAGGTGCAGTGTGGCTTAGGGCGCACAGGTGATCTGTGGGCGCACACGGAGAGCGGCATCACGCCTGACATGATGTCGCTTGCCAAGCCCTTGGCAGGCGGCTTGCCGATTGGCGCACTCCTCGCAACCGAACAAGTTGCCGCAGCGCTCAGCTACGGTGATCACGGCAGCACGTTTGCCGGCAGCCCACTGATCACGGCGGTGGCGAACTACGTCTTTGATCGGATCAGCGCACCGCCTTTTCTTGCCCATGTGAAGGCGGTGGGCAGCTACCTGAAAGAGCGCTTAGAGGAAATCAACAGCCCGAAGATCAAAGAAGTGCGTGGGCGTGGGCTGATGCTTGGTGTGGAATTCACGGGCGAGCTGGCGGGCAGCGTGGTTGAGCAAGGCTACGCGCACGGCTTGTTGCTGGTGGGTTCTGGCACGCATGTGCTGCGCGTCATTCCGCCGCTGATCGTCAGCGAGCGCGAGTGCGATAGCTTTGCCGAGCGCCTGACGGCAATCTTGGCGAAGGTGTAAAATGCCAATGTTATTTGTATTTCGAACCCATGCTTTGGAACGTATGGTCGAACGAAATATATCGCAGGAGGCTGTAGAACACGCAGCATGGAGAGACCATTCGAGAATATCCTGATGATACGCCATTTCCTAGTCGTCTTGTTTTAGGTTGGTTGGAAGAACGCCCTATACATGCAGTGATTGCTGAAGACTCAGACGGTATGGTTGTTTATGTAATCACTGTCTATGAACCTGATCCGAATCTGTGGGAAGCGGATTTCAAAAGGAAGAAAACACCATGAGATGTATCGTTTGTAAGCAAGGCGAAACACGGTTGGGCAAAAAGACGGTAACGCTAGAACGTGGCAACACAATTCTGGTTCTGAAAAATGTTCCCGCGCATATTTGTGAAGACTGTGGCGAGCCTTATTTCGAGTCAGCCATCACTGCTGATATGTTAAGACTAGCTGATGAAGCTGTTCAGGCTGGCGTTCAGCTTGAAGTGCGTGAATATCAACCAATCAACTCAACTGTTCAGGAATAGAGAAACACACCATGTCCCGACAACATCCGCAGTATAAAAAAGTCATCCTCGCCTACAGTGGCGGTCTGGATACATCCGTGATCGTGCCTTGGCTGCGCGAAACCTACAACGTCGAAGTGATCTGCTTCACTGCCGATCTCGGTCAGCAGGAAGAACTGGACGGGCTGGACGAAAAGGCAAAGAAGAGCGGCGCCAGCAAGCTGATCATCCGCGATCTGCGCCGCGAATTCCTGACCGACTTCATCTTGCCGACGCTGCGTGCTGGCGCCATCTATGAGCGCGATTACCTGCTTGGCACATCCTTTGCCCGTCCGCTGATTGCCAAACATATGGTTGAAGTGGCAGAACAAGAAGGCGCAGACGCTGTGGCGCACGGTGCCACCGGCAAAGGCAACGATCAGGTGCGCTTTGAAGTCAGCGTGATGGCGCTTAACCCGAAGTTGGGCATTATTGCGCCGTGGCGCGATGATAAGTGGTTCATCCGCAGCCGTGAAGATGCTATCGAATACGCTGAGGAACGCGGCATCCCGATCAGCGCTACGCTCAAATCTATCTACAGCCGCGACCGCAACCTGTTCCACATGAGCCATGAAGGCGGCTTGCTGGAGAACCCTTGGGCAAAGCCTGAGGAAAGCATGTTCACCTTGACGACCAGCCCACAAGCAGCCCCTGATCACACCGAGTCCATTGAGATCAGCTTTAAGGAAGGCGTGCCAGTTGCCCTTGACGGCGCCCCAATGGACATCCTCGATTTGTTCATTGCCCTGAACGATTTGGGCGCAAAGCACGGCGTTGGGCGCGTGGATATGGTCGAAAATCGGTTGGTTGGCATGAAATCACGCGGTGTTTACGAAACGCCCGGCGGCACAATCCTCTACAAAGCGCACCAGGCGCTAGAGAGCATCTGCCTTGATAAAGCGACGCTGCATACCAAACTCGGTTTGGCGATCAAATATGCCGAGTTGGTCTACAACGGGCAGTGGTACAGCACACTGCGCGAGGCGTTGGATGCCTTCGTGAGCATTACACAGCGCACCATGACGGGCGATGTGCGAATTGAGCTCTATAAGGGCAACGTGATCGTCAGCGGGCGGCGTTCGCCGTTCAGCCTCTACCGTGAGGACTACGCTTCCTTTGGGCAAATGGATGTCTACGATCAGCAAGATGCGGAAGGCTTCATCAATCTGTTTGGCTTGCCCAACAAGATTGAGGCACTGATTGCCCAAGAGGGCGGCGGGCGCAGCCGCTACGCCTCGCCCGATTACAGCCGCTTCAAGCGCGATTAACCATATTGCCGCCAAAGCAGCGAAACACAGCCTGTGGGCGGGATGAATCCCGCCCCTACTCCACACGCGGCAGCGTTACGCCGGTTTGCCCCTGATATTTGCCCTTGCGCTGCGCGTAGTTCACTTCGCACAGCTCGTCACCTTGCAAGAACAGCACCTGTCCGATGCCTTCATTGGCATAGATGACGGCTGGCAGCGGCGTTGTGTTAGAAATCTCCAGCGTGATGAAGCCTTCCCAAGCAGGCTCTAGCGGCGTGACGTTCAGCACCAAGCCGCAGCGCGCATAGGTGCTTTTGCCCATCACAATGGCGAGCGTATCAGGCGGCATACGGAAGTATTCCACTGTGCGCCCAAGCGCAAAGGAGTTCGGCGGAATGATGCAGCGCTCGCCCTGAAAGACGAACATTGAGCGCTCGTCCATCGCCTTCGGATCGACAACGGTATTGTAAGGATTGGGCGTGAAGATGCGAAATTCATCGGCGATGCGAATATCATAGCCATAGCTGGAAAGCCCATAGCTGATGACGCTGCCGCGCACCTGTTCCGCCACAAAGGGCGTGATCATACCGTGTTCTTGCGCCATGTGGCGTATCCAGCGGTCTGCTTTAAGTCCCATGTGCGTCAATTCTCCCCTACTGAAGTTTCGGCGTCGGCGGGCTGCGGCTCAGGCTTGGTGCGGCGCTCCATCTCGTCAGGGGCAGACATGCCCATCAGTGCCAGCAAACGGGCAAAAACAACCTTCGCCGCTTTGTAGAAGCGCAGGCGTGCGGCAGCCATCGCAGGCGGTAGTTCTTCCTGATCGCTGATCACGCGCACACGGTCGTAGACGGGATGGAACATGCCCGCCAAATCAAGGGCAAAAATGGCGATTGCCTGCGGCTGCATCTCCGCAACGGCACGGGCGATCACCTCTGGCGTCTCCAGCATCTTCTTGAGCAGCGCTAACTCATCGCCGCCCAGCAAGCTGAGATCAGCGTTCTCATCGCTGATGCCGCGCTCTGCGGTGCGCCGCAAAATGCCGGCACAGCGTACATGCGCGTTCTGAATGCGGTAGACAGGATTTTCGTCGCCTTGCGAGCGCGCCAAATCCAGATCAAAGTTCATGGCAGTGTTCGGGCTCTGCGCCAGCATGAAGTAGCGCACGGCATCGGCGCCCACGTCGTCAATCAGTTCGTCCAGTTCCACGAAATCGCCGCGCCGTGTGGACATGCGCCGCGTTTCGCCGCCTTCCACTAACTCCACCATCTGATGAATGATCGTCCGCACGCAAGACGGATCGTAGCCGAGCGCCTTCACGCCGAGCAGCACTTGCGGCGCGGTGGCGGCATGGTCTGCACCGAAGACATCCACCACCAGATCAAAGCCGCGATCCAGTTTGTTTTTGTGGTACGCCATGTCCGGCAGGCGGTAGGTTGGCTCGCCGCTGCGCTTCACAATGACGCGATCTTTTTCGTCGCCCAATGCCGTAGATTTGAACCACAGTGCGCCTTCTTGCTCATAGACATAGCCGCGCTCGCGCAGGGCGGCAATCGTCTCTTCCACCGCGCCTTCTTCATAAAGGCTCTGCTCTAGGAAGAATTCATCATGCACGATGTTGACACGGCGCATACTATTCTTCAGGCGGTAGAAAATGCTCTCTGAGGCAAGCTGACGGAAGCGCTCCATTGGCGCATCGCTGAGCGTATCGCCGTAGATGGCAGCCAGCACCGCCGCAATCATGCGGATATACTGCCCTTTGTAACCTTTTTCAGGGAAGCTGTGCGGCAGCCCTAGCATTTCTAGGTAGCGCGCCTGCACACTAGCGCCGAGGATGTTCATCTGCTGTCCGGCGTTGTTGTAGTAATATTCACGGGTGACGTTGTAGCCCATTGCCACCAGCAGGTTAGCGATGGTATCGCCCAGCACGCCGCCGCGAATGCGATGTACGCTTAGCGGGCCGGTTGGGTTGGCGCTCACATACTCTACCTGAGCGCGCTTGCCCGCGCCATCATCCTGCTGAAAGACGCGCTCACCAGCGGCAAGGATGTATTCCACTTGCGCGGCAAGCCACGCCTGATCTAGGCGGAAGTTAATGAAGCCGGGCGGCGCGATCTCAGCAGCGGCGATGAAAGGCGCTGCGGGCAGATGGGCGCGCACAATCTCCGCAACCTGCATGGGTGGCTTGCCTACCAACTTTTGCACTTGCAAGGCAACCGCAGAGGCATAATCGCCATGCTCAGGGCGTTTAGGCGGGTCAATTTTCAGATCAGGGATGGGAAAGGTGGGTAAACTGCCATCGGCTTGGGCGTTGGCAAGTGCTTGGCGCACGACCGCGGCAAATTCAATCGGTAAGGGCTTCACGGGTTGCTTGATCTCCGAAAGGTGCTACAAACTTGCGGCTGATTGTAGCGCATTCTGAAGGTGAGGTGAAGGCTGTTTGGGTGGTGGGGCGGGATTTACCCCGCCCACAGAGTTAGCAGCGCCGCTTAGCTGCCGCGTGCGGCAAGCTGTGCAGCTTGGTCAATGCGGCGTGATTCCCAGTGCGGACCGCCAAACAGTCCATCCGTCTCAAAGAAGGCAGTGTACCAGGGCTTCACAGCGAAGATGTCTATATCGAGGAAGAGTGGCATGATCGGGAACTCGCCCTCATAGCCAAAGAGCAGTTCTTCCACCTCACGGTAGAGTTGGCGGCGCACTTCCGGATCGCTCTCACGGGCAGCCCTATCAATCCTGCCGTCAATTTGCTCACTGCACGGGCGCGAGTCAATCTCGCAGCTTAGCACGTCATGCAGCCAGTTGTGCGAGTCGGGATAGTCGGGCAGCCAGTTAATCAGGTAGAGATGGGGGCGCTCATTGGCGGGTGTGTTCAGGCTAATTGTCTTAAGCAGCACGGTGAATTCTGCCTGCTCCAGCACCAACGTTTCGCGTGGGCAGCCCAAAACGGTGTTGATGACGTTCTGCATATATTCACCCCACTGCGTGCGGCGCGGCGTGCTAAGCAGGGTGATGGTTGGAAAGCCCTCGCAGTTGGGATAGCCCGCCTTCGCCAACTCTGAGCGTGCAAAGTCGGGATCGAAGCCGGGCGTATCGGGCTGCCCGATGCCCACTTCATTGATCGGCACTGCACCGAAGATGCCCGGCGGCACGAAATGCGCCATTGGCACGCCGCTGCCGTTCAGCATCTCGGTGACGAACGTTTGACGGTCGAGCATGGCGCTGAACGCACGCCGCACATGCACATTATCAAAAGGCGGCTTATCGTAGTAGAAGCCGAAGTAGAAGACGGCAAGGTCGCTGATTTGGCGCAGTTCAGCACGGCGTGCCTCATCTTGGCGAACGGCGGCTAATTCAGCCTCTGGCACATCAGATATATCGATCTGATTGGATTGGTAGAGCGACCAGATCGTGCCACCGTCATTGACGACAAGCGTGCTGATGCGCTCAAGGTTGCCGCCGTAGGAATCGTGGACTTCCACGTAGAGCGGATTCTTGATGAACACGCGGCTGACGGGCTTATCCCACTCTTGCAGCAGGAAGGCGCCGTTGGTCACGATGTTGCCCGGCTCCGTCCACTGATCGCCGAATTCTTCAATGGTTTCGCGTGGTGTGGCGCGGAAAATCCACATGCTGCTGGCGGGCAGGAAGAAGCCGAGCGCGGCTTGCAGGGTGACCTCAAGCTGTGTGTCGCTCAGGGCGCGCACACCGATCTGCTCGAAGTCTTCCGTCATGATCTGGTCAGCTTCTTTGTTAAAGACGGCGGCACAGCCTTGGATGATGGAAGCAGCGATGTTGCTATAGTAGCTGCCCAAGCGCGGATCGCAGCCGCGCCGAATGCCATATACAAAATCTTGGGCGGTCACCTTCCGCACTTCAACGGTCTCGCCGGTGGCAGGGTTATAACGCACCCACGGCACGTCATCGCGCAGAGTGAACGTCCATACATCGCCCGCCTCGTTCGATTCCCAACGGGTGGCAAGTTCGGCGCGAATGGTGTTCGTCTGTGGGTCAAAATCGGTCAGCCCTAAAAAGAGGTTTTCAATAATTTGGATAGAGGCGGTATCTTGCGCAACTTGTGGGTCAAGGGTGGCGATTAAGCCAGTGGAGGCGGTGTAGAGGGTGACGGGTTCAGTGTTTTGCAGCAGTGGGCTGCTCAAGATGAGGCGGCTTTCGCCTTGCTGTGCCGCACTGACCGCGTTCAGTGGTGCAAGGGCAAGCATCACTAACACAGCCAACAGGCACAGACGTGCAGTAAGCATCCTTAAGCGCATAACATCATCCTTTTCTAAAAAGTGACGCTGATCAGAAGCACTTTACTATATAGGTAATAAAACATGCAACGGATTGTGATTCGTCAAGCTGACCAAGTGGTAGCTTTTTAGGCGTGTTGAGTAGACCATTGGGAATCAACACGGGCGGGAGTGCTCCCGCCCGTGCCTTTAGCAGCTGTGCTGCTTAGTTGCCGCGTGCGGCAAGCTGTGCAGCTTGGTCAATGCGGCGCGATTCCCAGTGTGGACCGCCGAACAGACCATCGGTATCGAAGAAGCCACTGTACCACGGCTTGACCATGAAGATGTTAATGCGAAGGAACAGCGGTGCAATCGGGAAGTTGCCTTCGTAGCCGAAGAACAGTTCTTCCAGTTCGCGGTAGAGTGCTTCACGGGTTGCCGGATCAGTTTCGCGGGCAGCCTGATCAATCTTGGCATCAATCACGTCGTCGCAGGGGCGCATGAAGCTGTTCTCAGCCTTGCAGCTTAGCACGTCGTGCATCCAGTTGTGACCATCGGGATAGTCAGGGCCCCAGCCGAGCGTGAACATATTCGGGCGCTGTGCGGTTGGCACATCCGAACGGATGGAGCGCAGCAGCACGGTGAATTCGTTCTCTTCGATGATGATCTTCTCACGCGGGCAGCCTAAATGCGTGTTGGCGGCGTTCTGCAAATACTCACCCCAGTCGCTGGCGCCCTGATAGGCAAGCAGCGTCACTTCGGGGAAGCCTTCACAGTTTGGATAGCCGGCACGTTCCATTTCCTGCTTGGCAAATTCAGGGTCAAAGCCGGGTGTATCAGGCTGACCGATGCCCACTTCGTTGATCGGCACAGCACCAC
Organism: Anaerolineae bacterium; assembly: GCA_034436355.1. GTDB lineage: Bacteria > Chloroflexota > Anaerolineae > Aggregatilineales > UBA2796 > CP2-2F. The sequence goes on from DAOTVQ010000035.1 coordinate 155,555, forward strand.
GGATGCCGGGCGGCATGAAGTGCGCCATTGGCACACCACGCCCTTGCTGAATTTCGGTCACGAAGGTCTGGCGGTCGAGCATGGCACTGAAAGCGCGGCGCACATGCACGTTATCGAACGGTGGCTTGTCGTACATGAAGCCAAAGTAGAATACGGCGAGATCGCTGTTCTGGCGCAGTTCTTGGCTCAGCTCAGGGTCTTGGCGAACACGCTGCAATTCAGCGGTTGGCACACCGGCTGTGTCAATTTGGTTGGATTGGTAGAGCGACCAGATCGTGCCGCCGTCGTTAACGACCAGCGTGCTGACGCGCTCAATGTTGCCGCCGTAGTTATCGTTCACATCTTCGGGATAGAGTGGATTCTTGATGAAGACGCGGCTCACATTGCGATCCCATTCCTGAAGCATGAATGGCCCGTTGGTGATGATGTTGCCGGGTTCAATCCACTGCTGACCGAATTCCTCAATTGCCTCCCGCGGGGCAGCGCGGAACACCCACATGCCGCTGGCGGGCAGGAAGAAGCCGAGCGCGCCTTGCGTGGTCACTTCCAACTGCGAATCGCTGAGCGCCACCACACCGAGTTGTTCAAAATCGGCATCGGTGATGTCGGCAGCATCCTTGTTGAAGGTCACATCGCAGCCCTTGATCATGGCAGCCGCCACCGAGCTATAGTAGCCACCGGTGCGTGGGTCGCAAGCGCGGCGAATGCCATACACAAAGTCTTGCGCCACCACCTTACGGATTTCGGTGGTCTCGCCCGTGGCAGGGTTGTAGCGCACCCACGGAATATCCGTGCGGAGCGTAAACGTCCACACATCGCCGGCGTCATTCACTTCCCAGCTGGTGGCAACTTCAGCGCGTACAGCGGTGGTCTGTGGATCAAGGTCGGTCAGACCGAGAAACAGGTTTTCAATGGGTGGAATCGAAATGGAGTCTTCAGCAATTTGTGGGTCTAGGGTTGAAATCAAACCAGTGGTTGCGCCATAAATGGTGACAGGCTCGGTTGCCTGTGCCAACGGGCTAACCAACACCATTGTGCTTTCGCCCGCAACGTTTGCAGCACTCACAGCGCTCATGGGCGCAAGGGCGAGTGCAGCCAACATCAGGATGGGCAGCACCTGCATAAACTTTTTTGCCATATGGCAAATCCTCCACTTAAAAACTTTGGACAAGCAGACCTGCGCTGAACAGCGCAAGAATAGCTTGACTATAGCGAAAGATGGCTTGATCGTGCAAGTGGCAGTTGGCACAGGCAGTGAGAAACTGATTAAAAAGCCAACCATCCTTAAAAAGTCCTGCTTTGTGAAATCTGTGACAAACTTCTTATGAAAATATGACGCTGAGCGGGTAAACGAGCGTTCGGTAGTGTCGTATAATTGGTATATAGAAAACAAGACGGCACCTCGGTGCTGAAGGAAATGACCATGACCAAGCTAACCCGTGAAAGCGCAGCCATCACCCTTGACCCTGAAGCATTCGCACCCAACAGCGAATTCGTGCTGATTAAGAACTCTGCCTACCGCCTGCCGCAGGGCGTCCGTCAGGTGCAGGTGGTGACAGGCTGCGCGTGGATTTCGATCAATGGTCAAGATATGTTTGTCTATGCAGGTGAGAAAGCCGAACTACCCGCTGGTGGGCAGGATGGCGCCGTGATCTCCGCCATAGATCGCAAGCCGCTGCTGATTGCGTTCACTTTGTAACAACATTCCCTGAACGGCTGTGCTAGAATAGAGAGGTGTGCCATCTGCGGCGCGCCTCTTTTCGTTGGCATTAACCTGAGATAAATCCATCGTGGAAAAGCCAAGCCATCGCCTGCTGTTATATTTGTTGTCAAGCCTTGTGATTGTTTTGGTGGGCATTCTCAGCTTTACTGTTCCCGGCGCCTTGCGCGGCATGGAACAGGCTGCCCAAGTCCGCCAAACCGCCCTTGTCGAGCGCGACCTGAATGCCACGGTTGAAAGTCGGCTTGCCGTCATGAGAGATCAGGTAGATCGAGATCGGACTGCACAGGCAGTCATCGGGCAAATCACTGCTGTTTGGCAAGCCCAAACTGCCACCTATGCCGCCCTAAGCGCGACAGCCGACCAGTTGGCGCGGGATGCTACCGCCAATGCCGAGTCGCTCTACAACACTGCCACCGCCGCACCGCAGCGCACCGCAACTGCCTATGCGCTCGCCACCGCCACACCGCAAGCACAAACCGCTACGGCTGCCGCCTTTCAAACCGCCACCGCCGAGACGCTTGGTAGCGCTGCCCTTGCCACCCGCGCCGCCCAAGTTGCCACGCTCAGTGCGGCGGAAACCGCCCTTGCCGATGTGCAGGCGCAGCGCACCGCCACCGCCGTAGCCGTTACCACACTCAGCGCAGCGCGTGAGGCAGCCCTTCGCAATGCTGCACCGCTTGGCGCCCAAAATGCCGTCGATCTCAAAGAAATCCTGAGCCTGAAGCACACCTTGCCCATTAGCGATATTGAGGTGAGCGCTGATAGCCTGCTGGCAGCCGGCATCGCCCGTGATCAGATTTTGGTGTGGACGCTGCGCGATGGCAACTTGCTTCAAACCTTGTCACATGGCGGCGTGACGGTTAATCACTTTGCCTTCTCGCCAAACAGCCGCCAAATTGCTGCGGTGCTGGAAGATGGCACGCTTTGGCTGTGGCAAATTGGCAACGGGACGCCACGCGTGCTAAAGCACCACGCCGAACCGATCTTCCGTGTGGCGTTTAGCCCTGATGGGCGTTTGCTGGCAACGGCGGGCGGCGATAAAACCGTGATCTGGTCGGTGGCAGAGCTGACGGTTTTGGCAGAACTCAGCGGGTGGGCGTGGGATGTAGTCTTCTCCAGCGGCGGGCGCTATGTGATCACGACGGGCGATGATGGCAGCCTGCGCGTATGGGGCGTGCCTGTGGTCAGGTAGGTTCGGCGTGGCGCTCCGCATGGGCTTAGCGCTTTGAGGATGCTTCCGCCATGCGTTATACTTGGTTAGTATCCATAGGCTGAGGTGATCATCGTGCTGTATGTGGGCTGTGCGGTCTGGGCGTATGACGGCTGGGCGGGGACGTTTTATCCGCACGCGCTGCCCAAAGAGGCGCGCCTGAGCGCCTATGCCAAACGTCTGACCGCCGTTGAGGTGAACAGCACCTTTTACGCGGTGCCGCCGCTGGCAACCGTGCAGCGTTGGGCAGCCGAGACGCCCACCACCTTCCGCTTCTGTCCAAAATTCCCGCGTGCCATCACGCATACGGCGCACCTGCACGATGTGCGCGCCCAAACAGGCACTTTTCTAGGTGTGATGCGTGGGCTGGGCGAGCGTCTTGCGCCGCTGATGCTGCAATTGCCGCCTAGCTTCAGCCCGAATAAGCGCCGTGTGCTGTCCGACTATCTGGATAGCTTGCCCAACGATTTGGAGATCACGGTTGAGGTGCGCCACAAGGATTGGTTCACGCCTGAAAACAGCGCGCACCTTGCCGATCTGCTGGCAGAACATGGCGCAGCGCGCATTGCCTTTGATAGCCGCCCGATCTACGCCAGCAGCGCACCAGAAGCAGTGCTTGGGCAAGAGAAAAAGCCTGCTGTGCCGCTCTATGACGAAGCGACGCAACCCTTCGTCTTGGTGCGCTACATCGGCAGCCCGATCCCTGAAGAAAACGCGCCATACCTCAGCTTTTGGGCAGCGCGCATCGCGGCGTGGCTGGCAGAAGGACGGCGCGTCTATTTTTTTGCCCACTGCCCACGCGAAGAAAACTCGCCCGCCCTTGCCCGTGATTTGTATGCGCGTGTGCGCGCTCAGGCAGACTTGCCGCCGCTGCTGTGGGATACCCTTGAACAGCCACACACCACTGATCTTTCGCAACTGACGCTTTTCTGAACTAGGTTCACACAATGCTCACCCAACACACCGAACTCATCACCCAGTTAACCGCCGCTGAAAGTGCGCCATTGTTCAGCGCTGCCGCCTGGTGCGACTATTTGGGCGCGGAAAACACCACCAACCGCGCTTTTTGCGCGCAGCTTCAGCAGGAATGGCAGCCGTTCAGCGTGCCAAGTGCCGTGTGCCAAACCGTCTTGGATCGCGTGCAGATGCACCTCTCGCGCAGCGGCTTGGCATGGCAAAATGTGTGGGCGCACAGTTTGCGCGTGATCGGCAACGCGCTGCGGCTGGCAGATGAGGCAGAGATCAGTGAGGAACAAGCCTTCCTGCTGGCAGCCTTACACGATGTTGGCAAGCTGGATGAGGTGAAAACAGGCGCTTCACATGCGTTGATCGGCGCGCTTGCCACACGCCAACTGCTCTATCACCACACGGACACCTTGCCGCTGAACGTCATTGAGCGCCTTGCCGACGCCATTGCCAAGAAAGGCGCACAGCGCGATCCATTTCGGTGGCTGCTGCACGATGCCGATAAGCTCGATAAGATCGGTGCGACGGGCATTCTGCGGAGGCTATCCAGTGCTGTGGGCAAACAGCGCCCGTCTGCTGCGCTGCGCTATGTGGCAAGTGATCTGGCAGACTTTCCGCCGATGTACTATGCCGCTGCACAGCAGCTTGCCGACCTCAAGCGCGGCTTCACCGAGCAGTTTTTAGGGCAAGCTGCCGCACTGCTGAGACAGCCTACCTAAGGCTATTCTAAGAAAATCTCCCGCAAGCGTGCCAACGTCTCGGCACTGACGCCTGCTTTTTGCAGCAGATACGCCTCAAGGCTGCCGCATTCCTCACGAATGGCAGCCAGTGCCGCCTCTAGGTAAGCAGGATCGCTCACCAACATCGGTTGAAGGTCGTCTAAGGTTAGGCGCACAGCGCGTAAGCGGTGTGCTTGCGGCTCGGTTGCCTTGCGGAACTCGGCATAGAAGAAATTGCTCAAGCTGTAATCGGCAAGGATCAACTCATCCGAGACGCCCAACGCGCCAAGCAACAGCGCCGCCAAGATGCCCGTGCGATCCTTCCCCGCGCTGCAATGAAACAGCGCGGGCAGGTTTTCAGGCTGAGCAAAGCGCGTGATCGCCGCACCAAAAACGTGCGCCTTCTGACGCACGAACATCTGGTAGGTCTCGATCATCACCGCATCCAGCCGATGCCGATCAAACAAGAAGGTGCGCGCCTTCACCGCCGATTCATCCTGCTGGATGACGGGCAGCCGCCAGAGTTCTGCGCCTTCAAAGGGCGTGTCCGGCGCCACCTCAGACTCGTAATCCGTGCGTAGATCGCAGACCAACTTCACACCCAACGTGCGCAGCTTGGCAACATCCTTCGGGCTGAGGTCGCTCAGGGCGCCCGAACGGTAGAGCAAGCCGCGCCGCACATAACGTCCATCCATGGTTGGGTAGCCGCCAAAATCGCGGAAGTTTGGCACGCCTTCAAAGGTGATGGCACGCCCTTCGATCAGCGATGGGTCAATGATCAGGGCGTGCGGCGGCGGAAAGGTGCGTTTCTTCTGCCCACGCAGCTTGTTGTAAACCAGCACACCACTCACCACACTCAGGGTGAGCGCTGCCCGCACGAAATTCTTCATCACGGCACATCCTGAAGGCGTTGGGCGCCTGCCAACGTACCATCAAAGCCAAGCAGCGTGATCGCCTGCCCGTTGACTACCACATACCACAATGGTACCCAACCGATGCCGAATGCCTCTAGAGCGATGTCTTTCTTGAAGGGCTTAATGCGGTATTCTTCGACCGTCTGGGCGATCTTGCGCCACTTCTCGTTAATCTCGTGCAGGGTGTTCTGCAGGCGCTCTTGCTCTGCCTCCACCTGATCTTCAAGCTGCTGGATGGTTAATTCAGCGGCACTCATACGCTCTTGCGATTGCTTCTTGAAGCGGCGCGCACGGCTCACCCGCGAAAGCGTGTAGGAAGTCCGCCCGCGCAGCAGGCTCATGACCGCCTCACCGGTCGTATAGAGGTCTTCGCGGCGCAGCTCATCCAGCGACGATTTTTCGCCCTCCAGTTGGCGCATGGCGCGCTGAAGGCGCAGTTCAAGGTCGGCAAAGACCTTATCGGCACGCGAAGTTGCCGCATCAATTTCGGCATCGCGCCGCTCACGGGCAAGCTGGCTGGCGCGGTTCACAAAGTCGCGCTGATCTTCACCGGGCTTGCCGTATAGATCAAGCACGCTGTTGTAGGGCAGCACCAACGAGGCACTGCGCGAGACGAAATCAATCACCTCATCGCGCAGGGCGCGCATCCGCTTAGAATCGGTCATGCCGGCAGAAGGTGAGCCATAGGCAGCCTCACCGAACGGCTCATTGGCAAGCTGATCAAGGTCGACCGGCGGCGCTTGGAACTGACTCCAGCGCACAAAGCCTGCAATCGGCACGTCTGGCACGTGGAATGCCCAGTGTTGGTCAGCTTCCGCGCCACTCTTCCGATCAAGGTAGCGCACGCCAATCTGGGCAAATAGCACAGGGCGGTAGAGCAACTGCGCGCCGCCAAAAGCACTCTGCACAATGCCGTTGCGCGTCTCCCACTGCTTGATCGCCTGTTGAACAGAGATCAGGATGGGCAAGTAATATTGCGCCACACCCGAAGGCAGCGAGACTTGGCGCGGCTCATAGCCGCTGGGCAAGTTGGGCGCACGCAGAGTCTGCGAGGCACTCTGTGGCGGCGGCGTGAAGCCTGCGCCAATGGGCATGGTTTCGCCGCCAAAGTGCGATTCGGCGGGCGGCAGCACGGGCGGCGCAGCAGAGGTAGTAGGCGGCGTGGGCAGCGGGGTTGCCGAAGGCGCGTTCCAGAACGCTTTATCGTCGGCGGGCGCTGTGCTTTGCTGCGTGCTGCCTGTGGGCGGCGGCGGCGTACGCGAAAGCGAAACGCCAAACGGGTTGGTCGGCTCTACGGAACGGCTGGCGGGCAAACTGGGCGGCGCGCCGCGCTGCTGTGCTTCTTGCACCAAGCGTTCAACGTAGGTATAGCGCGGCGGCGTCAGCTGAACACTGCCGGGGCGCGGTGGCGTGCGTAGCTGTTCATCGGGCAGGGTTGGTGGTGGCGGCGGTGGCGTGCGCGGCTGATCATCGGGTAAGGTTGGCGGTGGCGCAGCACTGGCAGACGGCTGAACGCTCACTTGAGGTGAGGCAGGCGGCATACTGCCGGTCAGGTTCACCGAGTTGCCAAGCGCGGGCGGTGTGGCAGGCGCGGAGGGCGTCACACGCGGCGGGATGGCGCCGGTGGGCAGCGTGCGCGGATCGGGTGGTGGAATTGGCACTGGCACGTTAGCAATGCCCTGCCGCTGTTCATCCATCAGGCGGCGCACTTGCTGGCGCGTTAGGGGCCCGCGCAGGTAGGACATCGCCCAACGCGAATGCACCAGCACAGGTCCACCATCGTTGTGGACATTGTGCAGCACGAACACACGCGGCGCCAAGCCTGAGATCAGCCGATCCAGCGTGGAAATATCCAGTTTTGAGTCGGCAGTGGCAGCCGATTCCAGCCCGCCGAGGATGCGCCGTTTATCATTATCGGTTTGCAGCTTGCCGATCAGCCATGTGCCGGCATTCGCCAAGCCTTTATAGTCAAGGTCGCCGGGATTTTGCGTTGCCAGCACCAAGCCAATGCCAAAGGCACGCGCCGTCTTGAGCAGGCGCAGCATTGGCTCTTTGGTGGGCGGGTTGCGCGGCGCCGGCGGAATATGCCCGAAAATCTCATCAAAGTAGAGGATGGCGCGCAGGCTGGTGGTGCCGCTCAGCGAGCGCATCCATGTCAGCATGTTCTCTAGGATGAGCGTAATCATGAAGCTGCGTTCGTTATCGGTCAGGTGCGCCAGATAGAAGATCGCCACTCGCGGGCGCCCTTCGGGTGTGTAGAGCAAGCGGCGCACATCGAGCGGATCGCCGCTGATCCACGTCTGGAAAGAAGGCGCTGCGATGATGTGGTTCAGTTCCTTCGCCAGCTTGAAGCGTTCGCGCTCTGGAAAGAAGGTGTTCACATCAAAGACGCCAAGGCGGCTGAAGGGCGGATTCTGCACGCGCAAGATCACGTCTTCAAGCGTCAGGTCTTCGCCGCGCCGCCAGGCTTCCTCAAAGATGTTGCTGATCAGCACATGCTCACGGTCTTTAACTGGCTCCACCTGCTTACCGATGAGCGCCATCAGCGCGGTAACAATGCCGCTGATCTGCTCACGGTGAAATTCTTCATTGCCTTCCCAGCCATCACGCGGTGCTTGCAGCGAGGCAAGAATGCTGATCGGCAAGCCCGCGTCCGAGCCGGGCGTATAGATGCTGTATTGGGCGGCGCTTCGGGCGGCTGCCATACGCCCGCTGCCAATGCCCCAGCGCGCCAAGCCTTCGCGCCACTGCTGCGCCACCTCTGCGGCATATTCATCAATTTCTAGCCCGGCGCGCTGTGCATCGCTGGCATTCACCCACGGCGCAAAATCTTCAGGGCGCAGGTTGGGAAAATTCAACAACAAGTTGGTAATGTCGCCCTTGGGATCAATCACAATGGCAGGCACGCCGTCTAAGACGGCTTCTTCTAGTAGGGCGATGCACATGCCCGTTTTGCCGCTGCCCGTCATGCCTACGACGACCGCGTGTGTGGTCAGATCACGTGAGTCGTAGTAGACAACCTCATCTGCAAGGCGCTGCGACTCCGGATCGTAGCGCCGCCCTAAGTAAAAGCTGGTTGGGGCTTCAATAAATGGCATGGCTTTGCTGCCCTTCTATCTCTAGCTCTGGAATACGCTGCAAGGTGCGCCTAACGGCAGCACCTGCTAATAGCATAACACAACTAGAACAAATTTGCCGCCTATCTTTCCCTAACAGATATCCTACCCATATAACGATGTCGTAAGAGTCGGTGCAGCACACGCTGTTCGGCATTGTAAACGGATATAATTAGGTAGACTAACTACAAGACAAGGTAACATAAAGGCGCTCACTATGACTCAGCCCGTTGGGCAACCCTGTTCAATCTTACTTGTAGATGATGAGGCTGATCTGCTCACGCTGTTTGAGGTTGTTTTAGTTCGCCTAAACTGCACCCTCTACAAAGCGGATAGCGGCAGGCGTGCCTTAGAAATCTTGGCAGAAGTCGTGCCAACCCTTATGGTCTTAGACCTTGCCATGCCCGAAATCAGCGGGATAGATGTGTTGGAAGCAGTCCGTAGCAACAGCGCCTACGACCAAACGAAAATCGTTGTGCTAACTGCGGTGCCGCTCACGTTGGAACGCCATCATGTTGGCATGGTAGATATGGTCTTAACCAAACCAGTGACGCCGCGCAGCCTTGAAAGCACCATTCGCAGCCTGCTGAATAGTTAAGACACTCCCGCTGGGCGTTTGTACACCTTTAGCAAAAAAACACCGTGAAAGGGTGTACAATGAGTCCAAACGCGGTAAAAGCTGATCTGCCATTGGCGCCTTGCCTAAACCCACTATGAGCCACAAGCCTTCCGTGCCTGCACATCTGCCCAAACGCCGACTGAACCTGATTAACGGCGGTGTTTCCCTTGTGGCTTGCCTGCTAATTGGTATGGTTTGGTGGGTAGCCCTTCACCAAACCCAAAACTATGCCGACAGTGCGCTGCGGACGTTTCAGGCGCGCAGCCTTGCCGCCGTGCGTGCGGCAGCCGCAACGGTGCGAGTGCTGATTTGGGATGAGATTGGCGCCTACACACAAGAGGATAGTGCTGCGTTCATCTTGGCACGCACGGCGCAGGCATTTGCTTCCACGCAAAAGCTGTTCAATGTGCTGGTCTGGACATATTGCGCCAATTGCACCGAAGCCATGCCGTCGCCTCCGTTTATGCAGCGGGATAGTGCCGTCAATCTCGATATGCTCGCCGCCCTGACGACCGCCACCGAAGCCGTCGGGCTGCATACCTTGCCCGAAGGTACGCAGATGCTTGCCGCCTGGACGCCGCTGAATCTGAGTGCCGCCACATGGTTGATCGGCATCTCGATCCCGCTTAGTGATGTGCAAGCGCAAACGCAGATCACGCTCTATCAGCAAGATGCTTTCCTGCTGGCGAGTTTGCTCTCCCTGTTGATCACAGCGATTGCTTTTGCGGCAGTTCGGCTGCGCTACCACGAACGAGGTATGCTGCGCCGCCTGCGCGAATCACAAGCACGTGCCGCCGAAGACCGCACCTTTGCAGAGGCGCTTAGCGCTATTGGCATGGCGCTGACCAGCGCGCTCGACCTTGAAGAAGTGATGGCGCGCATCCTGAGCAATGTTGGGCGCGTGGTGCCACACAGCAGCGTCAGCATCATGGTTGCCGATGGCGGCACCTATCGGCTTGCCTACGGGCGCTTTCCCGATGACAAAGTGGCGCACGTGGAACACTACACGCTTTCGCCTGAGTTGCAACGTATTTTCGATGAGATGAGCCGCACGCACAAAACGCGCCACATCGCGGACACGGAAACCGATCCGCGCTGGATTCACACAGATCGGCAGGCTTGGGTGAAGTCTTATGTTGGCACGCCGATCTTGGTGCAGGATCAGGTGATCGGCATCCTGAACCTGAACAGCGATCAGCGCAACCATTTCACGGCGCAGCACGCCGAACTGCTGCAAGTCTTTGCCGTGCAAGCAGGCGTTGCGCTGCAAAATGCGCGCCTCTACGCTGAATCGCGCCGCTATGCCGCCGAATTAGAGCAGCGTGTTGAAGCCCGCACTGCCACCCTGCGCCAGCGCAGCGCGCTCTTTGAGGCAATCGTGGAAAACATGACCGATGGCTTGGCATATTTTGATTTGCAGTCGTGGCGCACGCTGTACGTTAATCTGTCTTTTTTGCAGCTTACCGGCTATGAAGCTGAGGAGGTGGTTGATCAATCACTCGATTTTTACCGCCGCTTCTTTCAAGCACCTGAATTGTTTGATCAGGCGCGCTTGCGGCTGCGCGATGCCCTTGAGCGAAAAGGCGTTTGGCAGACCGAATTTGAGGCAATTCGTAAAGATGGCACCACCTTCATCTGCGCGCTAACGGCAACCGTGGTGCGGGATGACCAACATATGCCAGTTGGTCAGCTAAACTTGGTGCGCGATATAAGCCAAGAAAAAAGCCTGCAAGCCCAGCGTGAACGCTTCATCGCCAACGCCTCCCACGAGCTCCGCACGCCGATTACCAACCTGAAACTGCGCCTGTACCTTGCCCAGCGGGATGGCGCAAACCGCGATCAGCATTTTGAGGTGATGGATCGCATGATCAAACACCTCACGCGCCTTGTCGAAAATCTGCTGGACTTGCCGCGCTTTGAACGTGGTGCGCTGACCATTCACCGCGAAAGCGTTAACCTGTGCGATCTGCTCAAAAACGCTGTGGAGACACACCTGCCGCGTGCAGCAGAATGTGGCGTGCGCCTAAGCCTTGATTTGCCCGAAGAGTGCTTCACCGCGCAGCTTGATCCAATACGCATCACACAGGTGGTGGATAACCTGCTTGCCAACGCGCTCAACTACACGCCCAAAGGCGGCAGCATTCAGGTGAGGCTGCGCGCCAACGCACAGCCACTTTTCCCATCAGCGGTCATCAGCGTTGCCGATAATGGCATTGGCATTGCACCGGAAGCGCTCGTCCGCATTTTTGAGCCGTTCTTCCGCGAGCAATCGGCGCAAAAGGTGCGCGGCACCGGCTTAGGGCTGACCATTGCCAAGCAGATCGTTGAACTGCACGGTGGCATGATCACGGTGGAGAGCCAGCAAGGCATCGGTAGCACCTTCAGCGTGACGCTGCCGATCAACGGTGTGACAGCGGCAATCCCATGAGCGACCTGGACGGCGTGCGCGCCCTTTACGCACAGACCGCACCGCACTATGAAAGTGCGATCAGCCCTGCTATGGACGCCCTAGCGCGCAGCCTTGCCGCTTGGATGGCGCGCTGTGTGCGCGAGAATGCCAACGGCAGCCTGCATGATCCATTTGATCTGCCCACAGGCGGCGCTTGTCCGAGCGTGCGCCTTGCCCTTGATGTTGGCACAGGCAGCGGTGTTTTGGCGCGGCGCATGGGGGGCTTTGCGCGCCAAGTCATCGGCGTAGACCTCTCCGCGCCAATGTTGGCAGCAGGGCAGATGGCACTGCACCGTGAGCGCAGCACAAAGGTGCGCTTAGTGCTTGGGGATGTGCATCGTTTGCCGTTTCGGGCGGCAGCCTTTGATCTGATCGGCGCATCCTTTGGGCTGAATCACAGTTTGCCGCGCCGTTCGCTGCGCGAATTGATGCGCCTGCTGCGTCCAAACTGCTTATTATGCTGCCAAGAGTGGGGCGGGCGTGATGAACTTTCGCGCTTGTTTGGTGAAACGCTCCGCACCTACACGGACTCTGTTGAGGTAGCTGCCCCGCCAGCACTCAATGCCTACCTTGAGTCGCCGTGCGCTTGGCAAACGCATTTGCAAGACGCAGACGACTATTACACCCTGTTCAAGGCAGCCGGCTTTGCGCTGGTGTGGGCGCAAGAGGCAGCCTTTACGACGGTGCGTTTCCCAACGGTGGATGCCTTCATCGCCTACAAACTGGGCTGGGCGCCGCGCCGCCTGCCCTACGAAGCACTCTCGGAGGCGGCGCGCACCGCCTGCTATGCCGATTTGCGTGCTGTGCTTGCGCCACACTGTGCGCCTGATGGTGCGCTGCTCTGGCAGCCACCCTTGATACGCGTGTGTGCGGTGCGCTAGAAAATGATGTTTGTATGGCGTGCCAAAACCTTCTCCAACTTTGCACAGGCTCTTCATAACTTCTTCATAGCCTTGCCCTACACTGAGAAGCATAAGACCAACGCGAAAGCATGGTCGGAAACACTGTAACAGGAGTAGGAACGATGAAACGCTTTACCAAAGGTCTATTGGCAGCCGCTGCGACGGTTGCACTTGTGGGCGGTTTGGCACTTGGTGCCACCACTGCGGACGCGCAAGGGCGCGGTGGGCAGGGCGGCGCCATGAACTGGGCGGGTGGCGCTATGTTGATCAGCGCGTGCAGCACCACCGACTATACCAGCGTGGCAGCCACCGCGCTGAACATGACCGCCTCTGAACTCCGCGTGGCGCTGGCAGGCGGCGCTAATCTGAATCGGATTGCGGCACAGAAGGGCGTTGAACTCACTGTCGTCCAAGAAGCACTGCGAGCAGCACGCCTTGCAGAGGTGGATAAGGCACTGGCAGATGGCTTGATCACGGCAGAACAGGCAGAACAGCTCAAAAGCCTGCTCAGCGGGCAAGTGAATCCGCCTGCACAAGGCACACCAATGGCGCCCGGTATGCGTGGGCGCGGTGATCGTCCCGGCGTGCGGATCATGGTGCAGCGCGTGAACTTGTTGGCGGGCATCAATGCGCGCAACACCGTGAAGCCCTACATCGTCTCTGCCGAAGCACTGGGCATCTCTTGTGCAGACCTGATTAAGGCAGCGCAGGGCGGGCAGTCTATCGCGCAGGTGGCAGCCGAGAAGGGTGTAGCACTCCAAACGTTGGTGGATGCCCTGACGAAGGCATACAGCGATGCCCTGGCGAAGGACGTTGAAGAAGGCTTGGTGGCAAAGGCACGTGCCGATGCAATGCAGGCGCAGATCGTCAACAATGTGCTAGGCATCCTCTCGCGCCCGCATGGTCGCTTTGGGATCGGCATTCCAATGCCGCGCATGGGTCGCAGTGGCGTGCAGTTCTTTGAGGGCGAACTGCCTGAGGATGCCTTCACGCTGCTCGATGCGAGTGATGTGGTCTTTTTCGGCGAACTGTTCGAGGGCGAACTGCCAAGCCTCACCATTGAGGTGGCGCCCGGCAGCGGCAACTAAGCAGACTCCCCACGCTTCAAACAGCTAGGTACAATGAAGTTGGGTCGGCACACACCGACCCACTTCGCATAGGAAATGAAAGAATTGTTTGCCATGCAACGCCCAACGCGAGTGCTGATCATTGAAGATCAGGTCAAAATCGTCCACTGGTTGAGCGAGTTCTTGAAGCAGGCACATTTCGAGGTGCTGACAGCCTACGACGGGCGGACGGGCTTACAGCTTGCTACCGCTGAACGGCCGGATGTGATCCTGCTCGACCTGATGCTGCCGGATATGGATGGCTTGGATATTTGCCGCACGGTGCGCCAATACTCAGATGCGTTCATCATCATGCTGACGGCGCGTGTGGAAGAAACGGATCGGCTGATCGGCTTAGAGATCGGCGCTGATGATTATGTGACCAAGCCGTTCAGCCCGCGTGAGGTCGTAGCGCGCATCCGTGCTTTGCTGCGGCGTGCCAGCGGCACACTAGCGCAAAACGGCACAGCACAGCAGCGCACATTGACCTGTGGCGCGCTTCAGCTAGACTCAAACAAGCGCCTTTGCACCTTGAACGGTGAATTGGTCAGCCTGACGCCCACCGAATTTGACATTTTGCACACCCTTATGCTGCATCCCGGCGTGCCATTCACCCGCGAACGGCTGATCAACGAGGCGCTCGGTTACGACTACAGCGGCTATGAGCGCACCATAGATGTGCATATCCGCAATTTGCGCCGCAAGATTGAACATGACGCGCAAAATCCGCAGTATATCCAAACTGTATTCGGTATCGGCTACCGCTTTACAGAAACGCCGCCCACAGCCTGATCGGAAGGTGTGCCATGCGCTTGTTCCGCCGCCAACTGCTGCTCAGCTATCTGCCTTTGGCACTTTTGCCGATCTTGGTCATCGGCTTGGTCACGCGTGGCGTGGCAGAAGATCGCCTTACGCTCTTGGTGACGCAAGACGCAGCGCGCCGCGTGCGCGGCTTGGTGCCGTGCTTCAACGTCTACTACGCCGCCGCTGGTTCGTGGGCGCCTTTGGTAGAAGCACTAAGAATCGGTGAGCCGTTTGTGTATCCTGCCTCAATCCGTGTGGAAAGCACGGCGCCACAAACACAGCAAAGCGGCGTGTTGTCGCTGGACGAGAATGGCGTGCTATCCTGCTTTCCCGTCACGGTGCGCCAAATGCGTTTGCGCCCGCTGCTTAGCGAACGCCGCCCGATCCTTGAGCAGATGCTAAGCGGCGCAGCCGGCACTGTTTTGCCCGCCTCAGCACACCGCGAAGAATTGATCCTGACCGATCCGAACGGCGTGGTGCTGCTGAATGCCGAACCAAGCCTGATCGGGCAGCAATTAGCGCCCGAAGTGCTGCGCCAAAGCGCACCGATTATGGTCAACGGGCAACCCATTGCACGCTTGGCGCTGGCAACGGGCATCCTTGACGAAGGGCAGCGCCAACTGTTGCACGCTTTGAACCTTGCGCTCATCCTTTCGGGCGGCTTTTCGCTGCTGGCGGCGCTTGGCTTGGGCTGGTGGATGTCTTCCCGACTCTCACAGCCGATCCGCGCCCTGAATGAAGGTGTGCAGCGCCTTGCGCGTGGCGAATGGCGTGCGCCCGTGCCAATCACCACCAAGAACGAGTTAGGCGATCTGACCCGTGCCTTCAACAGCATGGCGGCTGAGTTAATCCGCCAACAGACGACCACACGGCAAATGGTGGCAGATATTGCCCACGACCTACGCACGCCGCTCAGCACCATGTCGCTGGAGGTGGAGGCGATTGAGGCGGGCTTTCAGACGCCGCAGCAGGCAACCGAGAGCCTGCGCGAGGAGATCGCATGGTTGCAGCGCATGGTGGATGATTTGCGCTTACTCTCACTAATGGATGCTGATCAAGTCCGTTTGCAGGTGGAGCCAGTGCCGTTGGGCGTTTTTCTGAGCCGCCTGCACGATTTTTGGCGCACCAGTGCCGAAGAAGGCGGGCGTGTTTTGGCATTGGAAATGACAAGCGATCTGCCCGTCATTCAGGCGGACGCCATGCGCTTGCGGCAAATTCTGGGCAACCTGATTGATAACGCGCTGCGGCACACCAAAGCAGGCGATAGCGTGCGGCTTCAGGCGCAGCCTGCCCAAGATGGCGGCGTGCTGATCCGTGTGGCGGATAGCGGTGAGGGCATTCCTTCAGAGGCACTGCCACGCATTTTTGACCGTTTCTATAGGGCAGATCGGGCGCGGCTGCACAACGACAGCGGCAGTGGGCTGGGCTTGAGCATTGCCAAGCGCCTTGTGGAGATGCACGGCGGCACGATCACGGTCAGCAGTCGGCTTGGGCATGGCACGGCGTTCAGCATTTACCTGCCGCAGCGGGCGGGCTAACTGGACTGAGAGAGATACCTTTATAAATCGAATGTTAGTTGCTCACTCGTAGGCTGGTCGATCTTTGGCGGATAGAAAACGCCCAAGACCATCCATGTGTTGTAAGGGAAGCGTGTTCCCATAAAAAAGCGGGTATCATTTCGAGGCGCACATAGTTGGCTAAAGAACTTGTGTCTTACACTCTCTGCTGCTGCCTGTTCACTGTTCAATCGATCTGCCTCTTTGAGGAATAAAACGCCCAATTCCCAGTCTTCAATCATGGCACTGTGTGGTTTAGTACTATCTTCACACTCAAATATATAGCTGAATTTGTAGGGAATCTTGCGGAGTGGTTTTTGTGGTTCACCAAACAGCTTCAGTTGATCGAACAGCACTTGCCATTCAGGTTTCCATTCGCGGCTGGCAGGTGTGATTTTCAAATCTAGGATGCGGCTAGGGCGTACAATGCCCAACGAAAGGCGCTCTGTTTCATAGCGCTGCTTATATTGATTGAGTGTTAAGTGCGGCAGCGGATCAATGATGGCACGGCGCGCTGCCCAACCATTCGTGGTAGGTAATGGATCACCCAATATACGAAGCGACTCCAGTAAGGGACGGCGACTCTCTTTGCGAGTATCGTTTCCAGCACCACGCGGCGCAAGATCAATCTCCACCCACTGATACTTTCGGAATTGTTGATCTCTCGAACGGTAACGATAATCAATTGGATAAAGACGTATCCATTCACCCGACTCGCTTATTCCGGCGGTGCAAATCAGTTCCTGATACCCTCTCGACGGAAGCGGATACGTCATAACTGTGATCAACACTTTGGTGCGTTGGTAGCTTTGGCTGGACGTGCTGGCGCTCATAAAGCTCCTTAAATTCGTTCGCAACAACACTTTCTAGGCAAAAAGAAATCACCCATACTTCAACTGTCAAATCTGCCTGCGCGCCATGAATTGCCCGCCACGCTTCGAAGAACGCCTTGCGCGAGGCAAAGCCTTCCGCACGAGCATCCTTCATGGAGATTTTTTCAAGCCGTTCACGGCGCAGCCCTGTAATCCTAATGCGGGCAACTGCCTTTTTGCCGCGTCCCGGCTGCACTGCGTAAGTCTTATTCACCTGATAGATGGTGCGCTTACTCGCACTATGAATACATTGTTGATCAGGTGTGATTGTTTCGCCTGCTTTGACAAGGCGGCGCGTTTGCGATTTACGTTCGCTCAAGACAAGGGTAAGTGTGTGTGCAAAAATCATAGTGGCTTCGCTTTTTGGTCTAGATAAGGCATTAGCGCGTGATTATAACATAAATTCTAAACACTTTCTACTTGCCCGTTCGATGGGATGTGATGAACGCCATCGCGTGTTTGCTATGCCTCAGCAAAACGCGCACCACACCCTAGAACTGCTATAATTGATCATGGGGTTGCCATTATTAGGGAGTGATGCGCCATGGAACAACTGATGCTAATGCCACCGCGAACCACTGAGCCGCCAGAGACGGACTCAGCCTTCAATCGGTTGTATCATGGCACCTGCGAAGCCGTTTTGCCGACCTTGCCCGATGCCTGTGTAGACCTGATCATTACCTCACCGCCCTATGCCGATCAACGCAAGAACAGCTACGGCGGCATTGCGCCTGATGATTATGTGGCGTGGTTTTTGCCCATTGCGGCTCAATTGCAGCGTGTGCTAAAGCCAACAGGATCGTTTATCCTCAACATTAAAGAGCGCGTCGTTAACGGTGAGCGGCATACCTATGTGATTGAGTTAATCCTCGCCATGCGGCAGCAAGGCTGGCTGTGGACGGAAGAATACAACTGGCATAAGAAGAACGCCTACCCCGGCAAATGGTCGAACCGCTTCCGTGATGCTTGGGAGCGCTGCATTCATTTCACAAAGCAGCGCAAATTTGCCATGTATCAGGAAGCAGTGATGGTGCCTGTTGGTGATTGGGCAGAAGGTCGCCTTCGCAACCTGAGCGAAACGGATCGGCGACGCGATGAATCCCGCGCTAAGAGCGGCTTTGGCAAAAATGTCTCTAACTGGGTTGGGCGTGAGATGGTCTACCCAACCAATGTGCTGCACATGGCAACCGAGACAGGCAACCGCAATCACAGCGCCGCTTTCCCTGTGGCACTGCCAGCGTGGTTCATTAAGCTGTTCACCCTAGAGGGCGATGTGGTGCTTGATCCGTTTATTGGCTCTGGCACAACGGCGGTGGCAGCTAAACAATTAGGACGCCGCTGGATCGGCATTGAGAAGGAGGCGGAATATGTGCAGACCGCACAGCAGCGCATCCGTGAAGCCTAGCCGTCATGCAGCCACTAAATCGTGAACGTTTGGTTACCTTTATTGAGGCAGAACTGCGCGGTTTCTACGCAAAGCGCCTTGAAAACCTTAGTCAGCTTAAGTTGGAAAGCGTGTTGAAGCGTAAAAACCCTTATCTTTTCAAAGCGAAGGGTATTCACACCGCATTGGAGTTGGTGCGTGCTATTCTAGATGCCTATCTGTCTTCTTCTGAAGAAGAAAACTTTGGGCAGGTGCTAGAACATATTGCAATTTTTGTGGCAGAGCAGGTACATGGTGGGCGCAAATCGGCGTTGGCTGGCATTGATTTAGAGTTTGATAAAGAGGCGGTGCGGTATCTTGTCCAAATTAAATCTGGCACAAATTGGGCTAATAGTTCTCAACGGAAGCGCCTTAGGCAAGACTTTAGAGAAGCGACAGCCTATCATCAAGAGCATTCGCCTCAAATGGAGATTATGTGTGTAGAAGGCAGTTGTTACGGCAGGCGCAACACAAAAACCGAGACACATACCATCTTTTGGGAGTTTCTCTCAGGCGATCCCAATCTTTATCTTGATCTAATCGTGCCAATGGGCAGCGCAGCACGTACTTTTAGCACTGCCTTTGAGCAAGCCCGCGTAGACCTTGAAAGAAGTTTCGCCGCCACCTTCGCAGAGCGGTTCTGCCACCCTGATGGCACGCTTGACTGGCAAACAGTGTTAGCTTTCATCAGCGCTGCGCCCTAGCCCAACAGCCTGCTAGACAACTTGCCTCAGAATGTCTATCATTGGCGGCAAATGCGTTCATCCACAAGGAGTGTTGCCCGTGCTTTCCCTTCGCCGTGCCGCCATGCTAAGTCTGCTTATCCTGTGTGTTTGCCTCGTTGTGCCTGCCGCGGCACAAGGGCAGCCACGCCCTAATGTCTCGGTGCAGGTCTACAGTTATACAGAGCCTGCTTCACTGCCAACGTCCTATGCTGCCATCTTTGCGCCTGCCACGCCCAGCCCATTGGTGCGTGTAGCGGTGGAAGGCAACAGCTACGTGCGCTTTTCGCCCGATGGACGCTGGATGGCGTCTGTCTATGGTGCGGATACGACCGGCAGCGCACGGCTGACCTACGGTGCAGTGGGTGGCAACGCCTTTGAGATCAACTCTGAGCCGACCTTTGGCATTCTCGGTCCGATCTTCAGCGCGGACTCTGCCTACCTCAGCTACACGCTGACCAGCTTTGAGCAATTGCGTTGGGAACTGGTCATTATTGAGCTGGCAGGCAACCAACGCCTGACCTTTGCCGGGCAGTTGGTCTTTGACCGCAGTGACCTGATCGGCACGCCCGCCGTCATCGGCTGGAGCGCCGACCGCACCCGCGTGTATGTGGTTGGCTACGGTCCGCACAGCGCTGAGACGGTGCCGTTTGAACTTGACCTGAATCCGTATGCTTTTGGCAACGCCACGCCCTTCGATTTGCCCGATCTGCGCCCACTGATGCCGCGCAACGCCTTGCGCCCACAAACATCCTACTCCGTCTCGGACGATGGATCGCGGATCGCCTACCTCTTCAGTGAGCCGACTCGCGTCGTCACCAATTACGTTGGCTTTGGTGATCCATTCGCAGGCATCGGCTTGTTGGAAGTCGCCACAGGGCAGAACAACATCCTGCTGACGGCGCCAAGCGATGAAGCCATCTTAGGCATGACCTACGCCACCGACGGCAGCGCAATCTACTACATCACGGCGCGCTATGTGGAAGACCCAAGCATTGGCATTGCCGTGCCAGTTGGCGTGCGCCTGTTCCGCTACGACCTGATCGGGCGGCAGAACAGCGGCGGCGGTCAGCTTGCGCCCGATCCGAATTGGAGCATCTTCTCGTTCGCGGTGTGCGGCGATAACGCCTTCTACGTCAGCAACATCCTCGGCAGCAACGATTATACGCTTTATAGTGCGTCGCTAGTCAACCTGAGCCAGCCCACCGCGCTGCTCAGCGGGCAAATTGCCGTGAATTTTGGCGCGTGCGTACCGTAAGCGGCGGGTGATCAGCGCCTGAGCGGTGCTTGATCCTTAACCCGACTCCTGTTTCAATGGTGATGTCTGTCGTGTGAAACAGGAGTCCTACCGATGAGACGTAAACCACATCTTTTTTTGCTCGCCCTGATGGCAGTGCTGCTGGCAGTGGCGCCTACCTACGCACAAGACGGCGGCACGCGCTTTGGCAGCTTCCGCGTTGGTGAGGTGCAGTCCGACGCTAAAGTGCCTGCCTACAGCGCCGATGCCGATTTGGGCAACATCGTGCTGAGCGATGTGCTGACCGCCGATCAGCGCGCCTACCTTGCCCGCAACCTCTTTGTGGTTAGCCCAAGCCAGGAAAAAGAGTTCTTCACCATTTATGAGAAGGCGCGCTACGGCTACCAACCACTCTTCATCACCACCGACTCGCTCCTGCACAGCTACCACCTCATGTTCAGCAAAATCCTGCGGACGGTGGAAGCCGAGCAGTTCTTGCCGCTGCTGCGTGAGCTAACCAGCGCCACTTATCAACAAATGGAGCAGTTTAGTTTCGTATTCCGTGAGCGTGATTCCCATGAAGGCATTGATGATGAGTGGATTGACGCCTATCGCATGGCGAAGGCGCACATCAGCCTAGCCGTAAATCTTGCCCATGGTCGCATCCTGCTTAGCGATGGTGATATTCTTGGGCAGGTGCAGGCAGATTTCGAGTCAGCTTTAGCGGCTGAAGGCATTTCGCCAAGTGCCATCTTCCCTGACTTGCCTATGGGTGAGGACTGGACGCAGTACAAGCCACGTGGTCACTATACGCGCAGTGAGGATTTGGAACAGTATTTCCGCGCCATGATGTGGCTTGGGCGGATGACTTTCCGCCTTGAGAATGCCACCGAGACCAAAGCTGCCGTGATCCTGAGCATGGCGCTGCAAAACGTTCAGCTTTCCAATGGGCGCAGCGGCTTGCAGGCGTGGGAAGACCTCTACGCGCCGACTGTCTTTTTCGTCGGGCGCTCCGATGATCTGACCATTCCGCAATACGTTGAGGTGATCCAGCGTGTTTATGAACCAACTGAAGCCAATTTCCTCAGAAATATGCTGAAGATCGTCAGGATGGGCATTCAGCCTTTCCAAGAGGCGGCTGCTGCGCTGCCTTCACCGCGCATCCTGAACACCGTCATCACCGACGAGATGGACATTGATAAAGAGACAAAGGGAATGCGCTTCATGGGGCAGCGCTTTGTGTGGGATGCCTATGTGTTCCGCCAGATGATCTATCGGAATGTTGGCACACGCGATGTGCCGCGGCGGCTGCCGGATGCGCTGGATGTTTTCGCCGCGATGGGCAGCGAGCGCGCCCTCGACATTTTGAAGGCGCAAGGCGATGCGGACTACGAAAACTACCTCTCGCAGATGGCGAAAGTGCGCGGCGAAGTGGCAGCCATCAGCGAGGCGGAATGGACAGAAACGCTGGCGCACGGCTGGCTCTATACCATCAACACGCTTGGGCAGCCCTACGGTGAAGGCTATCCGTCCTTCATGCGGAACGAGGCATACCTAGACCGCAGCCTTTACGCCGCCATGGGCAGCTACGCCGAACTCAAGCATGATACACTGCTCTACGCCGAGCAAGCCTACGCTGAAATGGGCGGTGGCGGTGGCAAAATGCCGCCCCCAGAGCCTGTGGTGCCGCCGAACTATGTTGAGCCAGTGCCGCTTTTCTGGGCGCGCTTGGCTGCCCTTGCCGAGATGACTCGTGAAGGCTTGGCGCTGCGCTACCTGATCACGCCGAAGGAAGGCAACGCGCTCCAAACCATTGCCGACCTGGCGCGCCGCTTCCAACGCTATGCCGAAAAGCAGCTCCGCAACGAACCACTCAACGCGTTTGAACAGAATGAACTGCGCTTCTATGGCGGCTTGTTGGAAAAACTCTATGAGGCATCCACCGATCTGACTGACCCGAATGCACCGCCCAGCGCCATGCTCGCCACCGAACCACGTGCAGCACTCATCAGCGATATTGCCACTGATCCTGATCGAGGCGAGGTATTGCAGCTTGGCACGGGCAACGTCTTCAACATCTACGCTGTGGTGCCGATTGAAGGCAAATTGTGGCTGGCGCGTGGCGCCGTCTTCAGCGTTTACCAATTCAGGCAGCCGATCAGCGAGCGCCTGACCAATGAGGCGTGGTGGGGCATCCTCGACTCAGGCGATCCCGACCGCCGACCATCCTTGCCTGCCTGGACGCGCTCTTTCCTCTCCCAAGAGACGATTGAGGGCAACTTTGCACTGATCATCAAGAGTGTGCAGAACACAATTACCAATGACCTTTGGTATGAGCCAAAGTATTCGCTGGCGAAATTGAAAGAAGTTGCCACACCGAATGGCGCGCAACAATGGTTCATCCGTGAGCTGACGGCACTCGTAGAAAACGGTCACTACGAAGGGCGGCAAATTATCGAGACAAACATTCGCAGTGTGGATTTTGAGTCTAGGAATCGAGCGATCATCGCTGTGCGCGAGACGTGGCGTGGCTACCTGCACCAAGCCGATCCTGACGAAGAGTATGTGGACGGTCCGCTGCTTGCACAACGCCTCTACACCATAGACACCATCTACACGCTGGAGCGCAACCAGTATGGTGGCTGGAGCGCGGTTAATATCGTCACAAAGGGCGCCATTCCCGACTGGACGCCTGTTCAGCCCTAAAGGCAGACGCCAACGCGATTGTGGGTGCGGATTGGATCTGTTCGATCCGTACCAACGCAATAACAGTTGGCAGGCTCTGTGATCTTCGCCATACGTCAGCAGACCGCTCAATGCTGCTGCTTTCTGAAATCTTTCTCGACTACAGCCAAGAACACCAACGGCATACAACTGAGCGGTGAGGCTTATCAACCCAATCCGTGTAGATTCGCATAGTGCATTACCACGTTTGCTGCCATCTATCGGCGCAGATTGACAACCTACCTGTGTTGCGCCACAATCTATGCACGCTGCCTAATTCGTGGCATTACTTAAACAACTATGATAGGAACTGACCTGCCATGATCAACGATATTCTAAAAGATGCCGAAGGGCGCATGAAAAGCGCTATCGTTGCCCTTGAGGAAGACCTGAATGGCATCCGCACCGGGCGCGCCAGTCCTGCCCTTGTCGAAAAACTTCAAGTCGAATATTATGGCACCCCAACGCCACTCTACCAGATGGCGAACATCAGTGTGCCAGAAGCACTGCTCATCGTCATCAAGCCGTTCGACAAAAGCACCATCAAAGAGATTGAGAAGGCGATCCGCACCAGCGAGCTAGGCTTGAATCCATCCAACGATGGGACTATCATCCGCCTGCCCTTACCGCCCCTGACCACCGAACGCCGCAAGGAATTGGTGAAAGTAGTGCAACATCGCCTTGAAGAAGCGCGTGTTGCCGTGCGGAATGTGCGCCGCCATGCTATTGAAGAGCTGCGCAAGTATGAGAAAGAAAGCCTCATCTCGCAAGATGAGTCGCATGGTGGGCAAGAAAGCGTGCAAAAGCTGACGGATCGCTATGTTGGTCAGATTGATGAGATCGGCAAGCGTAAAGAACAAGAGATCATGGCAGTCTGAGGGCTGCCATGCCCAATCTCCGCGCCATTCGCTACGCAGATGCATACAGAAATAGGTAGGGCTGCCTTATGAGCGAGAGTCCGCTGCCTTTGCCGGAGCGCATTCCATACCATGTCGCCATCATCATGGATGGCAACGGACGCTGGGCAAAGGCTCGCGGGTTGCCGCGCCATGCTGGGCATCGCGCCGGCGTGGAAAATCTGCGGCGCATCTTACGCGCCAGCGCCGAATTTGGCATCCGTGTGCTAACCGTTTACGCCTTTTCTACCGAAAACTGGGGCAGACCTGCTGATGAGGTGCGCGGCTTGCTGAACATCCTCCGCACGGTGATTGACCGTGAGTTTGACGCGCTCAATGCGAACGGTGTCCAACTGCGGCACATTGGCAACCTTGAGGGGCTTTCGCCTGAGCTGCAAGCAAAAGTGCGCAATGCCATCGAAAAGACGCGCAATAACGATCAATTGACGCTTAACCTTGCCTTTAACTATGGCGGACGGGATGAGATCATCCGCGCCGTGCGCCGCATTGTGCAAGATGGACTCTCGGCTGATCAAATTGACGAGGTGCTTTTTGATTTTTATCTGGATACCGCGGGCGTGCCTGATCCTGATCTCATCGTGCGGACGGGCGGCGAAATGCGGATTAGCAACTTCCTCGTTTGGCAGAGCGTCTATGCTGAATACTACACGACACCCAAGTTTTGGCCCGATTTTGATAAGGAGGAACTGCTCCAAGCCATTCTGCACTTCAATAAACGTGAGCGGCGCTTCGGGTTGGTGGTGAATCCCTAGACAATGCTTCGCACACGGCTTTTGAGTGCCGCTGTTTTCGTCCCAATTGCCATTGGGCTGATGTGGCTGGGTGGCACGCTTTACACAGCCGCGCTGATGCTTGCCCTTGCCATCTGCGGCTGGGAGTTTGCGGCGCACCCCTTGCGCGGTGATGTTCGCCTGAACGCGCCGTTGGTGATCAGCGGCATTTTAGCGCTGCTCAGCCTACAGGCTTTACGGCGCACAGACCTGCTCTTGCCGCTGCTCAGCCTGTTGCTGTTGCTTAACCTGATTGTGACGACCTTCCGCTATGGGGCTGATGCCAACGCTGCGCTGCGCTTCAGCCTGAATGTGGCGGCTGCCTTGTACATCGGCGGGCTGGGAATGCACTTGCTGGCACTACGCCAATTGGAAAACGGCGAGCAGTGGGTGATGTTGGTGGTGGTGAGCGTTGGGGTGGGCGATGTTGGCGCTTATTTTGTGGGAAGCCTGCTAGGTAAGCACAAACTAGCACCAAAACTTTCGCCCAATAAGACGTGGGAAGGCTACTTTGGCGGCGTGCTGTTCACGCTGATGAGTGCTGCGCTTTGGGCGCTGCTCTTTGCACCAACCGTGCGCCTTGCCGACGGGCTGATCATCGGTGCGTTGGTTGGCGTGTTTTCGCCACTAGGCGATCTGGGCATGTCTGCCTTCAAACGGACTGCCCAGATTAAGGATTTCAGCGGCATTCTGCCGGGGCACGGCGGACTCCTCGACCGTTTCGACACGCTGCTGATCGGCGGCGTGATCGGCTATTACTACATTCTGTGGGGTGTGCTAGGCATTTTTTAGCGCGGCTGCACCTTAAATGCGCTGTTGCTGCCAAAAGCGCCTTCTGCCAAGCTGCCCTGCACTGCCATCACGCGGGAAGGTACAAAATATTCAAAGGTGAAGTCCGTCGGATCGCCAACCTGTTTGTTGGGCAGCGGCATCAGCCGTGCCGTAAGCGGCTTATCCAAGCGCAGGGCAAGGCTCGCTACATCCAGCAGAATGGCTGCCAGCGTCTTGGTTGGCACATCGCCCGCCAACGGGATGCAATCTAAGCCTGTGCCGCACACCGCGCTGTAGAGCAGCAAGTCGTTCACGCTGAGCGCGCCTTCTGCCGCACGCCCACCCAGCCGCGTATCTTCCAGCACAGGCAGCATCAAGCCGCTGAAACCACAGCGCGGAAAGGCGGCAGCCTCAACGGCATTCATGACGAGCGCCGCGGCTGCCAACGCACCTGCACCACCTACCTGCACGCCCAGCTGCTCCATTGCGGCGGCAAGGCTGCTCTGCTCACCCGGATAAGGCGCGAACGAGAAATCTAGCCCGCCAAAGGTGACGCCCTGCGCGGCGGCAAGCCGTTCTGCGATTGGTACAAGCTGCGCCGCCGCACGCTCAACCAACTCGCGCAGACGCTGCCGCGCCTGATCAGGCGTCCCCGCACCGCTAAAAGCCATATATGCCAAATCAGCAGCTTGAATGGCAAGCGCAAAGCGCTCAGCACCACCATCGTGATAGGCAGCTGGGAAGAACGGCGTACCGCTTGGCACATTAGCGCTGCCGCAGAAGTACAGGTTTGCCCCACCATCGGGCATTAGGCGGCTGAAGCGTCCCTTTGCCGCTGCCACTTCGCCTAGCCATGCCAGATCAATGCCGTGCGCGTGGCTGGCGATCTCTGCGCTGGCAAAAATAGCCTGCGATCCGTGACCGCTGAAAACGTCCGCTAAGGCGCTCAGGTAAGCAGGATCATCACCCGCGGAAAGCACGCCAAGCGCTGCGTAGCGGATGCCCACCGCATCGCAATTTTGGCGCAAGCGTGCGGCAAACACTGGCAAGTCGGAAGGTGTGACATCCAGCGTATTAAGCGCTGCGCCAGCAACGCGCCGCGATTGCACACGCACATTCGCCGCGTGGAAAGCACGATCTGCTTCGGCAAGGAAGGCACCCACACGCGGCAGCGTTGTTTCGGGTGTGTTCAGGGCGCAAAAATAGGTGATGGCGCGGATTGCCATGCGGTGTTCTTCTCCAAGTGTGTGGCAAGCGTTCAGGCAGAGTATAGCGCACGTTGGCGGCGTGCCTCAAAGAGGATCACTGCGGCGGCGGCGGCGGCGTTCAATGACTCAAAAGCGTTCGCCATTGGGATAGCAATTCGCTGCGTGGCGTGTTGGTGCGCGGCAGGCGTCGCACCGTGTGCCTCGCTACCGATGATCAGCGCGGCAGGTTGCTGCCAATCTACGGTGTAGTAGGGCAAACTGCCATCCGCCGCCGCCAAGTAGAAAGGCAGCTTGGGAAACTGCTGCCCAACCTGCTGCCAGGTGCTGTTCTGGACTGGCACACGGAAATGCGCGCCCATGCCTGCTCGCAGCGCCTTCGGATTAAACGGATCAACGCAGTTGGGCAGCAACAGCACACCATCCACACCAACGGCGGCGGCGCTGCGTAACAGCGTGCCAAGATTGCCTGCATCGGCAACGCCATCAAGGGCAAGCAGCAAATTGGGCTGATTGGGAAAGGGGAGATTCGGCAGCGGCAGCACAGCAAGAATGCCTTGCGGAGTCTGCGTTTCGGCGGCGTGCGCCATCACTTCGGGCGAAACGGGCAAACACGGCACAGGCAGGCTGCTAAGCTGATCCAGAAGTGCGGCAGCCTGTGGGCTTTGGGCAAAGGTCTCCGTATAGAGGGTAAAGTCGGGCTGTGCGCCCGCCGCCAACGCATCCGAAAGCAGCCGCATACCTTCAAGGACGAGCCGCCCTTCGGTGCGGCGCGCTTTGCTGTGCGCTTGTAAGGCGCGCACCAGCTTCACACGCGGATTGTGCGTACTCGTAATCAGCGGCGGAACAGACACCAGCCCAACTTTGCGCCCTGACTAGCCCACTTAGGCGCTCTGCACGGCGCTGACAATCGCGCTGAAGGTGGCGGCATCACGGGCAGCAATATCCGCCAAAATCTTGCGATCCAGCTCCACATTCGCCAGTTTCAGGGCGTGGATGAAGCGGCTGTACTTGATGCCATTGGCGCGTGAGGCAGCATTAATGCGCGTGATCCAGAGCTGGCGGAGTTGGCGGCGGCGCTGGCGGCGGTCACGGTAGGCATACCACAGGCTTTTCATCATCGCCTCGTTAGCGCGGCGGAATAGCAAGTGCTTGCTGCCGCGCTGCCCTTTGGTTAGCTTGAGAATCTTTTTATGGCTGCGGCGGGTAACATAACCGCCTTTAGTACGGGACATGCAAAACTCCTCGTGAAATTAGCCGCGTGGCGGGTTCGCTTTGTGGCGGCTTAGGTAAGGCGCAAGGCGATGCACTTTGCGCACATCGGCTTTAGCAACAGCGATCATGCGTTGGAAGAGGCGCTTGGTGCGCTTGGCAGTGCGGCGGCGCAAATGGCTTTTGCCGCCTTTGGTGCGCACGAGTAAACCAGAGCCCGTCACGCGGAAGCGCTTGGCGGTGGCTTTGTGCGTCCTGATCTTATATTTTTTTGCCACGTTCGTTACTCCCTGAACAGCATAGCACCGCACTCAGGTGCGGTGCAAAGGTCATCCTCAACAGTTGGCAGTGCGCGGGCAGGTAAGCCTTACTGCTTCTTTTTCTCTTTGGTGGTCAGTGGCGCAAGCACCATCAACATGGCACGCCCTTCCATGCTGGGCGGTTGTTCGATTTGTGCTACATCTTGCAGCGACTCAATCACGGTGTCCATCATCTTGCGCCCCAGCTCGGGGTAGGTGATCTCGCGCCCAATAAATTTGACGCGCACTTTTACCTTCATCCCTTCGCTAAGCCAGCGGCGCGCATCTTTGATCTTGAAGCCCAAGTGATATTCATTCGTCTTCAACTGAAGCTGAATTTCCTTGACTTCGATGGTCTTTTGCGCTTTGCGTGCTTCACGTTCTTTCTTAGAGCGTTCGTATAAGAACTTGCTGTAATCCATGACGCGGCACACGGGCGGGTCTTCGTTCGGCGCCACCTCCACCAAATCTAAACCGCGCTCTTGGGCGATCTCCATTGCCTCGCGGAAGGTTTTGACGCCCACATTCTCGCTTTTGCCACCTTCGCCCTGCACCACAAGGCGCACACGGCTTACACCGCGAATTTGATCATTCACGCGATACTCTTCGCTGCTGATACTGACTACCTTAGCCTTTCCTAACGACCACCAACACACAAACACGGCGTTCTTATGCGCCACTGAGTGCCTGCATATTAGCATATGTTAAGGGTAAAGTCAACGGCGTTAAGGCAAGGGAATGCTGCAAGCCCGCAACCTACACCTACGAGTTTACCTGTCAAATCAAAGAGTCCGCCGCCAAAGTCACCACAACCTGCACTGCCGTAACATGACATTCATCACTTCCCCTCATCCCACACGCTGTGCCAAACTTCGGTAAAGGATGTGTGCTTATGCTCAAGAAAACCCTGCTCGGCATACTGTTTCTGCTCGTTGGCTGCGCCACCGCACCTGAGCGCGAGGTCATTCAGCTCTCGGCGCTGCACCCACTGCCCGAACCAGCGGATGCCACCGTGCTGCCCTTGCGCGTTTCTGTGGCAGCCGTTGTCTCACCCAAAGGCACTGCCGAAAGCTACCAACCACTGCTCGATTACCTCAGCGCACGCCTAGCGCGCAGGGTTGAGCTGGTGCAGCGCCGCACCTATGCCGAAACCAACGATCTGGTGGAAGCAGGCTTCGTGGATGTGGCGTTCGTCTGCACCAGTGCCTACCTTGATGGCGCTGCCAAGTTTGGCATGGAATTGCTTGCCGCACCACAAGTGAATGGCGAGACGGTCTACCATTCGCTGCTGCTGGTGCCTGCCGAAAGCGACGCGCAGCGCATGGCAGATTTGCGCGGCAAGCGTTTTGCCTTCACCGACCCGATCTCGAACACTGGGCGCGTTTATCCCACCTACCTTGTCCAGCAGCTTGGCAGCACGCCTGAGCAGTTCTTTAGCAAAGTCTTCTACACCTACAATCACGACGATGCCATCCGCGCTGTGGCAGAACACCTTGCTGACGGCGCCGCAGTAGATAGCCTTGTCTATGAATTCGCCCTCGTGCGCGATCCAAGTTTGGCGCAGCGCGTGCGCGTCATTCATCGCTCGCCGCCCTTTGGCATCCCACCCATTGTGATCAGTCCGAATGCGCGCCCGCAACTTAAGGCGACTTTGCAAGAATTGCTTTATGATATGGTAAACGATCCTGAAGGGCGCCAGGCACTCACAGCGCTTGGCGTAGAGCGCTTCGTGCCAATTAGCGACGACGCCTACGACTCTGCCCGTCGCCTATTTCGAGAAATGCGGGTTTTAGCACCATGAGCAGCCTTCTACGCCCTCAACCTCTACTTTTGGTAAATAGCCTCTGGGCAGTTTTCGGCGCGGTCAGCATTCGCACTAAAATTTTGGGCATTGTGCTGGGCTTGGTGCTGCTTCTTGGCTTAACAATCACCATACAGGTGCGTGCCACACTCACGCAGGCGCTCGAAGTGCAGCTTGAGGAACAGGCAATCTCGGTCGGGCGCGATTTGGCAGCACGTGCCACCGATTTGCTGCTCATCAACAACCTATACGCCCTGCACGAATTGCTGCGGGATACGCAGACGAACAACGCCAATGTGCGCTATGCTTTCATCCTCAGCCCACAGAACACCATCGTGGTGCATACCTTTGGTGAAGGCTTCCCATTGAATTTGCAGGCGGCAAACATAGCCAGCACTGCTGACCACCACAAAACGCAGCTTCTAGAGACCGATGAAGGGCTGATCTGGGATGTGGCAGTCCCGATTTTTAACGGGCAGGCTGGCACAGCACGGGTTGGGCTTTCAGAGGTGCGGCTGCGCTACACGGTAGATAACATCACCAGCCAACTGTTGATCACAACGGTGCTGATCTCGGTGATTGGCATTAGTGCGGCTGCCTTTTTAACGTGGGCGCTCACCCGCCCGATCTTGCAGCTTGCCCGCGCTGCCCAAACCGTTGAGCGCGGCGATTTCAGCCCGCGCATTCCGCGTTGGGCAAATGATGAGCTGGGTGAATTGGCAGATGCCTTCAACGCGATGACCGCTGCCCTTGCTCGCGCCGCCCAAGACCGTGCTGCCCAAGATGAACTGCGCGCCCAG
>DAOTVQ010000036.1:0-32810 GCA_034436355.1 Anaerolineae bacterium
TATCACCCGTGGTGGCGTACTCAAGGCGGATGCTGCGCTCGTGGTACTGTCCCGTTTGCGTGTAGCGTAGGTAGAAGGTTTGGTCGCTAGGGCGGTAGAGGCTCACAATGCCCGTCAATGGCGCAGGGCGTGCGCTGCCCGTGCAGAAAATCGCCCGGTGGATGTTCAGGCGTTGAGCTGAAATATGTATGCCTTTAGTGTCTAGATTTGTATTGATAGAAAACAATCGTTCATCCACACCTGACGGGCTGACATTGGTATTGCCCATCAGTGAAATCGAGGTGTTTCCTGTATACCCTTGAGGAACGTCAACAATCGTGTAGAAAAATTTTCCGAAGGTGTAGATGTCATTTGGCACAGGTTGTCTGACCGCCTGAACATAGCCCCATGGTGGACTTGACAGCCATGAGCTATGCCAACCCGAACCTGTCACATAGTAAGATTGTTTATCATAATATGCAATGCTATCTCTATACGAGCCATGCTGTCCCGCACGATAGTTAAAGTCATAGCATTGCCCTGTTTGTGGGGAAGCCGGCAGCGCTGAAGGGGATGGACTCGGCGTCTGCGTGGGCGTTGGGCTTGGCGCGCACGGATCGTAGGGCAGCGCTGTGCGTGTGGGCTGTGGCGTGCTGTGACTGTCGCGTGGCAGGAAGGTCGGTGCGACGTTCGGCGTTGAGCAGGGATCGTCGGCTTGGGCGGCAATCGGTGCGCCCGCCTGCATTAGCAACAGAATTACCCCCCCCCGTTAGCAACATTAAGAGAATGCTAAATGCAACTGGTAGCCGTCTGTGCATGATGGCGCGCCTACTTTCTAGAAACTGCACCTGCTAACGAGCATACACCGCTTGCCAAAACCTGTCAAGCAGGCGTAGGGTGCGCGTAGGGCAAGCGCCCGCCTGACTCTGATGTATGGCGATTAATGCGGTGTGTCGGCTCACGGGTCAGGCTTAGCCTATCTTTGACGCGGCTTTCGCCACGCTTGCTTGCCTACCTCCACCAAATGCGCCACAATTAGGGCAAAAAGGAGGTGTACCCATGCGTTCACCCATTTACCCTGATACTGAGATGGTTGGCATGATGATTGAAGGCGTGCGTATAGATCACTGCTCGCGCAGCGGCGGACATTGGTTAGATGGCGGTGAACTGGCGCAGCTTGCCAAGCGCCCAACCGCAGAGGTGGACGCCATTCTGCAAGCAGGCACTGTCGTAGAACGGCTTATCCACGAGAGCAGCCGTTTGTGTCCGCGTGACCACACGCCGCTGCAACAGATCGAATTCCCGAACTACGCACACCTCAAGCTGGATTACTGCCCAACATGCGGCGGAGTTTGGCTGGATGCCCGCGAGTTAAGCCAAGCCCTTACGCTGCTAGGCAGACCTGCTGATGATTCAGAAGAAAGTGCGCCAAGCGGCGGCGTGCTGCGCCTGATTCAGCGGTTGCTCGGCTTAGGCTGAGTGCAGTGCAGCAGTGGGCGGTACCTAGCCGCCCTAGTCCGCTGCCCATCTTAACCTTTTACGCCACTTGCCGAAACGCTTTGCACAAACCAGCGCTGGAACAGCAAGAACACAACCAACACTGGCACGGTTGCTAAGGAGGCAAACGCCATCACGTCACCCCATTGGCGCGGTGCTTGCCCAAAGAACACATTCATCGCCACTGGCAGCGTGGTGAACTCAAAGCCGCGGGTGGTCATGAGGGGCCACAAGAAACTGCCCCAGTGCGCCAAGAACTGCAAGATCGCCACCGTTGCAAAGACGGGGCGCGCCAACGGCACAATGATGCGGCGGTAGATCAGGAAGCCACCCGCACCATCTACCCGTGCCGCCTCATCAAAATCGCGTGGGATGTTCAAGAAGAATTGGTAGAACAGGAAAATTGAGAAGGCATCCGCTGCGAACGGGAAGATTTGCACGTGATAGCTGTTCAGCCAGCCGATGCTGCCATCTAACCACGGCAAACCGTTCACCAACAGCAGCAGCGGCACTGCCACTGATTCAAACGGCACGATGATCAGCAAAATCACCAATGTCAGCACAATGCCGCGCCCCGGCAAGCGCAGCCGCGCCAATGCATAGGCTGCCATGCTGTTCACAAACAAGCCAAGCAACACAATGCTAGAGGTTACAAAAACCGAATTAAAGAACAAGCGCGGCATGGGTAAGCGCTCAAAGACGCCACCTGCACCGTCCACGCACTTGGTATCGGGGCTTTGATAGTCAGGACAGGTGTAATTCTCGAGGGTTGCTTGGCGCGGGATAAAAGCATAGATCGTCCGCATGTCGGAAGAGACAAGGCGCTCAGGCTTGAGCGACGAAACCACCATGATCACCACTGGGAAAACGAAAAAGCCTACCAAAAAGATCATAAAGCCGTAGTTGAGCGTTAGAAAAAGAGTCCGCCGCAGGCGATAGCTGCGTGCGCGCCCTTGTGCGGCACGGCGTTCTTCCGTGCTAACTGTTTGTGATACGCTAGACATGCCTTAAGCCTCCCGATTTGTTAGCGCACGCCGCTGAAGCACAGAAATTACCAACACAATCAACACGAAAATGACCGAGATGGCAGAGGCATAGCCCACGCGCTGCTGCCGATAGCCCTGATTAACCAAATGCAGGATGGTTGTCGCGGTGCTATCAAAAGGACCGCCCGTGCCGAAGGTCATCACATCTACTTGCACAAAGAGCTTGAAAGCGAGGATGGTCGTGCTGATCACAACGAAAATTGTGGTGTTCCGCAGGCTGGGCAACGTCACATTGACAAACTGCCGCCAGCGCCCTGCACCATCAATTTGTGCCGCCTCATAAAGCTCCTGCGGGATTTCCTGCAAGCCCGCCAAAAAGATCACCATTTGGAAACCAACACCCTGCCAAATCGAGAGGATGATGATCGAAAAGAGCGCCGAGCGTGGGTCTTCCAACCAACGAAACGGACCTAAACCAACCACGCCGAGTAAGCTATTGATCAGACCGAAATCTGGGTTGTACATGAAGAACCACAGCACCGAGACAATCGCCATAGTGGTGACAACTGGGCTAAAGTAGACGGTGCGGAAAAAGTTCATGCCGCGCAGCTTTTGATTCACCAGCATTGCTAGCATAAGGGCGAAGGCAGTTTGCAGCGGCACCACGATCAGGGCAAACATAAAGGTATTGGCAAGCGCACGCCAAAAGGTGGCATCACTCGCAGCGATCAGGTAGCGCGTGCCGAATAACTCAATTTGCGCCAGTTCGCGGAAAAAACGCGTCTCAGGGTCAGCGCGCAAGATATCGCGCACGGCAGGGTAAACCGGGTTACCTTCCGCATCACGCAGTGGCTGGTTGGTATCGGGATCAAGGCGCGGCACAAGTGGAAAAAAGCGTATATCCAGCAGTTCGCGGTAGTTGCCCAAGCCAATGATCTCCGTTGGATTAGGTGAGATCAGGCGCTGGTTGGTCAGGCTTAAGCCAAACGCCATAAAAAACGGGATCAGCAAGAAGAGCAAGAGCAAAAGCGCTGCCGGTGAGAGCATCAGCAAGGCAAGCCGCCGTTCACCATCATAAAGCGACGGCTTGCGGCGTGGAGGCGTGGTGACTGCCATAAAACACCTCGAAAATTATAGAAAATCTGCTATATTTAGCCGCTGCCCTTCTCAGCAGCCATACCGAAAGCCAAAGAGAAGGGCAGTCTATGTGTTGTGCGCGCTCACCACCTGTGCCGTTTTGCCGAACAGCGCCGATAAGTGGGCGCGCTTTGCCTTAGTGCGCCTTAGTTGCGCGGTGCATAGCCGTTGTTGTTGGCAATGTCTTTATCAATGGTATCAGCGGCTTTGTCGAGCGCTGTTTGGACGTCGCCACCTTTGGCGATCTCGTCCACCGCTTGAGCAAACGCCCGCGTGATGACCGGATAGGCAGGCGTCTGTGGGCGCGGCACTGCCACCCCACCCGTCAACTGCTGGAAGTAGATGTTCAGCGCGCCACCTTCCGCGTAGCGCGCATCTGCCTCTAGCACGCTGGTGAGCGCCGGCACTGCGCCGCTGGCATCCGCAAACGCCTTCACATTCTCAGCCGCCAGCAGGAACTTCAACAAGTCCCAAGCGCCATCCTTGGCAGAACAGGTGGAAGTGATTCCCCAGTTCCAGGAGCCCATCCCTGTGGCAGCCTTTTCGCCGAACTTGGGCATAGGCAGCAGCACCAAATCCTCGCCGAGTGCAGCCGAGTATTCCGGGTAAACCCAGTGACCGACAAAGCTGAGGGCTGCCTTGCCATCCTTAAAGACGTTATCATCTTCAGGGGTGGCGCTGGTTAGCCCAGTCTTGAACAGCCCTTGGAACCACGTCATAGCGGCAACGGCTGCCTCACCATTGATTGTGCCGTCGGCGGATTGGAAGTCGGTGCGGTCAATCAGATCACCGCCAAAGCTCTGCACAATTGGGCTGAAGCCATAGGTGAACCACTCACCAGCGCCGTAGTTCATCTTGAGGTCAAGCGGATAGCCATTGGCTGGCACGACTGCCCTGAGTGCTTCTAGTGCTGCATTGAACTCATCAAGCGTCCATGCGTCATCAATGCTCGTTGGAATGCGAACGTTAGCTGCCTCCAACATTTTCTTATTGCCCCAGATTGCCAAGCCGCTGTCAAAGGTGCCGATGCTCCACAGCTTGCCTTGATAGGTGCCTTGTTGAATGATGGATGGAATGATGTCGGCAGCCAGATCAGGTTCTTGGGCAAGGTAGTCATCCAGTGGGATCAGGTAGCCCGCCCAAGCATAGTTGTAGACGTTCGGACCGTCAAAGTCCAGCAGGCAAGGCAAGGCATTGGCAACCGCCGCTGCATTGACCTGATCGTTGTAAGAGCCTTCGGGCAACTGCGTTGCCTCAGCGCGGTAGACCGACTGTGAGGCGTTGTAGCTATCCAAAATGGCGGTTAAGGCGTCGCGTTCTGCACCTTGCCCTGAGTGAAACCAGACGGTTACAACCGTTGGCGATTGCGCGGCAACAATACCTGTGCCAAACGCGCCAAAGATGAGCGCCAAAGCGCTAAGGGCTACCAAAAACTTACGATTCATGGTTAGTTTAT
Organism: Anaerolineae bacterium; assembly: GCA_034436355.1. Taxonomy (GTDB): domain Bacteria; phylum Chloroflexota; class Anaerolineae; order Aggregatilineales; family UBA2796; genus CP2-2F. Next base: position 5,056 of record DAOTVQ010000036.1, read on the forward strand.
CCTCTCGATGCTTAACGAAACTAAGTGAAAAGATGGCGAAACTTCGATAGCAGATTTGCGTTGCTTCACATCACCTCCCTTTGCGGCTAAAAGTTGAGTGCGTCAAAGCGTGCTTCACTGAATTGCACGGTTGCGCTTTCCGCATAGAAGCCCGCACTACCATAAGGTAAATGCGCCCAAGAAAGCGCGATTAATAACACTTCGTTTAGATAAATCTCCAAATAATGCCCGCGCACCAGAACCCGCAGTGTATAAGACTCGGCGCTCAGATCGGTGCGGCGCGCCTGTATGGGTGGAAAACGGCGCAGCGCGCCAAACTCGGCGCCGCACAGCCCAACCTCAAGCTGCCCCGTTGGGCGGTTTAGCACAATGCATAAGCCCTGTGCAGCAGCGCTGCCATAGCCAACAATCAGCCCTGCTACGCCCTGTTCACCCGCCACAGCCAGCCGCGCCTCGATAAGGGCAGCTTCGGCTTGGTAAGGCAGATAGAGCGCGGGCGCACTCGACTCTGCACACAGCCGATCACTTGCGGTGTGCCATGTGCCGCCAATGATGTAAGGCGTATACGGCGAGAGCGGCTTCACAAATGGATCAACATCACGGCGTGCCACCACGCGCAGCGCGCCATCGGGCGTTGTGGTGAGCTGCTTGACTGATCCAAACGAGGCGAGATCGTTCGGGTGTTTACGGCGCACCATATGCTGATAGAACAAGCGCGTGCCATCTTTAGGATGTGCCACACTGCGCCCAACATAGCTATCAAGGCGCGACTCGCGGCTGGCAATCACAATGTTATCAGCAGGGCGCCGCCAACCATGCAGCAAGTTATCCGAGATGAGGTAAAACGTGCCGTTCACACAGTTCGGATCAGCCGTTGTATAGTAGGAGTCGAACCAGCGCGCTGTGGAGAACATCAGGTAGTAACGCCCATTCAGCTTGAAGACGTCAGGTACTTCCATGCACACATATTCATCTGAGATGAAAATAGGCGGCAGCGTTTCCCAGCCTAGCAAATCCCTTGAGCGGCAGACTGCAATACAGCCACCGCCGCTGTAGCTGCCATTTGGCACACGCGCACAGATGAAGGCATAGTAGTAGGCAGTTGCCTCATCATAGAAAATGCACGGATCACGCCAAGCCACCTCATTGTTAGGCGAACGACGTGGATCGGTTTCGTAAAAGGGCGCACGCGCTTCCATCACAGGATAAGGATGCTTTTGCCAGTGATACAGATCATCGGATAGGGCGACGCCAATCCGCTGTACCTGATCAACCATGGCGCCGTAGAACATATAGTAGCGCCCGTCATGGTGGCGCACGACCATGCCCGTCATAAACCACCCTCTATCCCATAGCGTGCCACCATTGGCGTGCAGGGCATCGCGCACTGCCGTCCAATGCACCAAATCGGGCGAGGTGGCATGCGCGATAGTCTTGGCAAACATATCGCGCAGATCGCGCTTGAGGTAATAGAGGTGGTAGCCATCCTCAGCGGGAAAAAGCCACGTATCCCATAAACCGTGCAGTGGGCTTTCAGGCGCGTGCAGCATGGTTACTCCTGTGCTGGGCGGTGCGTTGTCGAACGGATCATTAATTCAGGTGGCGGCAAGTGAATTGCTTGCCAGGTCGGATCGCCTGCCAGTACTTTCAGCAGCATCTCGATAGCGAGCGTCCCACTTTGGTGCATATGCTGGCGGATGGTTGTCAGCCCAATGTACTGAGCAATCTCCAAATCATCAAAGCCGATCACGGAAAGCTGTTGCGGCACCGCAACGTGCAGTTCGCGGGCGGCAGCCAGCACACCAAGCGCCTGCATGTCAGACATGGCAAAGACAGCTGTTGGCGGCTCAGGCAGATTCAGTAATTGCGTGCCAAGCTGGCGTGCTACCTCTTGCCCGTGTTCGCCAAGGCGCACATAGTCAGCACGCAGCGGAATATTCGCGGCGCACAACGCAGCACAGTAGCCGTTGTAGCGTTCTTGGCTGGTCGGGAAGCCATAGCGATCTGGAAAGGCATCTCCAACATAGGCAATCCGCCGATGCCCAAGATGAATTAGGTGCTGCACAGCAAGCTGCGCGCCATAGGCATTTTGCGGTGAAAGGCACGGCATTTGGTCTGTGGGGCGGTCGTAAATGCCTGCTAAGGCAATACCTGCCTCCCTCAGGCGCGTGAGCTGCTCAGGGCTGAGGTTGATGGTCATCACAAGCAGAGCGGCAATCAAACGCTGATCGAGGATAAGGTCTATCTGTGATTCGATCTGTTCAGGACTGCCCACATGGTAGAGCAACAGCGTATCCTCAGGGGCAAGTGTGCTGAGGGCAGTTTGCACGCCGCGCAGACGTTCGACAAAAGGCTGATACGCAAAGAAGGGCAGCAGCACGCCAAGCGTTCGGCGGCGCACGCGGCGCGAAAGGCTACGTGCCGCGCTGTTGGGCTGATAGTTTAGGTGGCGAATGGCATTCATCACGCGCTCACGAGTGCGTGGGCTAACATTGGTGCTGCCGTTCAACACGCGAGAGACGGTGCCAATGCCAACACCAGCGTGTTTCGCCACATCGTGAATGGTCACAGGTGGCATAATCAAAATGCCTTTTAGCAAAACGCTTTAATTTGGAAGCGTTTCCAACGCTCGAAGAGGATTATATACAGCCTGTTCCAAGAATGCAAATTCAAATCTTCGCAGGGGCTTGCCGTGTTTTCGCACAATGGGCATCTCGTGTAAAATCGATTTTCGCATATTCTTTTAGAAAGGCGCCTTTCAATGCCTAAAATTACCTTTCTTGGTGCGGGCAGCACCGTTTTTGCCAAACACCTGATGGGTGATATTCTGACTTTTCCCGAACTTGCCGAAAGCGAGTTCGCCCTGCACGATATTGATGCCGAACGCCTGCGGACTTCCGAGATTGTGGCGCACCGCCTGAATGAAGCGCTTGGTGGGCGCGCCACGATCACTGCATCGCTGGATCGGCGTGCCGCCTTAGAGGGTGCCGACTATGCCATTAGCATGATTCAGGTCGGCGGCTATAAACCTGCCACCGTCACCGATTTTGAGATACCTAAAAAGTATGGGCTGCGCCAAACCATTGCTGATACGCTTGGTATTGGCGGCATTCTGCGCGGCTTGCGGACTGTGCCTGTGCTGCTGGAGATGTGCCGCGATATGCAGCAGCTTTGCCCTGATGTCACCTTTCTGCAATACGTAAATCCAATGGCGATTAACTGTTGGGCAATCAGCCGCGCCACCAAGATCAAGACGGTGGGCTTGTGCCACAGCGTGCAGGGTACAGCACGCGATCTGGCGCACGATATTGGCGTGCCAATCGAAGAAATCAACTATGTGGTGGCGGGCATTAACCACATGGCGTTCTACCTGAAATTTGAACGTAATGGTGAGGATTTATATCCGCGCATTCGGCGCGTGCTGGCTGAAGATCGCGTGCCAGACTGGAATCGGGTGCGCTATGAGATGCTCAAGCGGCTTGGCTATTTTGTGACGGAAAGCAGCGAGCATTTCAGCGAGTATGTGCCATGGTTCATCAAACGCGACCGCCCTGATCTGATTGACCGCTTCAATATTCCACTAGATGAGTACATCCGCCGCTGTGAGGATCAGATCGCTCATTGGGATGCACAGCGGCAGGCGTTGGAAAGCGGTGCGGCGCTCAATGTGCAGCGCAGCGATGAATACGGCTCGCTGATCATTCACAGCCTAGAAACAGGCACGCCGCGTGTGATCTATGGGAACGTGCCAAACGACGGCTTGATTGACAACTTGCCGCAGGGCTGCTGTGTGGAAGTGCCGTGCCTTGTGGATAAAAACGGCATTCAGCCCACCAAGATCGGTGCGCTGCCGCCGCATTTGGCAGCCCTGATGCAGACCAATATCAATGTGCAGGCGCTGACCGTAGAGGCAGCTCTGACGGGCAAGCGCGAACATATCTATCACGCAGCCATGCTTGATCCGCACACTGCCGCTGAGCTTGATCTGGATCAGATTTGGGCGTTGGTGGATGACCTGATCACTGCACACGGCGATTTGCTGCCGACCTACCATTAAAGCCGCGCTGTGAAGCGTTTCCGCCGCGTTTCAGCTATTGCCGAGCGCGGCATTTCGCGCTATACTTCCTCTCAGCCGCGGGAGTGGCGGAATGGTATACGCATCGGTCTTAAAAACCGAGGAGGAAACTCATACGGGTTCGACTCCCGTCTCCCGCATTCCAGCAAAGTGCCTCTCACCTGCACCTAAGGATTATTGGTTATGACGAATGCGGCAGCGCGCCCTGCCACCTCCATTCTGGAAGGCGAGATTCGCCAACAGCCCGACGTGATCGCTAACCTGATCAGCAGCCCTGAAATTGCCCAAGTTGCGGATGCCTTGCGCGCTGCCAACCCAAGCCATATCGTCTTTGCGGCACGCGGCACGTCGGATAATGCGGCGCGCTACGCGCAGTATCTGTTTGGCATTCACCTTGGCTTGCCCGTCACACTTGCCGCGCCTTCCATCAGCACCCTCTACCAAAGTCCGCCACGCTACCGCGATGCTGTTGTGATTGGCATCTCACAATCAGGGCAAGCGCCTGATGTGCTGCAAGTGCTGAAGGACGCTGCCACACAGGGCGCACTGACGCTTGCCATCACCAACAATCCCGATTCGCCAATGGCGCAGCACGCCGCGCACCATATTGCGCTCAAAGCAGGCGTTGAGCAGAGTGTTGCCGCTACCAAGACCTATACCGCCCAACTGACGGCGCTTGCTTTGCTAACGGCGCAGCTTGCCGAAGATGCTGCTTTGCAGCGCGATCTGGCGCAGCTGCCCGCTTGGATGGCGCAGGCGCTGAACATCGCACCACTGCTGGCAGACCGCGCTGAGCGCTTCCGCTTTATGACGCACTGTGTGGTGCTTGGGCGCGGCTACAACTATGCCACCGCCTTCGAGATTGCCTTGAAGGTGAAAGAACTCACCTATGTGATCGCCGAGCCTTACAGCAGTGCCGATTTTCGGCACGGACCGAAGGCAATGATCGAAGAAGATTTCCCGATCATCGCGGTGATGCCTGACGGCGCAACCTTGCCCGACATGCTGGCACTGGTGCGCGATATGCGCGAACGCGGCGCAGACTTGACGGTGATCAGCGCTAACCCAGAAGCACTTGCCCTCGCGCATTTGGCGCTGCCAATGCCTGAAAGCATCCCAGAATGGCTTTCGCCGATTGTGGCTGTGGTGGCAGGGCAATTTTTGGCAATGGACATTGCCGCCGTCAAAGGCAATGCGCTGGACACGCCGCGCAACCTGACCAAAGTAACCCAGACGCGCTGAGGAAAACGCACCTATGCAGCCTGTTCACGCTGAGATCGTCTCGATAGGCGAAGAATTACTTTCCAGCGAGAGTGAAACGCTCGACACCAACTCAGTTTACATCACGCAGCAGCTTGGCAGCATCGGCGTGCGCGTGCTGTATAAAAGCACAGTCGGCGACGATGAAGCGCGCATTACCGCTGTGCTGCGGATTGCGCTCAGTCGCGCCCAGATCGTCATCACGACTGGCGGCTTAGGTCCAACTGTGGACGACATGACGCGCCAAGCCGTCGCCGCTGCCACTGAGCGCACCCTGATCTTTGAGCAGGCACTTTTGGATGAGATCGCTGAAAAATTCGCCCGTTTTAATGCGCGCATGAGCGAGAATAACCGCCTCCAGGCGATGTTGCCCGAAGGCGCAAAAGTCATCAACAATCCGGCTGGCACCGCACCCGGCTTTTATGTGGACTATAACGGCGCAGTTATTGTGAGCCTGCCCGGCGTGCCGCGTGAGATGAAGGCGATGATGGCGCAAACCGTGCTTCCGCTGCTGCGCGAACGCTTAGGCGCGCCGCACGTCATCAAGACGCGCATCCTACGCACAGCCGGCATTGGCGAAAGCCATATTGATGAGCAGATCGGGCATTTGGAGCGCCTCAGCAATCCTACAGTCGGCTTGAACGCGCACGCCGGGCAGACTGATATTCGCATCACAGCGCGCACGGATACCGAAGCAGAGGCGCAAACGCTCATCGCGGCGGTGGAGGCAGAAGTGCGTGCCAAACTTGGCGATCACATCTTCGGTGTGGATAAAGAGACGCTGGAGCAGGCATTTGCCGATGCTGTGGCAAAGGCGGGCTTGCGCGTGGTCGTTGGCGAGCTATATACCGCCAACGCTATTCAACGGCGCTTGAGCAAGGCGCACTTTCCTGAAGGCAGCCTCCAATACGCGGACTCTGAAGTCATGGCAGTCCTACGCGATGCAGCAGAAGGCGATCTGCGCGCCGTTGCCGAGCATGTGGCGGCGGCACTCTGCGCGCAGTACGGCGCCAATGCTGCCTTAGTGGTCATCGCGGAAGCCGACAGCTCCGCCATGGCAGTGACTAGCGGCAGCGAAACGCGCAGCCGCGCCTACTTCTATGGCACAGATACCACCGCGCCGGATGTGCCAAGCGGCTGGGCGATCTCGATGGGCTGGCATTTGTTCAAACGGCTTGCCTAAACATAGGCGATCAGCCTGCCTGCCGCGATGATGGCAAACCACACACCCAGCGAAAAAAGCGCTGCCAGCCGCGCTGCCCAAGGCGTTGGCGAAGCATTATCCCAACGTGCCACACCGCGATAAACACCCAGATGAAAAATCAGGATGTTGGCAAGCGCAGCCAGCAACAGCAGCATCTTCACCTGAAAGGCACGGTTGGCGGCAAAGCCTGTCGCATTGCTCAGAAAGAGCAGCGCCCCAGAGCTAACCGCAATCACAAAGCCGACCCGTGCCGCACGCAACAGGTAGCGCACTGCAAAAGTGACGCTCAGCGTGCGGCGCGCCACGCCTAGCAAGCGCAGATCGAACAGGACTGCCGCGCCAACCAGCAGCGCAATGCCAAAGATGTGGACGATCTCCGCAAAGGGGAACGCCCACACCTCGTTCTGCATCCAACGGGCAAGCGGCGTTTGATTCAGCCACTCCAGCAGGGCATCCATGCTGATTTACTGCAAACTCCGCAGCTTCCAAAGCAGAGACTCAATCGGCACACCAAGCCGCAGCAGCGGACTCGCACTGGCGCTTTCCACAGGGCGATCCGGGTTGCACGGGTTGGGCTGTGCTTGTTGCGGCGGCAGTGCGCTGTTCCGCAAGCCTTGCGTCTCACCATCGCCGAACATCACAATCTCGATCCGCATTTCATCACAAATGGTGCGGCTGATGTAGCCAATAAAGGCGACCGTCTCGCCAACTTCTGCCCGCCGATTGGCGCCATACTGCGCCATGCGCGAAATCGGCGCCAGTTCTAGCGTCCAGCGCTTGGCAGGTTCTGAGGGCAGCCCTGCTTTCTGCAAGGTCTCGCGTCCGCCCACGCGCACCAAAAAGTCTGGAATAGGCACTTCGGTGAGGTTCGTGGGCAAGCGAATATCCGCGTTGACATCAAGGATGACCTCCACGTGCGGATTTTGCCAGATCACTTCTGCCACAGTGCCAACCACATAGACAGGGCGGGAAAGATCGTAGGAGCTCCAGCCGTGATGCGCTTCAGCAGGTGTGCCACCGATTAGGGCAAGCGTTAGGGCGAGTGTTAGCGTCAAAAGGACGTTGCGTCGCATGGTTTACTCTCCGTCTAAGGGACGTTTTGTCAATTCTAACGTGGCGTGTGGTAGACTTTGGCGGTTAACCGCAAACTTTTAAGAAATACTCAGGATGTTCTCACGCCGATCCTTGCCCGACCTTTTGAGCGTAGCGCTGTTGGTGGCGCTCTGCTGGTTGTTCTATTGGCGCTTGCTCACGCCAAACACGCTCGATCAAGCCTCGTTGATTGAGGGTGATTTCAGCGGTCAGTTTGTGGCATTCGCGCATTATCAAGCACAGCGGCTCGGCGCGGGCGAAGTACCACTTTGGAATCCATATAACTTGGGTGGGCATCCCTTCCTTGCCGATACGCAATCTGCCGTGTTCTATCCGCCGCGCCTGCTGAGCATTGCCGTTTTGAACGCCACAGGCGGCAGCACACTGCAGCGCATGTATGCCGCCTTGCAAGTGGAGATGGTGGCGCATGCCCTGATTGCTTCGCTGCTGATGTATGCCTTTTGCCGCTGCCTGATTGAGGCGCAGCGTTACAGCATAACGGCATCTTTGGTGGGTGCGCTCACCTTTGCCTATGGCGGCTTTCTGACAGGCTACGCGCCACTGCAACTGGCAATTATGGAGGCGGGCGCGTGGCTGCCTTTGGCGCTGCTTGGCATTTTTCAGGCGACCAAGCACCCGACTCAAGTGGGATGGAGATGGTTCATCCTAAGTGGGCTTGCGCTTGGGTTAGCGTTCTTGGCAGGGCATCCGCAAACGGCGCTGCTCTTCATCTACTTGAGTCTTGCCTACCTGCTGTGGCGCAGCTTGGGCAGGGGTGCCAACCGGATCAGGACGTTCGTGATCGGCGCACTGATCTTTGGTGCGCTTGGTGGTTGCATTGCAGCGGTGCAGCTTTTGCCCGGCTTGGAGTATCTGAGCGCCACCACACGCGGCGGCATGAACTTTGACGCCAAAGGGAATGGCTTTCCCGTCTACGACCTGCTGCAAATGGTCTTTCCGGGCGTGTTCAGCCTCTACTCACCGTTGTATTTTGGCATCGCCGCCCTGATGTTGGTCATTTACAGCGCGGCGCGCTTGCGCCCTTCGGAAATCTTCTGGTTCACGGTGTTGATCATCGCGCTTGGGCTAAGTTTGGGCAAGGGCGCCATCCTCTACGATATTTTCTATCACTTCGCGCCGGGCTTCAGCCTGTTCAGGCAGCAGGAACGTGCTGCCTATGGCGTGGCAGTTGCCGCCGCCATCCTTGCCGCGCAAGGCACAGCCGATATTCTGCGTGATACAGCAGAGGAGGCGCTGCCACGCCGCTATGTGGCAATCTTTCTGGGCATCGCGGCAGGTGCGCTCAGCTTTAGCGGTGCTGCCTTTGTAGAATGGCTGACGGCGGGCGAAGAAGCCTCGCAAAACTTCCAGCGCGTCTCATTTAGCTTGCTCATTGCGCTGCCGTCGGCACTTTTGCTGATCAACCTTGCCACTTATCGTAACCGCTATTGGCTGCGCTGGCGCGGTGCTGCTCTGGTTGCCCTAGTCGTCTTTGAGTTGTTCAGCTTTGGGCGCAGCAGCCCCAACCTTGAGCCGATTCCCGCTGCGGCACGCCTGCCAGAACCGAAGGCGTTGGCAGCTTTGCGTGCCGATGCCGCCGATCAACCTTTTTTCCGTGTAGATGGCGTGCGTGAGAATTTCGGCACACTTTACGCGGTGGCGGATATTCAGGGCATTAGCCCGCTGCGCTTTGCTGCTGTGGATCGCCTGCTGAAAATGCCTAACCGTCCGCGCCAGTGGGAACTTTTCGGCGTGCGCTACGTGCTGACCGCCGATCAAGAATTGCCGACGAATAGCCGCATCCTCTACGAGGAAGAGAACCTCTATAACCCTGTGCGTTTGCACGTCCTAGAAAACGTCCGTCCGTTGGCGCGCGTCGTTCACCGCGCATGGATTGAGCCTGATGAGGCGCAGGCGCTTGGCTACCTAAGCGATCCCACCTTTGATGCAGCACACACCGTCATGTTATTTGCCGCGCTGCCCTTTGATCTTTCAGGGGCAGAGAGCAGCACAGCGCGCATCCTGAGCATGGCACCTGAACGGTGGCTGATCGAGGCGGAGTCCGAGACGGCAGCGCTCTTAAGCCTTTCGCTGGTGCGCGATAACGGGTGGTCGGCGCGGGTGAATGGCGAACCTGTCCCGATTCTGCGTGCCGATATTGCCTTTAGCGCCGTGCCAATCCCTGCGGGCAAGAGTACGGTAGAATTGATCTACATGCCGACCAGTTACGCGCTTGGCGGCGTGATTACACTCGGCACACTGCTCATTTTGGTCTTGGGAGGCTTATTCGCTCTTGCGTATTCCATTCGTCGGCGGGCGCAGCACCCTGCCTGAGCCACACACGCGCTCGGTCATCCTGATCGGCTTGGGCATTGGCGCGCTTTCGGCGCTGCTTGGCTTGTTGATCGTGATCGGCAGCCCGATCCTTGCCTTTGGCTTGGTGTTTGGCGTCGCCTTTGGGTTGTATGCGCTCACCAACCTGATGTTCGGTTTGTATTTGATGATCGCAGTCATTGCGATTGCGCCCTTTGCCACGCTGCCCGTCCGTTTTGCCCTGACGCCAACCTTTGTAGATGTGGCGCTTGGTGCGTTTTTGTTGGTCTACCTGTTTGAGTGGATGACGCGCCGACGGGAAAGGTTCCGCTTTGCGCCTGCCCAACTGCTGATCGCGCTGTTCATCGGCTGGTGCTTGTTCAGCTTTGTGGCAGGTTTGGGTCACGCAGCGCTCACCACGAACATCTTGCGGAAATTCGTGGAAATGTTGCTGAGTATGGTCACAGCGATTGTGATTGTAGACGTAGCACGAGACAAACAGGTTTTGGCGCGCATCGCCTTTGCGTTGATCCTTTTTGGCGCTCTGCAAGGCATAATCGGTCTGATCCTCTATCTGCTGAATGATCAGACCACGCTCACACTGCTGAATGCGCTCAGCCGCTTTGGCTATCCAAGCGGCGATGTGCTGCGCTACGTGGAGGATAATCCGCTGCTAGGCGAGCGTGCCATCGGCACGTGGGTCGATCCCAATGCCTACGGCGGCTTTCTGCTGATGTTTGGCTCGGTGGCATTGGCGAACGCGCTCAACAAGCAGCCGCTGATCGGCAACCGCTGGCTGGCGTGGCTGCTCTTTGCGCCCTATCCGTTAGTCATCTTACTCACTCAGAGTCGTGGAGCATGGTTGGCGTTTGGTGCGGCAGTCTTTCTGATGGCGATCTTGCGCTATCGCTGGCTGATTGTCGTTGGTGTGGTCAGTTTGGCGCTCTTGCTGACGCTGCCTTTTATGCAGCCCTACGTCGAACGCCTGCTAGACGGCTTAGGCGGTGAGGACTTGGCAACGCAAATGCGCTTTGGCGAATTTAAGGATTCGCTGACGCTGATTGGGCGCTATCCGCTGCTAGGCGTTGGCTTCGCCGGCGCACCCGACCGCGATATCTACTTAGGCGTCAGCAGCACCTACCTGAAGATTGGGAATGCCACAGGCATCACTGGTGTTGTGGTGTTCAGCCTGATCCTGCTGGAGACGTTACGCTATGGCTTGGCGCATTGGCGGCGTTTACGCGCCGCCAACATGGAGACGCTCTGGTTAGGCTTTGCGGCTGCCGTTTTCGGCGTGGCGATCAATGGCGTGGTGGATCACTATTATTTCAACCTAGAATTTCACGCCGTCTCGCTCGCCTTTTGGCTTATTGTGGGCTTGGCGTTGGCAACAGTGCGCGCTACGCGCCATGTTGGCTCCCAAACGCCCACACCGTGAAAATGAGATAGGCAGCCAGCAGCAAGCCACCTTGCCAACGGCTGATCCGACCGCCTAGCACCACAAACAAGAGTGCCGCTGAAAAGCCTATCATCACCACAACATCTACTTCCAACACACGCGGATTGACGCCAATCGGCTGCACCAAGGCAGTGATGCCCAAAATTGCCAAAATGTTGAAGATATTCGAGCCAACAATATTGCCAACTGCAATATCGTTCTCTTTTCGGATAGAAGCAATAAACGAAGTTGCCAATTCTGGCAGCGAGGTGCCAACTGCCACCAATGTCAAGCCGATGATCAATTTTGGCACGCCTAGCGTTGTGGCAATGTTCACAGAGCCATCCACCAGCAGATTCGCGCCGACCACCAAAACATCATCCCAACCACCAGCCGCCCAATCTCGAAAAGACGGTTGGCTTGGGCGGCATCTGCGCCGAATTCAGCTACTTCAAATTCCTCTAATTCAGCCGTCAGCAAGCGTTTTTCGCGCAGCGCCAACGTATAGGAAATGACGGTATAGGCGATTACACCTGCTACAAGCAGCGCGCCGTCCCAGCGCCCAATCTCGCCATCTTGGATGAGCAGCACCATCAGCACTGAAACTGCCAGCATAAAGGGCAGTTCACGCCGTATGATCTGTGCCTTGACTGGAATCGGGAACACAAGCGCCGTCAAGCCAATGATCAAGCCGATGTTAGCGATGTTTGAGCCGACCACATTGCCAACTGAAATATCGTAAGCACCTTGCGAAACGGCATCCAGTGAAACCAATAATTCCGGCAGTGATGTGCCAAAGGCAACCACCGTCAAGCCGACCACGAGCGTAGAAATGCCAAAAGAGAGTGAGAGGCGTGCAGCACCTTTTACCAGCCAGTTGCCGCCGAAAAACAGCCCAAGCAACCCTAAGACGACATACAGCACGTCTTGAAGCATCTATGAGTCCTTTCGCGTTGTGTGGAAAACCTCATCGCACGGTGAGGCAGAATGTGCCTATCAAAACGCTACAAGCATAGCACACCTTGCCACGTTCGGCTTGGCGCTAGGCGCTATCCCACCAAATTTTAGGGGTGTGCAGGGGCTGAACTTTTATGGTGTTGGCAAGTTGCCGCTCGTGCGTAAGTCGGCAAGTATTGCCTTTGCCCAAGCGCGCACGCTCTCGCAATAGCGATCCGCACCATTGGCAACAACATCAGTCGCCCTGATCGTCCAGACAATCGGTTGTGCGTATTGCCCGAAGGCATCCACCGTGCCGCGAATCTTGGCGGTGCGCTGCTGTGCAGCCGCTGCCATACGCTGGCGTGCCGTGTGCGGTGGCACGCCTTGCTCAACGAACATCACCAAGAGCCTGGACGCGCTTTGTAAGCCTTCAGGCGAATATAGGCTTGGGTGCTGCAAATGGTAGCACAGCACTGCCAGATGGTGCACCACACCGCGTGAAGGCTGTTCAGCTTCCCAAAATAGCATTTGGTGAAAGTGATCTTGGCAGGTTGCATTCACCTGCTGCGGCGCGCCACATTCGGGGCAGTGAGCCTGTTTTTCCATCGGGTGAATAGCCCGTCTTCAGCTTTGCCAGGCTCGCGCACGTGCGTGTGGCATCTCGCCGCGGCGCGCCGCCCGAATTTCTGAGCGTTGCAGGGCTAAAACCGCGATCACCTCGCCGCTGAGCGCGGTAAATTCCACTTCGTAGGGCTGATCACCCATTGATTCTGCAATCACAATGCCCACATCGCCTGCCCGTAACCCATACTCTGGCACGTCTAAATTCAAGACAACATAATCAAGTTCGTGCATCGGATTGCGCCACAAATCCACCGTAATCACATTCCCTCTCATGCTTACAACTCTCCAATCTATCTGCCAAAAAGCCTTTTCTGCATCAGCACGAACGCGCCACAAGCCCTTTTGACAATCAGCACACTCATTGTAAAATCAAACGTAGGCTTTTTGCAAAAATTGCTGCTTACATAAGGTAAAACATCATGCAAACATTAGACGAGCGTGCCGCTGAAGTTTCGGCAAAACTGGCACACCTGCGCCAAAGAATGGCAGCACGCGCTGTAGAGGCGTTAGCAATCTGCCAGACGGCGAACCTAGCTTGGCTAACAGCAGGCGTGCCAACCTACATCAACACCGCTAGCGAAACCAGCCCAGTGCGTGCGTTGATCACCGCTGAGCGCGCCTATCTGCTAACCGACTCCATTGAAGCGCCGCGCCTTGCCCAAGAACAGCAAGTGGAAGCACTTGGCTTTGAGTTGGTGAGCGAGACGTGGTATGCCCGCAGCAACAGCCTTGAACGCCTTGTACAGGGCAAGCGGCTAGGGCAGGATGGACATGGCAGTGAGGTGAACCTTGCGGCTGAGGTGCAGCAGCTCCGCAGCACGCTGTTGCCAAGCGAGATTGTTCGGCTGCGCGCTAACAGCCGCCTTGCCGCTGAGGCGATGAACGAGGCGATTCACGCCGTGCAGCCGGGACAAACTGAATACGACGCGGCAGCACGCCTTGCCGCTGAAGTCCATGAGCGCGGTGGTGTGCCAGTGGTGGTGCTAGTTGCCAGCGACGAGCGCATCTTCAACTATCGGCATCCGCTGCCAACGGACAAAGAAATTGAGCGTTACGCGATGTTGGTCGTTTGCTTCCGTAAGGATGGCTTGGTCATCTCGCTGACGCGCCTTGTACATTTTGGCGCTGTTCCGCCCGAACTTCAGCGCAAAGCGGAAGCCTGTGCGCGTGTGGATGCACGCTTGATACTCGGCACGCAAGCAGGGCGCACCATGAGCGATATGTTCACCCTTGCCCGTGAAGCGTATGCCGACGCAGGCTATCCAGAGGCAATTGACGAACATCATCAGGGTGGCAGCGCCGGCTACGCAGCCCGTGAGGTGGTGGCACGCCCTGACGATCAGACTCCGCTTGCCGTGAGTCAAGCCTTTGCGTGGAATCCGTCCATTCGCGGCATCAAGAGTGAAGATACCATCCTGCTGACTGAGGATGGTATTGAAGTGCTGACCGCCTTAGATGGCTTCCCGCTGATTTCAGTCTCGGTGGATGGGCAGCGCATGGATCGCCCTGCCATCCTTGAAGTGTAGGGCATTGTGAGCAGCACTCCTCGCATCGTTCACCTTGCCAAGATGAGCGGCGTTGCCGGCACGGAAAATCACCTCTTGGCGCTGCTGCCACAGCTTGCCAAAAGCGGACTCGACGTCCGCTTGATTGTGCTAACCGAGCCTGAAAAGCCGATGGACGCCTATGCGGCACAGATGACGGCGCTCGGCGTGCCAACCGAGACGCTCACCATTCATAAAGATGTGCAGTTCAGCTTGATTGGGCAGTTGGCAGCGCGCTTCCGTGCGCTGCGCCCTGCTGCCGTGCATACACACCTGATCCACGCTGATTGGCATGGCATTCCAGCAGCACGGCGCGCTGGCGTGCCGCGTGTGTTCTGCTCGGGGCATAATGATGATCCGTTTCGCTACCGCTTGCCGATCCGCCTGATACAAGCCTATCTGTGGCGGCGGCTGACGGCGGGCATTGCCATTAGCGAGGCAGTTCGCCAATTCATGATCAAGGTGGAGTTTGCGCCGCCGCGTAAGGTGCATACTGTCCACTACGGCATTGATCCGCTGCCGCCTGACCCTGCTGTGCGCGCTGCCTTTCGCGCTGAGCTTGGCATTGCCGCCGACGCACCTGTGTTCGGTTCGGTCTGCCGTCTGATCGAACAGAAAGGCTTGCCTTTTGCCTTGCGCGCCTTTTCACAGATTGCTCTACGCTTTCCCAATGCGCAGTATGTGATCATCGGTGACGGCGCCCTGCGCGACTCGCTGCGTGCAGAGGCAGCGGCACTTGGCATTGCGGCGCGAGTGCATTTTGCAGGCTGGCGCGCCGATGCAGCCGCACGTATGGCAGCCTTCGATTATTTCCTGATGCCTTCGTTGTGGGAAGGCTTCGGGTTGGTAATGCTTGAGGCAATGGCAGCCCGCCTACCGATTATCGCCTCGAACATCTCGGCGCTGCCGGAGATTGTGATTGCAGACGAAACAGGCTATCTATGCCCGCCGCGTGATGTGAACTGCCTTGCCATGCATATGGCACGCTTGTTAGAGGATCGTGATTTGGCACGGCGGCTAGGCAGCGCGGCTGAAGCGAGGCTGGCTGCGGCTTTCAGCATTCCTAAGATGGTGGAGAAAACACGCCTAGTTTACGGAGAATTGCCAATGCTATAACAGATCATGAAGAAAAATTTACGCACTTCAAGAGGCGTGCTATGCTTGCCATGTAGTGTTTCAATTAGTAGAACAATAAGAATTGGAGCGCTTGTGGACACTTCCTCTGCAGAGTTGGTACGCCCGATCCACCTTCGGGCGCTGTTGGTCAACCACCTTGATGCTGTCATCCTCACGTTTGTAATAGGCGCGCTGTGCCTTGTGCTGCATAATGCAGTCAGCCTTGAAACATTCTTTTTGTTAATTGGTATGTCCCTGATCGCTTGGCTTGCCTTCGCCTACAACGACCTATGTGATGCACCCTACGACGCACAAGACGCCACCAAGCGCCATCGCAATTTCTTTACGCGTAAAGGCAGCCAGCGCTACTGGCAGGTGGCTGCACCAACTGCGCTCAGCATCGCAGTGCTTTCTTTCTTACAGTTTGGCGCACGTGGCGCGCTGCTGATCGGCATTTCACTTGCCGCAGTCTGGGCATATTCTGCGCCGCCGCTGCGTCTGAAAAGCCGCCCGTTCTTCGATCTCGCTACCCACGCGCTGTTCGTGCAGACTTTTCCCTACTTCGTATGCCTGTTCCTGATCGGTGCGCTGTGGTTACCCTTAGACTATCTACTCTTGGTGCTGTTCTTCCTCAGTTCGCTCTCGGCGCAGTTGGAGCAGCAAGCGCGGGACTACAAAGTGGATCGGCGCACAGACACCAACTTCACAACGCAGGTTGGCTTGCGAACGACTGTTTACATGCTGAAGATCATCACGGCAATCTTAGTGGTCATCAGCGTGATCGGCGCGCTGATCGGCATTATTCCGCCTGTTTTGTATCCACTTGGCGCTGTGGCAGCACCGCTGATCTGGCATCGCTTTATGCGGCGCGCCGATCAGCCGCGCAGTGAGCGCTTGGTGTGGACAATGGGCATTCTGGCGGCAATTTATATGGGCAGTTTATATGCCTACTGGCTCATTGTGAACAGCTAGGCTTTTTCGGCGGGGCGTGGTGCTACGCTCAGCGTGGACTCATTGCGATAGGTGACCATGCCCGCTTTACCACCTTTGATCTTCCGCACATGGCGCCGCTCAGTCACATCCACTGGCACATATGCCTGATTGCGCCCTGCACTGTAGTAGGCGGCAAGGCGGGCTGCCCGTTCCAGCACACTGCTGGGCAAGCTGCGTCCACCACTTTTGATGATGACGTGCGCGCCGGGAACGCCGCGTGCGTGCAGCCACATATCCTCTGCCCTGCCTTTGGTGAAGGTGACTTCCTCGTTTTGGCGTGCGTTGCGCCCAACCCAGATCACAAAGCCTTCGGGCGTGCTAACCTTTAGCGGTGCAGATTTGCCGCCACGCGGTCGGGCAGAGGGTGCACCACGCCAATAGCCGTTTGCTTGCAAAGCGTCTTGCACTTCGCCAATCTCAGGGTAATTGGCAGCCAACGCCAGATCGGTTTCCAGTTGGCGCAGGAAGTCTATTTCGCGCTCGGCAGCGGCAACCAAACTCGGAATTTCGGCGGCGGCGCGTTTTGCCTTCTCATACTGTTCAAAGTAGTGCTTGGCGTTCTCTAGGGGCGTCAGGGTTGGGTCAAGGGCGATCTCTAGCGGCGGCGCGTCAAAGTCATACTGCGCGCTTAGGTGTTTTTGTCCGCGTTCAATTTGATATTGATAGGCGAGGATCAGCTCACCGCTGTGCCGCAGACGGTCGCGCTCTGCCTCATCCCGCTGTGAGCGCTTGAGTGCCTCTAGCCGCCGCGAAACTCTCTCAAGCGCCTCATCGAGCTGTGCTTGGACAGGCTTTTTGGCGTTGGTGTATGCCTCTTCGCCAACAGGTGCGCCGTAGAAAGCACTCAGTGCCGCGCTAATGCTCTCGGCAGGCTGTGCGTTGGGCAGATGTGTGATCTCGTAGGCGGCGTAGGCGCTCACTTGCCCGTCTTGCTCGCAGATGTGAGGCGAGAACTGCCCGCGATCCAAGTCGCCTATCAAGCCCTGAATTTCGGTGAACAAGGCGCGGGCGCTGCAATCTTCAGCGCGGCAATCAAGGCGGCTCATGGCGCGGAAAACAGCCTCTTTCGCCAGCATTGGGCTGAAGCCGAGCAGCTTTTCCGTCAGCACGCGCCATGCCAACTTGGCAGGATCATTGTCCAACATATCTGCCAGCAAAGTGAGGGTAAGCAAGGTTGGTGCGCGTTTGAAGGTCTGCGGTGGTGGCGGCACGTAAGGGTGTGCGGGCAAACTGACTCGCACACGGTTTTCATCCGCGCCGACGCGCCGCACACAATCAAGAATTTGCCCATTCTGTACCAAGAGCAGGTTGCCGCGCCGTTCCATCGGTTCGGCAATCAGGGTAAATTCACCCTCCGCGCCAATGAACGCGAGGTGTACAACGCGCTCCCAAGCAGGCTGTGTGGCACCTACAAAGCGGCTGCCCTCAAGGTATCGGCGCAGCATCAAGCCAAGCGGCGAATGATTTTCGACGCCGCGCCGCACGCGCTCTGGCACAAGATGCAGGCGTGCCTCTTGCGGGTGCGCGCTGATCAGCAAGTAGCGCCGTGCATGGTTGGCGTAAATCTCTAAGCCGATGGCATCCTCGCCTAGCTCAAGCGTATCCTGCACACGCCCGCTGTGCAGCAGGTCATTCAGTTCAGCCGTCACGGCGGCAATCGTAAACACATCAAAGTTCATGCTAGAACTCTAGAGGGTCGAAGGCGTTTTGTCAACGGTTGGTGTGCCGAAGCGACCGCCACAAAGCGTTGATTTGTGCTTGCGAGAGCGCCTGAGAGTCGCCCACGCCCAAGCCTTCTAAGGTGATGTTCCCAACCGCGATCCGCACAAGACGCAGCGTCGGGAAGCCGATGGCAGCCGTCATGCGGCGCACTTGGCGCTTTCTGCCCTCAGTGATGGTCAGTTGCAGCCAAGCCGTTGGCACATTAGCGCGGTAGCGGATGGGTGGCGTGCGTTCGGGCAGGGCAGGCGGCGCCTCTAACAAGCGGACTTGGGCAGGGCGCGTCTGTCCATCTTTCAGGCGAATGCCTGCACGCAGCCGATCTAAGTCTGCTTCATTTGGGAGGCGCTCGACCTGCACCAGATAGGTTTTGGGATGTTCGTAGCGCGGATCGGTGAGGCGTGCGATCAGTGTGCCACTGTTGGTGAGCAGCAGCAAGCCCTCGCTGTCAAAATCCAGCCTGCCGGCGCTGTAGACGTTTGGCAGCTTGATGTAATCGGCAAGGGTGGGGCGCCCTTCAGGGTCGGTGAACTGCGTCAGCACGCCATACGGCTTCCAGAAGCGCAGCACACACGGCTCAGGTGCGAGAGTCGCCGCCATTGTGCAGCCATTCCGAGAGCGCCGTAAAGAGATCGTCCACGTTCAGTTCATCCCAAGGTGAGTAGGGAATGCCTTGAAAGGCAGCGGCAATCTCTGTCTCGGGCATATTTTCAAGCAGGCGGTGCAAATAGGTGCGGATTAGCTCTAAGGGTGCGGCACGCTGTGTGAGCAAGACAAGGTAGTGGGCGCTGCCGACGGGCATGACCAAAACATGCCCGCTGACCGTGCTGATCTGGAGCAGGTTCACTGCACCGCGCCCTAGTTCACTAGAAAGTTCGTGTGCCAACACTTCCGCCGCACGGATCATGGCGACGGCGCGGCGTGTTTCGCTGCTGGTTTGGCTAGAAGTCGCCACGATCCGCCCACCACCATCCATCAGTAAGGCAACGTCAATGTGTGGATTGCTGACGATCTCGTGAAACCAACTCATGGTTGCTCCCGAAACTAGCTGAATTCTCTATTGATTACGCCCCCGGAGGGATTCGAACCCCCGACCTCGTGCTTCACAGTGGTGCGTATTTCTACGCGCTGTGGACTATACCTTCACCATGCGCGTGCGTTTAGGTGGCAGCCGTCTAGTCTCTACACCTTCATTTGCAGTGCAAATGCTTGGCTCGGTATTAGCATAGGAAAGCACCCTTAGCCTTCACCGAATTTGACTGCTTACAGTTACCAGGTTTCCCCGATAACGCCCAAGTAGCTGATTTACTCAGAAGGCACTCGCTCTATCCCCTGAGCTACGGAGGCATACCTGCATTGTAGGCGATTACGCACGCGGCGTCAAGGCGGGCTTGGTGGTCGCTAATCCTCAGCCAGCTTCTCTAAGCCGTTACGGTCTATGATCACATAATGCCGCCCTTCACGGCGCACCAAGCCCAAATCGTAGAGCTGGCGCAAAGCGCGCCCAAGCACTTCGCGGCTGGTGCCAAGCACGGCGGCAATTTCATCTTGCGAGAGCGTATCCAACGGGATATTCACTTCACTCTCAAAGCCGCCACGCCGCAGCAGTAAGCGCGCTAAACGGCTTGGCACAGTGCGAAAACCAATATCATCAAGGCGTGCCATTAGCTCACGGTTTTGCAGCGTCAGCAGGCGAATGCAGCCTTGCATCAGCTCAGAGTCGCCCGCCATCAGGTGCATCAGCACCTCACGCGGCAGCCAACCGATGTGTGCTTCGCCAACAGCATCCGCGCTGACCGGATTCGGTCTGCCGTCCAACGCGGGGATGATGTTGAGTGCAGCATATGGGCGTGCGTAGTGATGGACATGCACGCGCCCATCGCGCAGAATGTGGTACAGCCGTGCCAAGCCGCTGACCACTACGCCCAAGCCCGTTGGGCGATGCCCTTCAAGGAAGATCGGCTGCCCTGCCACATAGTGCCGCGTGATGATCGCATCATCAATAGCGCGCTGTGTTTCGGCGCTGGCGCGCAGAAAGAGCGGTACCCGCACAATCCAATCTTTTTTGAGCGGCGTTAGGCACGGCACGGTCAATCATCCTCAGCTTATGGTCGGAACTGCACTGTACGCCACGCTGTAAAATGATCGCGCAGCTTCAGGCGCTGATATTTACCCGTTGTGGTAACAGGCACTTCCGTGCCGAACACAACCACCTTCGGCGCTTTCTCAAAGGTCAGTTTGGCGCGGCAAGCAGCCAGTATCTGCGCTTCGGTCAGCGTGGCGCCGTCCTCCAGCACCACATAAGCGCCCACTTCTTCGCCGTAGTAGTCATTCTCGAAAGCAATTGCCAAGCCCACCTTCACGCCATCAATGCTTAGCAGCACTTCCTCAATGTCAAAGGGCGAAAATTTAACCCCACCGCGATTGATCAACTCTTTGATGCGCCCTGTGATGAAGAAGAACTGCCTGCCGCGTGCATCGCTCAGGAAGAAGCCCTCATCGCCGCTGCGAAACCAACCAAACTTGAAGGTCTCGGCGTTCGCTTCCGAGCGCTGATAGTAATATTTCATCACGTTATGCCCACGGATGCAAATCTCGCCGCGCTCGCCTTCACCCAGCTGCACACCGCTGCCGCTTGGATCAAAGATCGCCATCTCATTCGGGCTGATTGGGCAACCAATGGAAGGATAGCCGTGCGCTTGCAACCATGCTTGGTGTTCGCGCCAGCTTAGATCAATCGGTAAGAAGCAGGAATAGCATGTTGTCTCACTTAAGCCATAACCATGCAGGATCGGGAAATCGAACTGATCTTCAAAGCGTTTCGCCAGGGCGACGGAGAGCGTCCCTGCGCCACAAATGACATGCCGAAAATGGGTTAGATCGCCGCGCCGCACCTGATCGCCCCAAATGCTCTTGCCGCTTGCCTGCTGTGCATCAGCATATTCGCAGCAGAACTGGAGCAGAGTTGGCACGACGCTGACGATATGCACCTTTTCTGATGCAATGCGCGCCCAAAAGGTTTGGGATTGAAATTGACGGTTCAACACCACGCTGCCACCTATATACAGCGGCGTGATGAGCGTTACCACAATGCCGTTGACGTGATGAATAGGCAGCACACACATCATCCGCTGGTTGCCGGTGATGCCCTGCCAATCGCTGATGCCGCGTGCATCCACCAACAGGTTATACTGCGTTAGCACGACGCCCTTCGGCGCGCCCGTGGTGCCGCTGGTGTACACTAACAACGCCTCAGATTCCCGTGAAACCTGCTCAGGTGTGCTGAACTCTTCAGATTGCAAGGCAAGCTCTGTGCTAAAGTGCATGATCTCGCCATGTGGCGTACCGCCCATCTGCACGACGCGGCGGACGTTCGGCGCGCCACCACCTTCGCTGGCACCGCTCAAAATGCGTGCGGCACGCTCCAGATAGTCGTGACGGGCAAAGAGCGCGGCTGCCTCACTGTTCCGCAAGATGAAGGCGATACGGGCATCATCTTCAGCGGCATTCTGTGGCGCAAGGGTTGCCCCCAGTTTCCAACAGGCAAAATAGAGGATGACCGTCTCAGCATGGTTGTAGGCAAGGGTTGCCACACGGTCATTCGGGCGAATGCCAAGCGCCCAGAGCAAATTCGCAGCACGATTCACCTGTGCGTTGAATTGGGCATAGCTGTATTCAGTGCGCGTACCGTCCGCATCGTAGGCGATCAGGAAAATCTTTTCGGGCGATTCATTGGCGCGGTTTTCCAATAAGTGCGCGATGTGGCGGTATGGCGCAAGGTAATTTTCAGGTAGGCGCTCGTGGTAAGTGCGCGCCGCACGGATGTTGGCTAAAGTCTCAGCATCTGGGTGCATGGTTTTTTTGATCCTGCAAAAAGGTGCTTAAATCTCGTAGGTCTTTAGGATTTTACGACGGGCAGGGCGGGAATGCAAAAGGCGCGAATAGGAAATTTGCCCTACCCGCGCCTTGCAAGCAGCGAGGGCTGCCTAGCGCACCACAAAGGGCAGTGGCGCGCTGGTGGTGAGCGTGCCATCTGCCTCGCGTGCGCTGAAGGTGACGGTGTAGTTGCCCGGCGGCAGCGTTGCCGTCTCGTAGTAGAAATGCACGCAAATTTGCGAGCCGTTAGCGTTTACCGTCCAATCATAGGTCTCATCCAGACCAGTGCCGCCCTGCCACTGTGTGGCAAAGGTCGTGCCGCGTTTGTAGTTCCGCACCACAGCGATTGCCCACACCTGCCCATCTGTGGTGGTGAAAGCGTTCGTCTCGTTCACGGGGCAGCCATCGGCATTGTTCATGCCGCGTGCGGTCACCACACGCTCAATGATCATACCCGAAGGTGAGCGCAGCGGTTGGGAAGCAGCGGGCGCACCCTGACCGCTGAAAACAGGCGTGCCGCTTTCTGGGATAGGTGGTGGTGGTGGCGCCGGTGGTAAGGTGGCAACGCTGGCAAAGTTGTTGGGATCAGTGGTTGGCAGCACTGCTACCGGTGCGCCTGTGCCGCCTGTTACCCCGTTGTTCATTTGCACGGTTAGGCGCGTCACCTGTTCGCGGGCTTGGTTCAAATCGGCTTGCAGGGTGGCAATTTGCTGCGTCCAGACGGCGGCTTGGGCGGTCATGGTTGGGTCAAGCGCCTGATAGTGGCTGATGGTGGCACGCAGTGAGGTGTTATCTGCCTCGACAATGCGCGCCGCCTCAGAGCTGCCGCCACAAGCTGCGCCAAAGAGCAACAACGCAGCGGCAAACAATCTAGCAGGCGTGCGTTTTAGGGCTTTCATCTTCAAGAGCGTTGGTCATCCCATCTGATCACTACGAGTATGAAAAGGCTATAATGCCAACAAGCAGCGCGCATTGCAAGCCTTTCTCACCGCCGACTTAGCAACGCTTCACCTAAGCTAGGCTTGTTTCTTGCGGCGCACGGCGGGATCATCGGCATCAGGCAGTTCGTCATCAGCCACAATTTCACCGTCATCGGTCAGGCGGTAGGCATCACGCTTAGGCTTCTCGGCAGCCTCGTCTTCAAAAAGGGCATCCACATCCGTGCCGTAGAAGGCCTTTTCGATGCGGTAGCGCATGGCAAGGTTGCGGCGCAGCGCAGGCTCGCCCAGTTTGCCATCTAAGACGACCGAGAGCGTATGCAGCAGTGAACCAACGAAAAGCGCAATAGTCAGCAGTAACATGCCAATCCAACTCGGTGCATCGCCGCCGAAGAGTCCTGTCGCAGTAAAGACCCATGCCAAAATGGTCATGACCACGGCTGTGATCAATGAACCGATTAGAAAGCCAAAGCGCTGCTCACGGCGCGCACGCGGCAGCCGACGCTCGATGTAAGCGCGCATGACAGCTTTTTCGCGTTGATCAGACATGATGACACCTCAATCCTGTTGTTGAGCATAATACGCAGCATGAGTTTACTCAGTTGCCAACAACGGCTCAAGGGCTGCCAAGAGTCCATCAAGGCGTGCCTCGCGCTTAGGGCGCGGATCAAAGACGACAATCCGCGCTCGCTGACCATCCAAACCCACCTGCCAAATGCCCGTTGGCGGATCATCCTTGCAGTAGTTGATAAGCAGCACAGGCGGCAAGCTGAACAGATCGGCGGCTTGCAAGGCAGCGTGTACCTGTTCAAGTGCCGCAGGGCTGAGCGCGCCTGCCGTCTGCCACACCAAATCTGCCCGATCCTGATCAAGGCGGGCAGTTGGGGCAGGCGGCGTATTGTCAGGCGCAAGGCGCAGCAGTGTGCCATCGCTGAGCAATCGAAAGCCTTGCGGCGGCACGCCGCGCTGTTGAATAATGTACTCAACCAGCAGATCAGGCATGCGAAACACTCCTATGGCAGTTGCCCAACCGAACGCGGCGTTGGTGTTGGCGTGAGAGTCCCACGCGAAAGATCAGGCGTCAGGGTTGGCTGCCTGTTCCATTGGGCAGTGGCAGCGCTGGCGGTGCTAGTCTGGTTGGTGATGAACGCCTGCTGCGTCTGCGCTTCAGGTGGCAGGCGCGGCGCACGGGCGGTTGCCGTGGCAGCGGCTGGCGTGCCAGTGCCAAACACATCCACATAATCCTCTCGCAGCTCCACGCCGAACATACTGCAACAACGCACCACTTGCACCCACGTCTGTCCGGGCTTCAGCTTGATAGGCGTCTGCCCGTCAGCGTAGAACAGCCCAAGTGCCGAGCCATAGCGTTCGCGGCTGCGCCGAATCCAAACACCTTCATAGCAGCGCCCCTCACGGCAAACAATGGCTTTTTCGCGTCCCCACAGTTGGATTTCAACGGTTTTGGCGCCGCTTTCGCTCTCGTAAATATCGGGACGATCTACATGGTATGCCTGCACAATCACGACGTTATCGGCGGTCAGTTGCTGCCCTGTGATGGCATCTACGTGCGCGTAGCCTGTATTCCAGCGGTAGTATTTACGATCTACAGGGTTATACTGCCAACGCACATTTTGATCGCCATACCACTTGATGAAAATATCATTAATAGGCGTACCGCCTTCGTCAGGTCTTTCATCAAAGGCAAAGCCGCGTGCCACATAGCCCTGATTAATATTGCGGCGTGTGGCAAGCTGCCACATTTGGAAAGTGTTGCCAAAAAGCGTATGCTCAAATGGCACGCCGGGCATCGGGAAGCGGCAAAAAGGCGGGCAGTTATCGCCGAACTGTGGTGTGATGGTCTGATATTTCCATTCCGCTTCACCAATCAGCGCTTTGATGGCGTCATTCACACCGCTGTAGGCGAACAGGGCGTTGTACATCACCACCAACTCCAGATCGAGCAGCCGCCCAGAGCGCACCGAACCAACATGCTCTGCACCCTGCGAACGGTAAATGGCAGCAAAGCGCGTTGTGCCGCCTTCCACCTCATATTCGTAGACAATATCCGCCTTATCCAAACCGGATTGCGGGCGCACGATGTAAGGGAAGTTGGAAACCTTGACGATCAGGTTGCGCCGATTGCGGGCTTCTTCGCTGGGATACGGCAAGCCGGTTAATGGATTGATGTTATCAGGATAGGTGACAGGCCCGATGACGGTTGGCGTCATGGTCAGAGTAGGTGTGTAGGTAGCAGTTGGCACCACCGTCGGCGTTGCCGAAGGGCGGCGCGTGTTGGTTGGGATGACAACTTGGGTGGGGCGGCGCGTATTGGTGGCAAGGGCGCCGCCTTGGCTATAGGCTGTTTCTGCGCTGCTGAAGGCTACGGCAAACAATCCCAGTAGCAGGCAGAAAGCGAGCGCAGTCCGATTCAAGAACTTCACGATAAACCTCTGCAGATAGAAAATCGCATAGCGGCGCAAATCATAGCGCAGGGCGCGCACTTTTGCGATAGTAGCTTGAAAGCGTTGGGCAAGCGTAGGGCAACCAATTTTCGCGCCAATGCCACGCTTTGTGGTATAGTAGCATGAGCAGCACACGGGCAAAGGGGCATTCTTCACAGTGACAGATTTAAGCGGACGGAAGCTAGGTAAATTCGAGATTCTTTCGGTCTTGGGCAAGGGCGGCATGGCAACGGTTTACCGTGCGCGCCAAGCCGATCTAGGGCGCGAAGTTGCCATCAAGATCATGAAAGCCTCGCTCGCTGAGTCAGAGGACTTTCTGGCGCGCTTCCGCCGTGAGGCAAATTTGGTTGCCCAGCTTGATCATCCCAACATCATGACCATTTACGAATACGGTCAGGATGGCGATACAGTCTATATTGCCATGCGGCTCTTGCCCGGCGGCAGCCTTTCGGAGCGCCTGAAGAGACATGGCGCCCTGCCAACCGATGAAACGCGCCGCATCACAGCGCAAATTGCCTCCGCACTGACGCTTGCCCATGATCGCGGTGTGATTCACCGTGACTTGAAGCCGCAAAACGTGCTGTTTGATAGCAGCGGCAACGCGGTGCTAACTGATTTTGGCATTGCCAAAGTGGATAACAGTTCCACCTTGGTGACCGGCACGGGCATCGCTATGGGAACGCCTTCTTACATGTCCCCAGAGCAGTGGCGTGGTGAGCCAGTAGACCTCCGTATTGATATTTATGCGCTCGGCTTAATGATCTTTGAGATGCTTTCAGGGCAGTTACCTTTTGTCGGTGAGACGCCCGCCAGCCTGATGTTTAAGCACCTGACTGAACCGCCACCCCGCATCACCAAACTTCGTAGCGAGCTGCCCGTGCAGGTGGAAGCCGTTATTCTGCGTGCGCTTGCTAAAAACCGCGAGGATCGCTACAGCAGTGCCAACGAACTTGCCGAAGACCTCGATGCGGCGCTTTCGGGCAGGGCGCTCTCGCTACAAACGCCCGCCGCGCCCGAAGAAGGATCTAAGGTGTTGCCTGCCGCGCCCGTCGTAACGCCGCTCGGCTCGCCTGCGATGGGTGAAACGGTCACTGCGCCTGTGCTGCCAACCGCACCTAAACGCAGCGCGTCAGCCTTGCTGCCGATCATTGGCGGTGTGGTAGTTGTGGTGCTGGCGGGCTTGCTGGTGCTGCTCATGGGCAATCGCAACGACACAGCGGCGCAAGAGGCAACTGATGCAGCACTTGCTTTGCTCAACGGGACTGCTACGGCGAGTGTGTCGCCTTCGAATACTGCGAGCAACACGCCCAGCCCTGAGCCGAGCGTAACTAGCACAGCCAGCAGCACTGCCACCCTGACGCCGACGCTCACCGCCACATCCACACCAAGCCTCACACCCACACCGAACCTGACGGAAACGCTTGCCATTCAGGCGCTTCAAACACGCGAGGCAAGCGATCTCATCGCTGCAATGGCAAATACCATCGTTGCACAGACCGTTACCTTTGAAAACAACCTGACTCAAACGGCTACCCGCTGGACTTTGACGCCTTCTAACACACCAACTGCTACACTTACCCTCACGCCTTCCAATACGGCAACGGTGACGCCTAGCCCAACCGCAACCATCACACCAAGTGTGACGCCTTCCAGTACGCCGACGGTCACACCTAGCCCAACCGCAACGGCTACACCAACTGCGACGCCAACCCAGACTCCTTCGCGCACACCAACACCGACTGTTACGCCAACGCCAACCGAAACAGCCACACCCACCGAGACGCTTGAACCAACCGAAGTCGTCATGACGCCCTGCATTGTGCAGTCAACAGGGCGTACCGGTGCGGCAGTCTATGGCACACCAAGCAAACGCTCTGGGATTTTGAACCGCTTGCAACTGAATAACCAATATGTGGTGACAGGGCAGTTCACGTCTACGGATGGCGTGAAATGGTGGAAGGTGACTTTCGGCAGCTACGCCGAGGCGTGGGTTGATCAGGCTGAGGTAACGCCCGTCTTTGGTTGTGAGGCTGTGCTGGCAATCACGCCATTGCCGCCGGGTGTGCGCCCAAGTGCAACGCCGGGCGGCACAGGTGGCAGCGGCGGTGGCGCCTCTGGTGGATCGTCGGGCGGTGGTAGCGGCGGCGATGACGACGACGACG
>DAOTVQ010000037.1:0-52612 GCA_034436355.1 Anaerolineae bacterium
CGCCAGCATTCACCTGAAACAGTCTTTGTCTACCTCTCCACCAACAAGGTCTATGGTGACGCGCCCAATGAGCTGCCTCTTGTTGAACTGGAGACGCGCTGGGACTATGCCCGTCCCGAAGATTACAACGGCATTCGTGAGGATATGCGGATCGATCAGTCAAAGCATTCCATCTTTGGCGCCTCGAAGGTGGCTGCCGATGTGATGGTGCAGGAATATGGGCGTTATTTTGGCATCCGCACCTGTTGCTTGCGCGGTGGGTGCCTCACAGGTCCGAACCATTCTGGCGTGGAGCTGCACGGCTTCCTCAGCTACCTGATCAAAGTCAATGTGACGGGTGGGTTGTATCGCATTTATGGCTATAAGGGCAAGCAAGTGCGCGATAACATCCACAGCTATGATGTGGCACGCTTCATTGAAGCGTTCTATGAGGCGCCGCGTGTGGCAGAGGTCTATAACTTGGGCGGCGGGCGTGCCAACACAACCTCGATCCTAGAGGCGTTCAAGCACATTGAGGCGCTCAGCGGCAAACCGATGCGCTATGAATATGTGGATCAAGCACGCGCCGGTGATCATATCTGCTACATTTCCGACCTTGCCAAGATGCGCGCACACTATCCACAGTGGGATATTACCAAGACGCTCGGCATGGTTTTTGAAGAAATCTATCAGGCGTGGCAGGCGCGCATGGCACACGCCTAGCCCGTTTGCATTGCCACCTGCTGCGGCGCGGCAAGCGAGGCAAACGCCTGCTTATTGACCAGCACGCGCTGCTGTCCATAGATTGCCCGCATGTCTGCCAAGCGCTGCGCCTGCCAACGCTTATCCAGCAGCAGCGGATAGGCGCGCTCAAGGTAGCTGATGAAGCGGCTTGGCGTGTTGGCAGAATCCGTATCTTTCTTGAAGAATAACGCCGTTAGGTAGGGAATTTCGAGCGCCTTGAAGCGTGCCAAGGTGCCAGCCAGATCATCCCACAAGCCAAACGGACTCAAAGTGGGAACCACCCAAATGCCTGCTTCGCGCAGTGCTATGATGCCGCGCATCCGTTGGGCAAAAGAAGGCGTGGCACGTTCCCAAGCGCGGATCAGGTCTTCGCGGTCTGTGCCAATGCTGTAGCTGACCACCACCGCAGGCGCACCATCTGAGGGCGCACTGCTGGCAACATAGGCAGCCATCAGTGCCGCATCGCGGTCGGGGCGGTAGCGCGTTTGCACAATCAGGCGGCGTGGGCGCAGCGCGGGCTCAGTTTCGCTCAGCAGTGACCAAATGGCGCGTGTTTCAGCAGGCGGCGCGGCATACGGATCGGTGACACCGCTCCAATAGATCACTTTATCTGCCAACGTGCCACGCGCCAAATGCCGTGCCAGTTTGCCCAGCACGTCGCGCTTGGCGCGCACTTCAAAGCCCCACGCCTCGCCGTGTTCCCCACGCAGCGCGCTCGGCGTCAGCATTCTGCCCGATGGCACATAACAGAACAAGCAGCCGCCGGGACAGCCAACCTGAGTCTGCATGGTGAAATCGAAACTATCCACAAAGCCGCGTGCAGGGCGCAAAATATCGGCGTCGCTCTCAGCAGTCGTCAGGCGCTCTGGCGGCTGCTGCCCATATAAATCGGCATAAACCTCAGCAAAATCGGGTGCTTTAGCAGGCACGGCGCACACTCCATCCTAAGCCGTAGGAAGGCCATTCTAGAACATAAATTCTATAATGTCAACAAGTAGTGCCTAGCGTTTCAGGATGCCGCGCCAGAAGCCAAGTCCCCATGCAAAGTGAATGGTCAGAAAGACCAACGGCAGGCGCGGCAGATGTTCCATGCCATAGCGCGCTGCCGTCCGCCGACTGAAGAATAGGTTGTCAACCGCATAGGTGAGCAACCACACAGCACGCAGCACAGCGCTAAACGGCGCAAGCAGCGCACCGCCGAAAACAGCCGCCACGAACAGCGGTGCAACCAATTGGCGCGTGTTTGAGCAGGCGGCGCGCCATACGGGAAAGCCGTGCGATGGGCGCAAAAGATCGGCGTCGCTCTCAGCAGGCACGGCGCACACACCAACCTGACCTGCTCGCGTTGTGAAAACCGTTTCGGCATTAGCCTGAAGGGTATGGGGCAGAGTGCGGCTGCCCTGTGCCGCACAATTTTCTGGGAGGCTTGCCAGAATGCAGATTTGCCCTACAATCTAGCATAAACCTATCTAACAAAAGCCAGTGGGAAGGATATTCCTCATGACCAACAAGAGCGTAAATGATAGCCTTGATGATGTTCGGGATGATTTGGTTGGTGATGGTCAGTTCGAGACGGATTTTGGCGTGCCAAGCACTGCCTCTCAGCGTGTGGAGCCAAAGCGCATTTTTGGCTTAACGGCCGGCGAACGGATGATCCTCTCCATCCTCTTTTTTATTGCCATTAGCGTGCTAAGCGTTGCGCTGCTCTTCCTCACCAACACAATCGTCATTCCCTAACCGTTCGGTACATGAGCAGACTGAGATTGCCTTATGCAGGCACCATCGAACCAAGCAACGATCTTGTTGGTGGACGATGACGACGAAATCCGCACCACCGCCACCATGATCCTCTCGCTAGAGGGCTACCGCGTTTTTGCCGCCGCCGATGGGCAGGAAGGATTAACGGCAATCACAGAAGGCAAATGCACACCACACCTCATCATCAGCGATATTGCCATGCCACAGATGGATGGCTATGCCTTCTTTGAGGCGGTGCGGCAAATCCCCGCGATGCGTGCGGTGCCATTCATCTTTCTAACTGCCTTCGGATCGCGGCGGCACGTCCATCTAGGGCGTGAGCTCGGCGTAGATGATTACCTGGTGAAGCCTTTTGAGACATCCG
Source organism: Anaerolineae bacterium (assembly GCA_034436355.1). Lineage (GTDB taxonomy): Bacteria > Chloroflexota > Anaerolineae > Aggregatilineales > UBA2796 > CP2-2F. Next base: position 2,846 of record DAOTVQ010000037.1, read on the forward strand.
AACTGATCGCCTCAGTGCGAAGCCGCTTAGGGCGCGCTCAGGAAATGCGCCAACAAGTGGAGAGTGAACTGGATGATGCACGCCGCATGTTGGTGCAATTGCTCTCGCACGAACTGCGAACACCACTGACGTACATCACCGGCGGCTTTGAACTGCTCGCTGATCTGGTTGAACAGCAAGGCGAAACGCAAGATGTGAACGCCAGCATCAATCTGATCCGCAGTGGCGCGCAGCGCCTAACGCGCCTTGCAGAGCAGGTGGTTAGCTATACCGAGCTAACCAGCGGCTTTGCCCGCCGCCAATTAGACGAATATGGCGAAAGCCTTGCCCTGCCAGAACTGATTGAGAATGCGATCACGGCTGCCTACCCTGAGATGAAAGCGCGCAATACTTATGTGGAAACGAACTATACACTTGCCGAAAACCTAGAAGTGCGCGGCGTTGCCAAGTTGCTTACCGCAGCAATCTATGAGGTGATCCGCAACGCGGTTTCCTACAGCCCTGAGCATAGCAAGGTTTGGTTACATGCTGAACGACAAAACCATGAGGCAGTTGTGACAATCACCGATCATGGGCGGGGCATTCCTCAGGCTGACCAAGCCACCATCTGGGAGTTAATGGTGCAATCAGATCGGCAGCGGCACGAACAGCAAGGTGTAGGCATGGGCTTGCCGCTAGTGCGCCAAACGTTGCGCTTGCACGGCGGCGATGCCTCACTGGTCAGCCAGCCAGGGCAAGGCACAACCGTTACGCTGCGGCTACCCTTAGCCAACGCGGGTGATTAATGCAGCGTGTATGCCCAAAACAGGGCAATCTCCACAATGGGCGCCTCAGGATCATCCGTATAATTGCCATAGAGCGACTCATCCAGTCCGACCAAGCGGCAGCCCATCCGTGCATAAAAGCGACAGGCTGCAATGTTCGTTTGCTGCGTCTCTAACGTGATGGCGCGTGCATTCCACTGCTTGGCAGCGCGCACCGCCAAATGCCACAACCGCCGCCCGATGCCTTGCCCACGAAAATCCAGATCAATCATTAGGTTGTAGATGAAGGCAGTCTCATTCCAGGCTTGCCACAGCATATCCAACACGCCAACCAGCCGCTGTCCATTGGCAACTGCCACACGCTGGTAAGCTGCCTCGCCACGATTCAAGCGCGCCCGAATGTTCTGCTGCATCTCTGGTGTGAAGTCATACAAGCCGCCTTTATCGAAGGGCTGCGCTAAGCGGCGCTCTGTCAGTTGCCAGCCAACCTGATAACCGCTGCCGCTGTGGGTGATCGCCAAGATTGTATCGGTGCGGTAAGTCGGGCGGATTTCGGGCAGGCGCGGAATATCTTCCGCCGTTAAGGGGCGCATTTCGATGAGAGGCGTATCTGGCATCAGCATAAGATCGCTCACTTTGATACAATAGACAGGCTGATTTGCATTCTGGCTGAAATGGATTTCAAGCGCTCTATGAACACTTTCACTTTGAGTTATAGCGAGCAAGGGCAAGGTTTGCCACTTATTTTACTGCATGGCTTTCCCTTCAACAGCACGCTGTGGCGCGAACAGGCGCGTAGCCTGAGCGATGCTTGCCACTTGATCATGCCCGATCTGCGTGGTTTTGGGCAGAGTGAAGCCGCCGAAGGCATCTATGACATGGCGTTAATGGCGCAAGATGTGCTGAACTTGATGGATAAACTTGGCATTGAGCAGGCGGCGATTATGGGACACAGCATGGGCGGCTATGTGGCGTTAGCGCTCTGGAATCTTGCACCGCAGCGCTTCAGCGCCTTTGGGCTGATTGCTTCACACGCATGGGCAGATAGTGAAGCGCAGCGGCAGGGACGCGAACAGTTAATTGAACAAGTCTCTGTGCGCGGTGCGGTGGCTGTGGTGGATGCCATGCTGCCGCGCCTGTTTGCACCCAACCTGCCTGAAGATGAGCCGATCCGAGAGCAGGCGCGGCTGATGATGCAAGCCGCACGCCCGACCAGCCTGATGAGCGCTCTTCGCGGCATGATGTACCGCCCTGACAGCAGCGCTTTGCTGCCACACATCAACGTGCCTGCCCTAATCCTGTGCGGCGACTCTGATCCGATTGTGCCGTTGGCGCGTGCCGAAGAAATGGCGCGCCTGCTGCCTGAAGCAACGCTCGTCACAATTGAAGATGCAGCACACATGCCCATGTTAGAGCAACCGCAGGCAACTGCCTTTGCCTTACGGACGTTCCTCAGCACTTTAGCATCGCACCGCCGTCTCTAACCGATCAGCGACTCGGCGAAGCGCTGTAAAAAAGCCTGCTGTGACGCAGAAAGCATGTGAAAATAACACTGCCGACGGCGCACCTGTACACTGCGGATCGCCTCTTGCAGCGATTGCCCCTGCTGCATGAAATAAACATGCAGCAAAGTGCCAGTGCGCCCAATGCCGGCATGGCAGTGCAGGTAGGTGGGCTTGCCAACTGCCTGCATCGCATCAATGTGATTGATGATGGCGTGCGCTTGTTCGATGCTTGGCGCCTCAAAATCTTCAATGGGCGAATGGTAGGTATCCAGTTCAAAACTACGCAGCAGTTCCGCCGAGAGTGTGCGCCATACACTCAATGGCTGTTCGGTAAGCGTCACAATGGCGCGAATGCCTTCCGCACGCAGCACCTTGATCTCATCCACACTGGACGGAATCTGCCCTGCTGCCAGAACGCCGGGAACAATCCAATCTATCTTGAACATCACTGTCCTTTCAACCGCGCATAGACATCGCCCGAACGGCGAATGCTGGCGCGTTTCTCCAAAAGATGTGCTACACCCGCGGCATCCGTCCATCCTGGCAGCAGAAAGGTGAACGCCTCTTTGTGAACAGCGTTAAATTCATAATTCCCAAGCGTCAGCAGATACGCCATGCACGCGGCGGTTTTCTCAGGCAGTTCAGGGCTATATTCAAAAGAGAGTGCTTGCACAGGTTGTGAAAGCCCTTGTAGCACATGCAGTTCGAAGCCTTCCACATCGATCTTGATGAAGGTTGGCACACCGTGTTCTGCGATCAGCGCGTCTAGCGTGGTGACTGGCACTTTTTGCGTAGCATCCCAACGGTGACTTTCCCAGCCCGGACGGTCTTTCAAACGCTCGATCCATTCAGGCGAAAAGGACGAAGTTTCGCTGATATTGCTGATGTGCAGTTCCAGTTCACCGTGTTTGTCTGCCACACCGCCCAAATAAAAGCGCGCACGCGGATGGTTGCCAAAGCGTGCTTTAATGTGTGCCATGCAATCTGCTTGTGGCTCTACAGAGAGCGTGCGTGCGCCTAGACTCAACAGGATGGCAGTATAGTTCCCAACGTTCGCACCAATATCGAAGACCAGATCGTTTGGCGCGATGAATTGACGGTAAAAGGCACGCATCTTGGCAACCTTCTGCCGCCGCCGATGCCCGTCCATAATTCGGCGTGCCACACCATATAAACCCAAGATTTTTAGTACATTTCTAACGCGCTGGCGCATTCCCAAAGCCCTTATTGCGTATAGGATCAAGTATATCCGTGCCTTGCCATAATCCTAACGAGTTGTGCTGATGTTCACAAGTCCGCCGAATGCTGAAAGCATCCGCGCCCTGATCGTGGCGCGTAATCCGTTTGCCCGTGTTGGGCTTAGCACACTCTTGGCGCAGCAATTTAGCGTGCAAGTGGTGGGCGAAAGCGCACCGGACGGCGACCTAAGCACACATATTGAGCGCGCCCAACCTAATGCACTGCTCTGGGATTTAGATTGGGAAGCAGACTCGGCGGCGTTGGCGGCACTTGGCACAGACTCGCCGCCGGTATTGGCACTGCTCAGCGATGCGGCGTTCGTTGCAGAAGCATGGGCAAGTGGTGCGCTTGGCTTGCTGCCGCGTAGCGCGGAGCCTGCCCGAATCGCGGCGGCGTTGGCGGCAGTTGTGCAGCACCTGACCGTGCTTGATCCAAGTTTGGCGGCTGCCTTGCTGCCTGCCCGTGCGCCGTTGCCTGAAGAAGCACTCACCAGCCGTGAGCGTGAAGTGCTGAGCTTGCTGAGCGAAGGGCTTGCCAACAAAAACATTGCGCTGCGGCTGGGCATCAGTGAAAACACGGTCAAGTTTCATGTAAATGCCATCATGGGCAAACTGGGCGCGCAAAGCCGCACAGAGGCAGTGGTACGCGCAGCGCGGCTCGGCTTGATCGCCCTTTAACAGAATTTAGTGCTTTGCCACTTGCCACATTGTTGAATTTGGGCGTATAATTTGATTATCCTCATTAATTAGATTGATCAGATAATTGACGTAGAGTTATGACTCACCGACTCGACTCGGCGCTGCTAAACTATATTGTAGAACAAAACCTTGAAAATGGCGCACAGTTGCCGTCATTAAATGAATTAAGTGCCCAGCTTAACATTAACGTGGGCAAACTCCGTGAACAGCTTGAGGTTGCCCGCGTCCTTGGCTTGGTGGATGTGCGTCCGCGCACGGGCATTCGCCTGCGCGAGTATGATTTTTTGCCCGCCTTGCGCCTCAGTTTGCTCTTTGCGCTGGCGATGGATAAGAGCTATTTCGTCGCCTTCTCCGAACTCCGCAATCACCTTGAGGTTGCCTTTTGGCACGAAGCGGTAGTGCGCCTAACAGAAGTCGACAAAGCCGCTTTAGGTGATCTGTGCGAGCGCGCACGGCACAAGCTCAACAATCAACCTTTCATCCAAATTCCGCACCAAGAACACCGCAAGTTCCACCTGGGCATTTTTGCCCACCTCGATAACCCATTTGTTAAAGGGCTGTTGGAGGCATATTGGGAAGCCTATGAGGCTGTCGAGTTAAATACTTACGCTGATTTAGCCTATTGGCAGGAGGCATGGAGATACCACGAAAAGATTTTGAAGCATATCTTAGAAAATGACCCTGATGCAGCGCTGCGCGCCTTTATTGAGCATACGCAGTTGCTGCGCCACCGCAACGGCGCCGCGGCACCCGCTGATGCCGTTTTTAGCAAGCCCCCTCAAGCTGAGTGACGTTTTAGAGTCAAGGAGTATCCGCTATCTATGTGTGCAGTTGAATTAACCACTGATAAGCGCACCGAGGCAGGTGTGCTGGTGAATGACTTTGTGATCATTGCCGCCACCGTGAACGGTTCGGGCAGCCAAACCGCCAACAATACGTTGGTGCGCGCTTTGTTTAAGATGGGCATCCCGGTGAATGGCAAAAACCTATTCCCCTCAAACATTTATGGCTTGCCCACGTGGTATACCATCCGCCTGAGCAAAGATGGCTATGTTGCCCGCCGCCCAGATTACCACGTGCTGGCAGCCATGAACGCCAAAACGCAGGCAGAGGACATCGAAAAGCTGGCAAGTGGCGGTGTGTGTATCTATCCTGAAGAATGGAAGTTGAAGCAGACGCGCACCGATATTACCTATATCGCTGTCCCCGTCCGCGAGATGGTCAAAGAAAGTGGCGCCTCGCCCGCCCTGAAGGACTATGTGGCGAATATGGTCTACGTTGGTGCGATGGCGGAACTGCTCGGCATTGACCTTGCCGAAATCAAAACTGCCCTCACCTACTTTTTGAAAGGCAAGGCGAAGGCAGTTGACCTGAACTACTTCCTTGTGGAAAAGGCAGCCGCGCATGTGCGTGAACACTATGCTGATGCGCCGCGCAACTTCCGCGCCGAGCGTATGACTGCCACCGAAGGCAAGGTCATGATCGAAGGCAACGCAGCCGCCGCGCTCGGCGCGATCTTCGGCGGCGTCAGCGTGGCAGCCTGGTATCCGATCACACCTTCGACGAGCATGATCGACTCACTGATGGACTACGCTAAAGAACTGCGCGTAGAGCCAGACGGCAAGACGACGCTCGCCATTGTGCAGGCGGAAGACGAACTGGCAGCCGCCGGCATGATCATCGGTGCGGGCTGGATGGGCGCGCGTTCGCTGACGGCAACAGCAGGTCCGGGCATCTCGCTGATGTCTGAGTTTAGCGGACTGGCATACTTTGCTGAAGTGCCGTGCGTGATCTGGGATATTCAGCGCATGGGACCTAGCACCGGCTTGCCCACGCGCACCTCGCAAGGGGATGTGCTGAAGACCTACTACCTCAGCCACGGTGATACGCGCCATGTGGTGCTGCTGCCTGCCAATATGCGCGAGTGCTTTGAGTTTGGCTGGCGCGCCCACGATCTCGCCGATCATCTACAAACGCCGATCTTTGTGCTGAGCGATCTTGATCTGGGCATGAACTTGTGGATGACCGATCCGTTTGAGTATCCTGATCAGCCCATGAATCGCGGGAAGGTCGTCAGCTTTGAAGACCTTGAAAAGTTCGGCACGTGGGGACGCTATAAGGATGTGGACGGCGACGGCATCGCATACCGTTCGCTGCCTGGGCAAGGGCCTGCCTATTTTGCACGCGGCACGGGTCACACCGAGTATGCCACCTACAGCGAACGCCCAGACGACTGGACGAAAAATCTTGATCGGCTTGCCCGCAAGCATGATACAGCACGCCGCCTTGTGCCACAGCCCGTCAGCCAGCTTGTGGAGGAAGCTGTGTGTGCCATCATTGGCTACGGTTCATCGGATGCTGCCATTGTAGAAGCACGCGATATGCTGAAGGCAGTTGGCGTCGCCACCAGCTATCAGCGCCTGCGCGCCCTGCCCTTAGGTGAGGCAACCCGCGAGTTTATGGGCTTATATGAGCGCATCTACGTTGTGGAGAATAACTATCTTGGGCAGATGGCGCAGTTGCTCAAAATGGAATATCCCGCCTTTGCCGACCGTATTATCTCGGTAAGCCACTGCGACGGCTTGCCACTGACTGCTCGCTGGATTACTGATTCAATCCTAGAGAAGGAACAGAAGTAGCTATGACTGCCCGTACTGTCAAGACAAACGCACTCGGTCTGGAAAAGACCGCCTACAAAGGCTCTGAGTCCACGCTGTGCAACGGCTGCGGTCACGACTCGATCTCAGCCAAGATCATTGATGCTTGCTGGGAACTCGGCTTGGATCAGCGCTATATCTTCAAGCTGAGCGGCATTGGCTGCTCCAGCAAAACGCCCGCCTACTTCTTAGGTCTCTCACATTCGTTCAACACAGTGCATGGGCGTATGCCTTCAGTTGCTACTGGTGCAACGCTGGCTAACCACTCCCTTGTGTGTATCGGTGTCAGCGGCGATGGCGACACTGGCAGCATCGGTTTTGGGCAGTTTAAGCACATGCTGCGCCGTAATGTGCCAGCCGTCTACATTGTGGAGAACAACGGCGTTTACGGCTTGACCAAAGGGCAGTTCAGCGCCACCGCCGATGAGAATCAACGCCAGAAATACTACGGCGTGAATTACTTCCCGCCGCTTGATCTGTGCCTTGAGGCAATCATTGCTGACTGCACCTTTGTGGCACGTTCCTTCAGCGGCGACCCGCAACAATGCCGCGAACTGCTGAAAGCAGCCCTTTCCCACAAGGGCATGGCGTTGGTGGATATCATCAGCCCATGTGTCACCTTCAACGATACCCCTGAATCAACCAAGAGCTATGCCTACGGCAAGGCGAACAACATCGAATTGCAGCAAATTGAGCATATTCCGCCTGGCTTGGTCATCCAGCGCCAAGAGATCACCATTCCCGACTATGCCGAAGGCGAAACAATCGCAGTCACCATGCACGATGGTTCACAAATCCTGCTTAAAAAGACGGATAACACGCACGATCCACGTGATAAGCAGGCTGCCATCCGCCTTTTGGAGCAGTCGAAAGCAGAGCAGAAGTTCATTACGGGTTTGATCTACATCAGCGAGCCGCGCCCAACGCTTGGCGAATTGGAGCGCATTGCCGATACACCGCTTGCCGAACTACCTCAAGAACGCTTGCGCCCAAGCCGTGAGGCACTGGCAAAAGTAATGGCAGATTTAGGCTAGTGCTTTCGTCGCAGCGGTCAGATTGATGACGAGTCGATCCGACCGCTGTGCGCTGCAAAGGATAACCAATGCTCGATCCTATCGCGCTGCTGCGCGGGCTTGTCGAAATCTACAGCCCTTCGCACCAAGAGCGCCGCGCCAGCGAATACCTTGCCGCACAGATGCAGGCGGCGGGCTTTGATAACGCTTTTGTGGACGCAGCCGATAATGCTGTGGGCGTGCTGGGTGACGGTCCGCGGGAGTGCATCTTGTTGGGTCACATTGATACAGTGGCGGGCTACATTCCCGTGCAGATCGAAGATGGGAAGCTCTACGGGCGTGGGTCTGTGGATGCTAAGGGTCCGCTGGCTGCCTTTGCCAGCGCTGCCGCATTGGCAGGCAGGCAAACGGGCTGGCGCATCATCGTGATTGGCGCGACGGAAGAAGAAGCAGTCACCTCGAAAGGCGCACGGCACGCGCTGACCGTCTACAATCCATCGTTGGTGGTCATTGGTGAGCCAAGCCGCTGGGATCGCATCACGCTTGGCTATAAAGGGCGTATGCTGCTTGACTATCAGTATGTGCAGCCGATCAGCCACACCGCCCGCCCTGAGCCGAACGCACTTGAAAACGCCGTCGCCTTTTGGAACGCTATCCGTACGGATGTGGCACACTTTAACGAAGGGCGTGAAAAGGCATTCGATCAACTCTTTACGACGCTACGGCACATTCATAGCGAAGATGACGGCTTTTGTGAAACATCCTACATGACGCTCAGCTTTCGCCTGCCACCTGATCTCACGCCTGATCAGCTTAAAGAACGGGTTGGGGTGTATGCCAATGGCGCGCACCTTAGCTACCGTGGCGAAGAGCTAACCTACCGTGCCGAAAAGAACACGCCGTTGGTGCGCGCTTTCAATAATGCCATCCGTGACGAAGGCGGCAAGCCCGGCTTTGTCTACAAAACTGGCACGTCAGACATGAACATTGTAGGTCCAATTTGGCAGTGTCCGATTGTGGCATACGGCCCTGGCGACTCTGCGCTTGACCATACGCCCAACGAACATATCGAGATTGCCGAATACGAGCGTGCGGTGCGCGTCCTCCTGCGTGTGTTGCGAAGCCTAAGCGAGGCATAAAGGCTATTCGCCGTAACGCACACGCAGCAGCGCCATCTTTTCGCGCAGGGCAGCTTGTACGGGCAGCAGCACATGAAAGACGCTGCCACGAAAGGTGACTTCATCGTGACCTTGGCTCTCCACCCAAATCTCACCGCCATGTGCCAGCACAGCCCCGCGTGCAATAGCCAACCCTAAGCCGGGCCCGCCGGCTTTGAAGGCAGTCTTACCGCTGGAGTGCAGCTGGACATCGCCCAAGCGGTAGAATTTCTCAAAAATCAGGGTGTGATATTCGGGATCAATGCCAATGCCGCTATCAGCAATCTGGATGTGCGCCACGCGCTCCATGACAGGATGATCTTCATAGCTGAGCGCCACGCGAATGGTGCCGCCATCCGGCGTATACTTGATGGCGTTCATCAGCATGTGGTAGAAGGCTTTGCTCAGCAAACCGGGATCTGCCTCGATGTAGTTGCCGCCATCGCCTTCAGTGTGCTGCAAAGCCATTTGCAGGTTGAGGCGGCGCTGCTGGATTGCCTGCTTGAACTGCATCTCGACGCCGCGCAGCACCAACGGCAGTGAAACTGGCACCGCCGCTGCCGAAACTTGTTCAAGGTCTATGCGCTGCACATCCAACATGTTGTTCACAATCTCATGCAGGCGTTGGCTGCCGTTGGAAATACCCTCAATCATCTCGCGCAGCACAGGGTTATCACGCACAATCGGATCGGTCAGCACCATGCTGGCATAGCCACGCATGATAGTCAACGGCGTGCGAAGTTCATGCGCCGTTACCTCGATAAAATCGAGCTTGGCGCGGTCTAGCTTCTCCAGCGTCTCAAATGCCTTCCGCAGCTCTTCCAGCGTCATGCGGTCGTTCTGGCGCAGGCGCTCAAAGGTTTGGCGCACCATCTGCATGGCAAGGTCGGCGTTTTTCTCTAGGATGGTGCGGAAAACATCCTGATCGATCTCTAGCACAGTGGTTTCGGTAGTGGTGGTGACTGTTGCCGAGCGCGGTGCGTCCGAGATAATCGCCATTTCACCAAAATAATCGCCACTGGCGGCACGGCGCAGCACCAAGTGGTCATCTTCAAGGGTATCGAAGCGCTTGGTGATGATCACTTCACCTTCACAGATGAGGTAAAGCACTTTTTCGTAAGCGCCTTCACGACACAAGACCGTATTGGGTGGGTAGGTTGCTTGGCGGGCAAGTTGGGCAAGCTGTGCCAGTTCCTCAGCGCTTTGAATGCCCGGAAAAGTCTGCCGCAGCAGTTCTAGCGGTTGAATAGCCATACCCTGTACCTTACCAGTTGAAGCGAATAACTATTCCATTTTAATCCGATTTCACAAAGGTGCGCTGAGAGATTTCCTTAGAATCAGTTAGAGTTATGTTTCAAGGCAGTTCGCCTTCGGCACTCGTTACGATGTTCAGGATGCCATCGGTCTGCGGGATGATGGCAAAGCTGAAAGGCAGTTGTTCGTTTGGCAGCAGTTGTTGGTCAGGCGGCAAGCGCACTTGGCGAAAGCCACTCACCTGACCGCTTTCATCGTAGAGCGTTGCCACAAGGCTGATATGCTGCACTGCCTGCTCGCCACGATTGCTGAGCGTGCCACGCAGCGTATAAATGCCTTCAGCAAAGGTGTTTTGCACATTCTCGACGTGCAAATAGGGCAGTGCTTGGGTGTTGCGGAGCGCACGGGCAATTTCCGCTACCGCACGGCTGTATTCAGAAGGCAAGCGCTCAAACTGGGCGCCATAAGGCGTGCTTTCGTTCGGTAGCAGGTAGCTGCGCGCTGTTGCCACTTCGCGCATATCCAGCGCATTGCCTTCCTCATCTATCAGATAAACGCGCACTACCACGTGGCTAATCGGCACACCCAGTGGATTATGCAGGCTGCCTAAGCACAACAGACTGCCAACAGGTGTCTCATAGCAGTTTGGCAACCCAAGCGGCAACGGTAAGGGCGTTGGTGCAAGGGTCAGCGCGATGAGCGTTGCCGGATTAAAGGTTGGCGTGCGGCGTAGGCGTGCTGTGGGTGTTGGGCTGGCGGCTGGGCTGGGTGTGGCTGCCCACTTTAGCAGGGCGCGGGTTGCTACCTGTGCGGTTGGGCTGCTTGTCGTACCACTCTGACTGCAACTTGCCACCAAAACACTTAAACAACACCACACCCAAACCAACCGTCGGTTGCTTCGCACTGTTAACCTCTCACCTTTGCACATGCTCACACTTTATGGCGTATTATAGCCATGTTTTGCCGATTACGTGCAGTGGATAACTGTGGCGTATGGCGAATATCGTGGTGATAACCTGCCAAAGCGCTGTTTCCTGATGGCACTCACCCTTGAGCAGATAGATTTACCCCTAGCCTTTTCCCTGCAAGCACGTTAAGGGGAACAGTAGGCTTTACCCCCACCCTAAAGCCCGCCCCGCGTGCCGGGTGGACTGTGCAGATCACCGCTGACTCCCTTTCCCCGCAGGCGAGGAAAGGGCTAGGGATAGGGGTTGGCTGTGCCGCCGCACGTTAGGGGATCACCACACCTGTTTCTCAGAAATGGGCTTGACGCAAGCACTGCCTTGTGTTAGTATTGCTGAGGTTAGCCCTATTCACGCCCCTATCGTCTAGCGGTCTAGGACGCGGCCCTTTCAAGGCTGAAACCGGGGTTCGAGTCCCCGTAGGGGCATCCAAACGCCGCGCCACTGCGCCCAACGCAGCAAGGTGCGGCGTTTTCGTATCGCCTAACCCGCTGTGCGCAGCATCAACCCGAATTAAAGAACATGACAGGTGAATATCCACGCATGACGCACCCTTTCCAACTGATTGCTATTGACCTTGATGGCACCCTGCTTGACAGCCAACACCGCCTGACCGAACGCACCAAAGCGGCTGTATGGCGCGCCGCCACACACGGACTCCATGTGGTGATTGCCACAGGCAGACCGCGCTTCAGCGGCTACACCTATGCTGAGCAGCTCGGTTTGAAAACGCCTGGCGTCTATCTGCAAGGGCTGACTGTTTATGACGGCGAAGGCAACCTGCTGCATGAAGTCACCATACAGCCCGAAACAGCCCGCCGCATTTTGCAGCACGCTCAAGACCACGATCTGGCTGTGATGGTTTACAACCACCAGCGTAAGGTGACCGCCCGCCACCTTGCCGAACGCACCAAACTGCTTGCCCATTATGGCGAGCCAACGCCTGATTATGTGGATGACTTGCTCAGCCTGCCTGATAGCATGACCATCAGCAAGATGGTTTTTGTGGAGAGCCTTGCAACCTCGGACGCGGTGCGGCACGCCTTACAAGCGCACATTGGTGATTTGGCAAGCGTGTTCCTCTCGCAGCCGGACTTTGTGGAAGCACTGCCACCGAATGCCTCTAAGGGGGCAGGCGTCGCATGGCTGATCAACCATTTGGGTGTGCCACCAGAGGCGGTGTTGGCGCTTGGTGATGGCGAAAATGATATTGAGATGGTGCAGATGGCGGGGCTGGGTGTGGCGATGGGCAACGCCACACCGCACCTGAAGGCGGTTGCCGATCATATCACGCTCAGCAATGATGAGGATGGCGTTGCCGCTGCCATTGAGCGCTTTGTGTTTGGCGAAGGTGCGTAGGCGGTCAAAAGCACAGGCTGCCGACTGCTCAGCAGCCTGTGCAGGCACTTAGCTCTCGATGATCTCAACGCGCTCTAGGGCATCGCCGGGATTAGGGTCGCGCATAGGGTCGCGCTCACGGATGCTGAGCAGCACGGCGAGGCTCTCTTGATCGGCAACCTTGCCAAAGACGGCGTGCTTGCCGTCAAGGTGTGGCGTCGGCACGTGCGTGATGAAAAACTGGCTGCCGTTTGTATCGCGTCCCGCGTTTGCCATGCTCAAAATGCCGGGCGAATCGTGCCGAAGTTGCAGTGCACCGCGCTCATCTGCCCAACGGTAGCCAGGTCCGCCGGTGCCGGTGCCGGTTGGGTCGCCGCCTTGCACCATGAAATTCTTGATGACACGGTGAAACGTCGTGCCATCGTAGAAGCCTTCGCGGGCAAGGAACACAAAGTTGTTGACCGTGATCGGCGCTTTGTCTGCAAACAGCGTCACCTTGATTGCGCCTCTTGCCGTGTGAAAGACGGCAGTATAGTGCTTTTTGAGGTCAATCGTCATCTGAGGCTGGCTGTTATATTGCTTGGGCATCATTTACTCCATACACTATGAAAGGAGCCTTCGGAAAAGGCGCTTAGGCAGATTATAGCCCAAAATGCCAAATGCCCACCTGCGACAGCAGGCAGGCTGCCACGCTGCGAAAGAGTGCAGTGGCTCAAAACAGGCTTTAAGGAGATCATTAGGGTATCCTAAGGGGCGCGCAGGTCGGTGGGCGGGAGGGGTTGTGAAGATGTCACCGCAACCCAACCAAGTAGATGCTCATCAGTAGCCTCCCAAAGTGTTATTTGACCTGTGATGGCGTCCCAAAAGACACGCGATCCGTAGCACTCCGTCCATCCCTTCGTCGTTGACTTTAGAGAGTACATCAAATAGCGTTGCTCAGGACTCCAATCGAAATTGCAGCCGGCTGGTAAGTCTCCCAAAATCTGTAGTTCGCCATTCGCGTATTCGATCAAATGCGTGCTGGCAGTAACAGCCCTACTGTCAAAGTCTTCTGCATTAGATGTTAAAACTGATACGATATATTGCCCCGTTTGTACACTGCGTGACCATTCGTAAATTAGTTTACCGCCGGCTAGGTCAGCTTGTTGACCTGTGGAAAGGTCATAACTCTCAGTAAAGCCTTTTGCATTCATATGTTCAGTACTAACTATTACAATTCTTCTATAACCTCCTACCAATATGAGATTAGCATCATGCCAGATGGGAAATTGATAGGCAGTATAAAATGATGAGTCGCGTTCTGTTTGTGGTGGGCGTGTGTAGTATGTCAGGCGTTCCTGTTGCCCTGTATTTAGGTTGAATGTATGCAGCTCTTGATAGTGGAATAGCCCTGCTTCACAGTTGACGCGGTAGACAAGTTTTTGACTATCCGGCGACCAGTTCAACAAGCACAGGCTTTCTTCAGCACGCATTCCGCCAACAACAGAAACAGGTGATGAAAACAGGCGATTGCCTAAAGGTACGTCAAGGATTTCAAGGTGCGGAATACACCGTTCAGCACATACAACCGTAGCAAAGGCAAGTTTCTGACTATCCGGCGACCAAGCAAAGTGTCCCTGTGAGTGTGGATCGGCTGTTACATTTTGGGCAATCTGAGTCAGTGTGTCGTATATGAAGATGTCGTTATTCTCATCCACTTGCTGATTGGATAAGAAGTCGTTAGGGCGTGCGAGAATCGCAAGGTAGCGCCCATCAGGTGACCATTGCATCACCTCTAATTTGCCCCATAAATGGTTGTTAAGTGGGATCACTCCGAAGAGACCACTCACCACTGTGAGGATACTCCCGTCTTCAGCGTTGAAGATGCGTACAGCCACCTCAGGTAGTAGTGTTCTGATACCTGACGCATTGATAAACACGGGTAGCAATTTGCCATTTGGGCTAAAGTTGCCATATGCCCAGACACGCTCATCAGTACCCAGCGGGAAAGCTCGAAGAAACGTTATATGGGTTGGGTCAGCAGGATCAACCGCGTATAGGTCAATGCTGTCTGCATCATTCTGCGCAAAAGCATAGTGAAAGGTGACACTTTGCACTGAAATACTGCTGGGTAAAGCGATTATGCTCAGCACGGCTGCGAAAACAGCGAAAACAATCCTTTGTTTCATCGCCAACACCTCTACCTGCCTGCCATTATTGGCGCACCGCCAAGTTGGTTCATCTAGGGCTGTTTATGGTGTGCCATTCTAGCGCAGCGGTGGATGTGGCGCTAGGATGGCAACCTTAGGCGTGCTGTGTATACCACTGTTCGTTGCCCTAGCCACACCCACCCAAGTGCGTTAGACTCACCCCGAACCGATTCACCCTACAGGGAGCCGTGTTGCCATGCCCTATGGTCGCAAGATCACGCCTAAGCCCATCACGCCCAACCTGACCGTTCAGGCGCTGGTGGATGACTATTTCAGCGCCTATAACGCCGCACGTCTGCGTGAGGCGTGTCACGTCCTCACCCGAAAAATCTTCCAGCCTGAAGTGACCGTTGCCCTGACCATCACTGGTGCGCTGACGCCAACCGGCATGGGCTATTCAACGGTTGTGCCACTCATCGAAAGCGGCTTGGTAGACTGGATCATCAGCACGGGCGCGAACCTCTACCATGACATTCACTTCTCGCTTGGTTTTGAACTGTTCAACACCACGCCCAACACCAACGATCTTGAACTGCGCGATCAGCACATCATTCGCATTTACGACATCTTGTTTGATCAAAAAGTGCTGCTTGAATCGGACGCTTTTTTGCGGCGTGTGATGGTAGCGCCCGAATTTCAGCGGCGCATGGGCACCGCCGAGATGCACTACCTGCTTGGTAAATATGTGCGTGCTATCGAAGAAGAACTTGGTGTGGCGCACCGCTCCATCCTGAGCGCCGCTTATGCCAACGGCGTGCCGATCTACACCTCCAGCCCTGGCGATTCGACCTTGGGCATGAATGTGGCAGCCCTACGACTGGAAGGCAACGCCCTGCAAATGGATGTGGAACACGATGTGAACGAGACGGCAGCCATTGTCTATGATGCAAAGGCAAACGGCGGACGCAGCGCCGTGATCATTCTTGGCGGCGGCAGCCCGAAAAACTTTGCCTTGCAAACCGAGCCGCAAATCCAAGAGATTTTGGGCATTCCCGAAGCAGGGCATGATTACTTCGTGCAGTTTACCGACGCACGCCCTGATACTGGCGGCTTAAGTGGCGCAACACCTTCCGAGGCGATGACCTGGGGCAAAATTGATCCCGACCAACTGCCCGATAGTGTCGTTTGCTACGCCGACTCGACCATCGCCTTCCCGATTGCGGCTGCCTATGCGCTCAGCGCGGGCGCGCACCGCCCTTTGAAGCGGCTCTATGATCGGCGTGAGGCACTGCTTGAACGCCTGATCGCCGCCTACCACAAGCATAAGCCCATCGGCGCGTGAGGCAGCCATGTTTGACGTGGTGACGCTAGGTGAAGCCCTGATAGATATGGTAGCGACGGCGCGCAACGTCTCGCTTTATGAGGCGCCCGCCTTTGAGCCAAAGCCCGGCGGCGCGCCGACCAATGTGGCAGTCGGTGTGGCGCGCTTGGGCAAACGCGCCGCTTTCGTGGGTAAGGTTGGGCAGGATGCCTTTGGGCAAGGCTTACGCGCCTTGCTGGAGCACGAAGGCGTGGACGTGCGCGGCATGTTGCTCGACGCGGCGCGCCTGACGACGCTTGCCTTCGTCTCGCTCTCGGATGGCGGCGATCCATCTTTCGCCTTTTTTGAAGGCGCACACGCAGCGCTCACACCCGATGATCTGCCCGCAGCAGTGATCGAGTCGGCTTACCTGTTCCACTGCGGATCGGTCTCGTTGGTGAGTGAACCGTCGCGCAGTGCTACGCACGCCGCCATTCAGCGCGCTAAGGCAAGCGGTGCGCTCTTTTCTTATGATATTAACTGGCGACCTGCCCTGTGGCGCACCACAGACACGACGCTTGCCGCTGCGCCGCTAGCACAGGCAGATGTGATCAAGCTCAGTGAGAGTGAACTTGCGCTGCTAACGGGCAACCGTGAGGTTGAGTCAGCACTGCACGGCTTGCCCTACAGCGCGCCGCTGATCCTGATCACGCTTGGCGCGCAAGGCTGCACCTACCGTTATAAAGGCGCGCTCTACCATGCGGACGCGCCAAAGGTAGATCAGGTGGTGGATGCCACCGGCGCCGGCGATTCGTTCACGGCGGCACTGTTGGCAGGACTGTGCGATCTGCGCGATCAGGGCTATGCGCTCACCGCGCTGCCAACCGACTCGCTGGATTGGTTGGTGCGGCGTGCCTGCCGCGCCGGCGCTCTGGCGACTCAGGTGCGCGGCGCGATTCCTTCGCTGCCACGCGCCGATCAGTTAGCCTAGCCGCGCTGCATCCAACGCACCAATCGGCGCGCCGTTCAGCAGGTGATCTACGGCGCGTTCGGCGGCTGCCGCGCCAAAAGATAGCCCATGTCCGGTGAAGCCAACCGCAAAGCCGACATCAGGTTTATCGGGCAGGCAGCCCACCAACGGCAGCCCATCACAGCTAAAGCCCATAATGCCCGCCCAACGGCGCTCAATGGGCGCCGCCACTTCGGGAAAATACTGATGCAGGTATGCTTCTAACGCCGCCTGAACCGCCTCAGTGGTGCGGTCATCATGTGTATCATGCTCTTGCGGCTTGAACAAGTGGCGCGCACCGCCTAAGAGCAAGCGCCCATCAAAGGTTGGGCGAAAATACATATAGCCATAGTTGCTATAGCCGCACGTCTCTAGCACAGGCTGCGGCAGCGGCGCAGTTGCCAGCACTTGCCCGCGTGTTGGGATAACCTTACCGATGAAATACGGCTCGATCAGTGCGGAATAGGCATTTGTGCAGAGCAGCACTTTGCGCGCCTCAAAACGATACAAACGCGACTCCACCAGCACGCGCTCAGGCGCAAGCTGCCGTATGGCATACACCTCATTGTTGGCGATCAGCGCTGCGCCGCTTTGGGCAAAAACAGCTTGTGCCAGCGCCACTGGCTGCACCATGCCATCAAACGGCTGAAAAATTGCCGCATGATAGCCGCGTCCGAGTGGATCGCTGCTGTGAAACTCTACAGGGATGCCGTCGGCATTCAGCGCACGCGCTGCCTGCTCCAGATCGGCGGCTTCTTCGGTGCTCTCTGCCAGCAGCAACGCGCCGCACTCACGGATTGGCACGCTGCCATCTTTGGAAAATTCGCGCCAATAGCGCACGGTGCGCGTCGAGAGCGCCCACAACTCACGTGCCATCGCCTGCCCATAGCGCTCGATTGCCTGATGATAGTAGACATCCAAGCCGGTGATCATGAAGCCGGCGTTGCGTCCGCTGGCGCCTAGCGCGATGTCTCGCGCCTCTGTCAGCACAACATCGCGCCCTGCTTGCCGCAAGAAGTAGGCAGCCGTGCAGCCGACCACGCCCGCACCGATCACCAATACATCTACCTCACGGATCGGCTGTGTGCCATCCGCCTGCCAGATCGAAACCGACATTGTTCACGCCCTCATAGGATTAAGGTTGCGTCACCCAGACTGTAGAAGCGGTAGTTTTCCTGCACGGCGGTTTGATAGGCGCGCAGGATCAGATCGCGCCCAGCAAAGGCGCTTACCAACATCATCAGCGATGACTTGGGCAAATGGAAATTCGTCACTAAGGCATCCACCGCACGGAATTGAAAGCCGTTCATGATGAATAGCTCGGTCTGCGTTTGGAAGGCGCTCAGCGGCTTCCACGCACAGCGCTCTGCGTCTTCGTAGCCCGCCAAGTGCAGGCGTTCAGGCGGCGTGCCAAGCGCAAAGAGCGCGGCAGTCTCTAGGGTGCGTGCTGTAGTGGTGCCGACTGCAAAAATGCGCCCGCCGCGCAGCTTGACCTCATTTAGTTGGCGGGCTGCCTCTGCTGAAAGTTCGGCATATTCAGGGTGCAAACGCCGCGCCATGATCTGATCCTCGCGCAGGGGCAGAAAAGTGCCTAAGCCAACGTGCAGCGTGCAGTAGAGGATCGGCACGCCAAGCGCACGAATGCTTAGGAGCAGTTCGGGTGTGAAGTGCAAGCCGGCAGTGGGCGCGGCGGCAGAGCCTTCCGTGCGGCTGTAGACGGTCTGATAGCGTTCAGGATCGCTCAGCTTTTGGTGGATGTAGGGCGGTAGTGGCATCTCGCCAACAGTGTTCAGGTGCGGCTCAATCGGTGCACTGAACTGGATGACGCGCTGAGCGCCTTCGCGCACTTCTAGCACTGCTGCCTCAAGGTTGGGTGCGCCTTCCACGCTCAGGCGCGCACCAACCGTCAGGCGTTTGCCGCCCAGCAGCGCTAACCAACGCTCACCTTCCAGCTTTTGGGCAAGCAAAATCTCCACCGCGCCGCCGCTTGGCTGTTTGCGCGCACGCAGGCGCGCCGGGATGACTCGTGTCTGGTTGAGGACGAGCGCATCATTCGGCGTCAGGTATTCGGGCAGATCGCGGAAGATGCGGTGCTGCAATTCACCGCTGCTGCGGTGAATGACCAGCAGCCGCGCCGAATCGCGTGGTTCTACCGCCGTCTGCGCGATGCGCTCTGGTGGCAGTTCATAGTCAAAATCTTCAGGTTGAACGGGCAAATGGCTCATGTTTGGATGAACTGCGAGGCATTCAGCACGAAGAGCGTGGCGGCATGAACATCGCCCTTGCTGTGCGGCGCGCACGCCTCACGGATGATGGCAGTGACGGCTGCTACCTGCCCTTCATCCACACCGATGACCAGTGTGGTATTGCCGCGCCGCAAAAAGCCACCTACGCTGGCAATCTGCGTGACGGGGAACTTCTTTTCGACTAGAGCGCGGGAAACAGCCTCGACTGCATCTGCCATGATGATAGCGAAAATGAGTTTTTTCATAGGGTAATGCTTCTACTGTTAGATTTGTTCAAAGTGATCAACATCCAAGACGAAAATGGTGGCACCACCGACTTCTACCTCGATGTAGTTGTAGAGCGTCATGCCGTTGGGTGTGGTGCCAGTTGCCATTGGCATATAGCGCATTCGGCGCTGGCTGGAGGCAGTCAGCAGGCTGATAACCAACTCCACATATTTATCTTCCACACCGACCAACAATGTTGTGTTGCCTTGCCGCAAAAAGCCACCCGTCGAACCGACTTGTGTTACGCGGTAGCCTTTTTCCGTCAGCTTACTAACCACATAATCCGAGTCTTGATCCTGCACAGTCGCCACAATAAGTTTCATAACGCTAATAATCTCCATAAGGGCTTGGGCGCCACATGATAAGTAAGTATAGCATATTTGGGCGCTTATTCCTCAGGTGGGCGTGTGGCAGTTGGCATAGGGGTCGGCGTTTCGCTGCCGGGGGGTGCGGGTGGTGCATCCCGCGAGATATTTGGCACCTGAATAGCGACCCGATAGGCGCTGTTGTTCTCAATCCACTGAACGCGCCCTAGCGTCTGCCGCTCATAGTTCCACAGCTGGGTGAGCGCTACGCCAGTGATCCAACGCGCTTCGCCAGAGACAGCCGCCTCAGCAAGGCGGAAAGGTGCCGCCAGCGACCAACCCACTTCGGGCAGGGCAGGGTTACGCGCCTCTTCGTAGACTGTGATCCACGCGCCGAATGGCACAAACAGCGCCCGCTGCGGATTAATAGTGCGGCAGCGCGTTAGGATGGCGACGTAGGCATCGTTTGCCCAACTGCGGTAGCTGCGAATTGTCCGCAGCCCACGCGAGACGTTTAGGGTGAGGCTCTCTTGGGCGGCATCTTCACTCGGCGGAAATTCCTGCGCGGCGAGATCAGGCAGGTCATAGAAGTTCAGATCGCGGATGATGTATTCAAGAAAGCCGCGCATGGTCACTTCATCGAGATATGTCTCGGAAACTTCCTCGCCACTTGGTGGCACAGCATCCACCCAGATCAGGCGTCCATCGCCATAGAGGGTGCAGCTTGGCAGCCGATTTAAGCGTTCGCGGGGTGTTTCGTTCAAGATGATGCGGTCAAGGCGCATCACAAGTGTGTTAGGGCTGCGATCCCAACCAATGACTTCGCCTTGTGGTTGTGGTGGCGCGGTCTGTTCTGGTGCAGGCGCGCCGCCACACGCCGAAAGCAACAGCACACCGCCAATGAAACCGACTAGTTGTCGCATGAATCATTCCTTCCGCCTGAGCGCATTGCGCTGCCATTATACCACTGCTTGCTTGTTGGGTGCTGTTAGAGATTATTTTCAGACAGAAGTTCTCGCACAATTCAGCGATCATCGCTACAGTGTAGCGGTGCGGTAACTACTTTTTGTGAGAGGAAACTTTATGACCACACCACACAGCAAGGCTGAGCTTATCGAAGTGCTGGATGAGGTTGGGCAAGGCATTACAAAAACTGTTCAGATGCTTTCGCCACAAGCATTCGAGCGCGAGTCAGATGATGAATGGTCTGCAACGGGCTACTTGCAGCATCTTATCCTGAGCGTAAAACCGCTGGCAAAGGCACTGGCACTGCCCGCTGAACAAGTGCGTGCGCTCTTTGGGCAGCCTGATCACGCCTCACGCAGTTACGCCGCTTTAGCCGCCTTTTACAAAGCCCGCGTTGAGCAGGTTTTTCCAAGCGGCGTAGTCAATCCGATAGCGCCAAGCACCTACCGCTTTCCCGATGGCGTAATGGATAAACACGCATATTTGGTGCAAACATGGCAAGCTGCACATCAACGCTTGATGGAAGCGCTTGCCCGTTGGGAGGAGGCTGATTTAGACGCCTACCAACTGCCACATCCGGCCATGGGTCTCGTAACGCTGCGCGAGATGTTGTTCTTCGCGCACTTCCACAATGCGCTGCATTGGGATGATATTCGGCGTGTGAGTGGGTGAGTAGGCAGGGCGCGGGCCGCTTTCGCGCCCTATGATCCTTATACTTGCTTGCCGCGCAGCCGCAGCGAATTGGTCACCACGCTAACGCTGCTGAATGCCATTGCCAATGCCGCCAACATCGGGTTAAGCTGCGTCAGTGCTTCCGGTGTGCTTGGCAGCAGCGCAAAAGCGCCCGCCGCCACAGGAATCAGCGCCACATTGTAGCCGAACGCCCAACCTAAATTCTGCCGAATGGTACGCATAGTCTGCCGTGAAATGTGCAGCGCTTGCGGCACGCTCCGCAGATCGCCGCGCATCAGCGTTACATCGGCAGCCTCAATGGCAACGTCCGTCCCTGTGCCAATGGCAATACCAACATCTGCCTGAGCCAGCGCTGGCGAGTCGTTCACGCCATCGCCGACCATTGCCACCTTCAGCCCCTCAGCTTGCAGCGCCTTCACCGCCGCCACCTTATCCGCAGGCAGCACATTCGCCAGCACCCGATCAATGCCAACCTGCTCCGCGATGGCGCGTGCCGTCGCCTCGTTATCGCCCGTGATCATGATCACCTGCTTGCCGAGTGCGCGCAGCGTCTGCACCGCCTCTGCTGAGCCATCCTTGACGGTATCCGCCGCCGCGATCAGCCCGACTGCCTGCCCATCCACCGCCAGCCAGAGCGCGGTTTTCGCCTCGCCCTGCAAACGTGCCGCCTCGCCTTCCAGCCCATTCAAATAGACCTTTTGCTCAGTCATCAGCGCGTAGCTGCCCACCAAAACTGATGTACCGTTTACCTCAGCGCGCACACCTTGCCCAATAAAGGACTGGAAAGCGTGCGGTTCGGTTAGTGCCAAGCCTTCCGCCTCGGCGGCGCGCACCACAGCCTCACCTAGCGGATGCTGACTGCCGCGCTCTGCGGAAGCGGCAAGCTGCAACGCCTTTTGGCGCGTACCCTCCCATGCCGCGCTTAGCACCACATCAGTAACAGCAGGCGTGCCGCGTGTGAGAGTGCCTGTCTTATCCAGCACCACTGCGTTCACTTTGAGCAGTTGCTCCAGCGCGGCACTATTCTTAAACAAAATGCCGATCTCGGCGCCCTTGCCAATGCCCACCGTGATGGCGGTCGGTGTGGCAAGCCCCATAGCGCATGGGCAGGCAATCACCAAGACGGCAACGACGCGCAGCAAAGCAGCGGTGAAGCCTGCACCGCCTAGCAGCCACAGGATGAAGGTGAGCGCCGCGATCCCGATCACGACAGGCACAAAAACTGCCGATACTTGGTCTACGAGCCGTTGAATCGGTGCGCGTGAGCCTTGCGCGGCTTCCACCAGCTTGATGATTTGGGCAAGGGCAGTCTCGCGCCCGACTCGCGTCGCACGCACCTTGATCATGCCTTGCTTGTTGAGCGTGCCGCCGATAACCTCATCGCCAACCGTTCGTAGCACGGGCAGGCTTTCGCCAGTCAGCATGGATTGATCCACGCTGGTTGTGCCATCAATCACCACGCCATCCACCGCGATTTTCTCGCTCTCACGCACGATAACCACATCACCCACGCGCACTTCCTCAATCGGAATATCTGCCTGTGCGCCGTGCCGTTCCACACGCGCTGTCTTGGCGCGCAAACCGATCAACTTGCGGATCGCTTGCCCGGTCTGCCCTTTGGCGCGCACTTCCAGCAGTTTGCCAAGCACGATCAGGGTGATGATCACGGCGGCAGTCTCAAAATAGACGTGGTGCGCGTTGAGCATGTGCAGGTCGCCAGCGGCACTGGTGGTCAGCAAGATCGTCACGACAACGCTGTAGACATAGGCAACACTGGTGCCAAGCGCAACCAGCACATCCATGTTCGGTACGCCGCTTCGCAAGGCGCGATAAGCACCGACGTAGTAATCGCGCCCAACGTAGAACTGCACCGGCGTTGCCAACGCCCAAAAGAGGAAGTTTACCCAGTCTTGTATTGCCCATTCGCCAAAGAGTCCCAGATCACGCCCCATGCTTAGGGCAAACAGCGGCACGGTGAACAATGCGCCGATCAGCAGGCGCCGCCATTGATGGTTGATCTCGGCGCGGCGTGCCTGCGCTTCGGCATCTTCAAGCGTTTCGTCCGCCTTGATCTGCGGCACGTCGTAGCCCGCTTTGCGAATGCGCGCCACAACCTCATCATGTGTCACCTTACTAGGATCGTAGATCAGCGTGAGGCGCTCGCTGGCAAGGTTGACGGTTGCGTGCGCCACGCCGTTCAGCTTACGCACGTTACGCTCTATGGCAAGCGCGCAGTTGGCGCAGGTCATGCCACTGATCGGCAGCACTTCTTGAGTCGGCTCGGCGGTAGACATGGGTCACTTCCTTTATCCGAAATGGATAGGGCGCGGGCTGCGCCCAAACGAATGCTTAGGCGAGGCTTACGTTCGGCTGTGCCGGTGGGTAGTTAATCTCGATCAGTTTCGCCTCGATCTGTTCCCAAGTAGCAGGGCTTTCCCACTCCACAGTCACTTGGCGGGTTGCCTGATCGGCTTGCACGCGCTGCACGCCTTCCACTTCGGCAACTTCCTCTTGAATGGCATGGACACAGTGTCCGCAGCTAATATTGGGTACGCTAAAGGTTTTGCTGTGCATGGTGAAGACTCCTCATTTGTTTTGTTGGGCAAACAATTCGCTGATCTCGTTCAGGGCGCGCTCACGTTCGGCGGCATCTTCGCCACGCACCGCCGTGATCAGGCACGTTCGCAGGTGATCATCAAGGATCATGTTGCTCACTTTGGCAAGGGCGGCTTCCACCGCCTGAATCTGCTTGATCACGTCAATGCAGTAGCGATC
This sequence comes from Anaerolineae bacterium, assembly GCA_034436355.1. GTDB lineage: Bacteria > Chloroflexota > Anaerolineae > Aggregatilineales > UBA2796 > CP2-2F. The sequence goes on from DAOTVQ010000037.1 coordinate 27,123, forward strand.
ATCATCCACCATTGTGATAATGCCGTTCAGATGCCCAACCACACTTTTCAGGCGGTTGATTAAAGCGGTCTTGTTCTGCATAAGCGCTCCCTGTCTCATTTACCCTACCCCATACGGGGAGGGATAGATGTATTGTAGCGCATTCTGTTGAGGTTGTAAAGAGGATCAGGCAAAGTGCGGCAGCAGCTATGCACAGTCCCGACCTGTCAGCAAGTCGGGACTGTAGGTTGCAAATGAGGGCTATGCCACCATTCGCCTTCTGCCTAGAGGTGGTAGAGCGCGCCGTATTTGTTGCGTAGGTAGGCGATGTAGGGTGCAATATCAATCTTGCCAACGGTGCGTGCAATTAGCTCGGGTGCGCTGTATTTACTGCCATGCTGATAGATGTTCTCGCGCATCCAACCGTGCAGGGTGCTGAATTCACCACGCCCAATCTGCGCTGTGATCTCAGGGTGTGCCTCAAGCGCCTTTGCGTAGAACTGCGCGCCTAAGATGTTGCCGAGTGTGTAGCCTTGAAAAGCGCCGCCGATCAAGCCGCCATACCAATGCACATCTTGCAGCACGCCATCGCGGTTATCTGGTGCGCGCACGCCCAGATCGGCTTGGTAGCGTGCGTGCCATGCGTCAGGCAAATCCGCTATGCTGAGCGTGCCTTCTAGCAATTGCAGTTCAAGGTCAAAGCGGATCATCACATGCAGGTTATAGGTCACTTCGTCTGCTTCAGTGCGGATGAGCGAGCGTTCCACCTTGTTCACAGCACGGTAGAACTGATCGAGCGAGACATTGCCCAACTGCTGTGGAAAGATGCTTTGCAGGCTTGGGTAGAAATGCTGCCAAAAGCCTAAACTGCGCCCAACCACATTTTCCCACAAGCGTGATTGACTCTCATGCACACCCGATGAGGTGCCACCCGCCAGCGGCGTGCCTTCGTAGGCAGCATTGACGCCCTGCTCATACATAGCGTGACCCGACTCATGCAGCGTGCTAAAGAGCGGATCGCCGAGCGTGTGCTTTGGGTAGCGCGTCGTGATCCGCACGTCGCCATGATTTAGGCGAATGGCGAACGGATGCGCTGTGCGATCAAGGCGTCCGCGCTCAAAGTCGTAGCCATAGCGCTTGATGACTTCAAGGCTGAATTTCTCGATGTCTTGCGGCTCATAGTGCTGATGCAGGAAAGAATCATCGGCGGGTGGCTGTTCGGTGATGGCGCGTGCAATCGGCACGAGCTCAGCGCGCAGCTCGGCAAAGAGCATCCGAATGTCGGCAGCCTTCATGCCATAATCCGATGAGTCGATCAGCGGATCGGCAAGGTGGTCAAATGGGGTGAAACACTCGGCATAGCGGCGGCTCAGTTCAAGTGTCTTTTCCAAGTAGGGCTGCACACGCTCAAAGGCGTTTTCAGGGCGTGCCGCAACCCACATATGATACGTAGCGGCAGTGTGCTGTGAAATTTCTGCCACCAAGTCTAACGGCACTTTGGTGGCGCGTGTGTATTCGCGGTGTGTCACATGGATCAGGGCGGCATCATCCGAATCAGCAGGCAGGCTCTCGGCGTAGGGCAACAGAGACTCTAGGAGTTTGCCCAGTGCAGGATCGGTGAAGCGTTGGTGGGCAAGCTGGGCGATGTAGCTAAGTTGCTGTCCGCGTGCGGCTGCGCCACCGTTGGGCATGTAGGTAGATTGATCCCAGTAAAGGAGCGCGTTAATGCCGTTGATGAGGCTCACTTCGGCAAGCTGAGCGCGCAGCGCTTTCAAGTTCGCGGCATGATCGGTCATTCGAAGAAGGTCTCTTTCTGGTGCGTTTAGAATGGGCTGATTATGGCGCAAGGCAATCGCCAAAGCAAGGTGTGTTAAACGTCCGCAGCGAGAGATGCATGCCGCTACATCCATCACTTGGCAGCGCAGTTTGGCGGTGCGCCTAAAATTTGTTACGATACACGCTAACCTTTTGCCATATCCCTTTACAAACGGAGCGACCAATGGCGTTTTTGCAAAACCTTTCTAACCGCTTAACGCCACCTGAAGGCGGTTTATCAAGCGCTGTTGCCACCTTAAGCCAAGATGGTGAACTGACCGATCTTGAGCGACGTATTATCTCGCTATTCCGCGATCAATTCTCGCCACTCAGCGATCTGGACGATGCAACCTTCAAAACAGCCCTCGCCCGCGCCGAACGCTTTGTACTGGAAAACAACCTAACCGTCTCTGCCAACATTCCCAGTTACGTCAGCACCCACCTAGCGCCCGTCATCACCCAAGCGAGTCACCGCGCCGAACTGTATCGCTTCTGCTATGCACTGGCAATGGCGGACCTAAACATTGATGAAGGCGAACAGACGGTGTTAAGTGCCTTGCTGCACACTTTCAACATCGTTTCTGCCACGCAGCAGGCAGCCGAAGCGGAAGTGCTGCGCGAGTTCTATACACTGCACCATGCTATCGCGGCGACGGTCGTCGGGCTGATTGTGGTCACTGCTGATGGGCGCGTGGAACAAGACGAGCTTGATCACGTGCGTGATGCGCGCAGTTTGTTAGAGCCACTTGGTCAGTTGGATGATCTGCAATTTAGCCTTGTCTTTGATCTGTCCCTCAACATTCATGACCGCTTCCTGCTCGATCCTGCCAATCGGCAAGCCTTCTTGCAGAATATTGTCTCCACGATGCTGAACACACATGAACTCGGTTTGCAGGCGTTTGAGTATGCCGCCGCAGTCGCCACGGTGGACGGTGACATTTCCCAAGCCGAGTTGGACGTGCTGAAGCAACTGTTAGAAGCACTTAGCATCAACGACGCAGATGGCGAAACAATCTTCAACCGCTACATGGCGCGTGTGCAGACCATTGACGGCAAGCCGCGCTAAAGAGCGCGCTCAGATGCCCTGATCTGCACCTTTGATCAGGGCATTGGCACAAGCTAGGAGCAGACTGCATGGCAAATTTAATCGGGCAAACACTTGGACAGTATGAAGTCACGGCGTTCTTGGGCAAAGGCGGCATGGCGACGGTTTACCGTGCGCGGCAGGCAAGCATTAACCGTGATGTGGCGATCAAAGTCATCAAGCCTGATCTGATCGAGTCGGAAGAGTTCAAGGTGCGCTTCACTCGTGAGGCACAGGTGATCGCCACCATGAGTCATCCGCACATCCTCAAGGTGTTCGATTATGGGCAGCATGGCGATTTGGTCTACCTTGTGATGGAACTGCTCAGCGGTGGCAGCCTTGCCGACCTGTTGCGCAGTGGCGGCAAACTTTCCCTAAACGAGACAACACGTCTGCTCGATCAGATTGCCGGCGCGCTGGACTACGCACATCGGCGCGCTATTGTCCACCGTGATTTGAAGCCGCAAAACGTGCTGCTTGACGAGGATAAGAACGCTTTCCTGACCGATTTCGGCATTGCCAAGCTGCTTGGCGAAACCAGCGCGCTGACCCAAAGCGGCATGGCGATGGGAACGCCCGCCTATATGTCGCCAGAGCAGTGGCGTGGGCAAAATGTGGATGCGCGTGCGGATGTCTACGCGCTAGGCGTCATGCTTTATGAGATGTTGGCGGGCAAAGTTCCCTTCACAGGCGATACGCCTTACAGCATGATGCACATGCACGTTTTCGAAACTCCGCCCAGCATTCGCAGCTTCCGTCCTGATTTGCCCGACTCGCTGCAAAATGTGCTAAACACAGCGATGGCAAAAGAGCGTGATCAGCGCTTTGGCACAGCCGGCGAAGTGGCAAATGCCTTCAAAGCTGCCCTATCGGGTGCGCCAATTCCTGCTGCAAGTGCCAGCGATCAGGCTGATCTCACCGCCCCTGTACCAGTTGGCGCTGCTAATCTCAACGATGCAACCATTGGCGCCCCTGTACCTGCTGCGCCGACTCAGGCAGGCGCAGGGCGCAGTGCTACACCGCTTGGCTTAGCAATTGAGGAAGACAAGAAACCTGCCAACCGTGCGCCGATCCTCATCGGCGTGGCGCTTTTGGCGGTCATTGGCGTGCTTGCCGCTGTGTTGGCACTCGGCAATGGTCAGGGTGGTGTAGCACAGACGACTGCCACTGCAACCGACCTACTTACCGAAACGCCAACCCTCTTTTTGGCTGATGAAGCAACTGCCACGGCGCTTGCCCTGCTGCCAACCGATGCAGCCACTGTGCAGCCCACCCAAACGCCAACGCCGACCAATACATTGACCCACACACCAAGCGCCACCTTAACGCCGACCAGCACCCCTTCGCCAACCGCCACACCCGATTTCTCGGCAAGTGCTACACTTTTCGCACAGCTCACGCGCCTTGCTCAGCTTGATGCGACCAACACCGCAGCCGTGAATGCTGCCGCCACCACTCAAGCGCAGCAGACGCGCCTTGCCCAACTCCAGTTGACCGGCACAGCGCGTGCCGCTAATAGTACTGCCACTGCGCTGGCGCTGCCGACGCACACGCCAAGCCTGACTGCCACACGCACCCCAGACTTTGCCGCCAGCATTACAGCCCGCGCAGAGATTGCCCTCACTGCTCAAGCTGAAATAGATGCACGCCGCACACAGGCTTTGGCAACCATTACAGCAGCCGCCGTTACCGCCCAAGCCCAGCAGACGCGCCTTGCCCAACTCCAGTCAACTGGCACAGCGCGTGCCGCCAACAGCACTGCCACCGCTGTTGCTGTGGCGCTTGCCGCACCAACAGGGCGCATCATCTTCCATACCGACCTGAACGGGCGCTGGGAGATCAATCAGATTGCACCGGATGGCGGCGATTTTTTCCGCCTGACGGATGGGCGCAGCGTTTACTATCTACCATCTTTCTCGCCTGATGGCACATTAATCGGGCTGTCTTCCAACCTGCCGGGCAATATTGAGATTTACACTATGAATGCCGATGGCAGCAACCTGCGGCGTGTTACCCAGCAAGGCGCAGAAGATTGGGGTGTGGCAATCTCGCCCGATAACACGCGCATGGTGTGGCACAGCAACCGTGGTGGCACCTTCCGCCTATATATCGCTGATATTGACGGGCGGAATGTGCGCCAACTGACGCCGCCTGACTCCACACGCGGTTTATTGGATGCCGACGCCTCTTGGGCGCCGGATGGTAGACGCATTGTGTTCGCTTCATCGCGCACGCCTAAAGGTCTATATTTCATGGATGTGGATACGGGCGTGCTTGAACACTTTGCTGCCGCTGGCGAAGACGCCGAAGACCCAGCATGGTCGCCCGATGGCACGCGCATCGCCTTCCAGAGCAAGCGCGATGGCAACCAAGAGATTTACGTGATCAATGTGGACGGCACGGGCTTGCGCCGCCTGACTAATCATCCTGCGGTGGATGGGCGTGCGGCATGGTCACCGGACAGCCAGTGGATCGCCTTTGAATCGGAGCGCGAAGGCAAGCTAGATATCTATATCATGCGCGCCGACGGCACAGATGTGCGCCGCGTTACAACCAATAACGGCAAGAACGGTTGGGCGTCTTGGGCGCGCTAGACGCACCGTAAAACTAGGGTTAAGCCAGGCAAGGGCGAGCGGTAACGCTCGCCCTTGTTGTTATACCACGAGGCTAATCATCTGCCTTTTTAGTGGCACGCCCAGCGTCTTTGGTAGCATCTTCGGCTGCGTCTTCAGCCGCTTTGGTTGCTTTCTCGGCAAGATCGGCGGCGTCCTTAGTTGCCTTTTCCGTTATCTTCGTGGCGTTATCATTCATTGAGACATCTTCAGTCGCGGCGGGCGTTGGCTCAGCAGTTGCTTCTTCGGTAGCAGATGGTGCTGCCGCTGTTGGGGTGGCGTTTGGGTCTTCCGTAGCGGCAGGCAAAGGTGTAGCATTTGGGTCTTGAGTTGCCTCAGGGGTGCCTTCTGGTGGCACTTGCTCAGCGGGAGTCTCTGGGCGAGGTTGCAGCGGCACGCCATACCATGTGATGTAAATGCCAATGCCCAACGCAGCGGTGATCAGCCAGAGGGCAAGCGTCAGGCGCATTTGCGGCTTGATCGGCTCATAGCGCAGCAGGGGCGGCAGTTGGTATTCAAACCACATGCGGATGAGCGAGACGGTTGCCAAAACCTGTGCGATGCCACCCGTGATCAGGTGTATCAAAGGAATGATGAGCTTGCTTGGGTCACGGTTTTCATAGTATGGCACCGCACCGCTGAAGGAAACGCCCATCACATAGGCGATGAGTGCCCAATTCAGCACGGTCACAAAGGTCATGGCATATTTGTGCTGTGGCACAAACAATTGCCGACGGGCTGCCACATAGCCGTAGATCATGCCCGGCACCAGCAGAAACACATAAGCAAGCAGCGAAACATCAGAGGCACGGCTGGCGCCTGTGCCAAGAAAACCTGCCACAAGGCGCAAGTCTTCACCGACGAGCGGCGAGGCGCGCACAGCATCGCGGTATAACAACACAATAGGGACAAGCAGCACGACCACCAAAGCGGTGATCAAGAAAAACCCCATCAGCCGATTTTCAGAAGTTGTTTGCACGGTAAACCATCCTTTGGTACGCCTTGTTGATACACTGAATCGGGCAGGCGCGCAACCTTTTGCCTAGAAACGCGCTTAGCAAGGTTGCCAACCAACTTCACCCATGTTAAACTGATCTTTCAGCACTGTGAAATTCACGGCGCGAACCATTCAGCAAGCTGCTCACATACCACCCGATCAACAGCCCATATAGAGATACGTACTTATGACCGAACACAGCCTTAGCAACCCAAACACAGCCGCTGCACAAACCAACACCCTGCGCCTGCCCACTTTCCTTTCCGCAGAGCGCTTGGAGCGCCTCTTTGTGGTGCTAACTGCCCTCAACATCGCTGCCAGCTTGCTCAGCGAACGCCTGAACACGCCCGAAGAACTGACGCTCATCTTCAATTTGCTCTCCTATTTCTTTGGCGGCACTTTCGGCGTGATTGAAGGTGTGAAAAGCCTGCTGCACCGCGAGATCAACGTAGATTTGCTAATGGTGTTGGCAGCGACCGGCGCGGCAATTGTTGATCAATGGCACGAAGGCGCAATTTTGCTCTTTCTGTTCTCGCTGAGTAACGTGCTGCAAGCCTACGCAATGGATCGCAGCCGCAACGCCATCCGTGCGCTGCTTAAACTGCGCCCTGATAAAGCGACAGTGCGGCGTGGTGAGGCATCGGCTGTGCTGCCCATCGAAGCGCTTCAGATTGGGGATGTGGTGCTGATCAAGCCCGGCGAACGGCTGCCGATTGATGGTGAGGTGATCGAAGGCAGCAGCAGCGTTGACCAAGCCGCTATCACGGGTGAATCGATGCCTGTGAACAAACAGATCGGCGATGAGGTCTTTGCCGGCACTGTTAACCAGAACGGCAGCCTTGATGTGCGTGTGACGCGCCTTGCCAGCCAAAGCACGCTCTCACGCATCATCCAGATGGTGGAGAGCGCGCAAGAAAGCCGCGCCAAAACGCAGAGCTTTATGGAGGCATTTGAGCAGCGCTATGCATTATTCGTTATTTTGGCAGTGGCGCTCTATATTTTGCTGCCGCCGCTGCTGTTGGGCATAGACTTTAACGAAAACTTCTACCGTGCTATGGTGCTGATCACGGTTGCTTCGCCGTGTGCGCTGGTCATCTCGACGCCAGCGGCGATCCTCTCTGCCATTGCCAACGCAGCACGGCGTGGCATCCTGTTCAAGGGCGGCGCTTACCTAGAGCAAATGGCAACCCTTAAAGCGGTTGCCTTTGATAAGACGGGTACGCTAACCACAGGCAAACTCAGCCTGACCGATGCACTGCCAAACGGAATCTCTCGTGCCGAGCTGCTCAGCCTTGTGGCAAGCGCTGAAGTGCGCTCAGAGCATCCGATTGCACTTGCTATTTTGGCAGCCGCCAAAGCCGAAGGCATCCCGATCCACGAGCCGCAACAGTTTGAGGCAATTCCGGGGCAGGGTGTGCGCGCCACATTGGACTCGGCACAGGTGTTGGTTGGCACAGAGCGCCTGATGAATGCCGAAGGGCTGCCTTTGCCGCCTGAGATCGCCGCGCAGCGCGATCAGCTTGAAACAGAAGGCAAGAGCGCGCTGATTGTGCATCACAACCAGCGCGGCTGGTTAGGCGTGATCGGTGTGGCGGATACGCTGCGCCCGAATGCAGCAGCCTTTGTGCAGGCGCTACGCGCTGAGGGCATTCAAAAGGTGATCATCTTAACGGGTGATAATCAGCGTGTGGCACAAGCAATTGCCGCACGGGTTGGCGCGGATGAAGTGCGTGCCGAACTGCTGCCCACTGATAAGGTCACAGCAGTCAAGGCGCTGATGGCAAGTTACGGCAAGGTGGCAATGGTTGGTGATGGCGTGAACGATGCGCCAGCGCTTGCCTCTGCCTCAATCGGGATTGCGATGGGCGCCGCCGGCACCGATGTTGCCCTAGAGACTGCCGATCTGGTGCTGATGGCGGATGATTTGAGCCGCATTGCCTATGCCATGCACCTGAGCCGCCGTGCGCGGCGCATCATGTTCCAAAACATCACCTTTTCGCTGAGCGTGATTGTGGTCTTGGTGATCAGCGCGCTCGGCTTCAATTTGGCACTGCCGCTTGGCGTGATAGGGCATGAGGGTAGCACAATTATCGTGGTGTTGAATGGCTTGCGCCTGCTGACGCACCGCGCCTAAGCAGCCCTCCAGAGGACTTTTCGTCACCCGCGTCGTGCGTAAAGGTGTGGCTTGGCAGCATGGAACGCCTATAGGACGGCATTCTGACTAAAACGCTCTTCAACAACGCCTAATTTTCACTGCCTCCGAGTGCAGCGCCTCTCCCAAGCCGTTGCCAATATGTGGTATGCTTGCCTCGTCACTTGGCTTTGACTTGGGGCAGCTTATGAAAAATCTGATTGGCAGCACACTTGGGCAGTATCAACTGCTAGAAATTATCGGCGAAGGCGGCATGTCCACTGTTTACCGCGCCCATCAAGCCTCTATGGCGCGTGATGTAGCAGTAAAAGTGATCCAGCCGACCGCCGAACAACACGAGGAGTTCTTCGCTCGTTTTGACCGCGAGGCGCACGTCATCGCTGCGTTGAGCCATGCACATATCCTGAAAGTATTCGATTATGGCGTGCAAGAAGGCATTGCCTATCTTGCTATGGAGCTGCTGCGCGGCGGCAGCCTTGCTGACCGCATCGCACGCGGACCGATGCCCTTACCCGCGATTGCCACTATCCTGAGCGAAATTGCACCGGCACTTGATTACGCCCACCAAAAAGGCATCGTCCACCGTGATCTGAAGCCACACAACATCCTGTTCGACGAGGCGGGTAACCTCTTTCTAACCGATTTCGGCATCATCAAGCTGCAAGGGGCTGATCAAGCCCTTACCCGCGAAGGCGCAGTGATCGGCACACCTGCTTACATAGCCCCTGAACAGTGGCAAGGCGAAGCCATAGATCGCCGTGCCGATATCTATGCGCTGGGCATTACCACCTACCAAATGCTTACGGGCAGGCTACCTTTTGAGCGCGAAACGCTCTACGACCTGATGCAGCAGCACCTCACCCAGCAGCCAACGCCTATCAGCGCTTACCGCGGCGGCGTGCCAGCCCGCCTTCAGGCAGTCATGAACAGGGTGCTTGCCAAGCGCCGCGAAGATCGTTATGTTACCACCTCTGAATTTGCGGTGAGCTTTGCGCGTGCCAGCGCAGAATGGCAAGCACAAGTAGGTGCTGATCCGACCTCTGACACGGATCGCATTATGCCCGCGCACAACGCACCGACGCGCCTCTCCAGAGATACACCGCGAGAGCCGCAGCCAAGCTACCCCGCTGCCGCGCAATCCTTCGTCATGGGCAGTGACTCCACACAACCGATTGATGTTGAAGGGATGGGCATGACGTTGCCGCCGCAATCTGTTGCTTCCCGTGAGTCACCACCGCCGGCGCCGCTGGCAGCCATTGCGCCACCGCCAGCACCGCGTTCGTTCCCTGTGCCAATGCCTGTTCTGGCGCTGGGCGGTGCGCTGATTGTGTTGGTGTTGTTCATGATCATCGCCTCTGCGGGTGGCGGCGCTATTTCGGCAAGCGATCAAACGGCTACAGCGGTGGTGATCGCTGTTTTAAGCCAAACGCCAACCGAAACACCAACCGAAACACCAACTATCACGCCAACGGTTACTCTTGATCCCGCCCTTGCGGCACCGGCAACGGCTACCGAAGTTGTAGCTGCCAGCCTCACTTTCACACCCAGCCTTGAGCCAAGCCCAAGCCCTGAACTTGTGACGACGCAGACAGTCGCCTTTGTGGAGGTGCTAACGGCAACGCCCACACCTACGCGCACGCCCACTCTAACACCTACTCTGACACCTTCTCACACGCTCACGCCCACGCGTACAACTACCTTTACGCCCACGCCGCCGCCCACCTTTACGCCCACCCACACGCCCACGGCTACCGCCACCAACACCGCCACCAGCACGCCCGATTTTGCTGGCACAGAAGCGGCTATTCAAACAGCAACCCTCCGTTCGTTTGAGGTTGCTGCTCAGCGTGCGGCTGCGGGTGCTGTGCCTGCTTTCGAGCCGCGCAGTGGTGAACTGACCCATAGCACACGCCCCGGCCCCGAAGTATTGGCGGCAGAGGTCAGTTTTCGAAATGTCGTTATCGAGGCATTGTTCAGCAATCCCTACGGCACCGATGAGGGGCGCTGGGATTATGGCTTCTTCTTCCGCGATGAAGGCACCAACCGCCAATATCGCTTAGCAGTCATCTCAGATGGGCGCTGGGGCTTGCTGCTGCGCGATGGAGATGCCTTGACAACTGTGGCGAGTGGCAGTGTGGAAAATTTGAATGTTGCCGCTGATGGCTCAAATACGCTGCGCCTTGTCGTGAATGATGGTACGGCGTGGTTCTTCTTAAATGGGAAGTTCATTGTACAGTTGGATGTCTCTGCCAAGCGTGTGGCAGGTGACGTCCAGATTTTTACGGGCTTGTTTGGCGGCAACAAGATCAACGGGCGCGTGACGCGCTTCAGTGGGTTTGTCGTCAGAGAAATCAAGTAGACTGGCAAGCGTATGCGGGCGGGATAAACCCCGCCCCGGTAGCCAATTTTCAAAGATTTGTGAATTTTGACTTATCTCTTGCAATTTTGTCTGTTTACAAGCGTCACAAAGTGTGTCACAATGATCAAGCGATAGAGTTTGACCAGTGAAGGTTGCACGCCACAATCAGAGCATCCGCGTTTTCCTGTGAGTCCGACAGTTTTCTGCAAGGCGACCCTGCAAGAGCTGTTCACGCCAGAAGTCTGCTGCGCTGCGTTGTTTAGATGCCCGTCCGTTTTGACTCTATCATCAGTTCATGTTTCAGTATGTCAGGAGAGCAGCCAGATGGCTAAGAAGTTGTATGTGGGCAATTTGTCCTACAATTCCACACAGGAAAGCATTCGTGATCTTTTCGCACAGGCGGGCGAAGTAGTAGAAGTTGCTATTATCATGGATCGTGAAACTGGGCGTTCGCGTGGTTTCGGCTTTGTAGAAATGGCAACCGATGAGGGTGGCAAGGAAGCAATCAAGCGTTTTGATGGCTACACCCTCGATAACCGCAAGCTCACCGTTAATGAGGCGCGCCCGCGCACAGAACGCCGTGATGATTTCGGCGGCGGTCGCAGCGGTGGTGGGCGCGGTGGCGACCGTGATCGCAACGGTGGCAACGGCGGCGGAATGCGCCGCAGCCGCTTCTAGCGCACACTTTTAACACCTAGACTAAACTGCCTTCCACTGTTGGGTGGAAGGCAGTTTTTGTTTGAATTAATACATCACATAGCGGCGCAAGGCATCTAGCGCTTGCAGGGCAACCAAATTACGAATGGTGTAGCCGTAGCGCAGGTTTTCTGGTGTGAAGTGCCCGGTTGCCTCGTTAGGTGGCACAGAGGGATGAATGCCATCCTCACCGATGCCATTGTTGGGCGCATTTTGCAAGGCAAGCCAGTAATCCATCAGCGGCACGTCGTAGCGCCGCGCCACATTTTTGATGATAGCATTCCATTGCACGGCGCGCTGTCCGTTCCATGCATCGTTCAGCTTGGGCGGAATGGTGCTTAGGACGGGAATAACGCCCATCTCAATTGAGATTTCGACAATGCGGCTCAGGTTGCGCTCGTAAACAGCAGGATCAACGCCGCCGGAATCGTTCGTGCCAATCATGATCAGGGCGACGGCGGGCTTGCGGATGCGATATTCGCATACCAACGGCGAGTCACTGCCGCACACCTCCGGCGCGTTGTAGCCCGCCTGCAAGATGCGATCTGCGCCCCAGCCGTTGCCTGCTGCCAGCGAAGCGCTGCCAAACGTGCTGTAGAAGCGCACTACATCCCACAATTCGTTCTGGTAAGCGCCCAAATCGTAGCTGCCACTGCCGAAAGGCGTCAGGAAGTAGGGCGAGGCGGTGATGCTATCGCCCACCCGCGTAAAGACGTGCGCCTGATTTCCGAGCGCCTGCCCACGCACAAAAATCTCACGTGCTTTAGCGGTTACACCGCTCAAAACGCCGCTGTTGCTGGCGATGCTCAGCGGCGCAGGCGTCGCATCTACCACGCTGCCCGTCACAGGCAGCATCGAGACATCCGTCTCGCGTAGGGCAGTCAGATCACGGAAGACCCAGCCAAAGCGTCGGCGCGGATCATTGGTTAGGTTAATTTGCAGCCATGTGCTGTCTTCGCTGCGCCCAACTGCCTGAAAGGTGACTGTCTCATCCAGCCTGCCGAGTATTTTACCAGCGGTGCCGGGCGATTCGCGTAGGTAGGGTTGGCATGTAACACAAATTTGGGATTCCAGCGCACCGCCGATCAGGGCAACGGCGGGGGGTATTTCGGTGGGCAGCACGGCTGTCGGTGGCTGCGTCTCGGTGGGAATAGGCGTGATGGTTGGTGTCGGTGTAATAGTTGGTGTGGCAGTGATGGTTGGCGTAAGGCTGGGCGTTGGCGTTGGCACAAATGTTTCGCCCGGCGGCAGGATCAGCACTTCAAAGGGTGTGGGTGTGGGCAGGGCAAGCGGCGTGCTGCCGCCGCACGCGCTGAGCAGCAGCATCAAGGTGATCCCAAGCAACTGGCACGTTTTTTGCAAAAGGCAGCACCTGCTTTCAGCATACTATCGGGCGCAAATCATAGCCCGAAGTGGTGGGTGAGGCAAGGGTGTGGCGAAAAGAGCGCTTCTCATCACAATTCATCACGCTCAACACCAAATGAGGTTGCCAAGCCCGCCGCCCTTGCGCTAGAGTCTAGCTACATTTAGCGTGCCAGCAGGATATACCCTACTGTGACAAACCGTGAACATTCTACCCAACCCGTCGGCATTGTGAAGGCAGTGCTGCCCGAAAGTGCCGCCGCTGCGCTCGGTGTGCAGCCCAACGATGAACTCTTGGCGATTAATGGGCAGCCCTGTGAGGATGTGATTGATGTGCAGTATTACAGTGCCGAAGAGTGGCTCGAACTGCGCTTGCGTCGAGACGGGCGCGAGATCATATTGGAAGGCGAACGGCGCTACGATCAGCCGCTTGGCATCGAATTTGCACACCCAACCTTTGATATAGACATTCGGCGCTGCAACAATCTGTGTGAGTTCTGCTTTGTGCTGCAAATGGCGCCGCGAATGCGCCGCACCCTCTACATTAAAGATGACGACTACCGCTATTCATTCCTGTTTGGGCATTTTGTCACGCTCACCAATCTGCGCGGGCGCGATTGGGCGCGCATCCTAGAGCAGCACCTTAGCCCGCTGTACGTCTCGGTTCACGCCACAGACCTTGAACTGCGCCGCCACTGCCTACGCAATCCGAAGGCACCCAACATCATGACGCAACTGCGCGAATTGGCAGCCCACAATTTCGAGGTGCATACACAGTTGGTTATCACGCCGAACCTAAACGACGGCGAACACATGGCACGCAGCGTGCGTGATCTTGCTACGCTCTACCCAAGTGTGAAAAGCATCAGTGTGGTGCCTGTTGGCTTAACCAAATATCACCGCTATGGTCTGGAGGCGAACTCACGGGATCATGCCAATGCCGTGCTGGATGCCTGTGAAGCGTGGCAGCGCCAATTTCGCGCTCAGTTCGGCGTTGGGTTTGTCTATCCAACCGACGAGTGGTATTTGGTGGCGGAGCGCCCGTTGCCGCCGCTCAGCGCCTACGATGGATTAGCGCTGCATGAGAACGGTTTAGGCATGGTGCGTGGCTTTTTAGATGAATGGGATCAGGTGCGCCGCCAGGAAGTGCCGCACCTCACCACTGAGAAGCTGCGTGCTAAGCATATCACGCTTGCCACAGCCACACTGTTCGCGCCGACCCTGCAACGTGCCGCCGCTGAACTTGCTGCCAACAGCGCCCTCAGCCTACACGTGCAGCCAATCACGAACAAGCGGCTTGGCGAAGGCATCACGGTTGCTGGTTTGCTAACCGCTGAGGACGTGATCGGGCAGCTTTTGCCGCTAAAAGAAGCAGCTGCCTTAGGTGATATGGTGGTGCTGCCGCGCATTATGTTTGATCATCCCGAAGGCGTGGCGCTGGATGATCAGTCGCCGTTGGATGTGGCGCGTGCGCTGGGCGTGCCAGTTGCCCTTGCCGACTGGATGGGTGATGTGCTCGATGCGGCGCACGGTGCCAACAAGCTGACCTTTGCGCCGCACCTGACGCCTGCCGAGATTCCGATTGTGCGCGAGGGCGGCTGGGCGGTGGAGAAATATCTCTAGCCGCTCAGACTGGCGGCCACGGATAATTAGGACCTGGTCCCGGGCGCGGATATTCACGGCGCTGGAGCAGTTTCCGCAAGCGTGCTAAGAGCGCATTGATCTCCGATTCTGCCAACAAAGTGCTGAGGGCATGGCGCAGTGGTGCGTTTGCCGTTTCTACATCGCAGTAAAGTTGTTCAAGGTTTGCCAGCAGGTCATCAGGGATTGGCTCACCGGCAAAATCCCAGATCACGGTGCGGAGCTTGGGCGCCGTGTGGAAGCCAATGCCGTGATCAATACCCCACAAATGCCCATCCTCGCCCACGATGCAATGTCCGCCTTTGCGGTCAGCGTTGTTGATCACGTAGTCGAAGGCAGCAATTTTCATCAGCGGCACCTGGAAGGACTCATCTAAGGCAAAGTAGTTCACTTCTGCGTTGTGCGCGATGTAAAGCTGCACCGAACCGAAACCGCGCAAGCCATCCCGCAGCACAGTTGGCGGCACAATCTGCCAGCCAAGCGCCTGCGAGACGAGGAAAGCGGCATATTCGCGGCGGCAAAGCGTGCCATCAGGAAAATCCCAGAGTGGGCGTTCGCCGCGCTGCGGCTTATAGACGGCAAGCAGGTTGGGTGGTGCGTCGGCAGCCTCAGGCGTCAGCGCCACCAAAAAGGTGCTGTTGGAACTCCAGCGCAGGGCGCCTTGCTGCGCCTCACGCATTCTGCCCTCAGCCAGCCAGCGCAACACACGCGGCGTATCTTGCGGCAGGCAAATTCGGTTAGCATCCGCGTTGCTCATGGTGCCACACGCTCCCAGCGCTCATTAGCGAAGTACGTCTTAAAATGTACGCCAACTTACGTCCAGTAGTTCAGGACACGCCCGTTGTGAGCAGGATTAGCGCGCCCTTGTTTCACCACATCCAGCGCATACAGGCTGAGCGCACGCATTTGGGTGCGCGTCCCCCATAGACGCACCACTGAAGGCGAGATGAGGTCAGGGTCTTGATCCTCCTGCACGGTGACCATTTCCTCTGCTACTAGCAGCACCAAGTCGCGCTCATCATTGTAGCCCAGCCCAATCCGCGAAATGCGGAAACGCCCCTCAATCGGATCGCGCAGTTCCATGTTCATGCGTGCCATATCGGGCATATCGCTGCTCAGATCAACCATGTTGCGGCTTAATTCATCCAGCATGTCGCGCAGTGTTTCGCCGATGGCACGTGCTTGCTCTTTCTCAAGGATCAGCGAGATCAGTTGCCCTTGACCGCCTGCTTGTAGGTAGAATTGGCGGCGTCCTTTAGGTCCGACGGTCCCAATTGTCACAAAATCTACTGGGTCTAGCTCAATCTCAAAGCCCATAGCGTCTCTTACTGCCCTTCGTTGTGTGTGGTGCGCCCGCGTGCTGCTACTTGCCGCGCCTGATCACCAAGTGCTTTGACCTGTTCAGGCGTGGCAAACACACGCACACGGCGCGGTGTGCCTTGCCCTTCGCCTAGCATTTCTTCAAGGGTAAGGCAGAGGCGTGCTTGTGTTGAGTCATATTCTAGCGCAATTTGCCCTAACCGAAACATGATTTTATCAGGTGCAATAAGGCTGGGTGGCTCTGTAGTGTTGGGTGGCGCCGTCTGCCCAAAGAAAGCATCAATCTGGTTGGCAAGCAGCAGCGCCTGTGTCTTTTCCAGCAGGAAAGAAATCGGCTCTGCGGCTTCGCCTTCGCCGCGCACTTGTAGGTAGAAAACGCGGCTGCCCTTTGCACCGATGGCGTCTAGGGTGAGGGTGTGCGTTGGATCAACCACCTCAATGTGGCGTGGATCGCGTGCCTCTGTCTTTGGTGTGGGCAGATAGCTTGTCTCATTAATCTGCACCACGCTTGGGCGCAAAAAACCTAGCCGAAGGATGCTGATTGAGGCGGGCGCCACATCAATGCGCTGAAAGAGATCAAGGTGCATTCCGAGATAGTGAGCGAGGATCATCTTGATCACATCGCTGTGCGAAAAGACGGCAACGCGCTGACGCGGATGCTGCTCGGCAAGCTGCTCAATAGCATCTACGGCGCGCAGTTGGGCGGCGCGCATGGTTTCGCCTTCGGGAAAGCGCGCACGGCTAGGGGTGATCTGCACAGCGCGCCACAGCTTGCGGGCAGCCAATTTGCCAAGCTCTGCGCCCTGCCATGTGCCATAACGCACCTCACCAACGCTTTCCAGCAGGTGCAGGCTGAGGTGTGGGTGATGGGCGAGGGCGGCTTTGGCAGTTTCCACACAGCGTTCCAGTGGGCTGCTGTAGGCGGCATCAATCTGCGTGTGGGCAAGGCGTTCGCCAAGTGCGGCAGCCTGTGCCTGCCCATCCTCATTCAAATGTACGTTGGGCGTCCAGCCGGCAAGCCTGCCTGTCTTCACGAAGTCGTTCACAGCGTGGCGGATTAGCAAAAATTCGGTCAAGGTGGTGTCCTTTTTCAGGTGGTTACAAGGAATTTTGGCACAAGGTATTGGTTTCGGCAACCGTGATCACGCCACAGCCCTGCTGTAACCTTAGACAAACCAAGCCTGATCTTGGCATAAATTGTCAGGACATTCCGACAAATTTAGCACAAAGTTGAACCGCAAAATGCGCGGACTCATGTAAGATATGAAGGTAGAGCATAAAGGTTGCGCGTTTGGCGCACGGCGCGCAATTTAACGAAACCCGATTGCACACTCTGAGGATTATCTCACAAGACGCGCAGGATCAAGACTTTGAAGGAGCGCTGTTTATGAAGCCCTTTCAGCAGATAAAACGGAACGGCAAGCGCGGTCAGTCCTTGGTGGAATACACCCTGATCATCGTGCTGGTGGTGGCAGCTATTGCGCTTGTCCTCACCCTCGTCCCGTTGGAAAACGCCATTAGCAGTGTATTCGATGACTCGATTGCGGGCGTGTTGAACCTGACCACCACGCCACGCAGCACACTCAGCGAAACTGAGTTTTGGCGCTTGGTGACGGAAGTCGCCTCCATCACACCCCAGACGCGTGTGGCTGCCACCAACACCATACCGGCGGGCGCACAGCCAACGCTTACCTACACACTGCCGCCCACTAACACGCCCGAACCAACCGTCACAGGCACACCGCCGACCGCGACGGCAACCCCAACCTCGCGCCCGCCCGCCACGCCCGTAGATCGTGAGTTTAGTTACCCATTCTATGACGCTGGGGATCAGCTCAGCAACTGGCACTACAATTTCAAGAATGTGGTCAATGAAACTGCCCTATGGACAGTTGAATACTTCAACGGACCGAGCGACCCCAATTGGTTCCCCGGCATCCCTGCCAGCACCGAGTACCTGTTCTGGCCTCAAGATATTCAACAGACTTGGGCAGGTGTGCCAAACGGCACCATCACTAACCCAGATAACTGGAGCGTGCGCTATGTTGCCAGCATCCCGTTGGAAGATTTCCGCTATCAAATTCGCCTGACTTCAAAATCACTGGCACGCCTCATCATCAACGGTGTGACCGTTGCACAGATCACGACTGATAGCGGCAGCGTGGAGCGCTCTACCGTTGTGGATTACGCCGGCGCGGCGGGCATGGCGGATGTGCGCGTCGAAATGCGCGATACCAGCGGCGAAGCATCTATTGGATTGATCTTCAACCGCCTTGCCGACCGCGGCACATGCGATTGGCGCTTGCTGAACACATCCCCGCACAGCGCGCCCTCGCAGTACGCGGATAGTTTGGGCAACTACTCCGTTGACGCTGACTGCCACTTGCGGTTGCGCGGCTACATCCCGGTGCCAGCCTCTGCCACACCGCGCCTCGTCTTCTGGGAGCGGTGGGCGCTCGGCACGCAGGATACAACCTATGTTGGTGTGCGCGAATATGACCAGCCCAACGAAGCATGGGTGTGGGTTGCCGTGAACAGCGGCGCCAACAGCAACATGAACTGGAAGCGCCGCGTGTTTGACCTGATGAACTTCAATGGGCGCGATTGGCGCGGCAAGAAGATCGAAATCGCCTTCCGTGTTGAGAGTATTGACGCCAACGTTGCCGACGGGTGGTTCATTGACGATATCGCCGTTGAAAATAACACCACACGCCTCTACACCATCGGCTTCTACGACAGTGTTGATAATGAAGCGCAAACCCTGCAAAACTGGCTGAACGAGTGTTCATGGCAGCGCAGCACCACCAAAAAATACTCTGGTGCAGCAGCTTGGGCAGATAGCCCACTGGCTAACTACCAAAACAACACCGATTGCTCACTCACCCTGAATGGCTTGGTAGACCTCAGTGGCTATGCACCTGCCAGCACCGAAACGCTGGAACTTGCCTTCTACAGCGATGTGGCGCTAGCCAGTGTGACCGACCGTGCTGTGGTGGAATGGGCGCCTGAAGGCTCCAGCACCTGGACGGCATTCACGCCCTTTGGCAGCACCAACCCTTACGTTGCCCAAGCCAGCGCTACGCCTTGGCGGCAGGTCTTAATCCGCCTGAACGACCTGAAAGGCACGCGCTTCCAGCTGCGCTTCCGCCTGATCGCCGATAACGACGGCAATACGGATGCTGGCTGGTATCTCGATAACATCGAACTGCGCGAGAAAGTGACAACTGTTCTGGGCATTCCCTTTGAAGAACCCTTCAATGATAGCGACCGTTGGCTGCTCAGCGGCACTTGGGGTTTGACAACGGGCGTTGCCGCACCGCGCCGCAGCCCGCCCTCATCCTTGGCAGACAGTCCCGGTGACGGCGTTTCTTACCAAGTGCCATCCGAATCTACGGCGGAACTGAACCCATCCATAACGCTTGTTGGCTCTACCAACCCTGTGCTAACCTTTTGGACGCGCTGGCAAGCAAGCACTGCCAACTTATATGCCGAAGTCTCTATTGATGAAGGCGAGACGTGGACGAGCGTTTGGCGGCACTTAGCAGGTGGCAGCGGCTACGACGATGTGCCTGTGCAGTTAGCATGGCAGCGCGTAAAAGTGAACCTATCTGCCTACTCCTCAAACATCATTCGGTTGCGCTTCCGCATTCAAGTGCCGGGCGGCGCGCCTGATGATGGTTGGTACATTGATGATATCCGCATTGCGGAAGATGAGACCAACGTTTATTCGCTCTCTGCCGGACCGCTGCTGGAAACCTTCGAGAATGATGATGCACCGCTGGAGTGGTACAACGGCGGCAATTGGCAGATCACTGACGAGCAGGGGCGCAATGGTTCTAAGGCATGGTCGGATAGCCCCTTTGCCAACTATGTGAAGCCCGCTCGCAGCGTGCTGGAACCGCGCTATGGCATTGACCTGCGCGGCACGACCAAACCAACGCTCTACTTCTGGACGCTCTTTAACCTGAACGGCAATGATCGCCTGTTGGTGGAAGCCTCCCGTGATAACGGCTATACATGGTCAGATATAATCTGGGATAACACCGCCGCTTCTGTCTCCGAGTGGGTGAACTTGGGCTGGCATCGCATTCAGGTTGATCTCACCCCGTTCATCCAACCCTCACCCACCGATCCGCCGCTGCGGCTGCGTTTCCGCCTGCAAGCGCTGAATACGCTTGCCTCTTCGGAAGGCTGGTATATAGATGACTTTACACTCTATGACCGCGCCTTCCTGCCAGAGTTTGGGCAGAACTTCAGCGATAACTACAACGATCTGCGGAACTGGGTGGTGGAAGGTAACTGGACAGCGATTCCCGACCAATACACAGCGTGGGAATACCAACCCTCATCTTTTGTGCCGCAGCCCTTACTGCTAAGCGGTATGTCGCAGCCAAGCACGAACTGGATCGGCAATTACTGGCACTCTATTCCACCCACTTCGTCCGGGCAGACGGCACGTGTGGCAGTCTGGGGCTGGCCTGCTGGCACCAATGTGAACATTCCCACAGACCCAGCGGATATCAGCAACGATACCTCTGTGGGTGAAATCAATTTTGACTACTCACAAGACCTTGACCAACTGCCCTACCCGAATACGGTCATACAATGGTTCAAGAGTGGGCTTGCCAACCACGAATGGTACATCATGCGCTGGCAACGGCGCTACCGCGTGACGCAACCCGGCGAATACATGATGCGCCTGCGCTTTGCTGGTGGTGCGCGGCTGTACATTAACAATGTGCTGCAAACACCACGCGGCGACCTGCCCAAACCATACTGGACGGTCGGTGCGGTTGCCAGCCAGCCGTGGAACGTTGACCCTGACTGGCGCTCGCACTTCTACACCTTCAACTTCAGCAGTGGTGTGGATTACGATTTCCGCGTTGAATACTTCCACACCACAGCGGCACAGTCAGGCGATGGCAAGATCGAGTTCGGCTTCTCAGAGCGTTCGAGCATTGCGCGCACCAGCCAGCAAGGGCAGAACTACAGCACCTTCCACCGCACCAGCCTGATCTTGAATGGCTTCTTGAACATCCCGGCGGGCAAGGTGGGCAACATCCGCTATGATGAGCGCTTCAGCTTCACCGATGAGGACTATGGCAAGGTCTACTACTCGTTGGATGAAGGCTTCACCTGGACGGAAGTGCTGCCCATGCGGCGCAGCAACAATAATCCGCAAGGTGGCGGTTGGAGCGCTGGCTCCCTGCAAGACTGGGTAGAGACCTCCTTCTTGATCACCAACAGCAGCGGTGGGCAGTTCACCTCACCGCAGCGGGCAATGGTCAAGTTTGAGTTGGACTCGCGCACCAACCCGGCGGTGGATGATGGGTGGTGGCTGGATAACTTCCAGTTCATCGCTACCGACTCGGTAGTGAACCTCGCGCCGTCCTTCACCAGTGCTACCATCAATACTGTCACCAACACGCAAGGCTCTGCCATTCCAAATGTGGTAGACCAGCCCGGTGATACACACACCTTCCAAATCATCACGCAGCCCACACGTGGCACTGCCGGGCTGGGTACAGGTGGCAGCCAGTTGATCTACCAACCACCGGATGACTGGACGGGCACCGTCACCTTCACCTACCGTGCCACCGATCAAGGCGGACTCTCGCGCATTGGCACGGCGACGGTTAATGTGCGCCCATACCTGTTCCGCGCTGTCAATATGGGTAACTACAACAGCACCCAAACCCCAGAAGTCACCATTAACGGTGAACTATGGCGCAACATGAACACAGGGAATGCCTGGGGTAGCAACACCAGCACAAACTACACTGGGTCACTGGTTGTAGTGCCTGCCCAAGACGCCGAGACGACGACCATGTTGCGCTCGCACCATCGCGCCAACACCAGCACCAGCACCCAGATCGGCTTAGACAGTGTGCCAAATGGCGTCTACACCGTTTATGTGTGGACAGTTGAGACCGAATCACCTTCCCAGACCTTTGACATGATGCTGGAATGGCGCGAGAGTGTGCGTGTGGTCAATGATCACGGTAGTGGCACGGTTGGCTCGTTCACACGGCACGGTCCTTTCACCGTGGGTGTAACCGATGGCACCTTCAATATGTACTTCCCCGGCTCGAACGGGCGGCGCGGGCGTATTGCAGGCATTGAACTGTGGCGCGGCGCTGACCCTGAGGTGTGGTCTTCGGGTGACATCGGCGGCTCGCTGACGGCGGGCAAGGGTACGACGGCAGTCATCAGCAGCACAGCGCTGGCAATCACCGGCTCCGGCGCGGATATCTGGGGAACTTCGGATGAGTTCCGCTATGCGTGGCGCTACGAGACGGGCAATTTCGACATGATCACCCGTGCGGTCTTCAACCAAACCTCTGCCTCTAAGTGGAACAAGATCGGCTTGATGATCCGCAGCCACGTCGGGCGCGAGAGCCGTCACTTCTCGATCTTCTTCACGTCCGAGCGCAGGGCATCCTTGCAGCGGCGCACCAGCGACTGGGGCAGCAGCAGTTCGGATAGCATCGATAATGTCAACGTTTCGACCACAGTCCCGATCTGGTTGCGGCTGAGCAAGACAGGCAACAACCTGACAGGCTTCTACTCCAACAACGGCGTGGACTGGATACAGGTCGGCTCGACGGTCAGCATCAACTTCGGCAACAATTTCATGGTTGGTTTGGCAGTCACATCGCACCTTGACGAACAGTTTGCGATTGCCACCTTTGATAACATCCAAATCATCCGCCGCTAGGCGCAACGCTTAACAACAGGATTAGGGCGAGTCGCGTAGGCTCGCCCTAATTTTTGGGTATGGCATCCTAAGGCATCCCTTGTTACGATCTTTGCCCATTGGTTCCTTCTCTTACCCATATAAAGGCACACAGGCACATATGTTTTCAGACGTGATCTGGATCGCAATCGGTCTGGCAGGTCTCTTCTTTGGTGGTAATTGGCTGGTGAAAGGTGCAGCGCGCTTCGCCAAGACCTTAGGTGTTTCGCCGATTGTGATTGGGCTAACCATCGTTGCCTATGGCACATCGACGCCCGAACTGTTGGTGAGCGTGCAGGCGGCGCTGGGCGGCAACGCCGATATTTCGATGGGCAATGTCGTTGGCTCGAACATCGCTAACATCGGCTTGATCATCGGTGTGAGCGCGCTGATCTTCCCGATGCTGGTGCAACTGCAATTTTTGCGGCGCGAAATTCCAATTATGATCGGCGTTTCTGTGCTGCTGTTCTTCTTGGCACAAGATGGTGTTTTGCAAGCAGGCGATGGGCTAATTTTTGTGATAGGTGCGCTTGGCTTCACCGGCGTGTCTTATTGGCTTGCCAAACGTGAGGAAGCTGCGCTAATCAAAGAGACGACAGAATTTACAGCGACCTTAGTAGAACCACCTAAAACTATGTTGAACGATCTAGCGTTGATCGGGATCGGCATTGCAGTGCTGTTGGTTGGCTCAGAGCGTTTGGTATTCGGCGCGGTGAACATTGCCACCGCGCTTGGCGTGCCACAGTTGGTGATCGGCATTACGTTGGTTGCGGTTGGCACATCGCTGCCGGAATTGGCAACCTCAGTCATTGCCGCCTTCAAAAAAGAGAGCGAGATCGCCATTGGCAATGTGGTCGGCTCGAACATCTTCAATATTTTAGGTATTCTAGGTGTTACAGCGCTCATCACACCGATTAACGTCAATCCGCAGCTTATTCGGGTGGATATGTTCATTATGCTTGGCTTTTCGGTTGCGCTCTACCTCTTTTGCATTGGGCGTAAGATTAACCGCCTAGAGGCACTGCTGCTGCTGGGTGGCTACGTCGCCTTTACCATTTACGCTTTTGTGCCGCGCTAACCCGTTATGACAGGACGTTTTCGCTCATCTTCCGAATTTTTGCGGCACGCCGCACGCGGACTCACAGCGCGGATCGGGCAGTATGGCGCACAGCATGGTTGGCAGCCCAATGTGATCACACTGTTGGGCATTCTGCCGGCGCTGATCGCGGCACTTTTGGCAGCCGCTGGCGCTTTTTTCGCAGCAGGCATAGTGCTGCTCATCGGTGCGCCGCTGGATGCCCTAGATGGTGCGGTCGCACGTGCTAAAGGCAATGAAACGCGCTTCGGCGCGCTGCTAGACTCCACAGTTGATCGCTATGCGGATGCCTTGCTGTTTGGCGGCGTTGGCTATGCCTTTGTGCTGCGCGGCGATCTGGTGGGTGTGCTGCTGAGTTTTGGGGCGCTGAGCGGTGCCTATGCCGTTAGCTATGTGCGGGCGCGTGCAGAAGGGTTGAACATTGGCTCGATCAAAGATGGGGTGTTTGACCGTGCCGCACGGCTCATCCTGCTGATTGCATCCTTGCTGACGGGCTGGTTGACGCTCGGCTTGCTGATCTTGGCGCTTGGCGCACACTTAACCGCTTTTCAGCGTTTGTGGCTTGCCCACTGCGCTACACAGCAGGATGCAGGTAACGCATGAGCGGACAACCTGCCTACGGCGTGATCATCGTCTTGGCGGTGTGGCTTGGCATGGAATGCACTGCACGGCTTGCCAAGCAGCGTAGCCTTGCGCCAGAGCAAGTATGGCGTGCCATGCTCTGGGTAGCGCCCTGTGCGTTGATCGGTGCGCGGTTGTGGTTTGTACTGCTGCCACCTGAATCCGTCGTGGCGACAGGGCGCACAACAGGCTGGCTGATCACGAATTTCTTCGATCTGAATCAGGGCGGTGTAGCGCTCTGGACAGGCGGGCTAGGCATTTTTGGTGCGGTGATCGGCGGCGGTGCGGCACTCGGGCTATATGCACGGCGGCAGTGCCAGCCAATTAGCATATGGTCGGATATTGCCGTCATCGGCTTGGCAGTTGGGCAAACGGTTGGGCGCTTTGCCAACGGCGTGAATGGTGAACATTACGGGGTGCCAACCACCCTGCCGTTTGGCGTGCTAATCGGTGAAGCAGCACGAGTCGGCATGTATGGTGATCTCACCCGCTTTCCCTTGGAGACGACGTATTTTCATCCCGTGTGGTTGTACGAAGCACTGCTGACGGGCGCGCTTGCCTTCGGTATGTGGCGTATTTGGCGGCGTGGCACACTTCAAACGGGCAGCCTTGTGCTTTGGTATGTTCTGCTCTACTGTGGCGGTCGCTTTTGGTTAGAAGGGCTAAAAGTGAACGTGCCACGCTGGGAGACGCTGAATGCTATGCAGGTGATCTGTTTGCTGTG
This sequence comes from Anaerolineae bacterium, assembly GCA_034436355.1. Taxonomy (GTDB): domain Bacteria; phylum Chloroflexota; class Anaerolineae; order Aggregatilineales; family UBA2796; genus CP2-2F. The sequence goes on from DAOTVQ010000037.1 coordinate 52,317, forward strand.
TACGGTGCTGGCGGCAAGTCTGCTGGCTAGGCAAAAGGCTAGGGTGCGGTAGTGGCGCGTAGTTGTGCTGTTGGGAAAACAGGCGGCGTGATGGAGGGCGGCAGCGTTGGGCTGGCAGTCAGAGTCGGTGTGGCTGTGGCGCTTGGCGTTGGCGTTGGCGTGTAACTTGCCGTGAAGGTAGCGCTTGGCGTCAGAGTTGCCGTCAGGCTCGCTGTGGCGGTGGGCGTATGACTTGGCGTGGCGCTCAGCGTAGACGTGGCAGTTGCCGAGGCAGTGGCAGTTGGGCTAAAGGTAGG
>DAOTVQ010000038.1:0-203095 GCA_034436355.1 Anaerolineae bacterium
CTAGGATCATGGCGTTGATCTCACGCGGCGCGTAGAAACTGCCATCCAGCGGGTAGCCCGCGAGGAAGATCGGCAGCGCCGCCGACCAAGGCAGCACCAACGAGCCTAGCAAGATGATGATGTCGAAGGCGGCATAACGGCGCATTTCCTGCCAGAAGGTGGTGCGCGAACGCAGCCATGCAATCCCGATCACTGCTACGATGCCGATCACCCATGCGCCAAAAATCCAGTAATTTTCAAAGCTGGTTGGCACTGGGCGCACTTCCGAGCTGACGTTTTCAACACGGCGGCTGCGTTCTTCAACGAAGATAAAGAGCGCAAAAACGGCGATAGCAATCACCGCCATTGTAAGGATTTCAGCAAGTGGCAGCCGCAAACGATAACCCACGTTCCGCCAATAGAGATAGAGCAGCACAGCAGCGACGACAGCCAGAATCAGGAGTGCTGCGCGCAGCCAGCCACTCAGGAAAAACGAAACAACGATTAGGATAAGCGGCGCAAAGCGCAAAAGCAATTCAAAGGCGCCTGCCTCTTGATTGCTGAAATGCTGTGTGGCAGTCATCAGCACGGCAAGCAGCAAAATCAGCGCCAAGCTGCTGCTCCACAGCGCAAAGCGTGCTATAAGAGCGTTCGGTTCGGGCGAAAGCGGCTGTGCGCCAATGCGCCCTGCCTCTTCATAAGCCTGCCATTCCACTTGTGAAGCGCTGATCGTCTCTGGTGGGATGATGCTGAAGACGTTGGTCATCACCAGAGCCGCGACCGCGCCGATCAGAATGCCGCTCAGCACCAACATATAGGCAGAGCGCCCACGCACAGCAATATTCTGCATGACGGGCGTGATCAAAGGTTTGTTTAATAGGCTGAACAGCACCCGATACAGCACGATTGACCCGAACAGGGCGCCAAGCGCCAGCGGCACACCTAGCAAGATGACCACAAACATCAGCGCCACATCTTGCGAGATACCGCTATCGCCGAAGAGCAGCAAGCCTTCGGGTAAGAGTCCGCTCATATCAATGTTCAAGCGCCTGATCAACAAAGTGGCAGCCGCGCCAGTAATCGGCACAAGCGCCACACCAAGCACCGCCCAACCTACTGCCGGCGAATGAGAGCTTTGCTGCCAACTCTGCAACATCTGCATCAGCAGGAACAGCCCTAGAAAGCCTGCAAAGATCAGGATATACATGAAGGCTGTCTCTTTAGAGGCAAGGTTGAGCAGCGTCGCAACTGCCAGCAGCACCAAAAACTTCGGCTGACGTGGAATAACCCCATCTATGTAGGCAAAGACGGCATACGCCATCAGCATGGTGAAGAAAATTGCCGGCGTATCCTCACGAATGTAGCGATGGTGGAACAGCAACATTGGGCTGATCAAGATCAGCACGGAGGCTGCCATTGCACCCAACTTGCCCAACCAACGCTCAAAGAGCAATTTCGGCATCAGCACCATGATGACGCCCAAAATGGCAGGGTATAGGCGTGCGCTGAAATCGCTATCGCCAAACAAGAAATATGAGAGTGCCGCTGCATGGAACAGCACAGGTCCGTGCATCAGCGGTGTGTGCTGAAAGTTGCCCTGCTTATACAAGTCGTGGCTGTACTTAGTGTGCAGGCTCTCATCATGGCTCATCACGCGGTCACCCAAATTCACAAAGCGTGTGAAGAGGGCGATCACAAAGATGGCAAGGTAGAAGATGAGTTCCCAGTTGAGCGTATAAACACGCGCAAAGGCGCTGTTCAGCACATTCGTGGTGGGAAGGTGCTGCTCACTGCCTTCGGCGGGCGGTCTGTGAAGCGGCGCTTGATCAAGTGTCGCCATAGAAATCCCTCAAACGATGACTGATTTAGCTGGGTAAAAGCCATGCCCAAAGGCGGCATGTCAGGGTTGCCCTTTCTTTCGGGCGCTAGGTGCGGGTGCTGCGGAAGGCACCCGCTCTGCAACTGCCGTTAAGCTGGCAGTTGGGCTTGCTATAGAAGCACTGTCAGGCTCCGGCGTCTCAGTGAAAAGTGGTGTTGCAGTGGCGCGTACTTCTGCCGGGATAGGTTGAAACGGGGCTGCCACAGCCGCCACCGTGCCGCCACGAAAGATGAATGCCGCACAGACAAGCGTGAGCGTTAGGGTGAGAAGCGCGCTTGCCGGGCGCAGATCGATGCGGCGCGGCGGTGCTTGGCGTGTGTGTGCCTTCACACCTTGCCACACCCGCGCTAGCTGTGCGGTATTGGGACGCCCTAAGGCGGGCAGTTGGCTTTGAAGCTGGCGCACCACGGCTAATTCGCGTTGAAGGGCGGTATGGCAGGCATCACAACGGGCAAGATGGTGCAACACACGCAGCCTTTGGGCAGGTTTCAACTGACCATTCACGTAGGCGTTCAATAGGTGGCGAACAGTTCCACATTGCATGGTTAGGGTGTCTATCTCTCAAACAACGCTTGGTGCTACAGATACACTAGGCACTGCCAAATTCCTCAAGCAAACCAAGTTCCACCTCGCTCAGCACATTGCGAAGTGCCTCATGTGCCAAGCGCACACGGCTTTCTGCTGTTTTTTGTGGGCAATCTAGCACTTCTGCCATCTCACGGTAGGTTAACCCTTGCCCGTAACGCAGCACAACAGCCTCGCGCAGGCGTGGCGAGAGCGTGCCAAGCGCACGCTCTAACGATTCGCACGCACTACGCCAAGCAATTGCCACCTCCGGCGATTGGCTGCTTGGCGCACGCGGTTCGCTGCTCATGCCTAGTAAAGAAGACAGCGTAACGGTTGGCAGCCATTTGCGGCGGCGTGCATTGCGGCAACGGCTGACCGTGATCGTGTACAGCCATGTGCGGAAGCTGCCGCGTGATGGATCAAAGTGGTGCAGGCTGCGAAAGACGTAGACCATCACCTCTTGCACCACATCCTCGCTATCCTGGGGATGCAGCAGCAAACTATAGGCAAGCCGATAAACATCTCCTGCCACAGCATTATAAAGTGCTTCATAAGCCGCCTGATCGCCCGCTTGGCAGCGGGCAACCAACGCCTGGAAAGCCAGTTCTTCGTTCGGGTCGCGTGCAGAATATGTCATCTTGAGTTGCCCGTTTTGTGCTTGACAGTCGAATTATACACAAGCGCGACGGGCTTTCCTCACAAAAACGTCTAAACAGTTGTGAAAATATCCTTAACAAGTGCATCTGTGCAGCTATCCGAGCCATATCCCTACTGAAAACGTGCTTTGCTGCGCTTGCTGCCTCTATGACATTCTTCCCCACTTCGGGTGATTTTACTCACGTCCTTCGTAAAAATCCTGGATTCCTCTTCAAAACGGACTTATGATCTAAGTTAGAGTTATCTAATGCATGTGACCGACGTAAAGAGGGATAATCCATGAGTAACTATGTTGTCCGCACGACGAGCGGTACTGAAATTAGCGATCCGCCATTGGCTCGGCTTTTGTTTAGTGATACACGCTTTTCTGTGGTGTGGCTGGTGGTGCGCGTGTTGCTCGGCTGGACGTGGCTGCAATCGGGCTGGGGCAAGCTGGGCAACCCAGCCTGGATGGAGACCGGCGTTGCGCTGAAAGGCTTTTGGGAGCGCGCTGTTGTCGTGCCGACTGAGGGCGGCAGACCTGTGATTGCCTTCGATTGGTACCGTGAATTTTTGCAAGGGATGCTCAACGCTGAGGCATATACATGGTTTGCCAAGCTGATCGCTATTGGCGAGACGGCTGTGGGCATTGCCTTGATTATAGGTGCGTTTGTGGGTATCGCAGCCTTCTTCGGTGCGTTCATGAACTGGAACTTCATTATGGCTGGCACGGCAAGCACGAACGCGCTGCTCTTTGCGGCGGCAATCCTACTGGTCTTGGCGTGGAAAACGGCGGGTTGGTGGGGTGCAGATCGCTTTTTGCTACCACGCCTTGGCACACCATGGACGCGCACAAAAGGTAGTGGTGGCTCTGGCGGAAACAGTGCTTCATCTTAGCGGCTAACAGCCCACTTCGCAAGCCGCACAATTCCGTGCGGCTTGTCGCGTTAGGCGCGTTGTTAGGAAATATTGGGTACCACTAAAATCGCCATCACAATCACGAAGAGGAACAAACTACCCGCCAGCGTTAGCATAGCACGCAGATCGCGGGTGATGTGGCGATATTCATGATCCAGTTCTTCTTTAGTAGGCAGCCGGCGCGAGGCAAGGCTGCCACCACGCACAGTTGCCTTGGCTTTGGCGGGGACAGGTGTTGGCGTGGCAACCTCAGCAGAGGTTGTTTGGCTTGGTAATGCGGTAACTTGATCACCGCGCAGTTCGGCACGGGCGCGCTCCAAAACTTCCCGCGAGATATTCGGCTTGCTCTTTTTCTTTGCCATGATGAATGCTTATGCTCCTCACAAGGGTATCCTTCGTTAAGCATACCGTCCGTTGGGCAGCTTGGCAAGGTGCAGCGCAAGTGAGGATCGTGAGAGCGTAACGCTTCTGCGTGCGCTTTTCATAAAGCGGACAAGCCCAATACCCTGAACACCTTACTTGACCCGCCGCTCAAAGTGTGTCAGAGTAGAGGTGTTTGATATTATATTAAATAGATCCAAGAGACCCATCATGCGATTTTTAACCGTTGTCGGTCTGATTTCCGGCACCTCTGCCGATGGCATTGACGTAGCGCTCACGCGCATCAGCGGCGCGCCGCCTGCCCTAAACCTCGAATTGATAAAGCACCTGACCGTCCCTTATGATCCTGCCCTGCGCACCGAGATTTTCGCCTGCTTCCGTCCAGAATCCAGCAGTGTAGACCGCCTCTGCCGCCTCAATGTTGAGCTGGGTGAGGCGTATGCCGCCGCCATTTTGCAGGTGATCAGCGCGGCGGGCTACACGCCCGAACAAGTAGACCTGATCGGCTCTCATGGGCAGACGCTCTGGTACGATCCGCCGCAAGCAGGCAGGCGCGGCGCTTATTTGGCACTCGGCGATCCATCTACCATTGCAGAAAAGACAGGCATTACCACAGTTGGCAACATGCGCGCCCGTGACCTCGCCGCCGGCGGACGCGGCGCGCCGTTGGTCAGCTACATGGACTGGCTGCTCTTTCGGCATCCGACGCAGTGGCGCGCCATTCAAAACATCGGCGGCATTGGCAACGTTACCGCGCTGCCACCGCTGAGCGACATGGAATGCCCGCCGCTCACCTTTGATACCGGCCCCGGCAACATGATCATGGATTACTGTGCCGAGCGTGCCACCAACGGCGCCCAGCCATATGATACCGATGGGCAGATTGCGGCGCGTGGCAAGGTACATAGCGAACTGCTCTTTGGGCTGCTGGCACACCCTTACCTGCACCAAGCACCGCCCAAAGCAACCGGGCGCGAACTGTTCGGTGTGCAGTTTGGCGCGGACTTGTGGGCGCGTGGTGAGGCACTTGGCTTGGCACCCGAAGACATCCTAGCAACGGCAACCGCCTTCACCGCGCAATCCATTGTGCAGGCATACCGCGATTGGCTGCCACAAGCACCTGCCGAAATTTATGTGGCAGGTGGCGGCGCCAAAAATCCAACCTTGCTTGCCATGCTGCAAGCTGGCGTTGGCAATGCCCGTGTGCAGCCGCATGAGGCGCTTGGTATGCCAAGCCTTGCCAAAGAGGCCATGTTGTTTGCGCTGCTTGCCTATGAAACATGGCACGGACGCAGCGGCGTTTTGCCCACGCTCACAGGCGCCCGCCACCCGGTGCCGCTCGGCGAGATTGTGCCGGGACGCTTCTGGCACACCTGATTGAGAGGAATTTTCATGATTCACCCACAAATGGCGATCCAAATGTTCGCCTACACCGTGCAGCTTATCAACAAGCAGTGTGACGGCATGTCCGACGCAGACAGCTTGCAAACACCGCCTTTTCAGGGCAACTGCATTAACTGGATTCTTGGGCATATGGTTTCCTCACGGTCGCAAATGCTGCTGATGCTTGGTGAGCAACCTGTCTGGGATGACGAAAAGCGCAAGCCCTATCGGAATGGCTCACCGAATATCACCGCCGAGATGGAAGGCGTGCTGCCCTTAGCCACCTTGCTAGAAGCATTCAACGAAACGCAACAGCGGTTAGCGCACGGCTTGGCAGCCGCCACCTACGAAGATTTGGCGGCGCGCACCAAGACTTTAGGGGCAACCACGCAGAGCGTGGCGGGTTGGATTGCCTACTTTCAATTTCACGAGGCACACCACGCGGGGCAAATCACCATGATCGCGCCAATGGTTGGCAAAGCAGGAGTCTGGATCGTATGACCAACGCACCCATTCGCTGGGGAATCCTCAGCACAGGCAGAATTGCCCGCGCCTTTGCCGCTGCCCTTAAGCTGCTGCCCGATGCTAAATTGGTGGCGGTTGGCTCGCGCAGCCGCACCAGCGCTGATGAGTTCGCCATCACCTATGATGTGCCACGCGCCTACGATAGCTACGAGGCGCTCGCCGCCGATCCTGAGGTGGATATTATCTACATTGGCACGCCGCACCCACTGCACGCCGAAAATACGCGGCTGTGCCTAGAGGCGGGCAAGCATGTGATCTGCGAGAAGCCCTTTGCCATGAATGCCGCCCAAACTGAGGCGATGATCAGCTTGGCGCGTGCCAAAGGGCTGTTTTTGATGGAGGCGATGTGGACGCGCTTCATCCCGGCGGTTGCCCGCGCCAAACAGATGCTCGATCAGGGCGCCTTGGGCAAAGTCTGGATGATGTCTGGCGCGTTTTGCTTTCGGGCGCCCTTCAACCCGAAAAGCCGCCTGTACGCGCCTGAACTGGGTGGCGGCTCGCTGCTGGATGTTGGCGTGTATGTGCTGTCGTTCGCCTCATGGCTGTTTGGGCAGCCCAAGAGCATTCAAAGTTCGGCACACATCGGCAGCACCGGCGTAGATGAGCGTGCCGTGATGCAGCTTGTCTATGAGGGCGGCGAATTGGCGGCGCTCATGTCTGCGGTCAGCCTGAAAGCGCCGATTGAGGTGCTTTTAGCAGGCACGGAGGGTTACCTGACCATTCACGAGCCGTTTTATAAAGCGCAGCAGTTCACCATCACGCCCGTAGAAGGCGAGGCGCAAACCTATACGCTGCCTTATGAAGGCAACGGCTATCAATTTGAGGCAAGCGAGGCGATGCGCTGCTTGCGAGCGGGCTTGCTGGAGAGTCCGACGATGCCACTTGCCGAGACGCTCAGCATCATGCAGACGATGGATGCCATTCGCGGGCAGTGGGGCTTGAAATATCCGAATGAGTGAGTATGAGGCGGTGCTGCGTCCGCATTTGGGTGCGGCACTGCACCTAAACGCACCTATGGCGCGCTATACAGTGGCACGCTTGGGCGGTGCTGCCGATGCACTGGTTATCGCCGATTCGGCGGCGCTCTTGGAAAAGGCGGCACGCTTAGCATGGGCGCAGGGCTGGCAAGTGCGGATCATTGGTGGCGGCGCGAATGTGCTGATTGCAGATGGCGGCGTGCGCGGTGTGGTCATCCTGAACCGTGCCGATGCAGTTAACTACAGCGCGGATGGAGCGCTGATCGCGGCAAGCGGCGCGTCGCTAATCGGCTTGGCACGGGCTGCCATTGAGCGCGGTTGGGCGGGCTTGACGTGGGCAATCGGCATTCCGGGGACGCTTGGCGGCGCTGTGGTGAACAATGCTGGCGCCTATGGCGGCGAAATCGGGCAGGTTTTGCTGTGGGCAGCGCTTGCCGAGCCAGACCAGCCGACACGCCGTTGGGAACGCGCCGAACTTGCCTATGCCTACCGCGAGTCGGCATTGAAGCGGCGCACAACGCCTTACGCCGTGCTTTCAGCAGCGCTACAACTCACGCCCAACGGTGATCCTGCTGCGCTGCGCGCTGAGGCAGAGGCGCACAGCGCACATCGGCGGCGCACGCAGCCCAACGGCGCAAGTTTGGGCAGTATGTTCAAAAATCCGCCGAACGACTACGCCGGCAGGCTGATCGAGGCAGCCGGCTTGAAAGGCACACAGATCGGCGGCGTGCAGATTTCGCCGCAGCACGCCAACTGGTTCATCAACACGGGCAGCGGCACAGCCGCCGATTATCTAGCGCTGATCCGCTTGGCGCAAGGGCGCGTTTATGAGCAGTTCGGCATCCACCTTGAGCTAGAGGTCGAGCTGATCGGTGATTTCTAGGCGCAGCGCGCAGAGGTGCGTATAATCTGCCCTTAAAAGGTGTGCCTCTAGAAACGAGGATTTTTTGGCAGATGTGGAAGCACTACTACACAGTTACCAGCGTCGGCGAGGCGCTGCACCTGCTGGCAGAGCAGGGCGCCAAAGCGCGCCTTGTGGCAGGTGGCACTGATCTTCTGATTGAGCTAGAACGCAACGTGCGTCCCGAAGTGGAGACGCTCATTGATATTTCGCGGCTGCCGAACCTGGATGCCATTCAGCGGCACGGCGATGATATTCGGCTAGGCGCGTTGGTCACACATAATCAGGTGGTCGCCAGCGATCTGATTGTGGAGTCAGCGCTGCCGCTGGCACAAGCAGCGTGGGAAGTTGGCGCGCCGCAGATTCGCAACCGCGCCACCATTGCGGGCAACCTGATCACCGCCAGTCCTGCCAACGATACCATCACGCCGTTGTGGGCGCTTGGCGCCTCGGTCACGCTTGCCTCTGTGCAAGGTGAGCGCACAGTGCCGCTGCCGCAGTTTTATACAGGCGTGCGGCGCACCGTCATGCGCCCTGACGAAATGCTGACCGCTATTCACTTTCCCGCTCTGAGCGCTGACGAGCGCGGCATGTTCATCAAGCTAGGGCTGCGCCACACACAGGCGATCTCAGTCGTGAACGTTGCCGCCGTGCTGCGCTTTGAAGGTGAGACAGTCCGCGCTGCACGGATCACCTTTGGCTGCGTCGCACCGACCATCATCAACGCGCCGCAAGCAGAGGCATACCTTGTTGGCAAAACGCTCAGCGAGTCGGTCATCGCAGAGGCGGCGCGCTTGGCAGCCCTTGCCACCACACCGATCAGCGATGTGCGAAGCAGCGCTGAATATCGCCTTGCAATGGCAGCCACATTGGTAAAGCGTGCTTTGCGCGCCTTGCGAAGTGGCGAAGAGCGCGGCACGTATCCGAGCGCGCCTGCCATGTTGTGGGGCAACCTGAGTGGGCGTGCTGCGCCGCCGCTGCCACACCTGACTCAGCATGACGACCAGCCGATTGAGACGATCATCAACGGTAAGGCGTATACGCTCAGCGGCGGCAACCATAAAACGCTGCTGCGCCTGCTGCGCGAAGATGCCGCCTTGATCGGCACCAAAGAAGGCTGTGCCGAAGGCGAGTGCGGCGCGTGTACCGTCTTTTTGGACGGTGCGGCAGTCATGGCGTGCATGGTGCCAGCGCCACGCGCTCACGGCGCAGAAATTGTGACGGTGGAAGGCTTAGCGGCAAGCGCTGATCACCTGCACCCAATTCAGCAGGCGTTTGTGGAAGCAGGTGCGGTGCAGTGCGGCTACTGCACGCCGGGCTTCCTGATGAGCGGCGCCAAGCTGCTGGAGGAACATCCCACGCCAACCGATGATCAGATCGTCGGCAGCATCGCCGGCAATTTGTGCCGCTGCACGGGCTACTATAACATCCTAGAGGCGTTCAAGCGCGCTGCACAGCTTCAGGCGGCACACCGGCAGGCATCGGCAGATTAGCTAAGCGCGAATTGCCAAACCTGCGGCAAGCAGATCAAGCGCCAGCACATCGGCAATTCTGCCTGTCTTGATGCTGTAGTCCACGTCGAGCAGGTGGCGGTAAATGCGTTCCAGCTCTGCCAGCGGAAAGCGCCGCGCTTGCTCGCGCAGCTTTTTCAGCACAAAGTCGGGTGTGCTTTTGAAATCCTCCACGCTGCGAAGGGCAGCCTCAAGGCGTGGATCATCCACCGCTTCGCGCACCTGAATCAGCAGGCGGAATTGGCGGTTGATCATGGCGAGAATGCCCAGCGGCGACTCGCCAAAACGCTCAATGCTGCGGTGCATCAAGGTGAGGGCAGTTTTGGCATCGCCCTTGCCCAATGCGTCGGTAATATCGAAGATGCTCGCCTCTGGCAAGTATTGCGTCAGCGTGGCGATGTCCTTCTCGGTGATCGGGCGCGACGTGCCGACATAAGCGGCAAGTTTGGCGCATTCGTTATCTAGCGCATATAAATCCTGCCCAACTTGCTGAGCAAGAATCGCTACGGCACGCCGTTCAATGGTGCTGCCGTAATGCGCTACGCGCTTGGTGATCCAATCTGCCAGCCATGTGCTGTCCCACTTAGGACGGTCAGGGCGGGAGTATTTATCATGCTTCACTGCGAAGGCTTTCACCAACCCACGCGAGTCGGCTTTTTCGGCAAACTTCAGGATCGGGTGTGTGGCGCGTAGGACGCTTGGCTCAGCAAAGACCAAGCGCGCCGTCTCAGGCAAGGTGGAGAGTGCCTCTTGTAGCACCTTCAGCGCGCCACCCGTCGGCTTATCATCGCCTTCGTCGTCAGGTTCGGCGGCAGCCTTGCCCTTGCCGCGCTTTGCCTTTGGCGCAAGGTGCGCCAACATGCCTTCTACAATCACAAGGCGGCGGTCGGCAAGGAAGGGCATCATCTGCGCGGCGCTGATCACCTCCGCCACGCTTGCCGTGCTGCCATCAAAGGTGCTGATGTTGAGATCACCCATGCCGTCCGCCTCTGCCATGCGCGCACGCATGGTACGCAGTTCGGCGCGCAGCTCGAACTGATTTTCGCCGTGAAAAATATAGAAGACGGGTGTCTTTTTGCTCATGATCGGCTTAGGATGATCGCGTCTGGACGCGGTGCAGCGTGATTGTGCCGCCTTTCAGTCCACGCCGTTCGCTGCGCGTGATGCTCAGAATTTGCAGATCGCCCACATTGCCAAGTGTGGTGAAATGCTCTTGTAACTGCAAGCCCAACGGACGCGAGAAGATGATCGCCGCGATGGAGAGCATGATCACGCTGGGCAGCCTGCCAATGTATTGCAGTGCGCCGCGCCGCACACCCACGCTGCCCGCCAATGCCGCCAAGCCGACCAATGTGCCGGTCGTCAGCAGGGAAGTGCCGCAGTTTGGGTGAATGGCGAGCTTATGGTCGCCGCCGCGCATACGGCGCAGTGCTTCTTCAGCGGCAGCTTCCACTTGGGCGGTTGGTAAGTCGCCCATCAACCAGAAGCCTTCGCCATCCGAGCGCCCTGCCACCGAAAGGTTTGGCACACGCTCGGCAAGCATATGAACGGTGGCATGTTCCAAGCCGTGATTGCGCCGCACGCGCCGTATGTAGGGAGCATCCAGCAGCGGTTGCGCCGCTTTTGCCAGTTCTTTGATCATAGGGGTAATCTCATTCTTGCTCAAAAGCAGGTTATGTTCCCTTCCATTTTAGCAGATAGCACAAAGGCTTGACAGGCGGCACACAGCGTTCTAAACTCAGCGGTGCAAAATTATATATAATTTTCGCCCGTTGCCATAAGGAGATTGCTCCATGAACCGTTTACCACAGCGCACTTTGCGCGCCCTGCTGCTGCTGACCGTGATCAGCGCGATTGCCCTGAGCGCCTTTGCCGCACCTGCTCAGGCACAGCGCCCGAATGTGATCAGCATCGCCTTCACCCAAGAGCCAGATAGCCTGAACCCGATGTATACCACTCAATATTTTGCAGGCTTGGCACGCTCGCTCTATTTGAAGGGCGCTTGGGATTTTGATGACACGCTGAACCCTGTGCCTGTGCTGGCAACCGAGATTCCATCCGCCGAAAATGGCGGCATCAGCGCCGATGGGAAGGTGATCACCATCCGCCTGCGGAATGATGCCAAATGGTCGGATGGCACACCGGTGACCAGCGATGACTTTGTGTTCACCGCCGAAATGTACGCTTCTGAGAAGAATAGTCCACTCGGACGCGGCGTGTTCGGCAGCAGCGTTGGTGCGGTCGTCACCGCGCCGGATGCCTACACGGTGGTGGTCACCTTCCCAGAGCCTTACGCGCCTTGGGCAGCCAACCTGTTTGGTGCGGTGCTGCCCGCGCATGTGCTGCGCCCTGTCTTTGAGGCGGCTGGCACGCTGGATGGCGCCGATTGGAACACCAATCCAACCGTCGTGAACGGACCATTTTTGCTCAAGGAATATGCCCGCGGACAGTTCTTGCTCTTTGAGCGCAACCCTAACTATGTCGGTGGCGTTGCCAAGCTGGAGCAGATTTTGATCACGATTGTGCCAGATGAAGCAGCACAGGTTGCCGCGATCAAAGCCGGCGCTTCCGATTTGGGCGTTTTCCTTGCGCCCGCCGATGCGCTTGACCTGCAAGCCAGCGCACCCGTCGAGATCGTGACTGTTACCTCCGGCTACAATGAAGGTTGGTTCTTCAACCTGCGCCAAGACGAGGCAGCCGGACATCCCGCGCTGCAAGATGTGAACGTGCGCCGTGCTATCAGCCTTGCCATTGACCGCCAAGAGCTGATCGAAGGCTTGCTGAACAATCTGCAAGGTGCAGCAGTCAGCTTCTGGGATAGCACACCCTACCAAGACCCAACCCTCAGCGCGCCCGAATACAACCCTGAACAAGCTGCTGCGCTCTTGGACGCTGCCGGCTGGACGGTTGGCGCGGATGGCATCCGTGCCAAAGATGGCGTGGCGCTTAAGCTGCGCTATGCCACCAACATGCGCGGGCTGCGCCGTGATGCACAGCAAGTTATCGAGCAGCAGTTGCTCAAGGTTGGCATTGCGGTGGAGTTGATCAACTACGATAATCGCCAATTCCTCGCCAGCTACGAGAGCGAAGGTCCGATTGCACGTGGTCAGTTTGACGTGGCACAGTGGGCGATCAGCCCGCAGTTCCCCGATCCAAACACCACACGCTTCCTGATCAGCGAGATCGGCACGGCAGAAAATAACTACGTCGGCGCCAATTGGTCGCACGTGCGCGATGCTGAGCTGGACGCCCTGTTCATCCAGCAGCGCTCCACTGTAGACTACGATGAGCGTGTGGCGATCTTCCACCAGATCAGCCGCATTGTGAGCGAGAATGTGTATTGGCTGCCCTTGTGGCAAGACAAAGACATTTGGTCAATCAACACGCGCCTCAGCGGCGTGAAGATCAGCGGCGGCACTGCCTTCTGGAACGTGCTGGAGTGGGAAGCCAAATAACACACGCACAGCGAGAGGCAGGCGCAAGTCTGCCTCTCTTTTTTACGCCATCCTCAAAGCATCCAAAACGCTAACTTTAGCGCTACAATAAGGGTGTGTGTGCAACCACACGGACGCCGTGAGACTTTTGAGAGAACTTCTCGCCGCCACCGAATCGTATTTAGTCTAGAGAGGTTCGGAAGCTGCCTATATAGGAATTGTCGCGCCTTTGGGACGCGCTGTGCGAGGAGTCCTGCTATGACTGATTCAGGGTCAGCGACAACTATTATTTTTTCATCACCGCAGACACACTATGATTCAACCCGCATCAAGCAGCCGTTTTGGATAGCACTTGGGCGCATTGGCTGGCTGAGTGCGCTGGCGATTACGCTCTACCTGTTTGGCAACAATCTCACCTACTGGCTAAGCATCTCTCAAACGATCTGCGACTCGGCAACTTGTCCCGCCTTCAGCCTGACAACGCGCCTTGCCGATGAAATGACCGCGCTAGGGCTGCCTTTGTGGTTATGGGGCGCGCATATCGCCTTTCTGGATACGCTGGCAGTCGCGTTGTTCGTTGGCACGGCGTTCATCATTTTTCTGCGGCGCTCGAATGATTGGTTGGCGCTCTTGGCAACAGGCATGTTGGCAACCGTCAGCATCAATGTGGCGCTCTCCAACACGCTCTCGCCTTTTGAAGGCACACCCTTAGCATGGCTGCCGCAAGCACACAGCACATTGGCAATCTACCTTGCCCTAAAATTTTTGATGGTTTTTCCGAATGGGCGCTATGTGCCGCGTTTGGGCTATCTGTGGGTATATGCGGGCGTTGGCTGGGAGATTTACCGCCGCCTGAGCGCGGTTGCTATCGTCTCGGCGGAGACCAACTTCCGCGTCGAGATATTTTTGGTCACCTTCCTATTTTTAGGGGGTGCTATGCTGGCGCAGCTCTACCGTTATCGGGTAGTTTCCACAGTTAATCAGCGCCAGCAAACCAAGTGGGCAGTCTTGGGTGGTGCGCTGACCGTCATCGGCATTTCGGTAAGCGCCTCAGCCTATTTCATCATCCTGCCCAACCTGCCGCCAAGCGTGAACGCGCTGCCCTTTAATATTGCTTTGCGGCTGCTCTATTTCGCGGCGCTCTTTGTGCTGCCCGTCAGCTTAGGCTTTTCCATTGTGCGCTACCGCATTTGGGACGCCGATCTTGCCATTAACCGATCCACAGTTTTTGTGGCGGTCACTGCGGCGCTGCTGATCTTCTTTGGGGTCAGTTTGTTCGCCTTGCGTGCCGTCTTTTTGTGGGCGTTTGGCAGTGAGCTAGATGTGCTGGCAACCATCCTTGCCACGCTCTTGGTGGCGGTGCTTTTCCAGCCAACGCGGCTGTGGGTGCGCCGCCAAATAGACCTGCACATCTTCGGTTTGCGGAAAGACCTAAACGCGCTGCGCCAACGGGCAAAAGCACGTCAACGGATGCGGGAAGATAACATCGGCGCGCTGAGCGATACCTACATCGGGCAATATCACCTGCAAGAGGTGATCGGCAGAGGCGGCATGGGCGAGGTCTACCGTGCGCTTGATACACGCACACACCATCCTTGCGCGGTGAAAATCCTCTCCAATCTGTTCAGTGATGATGCGCTGGCGCTGGCGCGCTTCACCCGTGAGGCAAAACTTGCCCGTGATTTGGTGCATCCGAATGTGGTGGCAGTCTCGGACTTTGGGATTCAAGATAACAAGGTCTATTTGGTAATGCCTTACGTGGATGGGCGCGATTTGATGTCCGTGCTGCGTGAACGCCGCCGTTTGCCACTTTCGGAAGTGCAGCACATTGTGAAATCGGTGGCAGGCGCGTTGGAATACATTCATGCCTGCGGCATGGTTCACCGCGATATTAAGCCGAGCAACGTCATGCAGCGCGAGAATGGCGATGTGCTGCTGATGGATTTTGGCATTGCCAAGCAGGTTGGCACGGCGGACGCGCTAACCACAACGGGCATGGTTGGCACGCTGGACTATGCCGCGCCCGAACAACTGATGAGCGCCAAAAGT
Source organism: Anaerolineae bacterium (assembly GCA_034436355.1). Classification (GTDB taxonomy): domain Bacteria; phylum Chloroflexota; class Anaerolineae; order Aggregatilineales; family UBA2796; genus CP2-2F. The sequence goes on from DAOTVQ010000038.1 coordinate 15,141, forward strand.
GTTGATCACCGCGCTGATGTGTACGCGCTTGGTGTGATGACTTACCAACTGCTGGTCGGTGTGCCGCCGTTCAGCGGCACCGTTGGTCAGATCGTGTTTGCACATCTGAACCAACCGCCACCTGATCCGCGCCTTGCCCTGCCCGATCTGCCAGATCGGGCTGCGCTCGGCATTTTGACGGCGCTTGCTAAAGACCCGAACCAGCGTTTGGCAAGTGCTAGCGATCTAGCTGCTGCGCTCAATTAAACCCAATCCGCCTATGCCTGTTCCAGCCATCTAGCCCTGCACGCGCAGCCAGCGCATTTCATAGGGCGCCAGTGCCACGCCGCCGCTGATCATCGGCTGCCCGTTGATCACGTCTTCAATCACCGACTCCGTCAGCGAGACAGTCTGCGGCGCGCCACTGAAGTTAAAGAGCGCCAAAACCTTCTGATCGCCTTCGGGCGCGGTGCGCTCTAGCCCAAAGACCGCGCCATCGTTAAAGGTATGCGCCTGCTGCGCGCCTAACGGATGAAAGGCACGGTTAGCGCGCCGCGCACGGATCAGGCGCAGGTAGCCCGCAAAAACCTGAGCGCGGAAGCTCTGCGGCGTGTTGAGCGCCATCTCAATCTCGCGCAGCGAGAGTTTAGCACGATTGATGCTGCGATTATGCCCTGTGCGCGCCATGCCCTCCAGATCGTTGCGCGAACCAAGCAGGCTGTGGATATAAATGGCTGGCACGCCCGCCATTGCCAGCATCACGCCTTGCGAGAGCAAAAAGCGCCGCACCTGCACCTCATGCGGATCGGCAGGGCTGGCAATCGCATCTACATAGGTGCAGTTCAGTTCGTAGGGCGTGCGCGTGCCGTCGCTCTGATTGCGGTAAGAAACGCGACCGCCGCGCTGTTCCACCACATCAATCAGTGTTTGGAGTTCAGCGGCGCTTAGAATACCTTCCACAGGGCGCACGCCAATGCCATCGTGCGAGGCGGTGAAGTTGAAAAAAGCAGTTTGATCGGAAGGCGTCCGCAGCGTGTTGACCCAATCAGAGAGTTTTTGCGCGTTGCCATTCGTCAGGCTGAAAAAGAGCAACGGCGGCAGCGTGAAGTTATAGACGAGCTGCGCCTCATTTGTCCCATCGCCAAAGTAACTGATGTTCTCAGCGTGCGGCACGTTCGTCTCGGTGATCAACACCACATGCGGCGCGTATATATCCATCACGGCGCGCATCGCCTGAATGAGCGCGTGCGTTTGCGGCAGGTGCAGGCTGGAACTGCCCGCCGCTTTCCACATGAAGGCAATGGCATCCAAGCGGATGACCTGTGCGCCCTGCGCCACGTAAAAGAGCAGCACATCCAGCACGCGCAGCAAGGTAGACGGTTGGCGGTAGTCCAAGTCCACCTGATCGGCGCTGAAGGTCGTCCAGACGTGAACGGTGCTGCCATCCGTCTTAGCGAAGGGAGTCAGCAAAGGCGAGGTGCGCGGACGAACAACGGCGCTCAAATCCACCTGTGGCGACTCGGTGAAGAACAAGCCGCGATAGTCGGGATCATCTGCCAGAAAGCGCGCAAACCACTCGCTCTGTGCGGACATATGGTTGATAACGGCATCAAACATCAGGCGGAAATCCGCGCCCAGTCGGTTCACGTCATCCCATGTGCCAAGTGTCGGATTGACGGCGTAATAGTCTGTCACCGAAAAGCCGTCGTCTGAAGAATAGGGGAAATGTGGCAGCAGGTGGATAGTATCCAGCACATCGGTAAGGTGTGCCTTGCAGAAGCGGTGCAACGTTGCTAAGGGCGGCTCGCCTTCCGCACTGAGCGTATCACCATAGGTGATCAGCGTCACCGTCCGTTCGGAGAGGAAGTCGCCTTTGGGAGCGGGTGGCGGTGCGGCGGCTGCCAACAAGTTCTGCACACCCTGATAGGCTTCTTCGGCAAGGGCGGGCAGATAAATGCGCGCTAAACAGTCACGCAAGCGTTCATGGGCTGTGGTCATCCTCAAAAACTCCCAGTTCTGCACAGGCAAGAGCGGCGTTCGTCCACGCGAACCATGCCCGCGAGATGACCGCGCCACTTGCCGCGTCGTAGGCTTCAGAAAGTGCGCCGTCCCATTGGGCGGCAGCTTCAAGGGCGGCACGCGCACGCACTTGGCGCTGATCATCGCCGAGCGCCTGCCCGATCAGCAAATCTTGCACATCGCCCAATGCCCACGCCGCAGGCGTATGCACCGAGCCGAGCCGTCCGCCATAGTAGCCGCCCACATTAGCGGGCGAAAAAGCGAACGTCACTGTGTTTTGCCAAATTGGATCGGCGGCGGAGCAAAAGCCCCAGAAAGGCATCAGGGCAACGGGCAAGTCGTTGGCATCGTGATAGAAATGCCACTTGCCCACACCATCAGCGGCGTAGGCGTAGAGCGGAAGCCCTGCCTGCCTTGCCACAAAGTGCTGCTGAATGGCAGTTTGCACCTGATTCGCCAGCGCATCCCAAGCATAGCCTGCCGCGCTGATTCGCGCTAGGGCGCGCAGCGTGTGCCACAACAAAATGTGGCTAGAGAAATGGTAGGGCAGCGCAATCGGATCATCACCCGGCGTCTCGTCGGTTGGGAAAAGCGCTGCACTGGGATGTTTGCGTGCCAACAGGGCTTGAATCCACCCCGCGAACTGCCCTTCAAAACGCGCCAGCAATTCCCGATCACCACTTAGGCGCGTATAGTCTGCCAATTCCAGCAATGGGTAGATTTGCTGGTCAAGCTGATAGGCAGCGTCTTTGACCATCCCATTTGCCATGTAGCAGCGCGCCCAATCCGTGCCGTTAAGGCGCTGTGCCTGCTCAAAGAGCCAAATCAGGTGGCGGCGCACCACCTCAAACGTCTCGGACTGATTGCCGCGCCACGCCAAAAGCGCACGCGCCATGTAGTAAGCATCTCGATTCCACGAGAGCGGCAGCAGCATATGATCAGTCAGCAGGCAGGCGCCCTCACCCACTGGCAGCGCGCACAGCAAGCAGTAGACCAAGCCGCGCTGCACCAGCGGATTTTGATCGAAATCACGCATTCGGTGCAGCCATGCCGTGCCAACATCCCGAAACTGCACCGAAGGGCTGCCTTGCGCCAGTTGTGCGGCACGTTCGGCTGCCTCGCCTGCCGTGGCGCCAAAGGCGTAGCACAGCGCGCCGAACTGCGCGCCGTTTAGCGCCAGATCAAGTGCTGCCGCGCCGTGATAGGTATGTGTCAGCGCCTGATCAGGTGCAAAGCCGCTTATGGCGATTGCCGCGCCAAGCGCAGGATTTTCCACCGTCAGAATGCCGTTATGTAGGCGTACCTGCTGCACCACGGGCGGCGCAGCGATCACGCCGCCTTCGGTAAGCTGTGTGTAGGCGCAGCGCATCAGGTTAAAGCGCCCTGTCCAACGCGGCACGGTGCCGCCTTCGGTGCGCCATACTTGGTAAGCGCCGCCGTTCGCCGCAAAGGTGAGCAGGTGCAGCGATCCATGGGCATACTGCTGCGTTAGGCGCGGCAGCGCACCGCCGAGCAAAGCACTCTGACGGCTGATAATTGGCGCATTCGCACGGCAGCCAAAGCCGCGCAAAGGCACCAAGCTGGCGCGGTAGGCGCGCACCGCACGCGGATCGTAGCGCTGATCATCAGGGAACGGATCAGCCGCCGTCAGCGTGATGTAGCCGTGCTGCGCGTGATAGCCATTCAGGGCGATCAGGCAACCATCGGCATCTAGGCTGCCTGTCACGCCGCCGCCGCCAAAATCCAGCGGCTTGTACGGCGCACGCCCATTCAGGATCACTCTGCCTGCGCCTGTGTAAGGTCAGGCGCAATTGCGCGGCGCGTCTGTGCGTCAATCCAGCGGATTTTGTGCAGCGGAAAGCGCAGCCAAATCCGATCCCCCATCCGCACCGAAAAATCAGGGTGTGTGGAGACTTTGAGCGTATCGCCGTTGACGTGAATGGTGAGCAAGTTCTGCGAACCAAGCGGCTCAACCACTTCAACGTTCACTTCGAGCGCATCAGGCACAGGCTGGGCGAGCGCCTCCATATTTTCAGCGCGAATGCCAACGATGATCGGCTTGCCTTCGTGCGGGCGCAGCGCTGCGATGTATTCATCGGTCGGCGTAAGGCTGAAGGTGCCGATCTGCACACGCAGCGCACCGTCGTGGCGCTGCACTTGCCCACTCAAGAAGTTCATGGGTGGGTTGCCAATAAAGCCGCCCACAAACTGATCTATCGGCATGTCGTAAACTTTGGTGGGATGATCACATTGTAGGATTTTGCCGCTTTTCATCACAGCGATGCGGTCGCCCATGCTGAGCGCCTCGATCTGGTCGTGCGTGACGTAGATGGTGGTGGCGCCCAGGGTTGCCAGCAGCGCTTTCAGTTCGGCGCGCATCTCAAGGCGCAGCAGCGCGTCGAGGTTGCTCAGCGGCTCATCCATCAGTAAGATTTCCGCCTGCACGGCAATGGCACGCGCTACGGCAATGCGCTGGCGCTGACCGCCGCTCATCTGGCTTGGGCTGCGCTCCAGCATGTTTTCGATGTGCAGCAGTTTGGCAGCGTTATGCACACGCTCGCGCACGGTTTCTTTGGGCGTCTTTTTCATGGTTAAGCCAAAGGCGATGTTATCAAAGACGCTCATATGTGGGAAAATGGCGTAGTTCTGAAAGACCATTGAGATGTTGCGCTCACGCGGCGGCAGGTAGGTGATGTCGCGCCCGCCGACTGTGATCTTGCCGCTATCCACCATGCCCAAGCCTGCCACAGCGCGCAGCAGCGTCGTTTTGCCGCAGCCGCTTGGACCGAGCAGCACCACAAATTCGCGGTCGCTCACGGTCAGGCTCACATCGTCAATGGCGGTGAACTTGCCGAAATGCTTCACAGCGTTCTGAATGACTAGCTCTGCCATACACACCGCTCCTTACTTGCTGATCTGACCCCACATGTTGAACAAGTAGCGCCGAATGAAGTAAATGAACACGATTGCAGGCAGCAGCATAAAAAACGCGCCCGCAAACTTAAAGGTATCGTCCGATTTATCAAGCGTGTAGAGGATTTCCGCCGGCAGCGTGCGGTTTTGCAGCGTTAAGGTGATGGCGGCAAAAACTTCGTTCCAGCTCAGCACAAAGGTCAGGATGGCAGAGGCGGCAATGCCGGGAATGGAGAGCGGCAGCACCACACGCCAAAATGCCTGAGTCGGCGTGCAGCCGAAAATTTGCGCCGCCTCCTCCAACTCATACGGCACGCTGGCAAAGACGCTCGCCACCACGAGGATCGTCGTTGGCAAGGTGAGCGCCACATGCATCAGGGCAAGGCTGAACGGACTATCAAACACGCCGATCTGGATGTAGATAGTTGCCAACGGCACTGCCAGCACCAAAATCGGGAAGGCGCGCACCGAGAGAATACCTAGCCGCACGGCATCCCGTCCGGGAAAGAGGTAGCGTGCGATGGCATAGCCGGCGGGGATGGCGATCAGTGAGGATAAGATCAACGTGATGACTGCCACCAGAATGCTGTTGCCGGTGGCGCGCAAAATGCCATCCACACCTAAGAAGAATTGCAGAGTCTCGGTGGAGATGGGATTTGGCACGATGGGCTTTGGGAAGGCGCGCACGTTTTGCGGCGTGCTGAACGCCATGACTGCCATCAACCAGATCGGCAGCAAGATGAAGATCGCAAGGCTGACCGCCACCGCATAGATCGAGGCGCGCCGCAGATTGTGGCGGCGTTTGGCGCGCCGCTGCACCGCATCTAGAGCAAACGGCGCACGTGGCAGTTGGGAAAGGCTTGTTTCAGCGCTCATGCGTGTTTCAATGCCTCCTCTTGTCCGCGCACGGCGCGCAGGTAAAAGAACGAAATTGCCAGCGAGATCAGCAGGATGAAGCCGGCATAAGCGGCTGCCACGTTCGGATTGTTGAAACGTCCCGGATCATACCAGCGGAAGGTTTCGTTACCAAGCACGGTTAGCACATTGCCGCCCGTGATCGCCACCAGCACCGCAAAGACCTGGAAGGCGAGGATCGTCCGCAAGATGAGCGCCACCTGCAAACTTGGCTTGAGCAGCGGCAAGATGATCCGCGTTAGGCGCTGCCAGACCGTGGCGCCGAACACTTCACCCGCCTCTAGGAATTCCCGCGGAATCGCCTGCAAGCCCGCCACCACAATCACCATGACCAGCGATGTTGCGCGCCACACCTCAGCGATGACCACTGCTGCGATCATCCAGCCGGTGTTGCTTGCCTGCAAAAAGATGAAGGGACGCTCTAGGATGCCCGCCGTGACTAAGGCAGAGTTCAAAAAGCCTTGTTGGGTGAAGACGGAATACCAAACGATGCCCGCCGTCAGGTCAGAGACGCCTAGCGGAATGGCATAGATATACAGAAACAAGCTGCTGCCGCGAATCTGGCTTTGCAGCACTAAGCCGATGATGATCGCCAAGGTAAATTGAATGGGCAAAATCAGCACGGCAAGCAGAATGGTTGTGCCAAGCGCCGGCAAGAAGCGGAAATCGTTGACCATGCGCGAGATAAACTCAGTGGTAAAGACGCGGCTTGGCTCGCCGGTTGTCACGCGCAAGGTCTGCGACTCGGTGCGGTTCTCGATAAAAATGTTGCGTTGGCTTACCCACCCTTGCACCAGATTGCCTTCGAGATCAGGTGCCTCGACCTTGAACCAGAACACGGCACGGCTGACGCCCGTTGGCAGCACTTCTTCACTGCGTTCGCGCTCCAGCACGTTGGCAACGGTTTGCATGGCAAGGCTGCCCGTCACTGCCGACTCAAGGTTTGGTTCGGCGCGCAAGTTCAGCACATCCACATTTTTGCTAAGCGCTAATTGAAACGCCTGCACCATCGGATAGGCAAAAAAGAGCAGCAGGTAGAGCATGGAAGGCAGCAGCAGCACATAGGGCGTGATGTTTAAGCGGCGGCGCGCTGTTTTTTCGCTAGATGATTTTTCACGCAAAGCAGCCTCACAAAATCTTAAAGACTATTTTGGCTTTCAGAGCGAAAGGGACGGCGCAGCGATCCAGCGCGCCGTGCCGTCCCACAGATTAACTTATTTCAGTTGGCAAGCACCTTCGCTCACTGGATCAGGCGCCCAGCAGCGTGCGCCCGTCTCGTTGAGCAGTGCTTGCAACGCTGTACCTAGATCGTTCAGCACAGCCTCTGGGTCTTCGCCATCGAAGATGACGCGGCTAAAGGCGTTGCGGTAGATTTCGTTGATCTCGCCACCGCGTGCGCCCAAGCCGACCGGCAGCAGTGATGGAATCGCATCGGCAGACAAGCCTTGCATCTGCACTGCCTCAAACTGCTTAGCGACGCCCGCCGGCAAGTTGCTGGTATCCACACCCGAAACGACCGGATAGAAGCCTAGCTCGCTCATGATGGCGCCTTGCGTCGCAGGGCTGAGCAGGTACTTCACGAACGACATGGCGCCTTGTGGGTTTGGCGCTGTGGCAGGAATGCCCACACCGACCACCACAGGCATGTAGCCGCGCCCAGCAGGACCAGCAGGCGCTGGGAACGCCACGAACTTATCAGGCTCGGCATCAAAGGCGGGCTTTAGGCGCGCCACATGATCCCACACCACCATTGCCTCACCGCTGAGCAGGCGCGCACCCATGAAGTCGTAGTTGATCGACTCAGGGTTCACATATTGCCACAGCTCATCGCGGAAGAAGGTGAGCATCGCCACTGCTTCAGGCGTCTTGAAGCCCGTCACCATACCGCCCGTCCACGAGGGGAAGGCGTAGCCCTGCATAAAGCGATTCCACAAGCCCTTGACGGGGAATGCCAAGCCGGGCTTGCCCATTGCCTCTTGCATGTTTTTCGCCCACATAGCAAGCTGCTCATAGGTTAGGGCGTTCAGGTCTGCGCCTTCGGGCAGGTATTGCAGCGCCTCAACGTTGGCAGCCATCGTGTAGGTTGCCTGCATCCACGGGATGTAGTATTGGAAGTCGGTGGTGCCGAGCTTGCCCAGCTCCACCAAAGACTCGTTGACATCCACCGAACCGCTAATCTCTGCCAGCAGATCAGACATATCCAACAGCAGGTCGCCTTCCACCAAGTTCGGGAAAGTGCCGTGCAGCGCGCCGATCACATCGTTTGCGCCGCGCCCAGCTTGCCCTTCTGCCTTCAGCAGGTCAATCATCGGACCTTCTTCAGTGGTCACGAAGTTTGCCTTGCCATCTGTAAAGCCTTCAAAAATGGTGCGTGCCTTTGCCGCTTCCTCAACGATGTTGAACTGTGTGGATAGAAAGGTGACTTCGCCCTGCGCGGTGACACCAGCACCACTGATCGCCAACGCTGCCATCAACGCGGCTGCTAGAAAGAGACGAATACGTTTCATGATATTTCCTCCAAAGGTTTTTAAGTCTAATAAGCCTGCAAGTGTTTAACGGCGCTCAAGTTCGGGTGTGCATCACCTCCTTTACCTACTACGCTGCGGCACACCGCTAGAAGCACGCACAATTAGCTCACCTTGCAAAATGACCTGCGTATGCGCGCTCTGTTCACCGCGAATCAGCCCAATCAGCATGGCGGCTAAGCGCCGCCCAATCTCGTAGATCGGTTGGCGAAAGGTCGTCAGCGGCGGATGGCTGTATTCCGCCGCAGGCAAGTCATCAAAGCCGACAATCGAAAGATCGGCGCCCACTCGCAAGCCGCGCCCAAGCGCAGCACTGATCGCGCCGAGCGCCATCAAGTCGTTACAGGCGATCAGGGCAGTAAGCTGCGGCTGTGTGCTGAGCAACTGCTGCGCGGCATGGAAGCCGCCGCTGCGCGCCAAATCACCGTATTGCAGGTATTCAGGGCAGAAGGGCAATTCGGCTGCCGCCAAGCCCTCCCGATAGCCCGCTAAGCGGTAGCCGGTGTAGGCAACTTCGGGCGGTGGCAAGATGATCCCAATCTGGCGGTGCCCTAATTCGTGCAAATATGCCACCAATGCACGCATGGCAGCCTGACTGTCCACGTCAATGTAAGGAAAATCGGATGGTTCATCAGGCGCGGCACGCCCAGAGACGACAAAGGGATGCTTTTTAGCACGCAGATAGGCAATGCGCGGATCATCGCGGCGGGTGCGGGCAAGGATCACCCCATCGACGCGTTTGCCACCCACCAAACGGCGGTAGGCACGCATTTCTTCCTCGCCGGGCAGGGCAGCGCTGATCAGGATGTCGAAGTGCTGTTCAGCAGCCTCTGCGCTAATGCCGTGCAGCAGTTGGCTGAAAAAGTCGCCGCTGAGGTCATGCGCATCTGAAGGGACGATCAAGCCAATGGCGTTAGCAATCTGCTGGCGAAGCTGCTGGGCGATGCCGTTCGGTTGGTAGCCAAGTTGGTGAGCAGTCTGCAAGATGAAGGCGCGTGTTTCGGCGTTCACGTCCGTGTAGCCTGCCAGCGCCCGTGAGACAGTTGTGATCGAAAAACCAGTTAATTTGGCAATATCTTTAAGCCGAACCTGCATAAAGCGTAAATCCAAATCGTTTTGGATACTTTATAACAAAAGCATAATGCAATCAAACGGAAATGCCAAATTTTGGGAATTAGGTGGGAATAACTGGGCAAAAAAGCAGCGCCCGTGACTTAACGGGCGCTGTCGCTTCCAGTACTTATCCGCACCGCTTGCGCGGCGGCGGGTGTTTTTTATACGAAGCGGGTCGAACCGCTGAAGTCGCTGTCACGCAGTGCCTTGATAGCGCCGTTCAGGTCGCCGTCCATCTCGATGCAGGTTGCCGAGAGGGTCTTGCACTTGGTGGCGATATTATCGAGGTAGAATGCCAGCGCCAGGTTACCGACCATGCCGAACATCGCGCTCGCCTTGAGTGCCTTAGCGGCAATCTCTAGCACTGTGCCGACGGTCTTCAACACCTCACCAGAAGTGCCGAACACTTTCGCCATACGTGCTACAACTTCATAATCCATTGCAACGTCTGCCACGTGCCTTACTCCTTACTAGCCTTATCTTGCCGATTCCACGCGAATTAGAAAATCTTCTCGAAGATGCCTGCCACCTGACCGACGATGCCCTGCACCATCTTGTCAGCATTCCGCATGATGTTGAGCGCGTTGCCCAATTTGCCGCCGAAGCCGGTGATGGCTGCGATCAGTTCCATCATCTGCGGGAACACACGGGTGACCAACTCTTGCTTGAACGCCTCAGCGCCCTTGCCAATCCATGCGCCGTTCTGGATAGGCGCAGCACCCTGACGGATATTGCCCACCACGCGGTCGCAGGTATCTGCTTGACGGCCGAATTGCTGGATGTGCTCTTCGATCTCACCCGCAATGAACGTGAAAATACCACTCATGATTATTACTCCTCCCCTTGCTCGCTACGATTATAGGAACTTGCCGCGTGCCGTGTTGTCACCGCGCTGGATGGCGTCCTTGGCAAACTTCACGTCGCCCGCCAGTTCCTTGAACTTTTCCATCAACTTCTGAATGCGTGGCGCAAGGATTTTGTCCAGCGCTTCGGCGAAGTCATCGCCGCCCAAGCCGAGCAGCGCACCACCGCGCATCTTCTGAGCAACAGCCTGCATAGCCTGAGCCGTCTCGGTCAACTGCTGTGCGCCGCTGTTGAAAATCTTGATCATGTCTTCAACGACTTCATAGTCCATCTGGACGTCAATACCGGACATAGCCAACCTCCCTTAGGTTTTCTTAACTCTGATTGCCTGAACTGATTAACCGAACAGCGCGCAGCCTTCTTCTTCCGCCTGGCGCAGCGCATCCGCAACGCGCTTGGTGGCAGAAGCCGCATCTGCGAGCGCACGCATCATGCGATCCATCGCCGGGTTCACCAATTCTTCCATTTCCTTATAGAAGTTATCAGCACCCTTGCCGATCCAGCCGCCGCCCTTGAGAGCATCCACGCAGCTTTTCACAGTCTGCAACAACTGGCGAGTCTGATCCGACTCTTTGCTAAAGTTGGCGGAAATCTGCTCCAGCGAGCCGTAATCCGCCTGAATTTTTGGAGCGCCCATTGCTTACCCTCCACTTACCTAGACATTGAACTTTCACTTTTCATTCGCCGTTTTGCGCACTGTTTTGCCAGCTTGCTCTTGGCGTCTGATGTTTTTAGTTTACGTTCACTGAGGAACTTGAGTCAAGCAAACCGAGACCCTCTACCCTGTAAAGCCCACGAACTTTTACAGGTTTTTTATAATCTCTTGATGGGTCTTTTGTATTGTTGCCCCAAAGCGCTCTCGAACGGCTATAATTGCCCTAAAATGGTTTAGCAATAAGGCTTGGCAATGTCCGATCAATCTCCGCAACCTGTAAAACTGACCGCGCTTGCCACTTGTGCAGGCTGTGCCGCAAAACTTTCCCCGCGAGAGCTGATGCACGTGCTGCAACCGCTGGCGGCAACCTTCCACGCCACCGATTTCCCCGCCCTCTTGGTGGGCTTGGAAGCACCGGATGATGCTGCCGTCTACCAGCTTAGCGAAGCGCAGGCGATCATCTCAACTGTGGATTTCTTCCCACCGGTGGTGGATGATCCGTTCGCGTTTGGCGCCATTGCCGCCGCCAACGCCATGAGTGATGTGTATGCTATGGGCGGCGAGGTGCTGTTTGGCATTAACCTCGTTGCTTTCCCTGAAAATCTTGATACCGCTATCCTCTCTGAGATTTTGCGCGGCGGCGCGCACAGCTTGCGGGCGGGCAACGCTGCCATCGCAGGTGGACACACCATTAAGGATGCTGAGCCAAAATATGGCGTGGCAGTCACAGGCATTGTGCATCCACAGCGCGTGATCACGAAGGGCGGCGCCCAACACGGCGATGTGCTGATCCTTACCAAACCGTTGGGTGTGGGCGTCATCACGACGGCGCTCAAGCGTGACCTTGCCGATCCGAATGACGTACAAGCCGCCATCCAGAGCATGATGACGCTGAATCGTGCAGCGGCGCAGGCAGCACAGGCAGTTGGTGTTCACGCCATGACGGATATCACAGGCTACAGCTTGTTGGGTCATGCCCGCGAAATGGCAGCCCTCAGCAATGCAGACTTCGTCGTGAGCTACAGCGCGCTGCCGTGGCTAAGCGGCGCACTGCGCTACGCCGCTGCCGATTGTTTTCCCGGTGGCGCACATGCTAACCGCGCCTACTATGAGGCGTGGGTCACCTTTTCGAATGATTTGCCGCACGCTTCGCGGCTGCTGCTTTTTGCCCCTGAGACGAGCGGCGGCTTGTTAATGTCTGTGATGGCAAGCCGTGCGCCGTCACTGCTGGCAGAATTGGCGGCACGTGGCGTGCAGGGCTGGTCGGTTGGGCATGTGGTGGCAGGTGAAGGGCGTGTGCGCGTTGAGGGCTAACGGATCAAATCACTTGCCCTAAAACCTGACTTTATGCCACAATTGGCGTCACCAGCAAACCGACCGCACCAAGATAGGCAGCAGAGTCACTCATGGGCAAACCTTACGATGCAATCGTGATCGGGCTAGGCGTGATGGGCAGCGCGGCTGCTTATCATCTTGCTAAAGCAGGCAAGCGCGTGCTTGCCCTTGAACAATTTGCGCTAGATCACCGCTTAGGCAGTTCCTATGGCGAATCACGCATTATTCGCTATGCCTACACGCACCCAACCTATGTGCAAATGGCGCGTGAGGCGTTCACCTTGTGGCGCGCCCTAGAGCAGGCAAGCGGCAAGCGCCTGCTGGTTCGCACCGGCGGCTTTGATTTTGGCGAAGAAGACTCGCCCTCGCTGCAAAACACGCGCCAAACCTTAACGGCTGCCAACATCCCCTTTGAATGGCTCACCCCTGAAGAGGCGGCACAGCGCTTTCCGCAGTTCAAACTGACGCCGACCATGCGCGCCCTTTATCAGGCAGACGCCGCCTATTTAGCTGCCTCTGCCTGTGTGTTGGCACAAGCAGAGCTGGCGCATGTGCTAGGCGCAGATTTACTGCCTGACATCGCCGTGCAGCGCATCGAGCCGCTGCGTGACTCGGTGCGCGTCCATACGGAATCGCGCAGTTATGAGGCAGCCACGCTGATCATCACCGGTGGTGCCTGGATGGGCAAACTGCTCAGCCAGTTGGATATTCACCTACCCTTACAGCCCACCCGTGAGCAAATTGTGTTTTTTGAGCCGTATGATTACGATATGTATGCGCCTGATCGCTGCCCCGTTTTCATCTTCCACAGCCCAACGTGGTTTTATGGCTTGCCCAATGTGGATGGCAACGGCGTGAAAGTAGGCGTTCATGCCAACAATGATGCTTGTGATCCTGATCAGGTGAACCGCACGCCCGATGCCGCCTATATTGAGAAGGTGCGCCAGTGGGCGCGCCAACATTTGCCGCTTGCCGCCGGTGAGGTGAAAGAGGCACGTGTATGTTTGTATACCATGACGCCCGACGAACATTTCATCCTTGATGCACATCCCGCCTATCCACAGATCATCTTTGGTGCAGGCTTTAGTGGGCATGGCTTCAAGTTTGGCAACCTGATCGGCAAGCTGCTCTCGGAGCTGGCACTTTCAGGCAGCACCAGCCACGATCTGAGCTTGTTTCGTATGGCACGCTTCAGGCAACCTAGCTAAAAGGAAGGATAGTCGTTTATGAGCGATGTGCAACCTAAACTGCGCGTTCTTATCCTCTGCACAGCCAATTCGGCACGTTCGCAGATGGCGGAAGGCTTGCTGCGCCACCTTGCCGCCGAACGCATCGAGGTATTCAGCGCCGGCAGCCGTGTTACCAGCGTGAACCCGTTTGCCATTCAGGCGATGGACGAGCGCGGTATTGATATTCGTGAGCAGTATTCCAAGCACCTCAGCGAATTCCTTCAGCAGCCGTTTGACTATGTGATCACCGTTTGCGACGCAGCCGCCGAGACCTGCCCAGTCTTCCCCGGCAAGGCAACGCGCATTCACTGGAGTTTTCCTGATCCGGCGGCGGTTGAAGGCGATGCCGCTAAAGCAGAGGCATTCCGCAGTGTGCGGGAAGGGCTGGAGGCGCGCTTCAAAGCGTGGTTGGAGACGCTCTAGGCATTGCGGCTGAGCTGAACAGTGCGCTACTTGCGCGGAATGCCAGATTTTTTCCTAAATTATCAGCCCGAACTACACATGAAGGGGTATCTGCAATATTTTCATCTGCAAGTGGAGTCGCTTTCTTGCTTAGGTAACCTATAAAGGGATTTTGCTTTCTATGCTTGCTAAGTTCACCGAAGCGGTTTTTCCGCCTCCTGCTGCCCTTATAGTCAAATACCCAAAAGTCCTGCCCAAAAACAAACTAAAGATATTCCTTGGTGGGTAGACATCTGGAAAGTCGAGGGTAATCCGACCTAAGCGCTCTTGAACAACCTAAGCACACCGATCCCAACGGCTTGCTCTGCCTACGTGCGCGCTACTACGCCCCGCCGCACGGACTGTTCCTCACCCGCGACGCGCACATTGAAGGGGCAGCACAGCAAATCAGCTCATCCCTAGCCCTGTTCCTGCTTGCGAGCTTAGGGGGCGATAATGACTTTTAGGGCGAGCGAGTGGGCAAGGGTCAGTGTTTGGCGGATTTGCTAAAAGGCGCGTGCGGGTAAATCACAGCCTGTGGCGGCAGTTGCAGCGCTCGATAGATGTGTGGCAGTTTTTCGAGGCTTGCGCCGTGCTAGGCTCAGAGCATAGACGGCATGGGTGTGCGGTTTGAGGAGATTCTGTATTTGATGAACATGCTCAACGGCATGGCGAGAGTCGGCAGGCAATGCCAACTCCGCCTGTCTATGGTGGTCATTCGCTGTGATGCTTATCTCGTAGCATTGGCAAGCGGCACACGCGCAATAATCTGACGCCCTTCATAACGGCACACATATTGAATGCCTGCTGCTGTTGCACAGGCGTAAGCAGCCGCAAAGTCTTGTGCGATGCTTTCAGGATGGTGTGCATCACTGCCAAAAGTCAGGCTATGCCCGCCAAGTGCCACATACCAGCGCAATGCCTCTACGGTGGGATGTAACTGCGCGGATGGCACGCGCAAGCCTTTGGTGTTGATTTCAGGTATGATGCCGCGCTTCAAGCAGGCTTGCCACACCGCGCAAAACTCTGGCTCAAAGGCTGCGGTCTCAAAGGTGCCGTAGTAGTGGTGACCGAGCCGTTTGGGTAAATCCACATGCGCAAGGATGTCAAAGCCGCCGTGTTCGATCATCCGCACCAACTCGGCAAAATAATCGCGGTATGCCTGCTCAGGTGAGCGCGCCCGAAAATAGTTCTCGTTAAAGACGTTCTCATTGCCCACCCAGTGCAGGCTACCCAACACGACATCATAGGAATAGCCAGCTAAGGTGCGCTGAATGCGTGTTTGCCAACGGTGTGGCTCGCCGATCTCAACAGCGGTGAGGATTTTAAGCCGTGGAAAGCGTTGGCGGCAAAACTCAACATCCTCAAAATAACGTTTGGGATCGTAAAACCCAAGATCAATATCAAGCAGGTGATTGTTGAAATGATCGGTAAAGGCGATCTCTTGAATGCCTTGCTCAATTGCCCTCTCGCACATAACGATCATGGGTGTGCTACAATCGAGGCTGTTATCCGTGTGGACGTGGTAATCGTAAATCAGCATAGGGCGCTCCACTTCTCAGCATAGTATCACACAACCAGAAGCGATTTCAAAATATGCAGAGCGCCATCCCAAATTTTTAGCTGCGGAATAGGTTTGAGTGTGCTTCTTTCGCGTTGGGCGCAACGGCGCTACTTATCCCGCCCGATGGCAAAGCCACTCATAAACTGTTTTTGAAGCAGCACAAAGACGATCACCGGCGGGATGCTGGCGATCACGGCACCGAGCATCAGCGGTCCATAGGTAATGCCTGTATCTGTGCTGATGAGGGATTGCAAGCCAACCTGCACCACTTGCCGCGCCGAGTCAGTGATGACCAAGCGGGGCCACAAATACATATTCCAGACGTAGACGAACTGAATGACTGCCAGCGCACCAATCGTGTTCCAGCTAATCGGGATCAGCACGCGCCACAAAAACTGAAGTGCATTGGCGCCATCCAGCTGTGCTGCCTCTGAAAGTTCAGCAGGAATATTAGCGAAGTGTTGCCGAAACAGGAAAGTGCCTGTAGCGCTGGCGATGAACGGCACAATCAATGCCTGATAGGTGCTGCCCCAGCCCAAATCAATCACCACAAAGCGCAGCAGTGCAATGATTAGAATCTCGGTTGGCATCATCAACGTGATCAGCACGAAGCCAAAGACTAGCCACTTGCCCGGAAACTTGAAATAGACAAACGCAAGCCCTGCCAAGAGCGAGAGAATCGTCTTGCCGACGGTGACGGCAACCGCTGTAAAGATTGTGTTCCACATATACGTGCCGAGATTGCGCGTGTTCATCACCACGTCTAAGTTCTCGGCAAACGCATTGCCAAAGGTAAAGCGATAGGCGAACACATCGGCGTTGGTTTGCGTGCTAACAATGACGGCGTAAATCAGCGGAAAGCCGATGATGAAACACGCCACAGTCAAGAAAAGGTGGGCGCCCAAACGTTTAGGCAACCACCGACGGTTCGCCCTGAAGGTTGCCTGAGGCACGCCAAGCGTTAAATCTTTATAGAGGCTTTCACTGCTCATGGTTGTTAGGCTCCATAGGTTACACGCCGTGCGGTTGTGCGGAACTGCAAGACGGTGATGCCAATCACCATCAAGAATAAAATGACCGATTGCGCGGCAGCGTAGCTAACTCTGCCTTGCCCGAAGCCCTCCTGATAAATGCGATAGATGAGCGTGGTGGTTGCGCCGACAGGTCCGCCTGCGGTCATGGTATCAATCGTGCCGAATAGATCGAAGAAGGCATAAGTGATATTGGTGATCACCAAGAAGAAGGTGATCGGCGAGAGCATTGGCACTGTGATAAACCAGAAACGCTGCACTGTGTTGGCACCATCAATAGAGGCTGCCTCGCGCAGATCGTTCGGCACATTCTGCAAGCCCGCAATATAAAAAAGGATGTTGAAGCCAAGTGACTTCCAGACACTTGCCAAAACCACTGCTGAAACAGCTAAATTCGGATCGGTGAACCACGCCAATTGCACCCCAAACAGAGCGTTGGTGAAATAATTAGCAATACCGGCAATCGGATTGAAGATGATGAAGAAGATCAAGCCCGCCACCGCCGGCGAAATGGCATATGACCACACCAACAATGTGCGGTAGACCCCTGCACCGCGGATTGGTTGATAGGCAACAGAGGCGATCAGGAGTGCCAGCAACAATCCAAGGCTGATGATCGCCGCTGAGATGATAAATGTGGTTAATACGCTCCTTAAGTAGGCAGGATCACCTAACAGCGTGGTGAAATTATTCAGGCACACAAAAGGTGTGCGGCGTGCGCGTGGTTGCACAATCAGCGTGGAGAGCCTAAAGGTATCTAGGAAAGGATAATACAGAAACAACACCAACACGGTGAGTGTTGGCAAGAGCAACACCCACGGCAGCAGCCAGCCCTTAAAAGTGCCTTGTGCAGCTTGTGGCATGTGCCGATGGTGCGGACGCACCACAAACCACCAGCGCAACGGCACAAGCAACAACGCCATCCCAGCGGCGATCAGCAGCACACCCAAGGCGACATCCTCAACTGTGCGTTCAGCTTCAAACGTGCAGAAGTTCAGCGGCAGCATAAAGACCAACGTGCCTGCACCACCACCTAGCGCACCCAGTATGGCGCCTGAGGCAAGCGCACGCCCTGAGCGCCGAAATGCAACGCCCAGAAAGGCTGCACCAAGTGCTGCGGCAATGCCTACCACTAAGATCGGGTCAACCATCATTTGGCGTGTTACTCCTTTATTCTGTTTTTGCGCGATTGGGCTAGGATAACGTACCGTTTTCTAAGACACAACAGAGGCGAGGTATATGCCTCGCCCCTGACTCAGCTATTGTGGCGCGGCTGTGCGTGCCTTACTTATTCATAGAGTGCGTTGTATTCCGCCAACAGCTTATCCGCCTCAACCTTTGCTGCCTTCATTTTCTCGGCAGGGTCACCGCCTTGCAGCATCAGTTCTTCCATCGTGCGGGTGACGATGTCGCGGGTCTGGGGGAACGTGCCAAGCAGTGCGCCGCGAGTGGCGGGCGTCACGGTCGTCTGGCGAATCTGCTCAACGGCGGTTAGGAAGTTGGGGTTGGTCTGGAACCAGCCTTCAGCCTCAAGCAACTCCACCGAGCTGTTACGCAGCGGCAGATAGCCTGTCGCCTTGTGCCAGCCAGCGATGTTCTCTGTGTTGGTGAACCACAGCAAGAAGGTGAGGGCACCTTCTTCCATCTCAGCAGTCAGACCGTCCACCAACCACAGGCTGGCGCCGCCAATCAGGTTGCCTGTCCAGCCCTTATCAGCGTCATAGGGCATACGGCTGGTCAGGATGTCAATGCCGTTTGCCTTAGCAGCATTGCCAATATTGGCAGTATCGGCGCTGGAGGTGATGATGAAGGGCACCTTGCCGCTTTGAATTGCTTGTTCGGTGGCGCCCCAGTCGCGCTGACGCCCGCTGTAGACGTAGTAGCCCATCTGGTGCATCTTCTGCCACCATGCCATGATTGCAATGGCATCTTCGCTGTCGAGGTAAGTCTCGGTAGCGCGTGCATCACGCCCATTGCCATTGTTAACGAACAATGCATTCCGCTGTGCCATCCACTGTTCCACAAACCAACCGTGGTTGGGCCACGTTACACAGCCATCAATGCCAAGCGCCGCTTTCATTTCCAGCGCTTTGGCACAGGCGGCTTCCAGCTCTTGCCACGTGGCGGGGGGATTCTCTAAGCCGAGTTCCTTCAGCATAGCAACATTGGTGTAGAGCGTTGGCGAGGAACTGTTCCACGGCATGGAGGTGAACTTGCCATCCAGGGTGTAGTAGTCCACAACTGGTTGTATAAAATCGTCAAAGTTGATTGAAATGCCGTTTACTTCGGTGCGTCCTTCAAGGGCATCAGCAATGCTCTTGAAATAGCCGAAATCGCGGGCGCGCTGTGTGCCAACCTCAAACCACTGCACAATGGCGGGTGGGTTATTTTGCTGAATAGCCAGGTCCGTTGCCTGTTGAATTTCTTCGTAGTTGGCGTAGCCATCTACAGTCACGTTGAACTGCGGGAACTGTGCATTAAATTCTGCTGCGCGCTCACGCGACCAATCAAGGCGCGCATCGGTGAAGGCGATCCAGACCTTGATGTCAGTCTTCTGCTGTGCGAAAGCAGGCACAGACAATGCGCCTGCTATCAGTGCAATTGCTACCACCGCAATCACAAGTTTACGAATGCTCATAGAAAAAGTCTCCTGAGGTTGGGAATTGAAACAAAAGCGCTTTGCTCACAATAGCTGAATCTAGCAGCAGCGGATTAACGCTTAACAGCTAGTTGATTAAATGATAGCGAAATAAACTTTAAGAAAATATTAAAAACAACGGGTTGGTGCGCCGAGTGAGGCTTAGCGCACCATTTACTATTCATTGATAAGCCACAAATAGGTGTGCGGTAGAGATTTAGCCTGCGCTGCTCTGTACTTTCACCACTAGAGAGTGCGTGGCAAGTGCCTACCCACTTGCCGCAAGCACCGCAAAGCGTGTTACAATGCCCACGCCGAAAAGGAATCATCTTACTATGTCAGATCATCCCACGATTTTTGTCACAGGCGGCACTGGGCATTTGGGCTATGCGCTGCTGCCTGCCCTTTTGCAAGCCGGCTACCGCGTGCGCGCCCTCACCCGCCAACCTAAACGCCACCTGTGGCTGGCAAAACTTGGTGAAGGCGTCCAGATTATTCAAGGTGACGTAACCAATGCCGATTTGATCTGTGAGGCAGTGCAAGGCTGCCGCTATGTTGTTCATGCCGCGGCGAAATTTGCGTTCTGGGGTAAGCGTGAGCAGTTTGAGCGAACCAACGTAGCAGGCGCCGCCAACGTGATGCACGCCGCGCAGATTGCCCAAGTTCAGAAATACGTCCACGTCTCGACGGTCGTCGTGGTGGGGAAGCCGCTGGCAGAGCGCCTTGTAGACGAGACGCACCCGACCAACCCGCTCGATCCCTATCAACGCAGCAAGCTACACGCCGAAACGTTGGCATTACAGGCATACCGCGAGCATGGTTTGCCTGCTGTGGTGCTGCGTCCCGGCGCCTTTTACGGACCCGGCGGGCGCTATGCCTTCAATCGCCTGTTCATCGAGGACGCCCTGAAAGGCATTCGCATTCAGGTGGACGGCGGCAATTACATCACCTTTCCGACCTATGTTGGCGATGTGGCACAGGGCATTCTGGGTGCGCTGCATCACGGCAAAGTGGGGGAGGTCTATAATTTGTGTGGCGAGACGCTCACACACCGCGAGGCAAACCAAATCGTCAGCACGGAAGCGGGCATTTCGCCCTTCCGCCTGAATGTGCCGGGCTGGTCTATGATCCTCTTGGCGCGCTTGTGGACTGCGCTCAGCGAATACACGCGCATCGAGCCGTATTATCCGCTCAATTTGCGCTCGTATGTCTTTAACAATTGGCGCGTTAGCAGCGAGAAAGCGCGCCGTGAACTCGGCTTTGCGCCGATTTCATTCCGTGAGGGCGTGCGCCAAACGCTAGAATGGTATGAGGAACAGGGCATTTGGAGGCGAAAGAAGCGCACATGAGCAAAGCCGAGAACAAACGGCGTTACCGCCCGTTAGGGTTGATGATCGCCATCGCAGCGACGGCGGTTGGCTATGGATTGCTGCCCATGCTGCCGCTATTCCTGATGGCTTGGTCATCCCTGACGCAGCGCTTGGTCGGCATAGATTTCATCGGTGGCAGCGTGGGTTGGTTGGCAGTTGCGCTTGGCGTGATCAGCTTGGTTGCCTGCATCGCGGCATGGATCGGTAGACCGCGTGGCGTGCGTCTGTTCCTGATCGGTATGGTGTGGGTGCAGGCATTGTTCAATACAACGCGCCTGATCAGCAGCCTGAGCAGCACACCTAGCTTGCCTGAAGTCAGCGGCAGCCTTTCGGGCGCCGCACCGATGCTGCTCTGCCAAGTGCCGCTGCTCACCCTGATTCCGCTGTATGTAACGTGGTATTTGAACCGTGCGCCTGCCCGCCAATTCTACGATGCCGCTTAGCCACCTTGAGATCGGTGGCGGCGTGGTGGAACAGGGCGCGGAAAGCACCTTGTTACGCTTGCCGCCCATACTGGCACGCACCTATGCCGATGCCCAACTGTACGATTATGCCGACCTGCACCGTGCTGCCTATCCGCACCGCCCGCCCTTGCGGTTGCAGCTGCGGGCGCGCTTTTCAGGCGATGAGTCTGCTGTGCGCGGCACGGCGGGCTTTGGCTTTTGGAATCAGCCCTTTATGCCCAACCAACGCGTGCCGCGCTTGCCGCGCTATGCGTGGTTTTTCTTTGGCGCACCACCGCACAATATGCCCTTTGCGCGAGATGTGCGCGGCAGCGGCTGGAAAGCAGCCATTGGCGATTTCTCGCGCCCTGCCTTCCTTGCCCTTGCGCCCTTTGCGCCGCTTGGCTTCCTGCTGATGCGCTCACCAACGCTCTATCGGCGTTTGTGGCACATCGCGCAGTGGGCAATCGGTGTGGCAGAGGCACCCTTGTCGGTCGAAATGCGCGCCTGGCACACCTACCGCCTAATATGGCTGCCGCGCAGCATCCGCTTTTATGTGGATGACGCCCTCCTGCTTAGCACGCCTTATGCGCCGCGCCCGCCGCTTGGTTTCATCGCGTGGATGGATAATCAATATGCCATCATCACCCCACAAGGCGCGCTGCGCTTTGGCATCCTGACCACTGATCAGCCGCAATGGCTAGAGATTGCCGATTTGGAGATCACAGCACTTTAGCTACCATGCGCCATCCCGCCGATAGGTAATGCCCAAGAAATCCACAGCGGCGGGATTGAGCGCTGCCTTTGCCTGTGCATCGCCCTTGAGCGTGTGCAGGAAGAAGGCGGTGGCAAAGTGATTGGTCAGGTCGTGGGCGCGGCGCATATCCCACACCAAATCCGAGCATTGCTCAAAACGTCCCAATGCGATAAGGGCAGGCGCGCATTCATCCACAAAGATGTAGTGTCCTGCGTTTTCAAAGACGACCATCGCCTTTTGCGCGCTGCTGACTGCTGCGTAGATCGGATAGGAGTCGCGCTCAGGCGGCGTGGCACGGTCTTGGCTGCCAACGATGATCATCAGCGGCACGCTCAGGGCTGCTGCGCCTTCCGCACCGAACAAAGGCGCGCTGCTTGGCGCCAGTGCTACGGCTGCCTTGATGCGCGGATCGGTGGTTGGCGGGTAGAGTCCTTCCGGCGCAGCGCTCAGCCCGCGATTTTCCCAAATGGTCTGTTCGCCCACTGTGTAGTAGCAAAGCTGTGCGGGCAGTTTACCGCCTTCACAGCCTTCCCGAATGCCGTTGATGTTCAGGCGGGCGCCGGCGGCTGCCAGCGTCGTATAGCCGCCAAAAGAATGCCCTGTCACGCCGACCTTTTCGGTATCAATGGCGCCTGCCAAGCTGCCTTCTGCATTCAGCGCCACGGCGTACTCTAGTTGGCGCAAGATTTCGAGTGGGCGGCGCGCAAAACTCTCTAGGATGCGGTTCGCCTGCCCCAGCAGCAAATCGCCAAAAGTGCTGCCACGATGATCGGCTGCCATCACCACAAAGCCGTGCGAGGCGAGATGTTCTGCGTAGAATACCGATTGTAGGCGAGCGCCACCCAACCCATGCGAGAAGATAATCAACGGATACGGCGCACCACGCAGATCAACGGCAGCATCGCGCAAGGCACGCCCTTCACCCGTGATCGGTCCGTACTGATAGGTTGTCCGTTGCGGCAGGCGTTCAGGGTTTGCCGCTGGATACCAAACGGTGATCATCAGCAGCGGTGTCTCTTCAAGGATCATTTCCCGCGTGCCAACGGCATAGGCGCCGCGCTTGGCATAAGTCGGCGCATCGGGACGTTCGAGGGCAGTGGCGCTGCTCAGGTTGCTAGTGAACAGTAGCACACCTAAAAGAACGCACAAAAAGCGTTTGGACATGGGTGATTCTCTTTCTGCTTGATATGATTCTGCTTGGATCAGGGTGATCCGAATATCTAACAGATTGTATGCAAACGGAGGCAAAATGGTTACCAAACTGACTGAAGCACAGATCAACGAACATTTAGCAAGCGTGCATGGCTGGGCGCTGGAAGATGGAATGCTGACGCGCACGTTCACCTTGAGGGATTTCACCGCAGCGCTCACTTTTGTCGGTGCGGTTGGGCATTTGGCAGAGGCAGCAGGGCATCACCCTGATATTACGATCAACTACAACCGTGTGAAATTAGCGCTCACCACGCACGATTCAGGCGGCATCACCGAGAAGGATTTCGCCCTTGCCGCGCAGATCAACGCGCTGCCCTAACAAAACGCGGAGTACCTGCCCTATGCGTTTTCTTATCTTGTGCCTTGCTTTGCTCAGCCTGCTGAGCTTGCCCTCAAGTGCCGCCGCACAACCTGATCAATTGCCGTATGCCGCTGAAGGGCAATATGCGGTTGGTGTGGCGCGCCTGCGTGAAGCAAGCGATCCAAGCCGCGTCCTCGAAGGCTTCATTTGGTATCCCGCCCAACCCAATACAGGGCAAGGCATGATGCAGTATGGCTTGGGAAAACGCAGCCAAGCCGCTGTTGAGTCGGCTGCTCCAGCGCGTAGCGGCGCACCTTACCCGCTGATCGTCTTCTCGCATGGCTATGGCAGCATCGCGGCACAAAGCACTTTCCTCGTCGAGCATCTGGCAACGCATGGCTTCGTGGTGATTTCAATCAATCATCCCGGCAGCACCTTTGGCGATACCGACTCTGCCACAGGCTTAACGCTCGGCTGGTATGTGCGCCCACGTGATGTGATACAGATGATCGCTTGGGCAGAGCGCCAAAACGCCGATCCGCAGAGCGCCTTTTATGGCATGTTGGCGCTCGACCAAATCGGCGTGAGCGGGCATTCCTACGGCGGCTATACAGCGTTGGCGGCGGGCGGCGCACAGCTTGATTTCCGCGCTTTAGAGGCGTATTGCACGGCTGAAGACATCGGCTTTGACTTTGCCTGCCTTGCCCAACGTGCCGAGCCAATTCTGGCGCCGATCCTCAGCACAGATGCAGCCACCCGAACGTTAGCGCTGCCGCATGATCCGCGTGTGGCGGCGGTGCTGGCGCTGGCACCTTTCAATGCGCCCATCATGGGCGAGAAAGGCTTGGCTGCTGTGCGCGCCCCAACATTTGTGATGGTTGGCACGGCTGATAGCGTCACGCCGCCTGAGCGCGACGCCTACCGCATTTATGAGCAGATCAGCAGCACACAAAAGGCACTGCTCAGCTTTGAAGGCGGTGAACACACCCTTTTTTCAGATTGCTTGCCCATTGTTTCGGGACGTAATCCACGCTGTAACGATGCCGTTTGGGAAGCTGATCAGGTACACGCCATCGTCAAACACTTTGCAACTGCCTTTTTCTTAGCTACACTCAAAGGCGATCCAGCAGCACAGCAAGCACTCATAAACGCACCAACACTCGATGCAGTGCGCTACACAGCCACGTTTCGCTAAGCGCAGCACATAGGATGAGTATGGATACGCTAATTGGGCAACGGCTAGGGCAGTACGAAATCATCGCCAAGATTGGTGCCGGCGGCATGGCAACCGTCTACCGTGCGCGGCAGGCAAGCGTTGATCGTGATGTAGCGCTCAAAGTTATCCGTGCTGACCTGATGGAAGATGAGAACTTTCTAGGGCGCTTTCAGCGTGAAGCACGCATGATCGCCAGCTTGCAGCATCTGCATGTGCTGAAAGTGTTCGATTATGGCACCGAAGGCAGCATTGCCTATTTGGTGATGGAACTGCTGGAAGGTGGCAGCCTGAACCGTTTGCTGCGGCGCGCTGGTGCGCTGCCCTTGCCGCTCACCATCCGTATGATTGATCAAATCAGCATGGCGCTTGATTACGCACATGGGCGCGGCATCATTCACCGTGATCTGAAGCCTGACAACGTGCTGCTTGATCAGCATCCAAATGCCTTCCTGACTGATTTTGGCATTGCCAAGCTGCTCAGCGAGACAACCAGCTACACGCGCACGGGCATGGTGATGGGAACGCCTGCCTACATGGCGCCTGAGTTGTGGAGTGGGCAGCCTGCCGATGCACGTGCCGATATTTATGCCCTCGGCGTCATCCTCTACGAAATGGTGACAGGCGTCAGCCCGTTTAGTGGCGATACACCTTTCCACATTATGCACCGCCACATCTACGAAATGCCGCCTTCCATCCGTGATGTGAACAACAACTTGCCCGCCGCTGTAGATAGCGTTATCGGGAAGGCACTTGCCAAAGATGCTAACCAACGCTTCACCAACGCTGGGCAGCTTGCAGCGGCATTCCGCGAGGCGCTGAATGGGCAAGATATTTCACGCATTATCATGAACACGGGCGATCTTACTGCGCCCGTGCCAGTCGATTTCCCACAACCCACGCCCAAGCCCACACCTGCCCGTTCCCGCGCAGAGCTTTCCGCGCCCACGCTGCCGCCTAGCTTGCCCGAATTTGGCACGCCCGCCGCTGGTCGCGTGCCGACCATGCCCCATCCACAGGAATGGCGGCGTGGCTCGCCTTTGGTGATCCTCGCCCTCATCTTGATCATCGCTGTGATCGGCGTCGGTGTTTTCGCGGCGATCAGTGCCAGCCGCGGCGCAATTGCCGAGACGCAGAGCGCACTCGATCTTACCATTACCGCACAAGTGCTTGCCCGTGAAGGCACGGCAACCTCACAGGCGATTTTGTTGCTGCCAACCCTGACTGAAGCCGCCAGCGAGACGCCTTCTAGCACACCGACCGCTGTGCCAACCGAGACGCCCTCAGCTACACGGACACCAACCCTAACCGAGACACCCAGCCCGACCCCTTCCAACACACCTAGCCCTACGCAGACTGTTACACCGAGTAGCACAGCCTCTCCAACCTTGACGGCAACAGCCAGCCGAACTGCCAGCCCAACACCGACCAACACACCAACACGCACACCGACGCCCAGCCGCACCGCCACCCATACGCCAACGGTTGATACAGCGGCTATTGTGGCAGCCACCTTAGCGCCTATCCAAACCGCAACTGCGTTGGCTGTGCAAATTCAGCAAACAGTAGATGCCGTGCTTGGTGCTGAGCGGGCAACTGCTGATGCCCAAGCCACACGCCGTGAACAGCAAAATCAGATTGTGACGGCGACCCTGCGCGCTGCACAGACTCTTGCCCAGCGCACGCTGGACGCGCAGGCGACACGCTTCGTCATAGATACTCAAAGCACGCTGCGCGCCATCGAGCAAAATGCCATGCGCACAGCCACCGCGCAGTTTGCCAACATCACGCCGACGGCGGTGCGCTGCCCCGGTTTCCTCACATCGCGCTTGGTGGTGGGTGGCTACGGACGCATCACGCCGGGCGATCCCAATCGGCTGCGCGAGGTGCCGGGTGGCGTCATCCTAACACAAATTTTTGCTGGCGAAACCTTCAAGATTCTAGAGGGACCTGTCTGCACCGAAAGCAGTGATGGCTTAGGCTTGGCGTGGTGGCGTGTGGAATACCTGAATCCGCGCAACAACCGAACCTACATCGGTTGGACGGCAGAAGGCAGCGGCGGCGTCTATTGGATTGAGCCGATCAACCGCCCATAGCAAGAATGTGGTGAGCGGCAAGGATCGGCGTTACCTGCACAGGGCGCGCAAGCAAACGAACAGGCGCGTTTTGTCGCTGCTCTCAGCGTACCACTTGGTGCCAAATTGTTGCAGCACAGCGCGTTGCATGGTATATATCTTCACAGTACAGCATATGCTGTTGCCGCTCCGAAAATTTTCGTTTATAGAAGGTGATCAAAATGTTTTCTGTCTCTCGCAAAACCTTCCGTCTGTTGGCGCTGCTGATGGTGGCAGCCCTCATCTTTGGCGCGCTTGGCACATCGGTCAGCGCCCAAACCGTCGAGCTTCGCATCTTGTGGTATAACGATGGTAACGAAGGCGAAGTGTACCGCGCCGCCCTTGATAAATTCGAGGCTGACAATCCCGGTATCAAGGTGACGTTGGATGTGGTTGGCTTCAGCGATTTGCACAATACGCTCCAGGCAAACATTGAAGGCGGCACGCCGCCGGATATGGCGAGCATCACCCAGCTTGGGCGTTTCCAAGGCAGGTATCTTGATCTGCGCCCGCTGCTGGCTGATGCTGAGGCATTCGAGTCGAACTATCCCGAGTCGTTCCTCACTTGGCTGCGCGTGCCGGGTGGCGAAGATAAGGGCATTTACGGCTTCCCGCGTTCAGTGGGCATTGGCGGTCCGTTCGTGAATGTGACCCTTTTTGAGCAAGCTGGCGTTGCCCTGCCTGAGGGCGACGATACCACTTGGGCGGAATGGATCGCGCTGGCAACTGAGGTGGCAAAAGCAACCAACACGCCCTACGCGATTGCCATTGATCGCTCAGGGCACCGCACCTTCGGTCCGATGATGAGCTACGGCGCGCAGCTCCTCGATCCTGCGACTGGGCGCTTCACAGTGGATTCGGAAGGCTTCCGCACCTTCGTGATGGAAATGAAGCGCTGGCACGAAGAAGGCTTGACGCCCGCTGAAGTGTGGATTGGTGGCGGCGGCGCTTACCGTGCTGCGAAAGAATACTTCGTGAACGGTGAATTGGTCTTCTACTACAGCGGCAGTTGGCAAATTTCTGCCTTCACTAAAGAAATTGGCGATGCCTTTGAGTGGCGTGCTGTGCCGCAGCCCTGCGGACCGACGGGCATCTGCGGCGGAATGCCCGGCGGCACGGCAATCGTTGCTTTTGCCGGCACCAAGCACCCCAAAGAAACGGCAATGGTCATGGAGTACCTTGCCAGCACAGAAGTGAATATCGAAACCTCCGCAAACTCGCTGTTCCTGACGGGCAATCTGAAGGCGATTGAGCAAGGTGTGCCGTATCCTGCCAGCAAAGAGCAGTTCGATGTCTTTCTGGGCAACATTCCCAAGCTAACTGAGCAGGGTTGGCGCTTGCAAGGGCATCCATTCATTGACATCATCAATGTAGAGACGCGCGATCAGCTAGGGCGCTACTTCGCAGGCGAGATCGGGCTGGATGAGGCGATTCAGCGCTTGCAGGCAAAGGTGGATGAGGCGTGCGATAACGAGCCGAACAAGTGCCTGCCTTGGTGAGGTGCGTAGTTATCTAGTTAGGCACACAGGCGGGAGTCATTTCCCGCCTGTGTTTTTTTCTGCGAAACGCTAGGCGCGACGCAGGTTGTAGAAGGCATCCATGCCAGCGTAGTGGGCGGCATCGCCCAAGTCCTCTTCGATCCGCAGGAGTTGGTTATACTTCGCCACACGATCCGAACGGGCAGGCGCACCCGTCTTGATCTGCCCGGCATTCATACCAACCACCAGATCAGCGATGGTGTTATCTTCGCTCTCGCCGCTGCGATGGCTGACGACTACCGTCCAGCCGGCGCGCATACTCATCTGCGAGGCTGCTATCGCCTCCGTCAGCGAGCCGATCTGGTTCACCTTACAGAGCAGGCTGTTGGCAGCGCGCTCACGGATGGCACGTGCTACGCGCGCTGTGTTGGTAACGAGAAAATCATCACCCACCAACTGCACGCGCTCGCCATAGCGCGCATAGAGCTTTGCCCAGCCTTCCCAGTCATCTTCTGCCAAACCGTCCTCTAGCGAGATGATCGGATACTTATTGATCCAATCGCCCCAGAATTCAATCATCTCATCGGTGCTGAGCGCTTTGCCTTCCAGCTTCAGTTGATACTTGCCACCTTCGTAGATTTCGGTAACGGCAGGGTCAAGGGCGATCATGATCTGCTCGCCCGCACGGTAGCCGGCTTTCTCGATGGCAGTCAGGATGAACTCAATCGCCTGTGCGTTGTATTTCAGGTCACTGGGTGCAAAGCCGCCTTCATCGCCAACGGTGGTGCTTTTGCCTGCATCGTGCAGCACTTTCTTCAGGCTGTGGTAGATTTCCACGCCCCAGCGCAAGCCTTCGCTAAAGGTTGGCGCGCCAACGGGCATGATCATAAATTCCTGAAAGTCGGTGCTGTTGGTGGCGTGCTTGCCGCCGTTCATGATGTTCAGCATCGGCACGGGCAGCGTGTGCGCGTGGACACCGCCTAAATAGCGGTAGAGTGGCAAGCCGGCGCTCTGTGCGGCAGCCTTTGCCACTGCCAACGAAACGGCAAGGATGGCATTCGCACCCAAACGGCTTTTGTTGGGCGTCCCATCTAGCTCGATCATAATCTGATCAATGCTGACCTGATCAAAGGCATCTTCGCCATACAGTTCTTCGGCAATCGCCTCGTTGACTGAATCAACCGCCTTCAGCACGCCCTTGCCGCCATAGCGCGCTTTGTCGCCATCGCGCAGTTCGACTGCCTCATGCTGACCGGTGCTGGCGCCGCTTGGCACAATGGCTGTCCCAAACGAACCGTCCTCAAGTTCAACTTCAACTTCCACGGTTGGATTGCCGCGTGAGTCGAGGACTTCACGGGCATGAATAGCTGTAATAATAGGCATCTGCTAAGACTCCTTATGTCTTCTGCCTGTGCTGTGGCAGTTCGCCACCCTATCGCCCTAACTGTACCGCGTTTGGGCGCTTTTGGCACGCCTTAGAGCAGATACTCACCACCATCCACGCGTAGCGTGACGCCCATAATGAATGGCTGCGCGGCAAGGAAGGCAACCGCCTCTGCCACATCATCAGGATGCCC
Source organism: Anaerolineae bacterium (assembly GCA_034436355.1). Taxonomy (GTDB): domain Bacteria; phylum Chloroflexota; class Anaerolineae; order Aggregatilineales; family UBA2796; genus CP2-2F. The sequence continues at coordinate 44,827 of DAOTVQ010000038.1, forward strand.
GGTTGTGCCGATAGGCAACCGATCACCGATGCGCTGCCACACTTCGGGTGAATTGCCCTCATCGCGCAGTACCGGCCCCGGCGCGACGGCATTCACCCGCACCTTTTTGCCAAGTTCAAGGGCAAATGCTTCGGTCAGCTTGACGAGTGCCGCCTTCGAGACGCCGTGATGCGGATAAGCCTTCCAATTGCGGAAAGCGCTCAGGTCTGCGATGTTGATGATCGCGCCGCCCTCGTCTTGCGCCAGCATTAGGCGTGCGGCGTGCTGGCTGCACAGAAAGGGCGCAGTCAGGTTGATTGCCAGCACAGCTTGCCATTCAGCAAGCGAGACACTCAGCAAGTCCTTGCGCGGGAAAAGGGCGGCGTTGTTCACCAACAGGTCAAGCTGCCCATAGCGCGCCTGTGTTTGCTCAAAGAGCGCTGCGATCTGTCCTTCGTCGCCCAGATCGGCGCGAATGATGTGCGCGCTGACACCCAGTGCGCGGCAGTCCGCCGCTGCCGACTCGGCATCCGCAGCGCTGGACGGGCTGCCATAGTGAATGATCAGGTTCATGCCGCACGCCGCTAATTTCAGGGCGATGTGCCTGCCAACGCGCCGCGCCGAACCTGTGACAAGGGCAACCTTACCATGTAGATCAATGGGTGTGCCTGTGGGCATGGTACGCCTACTGCTTATAGATGATCAAGGTTTCGGTGCGTGCCACCACACGCGGATCGTCCATCAGGTAGGTGAGGCTGACGCGGCTGCCCTCAGGGTAGCGGTTGTAGATTTCCTGTGAGACGCTCTCGGAAAAATCTAAAGGCATGCCGCTCACCACATAACGGTAAGTCAGCCAGAACTGTGTGGTAAAGGCGCCGCTGGTGCTGCGCCGCACCTCACGCTGCACCACTTCAGCGCTCACGCTGATGCCTTCCTTTGCCAAGCGGCGCATAAGTGCCTCATCTTCGCCGCGCATTGCGTTGTAGGCAATGACGGCAATCACAACGAGGGCAACTACAACAATGATCAGAATAACGGGACTCATCTTCATATTCTCAGTTCCGAAAAGTGTTCTTGAGGATAAACCAAACGTTGGCGGGACGTTCTGCCAAGCGCCGCATGAAGTACGGGTACCATTCTGTGCCATAGGGTACGTAGACGCGCACCTTATAGCCTTCGGCAGCCAACGCCTGCAAAGTTGCGCTGCGAACGCCATATAGCATCTGGAACTCAAAGCGATCCTTTGGGATGCTGTGCTTTTCGGCGTAGTGCTTCACGGCGTTGATCATGTTGTCGTCGTGGGTTGCCACCGCCAGATAGGCACCGCGCTCACGCGCTTCGGGCGCAAGGAAGATTTCTGCCAGCTTCACAAAGTTAGCATCCACATCGCCTTTGTTCGGAAAGGCGATCTGCGGCGGCTCTTTATAAGCACCTTTGCACAAGCGGATGTTGGCACCTTCGGCGGCTAGGGCGCGCACATCTGCCTCGCTGCGGAACAGGTATGCCTGAATCACGACGCCAACCTGCCGCTGAAAGCCATGTACATCGCGCAGGGTGCGGTAAATGTTCAGCGTTTGCTCAGTATAGGCAGAGCCTTCCATATCAATCCGAATGAAATTGTTGTGCTGTGCGGCGCGCTCTAGGATGCAGCGCATGTTGGTCAGGCACAGCTCAGGGCTGATGTCGAGTCCAAGCTGCGTCAGCTTGAGCGAGGCGTTGGTGTTCACGCCTGCTTCGGCGATGGCATCCAGTAGGTCGAGGTAGGCTTGTGTGGCACGGGCAGCGTCAACTTCGGTAAAGACGTTTTCGCCGAGGTGATCGAGTGTGGCAAGGATGCCCTTACTGTTCAAAACGCGGATGGCATCAATGCCTTCCGCCAGTGTTTCGCCTGCCACAAAGCGGCGTGCAACGCGGGTAGCGCCGGGCAGGCGCATTAGCACTTTGCGCGCCGTTCGTGAACGCGCCAAATATAACAGCACCGAACGCATGATCATGGGTGTCAGTCCTTGTGCTAAATCTATTGCGGCGATTATAGCACGCCCTGCCCGATAGCCCAGCCTGACGGCAATTTGAGGGATATACGGAATAGGATTGAGGGCGGGTCAGAGTTCTACCGCTCTTCCTAGCCTGCAAGCAGGGACAGGGAGTGAGTGGTGAGCTGCGAAGCCTCGCCCTGAATACACAATCCGCGTCGGGATGCACCCAGACTATTCTGCCAAGAAGCCGTGCCGCACTAGGAAGGCGCGCAAGGTTGCTTCCTCAGGCTCATGCAGCATCGTGCCACGGTCTGTATTTCGCAGCGCCTTGAGGTTGGCATCGGCAGGTGGTGCGATTGGGTCTACACTGCCGTGATCGGCGATCACCAACGTCGGCACCGTGCGCGAACCAAGCCAGCTATCCAAGCGCCAAGCAACCTGTTCATCAAGGTCTTGGTTCACCTGACGGTACGGCACATTCCAAGCGTGCAGCCATGCCTTGGTGGTCACCAGATCAGGGCAAAAGGTAGAACGCCCATAGACGACCAAATCATAAGGCGGGCGGGCGGCGATAGCAGGCTGTGCGCCGCCGAGCGCCAAGCGGAAGCCTGTGGTGGTATCAGCATAAAAAGCGGGATAGTGGTAACGCACGGTGAGGCGATTCACATACTTGCCGTCACTCCAATTGCCGCCGCGCAGCACACGCCGTTCTGGTGAATAGCGGTCTTCACGCCCACCTTCGGCGCTATAGGGATAGGGCATCAAGATCGAGTTTGTCCATTCAAAAACCTGCCCAAGCATTTCGCCATGCCCAAAAGGTGCGTTTCCTTCAGGATAGCTGCCAACAGGCGCAAGGCTGCCGCGTGCCGTGAATTTAGCATCGGTGTAGCCACTGTTCAGTTTGGCGGCATCCCACAGGTTGCCCCACGGATAAAGCGATTTGGGATTATCGCCACGCGCTGCCCATTCCCACTCTGCCTCTGTGGGCAGACGGATGCTTTCGCCTGTGATCAGGCTTGCCCAACGGGCGAACGCCATCGCCTCGAACCAACTGACGCCGTTGATGGGCAGGTCATCCCCCGTGAAGCGCGGATCGCCCCAGTAGCGTGGCTTGGTGCGCTCAGTACGCAGCCGCCATGCCCAGCCCTCAGGCGTCCAGAACTGCGGATTATCGTAGCCGCGTTCCGTGATGAATTGCGCGTACAGCGCATTGGTAATGGCATAACGGGCGAGTGAAAAGGCAGGTACGCTTAGGCTGTGCTGCGGTGTTTCACGCAAGAAAAATTCTGACCAAACCGCGCCATAGGCATTGATGAAGCGCTCGGCAACTTTTTGCTCCATGCCCAGCGTGGCAACGCCTTCTGGGACGGGCAGAAAATCGAGGGCGGACAGTAGGCTTTGCGCGGTAGCGGACACATGCGGTACGGTCATGCGAGGAGTCTCCAAAGATTTTATTACTTAGCTTTTTAGAGTGGGCAAGAAAGGGACATCTTACGCTGATAGCACTACCGATCATAGGCTGAGAGCGCTGTCCTGATTTGGCTGTTATTCTTGGGCGGCTGGCGCGTTCTGTCACCAGCCTAATGCACAGATATGCAAAGGGTCGGACGGATCCGACCCGTGCGTTTCTACGGCTCTGAGCGGCTTACGCCTGTGTATCGGCGTCTTTCTTGATCGGCAGCGGGAAGCTGGCGCCATCCTGCTTGGTGAAGATGAGCGCAGTGCCTTCGTCATTCACATCCACCAGAACCACATCGCCGCGCCCAAAGCCGCCCTTTAGCACCTGCACCGAGAGCGGACTCTCGATGTAGCGCTGAATGGCACGCTTCAGCGGACGTGCGCCAAACTGCGGATCGTAGCCTTGCCGTGCCAGCCATTCGCGTGCAGCTGGCGTCAGCTCTACGATCAAGCCCTGTTCGCCCATGCGCTCTGCCACTTGGCGCATCTGCAAATCTACGATGTGTTCTACCTGTGCCACACTTAATGGGCTGAAGATGATCACCTCGTCAATGCGGTTCAGGAACTCTGGGCGGAAGTTCTCGCGCAGAGCGCGCTCAATCTTCTTGTGATCTGCCACCAGTTCAGGATCATGGCTGGTGACAAAGCCAAGTGCGCCGCCTCTGCGGGCAAACTCCGTGCCAAGGTTGCTGGTCATGATGATGACCGCGTTGCGGAAGTCTACCGTGCGCCCTTGCCCATCCGTCAGGCGTCCGTCGTCTAGGATTTGCAAGAGCGCATTCCAAACGTTCGGATGTGCTTTCTCAATTTCATCGAACAGCACCACACTGTAAGGACGGCGACGCACTGCTTCCGTGAGTTGCCCGCCTTCTTCATAGCCCACATAGCCGGGTGGCGCGCCAAACAGACGGCTGGCAGTATGCGCCTCGCGGTATTCGCTCATGTCAATCCGCACGAGGGCATCTTCGTCATCAAAGAGGAACTCGGCAAGCGCTTTGGCAAGTTCGGTTTTGCCGACGCCGGACGAGCCTAAGAAGATGAACGAACCAATCGGGCGGTGTGGGTCTTTCAGGCCGCTGCGCGCACGCCGAATGGCATCGGCAATGGCGGCAACTGCGTCATCTTGCCCAACAATGCGCTCATGGAGTGCTTCTTCCATACGCAGCAGCTTGCCCGCTTCTGTCTCCAACATCTGGTTGACAGGGATACCCGTCCATTGGGCAACCACCGCTGCGATGTCGTTGGCATCTACCACATCATCCAGGGTATGCTCGCGCTGCCACGCCTCAAGCGCCTCTTCGTAGTGCTGCTCTGCCTGAATGCGTTGCATCTTATATTGGGCAGCGCGTTCGTAGTCACGTGCTAAGCCGGCTGCCTCTTCTTCAGCGGTCAGGCGATCCAGCTCATTCTTAAGCTGCTTTAGTTCTGGCGGCAAGCTGTAAAGCGCCACGCGCAGCTTGGCAGCAGCCTCATCCATCAGGTCAATTGCCTTATCGGGCAGGCGGCGTTCAGTCACATAGCGTTGGCTAAGGCGTGCAGCCGCCACGATTGCCTCTTCGGTGAAGCGCACTTTGTGATGCGCCTCATAACGGTCGCGCAAGCCCTTCAGCATTTCGATGGTCTGCTCAATGCTTGGCTCATCCACAAAAACAGGTGCAAAGCGCCGATCCAGTGCGGAGTCCTTCTCGATGTGCTGACGGTACTCATCCAACGTCGTAGCGCCGATGCAGTTTAGCTCACCGCGTGCCAGCGCGGGCTTGAGCAGATTGGCAGCATCAATAGCGCCTTGTGCGGCGCCTGCACCAACAACGGTATGCAGTTCGTCAATGAACAGGATGATCTCACCTTCGCTGCGCTGCACTTCCTCAACGGCTGCCTTCAGGCGCTCCTCAAATTCGCCGCGAAAACGGCTGCCGGCGATCATCGCACCCAGATCAAGGCTGACAACACGCTTGTTCAGCAAGATTTCCGGCACATCGTGGTTGGCGATCTTCTGCGCCAAGCCTTCTACGATGGCAGTCTTGCCAACGCCTGCCTCACCGATCAGAACGGGATTGTTCTTGGTGCGGCGGCACAGAATTTGAATCACGCGCAGAATTTCCTCATCGCGCCCAACGACAGGATCAAGTTTGCCCTCTTGTGCCATGCGCGTTAAATCGCGGCTGTAGCGCTCTAAGGTGCGGTAGCGTGTCTCGGCTTGTGGGTCGGTCACCCGCTGACCGCCGCGGAAATCTTTGATGATCTCTAACACGCGCTCTTTGGTAATGCCGGCATCTTTCATCAGGCGTGCGATGGCGGTGTTGCGCTCGGCGATGATGGCAAGGAAGATATGCTCAGTGCTGATGTATTCATCGCGCAGGCGATTGGCTTCCTCTTGCGCCAGATCGATCACGCGCTTCACCCGCGGCGTCATAAAAATCTGCCCTGCGCCACCGCCGCCATAGATAGAGACCTTCGGCGTGGAGCGCAAAATCTCATCCAATTTGTAGCGCATTGCCTCTTGGTCAACGTTCATCTTCTCCAGCATTTGCGGGATGACGCCTTCCGGCTGTTCGAGCAGTGCCAGCAGGATATGCTCCGTATCCACCTGATTATGCCCATAGCGCTGCAAAATTTCGTAGGCACGCGCTGCGGCATCTTGGGCGCGCTCCGTAAATCGGTCAAATCGCATCATGCTCTTTCCTTACCCTTCTTATCCGCCCAGCTTGGCATAATCTTACGCCATATAGCGCGTTTGCCAAAACTGCGGTTTGTTGGTCTACCTATCTTTGAAAAGATAGCACAGCCTGCATCAGAAGTGCGTAAAAAGCGGCTAAACATTGCGTTAGCGCTACTTAGCGCACAAGGGCAGCACGCGCCGCCGTGCCTGCTTTGTTGCATACTATGGCGGTTCGTGTACAATAAATATCGGCGGCTGTGAGCGCTGCCCACAGCACAGAGAGTCGCTTTCCCAGAAAGAAAGGTCGGTTTTTGCGTATGACTCAAAGAACGACATGGCAATCCATCAAAACGTTCTTTTCGCCCGATACCATTCCATTTCTCGTTTCGCAGGGCGCCCCGCGTCGGTTGCTGCCTGTGGGTACGCTGTTAATCGGCTTGATTCTGGGCTTTTTGTGGGCGTATGTGATCTCACCCAATGTCTACACGGCAGCCGAGCCAGTGCATTTAGGTGAATCATGGAAAGAAGAATATATTAAGCAAATTGCGTGGCAGTTTAGTGTTTCTGGCGCCAGCGAGGTTGCTCAGCGCGCCCTAGATGGCGTTGGCAATGCAGGCGATATTTTGAATGGGATGCTGGTCAAGTTTGCTAACGATCCCGAATTGCTGCCGCGCTTACAGGCGATCCAGCCCTTTGCACGCAATAATCCTGAGCAAGTGGCAAAAGTAACGCCCTCTCTGCTCAACAGTAACCTGACGCCGTTCCTGTGCGTGATCGGCACTGCAATTGTGGTCGGTGGCTTGGTCATCTTCAATATGATCATCCCCTTCAACACGCTCATTCGGCGCAAGGCAACCACCGAGTCCACTGTGGTGGAAGGGCAAGAGGCAGAGCGCCGCCGCCTGCTGGAAGAGTCTAGAAAGAAACAGGCAGAGCTTGAGGCAGCCCAAGCAGCCGCGCCGCAGACTGTTCCTTCACCGGTCGCCGGTTTGACTGCCATCAGCAGCTTCATGTCTGCCTACATGATGGGCGATGATTTCTATGACGACACCTTCAGCATCGAGACGCCTAGCGGTGAATTTTTAGGCGAAACCGGCGCAGGCATCTCCAAGACAATCGGTGTTGGCGATCCCAAGAAGGTGACTGCTTTGGAGTGCTTCGTCTTTGATAAGAACGACATCCGCACGGTAACCAAAGTGCTAATGTCTGAACATGCCTTCAACGATGAGGCGATCCGCGCTGAACTGGCACCACGCGGTGAGCCTGTGCTTGCCAAGCCCGGCACAACAGTCTACCTTGAGACGCTCAGCCTGATCATTCAGGTGCAGATCATTGATATGGGCTATGGATCGGGCGCGCTGCCACCAAACAGCTTCTTTGAGCGCCTCACCTTGAAACTTAGCGCATATCCTAAGGCGAACGCCGCACCGCCGCCCATGCCGCCTGCCTTTGATGATACCCAGTCGGGCGGCTTCTAATTGCACCGCGCTGCGGACGGGTGACTCTCTGCCCGTCCGCTGTGTTTTACCACTGCGGGAGAGATGCTTGTGAGCCAATCTGCGCTTGTGCCGCGTGTGGTCAGCGCGCTAATCCGTGCCGAACTGAGCGGTGTGAACGCCCACACCTTAGCAGTTGCCCTCAGCCGTGCGGAAGCGGCGGGCGTCAAGTTTGAGTCGCTCTCGGAACGCGGTGTGGCATTGGTGCTGCTGCAATACTGCGGCTATCCAACCAGCCTGCCCGAATTGACCGTTTTTCTAGGTACGCCCCACACCCTAACGCCCGCTCTGCTGAACGCCCACCTGATTTCCGATGATCAGGCGGTCAATTACATGCGCTGGCTGCCAACCTTCCTTGAAGATGTGGAGCTGCCTGTGCAGCGCAACAGCCGCGCCCTGCTGCGCTGGTTGGTGGCTGAACGCGCCGCCGCCATTGCCGCTGAGCAAGGATCGCTTGATTTCGTGCGCCGCCTTGCCGATGCCGATCAGACAAATGTAAAGCTCTCGGCACTGCTTGCCTATGCACTTGGCAAGTGCGGCACGTTAGAGAACGACTATGAGCGCGTGACGCGCCACGCCGAGATTGTGATCGCCCACGACCGCGAAAATCTTGACCTAGTGGCAGAGGCACTGTATGCCCTCTATCCGCCGGCGCTCATCAATGCCCTGCAATATTTTTTGGAGCAGACCGAAGGCGGCGCACCGAATCGTCAACAGTTGAACACCGGACTTTCGCTGCTGGCAAAGGTTGCCGAGATTGAAGACCGTGCTTTCTGGCAAGAATATCATGAGCCAATGGGCAGCTTGGTAGACCGCCTGAGCGCCTTTGGCGGCAGAAACAATGCCGTGATGCGCCTGCTGGATCAGGTTGAAAAACAGCTTGCCTATGCCGCCTATGACGCAGAAGATCAGGACGATTAGGCATGTGGTGCGTTACCCGAAAGGCGCACCTTCGGTTAGAATGTAAAGTAATTGTGCAGCAGGTTCATTCGGTGTGCCTGCTTTATCCGTACTTTTTTGCCGATTTTGCTAAGCGAGGTGCAGATCAATGCCCCGTCACCGATTAACCCTTTCCCTGATCGCGCTGATTGCGCTGTTCAGCGCGGCGGCGTTGCCGTCCGCCCTCGCGCAATCGCCGGTGCCAATTATCTTGAATATTGGCGTGTTGGATTCGCCAGATAGCCCAACCGCACGCGGCGTTTGGCTGGCAGCCCAAGAGTCAGCCGCCCGCAGCCCGCTGATTTTGCCTAGTGGTCAGCCCTTCATCTTGAAGCCAATCACCATCAGCCGCCCGCCTGCTTCCCTAGAAGAAGTGCGCGAAAGCCTAGATGCCCTGCTGAGTGCCAGCGTTGTTGCCGTCTTCGGTCCTGATAACGGCGCGCTGGCAGAAGAAAGCAGTGCCGCCCTTGCCACAGCAGGCATTCCCATTTTCTTAAGCACCGCTGCCCAAAATGCGCCCATCGGTGACCTGATCTTTCGCGGTCAGGCGCTCGATCAGCTCCAGGCGCAAGCGCTGATCACCGCCCTGAACAGCCAGTTAGCAGGCAAGGCAGCTATTTACTTGCGCCACAAGCCAAGCGGCAGCGGTGCCGCCGAAGCATTTGCTCAAGCTGCCAGCAGTGCAGGTGTTGTGGTGCGCGGCGGCTTGGTGGTGGAAAACGACCTGACCGAACCGCAAGCTGCAAGCGCTGCCGCTGCACGCCTGCTCAGCGAACGCCCGCAGATCATCTTTGTGGACGCCGCGCCGCTGCAAACAGCGGGCTTATACCTCGCGCTGCGCGACCGCGGCTATGCAGGCTTGTTCATCACGCCAAGTGCTGCCGACAACGCCTTTATCGAGGCGCTGCCGCTAACGCTGCGCGATGGCATTTATGGCGCCACCGGCTGGAGCTACACTGCCCAGAGTGGGGAGAGCCTCTCGTTCACGCGCAACTACACCACTGCCTTCGGTGCAGTGCCAAACGCGCTGAGCGCCGCCGCCTACGACTCGACCTTCCTGCTCATTGAGTCAATTAAGACCGGTGGCGTTGCACCTGCCAGCCTCGCCGCTGCTCTACGCAGTTTGCCCGCATGGCGCGGCGTACAAGGTCGGCTCGACCCAAGCGCCCCTGATGGCGTGCTAAGCAGCAACGTCAGCGTCTTTATTACCAGCCAGTTTGGCGTGCCGGGCATTTTGGTTGCCTATGGCGCACCAGAGGTTGCTCAAGTGCCTAGCAATACGCCCGCACCACTCGGACGCGGCACGACGCTGCCAACTGCCACACCCACAGCCACCATAACACCAACGCTCGCGCAGTCGCTAACGCCTTCGCTCACCTTCACGCCCTCGCTTACCTTTACGCCAAGCGCCACGCGCACCCTGACCAACACGCCTGTGCCAACTGCCACGCCGGATGGCGTTACCTTGACTGTCATCGGGCAGCTCGTAAACGTCCGTACAGGGCCGGGACGCGCCTATGAGGTGATCGGTCAGTTGACACGCGGCGAACAAGCCAAACTGATCGGTGCCAACACGGATTTCACATGGTTCGTTTTTAACTTCCGCCAACAGTTGGCATGGATCACAGGCGATGCCAACCTCGTCAGCCTCTTTGGTGATCCGCGCACCCTACCCGTCATCGAGGCGCCGCCGCTGCCCACCGCCACACCAACGCTTACGCCCGTCCCACCAACGCTCACCTTCACGCCGCAGCCGCTGCCCGATCTGGTCATGCTGAACGCGGTGCTTAGCCCGCCTATCCCGCAGCCCGGTCAGCCATTTACCTTGACGGTCACTGTTCAAAATCAGGGCTTGGGCGATGCTGGTGAGTTTGCGATTGCCACCTCCTTCAAGCCGGGTGACGTCTACAGTGCAGCTGTTGTGCCGGGCTTGCCTGCTGGGCAGGTAACCAACGTCAACCTGACGGCGACGGTGAATGCGACGGGCGTCGAGACGGTTGCGATCATCCTTGACCTGAACAAGCAAGTGGACGAAGGTCCTTCGGGTGAGGCAAATAACGAGCCATTGTTCTCTTACCGTGTGGATCGCCCCTATGTGTCGCAGAACACGATTCAAGTAGCACCTTCCACCAGCGTAGACTTGTTCGGCGGCACGCAAGACTTGAGCTACAGCGGCACAGACCTGACGCCCATCAACGGCGTACAGTTCGGCTTGTTAGCGGGCTTGCAGTTCTCACAAATCCACTATGATTTGCTCTCGCCGGCTGTCGTCAACAGCACCACGCCTATCCCACAAGCCTCGCTGCCGCCCAACACGCTGATCGGCATCTACACGGCGGAAGGCTTGCGCGGCGTGATCCGCGTTGCCAGCTATAACGGTGCAAACATCGTCTTGGAGTTCTACATCTATCAGTAAACACTGCAGGGGCGGGATCACTCCCGCCCCATCTGCCTATCTACGCTCGCTCAGTTTGTTGCCTACAGCTTACTCAACACCATCCACACAATAGGAACTGACCTGCTCAAGGTACTGCCGTACCCATTCGCAGCCCAAGGGCGGCACCACATACAGGTTGAAATCGCGGTCTTCCTTGAAGGCATCAATGTGCATGACTATCCCATTTGGAAAGACGGTTGCCAATTCCTCGACCAATGTTTCGTCAGCAGGATTGAAGAGAAAGAGCATCTGCCGATCTGGGCGCAGTTCAAAGCGCGTCCCCATGTTGAAGCGTATAAAATCTAGGATGCGGCTGATCACATCCTCGCGCAGCACGCCATTGCCCCACTGCGGATCGCCCGCCTCGATTGCCAGCGCACGGTGATCTAACCAATTGGGAAAGGCGATCATGAAGGCGTTGCCAAGCGCGCCTGTGCTTTCGGCAAAACCGCGCATGATCAGCCCTACCTGGCGGTGTGGCAGCGTGGAATTTCGGTAGTCGCGCATGGCATCCACAAAGTAGCGTTCGTAGTTGATCGAAGCACTGAGCAGCAGAACAATCACCGCAATGCCGTATACAGCACGCCGCAGCCACAAGCGCGGCAGCCCTTGCGTAATGCCGATCAGGGCAACCGCCATGCCAAAGGCTGCCACCAAATAGACCAACGGCAGCGCACCGCTGGCACGGGTTGCGCTTGGCACCTCAATAACGAAGGCAAGCGCCAACGCCGAAGGCAAGATCAGGATCAGGATGCCAACTGGCAGCAGCCACTCAGCCGGATCACGCCGCCGCACTGCTCGCCCAAACAACATGCCCAAGCCTAGCACGAAAAAGGCGCCGCTGTACGGATCAAGCTGCGGCGTGCCATCAGGATCGCCGGTGATCCACGCTGTATCGCCACGAAAGTTGAACATCAGCAGCGAACGGCGCAGCGTTTCACCGAACACGCTGATGTTCTTCTGGAACGCCTCAACGCGATCTTCAACTAAGGCAGCCCGCTGCCCGATCACCTCGCCTTCGCTGTTGCGAATCTCGATGATGTCCTCACCAAAAATGCGCCCTGTGGTGCGTTCGAGGAAGAACTCGGGAAAATCGTAGAAATAGCGCGCCAGCGGAATAAAGACTGCTACCGAGATCACAACTAGCGCTGTTGCGTTAAACAGATAGGCGCTGACCGCCTTCCAACTGCGTGCGCGCAGCACCAACGCTATCAACACAGCTACAATCACCAGCAGCGGCACCATACGCACCGCCTGATAGAAGTATAAGCCGATGCCAAGCGCCAACCCACTGATAATCCAATCGCCGCGCCGATTGTAGCGAATGCCACGCGCTAAAAAGACCATCACAAAGGTGACCAGCAGCGGTGTTAAGATGATCCGCAAGCCCAAGCGCGAGAGCAGCACATGCCAATAGCTCACCGCGATCATCGCCGCCATCAGCAAGCCCACCAAATTGCCAAGCTGCCGATTTTCCTCACCGAACATGGCACGCCCTAGCCAATAGGCAAGCAGAATGGTCAGCAAGCCTTCTAAGGCGCTAGCGAGCTTGATCAGCTCAAAGCTGATCGGAATGCCCGTCACCTGATGTAGGAAGGCAATGAAGTACATCTGGAAGACTTCACGCCCGCCGTTGTTCGGGAAAAAGACTGAGCGATCTCCATTCAGCACTTTTTGCGCGTCCAGCGCTTTCTCCACGTGATCACTGGTCATATCCGGCAGGTAAAGGGCAAGATCGCCCACGCGCAGCCACGCGCCAAGCAGCAGAATCGCCGCCAATGCCGCCACCGTCCACGACCACCGCAAGCGGAAGGTGGTACTCAGGCGTCCGCGCAGGCGGCTGAAAGTGTTTGCCAACCAATTACCCTGCCCACGCGGCATGAAAACACCGACCCACACAGCAATGCTGGCGAACCATGCCAGCGTGCCAAAGGTGGTGAACTGGTTGTTGGCATTGAATAGCCATGCCGCAAGGCTGCTGAGGATGCCGATCACCACCAAGACTAGGCGCAAGCCATGCGCTGCCAGAAAACGATCCACTGGTGCGCTGAAGGCTGCCGAGACAGGCGGTGCTGGTGATAGCTCTAAACGTGGCAGGCGGTGCAGCGGCAAGCCAAAGCCGTTGATGATTGCGACGATGGTCGTAATGCCAAGCACAACGATCAACAACAAGCCGCCAAAGGGCAGATCGAGGCTGCGGCGCGCCTCTGGCGATTGCAAGCCCGCCGACCCAATGAACGCCACCAAGACCAACACTGCTATCCCAACCGCCAAAAGCGCTTGGCGCGAGGTCACAGGCAGCGGCGGCGCTTGAAACAGCGCACCGAGCAGGGTGTGCCGTGCCAAGATTACACCCGTGCGCGCACTGCCTGCTATCGGCGTTTGCCCTGCTGCGTCGGATGTTGCACCGTGTACGGTGTGTGTGTGGCGATCTTCGGGCAGCTCATAGAGGACGCCGCGCAGCAGTTCAAAGGTTTGGCGCGGCGCACGCACAAAGCGCCCAAGCAGTTCCGCTAAATTAGGATCATCGGCATAAGGTGGGGTGCTGGCGGAGTCTTCAACGGGTACCTTCGGCAGATCATCGGTAGGTTCAGGCGGTGGCGATTCAGCAGCCTCAGCGTGCAGATCGGTGTATTCAGGCTGATCAGTCATGCGTGCGTCCTGTTTGGTGTGCAGTCTACGGCTACTAGTATAGCCTAATCTACACGGAATGCTCTAGAAAGGCGCACTTAGCACAGCCGCGAATTTCGCCCGCCGAACAAGCTAAGCCATAGGTGAGCATTGCTTGCCAAGCCTCGCCCGTTTCCACTATACTTGGTGTGGGCAAGTTTGTGAAGTAATCTGAGGCTAACATGCGCCGTATTGGTATGATTTTCGCCGCCTTGTTGGCGATTTTCGGGCTGCTGCTTTTGGCAGACTCGATCACGCCATTACAGGTTGGCTTAGCACCAGGAGATGTCACGGTGACCGCTACACCGATGCAAAGCTACGCCGGTAAGGTGCGTGCGCCTGATTTTCCCGTCGGCTTGGATTGGTTGAACGTTCCGCAGCCATTGAGCATGACCGAACTGCGTGGCAAGGTTGTGCTGCTGGATTTCTGGACGTATGGCTGCATCAACTGCATTCACGTCATCCCTGATCTCAAGCGGCTAGAGGCAGAATTTCCCGATGAGCTGGTCGTGATCGGTGTGCATAGCGCCAAATTTGCCAACGAAGGCGAAACCGAGAACATCCGCTACATCGTCAAGCGCTACGGCGTGGAGCATCCCGTCGTCAACGACCGCAATTTTGCCATTTGGCAAGTCTATGGCGTGCGGGCGTGGCCCACCTTCATGCTGATCGATCCACAGGGCAAGGTTTTGGGCTACTACAGCGGTGAGGGCGTTTACGAGGCGATGCAGCCCGCCATTGCAGGCATGATCGCCGAGTTTGAAGCAAAGGGCATGATTGACCGCACGCCGCTGCGCCTGACGCCAGAGCTTGATCGGCGTGCGCCATCGCTGCTCTCGTTTCCGAGCAAGGTGCTGGCAGATTCACGCGGCGGACGCCTGTTCATCGCCGATACCAGCCATAACCGCGTGATTGTGGCAGATTTGGCAACTTACGCCATCCAGCAGGTGATTGGCAGCGGCGCGGCAGCCTTCCGCGATGGCAGCTTCACAGAGGCAGCCTTCAACTGGGTGCATGGCATGTCACTGAGCGCTGATGGCGAGACGCTCTACGTGGCGGATACCGGCAACCATGCGGTGCGCGCCGTTGATCTGCGCGCTGGCACCGTGCGGACGCTGGCTGGCACGGGCGCCCAAAACCGTGACTGGGGCAATCGGCTGCGCGGTGGTGCAGGGCGCGAGACGGCGCTCAACTCGCCTTGGGATGTCTTCTACCGTGAGGGCATTCTCTATATTGCGATGGCAGGTCCGCACCAGCTTTGGGCGCTCGACCTTGCCAGCGGGCAGGTAGCGCCGTTTGTGGGCAGCGGGCGCGAAGGCGTGGTGGATGGCGCGCTGCTGGAGAGCGAACTGGCGCAGCCAAGTGGCATTGTCGGCGTGGGCGATGTGCTGTACTTTGCCGATGCCGAGTCCAGCGCCATTCGCAAAGTTGACCTTGCTGCTGGGCGCGTCGAGACGATTGTTGGCACGGGCTTGTTCGACTTTGGCGATGTGGACGGTGTCGGCGATGCTGTGCGCTTGCAGCACGCGCTTGGCTTGACCATTGGCGCGGACGGCAAACTCTACGTGGCAGACACCTACAACCACAAGATCAAGGTCATTGATCCGCTCACACGCGAGAGCCGCACCCTGTTTGGCGGCGGCGCCGGCTTGCGGGATGGGAACACGCCACAGTTTTGGGAGCCGGGCGGCATCAGCTATGCTGACGGCAAGCTGTATGTGGCGGATACCAACAACGACGCGATCCGTGTAGTGGATTTGGCAGACGGCAGCGTTAGCACTCTTGTTTTCCCCAACCCAGAGCGCCTTGCCATGCCCGAAGCCGCCACCGCCGACTCCGAGACGCCGCCTGAGGACTTTTTCGGCACAGTGGTGCGCCTTGAGCCGCTGACAGCGGCAGCAGGCACTAGCCGCCTCACGCTGAACATCCAACTTCCCGAAGGCTATAAGCAGAACGATCAGGCGCCCTTCACGCTGCGCTTCTATAACAACACGGCAATAGCGCGTGTGGCAGCCGCCGATAACAACCTGAGCATCGTCACGCCGCCCATGCCCGTGCAAATGCCCGTCACGCTCAGCGAAGGTGAGGCGCTCATCACGCTGGACGCGGCGATCTTCTACTGCGAGACGGTCAACGAAACGCTGTGCTTCCCTGCCTTTGTGCGCTTTGAGCTGCCGCTGCGTGTGGCAGCTGAAGGCGCGCCAGAGCTGGCAATCAGCTATCTGCTGGTGCCACCGCAGCTTGATTGATGGGTGCCGCTAAGATGGGCTATACGCCTCTGGGTTGGGCAGACTCATGAAGGCGTGCAGCAGCGCCCTTTTCCTGCTGCGATCCCATCTGCAAACAGGCAGCGCAAGGGCGTCACGGAATGGGGTACATAAGTCGGGACTATACAGTGTTGAAGGTTATTTCAGCAGCAGGTGAGTAGTGCATCAGGTCGCATAGGTGTGCAACTGCTGCCATTGGCGATCTAGATAGCCGCCCACCAGTTGGGTCATAGTCTCGACTTCCACCAGAAAAGAGTCATGCCCGAAGTGTGCCTGCACATGATGATATTCCACCGAACGCCCGTCTAAAGCGTCTACTAATTCGCGGGCTTGTGCGGCTGTGTAGAGCCAATCACTGGAAAAGCTAATGACCAGAAAGCGTGCCTTCACGCCTTGCAGCGCTTCTGCCAGCGTGCTATAGCCTTCTGCAATGTCGAAATAATCAAGCGCCTTTGTGATGTACAGGTAACTGTTAGCGTCAAAACGGCGCACGAATTTTTCGCCCTGATGCCGCAAGTAGCTCTCTACCGCAAATTCAGCCTCAAAGGTATAACGGTCGGCAGTTTGCAAGGCGCGGCTGAACTTCGCCTCTAGCGAGTGTTCACTCATGTAGGTGATATGCCCAACCATGCGCGCCACTGCTAAGCCGGCAGACGGTGGCGTGCGCCCGTAGTAGTTGCCGTTGTTCCAGTTCGGATCAGCATAGATGGCTTGCCGCCCGATTTCGTTAAAGGCGATGTTCTGCGCGGAAGAACGCGGCGTGCTGGCAAGGAACAGCACTGTTTGCACGCGCTCAGGGTAATCCATCGCCCACTGCAACGCCTGCATCCCACCCATGCTGCCGCCTGCCACGGCAAACAAGCGCTCAATGCCCAAATAGTCTATCAAGTGGCGCTGTGCCTGAACCATATCCGCAATGGTGATGATCGGAAAGCGGAGGGCATAGGGTTTGCCATCCGCCGCCAGAGAAGCGGGTCCGGTGCTGCCTTGGCAGCCACCGATCACATTGCTGCAAATCACGAAGTAGCGCTCTGTATCAAACATTTTACCCGCGCCAACCGCGGCGTCCCACCAGCCGGGCGGCTCATGCGGATCGTGGGTGTGGTAGCCCGCCACATGAGCATCGCCCGAAAGCGCGTGGCAGATCAAGATTGCGTTGGAGCGCTGCGCGTTCAGCTTGCCATAGGTTTCATAGGCAAGTGTGAAGCCTTCTAAGGTTTTGCCGCTGCGTAGGTGCAGGCGCTGTGCAAAATGGGCGTGCTGGCGGCGCACAATCCCAACCGAGTGCTGGCGGGTGCGGCGGGCAGCCGTCGGTCGTTCACCGTTATGTGTGCTTTCCAACATGCTTTCCTCACGGAACACTTCTCTGAACGGTAAAGCGAGCCTGTGCTACCTCAGGGCAGCACAGGCGACATCAGCAGGGTTAGGCAACAGGCGGGCGAACGCTTTGCGAAACCTTCAACGCCTGATCAATGTCCCACAGAATGTCTTCAATGTCCTCAATGCCAATGGCAAGGCGGATGTAATCTTCGGTGACGCCAGTAGCGCGCTGTTCTTCGGGGCTAAGCTGGCTGTGCGTGGTGCTGGCGGGGTGAATTGCCAATGAGCGCGCATCGCCTACATTTGCCAAGTGGCTGAAAATCTTCAGGTTGTTGATGAACGCCTTGCCGCTTGCCAAGCCGCCCTTAATGCCAAAGCCGATCACTGCACCGGCACCCTTTGGCAGATATTTCTTAGCGCGCTCATAGCTGGTGTGGCTTGGCAAACCGGGATAATTCACCCAAGCCACAGCGGGATGATTTTCAAGGTGTTGGGCAACTGCTAGGGCGTTATCCACATGGCGCTGCACGCGCAAGGCAAGCGTCTCTAGCCCGATTAGGTTCAGGAAGCTGTTGAAGGGTGCTTGTGAACCACCAAAATCGCGCAGACCGACTACACGCGCACGGATGATAAAGGCAGCCGCACCTGCCACATCTGCCAGCACCGCACCATGATAGGCGGGTTCTGGCTGCACGATACCCCGATGTCTGCCGCTTGCCTTCCAATCAAACTTGCCGCTATCCACAATCACGCCGCCAATGCTCAAGCCGTGTCCGCCGATCCATTTGGTGGTGGAATGCACCACAATATCCACGCCATATTCAAAGGGACGGATCAGGTATGGCGTGCCAAAGGTGTTATCCACAATCACAGGCACGCCGTGCTTGTGCGCCACAGCCGTGATGCCTTCAAAATCAGGAATCTCCAGCTTCGGGTTGCCGATTGTCTCTAGATAGATGGCGCGTGTCTTATCGTTGATCAGGCGCTCATAATCAGCGGGATCATCGCCTTCCACAAAATGAACGGTGATGCCCAAGCGCCGCAGTGATTGCGAAAAGAGCGTATAGGTGCCGCCATAGAGCGCGGCTGATGAGATAATTTCATCCCCTGCATCGGCAAGAGTGAGGATCGCCAAAGTCTCTGCGAACTGCCCTGAGGCTGTTGCCAAGGCACCAATGCCGCCTTCCAGCGCGGCGATGCGCTGCTCGAAGGCGTCGTTGGTGGGGTTCATAATGCGCGTGTAGATGTTGCCGGGAACTTGCAGGGCAAAGAGCGCCGCAGCGTGATCAGTATCCTTAAACTGATAGCTAGTGGTTTGGTAAAGCGGCACGGCACGCGCTTGCGTGGTTGGGTCGGGCGAATAGCCCGCGTGCAGCGCGTTGGTGTTGAACTTCAAGGGGCGCGGCGTTTCACCGCTGCCATTGGCATTACCGTTTGAATTGGACATGAACAAACCCTTTCTGAACAGGACAAAAAGCAGCCCGACCTAAGGTGGTGACGGGAATCGAACCCGTGCCTAGTGATTTTGCAGACCACTGCGTTTCCACTTCGCCACACCACCACATATAAGATAGAATGTTTGCGCTAAGCAGTTGAGTCCGTGTGCAGACAACAAAAAAGCTCCGACGCACTGGCTCGGAGCTTTTCACACGCGCCCTAGCAGTGGCTAGGCGTGTTGCAGCCGAGTGCCATAGTGCCTTGCACCACGCATCTTGCAACACATCATACAGCCATTCAGGTTAGCGCTTGGGTAATTCATTGAAAGCTCAAGTTCAGGATTTATCCTATCTGGAAAGTAGTGTAACACAGCTTTTGAAAATTGTGCAAGAGGCAATTTCTGAAATTCGCGCAAAACAGATAACGGCAGGGTGAACTTTGCAAGGGCTGGAAGTTGATCTGAGCATTAAGCGCTCTCAGCTTTATTTGAGGTGGGTGTCATGTTGAAGGTTCTGTTCGGGCAAGTTCAAGCTGGCAGGTGTGGCATAAGCCATCAGCGCAGATGCACACATCGCGTACTAACAAGCCAAGTTGATCGGCAAGCTGCTGCCGAATGGTTTCCGTGAGCGTGCTGTGAAAGGCAGTTACCTGTTTGCACTGGCGGCAGGTGAAGTGATAGGTTGGCTCTGCACGTTGCAACTCATAAAATTTGCGGGTGTGGTCGGGCGAGTGGTAGTGTGCCTGCACCAAGCCTGCTGCTTCCAAAACGTTCAGGGTGCGGTAAATGGTGGTCAGGTTGATGCCTGAAACACGGCGCTTGGCAATTTCTAGCAGCGTTTCGGCGTCTAGTTGTTGGTCAGCATTCGCCAGAATGTCCAGCAGGATGTAGCGCTGTTCGGTCATGCGCCCGCCGGCTTGCCGAATTGCCTGACTGGCACGCTCTAAGAAGGTTGGCATCGTCGCCTCGCATTACCTAAGGCAGGTTTGTTGCAAACTGCTTACATTGACAGTGTAGCGCGGCGGCTAGGCGCGTCTAGTGAAAAACGTCACTTTTTTGGAATGATAAACCGTGATAAAGCATAGGTTTTTTGTGGGTGAAAAGATGAACGCATCTTCGGGATGTTCAAGCCTGACCCAATAGACCGCGCCTTGCTGGAGAATCATTCTCTCTCTGCCTTGACTTAGGGCGAGTCAGCGTTTACAATAACCCATAACAAACTAGGGGGGGTGCCAGAGTGGACGATTGGGGCCGCCTGCTAAGCGGTTTCCCTGCGAAAGCGGGGACAAGGGTTCGAATCCCTTCCCTCCCGCCACCCAAACATGAGACTAGCTATGGCTAGTCTCGTTTGATTTTAAGTTTGCGCAGCGCGTAGGCGCGTAAAGGCTGCCTCTGCGAAATCTGCGGCGGCGCGCCCCGAAAACAAGCGCGTTTCTGCCAAACCGACCTTGCCAACGCGCACCACACCGCTTTGTGCCTCAAAAGCCGCACCGATTGCCTCAAAGCGATCCGTATCAGCCTCCACATCTTCATAGGTTGCCCAGACCGTTGACCATCGCGCAAGATCGGTGAACCTTGCTGCGTCAACGGCGGATTTGGCGCACGGTATTCGCCCAAGTGGAAGATCGTATTGGTCTCGTAGGTGGTGCCGATCATGAGTGTGTAGCCATCCAGCGCATAGAGTTTCGCCAATGGCGAGCCATCGCCCAAGCCGTGGGCAAGGCTGTGATCGGCGGTGATGTATTCGGCGTGTTTGCCCCATGCCGAAAAGCTATCCATTGGGTGGTAGCTGCGCCGCACATTTGGGAACGTGCGGAATAACTCCGGCAGGATGCCGATGCCGCGTGTTGGTGTGATAGCGGGATCAAAGGCGGGTGTGTGGTCACGGATGATCTGCCACCATGCCTCTGGCACAGGTGGATTTTTCCATTGAGCGGGATCGCTCAGGTGGCTGGAGAAAGCAGGCATCACCAGTGTGCCGTCAGGTGTCAGCACATCTTGCAGGGCAAGGATCAGGCTAATTGCACCGCCGGGAACATAGCCGACCTTACTGAGGGAAGAATGCACCAGCAGCGTCATGCCTGCTTGCACGCCAAGCACCCGCAGATCAGCGGCAAGGCTTTGGCGTGTCTGTGGTGTTTCTGAAATAGCAATCACCGCCGACTCATCGTGTTTGCGCTGTTGGCTCACTGTGCCTCGCTATCGCCTTCAGTTGGAGAAGGTGCTGCCACAGGCGGTAAGTTGCGGAATAGGACTGCCATGCTCAGGCGGAAGCCATTCAGCAGGGTGCCGCCTTCAAAAAAGCCGTCCGCCTCAATTGGTTGAAGGCTCAGGCTGCCATCAGGGGCAAGGCGGCAAGCATCCGCCGCCTTTTCATCAGGATAAATCAGCCCGACCAGTGCTGTGCCTGCTTTTAGATAGCGGTGTGCCTTGCGCTGCACTGTGCACACGGAATCGGTTGGCGAAAGGACTTCAACTGCCACATCTGGCGCAATGGGAAAGTAGCGGGTTGGTGCGGCAACCAGCTTTGCCTTGCTGATGAACGCGCCATCTGGCACATAAACCGTATGCGGATCAAGCAGGAATGTGCCATCAGCACCACTTACATAGCCGAGATCGTGTTCTTCAACAAAGTTCAGAAGAAAACGTCCGAATCTCAAGGCAATTAGAGACGGAATAGCACTGGCTGGCGACATCACTACAATTTCTCCATCGTGCAGTTCAAAATCGCGCTCCGCATACTCAGGCAGACTCATCAGGTGATCTAAATCATCCACCGTGTAGCGCGTTTGCACCTGAATGCTCATTCCAGCACACTTCCGCTTCGCCTAGCAGCGCTTTTTCAAATGGTCGTTCAGCAGGCTGTTGGTCAGCTCTGCCGGAAACTTGCCGCGCCCTTCACGCATCACCTGCCCGATCAGGAATTTCAGCACCTTTTCCTCACCGCCGCAGAAGCGCGCCACTTCGTCAGCGTTGGCATCCAACACTTTGGTGATCGCTGCCTCGATCAGGGCAGTATCTTGCGTCTGTTCTAGCCCTAGCTGGCGCACCACATCGGCAGGTGTGCCGCCTTGCTCAAAAAGCGCATCCAGCACCTTCTTGGCAGCATTATTGTTGATGGTGCCGCTATCTACCAACTTGATCAGGTCGGCAAGTGCCATCGGCGTCACCTTTGTCTCGGCAATGCTCTCACTAGGCACTGCTGCTTTGTTCATGCGCGCAAATAGCTCATTGATGATCCAGTTGGCTGCCTTTTTTGGCTCAGCACCGCTACTGAGCGTTGCCTCAAAGTAATCGGCAACGGGACGATCTGCCACCAAGACGGACGCTTCATAAGCACTCAAGCCAAGCCCGATCAGGCGGTTGCGCTTGGCATCAGGCAGTTCGGGCAAGCTGCGCCGAATGTCTTCGATCCATTCGGGGCTGATGACCAGCGGTGGCAGATCAGGCTCTGGGAAATAGCGGTAATCGTGCGCGGATTCTTTCTCGCGCTGCATGACGACCGTGCCGCGTGCCTCATCCCAACCGAGCGTTGCCTGCACAACCGTGCCGCCACTCTCATAAGTCTTAATCTGGCGCTCGATCTCAACAGCGCTGGCACGCGCTAAACTGCGAATGCTATTCAGGTTCTTCACTTCGGTGCGCGTGCGTAGTTCATTGCTGCCCACAGGGCGCACGCTGATGTTTGGCTCCATCCGCAGCACACCCTTAGACATATCACCGCTGTTCACACCCAAATATTGCAAGATGGCACGCAGTTTGCGCCCATATGCCTCTGCCTCTTCGGCGCTGCGGATGTCTGGCTCCGTCACAATCTCTAGCAGCGGCACACCCGAACGGTTGAAGTCAATCAGGCTGCTGCCGCCAACGTGGATGGACTTCCCAGTGTCCTCTTCAAGGTGGGCGCGCCGAATGCCAATGCGCTTGGTGCTGCCGTCAGGCAGGTCAATATCCAGCCAGCCATTGATGGCAAGTGGCAGTTCATACTGGCTGATCTGGTAACCTTTGGGCAAGTCGGGATAGAAATAGCTTTTGCGGGCAAAAACGTTGGTTGTGGCGATCTGGCAATTGAGCGCCAAGCCAACCCGAATGGCAAACTCGACAGCACGGCGGTTAATGACAGGCAGCACGCCGGGCATTCCCAAACAAATTGGGCAAACAACGGTGTTTGGGTCGGCAGTGGTGCTATCTACCACTGCACAGCCGCAAAACATCTTACTCTCGGTCAATAATTCGGCATGAACTTCCAAGCCGATCACAGCTTCATAAGCAGTCATGAGTCCTCGTCATATGGTGGTTAGGTATTAGCAGCCAAAGCGCTGCCACGTGCCGCTAACTCTTCAGCGAGTTTGAGCATTTGGGTGGCAACAATGGAGGTTGGCTGGAACAGCACCATAGGCGTGCCTGCCTCAGCCGCTTGTGCCGAAAGTTCTGGTGCAGGCGTCACGAGGGCAAGAATTTCATGCCCAAGCAGTTGCTCTGCCTCTTGCCAAGGCACATGCACCTGGGACGGCGTGCGGTTGACAATGACCACATTCGCCCGTCCGCGCCCCAAGCCCAAGCCCTCCAATTCGCCGATCATTTCACGCGCCATGTTCAAGGTAATGCGGTTCGGCTCTGCCACCACCACCACCTGATCCACTTCGCGCACAAGGCGTGCCGTCAGGCGTGTTAAGCCGCTGCCCAAGTCCAGCACAGCGCGCCGTGCCAAGCCACGTAAAGTTTTCAAGGCGGCAACCACGGAATCAACGTTCACATTCAGCAGGGTATCTTTAGGGCGTGCCGAGCTGAGCAGCAGCTTTAAGCCGCTAGGATGTGCGGCAAGTTCCGCCTCTACTGTGCGGGCAGTGATCTCGGCTGGCGGGCGCCCAAGCAGGTTCATCATGCCTACCGCACGTGGCGCGTTGAGCGACAAGCTCAAACTGCCCTGTCCAGGGCGAATATCCACCAGCACAGTTGGTTCTTTCTGCTGCATGGCGGCAGCAATGTTGGCAGCCAGTGTGCTAGTGCCAACACCACCTTTGGCACCCAAGAAGGCAATTAACGATCCGCCGTTGGCAGCCGTGCGGCGTTGGGCGGCACTGCGCATCAGCAGTGCCTTCACACGGGAGGCAAGCTCTGCGGGATGAGTCGGTTTTGCCAAGTAATCATCAGCACCTGCCTCAAAGCCCTGCACCTTGTCATCAATCAGCGTTTTGGCGGTGAACATGATGATCGGGATCGGCTGTGTGGTGGGGTTGGCGCGCAAACGGCGGCAAATTTCATAGCCATCGAGATCGGGCATCATCACATCGAGGATGATGAGATCAGGGCGTTCAGCCGTAGCGCGGGCAATTGCTTGCGTGCCGTTGCTGGCAGCCGTCACTTCGTAGCCTTGCCGTTGCAGCATTAAGCCGATCAGCTTTAGGCTGTCAATGTCATCATCAACAATCAGGATTTTCTCAGCCATGCTCGGTTTGCTTCCTTTGGTGCTTTATTATGTGCAGTGTAGCATGAGGCGCGTTTGCGTGCAATGTGGCATGGCTAGAGAATGCAAACGTTGGGCAATTTTTTGCACTTTTTTAGCACTCTAAATGCAAAAAGCATTAGGAACTTGCCAAAGCACTGAAGGCAGCATCGTAGGCTGTGATCACATTCCGCCAGTCAAACTGGGCAACATAAGCGCGCAGCGCCACAGGGGCAGGTGTGTGTAAAGTTCGCAGCAGGGCGGCAACTAACTCACCCTCGTTATACAGGCATAGATCGTGGTAGAGGCTTGGGATGAGGGCGGGATAATTCAGGCGGCGCGGCATGATCGGCAGCGCGCCGCAGTAGATCGCCTCTGCCATGCTGACGCCGAAAAAATCTTGGTTGGCACAACTGATGACATGGGTCGCCTGCCACAGCAAGCGCGCATAGTCTGCAAAGTGCTTGGCATAGCCATAATGCAGCAAGCGCGCCCCCAGTTTTTCGCGCAGCGGCGCAAAGGCGCTCTCGGTGAAGCCTATTGGCTCGCCAGCAAGGATCACGCGGAAATCCACGCCTAGCACAATCAGTTTTTCCAGCGCACGGGCAAAAACATCCGGTTGTTTGTCATATTCCCAACGGTGATTCCACAGCAAGATCGGCACGTGCCGATCTTTTTCAGCCGCAAAGGCATCGTAAGCGGCTAAATCTATGCCGATGGGCAGCACATGTGCCTTTGCCGCGATCTGATCGACTGTCTCTAACTCATTGTGATCGGGATAATGTTTTAACAGGTTGGGCAGTGCTGCCAAAAAATCGCGCTTGTGGAAGGCGCTGTTGAAGAACACAGCATCGGCAACCAGCGCGCTGGCATAGTTGATGAAACCAATTTTGAGATCAGGCTTGACGCGCTTGCCAGCCGGATAGGTCAGTTGGTTCTCGTGAAAATAGACTGCGCTTGGCGTGGTGGCAGTGCGGCGGCGCGTTAAGGCGAGGAAAGTCGTCAGGTCGAGCATGTCAGAGGCGAGGATCAGGTCGGGCGTGTAGTGGCTCTGGTTGAAGTGGCGCGCCAAAGTCACTGCGCCACCTTGCATCCGCCACTGCCAAAAATTACCGTGTAAGGTGAGCGCAGCAAGCGTGTGCGCGCTGAACCGCTGCAAATCGCGCAGCCATGTGGCGTGCGAGCCAGTATTATAGGGTTCAAGCAGCAAGATGTTGGGCATAGCGTGCAGGCTCGCGCCGCGCTGAGAAATTGCTCTATACGCGGCGCGTTGTGGATGCGGGTTATTCGGTGGGCGGGTAGGTGGTGACGACTGAGTTATCGCCACTGAAGGGATTGGGAACGTATTTCTCCGCTTCCCAGTCGTTGTGCCACGCATTGCCGTCTACCAAAAAACGGTACTGAAATTCGCGGTTCAGCGGTAGGTCTACCACCAACGTAAAGCGTCCGCCTTTTTTCTTCTCCATTGGGTGAGAAGTCTCATTCCATTCGTTGAAGTCACCCACCAGATAAACTGTCTCAGCACCATCGGTAATACTTTGTGGCGCTTCAAAGGTAACCTTGCATTTTGTTTTCAGGAAGCTCTTTTTGATCATCGCTTCGCATTCCTTCCTGTGCGAGAATCGGCTTAATGATCATTTTATCACAAGTGATTCTCAAAGATAAGGGTATTTGGCACAAAGACGCGCTGAATGCCGCCCTAGCTGCCAGCGGGTGACATTTTAGCCATTCTCGCCTATAATGTGCGCCGTGATGAGAATTCAGCTGCACACCTAAGGGAACTGCAAGGCGCGCCATGAAAGACTACCGACGCGATCTGCTCCGCCTGCTTGAAGCGGCGTTTGTGGCGCTCTTTTTCGTGCAAGGCGTTCGCTTCCTCTACAGCACGCTCTACGCCCATTTCAACAGCGCCAACCTGACTGTGCTAACGGTAGACAGCACCGCGCTTGCCAACCAAAGCGGCGTGGTAACGCCTGCCATGCTTCAGGGCGAGCTGATTGTGCTGGGTATGGCACTCCTGCTACCTTTTCTTGCACCGTTGCTCGGCAGGCTGTGGCTTGGCACACTGATTGCGGCAGCGTTGGTGGCGGCGGGGCGCGTCTTTATGACGGCGAATGGCGGCACGTTCTTAGGTGTGGCAGGCGCGGCGGTTGCAGTTGGTGCGGCACTGCTGCATATGGCAATTGGCATTGGCAGACGACCAAACCTTTTCGCGCCAAGCATGGCATTTGCCTTCGCCGCTGATGGTTTGCTGCGCCTTGTTGATCACACCGCAGATTTCACTTGGCAAGCGGCTTACCTCGACCTGCAAACAGCACTCTCGCTTAGCTTATTCGGTTGTGCGCTCTTGGCGGCTATCTTTGGGGGTGCAGCGCGTCAGGTGCCAAGCGGCAACTATGCCTCGCTTAACCTGAGCAGCGCCCTCGCCATTGGCAGCCTGTTTTACTTAGCCTTTGCTGTGCTCGGCTTGCCAAACAGCCTTGCGCGGCGCGCCAATGTAGACTATCTGACCGCAGCACCCTTTCTGGTGGCTGCCACGCTGTTGCCCATGGTGCCAATGGTGCGCGCTGCGGCACGTGGCTTCATCGGTATGTTTGACGGACGCTATCGCGGTTGGGTGTGGGTGCTGACGATTGGTTTGCTGCTGACGGTTGGCTTCCGCTTTGAGGGGCTTTTGGCAGTGTTGGCACTGTGCGGTGCGCAGTTTATGCTAACATTGCTGTGGTGGTGGGCGGTGCAGCCTTCCGATGGTAAATGGCGCTTTACTTTCGCGGCGCTGGGCTTGATCGCTGCGGTCATTGTTTTTGGCGTGTTCTCGGCGGCAGATTACCTAACCTTTGAATATGCCTTTGTGCGCGGCGTGCCAGAGCCATTGGGCAGCTTGCTGCGCGGAATGCGTGGCTTAGGGCTGCTGGTGGCTGCACTGGCAGCAGTTTTGGCGGGGGTACCCCTCATTACGGCACGCAAACGGATCGCATGGCGTGGCGGCAAATTGGCGGAAAGTTTAGGTGGCTTAGCGCTGAGCGTGCTGGGCGTAGCACTGGCGCTGACCTTGCCGCGCCCATTTGTGTTGCAGCCACCGCTAGACCCTACCTCGCTGCGGGTTGGCACGCTCAACCTGCACGGCGGCTACAGCCTGTATTTCGGTACGGATTTGAACGCGACCGCAGAAGCAGTGCGGCGCAGTGGTGTTGATGTGCTGCTGCTGCAAGAGGTGGAGACGGGGCGTTTGGTCAGCGGCGGCGTAGATCAGGCTGCATGGTTAGGGCGCACGCTTAACATGAATGTGGTGTATTTGCCAACGGTGGAAGGCGTGCAAGGCTTGGCGATCCTCTCACGCCTACCGATTTTGCAAAGTGGCGGCGCCGAGCTGACCTCAATCGGCAAGGCGACGGCGGTGCAGTTCGCACGCCTGCTCAAGCCCAATGGCGAACCCCTAGATATTTACAACACGCAGCTTAGCCTGATCTTCCGCAGCGATGTTTTCACCGTCGAGCAGCAAGAGTCTGATCAGGCGCGCCAAATCCAAGAGATGCTTGCCTTTGTGGAACTCAACCGCAGCGAGGCGAATCCGCTCATTATCGGCGGCACTTTCAACCATGCACCCAAGACGGATATTTACCTCTTCCTTTCGCAGCCGCCTCAGAATTTTATTGATCCCTTCGCCGATTTTCCTGAAGAGCGCGCCGTCACGCGCCGCCTAGTGAACGAGCCTGCTGTGCGTGTGGATTACCTGTGGCTGCGCCGTGTGCGTCCACTTGAGGTTGGCATTACGCCGATTCCGTTCTCTAGCCACGATATGCCCATCGTCAAAATCGCCCTGAACTGAAGCGAGAAAAGCCCTATGCGCGTCGCACTCTACACGGAAACCTTTCTGCCCAAGATTGATGGCATTGTGCGCGTGGTATGCCTGACTTTGGAACACTTGCAGCGGCGCGGCATTCAAGCAGTGGTGGTCGCTCCAGAGCAGGGAATGCGTGAGTATGCAGGCGCGCAGGTGATCGGTGTGCCATGCGTGCGGAATCCGGTTTATCCCGAAGGGCGCATTGGCTTCCCAACGTTGGGCGCTTACCGCAAGGTGAAGGCGTTTGCGCCTGACCTGATCCACAGCTTTCATCCCGTCAACATCGGCATGATGGGTGTGGTGCATGGACATTGGCTGCACAAGCCGATCTTGTCCTCTTTCCACTTGGATATTGCCCACATGGCAGCACACTATGGAATGCCGCTCTTGGGAAGGCTTTTAAAGCATTTGGTAACCTACGGCTTTAACCAAAGCGCCTACAGCCTTGCGCCTTCGCGCCTGATACAGGCAAAAATGCGCGCTGAGGGCGTGAAAAAAGTCGGTTGGTGGCAGCGCGGCGTGGATGCAGAGCAGTTTCACCCTCGCTTTCGGCGTGAGGAGGTGCGCGCTGTGCTTAGCGATGGGCATCCTGAGGATGTGCTGTTGCTTTATGTAGGGCGTTTGGCGCCTGAGAAGAACCTCGAGGGGCTACGCGCCGTGCTAGAAAACGTCCCAAACACGCGCTTGGCATTGGTGGGCGGCGGTCCGCAGCGCGAGGCACTTGAAGCGCACTTTGCAGGCTTGCCCGTCCATTTCGCAGGCTACCGCACTGAGCGCGGCTTGGCAGAAGCATACGCCAGCGCGGATATTTTTGTCTTCCCTTCCGCCTTCGAGAGTTTTGGGTTGGTCATCTTAGAGGCGATGGCAGCCGGCTTGCCGGTCGTCTCGACGCGGGTTGGTGGTGCTGCTGACCTGATCACGGAAGGTGAGACGGGCTACCTTGTTGAGGTAGGCGATGTGCAGGGCATGGTCGAGGGCGTGCGGCGGCTCGCCAGCAGCGCAGAGGTCTTGAGGGCAGCGCAGCAGGCGGCACGCCATCACGCCGAACACTTTGATTGGTCGGTGATTATGGACGCGCTGATCGAGTGTTACGCGGCGGTCATTGCCGGCGAGCCGCCGCGCATTTAGCCCGCTAATTTTGGTATAAGATCATATTCTTTGGCAAATTCGATTACTCTCTCATCTACGATGGCGTGTGTATTTGCGTAACCGAATGCCCTCTAAAGATTGAGCGCGGCTAAAGGCAACATAGGCTTGTCCATGTGCAAATGTGCCGTTGCCGAAATCAATGGTTGCATGTTCTAGAGTCAAGCCTTGCGCTTTGTGGATTGTAATTGCCCAAGCCAAACGGACAGGGTATTGTGTAAAATGCCCTATCACAATGGGCTTGAGTTTACCTTTGATGCTGCCGTCTTCCTGCTCCTCTTCAACATATTCGTATGCGTAGTTTTCCCAAGTGTAGGGCATAAGTTCAACTTCACGCCCACCATCAGTCCTCACCACTAAGAGTTTTATGCAGGGTTGTTTGGGTTGTTCTTCTGATTTGTGGTTGGGTAGCTCCGATTTAACCACTTTTTGCAGATTGCCTTCCCAAGATACACCCATCACATCTGGATGATGGTGAACAAGATTAATCTCACAATATCTCTCAATCACACCGACAACGCGACCAAGCGTGCCATTCACATAGCCTTCTCTGGAATTGTTAGCGACGATCATCACCCGTGCGCCAACTTTGAGGCTTAAGTGATCATCTGTTGGAAATTTATCAGAGGGAAATTCACCCGAAACAACAGCACGTGTGGTGAAGCGCGGCGTTGGCAAAGCATTGAGGCGGGACTCGTTCTCTTGTGAGGCGATTCTATTGGTGGTTGCCAACAGAATGGCATTGGCAGTCTCCTCAGAGCGCCGTGCAACACGGCTGTTGAGGTAATTCATCTGCTGCGAACTGAGCTGCTTAAGCCGCATGGCATTCAAGGTTTCCAAGAATTTATGATCAGCTTGGCGAAAGGCTTTTGTCAGGAGCATTGTTCGGGGCTGAAGCGTTTTGAAAGCAGTCGAGTCGAAGAAGAATGGGCTGCCAAAACGCTTGTCTAGCATCTTCCTTTCTTCTTGTGTACTCACAACTGGTGGCAGTTGGAAGGGATCGCCAAAGAACAGCATTTGCACGCCACCAAAGGGCAGGTTATTTGCACGTAGCTTCCGTAGGTAGTTATCCATGTTGTCCATCATGTCAGCGCGCACCATGGAGATTTCATCAACGATGATAGTTTTTATGGCGCACCACTTGTTTCTTTCTTTATCTTGGTAGTGATAGCTAGGGGCAAGTTCGCCTGCGTTCAAGTAATGGATAGGGAACCCGAAAAACCTGTGAATAGTCATTCCCCCTATTCTAAGTGCCGATAAGCCCGTATAGGCAAGCCGCACAACATTTTCTTTGGGCAGTACATGCTCCGCTAGATACATCAACAATGTTGATTTACCCGTGCCTGCATAACCTGTGACAAATAGACTCTGATTCGCCTTCACAGCAGCGATGACTTGTTTCCACTCTGGTGTAATTTCTGGGGCATGTGTTGTCTGTTGCATTGTCGTTAATCCTCACTCTGCCTTAATAATAAATTGAAACCGAAGATTAACTCAATACAGATTTCCCTAATTTTTCATGAAAAAGCCCTCAATATAAGCATTGAGGGCAGCGCGTGTTAATGATTTCTCCCTACACAGCGCCTCAGTGTGGTGCGCTGTGCAGCGGATTTGCCCACCACTGCTGCAGGGCTGGCACGACGGACTCAACCTCTGCCACCACGCGCAGATAGCCCATCGCCTCAAGGCGAACGGCGGCGGGTGCGCCAAAGACCTCTGTAAAGGCGCGCCAACCTTCGCCCACAGCGATCAACGGGCGCGGCGGCACCTCTTGTGTTTGTAGTAAGTGCCATGCCGCCGCGATTTCGGAGGGTGTGCCGATGCCACCATACAGTGCGACATGGGCATCTGGCACGGTGATAAGGTGATTGAGCCGTTCGGCAAGCGTGGCAAACTGCACTGCTTCATGCAAAAACGGCGTTGGCGTTAAGCCTTGTACAGGGGACAGGCTAACAGTAACGCTGATCGCATGCCCACCCGCCTCCGCGGCACTTTTAATCACAGCACCCATCAGACCATTGTAGCCGCCGCTCATCACAGTGTAACCCGCAGCGGCAAGAGCAGTACCAAGCCGCTGGGCGGCGGCATACTCAGGGGCATCGGGCAGCGTCTCAGCACTGCCAAAAACGCCGATCACGGTAGGATTTGTCATGCAGTTCCCTCCCTTTTATTGCAGGTACAATTATAGCTAATGCTGAAGGTTGCGGCGGTGCGGTTGGGCATTTAGCGGTAAAATGAACAGCACGCGAAAAGGCATTTAAGGTGTTTGCCGCGCTTGCCAAATTTATTCACAGACAGGTATTTATCCAATGGACTTAACCGAGCTTTCGCTGGCTGAGGCTGCGCGTGCCATCGGTGCGCGGGAGCTTTCACCCGTTGCCCTGACAGAGGCGCACTTACAGCGCATTGAAGCACTCAACCCACGCCTGAATGCCTTTATCACGCTCGTTGCCGATCAAGCCCTTGCGCGTGCGCGTGACTCTGAAAAAGCGCTCCACAATGGCGGAAGGCACAGCGCCCTACACGGCATTCCCATTGCCCTAAAGGATATTTACGAGACGCAAGGCATCCGCACGACGGCAGGCACACAGTTCTTGGCGCAGCATGTGCCAAAGCGGAACGGCTACCTTGTGGCACGCTTAGAGCAGCTTGGCGCTGTGTTGCTTGGCAAGCTGAACATGCATGAGATCGCGCTAGGTGTGCTGACGGATAACCCACACTATGGCACATGCCACAATCCCTACAATCTTGATTATTCGGCGGGCGGCTCCAGCGGTGGATCCGGGGCAGCAGTGGCAGCACGGCTGTGTATGGCGGCACTTGGCAGCGATACACGCGGTTCGGTGCGGATTCCAGCCGCGTTGTGCGGCATTGTCGGCTTGAAACCGACCTATGGCAGGCTGAGTTTGCGCGGTGTGATGCCGCTCAGCTACTCCTTGGATCATGCAGGTCCGATGGCGCGCACGGTCGAGGACATCGCGCTGCTGATGGCGTGGCTGGCAGAGCATGACTCCGCCGATCCTTATGCAGCAGACCTGCCCGACACCGATTATCTAGAACAGCTTGATCGCGGTGTGAACGGCTGGTACATCGCCCTTGCCGACGATGAATACTTCAATGATTGCGCGCCGGAAGTGCATGAGGCAGTTCACGCTGCGGCGGCGGTCTTTGAGGCGTTGGGCGCGCAAGTGGTGCCGCTGAAGGCAGAAACACGCCTGAATGTGAAAGAGACAACACGCCTCAGCCGCACTATCACCGCTAGTGAGGCAGCCATGATCTACGCTGATCAATTGGCGCGTGAGCCTGAGTTATTCGGTGCGGATGTGCTGGCGCGTTTGCGGAATGAAGGCGGCACGCCAGCAGTGGAGTATGCTAAAGCGCGGCGCGCACAGGTTTTGGCGCACTGGCAGATGAGACGCCTGTTTGAGGAGTATGATCTGCTGCTGACGCCTTGCACGCCCATGGTTGGCGTGCCGCTTGCCGATGAGAAGGCAAAAGAGATAGCACGGGCGCGTCTTTCCAGCTTTACTGCTTATTTCAACATGGCAGGCGTGCCAGCTATTGCGCTGCCATGTGGCTTTAGCGGGCAAGGGCTGCCTATTGGTTTGCAGATTGTGGCGGCGCATGGCGCAGAAGGGCGCTTGCTGCGGGCAGCCTTTGCCTATGAGCAGGCAGCGAATTGGGCGGCACAGGCGCCTGCCCTAGCGCTCTGAGTGGTGGCGGCGCTATTCTGGCAGCAAGCCGTCCAGCAAGTCCACGCGCATCACGCCGTTTTCGACGTCAATGTGGCGGACGACGCTCTCAATGGCGGGGATTAGCACCTCGCCATATGCCTCGCCTTGCACGACGTACACATCGTTGGCGCCCGTCTCAATGACGCTGACGACGCGCCCTAACAGCGCGCCCTCTGAAGTGATCACCTTCAAGCCGATCACCTGAAACAGGTAGACCTCATCTTCAGCAAGTGGCACGGCATCTTGCAAAGTGACCAGCACATACTGCCCACGAAACCGATCTGCTTCCTCACGGCTGTGAATGCCTTCCAGAAACAGCAGCCAGTAATCACCCTTATCGCGCTGAATGCGCGCCACTTTATGAGCGCACAACGTCTCCGCCTGAGCGGGGGTGTGGGTTAAGTAGACCGTGCCAAGGTATCCCATACGCTCTGGTGTGCTGGTCAGCGCCTGCACGCGCAGCGCACCGCGCACACCATGCGGACGGGTGACCCGCGCCACAGTCAGATAGCCGTGCGCGGGCAAGATGGGTGTTGGGTAGGTTGATTCAGAAGGCACAGCGCGCTCAGTTAATATCCAGCACGACGCGCTTACCGCTGCGAGCGGCTGCCACGCGCAGCAAGGCGCGGATGGCGTTGGCGACGCGCCCTTCTTTGCCGATCACGCGCCCCATATCGCTGGGCGCGACGCGCAGCTCGACGATCACCGCGCCGCGCCGAAAGTGTTCGGTCACACTCACGGCGGCGGGATCATCTACCAGCGACTTAGCAACGTACTCGACCAATTCTTTCATAAGGCAGCTTACTCGGCGCTATCAAAGATGGCGGGTTTGGCAACGGGCGCGGCGCGGCGAGTCTTGGGGCTGGGTTGTGGCAGTGCAGCACGCGCCGCCTCTGCCTCTGCCACTAATGCCTCAAGCGTTTCACCTTTGTGCAGGCGCGCCAAACGATCAAGGGTGCCGAGATTCTTCAGCAAGCGGGCAACTGCCTCGCTGGGCTGTGCGCCAACCTTCAACCAATGTAAGGCGCGCCCTTCATCTAGGGTGACGGTGGCTGGCTCGGTGCGTGGGTTATAAAAACCGATAATCTCAATGTAGCGCCCGTTGCGCGGCGCTTCGCTATCAGCCACCACAATACGATAGCTGGGCTGCTTCTTTAAGCCAATACGGCGTAGGCGAATACGAACCATGTGTGAACGACTTGCTCCTCAAAAGTTAGGCGAAAAGTGCGGTTAGGCGGGCAGCTTTACTGCCCTTTCATCAGGCGGTTGATGTCCATCTTGCCACCTTTGATCATCTTCATCATCTTCTGCATCTCGCGGAATTGGCGCAGCAGGGCGTTCACTTCTTGAATGCCCTCCAACTCACGTTCGGGATGCTTTTCCGTGTTGGTGTAGCCCGCCCCACGGGCAATACGCCGTTTGCGGCTGGCGTTGATCAGTTTCGGATCGCGGCGCTCTTGCGGCGTCATTGAGCGGATGATCGCCTCGATCTTCTTCATGCTCTGGTCAGCTTCCGCCTCGTTGATCTGATCTTTGAGGCGATTCATGCCCGGAATCAGGCTCATCAGTTGGCTGATCGGACCCAAGCGCTTCACTTGCTGCATCTGCGCTAGGAAGTCCTCTAGGTTGAATTCGGCGCGCATGAGTTTCTTGCTCAGGCGCTCTGCCTCTTTCTGGTCGAACGTCTCTTGCGCCTTCTCGATCAGCGAGAGCATATCGCCCATGCCCAAAATGCGTTGCGCGACACGATCTGGGTAGAACTGATCGAGTGCATCAGGCTTTTCGCCCATGCCCACAAACTTGATCGGCACACCTGTCACAGCGCGCATAGAGATCGCAGCGCCGCCGCGTGCATCACCATCCATCTTAGTCAGGATCAAGCCTGTGATGCCGATGCGTCCGTGGAAGCCTTCCGCAATTTTGACGGCTTCCTGACCGGTCATGGCGTCTGCCACCAGCAGAATTTCGGCAGGCTTTAGGCGCGCCTTGATCTGCTCTAGCTCACTCATCAGCCGATCATCAATCTGCAAACGCCCGGCGGTGTCTACAATCACGACACCTGCGCCGCTTTCTTGCGCTTTCTTAAAGCCGCGTTCGGCGATTTCGGGCGGCGGTGCGCTGGTACCTTCGTCATAGACTGGCACATCAAGCTGTTTGCCAAGCGTCTTAAGCTGATCCACAGCCGCCGGACGGTAAGTATCGGCTGCGATCAGGTGCGGACGCCGCCCTTCGCGGCGCAGTTTCAGGGCAAGTTTGGCGGCGGTCGTCGTTTTACCCGACCCTTGCAAGCCCACCAACATGATCACGATAGGCGGCGTGCCGTTTAAGTTCAGCCGCCCTGCCTCGCCAAGCGTCTCTTGGAGTTCCTCAAAGACGATCTTGATGACCATCTGACCGGGCTTAAGCGCCTTCAGCACTTCCGCGCCGATGGCACGCTCACGCACCCGCTTGATAAAATCTTTGGCAACCGGTAGCGCGACATCTGCCTCCAGCAGGGCAAGGCGCACTTCGCGCAGCGCCACATCCACATCGGCTTCATTGAGGACACCGCGCCGCCCTAAGCGGTCGAAAATATCTTGCAGTTTGTTGGTTAGGCTTTCAAACACGCGATCAAACCACCTGCATAAAGGCACGCATAGTTGCCGAATTGTAGTGGATTTGCGGCAGGGCGTCAAGGCATGGTGCGGCAGATAAAAAGCGGCAACAAAAACGGGCGTAAAAGCGTATAGTGTAGATAAGTTCAGTACACCGAGAGTTAGGCATGATCGCACCGCAAACAACCGAGCAAATTCAGCACACGCTCGCACCTGAGCGTGTGCGCCTGCTGCTGGCGATTCCGACTTTGGCAGGCTCGCTCGACCTGACCATGATCACGGCGTTCATCGCCCAAGTGATCTTTGATTTGGGCATCAACACAGGCGCCGGCGCCAACATTTTAGTCGTCTACCTGATCGCCTACACGCTCGGCTTGTTTTTGGCGGGGCGGCTCTCAGATTTCATTGGGCGGCGGGCAGCCTTTGGGCTTGCCATGTTGCTCTACGCAGCGGGATCGGCGCTGATTGTGGCGTCGCCGCTGTTGGGCGGCTTGGCACTCTCGCAGTACACACTGATCCTGATCGGGCGGGCGGTCACGGGCTTGGGTGCCGGCGCCGTGCCAGCCATCGCCATCTCAACCATGTGCGATCTGTTCCCAAATCCGCTGCGCTCAATCGGCATCATCGGCGCGGTGGATGTGATCGGTGTGCTGTTGGGCGGCTTGTACGGCGCGGTGGTGGTGCAATTCCTCCCGTGGCGCAGCTTGTTCATCTTCAGCCTAGTCATTGCGGTGAGTGCTTTGGTAGCAACCTACCGCGCCTTGCCCTCAGCCCGTCAGGTGCGAACAGGCTTCGATTGGTTGGGCGCATTGGTGCTTTCGGCGGCGCTGATCACCTTCAATCTGGGCATTTCGCGCTTAGAGCGCCTGACCGGTGATAGCACTGCGCTTGGCGAGGTGCTGCAATACATCAGCCTTGCACTGGTCGCGCTGCTGATCTTCGGCGTGGTGGAGTATGTTCAACGCAACCGTGCGCCGCTGTTGGAGATGGCGATTTTTCGTAAGGCGGGCGTGCTGCCTAGCCTGCTGATCAGCGCACTAACCAGCTTCTCGCTCTTTTTGATGTTGGTAGGTTTGCCGCTGCTGGCAAATGTGAACGCCCTAGGCAGCTTAGGGCTGGGTGCGCTGCTGCCGCCACTACGC
Source organism: Anaerolineae bacterium (assembly GCA_034436355.1). Taxonomy (GTDB): domain Bacteria; phylum Chloroflexota; class Anaerolineae; order Aggregatilineales; family UBA2796; genus CP2-2F. Next base: position 81,369 of record DAOTVQ010000038.1, read on the forward strand.
GATGAAACGCTGCAAGGCGCCGCCCTGACCGCCGGCGGGCTGCTGCTGCTCTATTCGGGTGCGTTGGCGCTCTTTACGGCAGTGGGCGCACGGGTGCAAGAGCGCATCGGTACACGGCGCACAATTTTGCTGGGTTTGGGCGTGGCGCTGATCGGCTTTGTGGGCTTGGGGATCAGTGTGCGCGGCGAGATCAGCGCCTTTGTGGGCATTTTCAGCTTGCTGGGCGGCGCTGGGATCGGTGTGGTCTTTTCGCCAATCATGGGGATTCCGCTGGCAGCCACCAACGCGCACGGCATGATCGCCTCGTTCTTGCTTGGCGTGCGTATGGCAGCCGGCTCCATTGTGATTGCCTCTGTGACCTTCCTTTCGGAAGCGCGCATCCGCTTTTTGGTGAGCAGCCTTGAAGACAACCACCTGCCTATCCAATTGCCGCCGGAGATCACCTATAAATCGTTTGTGTTGGCATCGCAGCAGATGATCAGTGAGTTGGCGCTGATCGCAGCGCTAATTGTGCTGATCGCCGTGCTACCAACCTTATTCTTAAAGCCTGTGGAGCGCTTATGAACGCCTTATTGCGAAAATGTTTGTACATCATACTGCTATCAGCCTTATGCTTGGTTGCCGTGTCGCTGCCGCCCACACACGCCCAATCGAATGCCCTAGATGTGCAGCCGATTGCGGCGCTTTTTCCGCCTTCGGAATTTTTTATCGCCATCCGCACCGATCAAGCGTTCACCGAACGGCTGAACGCGATCAGCATTGCGGTTTCATCCGAATTTACGCCAGAGCGCATTCAACTGGCACAGTTGGTGGATGTCTTGCTTGGGCAAGGTGTCTACAGCCTTTCACGTTTGGTGAATGCGCGCTTTGCAGCATTGAGCATCAACGGCGTTGAATATTTGGTAGATGCTGATCAGGCGAATAACACACAAGCAAATCTGCGCGTGGTGATTGGGCATGGGCTTGGCAGGCTTGGCAAGGCAGCACTGCCTTCTTTGCAGGCACTCATCGGTCTGACGTGCGACGCGGCGGCAGCGCTACAAGTGCGCTGTGGCTTTGATCAGGCGGGCATTTTCAACAGCCTGACCATTGATGAACGCCATATTGTGCTGCTCAGCCATGCTGATGATCCGTTTCTGCCTAGCGAAACGCTCGGCGCACAGCCTGATTTTTCGGCGGCGCTCAACGCATTGCCCGAAGGTAACTACGACGGATTCGCCTACATCAATACGCCGCGCTTTGCTGGCAGCATTCGCTACGAAGGCATTCGTGAGATGCTGGCTGCGGTCGGCTTTCCGACGGATAAACTCGCAGCTGCCATGCTTGGGCTAACCTTGAAAGCGGATGGCTTGCAGCTTGATCTGGTGCAGCGGCGCTTGGTGCAGCCTGATCCGAAGCGCGCCGCGCTTGACCTCAACTTTGCGCGCTTCATCCCAGAAACGGCTGCCATCTACCTGCAAACGCGGGACTTCAGCCAACTGACGCAAACTGCTGCCGGCTTGCTTGGCTCGCTGAGCGCCACACTGAGCAGCCAAGAGGCTTACGTCAGTTTGCAGCAGCTGTTCCGCAGCCTGTTCAGGCTTGATCTTGAAGGCGACCTGCTGAGCTGGGCGCAGATGAGCGACTATGCCATCTTCATTGACGCGCTGAATGTAGCGGATAATCCGAGCATTGAGCAGTTGGAGATCGGCTTCATCATCGGCAGCAGCAATGTACAAAAGACGGCGGCAGTGGCAGCAGCCATTGCCAGCGGACTTCAGCGCCAGCTCAGCGGGCAGGCAAATTTCAGCTTTGGCAGCCGCGCCTTGCCGAACTTGAGCGCACCTGTCACGCAGATCAGCTACACCGATCCGCAGTTTGGCACGCTCACCTTCCTGATCGGGAACACCGATCAGTTTGGCTTTTTCGCCACAGAGCGCTCGCTAACGCGCATTTTGGAAGGCAAGACGTTGGATAAACGGCTGGACTTGGCGCGCCTGCAACGCTACTTGCTGCCGCAGCCAAACATCATGCTGCACGCCGATGCTGATAACGCGACGCGCTTTTTGTTTGCGGCTGCCGAATCGTTGGCACGCCTCAGCCGCGCTCAGTTAAACAGCTTGCCGCCGCCCAACAGCTTGCTAGAAGGGCGCAGCCAACGCTTTGAGCGCGCTGTGATCAGTGTGGATGAGGGCGCGGAAGGTCAGGCACGCTTACGGCTGTTCCTCTCCATCTTGAATTAGCCGTTTAAGGGCGCGATACAGCATGTTGTGAGATTGGAATGCAGGGCTGCTTGACACACGTACGCACAAGGTGGACAATGCCAAATATACGCCGTGCTGTTTGCTGTGCAGGAAAGAGTCCCGTCATGAACCTACACGACACACCCTTTTTAGTGCTAGATACCGAGACAACAGGCTTAGATCAACGTGCCGAAATCTGCCAGATCGCCATTGTGGATCACAACGGTGCGGTGCTGATGGATCAGCTTGTCAAGCCTGTCTTGCCCATCCCTGCCGATGTGATCGCTATTCATGGCATCACCAACGAGAAGGTGGCGGATCAGCCCCAGTGGCGGACGGTGCGTGAGGAAGTCTTGCGCCTGATCAAAGGGCAAACGGTGATTGTCTATAACGCCGAGTTCGACGTGCGAATGCTCATCCAGTCCGACCAAATGTGCAAGCTGCCGCCTGCACCCTACACACAGCTTGCCACCTTTCAGTGTGCTATGAAGGCATATGCCAAAGGCGGCAGATGGGTGAAGTTAGGACAGGCGTGCCATACGCACGGCATCCCGACTCATGACGCACACAGCGCCCTTGGCGATTGCCACATGACGTTGGCGCTGGTGCGTAAGGTGTGGCTGGCGGGTTAAGCGGTCAGCGCTCAGGTGTGCTATACTCACAATAGCTTAGCGAGGTGAGGCATGAGCTACCAAGTTGTTCAGGGTGATTGTGATGTCTATTTGGCACAGGCGGACGCTGTGTTTGATTTAACGTTCCTTGATCCGCCTTTTAATCAGGGCAAAGACTACACACACCATGAGGACGATTTGCCAACGGATGAATATTGGGCATGGATGACGGAAATTTGCCAAAAAATCTTTACGCGGACGCGAGATGGTGGCGCTTTGTATTTTATGCAGCGCGAGAAGAACACAGAGCATACTTTACGCTGCCTGCGCGAGAGTGGCTGGACTCTGCAAAACCTGATCATTTGGAAGAAGAAAACTTCTGCTGTGCCTTCCGCACAGCGCTATGGCAAACACTATCAGATTATCGCGTTTGCTACTAAAGGGCAGAAACCGCACCTTTTTCACCGCTTGCGGATTGACCCACCACTGCCTGAAAATTACAAGCACAAGCGCAAACAAGGCATGTATGTCACTGATGTTTGGGACGATATTCGGGAACTGACCTCGGGCTATTTTGCAGGTGATGAGGCAATTCGCACTGATCAAGGTGAGCGCTTTCACAAACAGCAATCACCGCTTGAACTGTTGGTGCGTATCATCCTCACCTCTTCACAGTGTGGCGATCTGATCTTTGATCCATTTGCTGGCACTGGTACAACGCTTGTAGCCGCCACGCAGCTTAAGCGGCAAGCAATTGGCGTTGAGATTGATCCTGAGAATGTGGCGCGCATCCGAACACGCTTGGCAACGCTGCGCCCTGCCGACTCGCTAGATCGCCTCTATGCTCACTATACCCACACAAAAAATCTTGCCACACTGTGGGGCAAGGCAAACCAAGCCCAGCCTGACGATTCGACGGAAACAGCTAACCATGCACTCGATCTACCACTTTTTCTGCCATTTAGTTCAGCAGTGGACGAGATGAATCTCATCCACTGATCGAGGGGCTAAACGCTGATACTGAATGGCACTTCGCGCTGATCGTGCGGCGCGGTGCGTTCCTCATAATATAAATCTGCCTGTGCCACATAATCGCCGTTGGGCGTTGGCACGCCGCGCACATGCACGGTGAACTCCATTTGTCGGTGCATCGTCTCGATCACGCTCAGCTCAGCAATCACCTGATCATCAGGCAGGCGCAGCACGCGCAGTTCTAGGCTTGGGCGTTCTTGGAAGGCAGTCACATCCACATTCAGCTTAATGCGCCAGCCATCGGGATACGGCTGAACGTCCAGCCGTTCGATACGCACCTTCTCGCGTGGCTGTGGCACTTGATCTGGCTCTACAAATTGAATATCCATGCTCAGTTATCACTCATCAAACAGATAGGTCGGTTCGGCATAGTAGCGCACGCGCTTTTCCGCCATGCGCTGCTGAATCCACTGATGCAGCGCCTCATTTTTCTGGGCAAGCGTCTCGCCCGTTTCGGCAAAGGCGCTCAGCGGATAGTTAAGGCGCATGGCGCGCCCATGAATAATATGGCGGCTGATGCCGGGCGGCAAGTGAATGCCATCCCGTGCGGCAACCATGATCTCAGCAGGGTGATAGCGCGGAAAGACCACAATCGCTACTGCGTCAGGGTACAAACGGCGCGCCATGCTGATCGAGTCCGTATTGATGCGGTTGAGCGTGCCACGTGCTTTGTAGGTATCCACCATTTGGCGTAGGATTGTGGTGCGCCCTGCCAAACTGTGAACGTCCGCGTTCAAAGTGTAAGCACGGTTATCACTCAGCACGGTGTAGGCAAGCACTTCACGGCGTGCTAGGGCAGCCCGTGCGCTCAGCAAGTCGCAGCTTTCGATGTGAAACGCCTCAATCTCGCGCAGGTTTCGCAAAAACTCGAACCATGAGATGTGGCTAATCACGTGGTGCCACGTCTCCAATTCTACAGCGTCGCTCTCGTAATTGACCACTTGGACGAGGATGTGTGGGTAGCCAAGTGCTTGCGCGGCATGATGACGGTTGGCGCCGTCAAGAATCACGTAGCGTTCAGCATCCAGCGGTGCAACAACAGGCGGATTTAACCAAGTGCCAGCCGCACGAATGCGCGCAATCAGCGGCGCAGAACGCTGCGGATCGTGTTCCTCGTGCGGGATCAGGCTGGCAGTTGGGACGATTCGTAAATCGGGAATGATGTCGCGTGGCGTCGGCTCTTCTTGAATGGCGTTACTCATCATTTTCGGCTCTCTTTTGGGGTAAATTCAAATGCATCAGGCTAATTTTTGCCCTAGTTTAGTCCGAACTGGGGCAAAATGCACGCCTTTGGGCTACCGAGGTATGAGGAAAAGGGTGGTTATGATCTGCTGGAACGGTGCAGAGCGCTCACCATAAGCCGAATCTGTTACCCTACCCTAAATCCCACCACAGGGCGGGACGTCGCAGATACCGCTGATTCCCTTTCCCACAAGTGGGGAAGGGGTTAAGGATAAAATACCTCGCGTGCGGGGAAGAGGCGTTTGGCTAGGGGATCACCACACAGTTCACTATTCCCTGCCGTTTGCCCACTAGACCGCTGTAGCGTTTCCCATTACACTGTATAGTGAAGCACGATCCCTTTTAGCATGGGAGCTGAAAAATGAGTTACGTCTATTTATTACGGAATGTCTCGCTCTTTGCCCAACTGAACGAAGATGAACTTGACGCACTGGCGGCAGAATTCATCCAGCAAGATTTTCGGCGCGGGCAGGTGTTGTTTCAGCAGGGCAGCACTACCAACAGCCTGTACATTGTCAAATCGGGCAGTGTGCGAATTACCTCTTTCGGCAGGCAAAACGAGATCACCTACACCGACATCTTCCATGCTGAACAATATTTTGGCGAATTCTCGCTGCTAGACGGCTTGCCGCGTTCTGGTGAGGCAGTTGCCCTTGAACACAGCGATTTGCTGCTGCTGACGCGCCCAACTTTCTTCCGCTTCCTAGAGCGCCAAACTATGGTGGCGGTCAAACTGCTGGTGACCGTCAGCCGTAGGATGCGCTTTGCCGAGTCCTCCGTTGAGCAACCTGTGGTGCGGAGCGCTGAACAGAAAATCGCACGGCTGCTGGTCAACATTGCCGAGCATTACCAAGCCACTACTGCTGAAGGCTCGCGTTTTGGTGTGCGCCTGACGGCGGATGATCTGGCAGCGCTCTCTGGCGTTACGCGCACGGCAGCGCACGCTGTGATGGATACGCTGCGTAAGACTGGCTTGATCACCTTAGAGCGCTCGCACATCGCCGCCGTAGATGTCAGTGGCTTGCGTGGCTATTTGCAGCACAGCGCGCAGGGCATACCGACTGGCGCCAACTAGGCTTGCAGGTGCAGCCACAAGCCTGCCACAAAGTCGTTTTTGCCGCCATGTGATAGATGGCGCACTTTGGGACAGGCATAACCTAGCTCATGCAGGCTGCGGTGCGCCACATTACCCACCGCGATGATCTGTTTGGGCTGAAAGAATGCCAGCAGTTCCCTAAGCAGCGGCGCACCCACACGGCGTTCGGCGGGTCGTGGTGCGCGGTTGGTGTGCGGCTTGCCCGCCTGATACGGGTGAAATGTTTTTTTGACGGTCACCGAGTTGAGACATTTAACAACTTAAAATGACCTGTGGGATATTTTTTCGCAGATAGCGCTTTAAAAATTAGCTTAGGAAACCTTTTCAAGGCGGCTGTTTTTGTATAGGTCGTAATGGACTGTGAAGCAATCAGACAGCACGGGGATTGCAACCCACTTCGACCCGCAGAGAGTACTGAAACGATAACCACGCCCAGATGCCCCAGCGCTGGCACATGGCACCCCACGTTGCAACCTACTTCGACCCGTAGAGGGTGCTAAACCCTAGGCGTTCGTGTTGGCTGCTCATGCCGATAGTCTACGCGCAAACGGTACACAGGGCAAGCTATGCCTTCCTCAGACTATCGCATTTTCCAAAACTTGTGACATTCAGCGCCAAAAGAACAGACACTTGTCAGCATTAAGAAACGCGCTAAACGGGTATCGTTAGAGTGATCGTTTTGCATATTTACACTACTTTTTGAAAGGACGCCCACGGATGCTAAGCGCGAAACCGATCCCTGCGCCTTCTGAAGATAAACGCTGGCGCATCGTGAACGCTACCATGCGCCGTCATGGCTATAACGCCAGTGGTTTGATTGAAACCCTGCACACCATGCAAGAGGCTTTCGGCTTTTTAGATATGGCAGGGCTGCGCTATGTGGCACGCTCGCTGCGTGTGCCGTTCAGCCAGATTTACGGCGTCGCCACCTTCTACAACCTATTCAAGATGAAGCCTGCTGGTGAGCATACCTGCATTGTGTGCCTTGGCACTGCCTGCTACATCAAGGGTGCGCCTGCTATCTTAAGCAGTTTGCAAGAGGCACTCGCCATTAAGCCCGATCAGACCACAGTGGATAAAAAAGTCTCACTCATGGTAGCGCGCTGTGTGGGCGCCTGTGGGCTGGCACCTGTGGTGGTGCTGGATGAAGAAACACTGGGCAAACTGCCACCAGAGGCGATCCTCGAAAAGGTTGCCGCCTGGCGCACGCCCGCTAGCGAGGAGAATTGATCATGCACCTTGAAGACCTACAAAGGATTATCGAAGAACACCACACCGCAGAAGCGGGCTTGAAGCATGTTCTCTACGTATGCAGCGGCACTGCCTGCCAATCCAGCCGCAGCGATGACGTGGTGAAGGCACTGCAAGCCGAATTGAAGGCACGCGGCTTGGAGGCAACCTGTGAAGTGCGGCAAGGCGGCTGCCAAGGGCTGTGCGCCCGCGGTCCGATGGCGGCACTTGATCAGGGCAAGGTGGTTTACCAACACCTGACGCCCGAAGATGCGCCAACCGTCATCGAGACGCTAGATAGCCAACCGCCTGAGCGCCTGCAATTGCCCGCCAACATGCCTTGCTTCACCCGTCAAGTCCGCATCGCCACGCAGGGTACAGGCTTGCTCGATCCGAACGAATTGAACAGCTACATCGCCGTGGGCGGCTACCATGCGCTGTTAGATGCCCTATCTCACAAGACCTCTAGTGAAGTGCTGCAAGAAATTGTGAAAAGCAACTTACGCGGACGCGGCGGCGCGGGCTATCCCACGGGCTTAAAGTGGAGTACGGTTGCCAAAGCGCCGCAAACGCCAAAATACGTCGTGGTCAATGGCGATGAAGGCGATCCGGGCGCCTTCATGGATCGCTCGCTCATGGAAGATTACCCGTTCCGTGTGCTGGAAGGCATGACGCTTGCCGCCTACGCGGTGGGCGCCTCTTACGGCTATGTCTACGTGCGCGCTGAGTATCCGCTGGCGGTGAAACGCCTGCAAAGCGCCATTAAGCAGGCACAAAAGCAGAACTTGCTCGGTAGCCACATCGCCGGCACAACCTTCAGTTTCAATGTCGAGATTCGGCTGGGCGCAGGTGCGTTCGTGTGCGGTGAAGAAACCGCCCTGATTGCCAGCATTGAAGGCGGACGCGGCACGCCACGCCCACGCCCACCCTACCCGGCTGAGTCGGGCTTATGGGGCAAGCCAACCCTCATTAACAATGTGGAGACAATGGCAAACATTGTGCCGATTATCCAGAATGGCGGCGAGTGGTTCGCTGAGATTGGCACAGAAAAGAGCAAGGGTACAAAGGTGTTCGCCCTGAGTGGGCGCATCAACAACACCGGCTTGATCGAAGTGCCGATGGGCATCACGCTGCGCCAGATCATCTTTGAGATCGGCGGCGGCATTCCTGATGGCAAGAAATTCAAGGCAGTCCAGACGGGCGGACCCAGCGGCGGCTGCATTCCTGAACAATACCTTGATATGCCTGTGGACTACGAGTCTTTGGCAAACATCGGTTCGATCATGGGATCGGGCGGCATGATCGTGATGGACGAGACAAGCTGCATGGTGGACGTGGCGAAATACTTCATGGAATTCAGCATGGCGGAATCGTGTGGTAAGTGCGTGCCGTGCCGCGTTGGCACCGCGCAAATGTACGATCTGCTCTGCAAGATCAGTGAAGGGCGCGCCACGCTTGATGATCTCGCACTGCTTGAGTCGCTGTGCGATATGGTCAAGCACACCAGCCTCTGCGGACTCGGTCAGGCGGCACCGAACCCTGTCATCAGCACACTACGCTACTTCCGCGATGAATATCTAGCGCACATCACCGAAAAGCGCTGCGCGGCAGGCGTTTGCCAGATCAAGCACGAACCTTTGGAGGTGCATTCATGAGCCGTGTTGTGACGCTTAAGATTAATGGGCAAGATGTGAGCGGGCGCGAAGACGAGAGCATTCTTGATGTGGCGCGTGAGAATGGCATCGAAATTCCCACGCTCTGCCAACTGGATGGGCTTTCCAATGTTGGTGCGTGCCGTCTGTGCCTTGTGGAGATTGTCGGTGTTGCGCGGTTGCTGCCCGCCTGTGTGACGCGAGTCACGGAAGGTATGGAAGTCAACACCGAATCGGAGCGGCTGCTGCGCTACCGCCGCATGATTGTGGAGATGCTCTTTAGCGAAGGTAACCATGTTTGCCCGGTGTGCGTCTCCAACGGTCACTGTGAGCTGCAAGATACCGCCATCGCCCTAAAAATCAACCACATTGGGATGCCCTACCGCTTCCCCGTCCGCCAAGTGGACGCTTCGCACGAGCGCTACGGTCTCGATCCGAATCGCTGCATCCTCTGCACGCGCTGTGTGCGCGTCTGCGATGAGATTGAGGGCGCTCATACGTGGGACATCATGGGACGTGGCATCGCCAGCCAGTTGGTCACCGACCTTGCCACACCTTGGGGCGAATCCGAGACCTGCACAAGCTGCGGTAAATGTGTGCAAATTTGCCCAACGGGCGCACTGTTCGTCAAGGGCAAATCGGTTGCCGAGATGACCAAACGCCCCGACTTTCTGCCCTACCTTGCCATGATGCGTAATCGGAAGAACGGTTCGTGAGAGGCTTGCCCATGACCAAGAAGAAAATCGCTACCATTTGGATGGACGGCTGCTCGGGCTGCCACATGTCCTTCCTAGATATTGATCACCGCCTGCTGGATATTGCCGACCTGATTGAGTTGGTGCATAGCCCACTGGTAGACCACAAAGACTTCCCGCCCGATGTGGATATAACGTTGGTTGAAGGCGCAGTTAGCAGCAACGAAGACCTTGAGAAAATCCTGAAGGTGCGCGCCCGCACCAAAATTCTCGTCTCGATGGGCGATTGCGCCGTAAACGCCAACGTGCCAGCTATGCGGAATCGCTTCGCACCGAAGGCGCTCAACGAGGCGATCTACCTTGCGCCCAACATGGCACACCCGCAAATTCCGCACGGCACAGTGCCAACGCTGCTGCCACAGGTGCGCCCAGTTCATGCCGTAGTGAAGGTGGATGTTTTTGTGCCGGGCTGCCCGCCTTCCAACGATACGCTCTTTTACGTGCTGAGCGAACTCATTCACGGACGAATGCCCGATCTGAGCGATAAGACGCGCTTCGGTGCCTAGGACAGGAGATCATCAGACCATGACGAAAGAAATCACGATCAACCCTGTGACGCGCATTGAAGGTCACGGCAAAATCACAATCTACCTTGCCGAAGATGGCAGCGTCTCGGATGCCAAGTTCCACGTTACGCAACTGCGCGGCTTTGAGAAGTTCGCGGAAGGGCGTCCCTTTCACGAGATGCCCTCGCTGATGGCGCGCATTTGCGGCATTTGCCCGGTCAGCCACCTGATCGCCAGCGCCAAAGCCTGCGATGCCCTGCTCGGCGTGCGGATTCCGCCTGTGGCGGCTGCGCTGCGCCGCGTGATGAATCTGGCGCAGCTTGCCCAATCGCACGCGCTCAGCTTCTTCTACCTCTCCGCGCCCGATCTGCTCTTGGGCATGGATAGCGATCCGTCGCAGCGCAACCTGTTCGGGATGCTCTCTGCCAACCCGCAGTTGGCACGCGACGGCGTCACGCTGCGCCAAAACGGGCAGCAGATCATCGAGCTGCTGGGCGGCAAGCGCATTCATCCCGGCTGGGTGGTACCGGGCGGTGTGGCAGAGCCACTCAGCGCCGAGAAGCGCGATCAAATCCTCGCCATGCTGCCGAATGCCATAACGATCACCCAACAGGCGATCCACTGGTTTAAGGAACAACTGCCGCGCTTTGCTGAGGAGATCAGCGCCTTTGCCAACTTCCCAACCCTGCATATGGGCATGGTGGATCGGCGCGGCAACCTTGAAACCTACGATGGCTACCTCCGCATTGTGGACTCTGAAGGTAACATTGTAGAAGATCGTATGATGCCGGAGGATTACCTTGACCTGATCGAAGAGGCTGCTGAGCCGCACAGCTTCCTCAAATCGCCTTACTACAAGCCACGCGGCTATGTGGATGGGATGCTGCGCGTCGGACCGCTTTCGCGCCTGTTGGCAGCCGATCAGATCAGCACGCCGCTGGCAAACGCCGCTCTGCAAGACTTCCGCCAAATTCCCGAACGGCAAAGTTCCTTCTACTTCCACTTGGCGCGCCTGATCGAGATTCTCTATGCTTGGGAAGAAATTCAGCGGGTGCTGAACCTGCCCGATATTTTGAGTGAGCATGTGCGCGCTCATGCTGAGCCGAACGCCTTTGAGGGCATTGGCATCAGCGAGGCACCACGCGGCACGCTGATGCACCACTATAAGATAGATAAGCACGGCTTGATCACCTACGTGAACCTGATCATCGCCACTGGGCATAACAACCTTGCCATGAACGCCGGCGTGAAGCAGGTGGCACAGCGCTTTGTGAAAGGCGACAGGCTGACCGAAGGAATGCTCAACCGCGTTGAGGCGGTCATCCGCACCTTTGACCCGTGCCTAAGCTGCTCGACGCACGCCGTTGGGCAAATGCCGCTGCATGTGCAGCTTCTATCGCCGAGTGGCGAAGTGCTAGACGAAGTTGCCCGTTAGCGGTACTTTACAGGGGTCAGCACGGGCTGACCTCTGCTTTTGGATGAAGGGGTAAAAGTGTGCCATGCGCCTTGTGATTGGGATTGGGAACACATTGCGCGGTGATGATGGCATCGGCGTGGCAATTGCCCAGCAGCTTGCCGAACAGCACAGCGCGCCAAACCTGCACGTGATCACCTGCCACCAACTGACGCCAGAGCTGATCGGGCTGATCAGCCAAGCCGAACAGGTCATCTTCATTGATGCCAGTGTCGAACAGCCGCTAGGCAGCGTGCAGGCGGTGCCGCTGCATGTGGAGGCTGCTAAAGCGCTATCCGCTCACCATACGACGCCCTCTGCCTTGCTGCTGGCTGCCAAAGTGCTGTATGGCGCGCAGCCGCGCAGCACGCTGATAGCGGTGGGTGCCAAGCAATTCAGCTATGGCGAGCAGTTTTCAGAGTCGGTGGCAGCCGCTGTGCCACGTGCGGCAGCACTTGCCCTTGCTTTGCTGAATATGCCCAACGCGCACAGCGGTGATCTGTGTTGACCACCCAGCGCCTGCGCCTGACCATTGGCGGCATTGTGCAAGGTGTTGGCTTTCGCCCATTTATCTACCGCCTTGCCAACGACCTTGCGCTAGGCGGCTGGATTGTGAACGCACCGCACGGCGTTATCATCGAGTTGGAGGGTGACTCCGCTGCCCTAACTGCCTTCCTAGCACGCTTGCCGCACGAAAAGCCCGCCCATGCGCTCATCACGCACCTTGAACAGCAGTACATTCCGCCCTGTGGCGAGACAGCCTTTGAAATTCGCCACAGCCACGCCGAAGGTGCCAAAACTGCCCTCATCTTGCCCGACCTTGCCACCTGTCCTGACTGTTTGCGTGAACTGTTCGATCCTGCTGATCGGCGCTATCGCTATCCGTTCATCAACTGCACCTATTGCGGTCCGCGCTACAGCGTGATTTTAGGCTTGCCCTATGACCGTCCCAACACGACCATGCGCGCTTTCGCCCTTTGCCCCGCCTGCCGCACCGAGTATGAAACACCGCTGGATCGGCGCTTTCATGCCCAACCAACTGCCTGCCCTGCCTGCGGTCCGCAACTGGCGGCGTGGTCGGCGCGTGGTGAGGTGTTGGCAAGCCGCGAAGCAGCCCTGCACTTGGCAGAGTCAGCCTTGCGCGACGGGCAGATTGTGGCACTGAAAGGCTTGGGTGGCTTTCAATTGCTGTGTGATGCACGCAACGCCGAGTCCGTGCGCCTGCTGCGCGCACGCAAAGCGCGCCCTGAAAAGCCGTTTGCCGTCATGCTGCCTGATCTCGACTCAGCACGCCAGCTTTGCGAAGTGGATGCTGTTGAGGCAACTTTACTCACGTCCGCCGCCGCGCCGATTGTCCTGCTCAGGCTGCGCGAGGCAGGGCTTGCGCCAGAGGTTGCGCCGCACAATCCCTATCTGGGTGTGATGCTGCCTTATACGCCGCTGCATCACTTGCTGATGCGCGATCTTGGCTTTCCCATCGTGGCGACCAGCGGCAACCTCAGCGGTGAGCCAATCTGCACCGCTGAGCATGAGGCATTGGCGCGGCTGGGCAGCTTGGCAGACCTATTCCTCGTCCACGACCGCCCGATTGCCCGCGCCGTAGATGATTCCGTCGTGCGCGTTGCGCTTGGCAAGCCATTGGTGCTGCGCCGTGCGCGTGGCTATGCGCCGCTGCCTGTGCCACTCTTGGAAAATGTGCCGCCGCTGATCGCCGTTGGCGCCCACCAGAAGAACACGCTTGCCATCGCCGAAGGGGAGCGCGCCATCCTCAGCCAGCACATTGGCGATCTGGAGAATGCTGAGAGCGAACGCGCCTTCACGCACACCTTGCGCGATCTCACCGAGATGCACGCCCTTGCGCCACAGCTAATCGTCTGCGACGCGCACCCTGATTACCTCAGCACGCAGCATGCCGAACAATTAGCAGCAACCTATGGCGTGCCGCTGCTGCGCGTGCAGCACCACTACGCACACGCCCTTGCCTGCATGGCAGAAAACCAGATCGCACCGCCCTTTTTGGCAGTGGTCTGGGATGGCACGGGCTACGGCACGGATGGCATGGTTTGGGGTGGAGAATTCTTACGGGTGGATGTGACAGGCTTTGCGCGAATTGGCACATGGCGTTCCTTCCCACTGATTGGCGGTGAGGCAGCCGCCCGTGAGCCGCGCCGCAGTGCCTTAGGCGCGCTCTGGCAGATGTACGGCGGCAGCTTGCCTGAATCCGTCGGTGATCTGCCGCCGCTGCGCGCCTTTAGCGCCGCCGAACTGCGCCTGATTGAGCAGGCAGCACGGCGCGGCGTCAATATGCCCTACACCAGCAGCGTTGGCAGGCTTTTTGATGCTGTGGCAAGCCTGCTTGATCTCAATCAGCGCATGAGTTTTGAAGGACAAGCGGCAATGTACCTTGAATTTGCCGCCGAGTCGGTTGGTCATTCCCAAAATACTGATGAATCTTACCCATTTGATATGACAACCATCACTACTGAAAATCGGCAGTTGGTGCGAATCATAGACTATGCACAACTTTTTGAGGCAGTTATGAACGATTTACGGCAGAACGTCCCAACAGCGGTGATCGCAAGACGTTTCCACCAAACGCTGTGCGCCGTGATCGTGGCACAGGCACGCGCTGCACAGTTAGAGCGCGTGGCACTCTGCGGCGGCTGCTTTCAAAACCGTTTCTTGTTGGAAGGTGCGACGTCTGCTTTGCAAAGAGCAGGCTTTGCGCCGTTTTGGGCGCGGCAAGTGCCGCCGAATGATGGCGGCATCGCTTACGGGCAGGTTGTGGCTGCTCGTTGCGCTGCGTTGGGTTGAGAGAAGGAAAACGCCAATGTGCTTAGCAGTTCCGGGTAAAGTGATCAGCATCAACGACGCCGATCCGCTTTTCCGCACAGGAAAAGTGAATTTCGGCGGCATCGTGAAAGAAGTCAACCTTGCCTATACGCCTGAGGCACAGATTGGCGATTATGTGATTGTCCACGTAGGTTTTGCGCTCAGCGTCGTAGACCCTGACGAGGCAGCGCACGTCTTTGCATACTTGGCACAGATGGACGAACTAGGAGAACTCGAAGAATGACCGATTACATTACGATTGACGGCAACGAAGCTGCCGCCATGGTCGCCTACAAGCTGAGCGAGGTGATCGCCATTTATCCGATCACGCCGTCCTCACCGATGGGCGAATGGGCTGACGAATGGGCAAGCCTTGATCAGCCCAACCTGTGGGGAACAGTGCCGCAGGTGATTGAACTGCAAAGCGAAGGCGGCGCTGCCGGCACCATTCATGGTGCGCTGCAAGCAGGCGCACTCGCCACCACCTTCACCGCCTCGCAAGGCTTGCTGCTGATGATCCCGAATATGTACAAGATTGCCGGTGAACTGACGCCCGCCGTCTTTCACATCGCAGCGCGTGCCATTGCCGCACAAGGACTCAGCATCTTTGGCGATCATCAAGATGTGATGGCAGCCCGCCAAACCGGCTGGGCAATGCTTTCGTCCAATTCGGTGCAAGAGGCGCATGATATGGCGCTCATCGCGCACGCTGCCACGCTCAAGGCGCGCATCCCATTCCTGCACTTCTTTGATGGCTTCCGCACCTCCCACGAAGTGCAAAAGATTGAACCACTCAGTGATGCCCTGCTGCGCGCCATGATTGATGATGACCTGATCGCCGCACACCGTGCGCGTGCGCTCTCGCCTGATCATCCTGTGCTGCGCGGCACTGCCCAAAACCCTGATACCTACTTCCAAGGGCGCGAGACAGTCAATCCTTTCTATGCGGCTTGTCCACAAATTGTTCAGGCAGCGATGGATCAGTTCGCCACACTCACAGGCAGACAGTACAAACTCTATGAGTATTACGGCGCACCCGATGCCGACCGCGTGATCGTGATCATGGGCAGCGGCGCAGAGACCGTCCACGAGACGATTGATTACCTGAACGCACAGGGCGAAAAACTGGGCGTGCTGAAGGTGCGGCTCTACCGTCCCTTTGCCGCAGAACTGTTCGCCGCAGCACTGCCCAAGAGCGTCCGTGCGCTTGCCGTGCTAGACCGCACCAAAGAGCCGGGCGCCAGCGGCGAGCCGCTCTACCTTGATACTGTCACCGCGCTGCATGAGGCATGGCAAGGCGAGCATCTGCCGCGCATCGTCGGTGGACGCTACGGGCTTTCCAGCAAAGAATTCACGCCCGCGATGGTCAAGGCAGTTTACGAGAATTTGGCGCAGCCCAAGCCTAAGAATCACTTCACCATTGGCATCCATGATGACGTAAGCGGCACCAGCCTTGACTTTGACCCCGACTTCTCGGTTGAGGCGGATACGACTGTGCGCGCTGTGTTCTATGGGCTTGGCGCAGATGGTACGGTCGGCGCAAATAAAAACTCGATCAAGATCATCGGCGAGAACACGCCGAACTACGCGCAGGGCTATTTCGTCTACGACTCCAAGAAATCGGGCAGCATGACGATCTCGCACTTGCGCTTTGGCAAAACGCCAATCCGCAGCATCTACCTGATCACGAAGGCGAATTTTGTGGCGTGCCATCAACCCAACTTCCTAGACCGCTACGACGTGCTGCGCGATGCGGTGGAAGGCGGCACCTTCCTGCTGAACACGCCCTACAGCGCCGATGAAATTTGGGATCGGCTGCCGCGCCGCGCCCAAGAGCAGATCATCAGCAAGCGCCTGAAGTTCTATGTGATTGATGCCTATAAGGTTGCTGCCGAAAACGGCATGAAAGGGCGCATCAACACGGTGATGCAGGTCTGTTTCTTCGCCATTGCCAATGTGCTGCCACGTGATGAGGCAATTGCCGAGATCAAGCACGCCATCGAGAAAACCTATGGTAAGAAGGGCGAAGAGATCGTGCAGATGAACCTGCGCGTTGTGGATAATACGTTGGATCGGCTGCATGAGGTGCGCGTGCCAGAGCGCACCACCAGCACGGTTGACCTGCTGCCGCCGCTGGTTGGCAACCCACCCGAATTTGTGAGGCGCGTGCTGGGCGAAATGACCGCACGGCGCGGCGATGCGCTGCCCGTCAGCGCCTTCCCTGTGGATGGCACCTACCCGACAGCCACCGCGCAGTATGAAAAGCGCAACCTTGCCCTTGAAATTCCCGTTTGGGAGCCAGATATTTGCATCCAGTGCGGCAAATGTGCCATGGTCTGCCCACACGCCGTCATCCGCATTAAGGCATATCAGCCTGACCTGCTGGCAGAAGCACCGACGACCTTCAAGGCAACCGATGCCAAAGATAACGACTGGCACGGCATGAAATACACCATTCAGGTTTCGCCCGAAGACTGCACCGGCTGCGGCATTTGCGTGGATATTTGCCCCGCCAAGAGCAAGAGCGCCGCGAATTTGCGCGCCATCAACATGCGCCCACAGCCGCCGCTGCGCGAGAGCGAGGCTGAAAATTGGAACTTCTTCTTGGGCTTGCCCGAAGTGGATCGGAGTTTGATCAAGCCAACCAGCATCCGCCAGCAGCAAGCACAGCAGCCACTCTTTGAGTTCAGCGGCGCGTGCAGCGGCTGCGGCGAGACGCCTTACGTCAAACTGGTTAGCCAGCTCTTTGGCGACCGCAGCGTGATCGCCAACGCGACGGGCTGCTCGTCTATCTATGGCGGCAACATGCCAACCACACCATGGGCAACCAACGCACAAGGCTACGGTCCGGCATGGTCAAACTCGCTCTTTGAAGATAACGCTGAGTTCGGCTTAGGGATGCGCGTGGCAATTGATAAGCACGCCGCCTATGCCCGTGAGTTGGTAGCACGTCTAGCGGGTGACTTGGGCGATCTGGCAGGCGCGATTCTAAAGGCAGATCAGAGCGATGAGGCGGGCGTTTACGCACAGCGTGAGCGCGTGGCAGCCTTGAAGGAACGCTTGCAAGGGCTGAACAACGCCGATGCACGCCAACTGCTGCCCATTGCCGATTACCTCGTCAAAAAGGTGGTCTGGCTGATCGGTGGCGATGGCTGGGCATACGACATCGGCTTTGGCGGCTTGGATCACGTCCTCTCGACGGGGCGCAACGTCAAGGTCTTGGTCTTAGATACGGAAGTCTATAGCAATACGGGCGGGCAAGCCTCTAAGGCGACGCCGCGTGGCGCAGTTGCCAAGTTCGCCGCGGGTGGCAAGCCTGCCGCAAAGAAAGACTTGGGCATGATCGCCATGAGCTATGGCAACATCTACGTGGCGCGCATTGCAATGGGCGGGCGTGATGAGCAGACCTTGCGATCCTTCATCGAGGCAGAGGCATACGACGGACCAGCCCTCATCATCGCTTACTCACATTGCATCGCGCACGGCATCAACATGACCACCGCCATGCGGAATCAGAAGGCGGCGGTTGAATCCGGGCAGTGGCTGCTCTATCGCTACAACCCGGATCGCGCCGCACACGGTGAGAATCCGCTGCAACTGGACTCGCGCCCGCCCAAGATTCCGGTGAAAACCTACCTGCAAATGGAGAACCGCTTCAAGATGCTGGAACTGAGCAAGCCGGAAGTGGCGCGTGCGCTCTTTGAAGAAGCACAACAGGATTCCACTACACGCTATGCACTTTACGAGTATCTGGCAAGCCGCCCAGCAGTGGCAGCAGGCAACGGCGCACACTAGTTCCAAAAATTATGGCTATACAGGGCGGGAGATGCTCCCGCCCGCACCCAGAAGGGATGCTTTGCTGATGAACCTTGAAAGTACCTATATGGGCTTGACGCTCAGATCGCCGTTGGTGGCATCTGCCTCGCCCTTGTCCGATAAACTCGATAACATCAAGCGCATGGAAGATAGCGGCGCCGGCGCCATCGTCCTCTACTCACTCTTTGAGGAACAGATCAGGCGTGAGCGTGAGGCGCTGCACTACTACCTGCTGCACGGCGCGGAAAGCTACGCCGAAGCGCTGACCTACTTCCCAGAGCCGATCACCTATCACGCCAGCCCTGATCAATACCTTGAGCTGATCCGCAAGGCGCGGGAAGCTGTGGATATCCCGATCATCGCCAGCCTGAACGGTTCGACGCTCGGCGGCTGGACGCGCTTTGCCCAGAACATGGCGCAAGCCGGCGCCCATGCCTTAGAGCTAAATGTTTACTACATCCCAACCGACCCGAACCTAAGCGGCGCTGAGGTTGAACAGACCTACCTCGACATTTTGGCGGCGGTTAAAGGCGCGGTACAAGTACCCATCGCCATGAAACTTAGCCCATATTTCAGCAATATGGCATACATGGCGCGCCGTTTGGATGAAGCAGGCGCCAACGCCTTAGTGCTGTTCAACCGCTTCTATCAGCCTGATATTAACGTGGAGACACGCGAAGTGGCGCCGAATGTCGTGCTGAGCAGTTCGGCTGATCTGCGCCTGCCGCTGACGTGGGTCGGCATTCTCTACGGGCGTGTGCAGGCAAGTTTGGCGCTGACCAGCGGCGTCCATACAGGTGAGGATGCCGTGAAGTCACTTTTGGCGGGCGCGAGTGCCGTCTGCATGACATCCGCGCTCTTGCGGAATGGCATTCAGTACATCCGCACAGTGGAGGACGGCTTGCGCGCTTGGATGACGCAGCATGAGTATGAGTCCGTGGCGCAGATGCGCGGCGCAGTCAGCCAGATGCACGCCGAAGACCCATCCGCCTTTGAACGGGCGCAGTATATGCGCGCCCTCTCGGAATACAAGCCGACGGTCTGAGTATGCTTCGGCAAGCTATGCGCTAGATAGTAAAATTTTACCCCACCCTAAATCCCGCCCCGCACGCAGGGCGGGACTTTCCAGACCAATTCTGATTCCCTTTCCTGCTTGCGGGAAAGGGATAGGGGTAAACTGTAGGGTGAGGTAGGTGCAGAAGCACGCCCCTTAGGAATTTGTTGGTGAGGTTGGGTTGCGATGCGCTATATTGACGAATACCGTGATGCGGCAGCCGTGCATAAATACGCCGCGCTGTTGGCGAAGATCACCACCCGTCCTTGGACGTTGATGGAAGTCTGCGGCGGGCAAACACATGCCATCATTCGCTTTGGCATTGACGAACTGCTGCCACCACAAGTCACCTTGCTGCACGGACCTGGCTGCCCTGTCTGTGTGACGCCGCTTGAACTAATTGACAAAGCGCTAGAGATCGCCGCGCAGCCAGACGTCATCTTCACCAGCTTTGGCGATATGCTGCGCGTGCCGGGATCGCATGGCGATCTGCTCAGTTGCAAGGCACGCGGCGCAGATGTCCGCATGGTCTACTCGCCGTTAGATTCGCTCAAGTTGGCGCAGGCGAATCCTGAGAAGCAGGTCGTCTTTTTCGCGGTCGGGTTCGAGACGACGGCGCCTGCCAACGCAATGGCAGTTTATCAGGCGGCAAAGTTGGGCGTGCCAAACTTCTCAATACTGGTTTCGCACGTCTTGGTGCCGCCGGCTGTCGAGGCGATCCTTTCGGCGGAAGGCAACCGCGTGCAGGCATTCTTGGCAGCCGGGCATGTTTGTGCGGTGATGGGCTACACCGAATATGAGCCGCTGGCGGCAAAGTACCGCGTGCCGTTTGTGGTCACTGGCTTTGAGCCGCTGGACATCATCCAAGGCGTCTACCTGACGGTGAAACAGCTTGAGGAAGGGCGCGCCGAAGTCGAAAATCAGTATGCACGCGCCGTCACCCGTGAAGGCAACACGCACGCCATCACCCTGATCCGTGAGGTATTCGAGGTCGTGCCGCGTAAATGGCGCGGCATTGGCGAAATTCCCGCCAGCGGACTCGGCTTGCGCGCACCCTACGCCGCCTTTGACGCCGAACAGCGCTTTGGTGTGGCAAGCTACACCGCCGAAGAGAGCAGCGAGTGCATCAGCGGCTTGATTTTGCAAGGCGCCAAAAAGCCAAGCCAATGTCCCGCCTTTGGCACGCGCTGCACGCCTGAGCAGCCACTTGGCGCCACGATGGTCAGCAGCGAGGGCGCCTGCGCTGCTTACTACCGCTACCGTCTGCCCAGCATCCCAGAAACAGAGGCACCATGAGCGATCTCACCTTCACCTGCCCAATCCCAATCGCAGATTATCCGCAAGTGCTGCTGGCGCATGGCAGCGGCGGCAAACTGATGCACCACCTTTTGGAGAAGATGATCGCGCCGACCTTTGCCAACCCGATCAGCGCGGCAGGGCATGATGGCGCAACCTTAGCGCTCAACGGCGGGCGGCTTGCCTTCACCACCGATTCGTTTGTGGTGCAGCCGCTTTTCTTTCCCGGCGGCGATATTGGGATGCTTGCTGTCAATGGCACGGTCAACGATCTGGCAATGTGCGGCGCACGCCCGCTTTACCTGAGCGTCAGCTTCATCCTTGAGGAAGGCTTGCCAATGGAGACGCTCTGGCGCGTGGTGCAATCCATACGCGCCGCCGCTGACGCCGCCAAGGTGCAGATCGTGACGGGCGATACCAAAGTGGTAGATCGCGGCAAGGGCGATGGCATTTTCATCAACACTGCCGGCATCGGTGTGATCGAACACGCGCTGAACATCGCGCCGCAAGCGGTGCGCGAAGGCGATGCGATCCTGATCAATGGCGATTTAGGGCGGCACGGCATGGCAGTGATGGCAGTCCGTGAAGGGCTGGAATTCGAGTCTGCTATTGAGAGCGACTGCGCGCCATTGGCTGCGCCTGTGCTGCGCTTGATCGAGGCGGGTGTGACGGTTCACTGCCTGCGCGATATGACACGCGGCGGCATGGCAAGCAGCCTTGTAGAGATTGCGAAGGATTCGCAGCTGCACCTGCACATTGACGAGGCGCGCCTGCCGATTCGGGATGACGTGCGCGCCGCCTGTGAGATTCTCGGTCTTGATCCGCTCTACGTGGCGAACGAAGGGCGCTTTGTGGCGTTCGTGCCGCAAGATCAGGCTGATCAGGCATTGGCAGCCATTGGTGAGGGCGCAGTGCAAGTTGGCGTGGTGCGCGCCGATTCAAAGGGCAAAGTCACCGCGCAGAGCCGCATTGGCGTCAGCCGCATTGTGGATATGCTCAGCGGCGAACAACTGCCGCGCATTTGCTAGGCACATTTCCAGCAGGGACGCGCGTTAGCGCGTCCGTTACGAATCGCTATGGGGCGCTCAGCGCGAAGTTACCAGCCGCGCTTTGCCATCCGTTCGCCTTCAGGCATGGCGCTCACGTTAATGCCGACCATCGCTTCGCCCAAATTACGGCTAACTTCCGCCAGCATTTTGGCATCGTTATAGTGCGTCACTGCCAGCACAATTGCCTTTGCCCGCTTCATCGGATCGCCGCTTTTGAAGATGCCGCTGCCCACGAAGACGCCGTCCATGCCCAATTGCATCATCAGGGCTGCATCGGCAGGTGTGGCAACGCCGCCGGCTGCAAAGTTCACCACAGGCAGGCGTCCGTTTTGGGCAACCTCGCGCACCAAGTCATATGGCGCTTGGATATCTTTGGCGTAGGTGAACAGCTCATCGGCGTCCAGCGTCGTTAGGCGGCGGATTTCGCGCTGCACGGCGCGAGCATGGCGGACTGCCTCGACCACATCGCCGGTGCCTGCCTCGCCTTTCGTGCGGAGCATGGCAGCGCCTTCCGAAACGCGGCGCAGTGCCTCGCCCAAGTTGCGGCAGCCGCACACAAACGGCACGCGGAAACGGTGCTTATTCACGTGATTTTCCTCATCAGCAGGCGTCAGCACTTCGGATTCATCAATGTAGTCCACGCCGAGCGCCTCTAAGATTTGCGCTTCCACGAAATGCCCAATGCGGCACTTCGCCATGACTGGAATGCTAACTGCCGCCTTGATACCTTCGATCATGTCGGGATCGCTCATGCGCGCCACGCCGCCCTGTGCGCGAATATCGGCTGGCACGCGCTCCAGCGCCATCACCGCGCAGGCGCCGGCTTCCTCTGCGATTTTTGCTTGTTCAGGCGTCACCACATCCATGATCACGCCGCCTTTCAGCATTTGCGCCAAACCGCGCTTTTCTGTGGTTAGGTCGGTGTGGTTGCTTGCGCCATTGGTTCCCGTCATCGCTGCACTCTCCATATATGTTTTGGCTATGCTTTAAGCGTAGCAGCAGGTGCGCCGCAGCGTCTAGACCAAATTAGACCAAGTCTGAAGACCTAAGTATTTGTTTCGGCGAGGTTTATCACACCTATCTGTCTGCTGTATTCTTGTGCGCTTCCCAAAGACCACCGCTTGCCTTTTGAGTGCCTTCTCGCGTATAATCCAAACTATCCGCCTAGAACAGTTGAGCGTTTATATGCCCAAAGCCTTTCCGATTGACTCCGATAACCTTGATGAGTGGTTCCCACGTGAATCGGCTGCCGAGCCACTGCCGCTGCTGGAAAGCCTGCCCACCAACAAGCGCTTAGGCGTTATTGTCGGTGGTTCGCTTAGCAAAGGGCTGGCTGTAAAGCTAGACCGCCAGACCGAAATTGAAGCGCTTGCCGTTGGGCGCTATGTGGTGGTGCGCGGCAGGTACAAGCGCTTCTTCTGCATGATCACCGATGTGATCCTTGACAGCACCAATCCATCGCTCCGCAGCGACCCGCCCGATCTGAGCGATCCGTTCCTGCGCGATGTCTACGTTGGCACGGCTGCCTATGGCACGCTGCACGTTGCGCCGATGCTCTCCATTGAAGGTGCAGAGGGCGAACCAAAGCCCGTGAAAACCATCCCCGGACATTTTATGCCCGTCGAGATTGCCGACGCGCAAGACGTGAACGATGTGTTCGGCATGGAAGATGCCACACACTTTAACGTTGGCACGCCCCTGGAACTGGAAGAGACGCAGGTGAACCTTGACCTCAAGCGCTTGGTCGAGCGTTCCAGCGGCGTGTTTGGCAAAAGCGGCACCGGCAAGAGCTTTCTGACGCGCATCATCCTTTCAGGCGTCATCCAGCGCAATATGGCGGTCAACCTGATCTTCGATATGCACAATGACTACGGCTGGGAAGTTCCCGACGAGCGCGGTCCCAAGGCAAAGGGCTTGCGTCAACTTTTCCCTGCAAAGGTGAGCATCTTCACCCTTGATGAGGACTCGTCACGCCGCCGCAACGCCAAATATGATTACGTGGTGACGCTTGGCTACGACGACATTGAGCCGGAAGACCTCGCCATGCTCAAGCTGACGATGGGACTCTCGGACTCAATGCTGGATGCTGCCTACACGCTCCGCAAAAAGTGGGGCAAAAACTGGATTGCGCGCCTGCTGGATGCCAGTGGCGATGAACTTGATCAAGTGGTGCAGAACACCAACGCCAGCAGTGCCTCTCTCACTGCCTTAGCACGCCGCCTAGAACGCTTTGAGCGCTTTGAGTTCCTGCGGAAAGAGGGCGCCGTGGGCGACAGCGTGCAGACGATCCTCAACTACGTCACAGAGCAGCGCAAAAGCGTGGTGCTGGAATTTGGGCGCTACGGCTCGGCGCTGGAGGCATACATCCTCGTGGCGAACTACCTGACGCGGCGCATTCATGAGGAATATGTGAAGCGCGTGGAGCAATCGCTTGGCGATAAAAGCCTAGAGCCGCCGCAACTGCTGATCACCATTGAGGAAGCGCACAAATTCCTCGATCCACTCATCGCCCGTCAAACGATCTTCGGCACAATCGCACGCGAGATGCGTAAGTATAACGTCACTTTGCTGATCGTGGATCAGCGCCCTAGCGGCATTGATGAAGAAGTGATGAGCCAGATCGGCACGCGCATCACGGCGCTGCTGGATAACGAGCGCGATATTTCCGCCGTGCTGACTGGGATCAGTGGTGCGGGTGGCTTGCGCGAGGTGCTGGCGCGCCTTGATACCAAGCAGCAGGCGTTGATCATGGGTCATGCTGTGCCAATGCCAGTCGTGGTCAAGACACGCGCCTACGACATGGCGTTTTATCAGGAAGTGGCAGGTTTCAGCGAGACGCCTAGCCCACCTGAAAATGGCGCGGCGCGGCGCTTGGCAGGTTCGGGCAAACGCCGCATTGAATAACAGCACTGTGCCATGCACCTCAAGAGGCTGTGTGACGGATAAACTCCGCCCACGAATACCGCGATTTTACGTAAGGGTCGGGCTTGTCCGACCCGTGAACACTTTCCACCTTGACAGCGCACCCACCTTCGGGCGTATCATAGAGTTATCCCTTAACGCACACCCGAAAGCCTGCACTATCTACCATGTGGCAAGATCAACCGCGATCCACTGATTCTTTTGCGCGTGAAACACCCGATTACCGCCAAGAAAGGCGCACCGATGACCAAGAGCGCAACGCCATGCGCGCCTTTTTGCAGCGCACCGAAGTGCGCCTTTCGACCATGCACCGTGTGGCTGTTGGCTTCATCAGCGGCGCCGGTTTGTTGTTTCTGTTTCCTGTCTTTTTCAAAGATGCCATCCTTGCCATTGTAAAGGAATTTCTGACGCACACGCCGAGCGTGCCGCCCAACAGCAGCCTGCCAAGCGCAGCCGTGATCATCCTCACCTACCTGTTGATTGGCTATCCATTCCTGCTCTCGCTCGGCATTCCGATCATGGCGCTTGGCTTGCTGCTGCGCGATATTGTGCATTTCTATTTTGTGGGACATCCGCCGGGCTTTGCAGAGGAACTCTTTAACCCACGCTTTGGCTTGAGCGCGATTGCTTTCTCGCCCGATGAGTCTGAATCAACCAAGACCAAGATACTGATTCACCAATACGGCAGTGACCTGATCAACTTCGTGCTGCCCTTTGACGAGCGCGGCTCACGCTACTATGGCGCGGTGATTGACAAGCCAAAGCGCATGATCGTGCCAACCACACGCCGCATTCCGCGCCTGATTGGGCGCGGCATTTTGGATAATCCAAACGGCAAGACGCTTGATCAAATGGCAGACTCGGACGTGCTGCACGTGCGCGGCGCCTTCAACAGCGGCGGCGAGGTGATCAGCGTGCTGGCAGAACCGTACAAAGTTCGCACGCTGGCAGAGCTGGATCGCTTTAACGCGGCACTAGGTCTAGCAGGCTTTATTGATCGTCCGCTCTATCAGGAAGTGGCAAAGCAAGAGGTCTCGCTGGTGCGGCATTCGCTCAAACTGCGCCAAATGGTGCTGCGTTATTTTCAGGCGCTTTTGGTGCTGCTTTGGACGGCGCTCATCTCGTTCGGATTGCTGCCTTTTTTGCAAGATGAGCAAGGGCGCTTTGCACCGTTGTTCGTCTTTGCGTTTGGCTACCTGATTTGGGCAATCCTGACGCCGATTGTGGTGCAACTGCCGATCCGCTGGCTGCTCAGCCACACCAAGCCCGAAACACGCCGCGAAAATCTGCGCCGCCTAGAGCAAACCGACGCCCTTAAGCAGTTCGAGAACTGGACACGATGGCTGTGCTATGTGGCAATCGCTGCCTCGCTGCTCGCCATTTTCCTAGAGATTGTGCTGCGCGTGCGCTGAAACGCCCACGCAACGGATGGTTATTTGGCGGCAAAGGCAAAGCGCGGATCACGCGCCACAGTGCGCGCCAAGCCTTCAGCTAGCCCGATCTTTGGCATGAAGCCGAGCCGATCAGCAGCCCGCCGCAGATCAGCGCACATGCGCGAAACGCCGCTATCTTGGTTGCGGACGTAAAGCGGCGCAAGCGGCTTGCCAAGCGCGCTGCCTATGGCGGTGATCAGGGCATTGACGCTGGTCTCCACGCCGCTGCCAACATTGATCACCGTCCGATCTATGCCAACAGCCGTCGCCGCCGCGATCATCGCTGTGACCACATCATCAATGTAGACGTAATCGCGTGTTTGTGCGCCATCGCCATTGACGATAATTGAGCCGCCGCGCAGCGCGTGCCGCAAAAACGAGGGGATGACGGGTGGATGTGCCGCTGGCAACTGTTGACCGGGACCGTAGGCGTTGAAGATACGCAGGCTGACGGTCTCCATGCCCCAGCGAATGCCCATCACGCGCAGATAGCCCTCAGCAGCAAGTTTGCTGACGGCATACGGCGAGCGCGGATCGGGCAGCATGTCCTCATGGAGAGGTTGTGTTGCCTGTTCACCGTAGACCGCGCCCGACGAACTAAAGACCACGCGCCGCACGCCCGCATCGCGCATTGCCTCTAGAACTGCCACCGTGCCGCCCACATTGACCGCGTTATAGTCGCGTGGGTAGAGCATACTCTCGGAGACCGAGACGCGCGCCGCCAGATGATAAACACATTCGACGCCTTGCAGCAGCGTCCACAACTTAGGAATGTCGTTGACATCGCCGCGTGTAAAGGAAATATCGGCGTGCAAGCGCGACGGATCGCCCGCGCTCAGATCATCCAGCGCACGCACTTCATGCCCCTCCTCCGCCAGCCGATTTGCCAACGCTGCGCCGATGAAGCCTGCACCACCAGTCACTAAAAATCGCATTGAAAAGCCTTATCACTAAGTGTTATGGCAAACGGAATTATGCCGCCTGCACAGATTCGCCATTATAGCGCGCTTGCGGAAAATTTAGCCACTGCGCGCTATACTCGCCCTATGAACAAATTTCACTTTTGGTGGCGCTACCTGCGCCGCAAAACGCCATGGGATACGAACATCACGCCGCCGGAGATTGTGGCGCTGGTGGATCGGCTACCTGTCGGCACCGCCTTGGATCTTGGCTGTGGCACTGGCACCAACGTGATCTACCTTGCGCAGCGCGGCTGGCGTGCGCTGGGTGTGGACTTTGTGCCAAGCGCGATCCATGCGGCACGCCGCAAAGCACGCAAGGCAGGCGTAGAGGCATTTGCTCAGTTCCGCGTTGGCGATGTGAGCAAGCTCAGCTGGTTAGATGAGACATCTGCCTATGTGCCGTTCAGTTTTGTGCTGGATATTGGCTGCCTGCACGCGCTTACAGAAGCAGGGCAGCACGCCTACGCCGCGCACCTTGCACGCCTGACCGAACGCGGCGCCGTTTACGCGCTCTACGCGCACCAACGGCGCGATCAGACGCACTTCGGCTTTACCACAGAGCATGTGCGCGCACTTTTTCAGCCCAACTTTGAATTGATCAGCGCCACACTTGGCACAGATACCAACAGCGGGCGCAGTTCGGCGTGGTATGAGCTGCGCCGTCGCTAGGGCAACGTATCATACAGGCTGAGCAGCACCTGCTCTAGGGCGCGTGCTTCATCAATAGCGCTATTGATGAGCGTGATACTGCCGACCACATCAGTCGCTTCGCCGCGCCGATAGGCATCGAAGTAGGCGGCTGCTAGATCAGTTGCCCGTCCGAGCGCGATGGCGTGTTGCATCGCACATTGTGGCGCACGCGCCGCGATAAACGCTGCTCGGATGCTGCTGATTTGGTCAAGCACGCCGAGCGCTAGGTTCGGCTGAATGGCAACGTTGTTGTTCACCAAATCTGCAAATTCTTGGGTCAGGTTGCTGCTGCGTTGCAGCCAATTCTCTAGGGCAGCGCGTGGGCAATCTTCAGCCACACCGATTGTTGCGCGTAGTGGCGCATCGGTGACGGTTGGTGCGGCGGTGCGTTCACCACAGCCTGCCAGCAAGGTGATCATCAGCAATAAGGCGGCAAAACGAATGCTGTGCGCCATAAAAACTCCTCTCACGGTGCGCTAAGGCGCAACACGCTCAAAAACACTCAGGGCAAGGGCGAAGGTCTGTGGCGCATCGCTGAGGTAGCCACTGCCTGCCACCACAATCCAAGCGGCATCTTCAGCAAGATAGAGCCGTGCGCCATGCGCCGTATACAGGCTGATTGTATCATTAATCTGGCGCACAAAGAGCGTGCGTTGTTCGGTCAGGCTGTAGAGGATCAGGTTCTTTGAACGGCTGAGCGCGGCTAAATGAGGCTGCTGGCGGCTGGCAGCCAACACCAAAAGCTGGTTGCCTGTGCCGTGCTGTGCGACTTGCACTGCGCCTGCCTCTGTTAAATCCTCACTGCTATAGAAGCGCAGCACACCACCATCATCCACCACGAAATGGCGTTCATCGGGCAGGGTGGCAAGGCGCGGTGTGAAGGCTTCCGCCGCTTGCCACTCGGTCATCAGCTTTAGGCGTTTACTCTGCTCGTTGTGCATGTTGGCGTGGTGCAGCCAAAACTCGCTGTGGTTGTGGTGCTGCACGCGCCGCAAGAACAAACGCAATCTGCCTTCGGCGGCGAATGCCTGCTGCTGATCAACCTCAGGCAGCATGATCGGCACACTCTGCGCGCCGTTAGGGCTGGGCAGATCAATCAGATCGGAAAGGTGGGCAGCCTGCAAGCATAAACGCCCTTCTTCTGTGATGACCAGATAATCCTCACGCAACCAGTCAGGGTGGATATCGGGATAAAAATGTTTGCTCACCTGTCGATATTGTGGTTGCAGCATAGCCAAGGATGCCTTTTTGTTCGGCGGATGATCTGCTATGCCATCATTATAACGCAAGCGCCCTTGCAGCGTGCCTAATTGCACGTTGTGGTGTTGATCTGTATGAGGGCGATCTGTGGAAACACACTGCTATCAACGCCCTGCAACAGCCCAATCCCCTGATTCACAGTGCTTGTCAGGCGATTAGGGCAGTGGTACAATGATCGAGCAATGCACAAGAACACAATGTTCAGTGTAGCGAGCGTGAAGTGAACGAACCATGCCACAGTTTGTAGATGTACGTCCATTTGTACCGTTGGATTTGCCGTTGGTGCATCGCCTTTCGCCAATGGGCATCAGCTTGGATTCGCTGACGACGCTCACTCGCGGCAATCATATGGTTGAAAATGCTGTATGGGCAAGCGTGCCCTTGGCTGATCTCGGCACACCAACCTACGTGCTGCGTCTTGGCGAAAATGGCTATGTGGCGCAGTTTCGCCACAAGGCAGGCGAACAGCACGCACATATCGTCTTCATTGCACCCGCGCTGCACGCTGAGGGCGATGCAGAGTCATGGCTGCGCCTCATCGAAGCGATGATCGTGGCAGCCGGCAAGCGCGGTGCAGTCACGCTAAATGCTGAGGTTGCCGAGTCAGATGCCAGCTTTGAGGTCTTGCGCCAGGCGGGCTTTGCCGTTTATGCACGGCAGACCATTTGGCGGCGTGATCCGCAGCCGCTGCCTACGCGCACGCCCGAACTGCTGCGCCCACCTTCCGAGCGCGATGCCGTTGCCTTGAACAGCCTCTACCTAGAGAGTGTGCCGCGTCTGCTGCGGCAAGCCTGCCAACCGCCCGAACTGCGCGGTGCGTTGGTCTTTGGGCGTGGCAGTCGCCTAGCGGCTTATATCACTGCCCATGAAGGCAAGTGTGGCATCTACCTGAACGTGATTATGAATCCGGACGATTGCCAGCCGCGTGCGGCTGATCTGTTGGCAGATGCATTGAGCCACCTGCCCCGTGCCGACCGCCTGCCAATTTACATCAACGTGCGCCGCGACCAAGAATGGCTGACCAGCGCCCTAGAGCGCTTGCACTTTGTGCCGCAAGGCAATCAGGCATTTATGGTGCGCCATACGGCACGCCGCATCGAGCAGACTGCCCGCAGCACGCAGCAGATTGAGGGCGCTGTGTTAGCAATGCCACACCGCCACGAATTTTATTGCCAACCACAAGTTGAATTTGCCATTGAATGCGAGAAAGCGCTACCACTGGATGGAACGTCACATTACGGACGATCTTGAGAAGTTAAAGGCTGTTCTGCCGGATTATCTTGTTGATTCGCTTGAACAAATCGGACACATTGATGAACTGGTCGAAGTCATCCTCGATCTAGGGCGTGTGCCAACAGCACGCTACACCAACGGCGAGCGCGTTTTGGATAACCGTGAGGTGACCCACGACACCTTGCAATATGTCGTCACGCGCATTGGCACCTTTGACTCGGATAACCGTGCCGGCATTGAGCGCACCCTGCATCGCATTTCTGCTATCCGCAACCGCCGCGCCGATATTGTCGGCTTAACTTGCCGCATTGGGCGCGCTGTTTACGGCACCATTGATATTATTCAAGACATCATCGAGTCGGGACAGAGCGTGCTGATTTTAGGCGCGCCCGGCGTTGGCAAAACGACGATGCTGCGTGAGGCTGCTCGCGTTCTGGCAGAGCATAAGCGCGTTATTATTGTGGATACAAGCAATGAGATCGGTGGCGATGGCGATGTGCCGCACCCGGCGGTTGGGCGCGCCCGCCGAATGCAAGTGCCGCAGCCTGCCTTGCAGCACGAGGTGATGATCGAAGCGGTGGAGAACCACAACCCCGAAGTGATCGTCATTGATGAGATCGGGCGCGAACTCGAAGCGATGGCGGCACGTACTATCGCAGAGCGCGGTGTGCAGCTCATTGGCACGGCACACGGGCAGACGCTTGAGAACCTGCTGAACAATCCGACGCTGAGTGACCTGATCGGCGGCATTAAATCTGTCACGCTCTCGGATGAGGAAGCGCGGCGGCGCGGCACACAAAAAACGGTGCTAGAGCGCGCTGCACCGCCAACCTTCGACGTACTGCTGGAACTTCAGACGCGCCACCGCCTGGTGGTGCATGAGGATGTGGCAGCATCGGTAGACAGCCACTTGCGCGGGCGTTCTGTGCCAGTTGAGGTGCGCTATCGCGCTGCCAACGGTGAATTGGTGATTGAAATGCAGACGCTCGGCGGCACGCTCAATGACCGTAACGGGACTGCCGGCAGCCCAAACGGCGGGCGCCGCCCGAATGGTGGCTCGCCAAGCCCGATCACGCCGCCTGAGCGCTCACTACGCACCCAGCGCACCGATTCCGAGTCGGAGTCCTTCACGCCGATTGCCAGCGCCAACCTACAACCGCTGCATGTGTATGCCTATGGTGTGGCGCGCAACCGTATGATCAGCTCAGCGCGGCGGATGCGCCTGCCACTGATCATTGAGGAAGATTTGGGCAGCGCGCAGGTCATCGTTACCCTGAAAAACTACTATCGCCGCCGCCCTAAGCTGATCGTGGATGCAGAACGGCGCGGCACGCCGATCTACGTGCTGCGTGCGAACACTGTTTCCCAAATGGAAGACTTGTTGGCAACGCTCTTTCATGTGGATGATGAAGATGATGATCACGCACCTGATGATGATCAGCCACCCGTCATCAAACGCGGACGTTAAACGCCAATGCCCACGCTGACCGTCAACGATCAAACACTCTACTACGAAATGCACGGCGCGCCAACGGGTGCGCCGCTTTTGCTGATGCATGGCTGGCTGCAAGTTGGGCGCGATCTTGCGCCGCTGGCACATGCCCTTGCCGCTGAGGGCTACCGCGTCATCTTGCCAGATGTAAGTGGCTACGGGCGCAGCACACCACCTGCGCGCACCTATCCGCCTAATTTTTATCAGCGCGATGCAGCGGATATGGCGGCTTTGCTGCGCGCCTTGCAGATCGATTCGGCGCACATCATGGGCTTTAGCGATGGTGGTGAGATCGCGCTGCTGCTTGGCTGCGATCATAGCGTGCTGTGCCGCTCTGTGATTGCATGGGGTGCGGTGGGCGCTTATTCACCTGCGCTTGGCAGCTATGTGCAAAGCCAGCCCGTTATGCCCATCACGCCTGCTCTGCGCGCACGGCACCCTCACCAACCTGTAGAGCGCTGGCAAACGGACTGGTCGGCAGCCTTTGCGGCGATTGTCGCCAACGGCGGTGATCTCAGCCTGAGCCGTGCCCATCAGATTGCCTGCCCGCTTCTGCTGATGGTGGGCGACGCTGATAACCTGAACCCTGTGGAGGATGTGCGCCGCTACGCTGAGGCGGCAACACATCCCGCCTGCATACCAAAACGTTTTGCCCGCTTTGAAAACACTGGTCACCCGATCCACGAAGAACGCATAGATGCCTTTCTTGCTGAAGTGCGGGCATTTCTGAGCGCCTGCCGCTGACCTGACGGCTGCGCGCTTATTTCGTGAGCAGACAAGCGCTTAGCGTGGTATTGTGCGCCTTGCCCAACGCTATCTTTTGTGTGGATGCCTCCCAAATGCTATCATAATGCCATGTCTGAATACATTTCGCTTGATCCTGAATACAGTCTCGATCCCGATATTGTCAGCCTGATCACCAACCTTGATTTGGCACCGGATGGCGCTGAGTCCTATCTTGACCGTGCAGCGGGCGAGGTCGGCTCACCATTAGCGCAGTTTCTCTTCCAGATTGAAGGCTTGATGGCGCTTGAGATCGAAAATAACCGCCTCACCGTCCGCCGCGATCCCGACGTTGAATGGCACGCCCTGATTGATGAAATCGCCGAAGCACTGAAGGAGTTTTTCCTCTAATGAAGCGTGAATATGTCCGCTGGCACAGCCCCATCCTCAACCGCGATATGGAGATGCTCGTCTTTGGGCATGGCGGTGCGCGTGTGATCGGCTTCCCAACCTCCAAAGGGCGCTTTTACGAACTGGAAGATTTTGGAATGGTTGGTGCCCTCGCCGATCATTTCGAGAACGGCTGGCTGCAAATGTTCTGTGTGGAAGCCATTGACTGGGAACATTGGTATGCCTTTTGGGCGCATCCCGGCGGGCGCGCCTACCGCTACGCACAGTACGACGGCTACCTCTATAACGAGGTGCTGCCCTTCACGCGCCACGTGAACCCTAACCCATTTTTGATTACACTTGGTGCAAGTTTTGGCGCGTACCACGCCATGAATTTCGGCTTGAAGCATCCCGACGCGGTGAACCGTGTGCTGGGCATGAGCGGACTCTACGATATCCGCATGATGACCGGCGGCTACAGCGATGAGAATGTCTATTTGAACAATCCGATGCAGTTTATTGAAGGCGAACACGACGGCTGGCGGCTGGATGCCCTGCGCCGCATGGATATCATCATGGCGACGGGCAAAGATGATCGCCTGATCGGTAGTGCGCGTGCGCTCTCAGGTGCGCTGTGGAGTAAGGGCATTGGCAATGCGCTGCGTGAGTGGGACGGTTGGTCGCACGATTGGCAGTATTGGTTCAAGATGGCGCGCTTGTACATCGGCGGACATGATTAGTGCGCGTCCTGTTCCTATTCCTTGATGGCATTGGGCTTGGTGAAGATGATCCAAGCCTGAACCCATTTGCAGCAGCACAGCTACCCACCCTAACGGCGCTCAGCGGTGGTTACAAATGGTTGCACAGCACGCCGTGCCTCAACTCAGAACGCGCCACCTTCATCCCAACCGACGCACGGCTTGGCATCCCAGGCAGACCACAGAGCGCCACAGGGCAGGCTACCATCCTAACCGGGCGCAATGTGCCTGCCGAACTCGGTGAGCATTATGGACCGCACCCCAACGCCGCCATTCGCGCCATCCTTGCTGAAGGGAACATCTACACACACTTGGCAGCGCGTGGCAAGCGCAGCATTCGCCTTGATGCACATCCGCCGCACTACCTTGCTGAAATTGAGCGCGGCAAGCGCCTGCGAACTGCCATGCAGCACGCTGCCTATGTTGCCGATGTGCCACTGACCACACTGGCAGACTTACAGGCGAACCGTGCGCTCAGCGCCGATTTTCTAGGCGATGGCTGGCGCGATATCCTCAAAATCGCTGATGTGCCAGTCCATACGCCGCGGGCAGCCGGCGCGCTGCTGGCAGCCTTAGCGCGTCAGCACGATTTCAGCCTGTTCTCGACGTGGATCACCGATGAGATCGGACATCACCGCGATCTGGCGCGTGGTGTTGCGTTCCTCGAACGCTTTGATGGAGTCATGGCAGGCTTGCTGGAAGCGTGGGACGACTCCGAAGGGGTGATTGTGATCACCAGCGATCACGGCAACTTAGAAGACCTTTCGCACCGCAAGCACACCGAAAACGCCGTGCCAACCGTGCTTATCGGTGCGGCACGCCACCAGATCGCCGATCAGATCAGCGCCCTGACCGACCTCACGCCAGCTTTGCTACGTTTGTTCTAGTCAACCGGTGGGTTTATCTGCCTTGCCGCGCCTGCTCAGCGATTTTTTTAGAGTGTCCGCTGCTGCCCATTTCCGCTATAATTAAAGGTTAGTCTGTTTGTAGCGTATCAATGGGGATGGGAAAGTATGAGTGCAACAGTACGCAGTCCAGCGGTGCGCGCCGTTCTGCTCTATGAGGGCAAATTCCTGCTAGTGCAGCATCACAACAGATTACCCGGCACCATTGGTCAATGGGGCTTACCCGGCGGGCGTGTTGAGGCAAGCGACCCAAACCTGATGGCTGCGTTACACCGTGAACTGCACGAAGAATTCGCCATGACCGCCGATGTGGTTGGCTTTGTAGCGATGTATACTTACCGTGAGCGCGCTCATCACATCTACTTTGCACGTCCGCGTAACATTAATTTCATCATTGACAGCAGCGAGATTCTAAGCATCACATGGTGGACGCTTGCCGAAGTGATGCAGTGCCATGCCAACGGTAATTTGCACACAGGCTTTGAGTTGGCAGCCATTCGTGCCAGCCTCTCGCGCTATGGCGATCAGATTCGCAGCGGCACTGCCTAGCAGCCTGACCACACCGCTGCCTAGCTAATTTTACCCAACCGCACTTGTGGAGAGACCATGACCTTAAATGACTTTCTGTTTCGCGGCGACCTTGCCGACCTTGACCCTGACCTTGCTGATCTGATCAACCTTGAGGCAGAACGCCAGCGCCGCCGCCTGATCATGATCGCGTCCGAGTCCACCGTGCCATATGCCGTGCGGCAAGCGCTCACCTCACACTACCATAACTTGTATACGGAAGGCTATCCGCCGGACGAGATGCGGACGATGCCGGAGACAGACCTGCTCGACTTTGACCGCCACCTTGCCGACTTCCGCCGCTACAGCGATCCGCGCTACTACAAAGGCACCGAATTTGCCAACTTGGTTGAGTCTTTGGCGCGGCGGCGTGCCGCAGAACTCTTTGCCACCGAGCGCCTGAGCGCTGATCGACTTTTTGTGAATGTGCAGCCCTTAAGCGGCGCGCCCGCCAACAGTGCCGTCTACACCGCCCTGATCGCACCCGGTGATACGATCATGGGCATGGATTTGCTGCACGGCGGTCACCTGACGCATGGCAGCCCGGTGGCGCGCAGCGGCAAACAATACAACGCTGTTTTCTATGGCGTTCACCCTGAGACAGAATTAATTGACTACGAAGGCGCTTATAGCACTGCTATGCAGCACCGCCCGAAGATCATCATCGGCGGCTATTCTTCCTACCCGCTGGCGCCGAATTGGCAAAAATTGCGCGAGATTGCCGATGCCTGCGGCGCGCTGCTGCTGGCAGATGTGGCGCATGTGGCAGGCTTGATTGTTGCCGGCGTCTATCCTTCACCCATTGGCATTGCAGACATCGTGACCTTCACCACCCACAAAACGCTCGGCGGACCGCGTGGCGCAATCATCATCACGCACCGCGCCGACCTCGCCAAAAAGCTGGATCGCGGCGTCTTTCCCGGCGAGCAAGGCGGACCGCACATGAACAGCATCGCTGCCCTTGCCGTTGCCCTGAAGCTGGCAAAGACTGAGCAGTTCAAAGCGTTGCAAGCCCAAACCGTCAAGAATGCGGCGCGCCTTGCCGAAAAGCTGACTGAACACGGCTTGCGCTTGGTTTATGGCGGCACGGATACGCATCTGCTGGTGGTCAATGTTCGCACGGTGCGCGGCGCAGATGGCACGCCACTCAGCGGCGATATGGCAGCGCGCATCCTAGATTTGATCGGCATCACCTGCAACCGCAATACTATCCCCGGCGACACAAGCGCAGCCCGTCCGAGCGGCATTCGGCTTGGCACACCGTGGATCACGCAGCGCGGCTTCCGTGAGCCTGAAATTGACCGCCTTGCCTCAATTATCGCGCACACCTTGCAGGCAGCGCAGCCATTCAGCTATACGGGCAAGGGCGGCAAAGAGGATCCGCGTGCCAAACTGCCCTTCAGTGCGCTCAGTGAGGCGCGGCACGCTGTGGCACAGCTCTGCCTAGAAGCCGGCATTGACTATGAAGCGCCTGTCGTCGGTACGCGCATGACCGAGAAAGGCAAGCAGCACCTAACGCTGTGGGTAGATGAAATGGCAGAGCGCGGTGCGCTCTCCATTGCGGTGCGCGGTGCTGCCGCCGCGGACTTTTTGCGCGTGGCGCTCACCAGCCGCGTCTACGGTTTAGCGGTGGGCGGCTCTGAGCCAACCAGCGTGTTGGATAGCGACGGTTCACTGATCGCCAGCGGTGATCTGGAGCGTGTTGGTGAAGATGTCTATCATCTGCACCTGAATGCCGAAGGCGGGCGAGCGGCGGCGTGGCTGCAAGCGCTCTCAGATGGCTTCACGATCTACGATCCGTTAGATGTCTATGGCAAGTTGGCAGGTGCAGTGGTGGTCAGTGTGCTTGGCAGACCTGCACAGCCAGTGAGTGTGCCTGTGGGCAGCTTGGCGGGCTTTTCGGCGCACAAAGATTATTTTGTGGGCGCACGTGGCAAGTGCTTGAAGGCAGAAGGTGGCGCGCCGCTGCCAGTCTTCACATGGCAAGAACCAACCGATCAACCTTTGAAGCGCACGCCCATTTACGAGGCACACAAGCAGCTTGGCGCGAAAATGGCGCCGTTTGCGGGCTATGAGATGCCGCTTTGGTATAAGAGCGTGAGCGTTGAACATGCCGCCGTCCGCACCGCAGCAGGCATTTTCGATGTGACGCACATGGGCGTTTGGGATGTGCGCGGGCGCGCTGCGGCACACTTCCTTGATCGGCTGACGACCAACGATGTGCGCGCTCTAAAAGTGGGCGATGCACACTACACCTACCTGCTGGATGTTGACGGCGTACCGATGGATGACATTTACATCTATCGCCTTGCCGAAGATCACTTTATGTTGGTGGTGAATGCCAGCAACAACGATAAAAATTGGGCATGGGTGAACGCTGTGCTGCGCGGTGAAGTCCAGATCGATCCGTCGCGTCCGTCGGCGCGCCTGCTCGATGATCCGTCCGACGTGATTCTGCGCGATTTGCGCGATCCCCAGTACGGCGCGGATTGCCGTGTGGATATTGCCTTGCAAGGGCAAAACAGCCTTGCCCTTTTGCAGGGTATGGCAAACAACGAGGCTGATAAAAAGCGCTTGGCAGGCATGGCATGGTCAACTGTTGGGCGCTTTACCTTAGGCGCGTTCGACCTGATCATCTCACGGACGGGCTACACTGGTGAGCGCGTTGCCTTTGAGTTATTTGTGCAGCCAACGCAGGCAGCCGCGCTTTTTATGGCGTTGGTAGAAGCAGGCGCTCAACCGTGCGGACTTGCCAGCCGTGATAGTACGCGCATCGAGGCGGGCTTGCCACTCTACGGGCATGAACTGGGTGGCGATCACGCCTTCACGGCGGGCGATGCAGGCTTTGGCAGCTACGTGAAGCTCTGGAAGCCGTTCTTTGTTGGCAAGCTGGCATACCTTGCCCGTGAGCAAAAGCGCGAGGCGGTCGTTGTGCGCTTCCGTATGGCGAATAAGGGCGTGCGTCCGCCGCAGCCCGGCGCGGCTGTGCTGGATCGGCGCGGTGGCGTGATCGGCGTGGTAACCTCATGCAGCATTGACTCAGAAGGCTATCAGTGCGGGCAAGCATACCTCAAAGAGGAATTCACCGCGCCTGAAACGCCACTGATGATCATGAATGTGGGCAAGGAAACGCGCTTGCCCTCCGCCGTGGCGCTTGGCGACCGCCTGCCAATTCCCGATGCGGCTGTGGTGCTGCCACGCTTTCCCGTCAAAAAGAAGTAGCGTGCTGTTCATAGGGCGGATGAGTGGGCGGGGCTTATCCTGCCCACCTGTGGTTGTAGCCGCGCTGTTCACCACATTTCCTTCCTAACGTACCCTGACGCCATTTGCCCAAAGCGTGTAAAATTGAATGGAGGTTGAATTAAATTTCCTACGGAGAAATTTTAGATGAGCTATACCATTCGTAAAGTTGGCGTGATCGGCTCTGGCACGATGGGCGGCGGCATTGCTACCTTATTAGCAGGTGTGGGCATTCCCGTGGTGTTGCTGGATATTGCCGCCAAAGACACTCAAGTCGGTGATCCGCCTGCCAAGCGCAGCGCCATCGCCATCGAGAACATCGAAAAACTGAAGAAAAGCCGCATTCCCGCCATTTTTAACGCCGCGGATCTCGATCTGATCAGCATTGGCAACCTTGAGGATGATCTGCAACGCCTTGCCGAGTGTGACTGGATCATCGAGGTGATCGTTGAAAAGCTGCCCGTCAAGCAGGCGTTGATGGAAAAGCTAGAGGCGATCCGCAGACCCAGCGCGATCATCTCCAGCAATACCTCAGGGCTTTCCATCAACGCCATTGCCGAAGGGCGCAGCGATGCCTTCCAACGGCACTTCCTCGGCACGCATTTCTTCAATCCGCCGCGCCACCTGAAGCTGCTAGAGATCATTCCCGGCGCGCACACTGATCCTGCATTGGTGCAGTTTATGGCGAACTTTGCCACTGAAATCTTGGGCAAGGGCGTGGTCATCTGCAAGGATACGCCGAACTTCATCGCCAACCGTTTCATCAGCATTGCCGGTGGCTTCGGCATGAATTACGCCTATGATCACGGCTACACCGTTGAAGAAATTGATATGCTGACGGGTCCGCTGATTGGGCGTCCGAAATCAGGCACCTTCCGCCTTGCTGACGTGGTCGGTGTGGATGTGCTGGCGTATGTGGCGCAAAACCTGCACCCTGCCATTCCTAACGATCCACAGCGTGAGGTGTTGCGGCACGTCGGCACGACGCAGGTTACCGAGTTCCTGATGCAGAACAACTTCTTGGGCGATAAGACGGGTCAGGGCTTCTTCAAAAAAGTGGAGCGCGACGGTCAGCGCGAATTTTGGGCGCTGAACCTGCGGACGCTGGAATACGAAGCACCCCAAAAGGTGCGCTTTGAAAGTGTGGATAAGCACCGCAAGAATCCGAACACGGGTGCGCGCATCAAGGCGCTCATCGCTGAGACGGATCGGGCGGGCGTCTATCTGTGGCATTTGCACGCCTTCTACCTGAGCTATGCGGCAACCATGCTGGGCGAAATCGCCGATGACATCGCCAGCATTGATAACGCCAACAAGTGGGGCTTCAACCATGAGTTGGGCGCCTTCGAGATTTGGGATGCCATTGGCGTGCGCGAGAGCGTGGCGCGCATGAAGGCAGATGGCTACAGCCTGCCTGCGTGGATAGATGACATGCTTGCCAACGGCTTTGAGACGTTCTATCAGCGCGACTCAAGCGGCGCGGTGACGGGCATCTACAATCCACAGCGCAAGGCATATGATGCAGTGCTGCCTGATAAAAATATTGTGATGCTGCACCAACTGCGTGCCGCAGGCAAGGTGGTGGAAGAAAACAGCAGCGCTACGCTCTTCGATATGGGCGATGGCGTTTGTTTGGTAGAGTTCCACACCAAGGCGAACGCGCTCGATAACGACATCTTCGACCTAATTCAGCGCAGCCTTGAGCGCCTAGATCGCGGCGAGTTTGATGGCATGGTTATTGGCAATCAGGGCGATTACTTCTCCGCCGGCGCTAATCTGTTCGTGATGGCGATGGCAGCACAGAGCGGGCAGTTCAACGAGATTGAGAAAATGATCACGGGCGGTCAGCAGTTGATGCAGACCATGCGCTACTTCCCGAAGCCGATTGTGACAGCGCCCTTTGGCGTGACGGTTGGCGGTGGCGCTGAGATGACCATGACCGGTGCGCGGGTGGTGGCGCACGCCGAACTCTACATCGGCTTGGTGGAGGTTGGCGTTGGCTTGATCCCGGCCTGGTGCGGCACCAAAGAGATGGTCAAGCGCATCATCACGCCTGCCATGCAAATTCAAAACGCCGACCCGCTGCCACCGCTGCAAAAGGCTTTTGAGCAGCTTGCACTTGCCAAGACCAGCACCAGCGCGATGGAAGCACGCGAAATGGGCTTCTTGCGCTCGGTTGATCGCATCGTGATGGATAAATCACGCCAGTTGGCAGAGGCAAAGCGCACAGTGCTAGAGCTACTGGCGGAAGGCTACACACCCACGCCGCCTCACAAACTCTATGCGGCAGGGCGTGATGCCAAGTCCGCGCTGCACATGGCAGTTTACCAACTGCATCAGGGCAAGTTTGCCAGCGATCACGATGCGAAGCTGGCACGCCACTTAGCACACATCCTCTGCGGCGGCGATGTGACGGCACCCTCTTGGCTGGATGAACAGTATTTCCTTGACCTAGAGCGTGAGGCAATTCTGAGCCTGCTTGGCGAACAGAAGACGCTGGAGCGCATTCAGCACATGCTAACCACTGGCAAGCCATTGCGGAACTAGCCGCCTGTCTACGCTAAACGCCACAGCGCCGAACTTGCGTTCAGCGCTGTGGTTGCGTTTGGTTAGTTTAGCCCCCTCAAGCTGCCCTGCCCGCACGCTGTAACAGGAGGATAGGATGGACGCCTGCCGCCCATGCATTCAATGGCATTTTCGCGTAGCCTGACGGCAGTTGCTGTAGATTTTCCGTGCAAAAGCGCTTTGGGAAGGCTTTCTGCGCCTCAAGACAACCAACAGTATAGAGGTAGGCATACGGGCGATGCCTCTGATAGGTTGTTAGAAAAAGTTTGCGGATTTTTTAGGCAGAATGCCGAAGGCGTGCGTAACAGGGCTTATTCGATATACACTTCAGCGATCCATCAGCAGACGGCGGATTTTTAGGGCAAGATGCACCGCAAGGCGCGTCTCGGGATTCTCTAGGTCAAAGCCGCCAATTTGTGCAATGCGCTCCATGCGATAAAGCAGCGTGTTGCGATGCACATGCAGTCTATTTGCCGTTTGGCTAAGGTTGCCGTGTTCTTCAAAAAATGTTTCAAGGGTCAGGATGAAGTCTTCATGGGCGTGCGCTTCGTCGGCAAGGTCGCCCAGCGTCTCACGGTAGAAGCTGTGTAGTTCAGATGTTTCTAACAGCAGCGAGAGCAGCCGATAGACACCCAGATCGGCGAAATACAGCGGTTGATTCACCCGCCATTGAAGGGCAATCCGCTGCGCGGCAACTGCTTCCTGATAGCTGGTGCGCCAGGCGGTTAGTGCCTCAACCGGTCTGCCAACGCCAATGGCAAGCCCCGCCTCCGGGAACTGCGCCCGCGCACGGCTTAAGACTGCTTCTGCCAGTTGGCGCACCGCACGCGGAATGGCACGCCGTGCAGCGGCA
This sequence comes from Anaerolineae bacterium, assembly GCA_034436355.1. GTDB lineage: Bacteria > Chloroflexota > Anaerolineae > Aggregatilineales > UBA2796 > CP2-2F. The sequence goes on from DAOTVQ010000038.1 coordinate 123,208, forward strand.
TTCTGCGGGGCAACTTCCACATGGCAAAACACAACAACGCCGCCGTCAAGAAGCTGCACAAGGGCATCGCTGCCCAGCATCGCCACCTGTTCATTAAAGGTTGTCTCAAGGCGGCGGTCGCTGGGTGCATCTTCACGCGTCCAGCAGGCGGCCAGTGCGGCATACTGCTTGGTGTTTGGGCTATGCCCAAGCCGAACCAATTGGCGCAGCGCCTGATCAATGGGAATCGTGCCGATCAGCAAGCGCTCTAGGACGCTGCCCTGCACGCGCTTCTGTGCCTCGCGCACTGCCTTTTCTTTTGCCATCTCTAGGGCGCAAATGGCTGCACCATGCCGCGCAAACTGCTGATCAATCGCCTCGAACACCTGCTGATCGGTTGCCAGCAGCGAGAAAAAGCCGCGCCCTAAGCGGTTCGCCACAATTGGCACGGTCAGGCGCTGCATTCCCTGTGCTGCCATGCGGATCAGCACAGGCTCAGCCGCGTGCTGTGCTGCCTCAGAACGGTTCAAGAAATGGGTGGGCAAGGCGCTTTCATCATGCAGGGCTGCCTCAATTTCGGCAAAGTTGGGCAGTTCGCTGAAAGCGCCCGAGACTGCCATAACGTCAAGGCGTTTATCCTGCACGATGACCGTCCAGCCACTGAGATCGGCAAGCGCGGCAATGGTGGCGCGCAGCCCACGGTTTTCTGTGCTGAGCTGCAAAAGCTGCTCACGGATTACCTGCCCGCGCTCGTCAGCGTTGGGTGGCGTGCCAGACAAAACGCGCACAACATCGCGCTCCACCTGGCGCAGCGGATAGTCGCTCGGCAAGTTCAGCAGTGGAATGCCATAATCTTCAGCAGCTTTACGGGCAAGTGCATCAATGCTGCCAGCCACGCCAACGGCAGCCACTTCCATCTGCGCTAAATCGTGGATAATGGCGGCAAGCGTCAGCTTATCGCTGAGCAAGTGCAGCGCATCCATAGAGAGCAAGGCAAGTTCGCGCCCTTCAAGAGAAGGAAAAGCGGGCGGGCGCGTGTGCAACATCGAGACCCACGTCACTGGGCGCGCCAAGCCTTCGCGCCCTGCCACAAGGCGCGTGCCAATCGGCAAGGCATGACGCAGCAAATCCAGAACGGTGATGATCGGGCGCGAGTCAGTCATCGTCGGTGCGCCTAGTAGTTCAGCAAATAGCGGTCAAGTTCCCAAGGCGAAACGCTCAGCACATAGTCGTTCCACTCCAAGCGCTTCGCCTCTAAAAAGCGCTCGAAAACGGTCAGCCCAAGCGCCGTGCTTGCTAGTTCAGAGCGCTCTAGCGCTTCAAGCGCCTCGTGCAGCGAGGTGGGCAGGGTTGCCATCTGCCGCCGCCGTGCATTGAAGGCATAGAGTTCCTCTTCGGCAGGCGGTGGCAGCGGTGTCTCTTGTTGAATGCCATCCAAGCCGCTGTGCAGCATAACGGCAAAAGCAAGGTAGGGATTGCAGCTTGGGTCAACACAGCGCAGTTCCACCCGCGCCCGTTGGCGCCCGCTCGGTTGATTGCGCGGCACGCGCAGCAGCGCAGCGCGGTTTAGCTGCGCCCACGTCAAATAGACAGGCGCCTCTAAGCCTGCCACCAAGCGTTTATAGCTGTTGACCAGCGGTGCCAACACCGCACAGATGCCGCGTGCGTGCGCCAACTGACCCGCCATAAAGGCGCGCCCTAGTGGGGAGAGTCCATAGGCATCGTTTGAGTCGGCAAAGAGGTTTGTGCCGTGAAAATCGGTCAGCATTTGATGGGTATGCATCCCGCTGCCTGCGATGCCGGCTAAGGGCTTGGGCATAAAGGTTGCCAGCAAGCCGTGATCACGTGCTACAGAACGCACCACAAGGCGCGCCGTCATAATGGCATCTGCCATGGGCAGTGCTTCAAGCGGCGCAAAGTCAATCTCATGCTGCCCGTCACCTACTTCGGAATGCGCCGAGTCGATCTGAATGCCCATCGACTCAAGGGCATCGGTGATGGCGCGCCGCACGCGCTGCGTTTGGCTGTCGCTCACGTCAAAATAGCCCGCGTGATCGCCCGCTTGTGGCGGCGACACCATACCGCTTGGCGGTCGGAATAGGTAGAATTCCAACTCTGGCGAGACAAGGTAGCGGTAGCGCTGCGTGGCAGCCTTTTCAACGGCACGGCGCAGCACACCGCGCGGATCGCCGCCGTAGGGTTCGCCCGTGGGCGTGTAGACATCGCAGATCAGGCGCGCCACGCGCTCAGTGCTGCTCGCCCAAGCCTGCATGGCATAGGTGGCAGCGTCAGGGTGCAAGAACATATCCGACTCTGCCACACGCGCAAAGCCTTCCAGTGCCGATCCGTCGAACCAGATGCCGTGTTCAAAGGCTGCCTCTAGTTGGCGGGCAGGAATCTGCACCATTTTGACCATGCCGGTGATGTCTGTAAATTGTAGGTCAATATAAGCGATCTGATCGCGCTCGGCGCGTGCGATTACAGTTTGGGCTGCCTCAGAGAGCGTCACGGTTTAGCCTTTCCAATCCGCCAAGCGCTGCCAGCCGCTGCCTTCATGCCCAAACCTGAAGTGATTAGGGTGTAAAATCTCAGCAAGGATTTCTAGCGACTCCACCAAGCGCGGCCCCGGTCGGTTAAAATACTGGTTGCCGTCGGTCAGGTAGATACGTTCGTTCTGCACAGCCCGCAATGCCGCCCAGCCCTCAAGCCCTTGCAAAAGGGGAACATCCTGCGCGGTGCGCGCCATATCAAAGCCACACGGCATTAAGATGATGATCTCAGGATCAGCAGCACGGAGCGCATCCCACGTTAGCCATGGCGAATGCTGCCCTGCCTCCCCGAACAAATTAACGCCGCCCGCCCTCTCGACCAGCTCAGGCATCCAATTGCCACCTGCCATCAGCGGATCAACCCATTCAATGCAGGCAACCGTTGGCTTTTCGGCTAGGGCTTGCGCCTGCACCGTAATCGCTGCCATCCGCGCTTGTAGTGCTGCCACCACAGCCGCACCGCGTTCGCTTACACCTAGCACATCCGCCACACGCTGCACATCCGCCCAAATATCAGCAAGGCGGTTTGGCTCTAGCGAGACGATCTGCGCCGCAGATGACCATGTGCAAACCGCCTGCTGCACATCAGAAAGGCTGACGGCGCACACCTCACACAGCGATTGCGTCACGATGACATCCGGTTGCAGGGACTGCAACAATGCTTCATCCACGCGGTAAACCGAGATTGCCTCGCTTAGCACGGCGCGCACGCGCTCGTTGATCTGTGCGCTGCTGCCATGCGGATCGAATTTTGGCGCGGTGCAAATCGGCAGTGTTTTTACCATCTCAGGGTAATCGCACTCATGGGAGCGCCCGACCAGTTGATCTGCCATGCCAAGCGCACAGACGATCTCGGTGCTGCTGGGCAGAAGTGAGACAATACGCATTCTAGACTCCAAAGCACTATGCCAACAGCGCCACGGCGGCGTTGATGGCAGCTTGCATTTTCTCCAAATCGGCAGGCACACCACCACCTTGTGCTAGATTCGGTCTGCCGCCGCCACGCGCACCGATCACCTCTAGCGCCTGCTTGAGCAGCGGCACAACATCCAGCACCACATCTTCGCTGCGGGCAAAGATCAACTGCGCTTTTTCACCCGCCGCGCCAAGCAAAGCGATCACGCCCGACTCGGCAGCCAGCTTTTGGGCAAGCAAGCGTACCTCATCAGCACTGCGGGCGAAAGCACGCGCCACAAGGCGATAGCTGCCATGTGTGGCAGCGCTGCTTAGCAAGCCTGCTGCCTCGTAAGCTGCCAGTTGCTCACGGGCTGCCTTTAGTTCGCTTTGCAGGGTGCGGTTTTGCTCTTGCAGGCGCGCCACTGAATCAGGCAATTCCCAATAGCCTACGGTCAGCGCGGCAGTCAGGCGGTTGATGATGTCATTTTTCGCACGGTAGTCGCGCAGGGCGCGCTCACCACACTTGAACTCCAAGCGCGTTGTCTCGCCGCGCCGTTCTGCCTTCACCACCTTGATCACGCCGATCTCGCCGGTGCGTGCCACGTGCGTGCCACCGCAAGCGGTGATGTCGAAACCACCGGTATCCACGATCCGCACTTTGCCATTCACCTCAGGCAGTTTGCGGATGTTCAGCGCTGCCAATTCCTCTGGCGTGGGAAACCAAGCACGCACAGGGCGATCCTCCAGCACGATCTGGTTTGCCAGATTTTCGACGGCTTCCCAATCGGCAGGCAGCAGGTTGGTACGATCCACATCAATGGTCATGCTCTCAGCGCTCATGTGGACGCTGAGGGTGCGTGCCTGTGCAGCCTGTTCCAGCGCTTGCGAGAGGACGTGCTGCCCGCTATGGTGCTGCCGATAATCACGGCGGCGGTCGGCATCAATGCTGCCTTCAACGCGATCCGCCTGTAAGGGCGCTTCAAGGATGTGCAGCACAGCGCGATCCGAAGGGCGCGTTTGCACATCCAGCACGCGCACGCCGTTCAGCGTGCCGTGATCGGGTGGTTGCCCGCCACCTTCAGGATAAAAATAGGTGCGATCCAGCACGAGAGCAGGGCGTTCGGCATAGGTCGTCACTTCAAGAACGGCTGCCTCAAAGTGCAGGGTATACGAATCGTTGTAGTATAAGCGTTCGGTGGTCATGCCGAAAAGTGTAGCGCGGCGGCTGTCTTTTGTCCAAAAGGGCGTGGTAAACTACGTGGCAATCGCCTATCCCGACGATAGTCTGTGCAGAAAGCGCACCTAAAATGTTCAGCCTGATCGCAAGCTGAGCATTTCCGCGCTATACTCAACATCAGGCTGGCTGCTGCTGCGGAGAGGAACTCATGCGCTTTGATTTTGGCTCATTCCTGATCGGTTTTGTGGGCGGGCTGCTCGTATCGTTCGTCATTTACCGCTTGCGCGGCGTCTTTTTGCGCTTGCGCCAGCGTGCGGAGGCGGGTGTTAGCGAGGCGCGTGGTTTCTTGCGTGCTTCGCCCGAAGCGCGCTACGCGGCGCGTGCCGCCGAAATATTCAACGCCTATCACATTGGCGGCGAAACACTACCCCTCAGCGATATTTACGTTGAACCGCACTTTCTAGCACCTGTGGCACCGCCCAAACCCGGCGATGAGGAATCGACAGCCGCTGCACACATTGTGCCGCCCATCCACGATTTTCCCGCTGCTTACGCGCCCTATAACCTCGATATGCTCTCCGTGCTTGATTTGCAGAAAGGCGAACGTCATCTGGCGCTTTTGGCGCGGCAGGGCATGGGCAAAAGCACTGCGTTGGCAGTGCTGGGCTTGGTGGCGCTCGGCGAGATCACGCTGACTGCCATTGATACGGCGCGGGATGAGTATTTCGAGCGCATGATTGCCGAAAAGCCCGCCGAGGAGCGTGAGCAATTGCTACGCAACTATCAGGAAAATCAGCGCCGCGCCCTTGAAAAGCTGAACGCACGCTATGATCGCGGTGAGCAGAGTGCACAAGAGGTAGTAGATTTCCGCAGCCTGCTGCCGATCCTCGTTCATTTGCGCGATATTGATCTGCGCCCTGAAGCGCACGGCATCCAGCCGCCTGCCCCTGCTGCTGATGGAGAAGAAGCATCTAAACCTAAGCGCGCCACACAATCCGGCGCAAAGGTTGTCCTCAAGCCGCTTGATCCCGCAGAGCCAATCGTCCGTGCGCTGCAAAAGCGCTTTGGTGGTGCCGCTGCCAGCCAGCTGCCAAAGTTGGTCTATAAGCGGTTGGCAGAAGGCACCTGCCTTGTGCTGATTGACGGCTTTGATGAACTGCCTGAGGCTGAAAAGCCCGCCAAGCTGGTCTGGTTGCGCCAATTGATGGCGCTCTACAAGGCAAATTTCATCATTGTGGCAGCAGGCACTCACGGCTACGATCCGCTGCTGAACTTGGGCTTTCAGGCGTGCTATCTGCGCGCTTGGCGCGATATGGATTATGATCATCTGGCAGATCGCTGGGCAGTGGCATGGACAAAAACGGGTAGACGCGTTGCCATGCCGGATGCCAAGCAGATCGCCCGCGTCAAGACGGGCAACCGCGGACGGACACCGCTGGATGTGACGCTTAAAATTTGGGCAGACTATGCCAATGATATGAAAGCACCCGGCAGACGGGGTTGGTATGATTTCTACATCCGCCGCGCCCTGCCCAATGAGGCACTGCGCCCGATCTTGCAAACTGCCGCCGCCGAGATGCTGCACACAAATGCCGCTGCGCTGCCGCGTGAGCGCTTCAAAGCACTGCTGGTTGAGGCATTCAGCGGTGCTGATGGCAAACCAACGCTCAACATTGAGGCAGAGCTGACCAAATTGCTGAAGTGCGAGGCGTTGCTGATCGACCATCCCGCCGATCACTTTGGCTTCATCCATCCGTTGATCACCGCCTACTTTGCCGCTGAAACGCTGGACGCTTCTTCAGCAGTAGCAGTTGCCACACAGCCTGCTTGGGCAAACGCAATGCCTTTCGCCGCGATTCGCCTGCCCCTAGATGCAGCCGTGGGTGAAGTGCTGAATGCACCACCGGATTTGCTCTACACAGCCTTGTTCAACATGACCTATTGGCTGCCTGATGCGCCCAGTGATGCCAAGTGGCGCGCTGAGTTCTTCAAACGCATGGGCGGTGCTGCCCTGCTTGCGCCCAGCCAATATCCGCTGCTGCGCGAACGTGCGATGGCAGCCTTGGTGACAGCCCGCGATATCCCAACGGCAGCGGTCATCTTCCAGCACGCCCTAGAGCATCCTGAGCCGTTGGTAAGGCGGCTTGGCTGCATTGGGTTAGGCGCACTGGGCGATAGCGAATACCTGCAATACCTGACGCCGCTGCTGAATGACAAGGATCGGCATGTGCGCTTGGCAGTTGGCTTTGCGCTGGGCGCCATCGGCACTGATGCAGCACTGGACACCATGACTGATGGCTTGCTGCAAGGGGATCGGGATTTGCAGCGTGCCATCGCAGAGGCGTTGGCAGCACTGCCGGGCGATGGTCATGCCGTGCTGCGCGAGGCAATCGCCAGCGACGAACTAGCACTGCGCCGTGCTGCCGTCTATGGCTTGGCGCGCATTCGCACTGCATGGGCAGTGGCGCTCATCTACCGTACGCAACTTGAAGATAGCGAGCCATACGTCCGCATGGCAGCCGACCAAGCCTTCAACCTTGCCGAAAGCCCTGATCAAGGTGGCATCAAGCGCAATCCGCCTATTGAACAGATTGAATGGCTGGTCGAGTGGATGAGCGAACGCGGTGAAGTGGTGCCGAGTGGCGAGAATGCGCCGCTTGCCCTGATCCGTTCGCTGCAAGAGGGCAACGCCGAAGTGCGCGCCGCCTCTGCGCGCACCCTTGCCGAGGTTGGGCATGTGCGTGCGCTGAAGGCGCTTTACAAGGCGCTCACTGATCACGAAGACAGCGTGCGCGCCGAAGTGTACGCAGCCCTCGGCGCAATGCAGCAGCGCGTAGGCAGCCCGCTGCCTACGGTCTAGCCTGCTGCTACGCTCAGACTTCTACCGCGTCCGATTCGGTTAGGCTATGGAACTGCCGTAAGGCTTCGCGCACATCAGCAGGGTTCACAGCCACCAAACGGCGTTCATTCGCACCCAGCGCAGAGGCTAATGGGCGAATGTTCTTGCTCAAGATCGGGCGCAGGTCGGTGCGTGCGCCAATGGCGGCAATTACCTTGACGGGCTGCACATCCCAATCGGGCAGCAGCACCTTAAGCTGCCCTGCGGCCTCCAGCACCGCCTGTGGCCCTTCGCTGGTTGGCACGACGAAGACCAGCGTTGCACGGCGGTAGCTCTGCATCACAATGACGGGATCGGCGGCAAGGCTGCTGACCTTTTCGCGCACTTTGCCCAAGAAGGTGACCAGATCAAAGGGTTGATCGCGCAGGGCAAGGTAGAGCCCATCCACAGCAGTAACTGCTTTCACGCGGTGCGCGCTCTGCTGCGGATTGGCGTGAACCAGTGTGCCATCATGATCAAGGTTATGCGGGTTACGCACGCGCAGCGGGATATTGTTGCGGATGAGTGGCTCTATAGCGCCGGGGTGCAGCAGTCGCGCACCGAAGAACGCTAACTCGCCAATTTCTTCATAGGTCAGTGAAGGAATCACACGCGCATTCGGCACTAGGGCAGGATCAGCGCTCATGATGCCATCCACGCTCGTCCACATCCATACCTCGTCAGCACCGAGCGCCGCCGCCAAAAGCGTTGCGGTCAGGTCGCTACCGCCGCGCCCAAGCGTAGTCGGCTCGCCATTTCGCGTTGCGCCGATGAACCCTGCCACAATCGGCACGACGCCATTATCAAGCAGTGGGCGCAGAATATGTTCAGCGCGCTCATCAATTGCATCGCGCAGCGGATGCGCGTTTTGATGCACATTGTCGGTAATGATGACCGATTCTGCCTCCACCAGCGCGGCGCGCAAGCCCTCTTGTTGGGCAAGGGCAGCCGCAATGCTCGCCATCAGGCGCTCGCCAACCGCCATGACCGCATCGCGCTGTTTCGGCAGCAGGCTGCCATTGTGCGCCACGCTATCGCAGAGCGCCAGAACGTTAAACAAGTAGCTATCCAGCTTTTGCAGAAGATGTTGACGCAACGTGCCAGCCACGAACAGATTCTCGATCAAAGTGATGTGATCAGCACGCAAGCCCGACACCAGGCGGCGGTAAGCAGTCACCTCCCGCCGTTGGGCAAGTTCGGCGGCACGGCGCAGCGTATCGGTTGCGCCGCTCATGGCAGAGATGACTACCACGACACGCTGCCACGCCAACCATTCAGCGTGGATGATCTGAATAACGCGGCGTAGTTGTTGGGCATCCGCCGTGAGTGAGCCACCAAATTTCATCACCAAGAGCGCCATAGCAGGTGTTCCATAAATTGCCTATCTAGGCAGTGTTGAGCTGCTGCTTCAAGACTTCAAGGCTTGCCACACCACGATTGACGTAGCGTAATGCTAAAGTCTTATCTAGCACAAAAGTGGTAGGCGCCGAGAAAACGCCCCACCGATCTGCCACCTCAGGCTGTTCGGTGGCATCCACCTGCACCACCTGCACCTTAGCGCCAAGTTCGTGTTGCAGTTGGTGCAAGGCGGGCAGCTGCTGGTTGCGGCACGGCGCGCAAAAAGGTGCCGTGAAATAAACAACGGTTGGCACGCCACTAGGCACGGTTGCCAAGAGCGGATCACGCCGAGCATGGCGGGCTGCCTTCCGCAGCGCTAAATGGTTATACAGCAGCCATGCTGCCGCGCCCACAGCCATAATGAGTCCTGCACAGATCAGCCGTTCCAGCATGGTTAACGCTCCTTCGCATTCAGTGGGGCGTGCTTGAAGCCTGCCACGCCCAAGCGATGCAGTTGGTAGTAGAGCAGGCAGCCAACACAAATGCCCGCAAATAGGTTTAGGGCAGCAAGCGCCACCACCAACCAACTGAGCGCCCAGCCTAGCGCGCCAATGCCAAGCGCAAAGCTCAGCACGGCGACTAGCAGCACCGCACCCCCTACACCTTGCGCGAAACGGTGCGGCTCTGGGTTATCCACCTGCACGGCAGGTTTCACAATGCCCGCAGGCTTCAGCGCCAGAAAATAGATCGCTTTGAACAGCACTAAACGGGGAAAGGCTGTGCCGAGGATCATCACGGCGGTTACGAATGCCACCAAAAGCGGCAACTCCAGCACGAAGGCTAGGATCAATAGGCTGATGATGAACGCCTGATTAGTACGAAGCGCGCTGTGATCGACCTTGCGCTCAGAACGCGTAGCAATTGCCATATGTTCTTTTCCCCTTTGCTCACACAAACAAAAAGGGCTAACCAAGTTAGCCCTTGTGCATGACATGCGCTTGACAGCAAACAGCAGCGTGCTAACCTCGTCCCTTCGGTGCGTGGCAGTTACACATACAAGCTATGTGGTGGTTGGTTAGCTTTTGAAGGTGTTGCATACTGTGTATTGTAGTAGCACTTGGCGCAAAAGGCAAGGTGGGTGATGAAAAGCGTGGCACCCTAACAGAAGAGAGCCTAGCCCGTTCGCCGTTTTACAGGTAAGATCAGGGTATGAAACAATCCACGCGCCTGATCTTGCCCGTCCTGCTATTAACATTCCTGCTAAGCGCTGCGAACCTGACCGCAGCGCAGCCAGACGCCACGCCTACGCCTTCTGCCACGCCCAACCGCACCTTATTGCCGATCCTGACCCGTGCCGAGACCGAAATGCTGTTCCCTGTGGCGATCCGCTTCAGTGTGACGCTGAACGTGCCGCTTGAGGACGTTATCACGCTCTACCTTCGCATTTATCAGCCTGATGGCAGCCTGAATATTACGCCCCTGCTAGACCCGCGCCGCGATGGTATCGCTCTAGACCCACGCACTGCCCTGATCACCTACCTTTGGGACTTCACGCCTGAAGAAGCACCTGCTCCCTTCACGCCGCTGCGCTATGAATGGCAAGTGCAGACCGCCTTTGAAGGCATCAGTGCCACATCGGGCGAATTCCTCTTTCAAGATACGCTCCGCAGCGCACAGCAACCTGCCACGCGCTGGCAGATCAGCGAGATGCCACTCCAACTCTACAGCCACAACGCCGATCTTGCGCTGAACCTGTTGCACCAAAATGCCCTGCGCGTCTATACCTTCGTCAGCCAGCAGACCAACATCGCGCCCAGCCAAAAGATTGTGATCTACGACCCTGAGGCAACTTTTTGCCAACGCGACCTAACCGATGCCGAAGGCGCACCTTACATCGAATCGCGCACTATTGGCGGCACGCGCCGCGCTTGTGATCCGAACGCGGCACTTGCCATTTACGAGCGCTACGGCTTCAGCCTGATCCGCCGCCAAACGCTTGCCTTCAACGAACTGCAAGACCGCCTCACCGAGCAGATCGTCCGCCGTGCCTATGCCGTGCTGTGGGAAAGTGCGCCGCCCATTCCCGCGTGGTTCAGCGAAGGCTTAACGCGCCTCTATCACACAACGCCGAACGGCGGCGCGCTAAGCATTGTTCTAGAGCGCTTGCGCGGCAATCGCCCTATTTTCACTTTGCGCGAATTGATCACACCGCCCGAAGCGCTCAGCGCTGCCGATTTGCGCGTGTGGCAAGCACAGAGCTACCTCTTAACGCTCTATTTGGCAGATCGGGCTGGTGCAGAAGCGCCTTTTGCCCTTGCCCGCGATCTGGCATCCGCAAGCGATTTTGAGCAGGCGCTCCGTGCGCGTTTTGGCAGTGGCAGTGCGGCGCTCTATACCGAGTGGCAAGCCTGGCTGCGCTCAGAGCGTGCGGCGCGTGCCGTCCGCTGGACGCCCTACCTTGAAACCACGCCGACACCTACCGCCACACGCACCGCCACACCTACCCGCACGGCTGCACCGCCGCGCAGTTCGCCAACGCCGCTGCCCACCATCACAGCCGCCTTTTTCCCAAGCATCACGCCCATCGTGACCGCCACTTTCACCGCGCTGCCGCCGGGCAGCCTTCAGCGCCCCACGCCTGTGCCGCCGCCCGCCAGCGGCAATCCATGCGGTGGAGCGCCGCTCATCAGCCTGATTCCTATTGGTGTGGCGCTTGCGATGCGCCTTAGCCGCCGACTGCGAGAGACACTATGACGAACCTCTATGATCTGAGCGATGATGCCTTGAAAGCGCTCTTTGCGCGTTGGGAAATGCCCGCTTTCCGTGCCAAACAGGTGAGCGAATGGCTCTACAAGCATAAGGTGACCACCTTTGAGGCGATGACGAACCTGCCCAAAGCGCTGCGCGAACGGCTTGCCGCCGAAACGCGCATCGGTGTGTTGGCACAAGTTGCCGAACAGCACAGCGCCGAGAGCGCCACCACCAAGCGCCTCTACCGCCTGCCCGATAACCAGCTTATCGAAAGTGTGCTGATGGAGTATGAGGATGGGCGGCGCACAGCCTGCATCTCGACCCAAGCCGGCTGTGCGATGGGCTGCGTGTTCTGTGCCACCGGGCAGATGGGCTTTGCGCGCCACCTGACCGATGGCGAAATTGTGGAGCAGGCGCTGCACTTTGCGCGTTTGCTGGAAAGTGAGGGGGATCGGCTCTCCAACGTTGTGCTGATGGGCATGGGCGAACCGCTGCACAACTACGAGAATACGCTGCGCGCCATCCGCCGCCTGAACGATCCAAACGGTTTGAACATCGGGCAGCGGCACATCACGCTTAGCACGGTTGGCTTGGTGCCAGAAATCCGCCGCTTTGCTGAGGAAAATTTACAAGTGGGCTTGGCGATCAGCCTGCACGCTGCCACCGATTCTGAGCGGAGCGCGCTGCTGCCCATCAATCGGCGCTACCCGATCCGTGAAGTGATCGAGGCAGCCGCCTATTACGTGCAGCGCACAGGACGCCGCGTCACCTTTGAGTGGGCGCTCATTCGCGGCGAAAACGATACGGTTGAGCAGGCGGAAAAACTCGGTGCGCTGTTGCAAGGTTTACTATGCCACGTTAACCTGATTCCCTTGAACCCAACCAATGGCTACAACGGCGCGCCGTCCGATCCGCTGCGCGTGGATGCCTTCCAAGCAGCGTTGGCGCGTTATGGCGTTGGCAGCACGGTGCGCGTGCGGCGCGGCATTGATATTCAAGCCGGCTGTGGGCAGCTTAAAACCGAAGTGTTGCGCCGTGAACGGCGGCGGCTGAGCATCAATTAATATCACACAAAGGATTTGTAACGACCATGCCTGTACTTGATGTGAACGGACAAGTCATTTCTTACGACCTGATCGGCAGTGGTGTGCCAGCCCTGATCCTGCATGGCTGGCTAGAGGTTGGGCTAGACCACCTACCGCTTGCCGAACAGCTTGTCGCCAATGGGTATAGCGTCATCCTGCCCGATCTGCCCGGCTATGGCAAAAGCGTGCCGCCCAAGCGCACCTATCCCACCGATTTCTACAAGCGCGATGCAGCCATTATGGGTGAATTTTTGGCGGCGCTCTTGGCGATTTTCGGCGCACGCAACGCGCACATCTTCGGCTTTAGCGATGGCGGTGAGGTGGCGCTGTTGTTGGGCGTGGAGTACGCGCATTTGTGTCGTTCCGTCACGGCGTGGGGCGCCTTGGGCGCCTTTGATCAGTCCGCTTGTGATCATGCTCAGCGCGTCAGCTTTCCGCCCACGTGGATAACTGAAGAAATGATCGCCAAGCATCCCGATCAAGATGTGATCGGTTGGGTGCAGCAGTGGGTAGATGCCTTCTGCGCCATGATCGCGGAAGGCGGCGATCTCACGCTCAGCCGCGCCGACCAGATCAGCGCGCCGCTGCTGCTGATGTTGGGCGAGGAGGATCGGCTGAATCCGCATCCGCTGGGACGCCGCTTTGTGGAGAAGGCTGCCGAACGGCGCGGTGTGCTGCGCCAATTCCGCACCTTTCCAAACGTTGGTCACGCCATTCACGAAGCTGTGCCACAGGCATTTTACAGCGCCGTGTTGGACTTCCTGACGAAGGTAGATAGCAGGCAACCATGAATGGCGCCCTAGCCTATCAAGACGGCAAGCTGCATTGGCAAATGCACGATTTGGCAGCTATTGCCGCGCAGGTTGGCACGCCTTGCTACCTGTATGATTTTGAGGGCATTCGTGCTAACTTTCGGCGCTTGCAGGCTGCCTTTCCCAACGCTGAGATTCATTACAGCCTGAAGGCGAACGCCAACCTTGCCTTGATCCGCGCCTTGCACGCCATTGGCGCGCACTTTGATGCCGTCAGTGGCGGCGAAATTTTCCGCGCTGTGCAGGCAGGTGTGCCACCGCAGCAGATCGTCTTTGCCGGCGTTGGCAAGACGCGCCACGAACTCGACTACGCGCTGCGGCTTGGCGTTGGCTGGATCAACGTCGAGAGCAGCGGCGAACTGGCGCGCATTGATCAGCTTGCCCGCACCTTGCAGGTGACGCCACGCCTTGCGCTGCGCCTGAATCCTGATGTGCGCGCCGATACGCACCCGCACATCGCCACCGGACACGCCGCCGCCAAATTCGGCATTCCCTTAGCAGAAGCTGCCGACCTGCTCAGCGCGCATGACCCAAGCCGTGACGCCTACCGCATTGAAGGCTTGCACGTCCACATTGGCAGCCAGCTCGGCAGCGTGGATCATACGCTAGAGGCGCTCAACGCGGCATTGGTGCTCATGGATCGCTTTCCGTTCCTCACAACGCTTGATCTGGGCGGCGGCTTTCCCGTCAGCTACACGGGCGAGCCTGTGCCAAGCCTTGAAGCATTTGCTGAGCCGATCACGGCGGCGTTGGCAGGGCGCGCCGTGCGCCTGATCCTCGAGCCAGGACGTTACATCGTGGCGGAAAACGGCATTTTGGTGGTTGAGGTGCAGTATGTGAAGCCAACTGCTGATGGCGTGATCTACGTCACCGATGGCGGTATGACTGAACTCATTCGCCCGGCGCTGTATGCAGCACTGCATGGCGTGCTGCCGCTGCACCACACCGCAGAGGCAGCAGTCATTTCGCATGTGGTCGGGCCCGTCTGCGAGAGCGCGGATGTGCTGCGCGCTGTAGTGGCACTGCCGCTGCTGGGTGAAGGCGATCTGTTAGCGGTGCTACACGCTGGTGCCTACGGCGCGGTAATGGCATCCAACTACAATGCGCGCCCGTTTGCGCCTGAAATCGCCCTAGAACCTGACGGTTGGCGTGTGGTGCGCCGCCGCCAAAGGTGGGAAGATTTGATCGCGGAGGAAGTTTAGCTGTGCAGGTTGTGCCAATCACCTTAGAGGGCGTGCAGGTGCGCCTTGCGCCGATAGCACCCGAACACGCCGACGGGCTGTGGAAGGCGGCCCAAGATGAGTCGATCTGGCGATGGATGCTGACGCGCATCACCAGCCGTGCCGAAGCTGAACGCTATGTGGCACAGGCGCTTGAACGCCAGATAAAAGGCGATCAACTGGCATTTGTGACGATTGCCAAAGCGACGGGTGAGATCGTCGGTAGCACGCGCTTTGATGAGATCACGCCTGAACATCGGCGCGTCGAAATCGGCTGGACGTGGATCAATCCGCGTTGGCAGCGCACCGTCATCAATACAGAGGCGAAATACTTGATGCTGCGGCACGCTTTTGAGGTGTGGCAGTGCTTGCGCGTGCAGCTAAAGACCGATCTGCTCAACGAGAAATCGCAGCGGGCAATTGCGCGCTTGGGCGCACAGCGCGAAGGCGTCTTACGCAGCCACTACATCATGCCGGATGGCAGGCGGCGCGATACAGTCTATTTCAGCCTGATCGACTCGGAGTGGGCAGCGGTCAAGGCGCGCTTGGAGACTCTGCTGCGCGCTGAGGCTTAGTCAGGATCGGCGCGCTGCATTTCCACAACGGTATCTAAGTCAGCGGTGCGCTGAATGCCAATGTGCAGCAGCATCGCAAAGATCACCAAGCCGATGATCAGGATTAGGCGCGCCAACAACAGCCAACGGTGGCGCAGAATGTATTCTTCAGCGCGCAGCGAGCGCATTCCCATCACACGGCGCAGCCAACTGTTTGAGCGCACCACAAGCTGATAAAGCGCCATCGTCAGCACAAAGCTGCTGATCAGCAGCAGCACGAATTGCACGCCCGATGAATTTCGCACCTGCAAGATGTAGAAGGCAAGCGCCACCACAATCGGATGATGCAGGATGTAAAACGGCAAGGAGGCATCGCTAACATATTGCCAGCGCTTGCCGCCATGATTCAGCCAGCGCTTGCCGCTGTAAAGCACAAGCAGCACCATTGCCCAGCTATTCAGGCTGATCAGCAGCAGGCTCAGCACATAGACAAGCGACGCACCGCGCAGAGAAGCAATGGCGCCAAGGCTGATCTGTCCACGCACACCGAACAGGGTTGCGCCGGCGATCAACAGCAAGCCCGCTACCGAGATCAGCACAGTGGCGGCGATCAGACCGCCATCGCGTGGAAGGGCAGCTTGCAGGCGCGGCTCGCTGAAGAGGATGTAGCCATACACCACAAAGCACAGCCACATCACAAAGTCTGACCAACCTTGATAGTCGCCGAAGTAAAGCCCTAAGATCACGCGCAAAAAACCGATGGGCAGCCCTAACACAAGAATGCCACCGCGCAACTGGCATAGGCGCACCAACCATTCGTTCAGCCGCCTGCCCTGCGGCGCCTGCCAAAAGTAGTGGATAGGCAGCATGAGCAGGCTGAACACGAACAAGAAGCCCAAAAACCACAGATGATAGCCATAGACGCCGATCCAGCTTAGGTCAAGGCGATTGATGCGGCTTGGGCTGAAGAACTGCGGCACGTAATGGTGAAAACCACCTTGAAAAACGCCCTGATTAACTGCACCAAAGTATGCCTGCACAGTGGAGAGCAACAGCACACCGATCACATAGGGCAACAACAGCCGCCAGACGCGCTCGCTGATGAAACGCCTAGCGGTGCGCGTGCCAAGTGAAAAAGTCAGCGCTGCACCCGAGATCAGAAACAGGGTCGGAATGACAAATTGGTTGCCCACCACAAGGATGACAGCGGCAATGGGAATGAAACTCTCGCTGGTGACCACCCACCTGCCGCCCGCAAAAGGCAGTGCCACATGCCCAACAAAGGCAGCCAAGATGACCGCTGCGCGCAGCCAATCGAGATAATAAAGCCGATTTACCTCATTGATTGGATGAGTCATAAGTCATTCTCGACAGGTTGCCCTAGTACACGACGAGGGCAACCACATAGTCTATATGACTAGGACAGGTTTCAGCACCTCACCTGATTCGGAGGCGTGGATCGCCTCATTGATCTGCTCAAAGGGAAATTGGCGGATCAACTTATCGAATGGAAAGCGCCCTTGTTTGTACAGCTCGATCAAGGCGGGGATGAAGATATCAGGCACGCTCTCGCCTTCGATGATGCCGCGCACTGTGCGCCCAAACAATAGATGGTTAGGGTCTAGCGGCAGATCGGTCTGCGGTGGTGGCGAACCAACCACGCCACACACACCACGCGGCAGCAGGACATCCACAGCTTGGCGCATCACTTGAATAATGCCCGTTGCTTCTAAGCTGTAGCGCACGCCGCCGCCCGTCAGCTCACGGATTGCTTCAACAGGATCACTTTCCGCCGCGTTGACCACATGCGTCGCACCGAGTTCACGCGCCAGCGCCAAGCGATTTGGTTTCACATCCACGCCGATAATCATGCCGCAGCCGACTGCACGCGCCGCCATAATAGCTGACATGCCAACTGCGCCAGCGCCAAAGATCGCAATGGTGCTGCCCACCTCAGGGCGCAGCACATTCATGACGCTGCCCGCACCCGTCTGAATGCCGCACCCAAGCGGACCAAGCAATTCAAGCGGCACATCTTTCGGCACTTTGACGACATTCCGCGCAGTGGCAATGGCATACGTACCAAACGAAGATTGTCCGAAGAAATTGCCGTGAATAGGCGTGCCGTTTTGCTGCATCGTGGTGGAGCCATCGGCGCGCACACCTGCCAAGTTCAGTGCGGGAAAGTTATGGCAGTAGGCAGGCGCGCCATCTTCGCAGTTCAAACAGCGCCCGCACGAGTTGAAGGTCAGCACCACATGATCCCCGGGCTGCACTTTAGTGACGCCTGCACCGACTTTGACGACTACACCTGCACCTTCATGCCCAAGCACAATCGGTGCAGGGAAGCCCAACCCAGCAAAACTCTGCACATACATATCGGTATGGCACACGCCCACTGCGCTGATCTTGACCAGCACTTCACCTGCCTGCGGATCATCCATCTGCACCGATTCGATCTGGAAGGGCGCACCTGCACCACGCACAACAGCTACTCTAACATCTAGCATTTGAAATTCCTCTCATAAAAAATTTACAGAAAGTTGCCCTGTTGTTTGATAGACAACAGGGCGCAGCCACATCGTGAAAAGCCGCTCACTCGGCGCGCAGACGGATGTAGTTCAACTGAGAGAGCGCACGCACCTGCTGTTCAGCACGGTAGGAACTCCGCACGAGCGGACCGCTCTCTACCCACTTGAAGCCGAGTTCCAAGCCAATGCGCTTCAGCGCCTCAAATTCGGCAGGCTCATAGTAGCGCTCAATTGGCAGATGCTGCTTGCTCGGCTGCAAATACTGCCCTAACGTCAGGATGTCCACCTTGAGGGCAGCCAAATCGCGCATGACGGCAACCACCTCATCAAAAGTTTCGCCCAAGCCAAGCATGATGCCGCTTTTGGTCAGCACCAATGGATCAAGCGTTTTGGCGTTGCCAAGTGTTGCCATCGCCCACTCATACTTATCCTGCGGTTGCACACGCTTGAAGAGGCGCGGCACAGTTTCTACATTGTGATTGAGGATTTCCGGCTGGGCTTCCATCACAATCCTGAGCGCGTCAATCTTGCCTTTGAAGTCTGGGATCAGCACTTCAATCGAGCAGCCGTGCTGCACTTGGCGAATGCGCTTAATGACCATCGCAAAAATCGGCGCGCCGCCGTCGGGACGTTCGTCACGGTTCACGCTGGTGATGACCACATGGCGCAGATTCATGGCGCGCACTGCCTCCGCCACACGGATTGGCTCTGTCCAGTCCAGCGGCGAAGGGCGTCCGGTCTTAATATCGCAAAAGCCGCATGAGCGCGTGCAAGTATCGCCCATCATCAAGAAGGTGGCGGTGCCGTTGCCCCAGCATTCGCCAATGTTTGGGCAGTGTGCTTCCTCACAGACAGTGTTCAGCGCCTTACCACGCATCAAAGCCCGAACGGCCTCATAGGTTTCGCCGCTGGGCGCACGCACCTTGATCCACGGTGGGCGGCGCTGTGGACGGTTGGGCGGCGGTGCATCCTCTAGGCGGGCGCGAGTGGGCGTTTCGCCGCCGGGGATGTGATCGAGGGGGATAATTGTGTCGGTCACAAAGGACTCCTTACCAATACGCACTTGGGGAAAATTATAGCACAAGCCTGCGCTCAGAACGGTTGCCAAGTTCGGGCAGGTTAGGTAAACTCTGTGATGTTGGCGCGCAGCAATGGTTGTCTGTGCGCCTAAGCCGCGTAACAACCATAAGGAGTTACTAGATGCCTAAAATGCTTAAGGTTCTTACCGTTCTGCTGATTGCAGCCTTTGTGTTCAGCGGCGTTTTTAACGGCGCTGTCTCGGCACAGGAGAAACCAACCCTGCGCGTGTTCTATGGCAGTGTCGGCGACATTGCTCAGGATGAGGCAATTTTGAAGCGCTGGGCAGATGAGAACAACGTGAATGTTGAGATCGTCTACGCCTCGCAGAGCGCGACGGAATACCTCGCCCAGTTGCAGCAGCTTTTGGCTGCCCGTTCCACCGATATTGACCTGATTCAGTTTGACGTGATTTGGCCCGGCATCCTTGCCCCCAACATGCTCGATCTGGGCCCCGCCCTTGAAGCAAGCGGCATGAAGGATATGTTCTACCCACGCATCCTCGCCAACAACACTGTTGATGGCAAGGTCGTTGGTTTGCCGTGGTTCACGGATGCCGGTTTGCTCTACTACCGCACCGACCTGTTGGAGAAGTATGGCTTCAGCGCACCACCCGCTACATGGGCAGAGCTGGAGAGCATGGCAAAGACCATTCAGGACGGCGAGCGTGCCGCTGGCAACCCTGAGTTCTGGGGCTTTGTGTGGCAGGGCAACGCCTACGAAGGCTTGACCTGTGACGCGCTAGAGTGGGTCTTCAGCAATGGTGGTGGCTCCATCGTCGAAGTGGACAAGACCATCAGCATCAACAACGAAGCCGCCATCAAGGCGATTGAGCGTGCTGCCGCTTGGGTTGGCACCATTTCGCCCGAAGGCGTAACGACCTACCAAGAAGAAGATGCGCGCCGCGTCTTCCAAGCGGGCAATGCAGCCTTCATGCGTAACTGGCCGTATGCCTACGTGCTAGGTCAAGGTGGCGCAGATGGCACGCAAGAGACTGCCATTAAGGGCTTGTTCGCTGTGACCAACCTCCCCGCGGGCGACTCTGGTAAAGCCGCTGCTGCTTTAGGTGGCTGGCAACTTGGCGTGAGCGCCTACAGTGCCAACCCTGAGCTTACCACCCAGCTTGCCCTGTGGCTGACCGCCCCAGAGCAGCAGAAAGAGCGCTGGCTCAAGCTGAACAACCTGCCCACCATGCCTGCCATCTACACCGATCCTGATGTGTTGGCAGCCACGCCATGGGTGGCAGACCTGGTGCCGGTCTTCGAGAACGCTTCGCCGCGCCCCTCGACGGTGACTGCCGCGCAGTACAACGATGTGTCGGTAGCTTTCTTCACGGCAGTGCATGATGTGCTGACTAAGAAGAAGGACGCCGCCACTGCCTTTGAAGACCTCGAACTAGAGCTGGAAAACCTGCTCGGTAGCGAGTTCACCGTTGGCGCACCGCCACCTATCCAATAAGCGATAACGGCATACGCCGTGCAAGGGCAGGTCTGCAATTGACCTGCCCTTTTGCTTTGCCGAATCCCTCCATGCGCGGTATAGTTTCAGGCTTAATGCGGTCTGTTTTTGCCGCAAAAGTTTTTTGAGAGGCTTTTTTATATGGCAGTCGCAACCACTTCATCGAACGCCGCTTTGCGCGGCGGCAGCACGCTCACCAAACGGCAAGCGCGCCTTGCCATGATCATGCTAGCACCTACCTTTTTTGTGCTGATCCTTGTTGCCTTTTACCCATTAGTGCGTACCTTTTCGTCCAGCTTTACCAACGAACCATTCGCCAACCCTAATGCGGAGGTTGTGAATGTTGGCTTGGAAAACTATCAAAAGTTATTGGGCATACAAATTGCACCTTTCCCCGAAGGTGCCTCCCTGCGCGATACCATGATCACGGGCTACCGCCGTGTAAGCACCTTTGAGCTGTTCGGCGAGCGCTATCTGTTCGCCGCTGGCGACCCTATGTGGATTCAGGCAGTCATCAACACCGTCCTGTTCACCATCATCTCAGTTGCGCTTGAATTTGGTATTGGGTTGGTGGTGGCGCTGGTGGTGAACACGCGCTTTCGCGGACGTGGCATCATGCGCGCTGTGATGCTCATCCCATGGGCAATTCCAACCGCCATCTCCACCGTGCTGTGGCGCTATATGCTGAACGACAACACCACCGGCGCGCTGAATGCGCTCTTTAATGCCTTTGGGTTGATTGAACCAAGCGCCAGCATTGCATGGCGTTCACAATATCCGCTGCTCTCGGTGATTTTGGTGGATGTGTGGAAGACGGTGCCATTCGTGGCGCTGTTGCTTTTAGCAGGCTTGCAGACCATCCCAACCGATCTGTATGAGGCAGGTGCTGTGGATGGTGCAACGGTGCCACAGCGCTTTTTTCGCATCACGCTGCCGCTGCTGTTTCCAACCGTGCTGATCGCGTTGGTCTTCCGCACCTTGGACGCGCTGCGCGTCTTTGATGTGTTTGCCATTTTGCTACCAAACACCACACGCTCTATGGCAACCCACAACTACGAAATGATGGTGACTAGTTATCAATATGGCTATGCCTCTGCCACAGGTGTGCTGATCTTCATCATCATCTTTGCCTTCACTATCCTGTATATGAGCCTATTCCGCGTGGAGGTGGACTAATGGCAGGCAACCGCAACGCCACTTATTGGGTGGGGCGCATTGGTTTTAGCGCACTGGTTATTCTGATCTTCCTATATACCGCCTTCCCGTTCTATTGGGCGCTCATTTCGGCGCTGAAACCTGAGAGTGAGTTGATTCAGACGCCGGCAACCTTCTTCCCACAAACGATCACCCTTCAGAACTTTGAGGCAGTTTTCCGCAACGATGCCTTCCTTCGCGGTCTGTTGAACAGCACCGTTGTCTCGATTGTGGTGGTCATTGCGGCGCTGTGCATCGGCTCGTTTGCTGCTTATGCGCTAGGGCGGCTGAAATTCGGTGGTAAGCGCTGGATTTTGTATGTGATCCTCTCCATGACGCTCTTTCCGCAAATCTCGATCCTGCCCGGCTTGTTCACGCTTGTGAATCAGCTTGGCATGTATGGCAGCATCACTTCACTGATGACCACTTACCTGGTCTTCACGCTGCCGTTCACGGTGTGGGTGCTGACCTCGTTTTTCCGTGCGTTGCCTGCTGAATTGGAGCAAGCTGCCTTGGTGGATGGCTGCACACCCTTCCAAACTTTCTATAAGATTCTGCTGCCACTAACGGCGCCGGCGCTGGTCACGACAGGCTTGCTCGCCTTCATTGCAGCTTGGAACGAATACTTATTCTCGCTGACCTTCACACTGACCCAGCCGGCTGCCCAAACGGTGACAGTCGCAATCACCAAATTCACCGGCGTGATCGCCCGTAACGAGCCATTTGGTGAGATTATGGCGGCGTCCGTTGTGGTGACCGTGCCGCTGATTGTGTTGGTGCTGATCTTCCAGCGGCGCATTGTGCAGGGCTTAACGGCAGGCGCAGTCAAGGGCTAATGGCGCGCCTGTGGCAGGCGCTGCGGCTTGCCTTTTTTGCGATCTTGGGCGGTGGCTTGGCACTCAGCGCCGCCCTTGCCTTTGGTTGGGCTGATCCGCCGCGCTATGGCAGGCTCTACGCCGAAACGCGGGGCGCCGCGGCGGCTGTGCCCCTGCCACAGGGCAATTTCACCCTGATTGTGCTTGGCAAGTGGTCGGAAGCTGCCTCACCGCTGGATTCTTGGCATGTAGTGTTTGAGGCAACCGATGGCACGCCCTTATTCATGCTAAGCGTGCATGGCGATGCCTCGTTTTCACTGGCGCCGCTTCAGCCTGAGGCTGTCGGTTTCATCCATTTGCGGCGTCCGCCTGCGGCGAATGAGGTCTACCTGCACCTAAGCGTTGACGGTGCAGAAGTGCGCCTAAACCATGAGATCGCGTGGCGTGGTGTGCTGCCCGCAGCAGCCGTAGTGCGGATCAGCGGCGGTGAAGCGTTACGCGCCGCTGATCTGCGCCTGTTTGTGCCGTAGGGTTAGGTGTTCAGTTCGGGACCTGCTACCGCCAGCGCATAGGCGTTTGGTGAAAGGTATTTCTGCGCCGCGCTTAGCACATCTTCCCGCGTGATGGCGTTGATCATCTCCGTGTAGTTCCGCAGATAGTCCAAGCCTAGCCCGTAGGTCTCCATATTCAGGATGGCGGCAGCAACACCTTCGTTGGTCTCCAGCGTCAGCGGCAGGCGCCCGGTGAAGTTTGCCTTGTTGTCTGCCAAATCATCCTCACTGATCAGCTCGGTGGTCAGGCGCTTTACCTCATGTAAGATACTCTCGATGGCACGCTGCACGTTTTTCGGATTCACGCCTGCGGCAGCCGTCCACGGTGCAGGTCCTTGCCCGCCACGTACCGAGCTGTAGGCGTAGTATGCCAAGCCTTGATCTTCGCGCACCGTCTTACCCAGTCTGCCCATCATGCCAAAGACTCCTAAGACGTTGTTGGCAAGGTTTGCCGCCTGAAAATCAGGCGCGAAGCGCGAAGGGCCTGCCCAACCCAACACAATATCCGATTGTGTTTTGCCGGGGACGACTTTGAAGGCTTGGCGCACTTCGGGCAGCGGCGGCACATTTGCCACGCTTGGCACGGTTGGCTGGTTGGCGTTCTGCCAATCGCCCAGATGCTCTGCCACCAGGTTTACGGCGTCGTCTGCCTTCACTGCGCCAACAACAGTAATGATCATGCCTTGCGCGCCGTAGTTTTGGGCATGAAAGGCGTGCAGATCATCTAGGGTAAGGCGCGGCAGGCTCTCGACCATGGCGAACATGCTGCGGCTGTAGGGATGCTCGGCAGGGTATGCTAAGCTACGGAAACTCTCAAAGGCAACGCTGCGTGTATCCTGAGCGCGAATCTTGAGGGCAGTCAAGATTTCGCCGCGCAAGCGTTCGGTTTGGTCGGCGGGAAAGGCGGGCTTCCGCAGCACGTCGGAGAGAATGCCCAACAGCACTGATAAATCTTCTGCCAGCGCCTTGCCACCGAAAGAAGTGCTGTGTGTGCCACCGCTTATATTCAGGGTTGCGCCCATACTCTCTAACGCCTCGTGCAGGGCGTCAAAATCACGGGTACGGGTGCCGCGCATCAGGGCAGAGGCGGCAAAATCAGCCAGCCCTTGCTTATCGTCGGGTTCTAGCAAGCTACCAACTGCCAGGGAGCCGCCGATCACGACGGATTTGTTGGAGAAGTTTTCCCGCGCCAGCACAATGATGCCGTTGGGCAGCACAGCGCGCAAGATGTCATCGCTGCCGGGCAGCGCACGGTTGCTATTCGTCATCGTCAGCTTCTTCCTGTATATCGCCCAGCAGGTCGTCGGTCAATTCGTCTTCCATCTCACCACCGCCGCTGGTTTCGGTTGGCACAAACCAACCCACTGTGCGGGCTTGTGGGCGGAAATATTTGCGTGCCACTGCGTGGATATCTTCAAGGGTGACGGCTTGCAGGCGCTCCTCAAAGGTCAGGAAGAACTCGTAGCTGCCTGCCACATGCTCAAAGTATGCCAGCCAAAACGCTTGATTGGTGACCGTCTCGGTGCTGTAGGCAAAGAGCGCACGCGCTTGTTTACGTGCCTTATCCAGCTCTGCTTGGGTGATCTCACCGTTCAACACCTTCTCGATCTCGGCGTTGAGGGCGGTTTCCACTTCCTCAAGGGTGCGTCCATCGCGCAGCGTCAGGTCAAACGAGTAGAGGAACGGATCGAAGGACGGGTAAACGCCTGAACTTAGCCCAGCAACCAGCTCTTTTTTAACCAACGCCTGATACAAGCGCGAGGTTTTGTTGCCAATGCCGCCGCCACCAAAGCCGCTGGCGCCACCCAAGATGCTATCCAGCACAAAGAGCTTGATCCAGTCAGGATCGGTGACGCTCGGCACTTTGTAGACTACAGAGAGGATCGGCGTCGGGCCGGGGCGCTCCACACGGACGCGGCGTTCACCTTGCTGCGGTGGTTCAGGGCGCACAAACGGCTTGGGCAGTTCGGCGGGCGGCAGGCTGCCGAAAAGTTCCTCGATGCGGCGCAGCATAGCCGCGCTCTCAAAATCGCCCACCACTGAGATGATTGCATTGTTTGGCGCATAGTAGGTGCGGTAGTGCGTATACAGATCATCGCGGGTCATCGTCTCAAGGTCGGTCATGTCACCAATGATCTCGTGATGATAGCCATGCACGCGGAAAGCGGCGGCTTGCACTTCCTCACTCAGCCAAAAAGATGGGCTATTTTCCGCACCTTGCCGTTCACTGATGATTACAGTGCGTTCACTCTCCACTTCTTCAGGATCGAACTGGGCGTTGATCATGCGGTCTGCTTCGGCGCGTAATGCCAGATCAATCCGATCAGAGGGCATTGTCTCATAGTAAGCGGTGTAGTCAAGCGATGTTTGGGCATTCCAAGCGCCGCCTTCGCGGTCAATTGCCTTATCCAGCACGCCAGCGGGAAAGTTGGGCGTGCCTTTGAACATCATGTGTTCCACCCAATGCGAAATACCGGTTTTGCCGCTTGGTTCGTTGCGGCTGCCAACGCGGTATAGCACCCAAAAGCTGATGACGGGCGCCTTGTGCGACTCTTTGAGCAGCACTACCAAGCCGTTGGGCAGCACATGGCGCGAAACGCTGTTTGTCTCACTGTTTGTCATGTGGGTTACTCATCATGCTAAGCTGAAAGGCATGGGCGAGGGGAAAACCTCGCCCATAGCCATAGTATAAACAGAATGCAGTCGGCTGCGTAATCTTACAGGTGTGGCTTAGGCGTCTCTGGCATCTCTCTCCAGGGCGCCGTTATAGCCGCGCCCAACACCGCGATAGGTGAAGCCAAGCGCCTTCATACGGTCACCATCATAGAGGTTGCGTCCATCCACCATCACCTTTTGGCGCATCACCGCACCCACCCGCGCCATATCCAACCCCTTGAACTCGTTCCAAGGCGTGGCAACCACAATCGCATCACAGCCACTCGCCAAGTCGTAAGGGTCTTCGGCAAGCTGAACGAAAGGATAGGCACGCGCCACATGCTCCATCGCCGCCGGGTCGTAGCCGCGCACAGCCGCACCCAGATCGTGCAGCATCTCAGCAATTTCAAGGGCGGGCGAAACGCGGATGTCGTCGGTGTTTTCTTTGAAGGCTAAGCCAAGCAGGGCAACCGTTTTGCCATTCAGATCGCCGAGTAGGTCTTGCAGTTTGATGATGATCTGCTTGCGCTGAATTTGGTTAATGCCCATCACGGCGTGCAGCAGTTCAGGGTTGGTGCCATGCACCTGTGCCATATAGGCAAGCGCCTTCACGTCTTTCGGAAAACAACTACCCCCATAGCCGACGCCCGGCTCTAGGAAATGATGCCCGATCCGCTTGTCGTAGCCCATGCCCTGCGCCACCTCTTTCACATCCGCGCCGAGTGCCTCACAGATGTTGGCGATCTCGTTGATGAAGCTGATGCGCGTGGCGAGGAAGGCATTCGAGGCATATTTGATCATCTCTGCTGTGCGTAAGTCGGTGATGACGATGGGCGCCCGCAAAGGCAAATGCAGCTGAGCAACTTTGCTGGCTGCCTCTTTATCTGTGGAGCCGAGTACAGTGCGGTCGGGGCTGAAAAAGTCGCGCACGGCAGAGCCTTCGCGCAGAAATTCTGGGCAGCTAACCACCGCGAAGGGAATCGGGCGCGGCTGATGTTCCCGAATGATGTTCGCCACCCAATCGCCTGTGCCAACCGGCACGGTGGACTTGTTGATGACGATCAGCTCGTGATCCATCGTCTTGGCGATGGACTCAGCAGCCATGCGCACATATTGCAGGTCTGCCTCGCCATCCACACCTTCGGGCGTGCCAACGCAGATGAAGACAAACTCCGCCTCGCGCAGTGCCTCGGCGTAATCCGTTGTGAAGCGCAGCCGATCTGCCTTCACGTTGCGATCTACCACTTCTTTTAAGCCCGGCTCATAGATGGGCATAATGCCTTGCTTCAAATTTTCAATGCGCTTTTCGCTGATGTCCAGCGCGATGACGCGATTGCCGAGATCAGCAAAGCAAGTGCCGGTAACCAAACCGACATAGCCAACGCCGATCACTGTGATGTTTTTCATGAGGTGAACTGACTCCTGAACGGTGTTATAGATAACACTGAAAACTTGACCGATTGTAGCCGATTTATGCTACGGACAAGCGATCTTTATAGAAAATTCACGCGCCGAGTGCCGCTTGCACTTGTGCTGCTACGTCGCGCCCTAGCATCACGGCGTAATTCGTGCCGCGATCCCAAGGATAGACCTGACTCATATTCGCCATAAAAACGCCCTTTAACGGCGTTTGCAGCGATGGGATGTTTTGCGAGTGATTGACCAATGGAATCGGCTGCGCGTAAGGCGAACGGAACACCCAGCGCTTCCGCACCCAGTCCGCCGAGAAGCGCGGATTAAAGGTCTTGAGCGTCCCCATGAACAGATCAGCCAGATCGTCCTCAGCCATGCTCAGGTAGGCGTGATCAGGCTGCACATACTCGCCGCAGTAGACCAGATGATCGCCATTGTAGTGTTCGCGGCTCACAAAGTTGGTATGCTCGCAGAGTGCCACAAACGGAAACTCGCTCTGCGCTTTGTCAGGGCTGTTGGCGGGCAGGTTCAGCCAATAGGTGCCATCCGTCAGCAGTTGTTCTTTCAGAGCAAAGATCACGACGGCGGCGCCCATATGCCGCAGGGCGCGCATTTTTTGCGCGTAGGCGGGATCGGCTGCCTCAAGTTGTGGGATAACTTTCAGGGTGAGTGCAGGCGATGCCGTGCTGATCAGCCCGTCGTAGCGCGTGGTTGCGCCGTTCGCCGTGATGTGAACACCCTCCGCAGTATGCTCAACTGCCTGAATCGGCGTGCTGAGCGCGATCTGTACGCCGCGTTCGCGCAGATTCTCGGCAAAGGTATCCAAGAATGCCTGAAAGCCACCAATATACGTGCCGAGCCGCACAGTGCGCGTGTGAATGCGCGCCCAAAACCACGCCATTGTGACCTCGCTGTAGAGCGCACCAAACTTGCCGATCAGCATCGGACGCCACAGA
Source organism: Anaerolineae bacterium (assembly GCA_034436355.1). Lineage (GTDB taxonomy): Bacteria > Chloroflexota > Anaerolineae > Aggregatilineales > UBA2796 > CP2-2F. The sequence goes on from DAOTVQ010000038.1 coordinate 151,098, forward strand.
TCATTGTAGGCGTGCTTGCCCATCGCCCGAATCAGCCATTCTTCGGCGGTGTAGCGCTCCATCGCCTGCCAATTCTTGCTCAGGCGCAGATACAAGCCGACCAAGCCAAAGCGCAACTTCGGGATCAGCGGCAGGTGCGGAAAGGTCAACATCGAGACGGGATTATCAAAGAGGTGTGGCTTGCCGTGCGACCACATCGAGGTTTTCGGGCGCGGGAAGATGACCTGATCGCGCACGCCGAGTTCGTCCATCAGCCCTAAGATCGCCGTGTCCGACTCGAACCAGTGGTGGTAGAACTTCTCAAGCTGCCAGTCCCAGCCCTCATCACGGAAGCCGCCTGCCAAGCCGCCTACGCGCCCTGCCGCCTCATAGACCGTGACGGCATAGCCCGCCTTTGCCAAATCCCAGGCGGCTGCCAAGCCCGCCGCGCCTGCGCCTAGAATTGCGATGTGCTTCATGCGCGCACCTCGCCAGTATCGAGTGCCTCGGCTGACTCCGCGCTGCCCTTAGCGGCTTGCACCGCTTTGGACGCCTCATCAAACGAACGCCACGACAAGCCCTCACGGACGAGATAGACAAAGCCAAGCAGCGTGATCGGCAGCCAGAGTGCCGCGTGCAGCACAATGGTATAGCTGGCGGCAACTTCGCTGTTCACACGGAAGGTTTCTAGCACCAGAATGCCCGGCGTGTGGAACGTGCCAATATAGCCCGGTGCGGCAGGCAAGGTGGTTGCCAAATTCACAACCGCCGTCATGATCATCAGCACGAAGAAGCTGACCTCAAAGTTGAAGGCGTGCATCACAAACCAGTATTTGGTCGTCTCGGTGAGCCAAATAAACACTGAAGTGACCAACGTCATCAGCAAATCACGCGGGCTGCGAAGGCTTTTTAAGCCATCTAGGAAGTGATCAATCAAACTGAGCAGTGGCGCGTGCGCTTTGGCAGGCAGCAGGCGCATGATGACGCTCCGTGCGAGGCGCTGCGTATAGGCAGGGCGTGCCGCCAGTGCCAAAAAGACCGCCAGCGCGCCGAAGAAAAAGAGCGTGCCTAAGATGACCACCGTCCGCAGCCAATCTTGCTCAATGGGTGCGAAAGGCAGCGCCGCAAAGACGAAGATGAGCATCACCAAGCCGTCGAAAATGCGCTCTACGACGATTGTGGCAAGGCTGCCCGTGATGCTGACCTGTTCGTTGCGCTTCAGCACATAGGCACGAATGACCTCACCCGCCCGAAAGGGGTAAACGTTGTTGCCCATGTAGCCAATCACCACGATTGGGAACAAGGCGCGCAGCGAGACGCGCTTCATGGGGCGCAGCAGGTAGTGCCAACGCCACGTTCTGCCCCAGACTGCCAGAAAATAGACCGCCACGCCGGGCAGCAGCCAAATCAGGCTTGCTCCGGCAATGCGCTCGGCAACTTCGCCAAGCTGCACGCCCTGCAAGCCAAAATACAAAAAGACTGCGCTCACCAAAATTCCGAGCGCAAGCACGATCCAACGCCGCATGAAAGCTCCGCATCTTGATTGTTGGCAACCTGATCAGTATACCCGCGAGTCGCCTCTCAGTTCAAGATACACCTTCTAGCGCCAAAAGGCTTAGCATTTGCTGCTTAAGCCTTTGAGGTGGGCGGGCTTGCCTTCTGGGTGGTGCGATCAGCCCTCTCGCACTGCTTTCTTCACCAGCGCGATGATCTTTTCCTCTTCGGCGGCGGTTAGTGCCTTCAGTGCGAAGGAAGTTGCCCACATGTCGCCTTCGTCAAGGTTCGCTGCGTCATTGAAGCCAAACGTCGCGTACCGTGCGCCGAACTTATGCGCGCTTTGGAAGAAGCAGATGATCTTGCCATCTTTGGCATAGGCGGGCATTCCATACCATGTTTTGGGCGAAAGGACGGGCGCATGTGACTTGATGATCTCATGAAGCCGCGTTGCCATGCTGCGATCTGGCTCTGGCATCTCTGCAATCGCCGCTAACATAGCCTTTTCGCCTGCTGCCTTGTCTTTCTCCATACGCGCTTCCGTCTTCAGCTCTTTGGCGCGTGCCTTCATGGCGGCGCGTTCTTGATCCGTGAAGCCTGTATCAGATGCTTTAGTGCGCTTGGTGGGCTTCTGCGTGTCCTTCTTGGCAGGTTGACTCATAGAAACGTCCTCATCAACATCTATAGCGCCAAATTATAGCACACTTGTGCTGCTTAAGTAATTAGCCTACGAACTTGCTCAAATTGCGCCCCAGCCTCTAGCTGGCAAGCGTGCGAAATGACACTGGATGCGTGAGACGCAAATTCAACTTCGCTCGCTCAGTCCACGTTGCAAAGGATTGGAACAGTAGGCGCGGCTGAGCGATGAACCGCCGAGTTCAGCACGGCGCGCAAAGGCTGCCATGAATTTGCCACCATAAACAGGACTGTGCGGCTGTGCTTGGCACTAGATGATCAGTCTGCCGCGCAGCTTTTCAAGGGTTGGGTGCATAGGTAGGGTGTTCCTCACCTATAGTAATTTATTTGCTTATACAAAGCGATAGCTTCACAGTATTACCATAAGTTAATGTTAGAAATTTATTTTATTCAGTTTGCTTTTTGTCATGGCTTGATGATTGGGTGCAGAGCCAATTGTTGCCATAGTTTATATGGCGAAACCATAAGGCTAGAAGCTGTTTCAAAATTGGCGTAAGGCTGTAGCATCCTTGCCTGTGGAGCGCGTCCACGTGATCCACAGGCGGTGGTTTCGAGAGGGCTTCCCTCTCAAACTTACCCTTTATTCGTTTTTGAAATAAGTTCTACTTTCATCGAGTACATCGAAGCGATTTCAAAATTTGAGCAGGGCTGGAAACCATTTGCCACTGGCGCACACTGCGTGATCCAAAGGTAGTGATTTCAAGAGCGTGGTTCTTTCGGACTTACCCATTATTTGAAATGCATTCTCTTGTTCAACCGCGATAAAATGGCGGTAAACATGGCGCATCGTATTCAGTGCCAAAGACAGGACTTATGCCAAACAACAAAATCAACTTTGATGAGATTAATGCACGCGTCGCCATTGGTTTGGCAATGGTCTTTCAACAACATGGTCTAAGTGAGAATGACTACATCAATTACGTCCAGCAAATGGTTGCCCACAACCAACAAACACTTGGCGCACCATTGCTCTATAGCCCTAATGCTTCACAGTTGCCTGCACCAAGTGCGCCAAATACCCCATAGTGGTTAGAGGATTATTCACCATGTTTCGCAAAGTTGTGAATCTTCTGCTGGTCAGTATGTTTCTATGGTTGGGCATTGGCGTAACAACTGCTAATACTCGTCTCGATAATGCCGCACCTATTTTCTTTGCCACCACAACAGTTCAAGTCCTTCGGACAAGCATTGAAGATGGGCGTGATTACACCTATCAGGTGCAGTTTTTCACCATACAGGCAGATGGAAGCACCCGTAAACAACTAGGTGCGTTCATCTTTACAGACTGTACAAGCCGTGCCGCGCAAGATTGCAGACTTCACAGCGCTTTCTGGCTACCCAAGCACAACCTAGTTGCTTTTCGGGCATTGGTTTATGGTGTGGAAGGGCTATATTTGCTAGACCTGAAGGGTGAGGGTGTGCCACAAGCCATTGTAAATAATGCGCTGCCTTATTTGGAAGGCAATCTCACCGTTTCGCCTGACCAAGCCTGGATCGCCTATCTTCGTGAAAAATATTCCGCTGAGGCGTTCGGAAACGCTCGCCTTTTTATGTTACCTGCCCATGGCGATTCGAACCCTTTTCCCATTGCCGACGATCTGACTGCGTGGCAAACGCTGCCAGAGTTCGATCCGCAAGGCGAGTACATCCTTTTTCGGGGTGGTGATCTCAACCGCGCTGAAAACAACACGTTAGATATTGCGTTGAGGCACTATCGGGCGCAACTTGATGGCAGTGATCGCCTAGCTTTGCCATTGCCTATATCTGCCGCTAATGTCATGTGGTCGCCAACGGGCGATCACATTGCCTACTGTGAGGACGGTAGACGCAACACTCACATCAGCCTTGCGGATCGAAATGGACAAACCTTGCGACGCATTACACAATCACCTGTCCCTTGCGCGCAGCTAAGTTGGTCACCGCAGGGCGACCTGCTGCTGATCTCGGATTTGCAGAATTTCTTCACGGTTCACATCGCAAGCGGCATCCTAGAAAAGCGCTTCACAAGCACACACTTCATCACGGCGAACGCGGTGCGTTGGTCGCCTGATGGGCAATCCATCGCCTTCATTCGGGAAAATGCTCTAGAGGTGCTTTCTCTTGCCGATAATAGCCTTCAACGCCTAACGGACTCCGAGTTTGTAGTAGCCCTTGACTGGCGTTAACTGCCTTGCTTTGTCATACGCGGCATAAATTTGACAAGCGCGCACAATTGTACGTAGGCTTGCTTGCCAAACAGTCAAGGGAAGCAAGGGCGGGATCGCGTCCCGCCCATACTGTAAGGTTATGCGAGGCACAGACCCACTTAAAAAAAAGGACTAAAGCCCGCTGCGCCTTAGTCCCCGCTACTCATCTGCCTCTTGCGGATGGTTCGCTGCGTCCAGCTCGATGTAGTGCCGCCATGCATCGGGACCGCTGCCAACCGCAATCACAAGGTAGCTTGTTCTGGGTGTCTTTGGCTCCCAGCGCAGTTTCATGCCCGCTTCGCCGGGCAGTCGGTTGCCTTTACGGTGATTGCAGCTATAGCAAGCGCACGCCGTATTTGTCCAGTTATCCTTGCCCTTGCGCGAACGCGGCAAAATGTGATCAACGGTGAAATCCATCTTGGAGAGCAGCTTGCCACGCACCAGATCGCCCGGACGCACCCCACAATAAATGCAGGTGTAGTTATCGCGCACAAGCACGCCTTTACGGCTCCAGTGCGCTTTGCGGCGCGGCACATTGATGTAGCGGCGCAGCGCGATGACGGATGGCACCGCGAACGACGTACTCACCGTGCGGAGGACGCGCCCGGTCTCCTCGATGACAACTGCTTTGCCGGAGAGCAGCAAATTGATGGCACGTGCAATGGAAATGACTGCCAGTGGTTCCCACGTGCTACCATTTAATAAGAGTACACGCCCTTGCAAGATAAACCCCTCCCTGTTCTACACGGCTAGGCACGATGCTCACACCGCGCCTGCCCGCGTAAGTTGCCCAGAAGGCGGGACGCGGCGTTTTGCCCTGGCTGGTCTGCCAGTGCGTGCTATGTTGGGCTTTCTAAGCACATTATAAGGGAGAGTCTAGCGCGGCGCTAGACTGAAATCGCTTAATTTCTTTTAACAAAGCGCGCAGTTGTGACCTAAACAGGTTATAGTCTAGTTTGCAAGGCACGCCACACTGCTGCTGCAACGGGTCAATTTCCTTTGCAGGTGGAAGTGATGAACACCCTCAGCCGCAACCAAGTGCAGTGAACGATGTGGGACAGCCTAACGTGCGGCGGCACAATCACCCCCTATCTCCAAGTCTTTTCCCCTTGTGCAGGGAAAGGGGAATTCAGAGATGATCTGCAAAGTCTCGCCCTGCGAGCAGGGGGTAGGGCTTTTCTGCTGAATATGCCATAATGTTCATAGAGTTATGCCCTGCCACCCTGAAAAGGACACCCGAAATGCTGTTCCCTACCCTTTCTGAAACATTGCGTTTGGCACGCTTGCAAGTGCCATCAGGACGCCTTCGTATGGTGTTAGACACGGATACCTACAACGAGGTCGATGATCAGTTTGCGCTTGCCTATGCGCTGCACGCACCCGAACGCCTTCAGGTTGAGGCGATCTATGCCGCGCCTTTTCACAACAACCGCTCTGCCTCACCTGCCGATGGCATGGAACAGAGCTATGAGGAGATTCTGCGCTTGCTAGAGAAAATGGGGCGCACCGAGTCTGAAACGGTGCTGAAAGGCGCCGCTGGCTATCTGGATATGGCGCGCCCGGTGGCAACGGCTGCCACGCAAGATTTAATTACACGGGCACTCAACAGCCCTGAAGGGGAACCCCTGTATGTGGTTGCCATTGCCGCCATCACCAACATCGCCACTGCTATCCTCTTAGAGCCGCGCATCATCGAAAAGATCGTGGTAATCTGGCTAGGCGGACATGCCCTACACTGGGCGCACACCCGCGAATTTAACCTGCAACAGGATGTTGCCGCCGCACAAGTAGTCCTCGATTGTGATGTGCCAATGGTGCTGATCCCATGCGGTGGCGTCACCACACATCTGCAAACGACCATTGTTGAGTTGGAACGCTACCTGAGTGGGAAAAACGCCCTGTGCGACTATCTGGTGGGCATCGTTAAGGATTATGCAGGTAACCCTTACGCATGGTCAAAGGTGATTTGGGATGTTGCCACCATCGCCTATCTGATCAACCCTGACTGGGTGCCGACGCACCTTGTCCACAGCCCGATCCTGACCGACAACATCACGTGGAGCGTGAACGCAGAGCGCCATCTGATCCGTTATGCACACTATCTGCACCGCGATCCCATCTTCCGCGATCTGTTCAGGCGGCTGAGCGGCGCCTAGCCACATATCAGGCACGGCAAATTTTTAGCACTCTCTAACAGAGTCTGCTAAAATGGCTCTTGACATGCGCTCCTAATCTGAATACACTATGCGTAGTGTTTAGCACTCACCCCATAAGAGTGCTAAAAGCCCTTCATACGCATACAAACTTTGGAGGAAAGCCTTATGACGCTCAAGTTGCGTCCCCTCGCGGATCGCGTTGTGATTGAACCAATGGAAGGCGAAGAAGTAACACCTAGCGGCATTCTGCTGCCCGAAACGGCGAAGGAAAAACCTCAACAGGGCAAGATTCTTGCCGTGGGTCAAGGTCGCCGTGATGATGACGGCAAGCTCATCCCGATGGATGTAAAGGTTGACGATAAGGTGCTGTACGCCAAGTATGCCGGCACCGAAGTCAAAATTGATGGCAAAAAGCTGTTGATCCTCAAAGAGAGCGACATTCTCGCCGTTCTCACCGACTAATTGCCCCGAAAACAACGCAGAAAGGAACTAAAACATGCCCAAGCAACTTGTGTTTGGTGAAGAAGCACGCCGTGGGCTGAAGCGCGGCATTGATAAGCTGGCTGAGGCAGTTGCCACCACGCTCGGTCCGAAGGGACGGAATGTGGCGCTCGATAAGAAGTTCGGCGCGCCAACCGTCACCCATGACGGTGTGACCGTTGCCAAAGAAATTGAGCTAGAAGACCCCTTTGAAAACATGGGCGCGCAGCTTTTGAAAGAGGCTGCCACCAAGACCAACGACATCGCCGGTGACGGCACAACGACCGCCACCGTGCTTGCCCAGACCATTGTGAATGAAGGCTTGAAGAATGTTGCAGCCGGCGCCAACCCGATGTTGCTCAAGCGCGGCATCGAGGCAGCCACTGAGCGCATCGCGCACGCAATCCGCGAGATGGCAGTTGAGATTGACACGAAGGAAGAAATTGCTTCTGTCGCCGCTATCTCCGCACAGGATCAGTCCATTGGTGAGCTGATTGCCGATGTGATGGATCGCGTTGGTAAGGATGGCGTGATCACCGTTGAGGAGAGCAAGGGTCTGGAATTCGAGACCGAGTACGTTGAAGGTATGCAGTTTGATCGCGGCTACATCAGCCCCTACTTCATCACCAGCAACGATACGATGGAAGCTGTCCTCGAAGAACCCTACATCCTGATCTACGAAAAGAAGATCAGCGCCGCCCAAGACATTGTGCCAATCCTTGAGAAGTTGGTGCAGGTCGGTCGCCGTTCGTTGGTCATCATCGCCGAGGACGTAGACGGCGAGGCGCTCGCCACGCTGGTGCTGAACAAGCTGCGCGGTATGTTGAGCCTGCTGGCAGTTAAGGCGCCCGGCTTCGGTGATCGTCGTAAGGCAATGCTGCAAGATATCGCCGTGCTGACGGGTGGCACAGTCATCAGCGAAGATGTTGGGCGCAAGTTGGAAGGCGTTACCATCAACGATCTGGGGCGCGCACGTAAGGTTGTCTCCACTAAGGATGACACCACCATCATTGACGGCGCGGGCGAAGAGTCTGCTATCAAAGGGCGCATCGCCGAGATCAGGATCGAAATTGACCGCACCACCAGCGATTACGACCGCGAGAAGCTGCAAGAGCGCCTCGCTAAGCTGGCAGGCGGCGTGGCAGTCATCCGTGTGGGTGCCGCCACCGAGACTGAATTGAAGGAAAAGAAGCACCGCGTTGAAGACGCCCTGAGCGCAACCCGTGCCGCCGTTGAAGAAGGCATCGTGCCGGGCGGTGGTGTGGCGCTCATCAACGCCATCAGCAGCCTAGACGGCGTGAAGCTGGAGCTGGACGACGAAAACACCGGCGTTCAGATCATGCGCCGTGCGCTGGAGGCACCTATGCGCCGCATCGCTGCCAATGCTGGTCAGGATGGCGCGGTCATTGTGCAGTCCGTGCGCGCTGAGCAAGCCAGCAAGGGCGATAACCGCATGGGCTACGATGTGCTGAGCGCTCGCTTCGTCAACATGATTGAAGCAGGCATCATTGACCCTGCGAAGGTGACGCGCGGTGCGTTGGAGAATGCGGCAAGCATTGCCAGCATGATCCTGACCACAGAAGCGCTCATCACCGACATCAAGGAAGATGAGAAGCCAATGCCCGGCGGTGGCGGCGGCGGTGGCATGGATTTCTAAAACCACGCACAGCCTGAATACGCGGCGGGCGGGAAAATTTCCCGCCCGTTTGCGTTATGCATAGCAGCGCACTTTGCCACAAGCGTGGATCGCGTTTCGTGCTACAATTTCTAGCCAGTTGCGCCAAAAGGCATTTTCTAAGAAAGGCTGCGCTATGGCACTTAGACAATACCGCTGCATTGTTAGTAACCTGAATATCCGTTCGCAACCTTCCACCCAAGCGGCTTTCCGCACCGGGCGAACGCTCGTTCGCCATGAGGTGATCACTGTGGAAGACGCACGCCGCGCTGAGTCGGACGGCTATTTGTGGCTCAACTTTGATCGCGGTTGGTGTGCGGAGCGTTCGCTGGATGGGCGCACAATCTTTATGACGGATGGTGTGCCGCCCCGCGAGCGGTTGTGGGGCATCAACATTGATCCCAACAATCCAACCGCCAACCCACCTCCCGATCAACTGCGCGGTGTGGGCTGGGTGCGCTTTGTGCTGCATATGGATAGCCGCCGCGAACCGCCCGAACGTGCCTACGCCTTTTATGATCCGATCATCCGTGCCTACAGCCAAAGCAGCACGCGCATCCTGCTGATCCTGTTGCAAGATACGTTTTTAGGGAACATGCCATGGGTAAACGGCGATTGGGCGCGCTACGCACGTGATTTCGCCGCCCGCGCCGGGCAGATCGCAGCGCGCTACCGTGGGCAAGTGGCAGCCTACCAAATTTGGAATGAGGGCGACCTAGACGGCGCGCCGACCTCGCACTACGTGAAGCCTGCCGACTATGCCGCCCTGCTGCTCTTGGCGAGTAAGGCAATCACCCAAGCTGACCCTGCCGCGCAAGTTATCAGCGGCGGCTTGGCAAGCGGCGCAGCCAGCGGCATTGCCTACATGCGGGCAGTGCGGCAGGCTTTGGGCGGCACGCTGCCTGTGGATGGCATCGCTGTGCATCCCTATGGGCATGTGCCGCCGGGCACCAACGTGGCGCCATTCTCCAACTACACTGGCTCGCTAGATGGCTTGATGCGCCAATTCACAGATGCCTTCCCCGATAAACCGATCTGGATTAGCGAGATCGGCGTGGCGCGTGTGGATGTGAACAACCAGAGCTATTGGTCGCGCATTGCCAACTACATGGATAAGACCATTGATTACCTGCGCGATGTGTATACCTACGCACTCGGCGCGGTGATCTGGTTCGCGTGGAACGATACGATGGACGAAGCGGGCATTGTGAATGTGCGCGGCGAGCCGAAGAATCCGATCTTCACGACCTTCTTCCAGAACCTGCACGCCGATTTCCCAATTTACGAACGGCAGAACACACCCTTTGCAGGCAGCGTGGCACTGGCACACCTTGCCAGCGATCCGATCAGCGATCCGAACGCAGAGGCATTCGCGGCGCGCCTGCAAAACGCTGCGCCTAATGTGAACACCCTGCTTTTGTGGGGCAGCAGCGGCACAAATTGGCTGGGTGGCACTGGCGCGCTTGCCGTGCGGAATGCGGCTGATCTCTCGCGGATTGCCGATGCGTTAGTCAGCACGCGGGTGCGCCTATATGCGTGGCACGGCTTGCAGGGCAGCAACCTGACCGCCGAAGTCAGCCAGATTGTGCAGGCAGCCCTTGCCGATGGCGTGCGCTCTGTGGTGCTAGACCTTGATCCGTCACGCTTGCTGCTGCGCGATTCTGCCAGCATCCGCAATTTTATGATCGCGCTGCGGCGTGCGCTGCCTGCCAATGCCAGCATCGGCGTTAGCTTTGATGGGCGCCCTAGCACCTTTGGCGCGGTGAACCTGATGGAATGGCTACCCTTTGTGGATAGCTGGCATCCGAAGGTCTTGTATACCGAATGGGGCGGACGCCCAGCGACGCTCATCGCGCAGACGCTCAACGCATTGCGCCCTTACCGTAAGCCGATTGTTGTGCTGACGCAGTTCGGTGCGGAAGGTGATATGCGCGAAGCTGGGCGCGCTGCCCTAGAGCCGCAGCAGGCAGCAGCAGGCATAGGTTTTTGGCGCTTAGGGGCTGCCAGCGCGGCGCAGTTGGCAGCCGTGCGCGGTGTGGCGTTGCCGTGGCTAGCGGGCTACACGCCGACCAGCACGCTTGGCACAGTGGCAGTGCGTACCACTGCCGCGCTGCGAATTCGAGCGGTGCCAAGCGATAGCGGCGAGATTTTAGGGCAGCTCTTCCCGAACGAGGCAGTCAGTGTGTTAGAGCGCGCCAGCTTCCCGCCCTTTGAGTGGGTGCGCCATCGGCGCGGCTGGTCGGCGGCGCGCAACACACAAACCGGTGAGGTCTATCTGGGCTAGGCGTCGTCCTCATCAAGGCTGTCTAGGTCGCTGTAGCGCCCTGAGCGTGGCAGATCGGTGCGGGCGATGTCGGCAGGCGGCGGCGAAAGCGGCTCAAACTCGCGGGTGCTGCGTTTCAGGCGTTCGCTGGCAATCTTGCGCGATCCTGTCTCCCGAACGGCTTTGGCAGGCGGCGTGCGGACGGATTGGCTAGGCGGCGCGCTGGCGTTGCTCAGGGTAAGGCGGCGGTGAAAGAACATGCCATAGATGACCATGCCAACGCCGCTCAGCGCCAACATCACAATCAGGGCAGCGCTGACAGACATGCCCAGCCGCACGCTCATCGTCATCGGGATCACAATCAAGGCATCTTCGGGCAAGCTGACGCTCTGCGGTGCGCGGTAGAGCGCACCAAACTGATAGGTCAGGTGTGCGCCTTCCTGTAGGGCAAAGGTGACTGCGCCATCTATCGGCACATACAGTGGGCTGGCGGCACTCAGGGTATACTGCTGCGCCGGCAAGTTTTCAAAGCAATACGGCTCGCCTTGCAGCGCGACATAGTTCGCCACCAAAACGTTAGAGGCGATCATCAGATTAAAACTGACTTCGGGCAGGGCTTCTTCGCCGGCGTCGCGCACGCCATTTTGGTTAGCATCGTGATAGGCAAGCACGCAGACCGTGCCAGTGGCGGTGTTCGCTTGTGCGCCTGCCGAAAAGAAGGGCTGTGCCGCTATAATCAGTGCCAGCGCCAGCAGACGCGCCCAAGTAAAAGCAAATCGGCTCATGTGGTTCTCAAATTAGCATCCATTTCGCTTAGAAGGCATTATATCATGCTGTGGCAAGCTGTGTCTCACAATTTTCATACGCTTAGGCAACGGAATCCATGCGCGTTTTGATGATCTCGAAGGCGTGTGTGGTGGGCATTTACCAGCGCAAGCTGGAAGAAATGGCACGCCACAGCGACCTTGCCCTAACCCTTGTCGTGCCTGCCGAGTGGCGCGATCCAAGCGGTGTGCAGCCGCTAGAGCGCGTCTATACGCACGGCTATCGGCTGGCGGTTGCGCCGCTGCGCCTGAACGGCAATTTTCACCTGCACCACTACCCAACACTTGGGCAGATCATGCGCGAGGTGCGCCCGCAGATCGTCCACATTGACGAAGAGCCGTACAACGTGGCGGCATGGCAAGCGCTCTGGCACGCCAAGCGGATCGGTGCGAAGGCGCTTTTCTTTAGCTGGCAGAACATCTTGCGGCACTATCCGCCGCCTTTCTCGCTAGGCGAGGCGTGGCAGCTGCGTGCTGCCGATGGTGCTTTGGCTGGCACACAAAGCGCCGCCGATGTGCTGCGCGCCAAAGGCTGCCGCCTGCCGATGGCGGTTATTCCGCAGTTCGGCGTTGATCCCGATTTTTTCCAGCCGACCGAGACGCTGCCTGAAACACCAATTTTCGGCTTTGTGGGGCGCTTGGTGTGGGAAAAAGGCGCGGATTTGTTGCTGGAAGCGGCGGCGATCTTGGCGCGGGAAGGGCATTCCTTTCAGGTGCGGATCGTGGGGCAGGGACCTGAACGGGAGAATCTGGCACGCCTTGCCGCGTCTCTGGGCATCAGCGAGCGCGTTACCTTTATTGGGCAAGTGCCTTCCACCGAAATGCCGCAGATGTACGCCGATCTCAGGGCGTTGGTGGTGCCTTCGCGCACGCTGCCCAACTGGAAAGAGCAGTTTGGGCGCGTCATTGTGGAGGCGATGGCGTGCGGCGTGCCGATCATTGGCGCGAAAAGCGGCGCGATTCAAGATGTGATGGGACACGGCGGCTCGCCATTTAATGAAGGGAATGTACAAGAGCTGGCTGTGCAAATGCGGCATTTGGTTGAGCGCGGCGGCGGCGAGAGTTTACGCAGCCTGTTGGGCAAAAAAGGCAGGCAGCGCGTGCTGGATCACTTCACGCACGCGCAGGTTGCCGCCCAAACCATCGCCTTTTACCGCCAGTTGATGCAAGGCTAGGTCGGCGCGCTGGGGCTACTGTTCGGGCAGATCGCTTGGGTTGGCGCTCTGGGCGGGCTTGGTGCGCCAACTGAGCAGAAACAGTACGCCAATGCCGAGCACAATGGCGTGGTCGGCAAAGTTACTGACGTTTGCCAGCACATTCGGAATCCGCACCAAGAACCAATCTACCACATAGCCAAGCGTTAGGCGGTCTAGGGCATTGCCGCAAGCACCGCCTAAGACCAAGCCAAGCGCGATGCGCGTTGCCCAATTATCGTCTGCCATGCGCGGGTAAAAGATCAGAATGCCGATCACCATGCCGAGCGCGATCAGTAAGAACAGATCGCCGGCTTGTGGCAGCAGGCTGAAGGCGGCGCCGGTGTTCTGGCTGAACGTGATACCGAACACTTCGCGCAGCGGCTCAATGGGCGTGATCGTCTCACCAAGCGCTAGGGTTGCGCGCACCCAATGTTTTGCCACCTGATCCAGCACCAAGACGCTGAGGGCAGGCACCAAGAGCGCTGCCCAATGCTTCAAAGCGCCGTTCACGAGAGATCGTCCCAACGCGAGTCTTCGTTCACGAACAGCGGCAGCACATCCAGCGGCGCGGGATAATGAAGCAGCCAAGTGCCGTTGCTCTCGTAGCGCTCGCCCGTCCAGTAGTCACGCCATACGCCGTAGGGCAGGTAGATATGCCGTGCGGCGGTGTTGGGCGTTAGCACAGGCGCCACAAGGTATCTGCCCATCAGATATTGGTCACCAATGCCAAGCGCGGTCATATCTTCAGGCGCTTCCCACAGCAGCGGACGGATGACGGGCGTGCCATCTATGGTAGCGCGGCGGGCGGCAGCAAGGCGTTCGTCTGCCAGCGTCACGTGCAGGTCGGCATATTTGCGGCAAATGGCGACTGTTTCGTCGTCAAAATCCCACGGCGCAATGGAGAACTGCATCGCCAGCATGGGCACACTTGCCTGAGTCCAGCGGATGAGCAGTTCTTTATTGGGCAGCAAATCGCCGTAGGCATTGCCGCCAATCATATCCGGCAAGGTGAACGGATAGCCCGTCAGCGAGAGCATCAGCGCCGTCGTGACCACTGACGCCAAGCCGTTATCGTAGCCCCACGTGCTAAAGCGATCCCACTGCCGAAAGAGGATCGGCAAGCGCTGGCTAAACCAGCCTGTCCGCACTTCGCAATACGGGAAGTGTTCGGCGGCAAAGGCTGACCAACGGGCGCTATATTCGTTGCGGTGCATCGGCGTATGCGTGCGCGCATCAGCAGGGAAGAAACCCGCCTCACCGGCATCGAACTTATAGCCCGCCAAGCCCACTTGTTCTTGCAATTCGCGCAGTTTGGCAGCATACCACGCTAACGCCTCTGGATTGCTCACATCCAGCAGATAGCCCAAGCCTTGCCACCAAATCACGGTGTAAGGCTCGTCGCTCTCAGGGCGTTTGATCAGGTAGCCGTGCTGGATCGCCTCTTGTGTGTTGGGCGATTCCGCCACGAGGAAGGGATGCACCCACACCGTGACGTTGAAGCCTAGCGCGTTCAGGGCTGCCACCATGCCACGCGGATCGGGGAAGCGCGCAGGGTCAAAGGTGTTATAACCATAGGCGCGCTGCCACTTATCGTCAATTTCAAAGGTGCTGCCGGGATAGCCATAGGCGCGAATTTCTTGGGCATAGCCAAGCACACGCGCCTGATTAATCTCAGTTTTGTAGCGCGCCCACGTCGTCCAGATTGGTTGGCGCAGTAAATCTTCGGGCGGAATACGTTCAGGCTTGCCTAACTGCCCGATCAACTGTTGGTAGGCGTCGCGGATATGCTTGCCAACCAAGATCAGATAATTAAGTGGCTGGTTTGGGTTGTGCAGGGTCAGTTGGGCAGAGGCGTGCAGGCTGGAAAGCGGCGGGCGCTCAATGGCGGGTGCTTGGGCGGCACTCAAGTCCCATATGGGCGGCGCGACGTGGCTAGGCGGCGCATTGAAGCCAACGTGCAGCGAGTCGGCGGCATTTTGCACCAAGATCGCGGCGCCGGTGGCACATAACCACGCAGGCGTTTGGATGTTGCCAAGCCCCGTCCCGCCGTTATCCCATGTGAGCAGCGGCGCTTCCCACAAGCTGATCTGTTCGAGTGGATAGCGTTGGTGGATGATCTCACCCTGCCCATACCAATGTACACCAACCAGCAGATCAAAGGTATCGCGGGTCGGCTGATCCCAGACCAACTGCCAGCCATTTTCCAGCACCAGCACGCGCAGCCTGCCAAAGCCGTGCGCGCCGCGATAAAAGGTGAGGATCGCCTCGCCGCCCTCTGCCTGCCACAGGCTTAGGCGCTGGCACGGTTCGCCCCAGCCGGAACTGGTTTGCAGCACCAGCCGATTCTCTGCCAACAAGCGAAAGCCTGTGCCGTCTAGGGCGAACTCTAAACGCGAGTGTGTTGTGCCAAGCGTGAGGATGCCCTCACGCTCGGTTGTCCAAATGGCGACTGTCACTGCCCTTGCTCCGTAAAGGTAACGGTGCGCTTGCTGTGATTGATCCGCACCTCAACCGCCTTGCCCGCAGCGTCCTGCATTGGGATGATCTCGACAGTCTGCCCACGCGGCACGTCGTTGGCGGCTGGCTCAAAGCGCGCCAAATCAAGCGCTTGCCAGATCGAGCGCGGAATCAGCGGCGCACACCAGCAGCCGATGTAGATAGCTGCGCCTTCGCCTACTTTGTTCAGCGTGGCAGCGGCGGCGTCTTTATAGTAGCCATCGGCATAGCGCATGATCACTTCGGCGGTGGTTGGTGTCAGCACCTCTGCCCACAGACGGTAGCGCAGCTTGGGCGCCACGCCAAAGCCTTCGCCAAAGCCGATGCCCACCGTTTTAGCGGCAATATCAGTGACGTGCGCGCCGCGATCATCGTCCCAATCGGGCGAGGGATCGTTGGGCGTGCGCCAGCCCACGCTTGGCGTTGGCGGAATGCTCAGGAATTCATCCACCGTCACACCGAGCAGCTCGGAAAGCCCGCCGGCAGGCATCGGCTGATCAGTCCAGGTGTTGCCCTTGTTCTTGAAGAAGGCGCGGAAGGTGACGACCAATTTGCCGCCTTGTTCCACGTAGGCGCGCCACTTGGCAGCTTGCCCTTCGTCAATCAGGGCGGGCGATGGCACAAAAACCGCCGCATAGCCGCTGAGATCAGCGCTGCGCGGCAGCACATCTACGGCGATGTGCTTTTCCCACAGCTCACGGTAGAGATCAAGCACCACCTGATAGTAAGAAAACTCGGCATTGTGCGGATCAAGGCGCAGCGTCCAGAAATCCTCATAGTCAAAGAGGATGGCGACTGACGCCTTGCCGCGCTTGAGCAGCGGATATTTGGCAATGTCTTCACTGACTGCCTTCGCCTCGTGCCAGCAGCGGTCAGGTGTGCCGTCATGTTTCAGCACGCCCGCGTGATACTGCTCTTGCCCGATGTTCACAGCGCGTTCACGGAAGTAGAGGACTGCCTCTGCGCCGTGCGCGAACGCCTGATGCGTCCAAGCACGCACCTGTCCCGGCGGCACCGGTGGATTGTAGGGCGTCCAATTGACCGTTCCCGGCTGCTGTTCCATCACCCAGAAAGGACGCCCTGCCTTCATGCCGCGCATCAGGTCTAGGTTAAAGGCAGCTTCCAGCGGACCTGACATGCCATGCAGGTAGTTATCGTAGCCCACAAAGTCCAGATCGGCGGCAAGGGCGTAATAATCCAGCTCAAAGAACTTCAGCATAAAGTTATGCGTGATGAAGCGCTCTGCGCCAATGCGTGGGCGCAAAATCTCGATCTGGCTGCGCTGAAAATCCACCCAGCCTTGGCTGGAGAAGCGCCGAAAATCGAGCAGCAAGCCGGGATTATGGGCGGCGGTGGTTGGCGCAGGAACAGGGATGTGCGCCCAATCGGTGTAGGTCGCGCTCCAGAATTGCGTTCCCCAGGCGGCGTTCAGCGCATCTAAGGTGCCGTATTTCGCCTTGCACCACGCCTGAAAAGCGCTACGGGCGTGGTCGGAAATATCTTCGGTGCTACCGTGGCAGCCAAATTCGTTATCAATCTGCCAACCGATGACATTCGGATGCTGTCCCCAGTGATCGGCAATGGCCGTCACGATGCGATCAGCGGCAGCGCGGTAAGCAGGTGCATGGCAGGTCACCGAACGGCGCGAACCGAACGAGTCGCGCACGCCTGTGTAGGGGTCTACGCGCAGAATATCAGGGTGCGCGGCAACCAACCACGCCGGCGGCGTCGGAGTCGGTGTGCAGAGGATTGCCTGAATGCCTGCCGCTTGGAAAACTTCCAGCGCCCGATCCATCCACGCAAAAGCGTACTGCCCTTCGGCAGGCTCTAATTTATCCCACGCAAATTCCATCATGCGGACGACAGTAATGCCCGCTTCGCGCAGCAGGCGCGCATCTTCTGCCCAACGCGATTCGTGCCAATGTTCAGGGTAATAAGCAACGCCTAGCAGTCGGCGCGCCAAAGGTTGAATGCTCAAGGTCTTGTCTTCCTTAGCGGACACTTTTTTGATCGGTAAAACATCGCCTGATTATGCCCAAATTCGCCCAAACGGACAAGGCTCACCCCGCTTTTTGTGCTATACTCTTTAACCAGTTAAGCAGCACACACGGAAAGCCGCCATGTCTGACGCACTCAGCACCTACCAAGCCGAGATCAGCCGCCAGTTTGCCAGCGGCGTTGCCCAAGAACACGCCTACCGCCCCGCCCTGATCACCCTGTTGCGCGCCTTTGCCCCGCACCTGACTGTCATTAACGAACCCCGCCAGCAGCGCGGCAACCGACCCGATTTGGCTGTGCAGAACCGCGACCGCCTCTCAATTGGCTATCTGGAGACCAAAGACCTGTCGGCTCGGCTGAGTGAGGCGGAACGCACCGAACAGTTGACGCGCTACCGCGCCAACCTGAATAACCTGATCCTGACCAACTACCTTGAGTTTCGCTGGTATGTGAATGGCGACCCCCGTGAGAGCGCCCAACTTGCCCGCCTGACCCCCAAAGGCGCGCTGCGCCCCGTCCCTGATGGCGCCGCCGCCGTTCAAACCCTGTTGCAGGCTTTCCTGAGCCAAAGCGCCCTACCCATCAGCACCCCAACTGAACTGGCAGAGCGCATGGCAGCCCTCACCCGCCTGCTGCGCGATAAAATGCAGGCAGCCCTCCGTGCCGAGCCGCCCTCCCAAACGCTTCAGGCGTGGCGCGCTGATCTTGCTAAGGCGCTCATGCCCGGCATTGATCAGCCGCAGCGCACCGCCGAATTTTCCGATATGCTTGCCCAGACGCTTGCCTATGGCTTGTTTTCGGCACGCGCTGCCGAACCCGACTTGGCATTCAGCCGCCATGCCGCCCGCCGCTTCATTCCGCGCACAAACCCCTTCCTGCGCGATTTCTTTGACAAACTTGCTGATTTAAGCCTTGATGATGAGCCGTACATCGGCTACGTTGATGACCTTGCCGACCTGCTGGCAAACGCTGATATTGAGAGCATCCTTGCCAACTTTGGCAAACGCAGCGCCCGCCAAGACCCTATCGTGCATTTTTATGAGACTTTCCTTGCCAAATATGATGCCGCCTTGCGCGAAAAACGCGGCGTCTATTACACGCCCGAACCTGTCGTCAACTTTATTGTTGGCGCGGTGGATAACCTGCTGCGCCAGCAGTTTAACTGCCGCGATGGCTTGGCAGAGCGCGCCAAACTGCCCGATGGCAGCCACCGCCTGCTCATCTTAGACCCTGCCTGTGGCACAGGTACTTTCCTCTATAATGTGATCGAGCGCATCCGTGAAACGTTCAAAGGCAACGGCGGCGCGTGGGCAAGCTATGTGCGTGAACACCTGCTGCCCCGCCTTTTCGGCTTCGAGCTGCTCATGGCGCCCTATGCCGTTGCCCATTTCAAGCTGGGAATGCAGTTGGCAGGGCGCGATCTGCCGCCGAACGCCCCCGCCCTCAGCTTCCAAGCGCAGGGCAAGGCAGACCGCCTGCAAATCTACCTGACCAACGCCCTAGAGAGCGTGCCGAACCGCACCCAGCAGGAACTAGGCTTGATGGGCTGGCTGACCGCCGAGGCGCTCAGCGCAGAGCGCGTTAAGCGCGATTTGCCGATCATGGTCGTGTTGGGCAACCCGCCCTATTCAGGGCATTCTGCCAACCAGAACGCTTGGATTGACAGCCTGCTGCGCGATTACTACCACGTGGATGGCGCGCCGCTGGACGAGCGCAACCCTAAATGGCTGCAAGATGACTATGTCAAGTTCATCCGCTTTGGGCAGTGGCGCGTGCAGCAGAGCGGCGAAGGCATCCTTGCCTTCATCACCAACCACGGCTATCTGGATAACCCGACCTTTCGCGGAATGCGCCAACAACTGCTGCACACCTTCAGCGAGATTTACATCATAGACCTGCACGGCAACGCCAAAAAGCGCGAGCAAGCGCCCGACGGCGGCAAGGACGAGAACGTCTTTGATATTCAGCAGGGCGTGTGCATTGGCATTTTTGTGAAGCGGCGCGGCGCGGACGGCACGGCGCCCGCCCAAGTCTTTCACCGCCACCTGTGGGGAACCCGCGCCGAGAAATATGCCGCCCTTGAAGCGCTTACCCTTGAGGGCGAAGGCGTGACACCGCTGACGCCCAGCGCGCCCTTCTACTTGTTCACGCCGCAAGACACCGCGCTGCGCCAAGAGTATGAGACCTTTTGGCGCGTTACCGACTATATGAAGGTCAATTCCGTCGGCATTGTGACGGCACGCGATGCACTAACCATTCAGCCCACACCCGAAGCACTGATGAATACTGTGCGCGACTTTGCCACACTGCCCGCCGAGATAGCTCGACAAAAATACGCGCTGGGTAAGGATGCTAGAGACTGGAAAGTCGTACTAGCACAAGCAGACTTGAATAATAGCAAACTGGACTCTAAATACATCACGCCGATTCTCTATCGTCCGTTCGATATACAATACACTTACTACACAGGACAGGTGCGCGGTTTCATTTGTAGGCCGCGCCGCGAAGTCATGCAGCACATGCTCAAAGAAAACCTCGCGCTTATAACAGTTCGCCAAGTAGCTGAAGGCATCTTTGATCACGTTTTTGCTACAAATAGTTTAACAGAAAGCAGAATTACGCTCAGTAACAAGGGAATCGCGTACACATTCCCGCTTTACCTGTACCTTGACAGTGATAGCGGCGAAACAGCGCATGGTTTGGCGTGGGCGGTCAGCGAGAAAGGGCGCTACCCAAACCTGAGCAAGGCGTTTATCGAGGCATTCAGCGGGCGTGTAGCGTTGCAGTTCATCACGGAAGGGCGCGGCGATCTGCTGACGACGTTCGGACCAGAGGACGTTTTCCACTACAGCTATGCCATTTTCCACAGCCCTACGTATCGGGCGCGCTATGCCGAGTTCCTCAAGCTGGATTTTCCGCGCTTGCCACTGCCCAAAGATGCCCAAACCTTCCGCCGCTTGGCAGAGATCGGTGGGCAATTGGTGGCGCTGCACCTGCTGGAACAAGCGCCGCCAAGTCTGCCAACCTTCCCCGTCAGCGGCGATAATCGGGTGGGGCGCAAACATCCGCGCTATGCAGAGGGGCGCGTTTACCTCAACGAGACGCAGTATTTTGCGGATGTGGCGGAGTCGGTATGGCGCTTCCAGATTGGCGGCTATCAGGTGGCGGAAAAATGGCTGAAAGATCGGCGGGATCGCGTCTTGCGCTACGATGAGATTGAGCATTACCGAACTGTGCTAGGCATCTTGGCGGAAACTGCCACCCTCATGGGAAAAATAGATGCCGTTGTGTGGTGGTGATCGGTCACAGGCGGTATACCCTACCCGAAAGCCCGCCGCGTAAACAGGGCGGGGCTTCCCAGATCATCTCTGATTTCCTTTGCTTGCTTGCGGGAAAGGGCTAATAAGGGGTTTGCCCTTTGATAAGCAGACAGCAAAATTGGCAAAATACGGGTAAAGTAGGGATGTTAATCTAGGTATCCGAATCAGGGATTTTTCCATGCAACCGACTGATCTCACTTTAAGCGTGCTGCCTGATGTGTTTGCCGTGTGTCAGTTGCCACCCACCACACCTACGCCTGATTGGGCAACGGGCAGCCTAGTTGTGATTGCCCGCACGCCTGAGGAACTTTCGATTGTCTGTCAAGAATCAGCGGTGCCGCTCGGCATTCCAAGAGAGGGCGGGTTGCGTGCGCTGCGCATTGAAGAGACGCTCGCCTTTTCGCTGACAGGCATTCTGGCAGGCATTAGCACGGTGTTGGCGGCGGTTGGCATCACGATCTTTGCCATCTCCACCTACAACACCGATTATGTGTTGGTGCGCCAAGCCAGCTTAGAACGTGCGCTGCGTGCGCTCAGCCTTGAAGGCTATCAGCTTGTGCCGTTTGATGAATCAGCTTAAGAAGCAGGTGATGTATGCCCAATGGGACGATTCTTGTTGTGGATGATGTGGAATATAACCGCCGCATCTTAGACGGCTTGCTGCGGCAGCACGGCGGTTATGACATTTTGCAGGTGGCTGATGGGCTGGAGGCGCTCGCCATTGCGCGCCAAACACGGCTCGATCTGGTGTTGTTGGATATTAACATGCCTAATCTGGATGGCTTTGAGACGTGCATCCAACTCAAGGCGGATTCGCGCACGCGCCCTGTGCCGGTCATCTTTGTCAGCTCGTCGGATGAGTCGCTGGATAAGGTGCGCGCTTTTGGGGTTGGTGGCATAGATTATGTGACCAAGCCGCTGCATATTCCTGAGGTGCTGGCGCGTGTCAACTCGCATGTGGCGCTCTACCGCCAGCAGCGCGAACTAGAAGTGCTGCGCCAAGAGCAGATCAGGTATTTAGAATCGATTGCCGAAATTAAAGATAAATTTATGCGAGGCGTCTCGCACGATTTGAAAAATCCGCTGGGCATTATCATCGGTGCGGTGGAAACACTGCGCGAAAGTCCACTCACAGAAGAACAAGTGCAGCTTGTGGACATTATCGAACGTAAGGCGGGCTTCATGCTGGCAATCATCTCTGACCTGCTGGACATTGCGCGCATTGAAGCAGGTTATGCGCCTAACCGAGCGCCGATCAGCCTGCATTTGCTGGTGCAAGAGGCGTTGGTCGGCTTCGATCTGTTGGCAGAGCGCAAGCAAATTAATCTCTTGGTGCAGTTACCTGCGAACGATACAGAGGTCAATGTAGAGCGCCATGCGCTGTGCCGCGTCATTGCTAATCTGGTTGCCAATGCGCTGAAATACACGGCTGAGGGCGGCACGGTTGCGTTGGAAGCCTCTACGGAAGACGATCATCTGTCCATTATCGTGCGCGATAACGGCTTCGGCATTCCGGAGGAAGCCTTGCCGCACTTGTTCGAGAAGTTCTACCGCGTGCCGCAACCGAACCACGCAGAAGAGGAAGGCACGGGCTTGGGCTTGGCAATTGCTAAAGCTATCGTCGAGCAGCATGATGGTACAATCAACGTAGAGACCACTTTAGGCGAGGGCAGCACTTTTTCTGTGCGGCTGCCACTGCATGGGCGCAACGCAAAGTGATCGGATGAAAGTGATAGGCAAGCATGACCAAACCAAACCTCTCCGCATTATTTGAGACATTGCCCTATGGTCTTGCGCCGGAATCGGCAGCGGCAGCACAAGCATGGTTGGCAGATCAGGGCGGCACGCTGCCGATGTATATCAATGGGCAGTGGGTGCGCGGTGATCAGACCTTTGAGAGCGTGAATCCTGCCAACGGCAAGCCACTCACGCGCCTTGTGCAAGCCACCGCTGCCGATGTGGAGGCAGCCGTAAGCGCGGCACAGGCTGCCCTGCCCGCTTGGCGAGATCGGGATGG
The DNA here is from genome assembly GCA_034436355.1 of Anaerolineae bacterium. Taxonomy (GTDB): domain Bacteria; phylum Chloroflexota; class Anaerolineae; order Aggregatilineales; family UBA2796; genus CP2-2F. Next base: position 173,878 of record DAOTVQ010000038.1, read on the forward strand.
GGCGGAGCGTGCGCGCTACCTGTATGCCCTAGCACGCGGCATTCAGAAGCATTCGCGCTTGTTTGCCGTGCTAGAAACACTCGATAACGGCAAGCCGATCCGCGAAACGCGCGACATTGATATTCCACTGGTGGCGCGCCATTTTTATCACCATGCGGGCTGGGCGCAACTGTTAGAGACCGAGTTTCCTGATATGCAGGCAGTCGGCGTTGCCGCGCAGATCATCCCTTGGAACTTCCCACTGCTGATGCTGGCGTGGAAAATTGCGCCAGCGCTCGCCGCAGGCTGCACGGTTGTGCTGAAGCCCGCCGAATTTACCTCAATCACAGCCATCCGCTTTGCCGAACTGTGTGAGGCGGTTGGGCTGCCAAAGGGCGTGGTCAACATCATCACGGGCGATGGGCAGGTTGGCGCGCAGTTGGTAGCACATCCACAGGTGAATAAGATTGCCTTCACCGGCTCAACTGAGGTTGGGCGCATCATCCGCCAACAGACGGCGGGCAGCGGCAAGAAACTCTCGCTAGAGCTTGGCGGCAAATCACCCTTCATCGTCTTTGAAGATGCCGATCTGGATAGCGTGGTGGAAGGCGTTGTAGATGCCATTTGGTTTAATCAGGGGCAAGTCTGTTGTGCTGGCTCACGCTTGTTGGTGCAAGAAAATATTGCTGAGCGCTTGATTAGTAAACTCAAGGCGCGTATGGAGACGCTCCGCATTGGCGATCCGCTGGATAAGGCTGTGGATATTGGCGCGATCATCGCCCCTGTGCAGTTGCAGAAGATTCAAGCGTTGGTGGCACAAGGCATCTCGGAAGGCGCGCAGCTTTGGCAGCCAAGCATCGCTTGCCCTACGGAAGGCTACTTCTACCCACCTTCCCTCTTTACAAATGTCTCACCTGCCTCTACCATAGCACAGGTGGAAATTTTCGGACCTGTGCTGGTCGTCATGACATTCCGCACGCCTGCTGAAGCAGTCGCCCTCGCCAATAACACGCCCTACGGCTTAGCGGCATCGGTCTGGTCGGATAACTTGAACCTCTCGCTGGATATCGCACGCAAGGTCAAAGCAGGCACCGTCTGGATCAACGCCACCAATTTGTTTGATGCTGCCTCCGGCTTTGGTGGCTACCGTGAAAGTGGCTATGGGCGCGAAGGCGGACGGGAAGGCATGTACGAATACCTAACGCCGCGCAAGGCAACGCACCGTTCAGCACCACCACAAGCTGTGGCGCCACCTGCTCCAACGGAAGCCGTAACCACCCTGATTGACCGTACGCCTAAACTTTTTATTGGTGGCAAACAGGCACGCCCTGATAGCGGCTACAGTTTGCCTGTGCGCGCCGCTGATGGGCGCCTGATTGGTGAGGTAGGCGAAGGCAACCGCAAAGACATCCGTAACGCGGTAGAGGCAGCCCACGCCGCAGCAGGCTGGGCATTCACACACGGACACAGCCGCGCCCAAATCCTCTACTACCTTGCCGAAAATTTGGCAGTGCGTGCCGCAGAGTTTGCCGCACGCCTGCACGCGCTGACAGGGCAGGCGGGCAGCCCTGAAGTTGAGGCAGCTATCAAGCGCTTGTTCACTTACGCAGCGTGGGCAGATAAATATGATGGCTTGGTACACAGCACGCCCTTGCGCGGCGTGGTGCTTGCCATCCCTGAGCCGATAGGCGTGATCGGTATTCTCTGCCCTGACGAAGCACCACTGCTCAGCTTCATCTCGCTCATTGCGCCTGCTATAGCGATGGGCAATACGGTGATTGCTGTGCCATCTGAGGCGTATCCGCTGCTTGCCACCGATTTTTATCAGGTCTTGGAGACGTCGGATGTGCCAAGCGGCGTCGTGAACATTGTGACGGGCAAGCGCGATGTGCTGGCGAAAACGCTCGCCGAACACGAAGATGTGGACGCGCTATGGTACTTTGGCACCCCTGACGGGGTGAAATTAGCTGAGGCTGCCTCTGTGAGCAACCTCAAACGCACTTGGGCGGAGTCGACTCCGCGCTATTGGTTTGACCGCACCGAAGGCGAAGGGCAAGGGTTCCTACGCGCTGCGACGCAGGTCAAAAATATCTGGACACCTTATGGCGAGTGAGCTAAACGACGAAACATTGAACATCGAACGACTTGAAGCCGCGCTTGGCAAGCGCCCCTTTCGGTTTTTGAAAACAGTCAGCAGCACAAATGACGTGGCACGGGTATGGGCAGCCGAAGGCGCACCACATGGTGCGGTGGTTGTCACGGAAATGCAAGAGGCAGGGCGCGGGCGTTTCGGTCGGCGCTGGCAGGCGCCTAGCGGCACAGCCCTGCTCTTTAGCGTGGTGTTGCGCCCGCAAAAGGCAACACCACAAGCAACGCGCTATACAATGGCGGCAGCAGTAGCCGTTCGAAACACATTGCTAGAGCTGCCAAACCTTGATTCGGCGTGTGTCAAATTGAAGTGGCCCAACGACGTTCACATCCATGATCGCAAAGTGGCAGGCATCCTGATCGAACCGCTGTGGAACGGCGCTGTGCTAGAGGCAATCATCGTTGGCATCGGCATCAATGTGCGTGTGCCGTTCGATCTGCCCGAACTGCGCCAATCTGCTACTAATCTGGAGGCGCACAGCATACCGAATATAGACCGCGCACGGCTTCTAGGCGTGCTGCTGGATCAGCTTGAGAGTTGGGCAGCGCGTGCTGAGGGGCTATCGCTTTTTCAGGCATGGCGGGCAGCACTCAGCACCTTAGGCAGGCATGTGCAGGCAACCGATGTTGGGCTAGGCACGCGTGCCATCAGCGGGCAGGCAGTCGATGTGGATGAGGACGGAGCGCTCTTGGTGCGTGGCGAGGACGGTAAAGTGCATCGCGTCTTTGCGGGCGAGGTAACTTTGAGCAAACCGAAGTTTGAATGAGAGGGTGCAACAGCCTTGGGCATCAAACTAGATTGGCAAATTGAGGCGGATCGAATTTATGAGCGCGCTGCGGAGCCGCCAGAGGAGCGCACACGCCGCCGCCGTCAGCGCGGGCGGCTGATCGCCTTCACAATGCTAGTTGCCTTGTTTGTTGGGGTGGGTGCGCTGTTGGTGTTGCTGCGCCTTGAAGATGTGGACAGCCAACTGCGCCAAAGCCTCACGGATACGCTGCAAGCGGAACTGACGGCACTGCGGATCGGCAACTACGGTGACTATATGGAACTTCAGCGCAGTGCCGGCAACAACTGGTATATTGCACAGGGTGAGCGCTTCAACTTCTATCAGGCGCTCAAGGTGGAGAACAACCTGAGCCTGACCGGCACCATCTTCGAGGTAGCCGTAGACGGCTTGCGTGGGCGCGTCGTCTTTGAGGAAGTGCTGAACGGCGTGCCGCATCGGGCAGTGTGGTTCTACTGGCGCTATAGCGATGGCTGGCGGCACGTGCCTTCCGATTACACTTTCTGGGGCAGCACGCAAACTGTGCAACGCGACTCTGTGACGGTGCGCTACCAACAGCTTGACGCTGATTCCGCGCACCTGCTGCTGGAACGGGCAGCGCGTTGGTGGCGCGAAGGCTGCCAGATGCTTGGCAACAGCGCTTGCCCTGCCATCGAGATTGAGATCGTGCCGAACCCAGTGCTGCAAGTGGCGTGGGATAGCGCGCAGCCCGACCGCCTGTTTGTGCCTTCGCCCTTGGCACGTGATGACCGCTTGCCGCTGCTGAATCCGCTGCCCATTCCTATTGAAGATGCAGTTGCTGCACATCTTGCGGCGCGCCAAGTGGATTTGGTCAGCGGCGGCTTGCGCCCACGTGGAAATGTTGATGCGGCTTGGTTGCACCAAACGTTGGTGGAATGGTTGGCAGCCACTTACAGTGGGCGGATGGATGTGCTGCGCCTTGCCTTTATGCAAAGCCTGCGCGATACCTACGGCGATTCGGCGTTGGCAGCCCTAGCGCGCAACCTTACCCTTGATGCCGACATCAGCCTGATTGCACGTGCGCTTGGGCAGCCACTTGAACAACTTAGCCTTGATTGGCGTCCCTTCTTTCAGTGGCGCTTAGAAGTCGAGCGCCAACTCGTCGCACAAGATGATCTTGTGACGCTGCAAACGCTCTGGAATGTGGCAGATGCCAGCACGCGGGCGCTCCTCCAGCAGCGCATGAACAATAAAGCACAGCCTAATGGTCAAGTTTTGGCGGCTGCTATTGCCAATGGTGCAGATGGCACACCACGCGCCGTCGTGCAAGTGCTGCGCGCCGATCAAACCGAAACGCTCACCTTCCGCCTGTTAGATGGCACATGGAAGCGGAGTGCGTCCTAAGCTGAAAGACAACGGGCGGTGTTTACCCGCCTGTTGTGCTGCCCGTGGCGTTAATATTTAGGCGTTGGGCTTCTTCTCGGCGTCTTCAGGCAAGCCTTTCGGCACACCACCACCTGTCAGCCGATTTTTGATGCTGAGCAAGCCTTTTAGCACCTTTTGGCGGAAGTTTGGCTCTTGCACAAGGTCGAGCGCTACCTCATAAGTGGCGGCTGCCTGCATCCATTTGCCGCCACGTGCTTGCAGGTTGGCAAGTTCCACCAATGTGCGCCCATAGCGGTCGTTATCGCCCGCCTCGCGGAAGGCATCGGCTGCCTCGCGCAGCAGGGTAAATGCCTGTTCCGCGTTGCCTTCCGCCATATACAAGCCGCCCAAATTGCCGATGACCATTGCCTCGCGTTCGGCATCGCCGCGCTCAGCAAAAAATTGGCGCGCTGCGTTCAGCTTCTCGACGGCTGCCTCAAAGTTACCCAAACGTTGATCGATCAAGCCTAAGTTCACTTGCATCTCGGCTGCCAGATCAGGCTTGCCTTCCGCTTCGTAGGCTGCTTTTGCCTGCTCGAAGTGCGCTTGGGCTGCCTCATAATCGCGCTGCATGAAAAGTTCGGTGCCTTTTGCCTGAAGTTCCGCTGCTGTCATCCTGTTTTCACTCCGCTTAGATGTGCTCAGTGCCATTGTCAGGCACGCGCTAACGTGCTATTGTGCTGAATTGTCTCACTAGAGTAGTTTGGAGTCAACCACATTCAAAGCGCTGCGCCCGCTTTGAGAGAAAACCGTGAAGCCTGTGAAACGAACATGAGCGCCTCTGTGTTGAAGGCTTAACATATGTTGCACTATAATCCGTTCAGGAATCAGCACGGCTGAAAGCATTTCTAAGCACGCCGCGTCTAGCCTAGAAGCGGCGTTTTTGCTACATGGAGAGTGATTTATGGCAACAACGAAAGCGCACGCCCTCGCAGCCCTTGGGCAGTCCATTTGGTATGACAACATTCGCCGCACGCTTTTAGAATCCGGCGGTTTGCAAAAACTGGTTGAGGCGGGCGTGCTAGGCGTCACCAGCAACCCAACCATCTTTGAGCGCGCTATCGCCGGCAGCACCGACTATGACACTGCTTTACAAGGCTTGGTGCAAGCGGGCAGATCGGTGGAGGAGATTTACGAGGCGCTGGCAGTGGAAGACATCCGCGCTGCTGCCGACATTTTGCAACCCATCTATGAGCAGACCAACGGTGTGGATGGCTACATCAGCCTTGAGGTTAGCCCGAAGTTGGCACACGACACTGAGCGCACCATTGCCGAAGGACGGCGCTTGTTCGCTGAGGTTGGACGCCCAAACGTGATGATCAAGGTGCCGGCAACGCCTGAGGGCATCCCGGCAGTGCAAGCGCTCATCAGCGAAGGTATCAACATCAACGTGACGCTCATCTTTGCCCTAGATGCCTACCAAGCCGTGATGGAGGCATATCTGCGCGGGCTAGAGCAGTTGGCAGAGCGCGGCGGCGATCTAGCGCGTGTGGCGTCCGTTGCTTCGTTCTTCGTCAGCCGTGTTGACTCGTTGGTAGATAGTGAGCTGGCAAAACTGGGCAACACCGAGCTACAGGGCAAGATCGCTATTGCCAATGCCAAGCTCGCCTACGAGGCATTCCGTCAGGTGTTCAGCGGTGAGCGTTGGGCGCGCCTGCTGGCGCTGGGCGCACGGGTGCAGCGTCCGCTGTGGGCAAGCACCAGCACCAAGAATCCAAATTATCCTGACACAATCTATGTGGATAACCTGATCGGCACCGATACAGTGAACACCGTCCCACCCGCAACGCTTGATGCACTCCAAGATCATGCCACCATTGCCCTGACCATTGAACAAGGGCTAGATGAAGCAAAGGCGCACTTGGCACAGTTGGCAGCGCTTGGCATTGATATGCAAGTGGTGACGGAGCAGCTTTTGCGTGAAGGTGTATCGTCTTTTGCCAAATCGTTCGAGTCGCTCATGGATAGCATCGAGTTGAAACGCGAACGGCTGATCTCAGAATCGCAGCGCCGTTATGCCAACTTAGGCGAAGCGTGGGCAAGCGTGCGTGCGCGCTTGGAGCAGATGGACGCGCACGACATCATCCAGCGCATCTATGTGAAGGATCACACCGTCTGGAAGCCTGAGCCAACCGAGATCAGCAATCGGCTTGGCTGGCTGACCATCGCCACCCGCCTCAATGAACCTGAGGTTTTGGAACGGCTTTACGCACTGACCGATGAGGTATGGGCGGATGGCATTAAGCAGGTGGTGCTGCTCGGCATGGGCGGCTCTAGCCTTGCGCCGGAACTGTTCGCAAAGGTCTACGGCAGCAGTGTGGGTAATCTGGATGTGCATGTGCTGGATAGCACTGATCCTGACCATGTGCGTGCCTTTGTGGATCGTTTCGCACCGCAGCAAACGCTCTATATCGTCTCGACCAAGTCCGGCGGCACGGTGGAGACAGTCTCGTTCTTCAAAACCTTCTACAACCGCGTGCTAGAGTCATATGAAGGTGACGCGCACAAGGCGGGTCAGCATTTCATCGCCATCACTGATCCCGACAGGGCCATTGAGCAACTGGCAAAGGATTATTACTTCCGCACTACTTTCTTGAACGATCCTGAAATCGGCGGGCGCTATTCAGCACTCTCGTATTTTGGTGTGGTGCCGGCCACGCTTGATGGAATCTATGTGCCGCGCCTGCTGGAGCGCGCTGAGCAGATGCAGCTTTTGTGCAGCCCTGCCCATGATGCTGTTTACAATCCCGCTGCATGGCTGGGCGCCATTCTGGGCGAAATGGCACTGCACAGGCGCGATAAGGTCACCTTCATCATCAGCAACGCGATTGCTAGCTTTGGCGATTGGGTAGAACAGTTGATTGCTGAGTCAAGCGGTAAAGAAGGCAAGGGCATTCTGCCGGTGGTCGGCGAGTCAATCGGCGCGCCGCAGTCCTACGGTGCGGATCGCTTATTTGTCTACCTTCAGCTTGAGGGCGATATGCAGCATGAAGCAGCCTTTGCCGCGCTAGAGAAGGCGGGACATCCAACAGTGCGCTTTGTGCTGCGTGATAAATATGACCTAGGTGGGCAGTTCTTCCTGTGGGAGCTGGCAACAGCTGTGGCGGGCTATGTGTTGGGTATTAATCCCTTTGACCAGCCCAACGTAGAGAGCGCTAAGGCAGCTGCACGCCAAATGGTGGCTGCCTACCGTGAGCAAGGTGCTTTGCCTGCCCAAACGCCTGCCCTGACCGATGGTGGCATCACGCTTTATGGTGAGGGTGTGCAAGGCAGCAGCCCAGCAGGCGCGCTCAGGGACTTTGTTAGCGCGGTTGCTGAAGGTGGCTACATCGGCTTACACGCCTACCTACCCCCAACGCCAAGCACCGACTCTGCGTTGGCGCTGCTGCGCCTGCGCCTGCGCGAACTGACTGGGCGCGCTGTCACTGTCGGCTACGGACCGCGCTTCCTGCACAGCACAGGGCAGCTTCACAAAGGCGATGCAGGGCTTGGCGCGTTCATTCAGTTCACTAACACACCAGAGCAAGACCTACCAATTCCCGCTGCATCGGGCAAACCTGAGGCAACGATGACCTTTGGCGTGCTGAAACTGGCGCAAGCGCTTGGCGACGCGCAAGCATTGCGCGAAGGCGGACGCCGCGTGCTGCGGATCGATCTGGGTGACGATGTGGTCGGTGGCTTGCGCGCCTTGCTGGAAGGGCTGGCAGCCCTATGAGCGCGGATGTAGACCTACTTAAACGCCGTGCCGCTGAACGTGCCGTTGAGTTGATTGAATCGGGCATGGTGGTTGGGCTGGGCAGTGGCAGCACTGCCAGCCACGCCCTGCGGCGGCTTGCCGAGTTCATTCAGACGGGCAAACTGCATGATGTACGCGGCGTGCCGACCTCACAGCGCATTGAGCAAGAAGCGCGTGCGCTCGGCATTCCGCTGATTGAGTTGGATGATATGACCACCATTGACCTGACCATTGACGGCGCCGATGAAGTTGATCCCGATCTGAACCTGATCAAGGGCGGCGGCGGCGCCCTGCTGCGCGAGAAGATTGTGGCGCAGGCAAGCCACCGTGAGGTGATTGTGATTGATGAGTCCAAACTTTCGCCCAAACTTGGCACGCGCTGGGCAGTCCCGATTGAGGTCGTGCCGTTCGGCTGGCGCAGTCAGGCGGGCTACCTTGAGTCGCTTGGCGCAAAAGTGACGCTGCGCGAAATGGACGGTGCGCCCTTCCACACCGATCAAGGGCATCTGATCCTTGACTGCCACTTTGGGCAGATTGATGATCCAACGGCGTTGGCAGGGCGCATCAAGGCGCGGGCAGGCATTGTGGAGCATGGCTTATTCTTGGCTATGGCAACTGAGGTCATTGTCGCCAGCAGCAGCGGCATTCGGCGCATCACACGCGGCACGAATTAGGCAGCATATCATCTTTCGCGGTGAGGTGCTGCTCAGGTGTTTTGAGCGCATCTCGCCTAACTTGTTTGAGGAGTCTATATGTCAGATAGCACTTCGCTTGCCAATACAGTGGTCATCTTTGGTGCATCGGGCGATCTCACCCAGCGCAAGCTGATTCCTGCCCTCTATAACCTGTGCCGCAAGCAGCGCTTGCCTGCTAACCTGAATGTGGTGGGTGTTTCGCGCTCGCCGCTTTCCCACGAGGATTTTCGTGCCAAGCTGCGCGATGGTGCGGTGGAGTTCACCAATAGCACCTTTGATCAGGCGGCGTGGGATGCCTTCTGCGAGCATGTTTTCTATGTGAGTGGTGATGCCACCAAGATGGAAGATGTGGACAAGCTGAACGCCTTCCTGTGTGAGCGTGAAGGCGGTGATGCCAACCGCCTCTACTACCTTTCAACGGCACCATCGCTCTACGTGCCAATTGTGACCAATCTCGGCGCGCTGAAGCTCTGCACCGAAAGCGGCGGTTGGCGGCGCGTGGTGGTTGAAAAGCCTTTCGGCTACGACTTGCCTTCGGCACGCACCCTGAACGAGGCAATGCGCGCCGTCTTCGACGAACATCAGATTTACCGCATTGATCACTACTTGGGTAAAGAGACTGCCCAAAACATCCTATTCCTGCGCTTTGCCAACACCATCTTCGAGCCGATCTGGAATAGGAACTACGTTGAATATGTGCAGATCACGGTTGCTGAAAAGGTGGATATTGGGCATCGCGGCGAATACTACGATGGCTCTGGTGTGCTGCGCGATATGTTTCAAAACCATCTGTTGCAGCTTTTGGCGCTGATTGCTATGGAGCCGCCCACTTCCTTTGAAGCAGATGCCGTCCGTAACGAGACGGCAAAGGTGCTAAAGGCAGTTCGCCCTGTGGCGCTTGCAGATACGGTGCGCGCTCAGTATGAAGGCTACCGCGAAACACTCGGCGTTGCGCCCGATTCGCAGACGCCAACCTATGCTGCGCTGCGCCTGTATGTGGATAATTGGCGTTGGCAAGGCGTGCCGTTCTATTTGCGGTCGGGCAAGGCACTGGCGCGCAAAACCAGCGAGGTGATCGTCCGTTTTCAGCGTCCGCCGCACTTGATGTTCAATTTGCCGCCAGGGCAGCACTTTGAGCCGAACACGCTCAGCATTTGCATTCAGCCTGATGAAGGCATTCACTTGAAATTTGAGGCGAAAGAGCCTGACTCGCTGCAATCGGCGCGCACGGTGAATATGTCTTTCAGCTATAAGCAGACCTTTGGTGAGGACGCCATTCCAGAGGCGTATGAGCGCCTGTTGCTGGACGCGCTCAATGGCGACGCCTCGCTGTTCGTCCGCAGCGATGGTATCGAAAGTTCGTGGCAGATCATCGATCCGATCATCAGGGGCTGGCAAACTGCCGCCGCACCGCCTGTGGTCAGCTACCCACGCGGATCATGGGGCCCTGAGGCAGCCGATCAGCTTTTGGCGCGGGAAGATCACCACTGGCGGCAATACTGCGGCGGCTAGTGCGCTCTAGTGTTCGTCTGCGCGCTCTGCCCGATAGCGGCTATCTACGGCGTTCATCTTGGCAACCTTCGGCGCAGAGCGTCCGCCGGCGAACTCTGCGGCAAGCCACGCCTCAAGGATGCTCTTGGCAAGTTCTGCGCCGATGACTCGTGCGCCCATCGTGATGACCTGAGCATCGTTGCTCTTGCGCGCACGCTCTGCCGAATAGGTATCATGGCAGAGTGCAGCGCGCACATTCGGCACTTTGTTAGCAGTGATGCACATGCCAATGCCAGTACCACAGACTAAAATGGCACGATCTGCCTCACCTTTGGAGACAGCCATTGCCACTTGCTCGGCAATATCGGGATAATCCACAGGATCGGTGCTGTGAACGCCGAAATCCTGCACTTCGATCTCAGGTTTGCCGCGCAAGAATTCGCGCACCACGTCTAGCAGGGGCAGCCCTGCCTCATCACAGCCGATGGCAATTTTCATAGTCGGAATCTCCTCGCATGTAATGTTTCTAACCACCCACTGTCTCGCTGATCAGGCGATCCATCACCAAGCGGAATGCCTCTTCGCTGGTGCAGCCATCATCCAACGCCTGATAGTAGGTTGCTAGTTGACGGTCGGCACTGGTGCCGTTCTGCAAAATGTGCCGCACATACTCCACTTCGCGGCGTGTGCCGAGTCCATCTAGCACGTCATCCACAAAGCCGAGCGTCTCTTCCCACAGTTGGGCAATCGGCACCGGCTTGCCAAGCCCAAAGTCAATCAGTTCGCCCTCAATGCCATAGCGCTGTGCGCGCCACTTGTTCTCGCGCAGCAGTTCGGTGCGGTAGAGCCGCCACGACTGATTCTGAGCGCGCAGTCTGAGCAGCTTGACCACCAATGCCTGAATCGCCGCCGTAATGCAGACCGCTTCATCTATCGTGCTGCATACGTCTGGCACGCGCACTTCAAGCGTCCCCACCCGCGGATTAGGACGCACATCCCACCAGATGCGAGATGGGTCTTTGCCGCCACCTTTGCTCAGCGAGCCAGCACTGGCAAAGACATCTACCATGCGGTCGTATTCTTCATAGCTGCTAAAGACGGGTGGAATGCCTGTGCGCGGCAAGTTCTCAAAGACCACACAACGATAGCTCTTTAAGCCGGTGTTGCGCCCGTGCCAAAAAGGCGAACTGGTGGAAAGCGCCAAAATTTGCGGCAGAAAATAGCGGAGTTGATTCATCACGTCAATGAGCAGGGCGCGTGCCTCGTCCGTCTCGCCAAAGCCGAGATGAATGTGCATCCCAAAGATGACCAAACGGCGCGCCACATACTGCATATCGGTCGCCAATTCGCTGTAGCGTTCGCCCTCGCTGATCTCTTGCTCATGCACTTCGGAGAATGGGTGCGTGGCGGCTGCCACAATGCGCTTGCCGAATGCCTCTGCCGCCGCGTTCACACCGCGCCGCAGCAGGATGAGCTGTTCGCGCACTTCGCCCACGTTATGGCAAATGCCGGTGGCAATCTCGATTTGGGACTGCATAAATTCCGCCTTCACCTGATCGCCGAGCGTTTGGCGGCTGCGCGCCAGCACATCGCGCACGGCAGGCGAAAGCGCCCGCGTTTGCGCGTCTACGATCATATATTCTTCTTCGACGCCAAGCGTAAGCGGTGGACGAAACATAGCACGGCTGCTCCCGAAAACTGCGTAAAAGCGCTAGTCAGATTGTAGCGCGTTTGCGGAAAATTCCCTAGCACAGCACATCCCGCAAACACTGCCACCATTACGCGGGTTAGTCAGTTTTCACAAACACCGCGTTTTTGTGTGGCGTATAAAAAGTTTGGAATGGCATACCACGCTAACTAATTATAAACTTTGTAAGGTGTAAGACAGTACAAATATAGTGGTTGGAGGTTAGGAAATGGCGAATCTGATTCGGCTGGTGCCAGATGAACTCAAGGCGGCAATGCAGCTCTTCACCCAGCGTGCGGAACAACTGAATGGGCTGCATCGGCAAATGGAATCACACCTTGATCGCCTACGCAGCGGCGGTTGGACGGGCAAGGGTGCAGAGAGCTTCTACGCAGAGATGCAAAATTGAGTATCGCCTGCCTTGCTGCGGCTGATCAAAGCGCTGCATGATAGCACGCAATCCACCCAAAACCTGATCAACGTGCTTCAGCAGGCGGAAGAAGAGGCGGCGCTGTTGTTCTTTGGCGAAGGCACGGTTGAAGAAGCAGGCAGTGGTATAGGTGTCGCCTACATTAAAAATGGCGGCGAAATGCCCGTTCGCTATAGAGTTGCCAGCACAGGTGGTGGCAACCGCGAAGAACTGGACACGCTGACGGGCGATCAGGCACGCGCCCTGACGCGAGAGTTCAATGATCGTGTTGGTCGGTTTAGCGCTCACATAGATGGTATAGCCATTATTGCGGCGCGCTTTGCCGCAGTTGGTTATAGCTTTGAAGAAATAGCGAAATCAATTTTCTCGCTTGAGAGTGCAGCTAATTTCCTAACTTCGCTAGGGCTTTCTGGCGTAGTAGATCATATTGGACAGGCAATCCAAGCGTGGTTTGCTGCTGATTTAGTTGGAGATATTGCAGGCAACACATTTGAAGCACCCGATTTGGGCGACGGTGCTAATCTTGCCGTCTCTCTTGGACTTGCGAATGCTAAGGGTGTGCCTCAGATTGCGCTTGCGTGGCTTGCAGCTCATCTGACAGGAGAAGCAGTTGGAGCGTTAACAGGTAGACCGGATAATATTTCTGCTCGTGCATCCGCCCGTGGTCAAGAATTTGGTTATATGTTTGCTATCGCTGCTACTGGTGCGGATGCCATTCTAACACACGCTAATTTTGCTGAGATCAGCGGCGCTATTAACGGCGCATTAGCTGGCAATCCCAATGCTGCTATTAGTGGCGAGATTTACACCAATGAGCGCGGCGAAACCTATGCGCGTATCACCGCTGATGGGCAAGAAATCTATAACCGTCGTGTAACAGCCGAAGCAGCGCGTGCCATTGACGAGACCTTTGATCGCTTCGGACCGAATTACACCTCACAGGAGTCATTCGAGCAAGGGGCTCGACAACAAATGACGGAGCGTTGGTCAGCTGTTGTTTATGGTAATCAGGAATGGTCGCAAGGTGCCATTACCGACACACTCACACGGGCTATGAATGATCCAGCCATGCAAGGCATTGTAGATCGCCTCAATCAGGGTGAAGCAATCACACCTGAGGAGGTAACAGCAGTTATGAATGGTCATGCCGTGGGCTTTAGCTCGCAAGCCTCCCTTGAACAGGCTGTGCTTAATTACATGGTACAGCATTATCCAAACGGCGTGAATATTCCTGAGACAATAGATCAGGTTATGGGAAGTTCTACGATGGGTGTCTTTCAGGATCGGATCAGTCAGGGCGATTCAGTGCCACCTGTTGAGTTGTTAGAATTGCTAGTGAACCATCCAGTAAGGACAGCTAATTTCGATAACAGCGCACCCACCCAAACGCAGTTCACCGACACATCACAGGTTACACCCGGCGCACCCACCCAAACGCAGTCCACCGTCACACCAGAGGTTACACCCGGCGCGCCACCCACCCAAACACAGCTACCGCAACCTACACTAGCACCCACCCCACCTGCACCCTAAGGTGGCTGAGAGGACTCGATGCTAGAAAAACTTGCCGCAAAACTTACAACTCAGGGCGCGCTAACAGGTGCCTTTATTAGCGGCGCACTGCTATTCATCAGAGCTGATCAGGTTTTGCCGCAAACACCCAACCCGCCCGATCTCTCGGCGCGGGTTGGGCTGGCACTGCTGGCAGCACTGGTCGGCAGCCTGATCGGTGCGGGTTGGGGCAGGCTGCTTGCCCAACAACTTCGGCAACTGCTGAGCCGATTATCGCCACTGCCTGCCTACCCTGAACTGCATAAGCGCGTTGCGCGCAGGCTATTTCTGACCTTGCTCGGCGCGATGTTCCTTGGGATGGTGATCATTTACGTGCTTTTGCCGCAGCGCAGCACCGAAGTAGTTGGGCAAACATATCTGCTCACGACCTTGCTGATCGCCTTTCATACCGAGCGCCTGTTCAAGGCATGGTATCAGGAACAGGCAGGCGATAACACAACCACCTAGCCGCATCTGAGCGCAGTGCAACGCTGCGCTCACACCGTTATGCCGCGCCGATGACTGTGTCCAGTACGTCATAGTCAGCGCGCAGTTCTTCCAGAAAGGCACGGGCAATGGGCGTAAAGTGCGCCGATTGATCCCAGATCAATTTCAGGGTGCGCCGCAGCGGATTACCTTCAATTGGTAGGGCGCGCAGCGTACCCTGTGCAATCTCATTCTGCACCACATAGCACGGCAGCACGGCAAGGCAGACGCCCGCTGCCACGGCGCGCTTGGTAGACTCGATGTTATCGAATTCAGCGCTAATGGTTGGCTCAATGCCGTGTTCGCGCAGCGTTTTTTCCAGCCAAATGCGCGATTGGCTGTTCGGTGGGCGGACGATCAACGGCTGGTGATGAAGCGCTTCTAGCGAAACTTCCACCGCGTTCCACCACGCATGTTTAGCGCCGATGACGACCATCTGTGGCACTTCTTGCAGCAAGCATACGCCCAGCCGCGGGTGTTGATGATTTTCTAGCTCGCCCTCAATAAAGCCCAAATCAATGCGTTGAGCCAACACATCCGCCACGATCTGCGCCGTAATACCTGTCTGCAACGCCACTGAAAGCTGTGTATAACGTCCGCGAAAACGCCCAATCCATTCTGGGGCAAGGTAGATGCCAATGCCCGGCGTCGCGCCAAGTGTCAGCCGCCCTTCGGGCAGCGCCTCAAGGTTGGTCAGCGCATTCTCTGCCTCAGAAACAATATCAAAAATGCGTTTGGCATAGCTTTCCAACAGTTCGCCGTGTGGGGTGAGTGTGACGCCGCGCCAGCCGCGCTGAAAGAGCTGCCTGCCCAGCGACGTTTCAAGGTCTTTGATATGCTGGCTGATGGCAGACTGCGTGATGTAGAGCCGTTCGGCAGCAGCGCGGAAACTACCTTCTTGCACCACCGTCATAAAAATGCGGAGTTTATACAGATCAAGCATTGTGTGTGCCTTTAAGGCAAACCGACAGGACGGCACATAGTCTGTTCTGCCTTTGCCAACACCTATTAATATTGCCTAAATTATGCGCCCGAAATGGTGATCTGGCAATAGCTGCCCTGCGGCAAGGCGCATCGCTAAGACGCTCAACTTTATGCCAACAGCCATATAGGTGACTCTTTTCCAAGATAGGGCTTGACTCTCACGTAACGTGATAGTTTAAGATGCAGGGCGTGTGAGGAGGCAACCGCAGATGTACACGGTCAAACAAGTCGCAGTGCTGGCAGGCGTCAGCGTGCGGACGCTGCACTACTACGATGAGATCGGCTTGCTTAGCCCATCTCACGTCGCGGCGAATGGCTACCGTCGCTACGATGAGGCGGCACTGCTGCGCTTGCAGCAAATCTTGTTTTACCGTGAGATCGGCTTGCCCTTAGAACAGATCAAGGCACTTTTGGATAGCCCAACCTTTGATCTGGCGGCAGCTTTGCAGCAGCACCGCGCCGCACTTCAGGGCAAGATCGCACATCTGCAAAGCCTGATTCATACAGTGGATAGCACGCTTAGTCACCTTTCAGGAGAGCAGCCCATGCCACCTAAACGCCTTTTCGAGGCATTCACGCCCGAAAAAGAGCAGGAATACACGCGCCTTGCCCGTTTGCAGTACGATCCAACTATCGTTGGCGAGTCCGTCAAGCGTTGGAATAACTACAACGCAGCGCAAAAAGAAGCAGTGCGCGCCGAAGGCAATCAAATCTACGCCGCGCTGACCGAAGCGCTCAGCCGTGGGCAAGACCCACACAGCGATACGGTGCAGGCAATTCTCGTGCGTTGGCACAACCACATCCGCTACTTTTACGAGCCAACGCTCGAAATTCTGCGCGGATTGGCGGAGACCTACCTTGAGGATCCTGCCTTTCGCACCAATTTTGAGGCGCTGCACCCTGATCTGCCTGCCTTCTTACATCAGGCGATTGATCGGTATGTAGATGAACTGGAAACGGCGGAGCTGCGCCGCCTGCTCGCCGAAGACGACAGCGCCGCTGCCCATCAGGATGTTTGAATAGGTTTGAGGGCGCGTGCGCGCAGCCAATCTGCCCACGCGCCGATGCCTTCACCGCTGCGGCACGAGATCGGGAATACCTGCACCTCAGGGTTCAGCAGCCGCACGCCCTGCAAAAAATACTCGGTGTTGAAATCAAGGTAGGGCAGCAGGTCAATCTTGTTGAGCAGCAGCACATCCGCACCGCGATACATGCTTGGATATTTATAAGGCTTGTCATCACCCTCAGTGACGCTTGCCACCACCACCCGCGCATGGACGCCTAAATCCCAGGCGGCAGGGCAGACCAAATTGCCCACGTTTTCCACAATCACCAAGTCAAGCGCGCTGAGATCAAGTGACTCCAAGGCTTGGCGCACCATATGCGCCTCAAGGTGGCAGTTGCCGCCCGTGTTGATGTGGATAGACGCCGCGCCTGCATTCGCACCGCGTTCAGCATCCATGCTGGCGGCAGTCGTATCACCGTTAATCATGCCGATCCGCACTTGCGGTGCTAAGGCACGCAGCGTTTGCTCGATCAGCGAGGTCTTGCCGGCGCCGGGTGAGGACATCATATTGATCGCATAGACGCCTGCCGCCTCAAAGCGCGCACGGTTAGCGGCTGCCACCTGATCATTTGCCTGTAGGACGTTCTCCAAAACCGAGATGACCTTTACACTCATGCAGTTGCCTCCTGTTCTATTTCATCCGCCGCTTGCACCTGAATAGCGCGCACATAAAACTCTTCGCCCGCCACCACGCGCACGTTCAGGCTGCCGCACGCCAAGCAGCCTTGCGCGCTTTCCGTCAATGTGGAGCGCTGCCCGCATTCGGTGCATTCCACTTGTGCTGGCACGCGCTCAAAATGCAACTGCGCGCCTTCTGCCAGTGTGCCGCTGCTCAGCGTATCCCAATAAAACTGGATCGACTCGTCAATGAATGAGGAAAGCTGCCCGATGACAAGATGAATATCTGTGATGCGCGCTGCCTGCGCCTGCTCGGCGTGGCGCACCACGATCTCTAGCATGTGCTGTGTGACGGACAGTTCGTGCATGGCGCGTATTCCATAAGCCCTGTTCAGATTCTTATGATACGCGCTGTGAACGGCGAAAACGAGTGCCGCTGCTCATAAAAAGGGGGTGCCGTTTGTCACTTTAGCTTGCCTTGCTGCAAATCTGCCAAGAGCAGACGCGCTGCCACACCGCCGCTGAGCGTCACCATTGGCACACCGCCGCCCGGATGTGCCGTGCCGCCCGCAAAGTATAGCCCTCGGATGCCGCGCCCACGATTATGCGGACGCAAAAACGCCGCAAACGGATTGTTAGAAGACGTGCCGTACAACGCGCCGCGCCGTGCGCCCGTTAGCCGTGCAATATCGGCAGGCGTTAGCTGATGTTCAGCGCGAATGTGCGGCGTCACGCCGAATTTGGCAAGCGTCTCCAGCACTTGATCGCGGTAGCGCGGTGCGCTCGCCGTCCAGTCGTAGCGAGCACTGAGCGCAGGCGCATTGATCAGTACGAACCAATTTTCCATACCTTCGGGCGCATCGTCGGGATCGCTTTTTGAGGTGATCGCCACATAGACCGTTGGATCATGCGGCGGCACGCCGCGCTCGAAAATATCAGTGAATTCGGCGTGGTAATCCTGCGTGAAGAAGATGTTGTGGTGTGCCAAGCGCTCGTGCTTACCTGCAACGCCGAGCAGCAGCACGTAGCCTGAACAGGATGGCTCAGCCTTTAGCAAGCGCCGCACATAGGCTGCGCTAACCACCTCAGCAGGCAGAAGTTTCTCATAGACGGTCGCCACGTCTACATTGGCGATGACTGCTTGCGCGCCGATGCGCTCGCCGCCGACCTGTACGCCGCAGGCACGCTTGCCTTCCACCAAAATTTGCTCAACCGTGCAGTTTGTGTGGATTTCTACACCTAATTCGCTTGCCAAACGCCCTAAAGCACGCGCAATCGCGTAGATGCCACCGCGTGGATAGTAGACGCCGCCGTTCAGTTCTACATGCGCGATCACGTTTAGCGTGGCAGGCGCACGGTACGGACTAGCGCCAACATAAGTGGCGAATCTGCCTAGCAGCTGGCGCAAATGCGGCGAATGCACAAAACTGCGAATGGCAGCATCCATAGAGCGCATGGCGTCTACGCGCAGAGCATCGCGCAGCGGCACCTTGAACAAACTAGCAGGCGTTGGCGGCGTATCGTAGATGAAGACCTTGCCCGTGATGCGGTGCAGGCGCGCCGCATATGCTAAATAGGCAAGGTAGCCTTCGGCATCACGTGGATCAATCTGCTCAATTTGGGCGATCATGCGCGGCAGATCGCTGGTGGCATCTAATACTGTGCCGTCGCGGTAGAAGTAGCGCGTTAGCGGCTCGGCAGGCGTCAAGGTTAGGTAGTCTGCCGTGCGCTTGCCCGCCGCCGCAAACAGATCATCAAAGACGTGCCGCATAGTGATGACCGACGGACCTGTATCCCAACGGAAGCCATCGGCGCGCAGTTCGCTCATCTTGCCGCCAACTTGCGCGTTCTGTTCAAAGAGGATGACGCGCTCTCCAGCGGCTCCCAAGCGGATTGCCGCGCTTAAGCCGCCAATGCCGCCGCCGATGATCACAATTGGTTGCTCAGCCATGCACTACTCTCTTTGTGGTCAATGTGCGTCCTTTCCACTGCACGCCACCATAGCGCAGCCGCCAATAGATCGCCTGTGCGGCAATGCGCGTCATCAGGATTACAGAGAGTGGCATGAACAATGCATCCAACAGGCGTTGGCGCGTTGACGCTGCGGTTAGCATTCGCAGCGCGATAACGCCCAAACATAACAAAAGCGGCAGCAAGGCGAAATTGCTGAACACCAACCACACGAACGGCAGCACATAGGCGAACCAATGCAGCACCGTCGAGATCAGCAGAAAAGGCAGGCTGTTGCCATGCCCGGCAAGGATGTTCTTAGCAAAACCATCGCGCACGGCTGCCCAACCGTTGTACATGCGGCAGCCGATTAAGCCCGCGCCGTCAAACATCCGCAAGCGCAAGCCCGCCGCCTTGATGCGCCGCGCCAGTGCCACATCTTCCACCACTTTAGCGCGCACCGCGGCATGTCCGCCGATTTTTTGGTACGCCTCGCGGCGGAAAAGCATGACCTGCCCATTGGCAGCCGCGAAAATCATCAGGCGTGTATGATGCACCATGATTACAGGCAAGTAAGCGAAGATGGCAAATGCCATCAGCGGCACGATCAGGCGCTCTGCCCACGTCTGTGTGATCTGCGTTGACCACACCGTCAGCAGATCGGCGCGTGTGCGCGCCATTTGTGCGGCAAGCGCGCCGAGTGCCTCAGGCTGCCAGCGCACGTCTGCATCGGTGAACAGCAACCACGTGCCGCGGGCTGCCTCACTCAGTTGATGACACGCCCAATTTTTGCCGCCCCAGCCTTCAGGCAGCGGCGCGCCGTTCAGCACGCGCAAGCGCGGATCACCATCGGCGGCGGCGCAAGCCCGTGCGCCTGTGCCATCGCTGGAGTTGTCGTCTAGCACGATCAGCTCGAAGTTTGTGTAAGTTTGTGCCAAGATGCCGCGCACCGTCTCGCTGATGACCGCTGCCTCGTCTCGCGCTGGAATCAGGATTGAGATCAGCGGTGACTCGTTCGGCACAGCGCGTTTCAGGCGCGGGAAAAGCAAGGCGTTGCTGATCGCCGTTATGCCAAAGATGAACAGCGCACCGCCGCTGATCACAGTGATGAGCGTTTCAATCATGCTGCTTTGCTGGCACCCTTTGGCAGCCGCAGCCTTAACGGCTTTGCCAAATCTTCCCGCTGTTTGTAAAGGCTGAGCAGCAGGCAGCCGATCATCACCGTAATCAACGCCTGATCGGGCAAGTTGATCAGTAAATAGGCAAGCCCGCTGAGCGCTGTCAAGATCACTGCCCAACCACTGACCGTCACCGCGTAAAACCAAACTACCAAAAGCGCCATGAGGATGATCGGCATGTGGACGAGCGTCAGACCGATCCAAATGCCGCCCATCGTGGCAACTGCCTTGCCGCCTTTGAAGCCTAAGAACGGCGAGAAAGCGTGACCTAGCACAGGCGCCAGTGCAATCGGCACGATCTCCATCCCGCGAATGCCTGCTATCCAATAAGCAGCGCCAACCGGTGCCGCACCTTTAGAAATATCCAGTAGCAGTGCCGCTACAAACCACAGCTTGCCGCCAGCGCGCAGCACGTTCGTTGCGCCCGGATTATGGTCACCATAGCCGCGAATATCTTTCCGCAGCACCCATTTACCAATCCAGACCGAAAAGGGCAGCGCGCCAAGCGCAAAGCCAAGCGCCGTCCACAATAGCCAACTCATGCTATGCGCTCCCGCCCAAACCAGAGTGCTGCCAACAGGAAGCCGCCCATCACCACAGAGCCAACAATGCCCGCGCCAACCAAGCCCCAGAAAAGCGTTACGCCACCCGTCATGAAGAACCATGTGGCGCCGTAGAGGAATAACAAGGGGCGGCGCGGCAAGTCCGAGGGCATGGTCACCGTCGTCATCAGCGCGGAGGCAAACAACCAACCGCCGTAGTTGCTCAGCGGAATGCCGAAATAGATGCCTACCTCTTGCCACCGCCAGAAATCCCACGCCACCAACAGCGGATCGAGGAACAAATCCCACGCAGTGAAGGCGAGCGCGCTCACGGCGATGAAGGCGAGGCGGCGCAAGATTGGCTTACCTGCCAACGGCTGCGTAATGCTGAAGGCAACTGCCCAAGACGGCGGCAGCATCATCAGCCATGCCAACGGGATCAGCAGCGGCACGCCGCCCAACTGTGGCTGCAAACGCTCTGTGTAGCTGTAGAAGCCGAACGGGAAGCCTGTGGTATGCCCAAGCCATTCCACCACCCAGCCGATCAGGGCGACGGCAAGGGCAGTCCGCAGCACGCGCCACACCGACCACCTTTGCAGCAAAAATGCCACGCCAACCGCCACTTGGAACAAAACGCCAACGCTCAGCGCGATAGGTGTTGCTTCATCACCAAATGTCCAACGAGCAATCGGTAAGCTGATCATCGCCAACAGCCAGCCGATCAACAAACCGAACGGCAGCCGATCCGTGTTTTCAAGGCGTAAGTTTCGCAAACGGGTAGCAAGAGCGCTCATCGGAACTGCTCCACAAATTCGCGTAGGGCATTCTCCACCTGAGACCAATACGCCGCACGCGGATCGATCAGGTTGTGTTCGGCTGGCACTTCAAGGTAGCGCACAGCGCCGCCATAGCGCGAGACGACTTGGCGCGTCAGGTGCGGCTTTACCAAAGTATCCTGTGTGCCTTGTATGACGAAGGCGGGCATTTTAAGCTGTGGTGCAAGGTTAAAGGCACGCTGCCCAACTTGCCGTATCTGCTCAAAGACGGTGATTGGCAGCCTTAACTCGCGGATCGCCTGCTGCACTTGCGGATCATCCAGATCGGCGTCGGGCATGAAGTTACGAATGCCTTCGCGCACTTCGGGCTTGGAGAAATCCAGCCGAATCAGGCGAAACGGGCGCACTTCTGGGAACAGCGTGCGAAAGACGGGCATCATGCCCCATAAAATGCTCTCAATCTTGCTGAACGGCGCCGTCAGGATCAGTCCATCGGCGGGCGTTTCAGCCGCCACACCCATCACCAAGGCGCCGCCCATCGAATGCCCAACCAAGAGGACGGGCGTATGATCCTTTTGCAGTGTTTGCAGTGCCTCGCGCACGGCGGCTGACCACTCTTTATGGGTGCGTTTAGGCAGCGTCTCGATCTGTGCGCCAAAGCCGGGCAGCAAAATGCCCTGCACCGTCCAGCCAAGCGCATTCAGGCAATCTGCCAATGGGCGAATATCGGCGGGTGTGCCAGGGAAGCCGTGTACCATCAGCGCCGCTGCCTTGCCGCCCTGCATCAGAAATGGCGCGTGTTCAGCACCTTGAAAGGCTGTGATCGGTGGCAGCACAGCCGCTCAGCCCTTCTTGCGATAGCGCGGCACGATCAGCGCGTTGATCACATCCCAGATGAACAGCAAGCCGCCCTGCACGATGATGCCCACGCCCATCCCGCGCCGAAATTCGGCATTTTCGCCGCCCTTTTCAGCAGCGCGGCGCGCCATGTTCAAGCCGCCAAGCATGTAAAGGACATCCAAGACGGCGTTGAACCACAAAAAGGCGCGGATGTTGCGCGCTTCCTTTGCCATGCGTTCGGGAGCGTGTGCGTCTTGCTTGGCGGCGCGCCGTGCGTTGCCTTTTTGCCCAAAGAAACCAATAGCAAGGTTGATGGCGCTCCAACCGACTGCCTGTGCGCCAACGCCGCGCCAAAATGACGTGAACGCCTGCAAAACCACGCCCGTCCCAAAGTTGGCGATGTTCCACACAATCAACCGCCGCGAGAGTTTCTCGTAAAAGCGCCAAATATTCGGTGGCGCAGGCACTAGCTCACGGCGCTGCTGCTCAGTCAACTGCACATAGTTATCCAACATGGTCACTCGTTTCCTATCTCAATGGTCTGCTTGCGGGTAAATATACCGCGCAAGGCTGCCACATAGCGCGTTGCACGTGCCTTGCTCTCCACAGCCATCACCAACGTCATGCCAAAGGTGATCAGCACATTCACAATGAAGAAGAACAGGAATTCCTCTAACGGCAGGCGCCCTAAGATCAAGACATTCACGGTTTGCTCAGGGTTGATCGTCCACGTGCCGCTGCTGATCGCCAATTTATCCGCTGCCGAAAGGTAGAGCGTCATGGGCAGGATGGTGAGCCATACCACACGCCGATTGCGCCACAGAATGTCCGCGCCGAAGGCAGTTTGCAGCATGATCGGCGGCAGCGCCCACACAAAGAGCAGCGCCATATAGGTGGCGGGACGCCAGCCAAAGACCAAGAGCGCCACAAAGATCAGCCACACGGCAAAGAAGGCAAGGGTGCTGATCTGGCGCAGGCGCACACCGTTGCTTGGCGCAGGTGCTTGCTCTGGTGTGTGGCGCATCATCAGCAACAGCCAAGAGCCTGTCAGCAGCGTCATCAGGACAAAGAAGCTGTATTCCTCAATTGGCACATACCAAATCAGGAAGCCTGTCACAAGGGCAGGGTCGTACCACCACACGCGAGTCGCCACGAGATAGTTATCCCAAGGCGTAGTGTAGAGGACGGCGACGATGACGTGCGCGAACATGATCCAGTGCGCGCTCCAACTCCGCAGATGCGCGGGAATGCCAATGCCGCGCCGCGTATCACGAATGGCAACTGCCCACAGCGCCAAGATCGGCAGCACGACGAAAATAGCAAGGAACCCAAAATAAGTCATTGGAAAAATTCAGCCTCAGGCGAATGATTGCTTGTTCGGACGCGCACGGCGCGCTTTGCGCCAGATGATCGGCAAGCGGCGCAGCTTGCCCAATGTGCTGACTCGCGCACGGCGGCGGAAAACGTCGTAGTCGTTTGCCTCAATGTCGTTTAGGATGGCGCGGTAAAGTTCAGCGGCAGCGGCGATGGCGAAACGCCCTTCGCTGTTCAGCAGGGCGATGCCTGCCCACGATTCGGCATAGAGCTGGCGGTTGCGCGCAATCTGATAGCGCATGAAGGCGCGCCAATTCTCGGTGATGCGCCCTGCGGCGATGTCTTGTTCGGTCACGCCGAAGGTTGCTAACTCATTTTGCGGCAAGTAGAGGCGTCCGTTACGCCAGTCCTCACCCACATCGCGCAGCACGTTAGTCACTTGCAGCGCTACACCGAGTTTCACCGCATAGGGAATTGCCTCATCGCTGGTGAAGCCGATGATGTGCATCGCCATTAGCCCGACGGTAGACGCCACGCCGTAGGCATACTCGGCAAGGTCGGCAAAGGTTTCGTAGCGGCGCGGATACAAGTCAGCGGCGCAGCCTCTGATCAACTGCTGTGCGTAGCCCTTTGGAATGCGATAGCGCGCCTGAGCATCTGCCCACGCCACCGCAACAGGTTCACTGGCGGGCGGGTGCGCCATGCCGACGGTGTGCTGCCATGCCTCAAGATGGGCAGCACGTGCAGCACTCTGGCTGTCATCCACAATGTTATCGGTAATGCGGCAGAAGGCGTACAGCGCACGGACTGCCTGCCGCTTTTCATAAGGTAACAAACCTGATGCCATGTAGAAGGTGCGGCTGTGCAGGCGCGTCAGCGATTCGCAGTAGGCATAGGATTCTTCTAGCAAGCTCTCGCTGTGCTGAACTGCCTGTGCGGAAGGGTGGCTGTCTAGCGCTTCAAGGGCGCGTGCCAGCAAGCGATATTCCCAGTTCGTCGTTGGTAGTTCTACCTGCATAGCCTTACCTCTCAAATGTTATCTGAAACTAAGCACCAACAGGCTTGGCAACAGCCTGCACGCGCCGTGTACCAACGGGATCGCCAATCAGGTTCTCGACAATGATTGAGGACGACAGCACGCCCGGCAACCCGGCGCCCGGATGTGTTCCCGCGCCTGCAAAGTAGAGGTTGCTGAAGTCCTCCGAACGATTGTGCGGACGGAACCATGCCGATTGCAGCAGAATCGGCTGAATGGAGAACGCTGACCCCATATAGCTGCCTAGTGTGTTTTGGAAGTGCAGCGGATCAATGTAGTGTTCAGCAACGATGTTCGCTCCCAAGTCAGGCAGGTATTCCGCCTCTAGAAACTGCATGATCGCGTCGCGGTAAGGCTTGGCGTATTGTGTCCAATCTGTGCCGCTGCCTAGATGTGGTACAGGCGAAAGCACGTAGAAGTTCTCGCCACCTTCAGGCGCAATGCTTGGATCGGTAATGGTTGGCATGTGCAAATATAGCGAAAAATCATTGGCAACATGCTTCTTCTTGAAGATATCTTGCAGCAAGCCTTTATAACGCTCGCCCAAGATGATGTTGTGATGCCGCAAGCCGCTTTCAAGGTAGCGCTTCTTTGTGCCGAAGTAGATCACGAACAGCGACATGCTGTACTTGTAGCTCTCGACGCGGCGGTTGGTGTATTTGCGCCGATATTGCTCAGGGATCAGGCTGCGGTAGGTGGTTGCCACATCCGCGTTGGAGACAATCGCATCGGCTTGAAAAACAGTGCCGTCCGCCAAGCGCACGCCGGTTACTTTGCGCCCATCCACCAAGATTTCTTGGACTTCCGCATTCAGCGTGAGCGTGCCGCCCAGTTCGCTAAACAGGCGCCCTAGTGCCGCCACCAGCGCACCCGTGCCACCCATCGCATAGTGAACGCCCCACTCGCGCTCTAGGTAGTGAATCATGGCGTAGATGGAGGGTGAATCGAACGGATTACCACCGATCAGTAAGGGATGGAAGGAAAAGACGCGCCGCAAGAAGTCATCTTGGATGAACTGCTTGACGTAATGATAAACGCTGAGGTAGCTCTGCATTTTGATCAGATCAGGGGCGACCTTGATCATATCCCAAAGGCTTAGGAAAGGCTTATCTGCCAGCTCGACAAAGCCTTTTTGGAAGATGGCTTTGGTCGTCTGCATAAAGCGCTGATAGCCTTCCCGATCATCGGGATTCCAGCGCGCAATCTGATCGAGGATGAACGCCTCATCACCGTTGTAGTCGAAGTGGCGCTTGTTGTGATCATAAATACGATAGAACGGATCGAGCGGCACAAATTGGATGTAATCCTCACGCTTGCGCCCTGCCGCCGCAAAGAGATCGTCGAACATGAACGGCGCCGTGATGACCGTCGGACCGCCATCAAACTTGAAGCCGTTCTGTTCGTAGACGTATGCCCTGCCGCCGAGCTTATCGCGCTTTTCGAGGATGTGGACATCATGCCCACGTGCGGCAAGGCGAATTGCTGCGCCTAGCCCACCAAATCCGCTACCAATGACGATGATGCGTGCCATATACTTCTCTGCAAACCTTGATAATTGATCGTATACCTCTAATTGTGAGCGTTATACAAAGTTTTGGCAAATCGGCAAAGGGCGTTTTGGATGAAGACACAGTGAGATTTTAGGCTGCCTGCCGAAAGCTAACCTAATTTTAGGCAGGCTTAGTGAAAATGCCCAACATGCTTTATGACGTGGATACAGTGCGAGGGATAGCAATGCGCTATCCCTGTGTGGTGATGATGAGCTAACCGATAATATCCAGAGGGATAAAATCGCTGCTTTGGAGTTGCAGGACGCTGACACGGGCAGCCACATCGCGGGCAAAACGGCGGAATGCCTGCGCCGTTGCAGACTCTGGCGTGCTGACGACTATTGGGCGCCCTAGATCGCCACCTTTGCGAATTTCGCCATCAAGCGGGATGCGCCCTAAAAAGGGAACGCTACGCGCTTGGGCAAGTTTTTCGCCGCCGCCTTCGCCAAACAACTCGCCTGCCATATTCTCGACAATGCCGATGATCGGCACGTTAAGCTGCTCAAACATGCTGATGGAGCGCAGCGCATCACCGATGGCAACCTGCTGCGGCTGCGAGACGATCACCGCGCCCGTTAGCGGCACGGCTTGGGCAAGGCTGAGCGGTGCATCGCCTGTGCCGGGCGGCAAATCCACAATCATGTAATCAATGTTCTCGCCCCAGTTCACGTCATTGAAGAACTGGCGAATGGCGCTGTTCAGCATCGGTCCGCGCCAAACCATCGCCTTATCAGGCTCGATCATAAAACCCATGCTGATTGCCTTCACGCCAAAGACCTCAAACGGCACAATCTTGCCGTCCTGCACAGCGGGACGCCCTGCCGTCAGCCCAAGCATGATCGGCACATTCGGTGTCAGGATGTCAGCATCCATCAAGCCGACCCGTGCGCCTTCCTTCGCCAGCGAGATAGCAAGATTGACCGATATTGTGGTCTTGCCGACGCCGCCCTTGCCGCTGCCCACCGCGATCACATTGCGGATAGGCATAGCGATGCGCCCATGTACACGCCGATCTGTTGGCACTTCGGCATCCCATTTCACCTGAATACCACGCATACCTTCCACCTTCAAGACTGCCGCTTCTGCGGCTTTGTACATCACATCTTTCAGTGGGCAGGCGGGCGTTGTCAGCATGATGGTGAAATGCGCGATGCCATCCTCAACGCGCAGATCGCGCACCATGTTCAGCGTCACAATGTCCTTGTGTAATTCAGGCTCAATGACGGTACTCAGCGCCTTCATGACGGCGCTGTGAAGTTGCTCACTCATGTAAAAATCTCCTTTAACACAGGTTCTCAGGCAGATTATAGCGCAAGCGATGACAGGGCGGCACAGGGAGCTGACCGAGAGGATATGTTGGGCGGTGTAGCCATTGGCGTACCATCCATACAGCGCAGTTCAGCTATCGGCGGTGACGGTTGGTGTGGTTGCGAATGGCGGCAATCAGATGCAGCGCAGTGAGATAAGTTCGACCCCCATGTAGGCTTGCGTTTGCTCAGTGCGGCAGCCTGATCGGCGTGCCGCCGCGCCCTGCCGATTCGCGGATGGCATCCCACAAGCGCGCCATACGCAGCCCAACCTCCGGCGGACACGGATTCGGCAGTTCGCCCGCCCGCACCGCAACAAACTGCTGCCAGGCGCCCAGCGATTGCGGCAAATGAATGGGCGTGGCAGTTTCTTCACCATCGCGCTGAAGCAGCAAGCGCTCGCCCCATTGCCCGGTGATCAACATACCACGCTCGCACCACACCCGTATCTTAGAGTGCGCGCCGCTGATCGAATCGCCGGTGGCGTGCAGCGTCACCAACGCGCCCGACCGCAAGCGCGCCATCACCACGCCGCGAATATCCACAGGACGCCCACGCTGATCAAACCATGCCGATACTTCGGCAAAGTCCTCACCCGCCAGATCGCTGACGGTGTTCAGCATGTGCGCGCCGGTATCGAACAAAAAGCCGCCGCCGCTGAGTTCGGGCTGTTGCCGCCAAGTGTTGGCGGTGAACTGATCCCAATTTTGCCAAGTGGCAGCCTGAATGCCTTGCAGCGCGCCTAGTTCGCCAGCGCGCAGCATTCGAACTGCCTCACGCACATTTGGCGAAAGGCTGCCCTGAAAGGCGACCACCAGCAGGCGCCCGCTTTGGTCACGGGCTGCGATCAGGGCGTGTGCTTCTTCCGCCGTGACGACCATTGGCTTTTCAAGCAGCACATCCAAATCAGCGGCAAGGCAGGCGCGTGCCTGCTCAAAATGCTGCGCGTGCGGCGTGCTGATCAGGGCAGCATCTAGCTCGTTGGCGTGCTTTGCCAAAAGCTGCACATGATCGCGGTAGGGCGGCGGCGGTGGCAGTCCCGCCTCTTTGAAGATGGCTGCCAAGTGGGTGTATGCCTCTACGGAAGGCTCGGCAACGGCAACAACATGTACATTGGCGGCATCGTGCAGCATGACGCGCAGATGATGGCGCATCATGCTGCCACCGCCGATCAAAGCGACGCGGATCGGTTGTAGAGCAGTCATAGCAGGTCTCGCTGTATATCTTTAATTGTGACCTTATTGTGAGCAGGGCGGACCGAAATCGCGCACACGCGATGCCTGCACCCAGCCCGAAACGAGAATGCCGTCTACCGTATATTCGACACGATACCAAGCAAAGCCATCCACCGATTGAATTTGCAGCACGTTCATTTGCTGGTTCACAGCGGCAGTGCTGATCGGTGTGCCTGCTAAAGTTGGGCGCGAACGCACGATCACCTGTTGAGTGGTCACCACGACGCAGCGCACCGTTGGCGTGGGCGTGATGCTGGGCGTGAAGGTGAGGCTTGGCGTCAGCGTGATGGTCGGTGTGGCAGTCTCAGTCGGTGTGTTGGTAATGGTAGGTGTATCGCTGGGCGTAAAGGTGTGCGTTGGCGTGTTGGTGTGCGTTGGCGTCAGGGAAGCAGTCACCGTGAACGACGGCGTAAAGGTCAGCGATGGTGTCCACGTCCAGGTTGGCGTG
>DAOTVQ010000039.1:0-36972 GCA_034436355.1 Anaerolineae bacterium
GTCAGGGTTGGGATGGGTGTGTTGGTCGGTGGGCGGGTGCGCGTTGGGATGGGCGTGCGGGAGGCAGTTTGCAGCGCGCTGAGCGTTTGGGCAACCACGGTCTCAATGTTCAGGGCAAGGGTTGGCGTGCGGGAGGGCGTGCGCGTGGGGGTTGGTGTAAAGGTGTGGCTGGGCGTTGGTGTGCGCGTGCGGGTGGGTGCGCTGGGCGTCTGGGAGGGAGTGAAGTTCCATTGCAGGGTGCGGGTCGGTGTGGCGGTGTTGGTCTGGGCATCGGTGGTGACGGGCTGCCCTAAACTGAAGATCAGCAGGGCAAGGCTGCCTAGCAGCGCAATTTTGAGGGCGGCGAGGCACTGCTGAGCGCGTAAGGTTATTGGGCGGATCAATCGCATGAGCCTGCGCTTTCTGTGCTATTCGGCAAAAGACACGGATAAAGCCTTTCAAGCGTCAAATAGGGAAAGGCACGGCAATCCTTACCCTAATATCCGTTTTGAAGCGGCTTTCTCACATTATAGGGTCTTTTCGCCTTTGCGCGAATGGAGCGCAGCGAGGCAGATTCCTACAGGAAGCGTGTGAACATAACTTGGCATGGTCGCCTGTTTGCCAAAGCAAAAAGACATGCTATACTTGAACAAACGTTCTGGTTGTAAGGTTTGATAGGGCATTATGCTCCCCATTGACCAAGTCATCAACGGCGATAGCCTAACCGTGCTTGCCCAAATTCCCGACAACACCGTAGATGTCTGCTTTGCCGATCCGCCCTTCAATCTTGATAAGAAATACACTTCCTACAAAGATCGGCGCGCTGTGGATGATTACTTGGCATGGTGTCAGCAGTGGCTGCGCGAGTTGGTGCGTGTGACAAACCAAGCGGCAGCATCTTGGTTCACAACATTCCTAAATGGCTGACCTATTATGCAAACATGCTGAATGAAATTGCCCATTTCCGCCATTGGATCGCATGGGACGCCATGAGCGCGCCGGTTGGCAAAACGCTTTTGCCGGCGCACTATGGCATTTTGTTCTATAGCAAGCAGGCGAAAGGCACCAAGTTCTTTGAGGTGCGCGAACCGCATAAGACCTGCCGTGAATGTGGCGCCTTCTTAAAAGACTATGGCGGCAAACAAGATCAAAGACATCCCTTCGGCATGTTGGTGAGTGATGTGTGGACGGATATTCACCGCATCCGCCACAACAAACGCCGCGATCCGCATCCCTGTCAACTGCCCATACACCTGCTCGAACGGCTGATCCTGATGACAACCGACGAAGGCGATCTCGTGCTTGATCCCTTTCTAGGCACAGGCACAACAGCAATCGCCGCAAAACGCCTCAGCCGCCACTACATCGGCATTGAACTCGACTCAACCTATCATCAGGTTGCCCTAGAGAAATTGGCGCAGACCAAGCCCACGCGCTACGAAGGCTATCCCGTCTCGCTCTTTTTGGGCAAGATTCAAAGCATCCGTGATTGCGATGCTGCCCATATCTTCCCGCCGCAACTGACCAAACAGCAAAAACGCCGCCAAAAAGCAGCCGCACAACCCGCCACCGAAACGCTGCCGCTGGCGTTCTTGCCTGTGGCGGCTGACTAGTGTGCGCTTGTAGAAAGGCGGCTCGTCTCCTATAATGCAGCCCATAGCGTTGCACATGAATGGAGTGTCCCTTGAGCGAGTCGCGTCCTGTGCGTGTCCGTTTTGCGCCTAGTCCCACTGGCGATCTGCATATTGGCGGCGTGCGGACGGCACAATTTAACTGGTTATTCGCCCGTCGGCATGGCGGCAAATTCATCTTGCGGATTGAAGATACCGACCAAAAACGCACCCAAGATCAGTCTCTCAACGGCATTTTGGATGGGCTGCGCTGGGCGGGCTTGCTGTGGGATGAAGGTCCTGATATTGGCGGTGCCTACGGACCTTACATTCAGAGCCAGCGCCTAGCGCATTATCAGCAGTGGGCGGGCTGGTTGGTTGAACAGGGCAAGGCATACCGCGCCTACGAGACGTCGGAAGAACTGGAACTGATCAGCGCAGCGCGCAAGGCAAACGGTTTGCCGCCCGGCTATGATCGCCGTGCGCGCCAATTGACGCCTGAGGATTGGGCGCGCCTAGACGCCGAAGGCAAGCCGTATGTGATCCGCCTGAAGGTGCCGCTGGACGAAGAAACCATCTTTGAGGATATGGTGCGCGGCACGATCCGCGTGAAGAATGATACACTGCAAGATGCAGTGCTGCTCAAGGCAGATGGCTTCCCAACCTACCACTTGGCGCACATGGTGGATGATCACCTGATGGAGATTTCGCACGTCATCCGCGCCGAAGAATGGATTCCCAGCACGCCGCTGCACGTCATCCTCTATCAGGCGTTTGGCTGGCAAATGCCGCACTTCTGCCATGTGCCGGTCATCTTGCACCCAAGCGGCGGCAAGATCAGCAAGCGCAAGCACCCAGAGGCAGCCATTTCCTATTTCATCACGGGCGGCTATCTGCCAGAGGCAGTTACCAATTTCCTGTGCAATGTTGGCTGGAACTACGGCAAAACAGATGACAAAGGCGAAGAAATTCAGGTCTTTACCAAAGAGCAGGCAGCCGAGATTTTCGACATCACGCGGGTGACGCAAACCGGCACCAAGTTCGATGTGGTGAAGCTGAAGTGGCTGAACGGCGAATGGATTCGCACCTTGCCTGATGAGGACTTGGCGCGCCGCTTGCGTCCTTTCTTTGAGGCGGCAGGGCTAGAGGTGAACCTTGATGTACTGCTGAAGGTTGCACCCTTGGTGAAAGAACGCATCAAGCTGCTGACTGAAGCGGTGGAGATGGCAGGCTTCCTGTTCCGTGAGGATGTGCCAACGCCTGAAGCAAGCGCGCTCATCCCAAAGGGCTTGACGGCAGAAACCACACGCGCCGTCCTGCAATTGGCACACGACTCGCTGGCAGCACTGCCTGATTTTGCCGTGCCAACGCAAGAGTCCGCCCTGCGCGGCGGCGCCGAGCAGATCGGCATTAAGACGGGGCAGTTCTTCAACCCGATTCGCGTCGCGGTGACAGGGCAGAGCGTTTCGCCGCCGCTCTTTGAGGTGATGGAGATCATCGGGCGGGAAAAGGTGCTGCTGCGCCTTACGCGGGCAATCGCCGCCCTGTGAGAAACGAGCGTGCGGGCATGGCAAGGCATGTCCGCTTGTTTCTCTATACCAACAAGCACAGCCGCACACACCCTCGCTATTGCCTGTGGGTGCGTAAGGCGAGGTGCTTTAACCCCCTTTGACGCCGCCAAGAATCACCATCCCCTAATGCAGCGGCTGATGACAATCTGCCAACGCTGTGTATACTTACCCAAAACGGCTGTAGGATGTATCGCCCATGTCGGAACGCCTTTTTGATGAAAAAACACTGCGCCAACTTGACCAACTGAGCCTGATTGCCAACCGCGTGCGCGCCGGCGTCATGAAGGGCGAGCGGCGCTCGGTGCGGCGCGGCACCAGCCTAGAATTTGCCGATTACCGCAACTACGCACGCGGCGATGACCTGCGCCGTGTGGACTGGAACGTTTTTGCCCGCTTGGAACGCCCTTTCATCAAGCTCTTTGAGGAAGAGGAAGACCTCTCGGTGCATGTGCTGATTGATGCCTCTGCCAGCATGGATTTCCCGCGTGAAGGTGAGGGTGAGGCGGCACACCACAAGTTCCGCTTCGCGCAGCGCGTTGGCGCAGCGCTTGCCTATATTGGTTTGGCAAACGGCGATAATGTGGCAGTCACGGCGCTGTATGGCGCTGGGCTGAACGTGACGTGGGGCGCGCATCGCGGGCGCGGGCGCTCGCTGGCACTGCTGGAATACATCGCTGCGCTAAAGCCTGCCGGCAACCTTGATGTGGTCGGTGCGCTGCGTGACTATGCCATGCGCTTTTCACGTCCCGGCTTGTGCCTATTCATCAGCGATCTGCTGGCGCCGAACGGCTGGCAGGATGGCATCACGGCACTGCAAGGCATTGGGCATGAGGTGGCGATCATCCACCTGCTTTCGCCCGAAGAAATTGATCCGCCTTTGGTGGGCGATCTGCAATTGGTGGATGTGGAGAGCGGCGCCACTGCCGACGTGACCATTGACGCCCCTATGCGCGAGATGTATGTGCAGCGCTTGTTGGCATGGCGTGATGAGATCACCGCTCACTGCCGCAAGCGCGGCATTCACTACGCCACTGTGGAGACGGGCAGCCCATGGGAAACGCTGATTATGTCTGAACTGCGGCGCTTGGGTGTGATCCGATGATGTTGGTGAGTAATCGGCGTGTGCTGCTTGCCTACGCCGCGATCTTATGGGCGGCGTTCGCGCTGCGCCTTTGGAATCTCGGCACGCAAAGCCTGTGGCATGATGAGGGCTGGTCGCTCTACCCTGCCTACACGCTGCTTGGGCAGATGGGCATTCGCGGCATGGATGTGAACGCGCCGCCGTTGTTCAACATCAGCATAGGGCTGTGGCTGCGCGCCGCTGGTGATGCAGTCTGGACGGTGCGCTTATGGTCAGTGCTGACGGGCGTGATCGGCGTTGCCTGTGGCATATGGTTAGCGCGGCGGTGGTTTGGCGCATGGGCGGCTGTTCTGGCGGGCGTTTTTCTCGCCTGCTCACCGATTCTGTGGGTGTTTGCCCAAGAGATACGCGCCTACATTCCGATGCCGATCTATACCGTGCTGCTGATCGCGCTGGCTGCCGAATTCCTTGTGCCAAGCGCCAAACGCACGCCACAGCGGGCGTGGTGGTGGCTGTTTGCGGTCACCTTAGCTGCGTTATGGTCGCACAATTTGAGCGTGCCGCTGGTGGCATGGCTGAATGTGACTGTGATCGGTGGCTTGTTGCTGCGCGGTGCATGGCGCAGATTGCGTGGCTGGCTGCTTTTGCAGAGTTTATTGTTCGCGCTCTATCTGCCGTGGCTGCTCACACAGCGCCCAACCGGCACGCCGCTCAATACGCCGCCATCGCTCTCGCTCGATCTGCTCTGGCAGATTTGGCAATCCTACTTCACGGGCATTAAGGCGTTGGTCGGCGCGGATGAACTGCTGATGCTGCTGTGTGTGCTGTTTGGCGTGCTGGCTGCCTTCAGCATTTCCCGTGCGGTGTGGCTGTGGCGATCAGCCCGCGTGTGGGTGCTGCTTTCGGCGGTGCTGCTGCTGCCCGTCTTCCAACTCTTGATCATCCTTGCTGCCCGCATAGATTTTCACCCACGCTATTTCTTGCTCAGCGCACCACCCACCCTGATCCTGATGGCAGCAGGTTTGGCAAAGGCAAAGCCACCCTTTGTGATGCCTGTTTTGCGCTTGGCGGCTGCCCTGCTTGCCATAGCCATTCTGGGACGCATGGCATGGCTGACCTACAGCACACCTATCTACCAACACGACGATTTTCGCGGCATGGCGCAGCACTACGCCACCTTGACGGAAGACGCCGCCATCGTTATCCCTTACGGCTGGGAGCCAAGCCTTGATTATTACGAGGAAAAGCTCGGTGTGCGTGCGCCCTTTGTGGAAGTGCCGATCTACAGCAGCGCCGACCGCATAAGGACTCAGCTTGCCGAACAGTTGATAGGCAAGCGCACAGCCGATGTCTTCACATGGTATCAACTGCCTGCCGATCTGCGCGGCGCATTCCCGTGTTTGCTAGGTGCGGTGGGCAATTGGCAGAACGCCTTGACGCTCAACGGCGTGCGGACAGATCGCTACGCGCTGACAGACGATGTGCGCGCCCTTGCCGCGCCGCGGCTGCCGCTTCGTGCAGGCGAGTCAGGCGGCTTCGATCTGCCCGAACTATCTCTAGCCGTCCGTCCACATGCCTTTTTGCACGCACAAGGCGCCGATCATACTTGCCTGATCCTCGATTTTTATCGGGATAGCGTGCCGCTTGGCGAAGATTGGCGGATTGCCGTGCGCCTGATGGATGGCAACGGCGGCATCTATGCGGCGGCGGATGCCGATCTGCGCGATGATCGCCAGCGTGCTGCCTCTGGGCAAGGCGATGATGGTTTCCAAGCAACTGCCTTCCTCGCCTTAGACGTGCCGCGCCGCGCTGAGGCGTGGGTGCTGACGGCGTGGCTCTACAAAGGTGATCGGCGTTCGGCGGCGCAGGTGCTTGGCACGCTGGATGTTGAAAATGGCGTAGCGCGCTTTGCACCTGATACGGATGCGCTGGCACGGCAATTCATGCCGCCAACTTTGCCGCTCCAAGTTGAGGCCGCGTCCTTCCGCGCTCAGATCAGGCGTGACGAATGGCGCGAGATCGGTGCGTTGGTCGCCGCCGATCTCGCGGAGTCTTTTTCGGCGGACGCGCCGCCTGATCTGGTCACGCTGCTTTGGCGCGCAGAGACGCCGCTGCCTATCAGCTACCTTGCCTTTGTGCATTTGGTGGCGCCTGATGGTGTGCTGCTTGCCCAGAGCGATTCTGAGCCGATGAACGGCGCGCGCCCAACCAGCAGTTGGCGCACAGGTGAATATGTGTTGGATCGCCACACGCTGACATGGCATGTTGCGAATTATCGCGGTGAGGCAGCCCTGCGCGTCGGCTTATATGATCTGCGAACAGGTGCGCGTCTGACGTTGAGTGATGGCAGCGAGTTTGTGACGCTGCCGCGTACAGTGATCGTCGAGTAGTGGAAAGTTACGCCTTATGTCCTTCCTTGCGCCGTTAGGGTTGCTGCTCAGCTTGCTGGCTGTGCCGATCATCTTGCTCTATATGCTGCGTCTGCGCCGCCGTGAGGTACAGGTGAGCAGCACGCTGCTATGGCGGCAGCTTTTGCAAGACCGCGAGGCAAACGCGCCGTGGCAGCGCTTGCGCCGCAACTTGCTCTTGTTCCTGCAACTGCTGATCCTTGCCGCGTTGGTGCTGGCATTGGCGCGTCCCTATAGCGAAGTGCCAACCCTGACCAGTGGGCGCACCGCCCTGCTAATTGACGCTTCCGCCAGCATGAATGCGACCGATGTGCAGCCGAATCGCTTTGAAGCAGCCCGCCGCCTTGCCCTAGAGATCGTCGAGACGCTGGGTGATGACGACAATGTAGCGATCATTCGTGTGGCGGAAAGCGCTGAAGTGCTGGAAAACTACACCAACGACCGCAGCCAACTGCGCGCTGCCCTAGAGCGCATGACGCTGAGCAAAGGTATTCCTGACTGGAACGCCGCACTGACCCTTGCCGCCGCCGGCGCACAAGGTGCAGAAAAATTCACAATCTTGCTGCTGAGCGATGGCGGCGTGCCAGCCAACCTTGACCTGACACTCTATGGTGAAGTGCGCCATGTGCCAATTGGCAACTCAGGGCAGAATGTGGCGATCAGCGCGCTTGCCACCGCTGATGATCCTGTGCGCGGCGCGCAAATTTACGCCCGACTGACTAACTATGGCGATCAGGCTGCCGATGTGATCTTCAGCCTCAACCTTGACGGTACCCTGCACAGCGCCGCACCTTACCAAATTGCCGCTAACAGCTACCTAGACCTGACCATTAGTGATTTGCCCGCCGAGTTTCGGCGTGTGGAGGCGCAACTGACGCGCCCTGCTGGCAGCACGCTGCTTGATCACCTAAACATTGACGATACCGCCTATGCCGTCTATACGCCGGCAGTTGCCGGGCGCACCGTTGTGATGACGAAAGGCAACGCCTTCTTAGAGCGTGGCTTGGCTGCCTTGAACGCTTGGCAAGTCTACCGCGGCGATCCTGATCGCGGCTTGCCTGCTGAACCTTACGATCTGTACGTCTTTGACGGTTGGCTGCCAACCGCCCTGCCCGACTCCAACATCCTGATTGTGAATCCGCCGCCTGACTTGCCGCCCAGCAACCTGTATTCGGTTGGCGGCATGACCAACCAAACGCAGATCGTGCGTGTGCTGCCTGACGATCCGCGCACGCGCTACTTGCGTTTTAACGATGTGAATGTGCGCGTTTTTCGCCAAATCCGTGCGGAATGGGCAGATACACTGGTCGAGGCGGCTGGCGGCGCGTTGGTGCTGGCGGGCGAATTTGAAGGGCGGCGCATCGCCATTTTGCCCTTCAACCTGCTCGATTCGGATTTGCCGCTGAAAATCGCCTATCCGATCCTGCTGGCAAACCTGACGGCGTGGTATAAGACGCCGCGTGCATTAAATTTGGAAGGCAGCGCCCAGATCGGGCAGACCGTCGTCATTCAGCCGCCACCAGAGGCAGATATTGTGCGTGTGATCCGCCCTGACGGCGCAGCGACCACCTTCCGCGCTAATCAACCGCTGCTTATCTATGCCGAAACGCTTCAGACGGGCATCTACAGTGTGGATATGTACAGCGGTGAGTCGCTTTTCCGCCAAGAGTTTTTCTCGGTGAACTTGTTCAGCGAGAGTGAAAGCAACATCCTGCCGCGCTCTGTGCAGCTTGGCAGTGGCGCAGATGCCGCCGCGGCAGAAGCACCCCAAGAGATTGGGCAGCGCGAATTTTGGTCTCTCTTGGCACTGATCGGCTTGGCACTCCTAGCGCTAGAGTGGTTCATTTATCATCGGCGCTTGGGTGTGCCGCGCTTACGCGGTGCGGCGGGTAAATTCAGCCGCACGGCGCGCCGTCCGTGAGGTGTGAATGGCACGGCGCTTAGTTCAGCCTGCTGTTGGTGTGGTGTGCCTGCTCATCGCCCTAATTACGGCTGCTTTTATCGCTCGTTTCGGCGTGAACGTGCCGCATTGGGACGAATGGCAAGCAAGCGCG
The DNA here is from genome assembly GCA_034436355.1 of Anaerolineae bacterium. Taxonomy (GTDB): domain Bacteria; phylum Chloroflexota; class Anaerolineae; order Aggregatilineales; family UBA2796; genus CP2-2F. The sequence continues at coordinate 8,704 of DAOTVQ010000039.1, forward strand.
CCCGTCGTGCTGCGGACGGCGGACGGGACGCTCACAATGGCGGATTTGCTAAAGCCGCACGATCAGCCGCGCATTTTCTTCACGCACCTGACTACGGCGTTGGTCACGGCGTGGGCAGCCTGGGATGTGCGCGTCCAGATGTGGGTGAGCTTTGGGCTGGCTGCCCTCAGCTTTGGCGTGCTGCTGAGGGTGCAGCGCCAGATACATGCGCCGAGTGCGCTGTGGCTGGCTGTGCCGCTGGCGCTGCTGATCTTTGCCGTGCGGCAGCGCCAAAACTGGCTGATGGGCTTCCAAACGGCATGGTTTTTCTGGCTGCTGTTCACGGCGGCAGCGCTCTGGTTATTAGTGCGCTTGCCTGTAAGTTGGCGCAGCCTGCTGCCGATCATCGCCTGTGTAATCGGCGCCAGCTACGCCTATCTGAGCGGTTTGGCACTTGCCTTTGCCATGCTGCCTGCGCTGTGGCTGCGCGGCTACCGCAAGCCTGCTCACTATGGCATTTGGTTGGGTGCGGCGGTGCTTTATATCGGCTTGTACTTCACCAACTACGCCTTCATTGATCAAGGTTTCCAAACTGAGGTGAGCGCGCAGCTTTGGGACTATCCGCTGTATGTGCTGCGCTACGTTGGCGCGCCGTTCGTGCCTGATGAGCCTGCTTATCAGGCGCTCAGCCTACTGATCGCACTCTTGGGCGTGGCGCTGCTGGCAGTGAATGCTGCCTACCTGTGGCGCAAAGTGCCGCTGATCAGCTTTGCCGCACCACTCACATTGATCCTGTTGTGCCTTGCCAACGGCGCCTTAGCCTCACTTGGGCGCGTCAAGCCTGATTTGCTGGAATACTTCTGGGCGCGCCCGACCACATCGCGCTATGTGACGGCTGCGAACCTGTTCTGGATTGCGCTGCTTATGCTTGGTATGCTGGCAGTGTGGCAAGCGGGCAAGCGGCGGCGGCTGATTGTGGCGGCAAACGGCGCCCTGCTGATCATCGCGCTGTTCGGCTACACCTTTGCCAACCTGACCACACCGACCTACATCGCCACGCCTGAGGATCGCTTGTGTGTGCTGAACTATCTGCGCGCACCCTATGATGACTGCCTGTTTCGCGTTAATGCAGACCGCGGCGGGTATTTGGAGACGGCACAGCAGCTTGGCGCGCATCGCCTAACTGCCTTTGGCGATTGGTTTGAGGATTTTCCGCCTGCCGCACAGCCGACAGAGGCACATGTGCAATTCCTGAACGGCATCGCTGATCCACCTGTCTTCATGACGCATGAGGCTGATGCATTTGTGCCTGATACGGCGGTGGTGCTGTATCAGCATCCGCCGAGCCTTGCCGAGCAATATTTACAACTGCCGAACGCCGAACAGGTCTTTTTTGAGGCAGAACTTTACGTGGATTTGCACAACTTGGCAGCCCATCCTGATGTACCGCAGACGGGTGCGCACTTTCGCTTGGGCATTCGTGAAAATCGCAGCGTGCGGACGCTCTACGAAGGGACGTTCGATGTGCAGACGAATCGTGCACCGATCCCAATCCGTGTGGATTTAAGCGCGTGGCGCGGTCAGGCAGTGGTGGTGGTCTACCAAACAGCCGTGCGCGAAGGCGTGCCGTTTTATGCGTGGGCAATGTGGCGCAATCCGCGCCTTGTGGCAACGCCGTGGGTAACTTGGCGCGTTCCTCCACAAATCACTTCGCCCTAAAGACTCTACCACCTTCATTTTTAAGATGCGTGCAAAACACTTGATTCGGGTATAATAAGAGGCTGAAAGAAAGCTGCACGTTTCCATGAATTATCGGAAGGATACGCCATGCGATTTTCACGCTATATAGCAGTTATAGCGCTAATTCTGATTATTAGCTTATGGCTGGTAAGTCTATCATACTCTGTGCGTGTGGAAGCACAGCAGAACTTTGCAGGCTCTGTGCAGCCTGTGGCGGGCTTGGTGCAATATCAGGCAAGTGGCACGCAAGCATGGGTAACGCTCACTGAGCAGCAAATTGTGCGCGTGGGCGATCAAATTCGCACGGGCGCTGATGGCTTCGCACAGCTCAGCATCATCAGCGGCATTGAGCTAGACATCTACCCAACCACGCAATTGCAAGTCAGCGTTTTGCAGCAGCGCGCAGATCGCGGCACGCTCATCTCAATCAGCCAGATTGTGGGTAAGCTGCTCAGCCGTGTTGACCGCACGATACGCCCTGAAGATCGCTTCCAAGTGGTGCTACCAACCGCAGGCATCACAGTGGAAGGCACACAGTTTTGGTCGCTGGTGACGCCGCAACTGCACGGGGCAGTGGTTGTGCAAGAAGGCGCTGTGAATGTGCTATCGGGCGATGGGCAATCGCTGGCGGTGACCGTTGAGGACTTCCTCTTTGTAGATTTCAGGCTGCCTGATCCTGCGCCAAGCGTTTGTACAGGCGAATTGCTGCGCGAGAACACCACAGCGACGCTCGTCTTGGTGCCGTTAGCGGGCAACACAAGCCGCGAAAATGCTACCCGCGCCTTTCTGAGCGATATTTTCACCAGTAACTCAAACCCGAATGTGCGTGTGTTCATGCGCGAATTGCTTGGTTTGCCCGCTCAAGATGATGCAGCACTGGATGCTGATGCAGATGAGCAAGCCGTGCAGGACATCCTGGATGCTATCCGCACAGTCAATCTGGCAACGGTTGACCTGGAAGACCTGCTTGCGCGCTACCGCACCTATTGGCTCTCCACCTATCGCGCCACGCTTGCCAACCCGCTCCCACCTGCCACCTGCGGCAATCTGCAAGTGGATGATGGCGAAACAGCGGAAAACTGCCCAACTGACTTTAGCGAAGTGGGCTTTTGTGGGAACGGCATCTGCGAGACGAATCGGCGCGGCGCAGCAGAGTCGGTCATCAACTGCCCGGTGGACTGCCTTGGCGGCTTGAGCCTTGCGCTAAGCTGCCTTGATCAATCTGCCAGCGGGCTTGGCTTACGCACCGAAGTGCCGCTGCCCACCGATTTCGGTCCCGGCACCCGCCAGCCGCGCATCACCCGCACGCCAACGCCCATCACACCGATTGGCACCGTGACGCCGACTCCTTCACAGTAAAACACGGCATTTCAAACACAAAGGCAGGTTCATCACCTGCCTTTTTCGTGCCTAGCGCACATACTCAGGGCGCGGTTGGTTCGGGCGGCGCAAAGATAATCTCAACCTGTTGATCGGTGAGCAGGGTCAGGCGGAACTCCACGATGGGTGCATCCAGTAAGAAGATGTCCGAAGGCGTCGGCGTAACGCTCACAACGCGGCTGCCAACGGGCAGCGTGATTTGTAGGTTAGCGCGTTCTGCTTGGCTGCCCGCCTGCTTCTGGATCGTTAGCTGATAGCGCTGATAAAGCCCGAACGTCTGCACACCATTGGGAACGGTGTAGTTAAACTCAAAGCGCATCTGCTCATCAAAAGGCACCACAAAGCCCGTTGCAAAAATGGTGTGCTGCGGCTGGTCATCAACGGTTACGGGTGATTGCAAGTTCACAGCACGCCCTAGCTGGCTGCCAACAGGCACATAGAGCTGCGTTAGGCTGAAATAGTCTTTCTGTGAGCCGTAATGTTCAGGTGCGACGGCAGGATCGCGCTCTGCTACACGCGCCGAATAATCGTAATCCAGCACGGCGCGGCTGCTTAGTGTGCCATCCGGTTGGATGGTGGTGCTATAGGTCAGCGTGCGGATCACCGAACTGTTAGACTTATTGCCCATGTTAGTATCGACAATCAACAGATAATCGGCGCTGCCTGCCTGCTGCTTGCCCGTCCAGCCCAGCAGTTCGATCAGCTCGTTCAGGGTTGGGTCGGCAAAGTAGAGCATCAGGTGCTTTTGCTCAAAGGCGTTCACGGCAGCCGTTAACAGCGCAACGCCGCGCTCTGCGGAGAGCGACTGCCACTCGCCTAAGATTTGGCGGTAAATCTCCGCCAGAAAATCCTTATGCTCAAGCTGGCTCTCGGCGCGCACAGCATAGACCACTTGGCGGAAATTGGCAGCATTCACACTGCGACCGTCAGGCAAAGTCACTTCACCAATCGCTTCAAGCAGCATCTGGAAGCCTGTCAGGTCAAGGGCAAGGACAGCATCGACCGGCGAACGTGGATTTTCGCCCTGCTCGTAATACCAGATCGCCATGCGCGCTGTGCTTGGGAAATCGGCATACCAACTGCCACTCCACGCCGCCATGATCGGGTAGGGCGATTTGAACCACCACGCTGGCACGTTCAGGGTTTCAGCAAGGGCATTCGGCGGCGGATTTGGGCTGAGTGGGCTGGTGCCGGCATAGTCATAATCCACGATGCGGAATTGGCGCACGCGCAGCCAGCCATAGGTGCTGATGTAGCCGCCAGAGGGACGCAGTTCATCGTTGTTTTGGGAGAGCAGCAGGTAGTTCTTAGGCGTTTCGACGCCAAAGGCTTCCGTAATGAGGGTTGGCAAACCGATCAGGATGCGGTTGGTTCGCGCCAACAAGCCGTGATAACGCACCAATTGGCGGTAATCTGCCAGCACACTTTGGGAGAATGCTGCCTGCCCAATGCTGTTGATGACCTGTTCGGCTGCTTGCAACTGTTCGTGTGCAATCTCAAAGCGCCCTTGCGCGGCGCGCAGCAGTTCAATCAGGCGCTCTTCGGTGCGGGCTTGTGCCAGCAGTGCATCAGGCTGCTGGCTGCGCGCCAACAGCGTGACCGTTGGGCGCACGCCTTCCAGAAGGTTCTGGGCGGCGCTGGTCATGCTGCTGGTAGCATCCAAGACCTTGAACAGCGTATCCAAATCGCTGGAGAAGGTGATCACAAGGCGCAGCAAGGTGGTCTGCTGCTGTGCGCGCAGCAGCGCGTTGTTGAGGTTGTTCACGCTCGCTTGCAGGCGTTCAAAGTCGCTCTCGCTCAGCGTGGCAAGCGTGCGTCCGTTCAGGGTGATGAGGACGCGCTCTAGGCTTGCAAGTGCCTCACGGACGCGGGCATACGAATCAGTTGCAAAAACGGCAAGTGCTGCGCTTGGCACAATGATGATCAGCACCAATGCCACAAGGATAACGCGCCACGGCAGCGCCTTAAACAAGCGGCGCAGGCGGCGCGGAATGAGCGAACGCCGCTTACGATGATGACGACGCTGTGCCGTCGCTGGTAGGCTCAGCGGCACGGTCGTGGGTTCGGAAGGTGTTGTTTTTTCGTGAGTGGTCATAGTTGGCGCTGCTGCACGTCATTTACTCTGGCATTGATGGGCGGTGGTGGCGGGCTACCTTGCGGATTATCATAGCGCGTATAGCCATAATAATAGTAGTAGCCATAGCCGGCATCCCGATCCTGTGCCTTCAGGCGGTTAATCACCACGCCGAGCAGCGGCAAATCGAGGTTGGTGAATTGTTGTGCGGCACGCACAGCGGCACCGCGCCGCGTCCGCCCAGATTCAACCACTAAAATGCTCTTGCCACCACTCATGCGTGCCACAATGGTTGTATCGGTCACCACCAAGATCGGCGGTGTATCAATCAAAATCACATCATAGTCGCCGTTTTGCACCAAAAGTTGCATCAGGGTGCGGCTCTGTGGCGAGTCGATCAACTCAGACGAACTGCTTGGCACGTTGCCGCTGGTCAGGAGGCTTAGGTTAGGAATCTCGGTTTTCTGGATAATGCGCGGCAGTTGCTGCGCCACTTGCTGGCGAATGGCAATCTCATCAAGGCGATCACCCGAGTCACGCTTACGCCAGATATCCGCCACACCAACTGCATTGGGCAGATTGAACAAACTGTGCTGCACCGGGCGGCGCAAGTCGAAATCAATCAGCAGCACGCGCATTCCCGTCATGGCGAAGGTGATGGCAAGGTTTGCCGCCGTCACACTTTTACCTTCAGAAGGGTTCGGGCTGGTCACCACATAGATATGGCAGGCGTCCTCATCTATATTCTCTCGAAAGAGGATGTTCACCCGTAAGGCTCGATATGCCTCTGCGATAGTGGAGCGCGGCTGCGTCCAAGTGATCAGCTTGTTCTTATAGGTGCGTTTACTGCCAAAGGGCGCCACAGCACCAAGCAACGGCACATTTAGCAGCGGCATGATCTCGGCGGGCGAGCGTAAACTATCACTTAGATATTCCAGCAACAGTGCTGCGCCAAAGGCAAGCATGACCGCTGCCACGGCAGCCGCAACCATGCTGGGCAGTGGATTATCGTTGGAAGCGCCCGTTGGAATTTGCGCGGGCTCTACCACACGGATGAAATTGACCGTGCCGCGCTGCTGAATCTCGACGAGGGTGCGCGTCATGCTGGCAAGGTTGCTCTGAGCAGTGCTGATCTCGCCGATGAGTTCGGTGCGGCGCAGCGTCAGCACAACGCGCTCTTGCTCATCCGTAATCAGCCCTTCAAGGGCGCTATCAATCACGCCGAGTTCTTCGCGGGCGCGCTGAAGCTGGGCTTGGGCTGCCTGCACTTCTGCCTGCAAAATGCGGACTTGCTCCTGCTGTTCGCGGGTCAGTTCGGTAGGGCTGTTGGCGATCAGTTGAATAGCCAGTTCGTTAGCAACTTCTGCTGCCAGCACAGGATCAGTGTAGCTGACCGTCAGGGTGAGGAAGGACGTGCCAGAAGTAAGCTGCCCTTCAAACAAGCGCTCCAATTCAGCCGTGCCAAAAGGTAGCCTGAGTTTATCAACGACTGCTTGAAGAATTGGGCGCGTTTTTAGCAAGCGGATGTAGCTTTGCGAAAGTGAAGCAGAGGCTTGGATCATGCCTGGGTTGGGATCCGTCAACCCAAGATAGTTGCCCAGCTGCAAAAGTGTTGTCGCTTGATAGATGGCAGGCTGCGTGCGAACGGCGATAAAGGCGGCACTGCTGGCGATCACGGCGGCGGCGATCATCAGCCACAGCCAGCGCCGAATAAGACGAATATACCCACTCAGTTCCATAGCGGTTCACACAGCCTCACTGATCGGCTAAGCGCCTAGCTGTGTATCTTCCCTCCCATCCTGACGACTCTGAAGGTTTGCTTAGGCGATGGCATTTGCACGTGATTATAACATGATAATAACGCCAAAGATGCACAAGAGCATAACATAGGTGAAATAAGGCTGTCAAAAAAGTTGAGGGTGATTCGCCCATCCTCTAGCTGTGCATACTCACCAATTCACCGCACGCGCTCCTGCTCACCCTCGCAAAAAGCGCACAAATCGCCTACAATATGGGCATCAACGCTTGAGGTTCTGCCATGCTTTCGCCCAAACTACGCGCCACCCTGATCCAGCTTGCCCTTGAGGCACGCAGCCGCGCCTACTGCCCATACAGCCGCTACCAAGTTGGTGCGGCGCTCTTGGGCGAGAACAGTGTGATTTACAGCGGCTGCAACGTGGAGAACGCCAGCTACGGCGGCACGATCTGCGCCGAACGGACGGCTGTTGTGAAGGCGGTTAGCGAAGGTGTGCGCCAATTCAGCGCCTTAGTGGTTGCCACCGCCAACGGTGGATCGCCGTGCGGCATCTGCCGCCAATTTTTATATGAGTTCGCGCCCGACCTGCTCATCATCCTGATTGATGGCGACGGCATTGTGCGCGCTGAGCATACGCTGCGCGAACTGCTGCCCTATGGCTTCGGCGCGGCGCATTTGGAGTAGCATCCACCCATGCCACGCCCAGAGCGCGTCTTTAAGACTCAAGCGATCATCATGCGCCGCCACGAATACGGTGAGGCTGACCGCATCCTGACCCTGCTCACGCCCGAACACGGCAAGCTGCGCGCCATTGCCAAAGGTGCGCGCAAGCTGACCAACCGCCTGAATGGTCACCTAGAATTATACAGCCGTGTGGCGCTGCTGCTCTCACGCGGTGGCGACCTGCACATTGTCTCGCAGGCGGAACAACAAGAGCCATTTCTGCGCCTGCATGAGGATTTGCTGCGCGGCGCTTACGCACATTACATCGTAGAACTGACCGACCGCTTCAGTGAAGATGAGGAAACGCACACGCCCTTCTTTGCGCTGTTGGACGCCGCCTTAGGCTGGTTGTGCGCGCCGCAGGTTGATCTGGCGCTGGCGGTGCGTTTCTTTGAACTGCGCTTGCTGCGGCTGAGCGGTTTTGAGCCAGCGCTCTTTGCGTGTGCCGTTGGGCAAGAGCCGCTCACCGCACGCGACCAGTTTTTCAGCGCGGCGGAAGGCGGCGTGATCTGCCCTGAGCATGTGCGCGGTCACAGTGCCACGCCGCTAAGCCTAAGCGCCCTAAAGCTGCTGCGGCATATGGCGCGTGCAGGCTACGACTCCATCAGCCATCTGCGAGTTGAGCCTGCCCTGCACGCTGAACTCGAGCGCACCTTGCACCTGTATTTGCTGCACCAGCTTGAACTGCGCCTGAAAAGCACCGATTTTCTGCGCCAAATGCGCGCACGGTTACCCTAGCTTAGGACATGCGCGGACGGCTTTGCCAGTAGAGCCGTTCGCGGATGTTCAAATCGGCATTGCGGATTTTCATAGCAAGGTCGGCGGCAAGGTTACGCATCAGGCGGTAGCCAAGTTGCGGATAGGTATCGCAGAGCAGCATCAGCTTATCGCGTGGGATAGCCACCAAGCGCGTATCGTGCGCGGAGGCGCGTGCGCCGGCAGAGCGCATTCCCTCATCCACCAATGCCACCTCACCAAAAGACTGCCCGCGCCCAAGTGTGGCAATCACAAAGAGCGTCTCAGTTGTTTCGCGCCCAACCAAAGCTGGATCAAGCTCGATCTCCACCTCACCGTTGGCGATGATGTATAATTCCTTGCCTTCCGTTTTTTCGGCAAAGATCAGCTCGCCGCGTTGGAAGGTTTTTTCTGTGCCAATGGAGGCGATCAACTCTAGCTGAGTGGGTGTCAGTTCGTAAAAAATATCAGCTTGCCGTAAGATAGAGACAATTGAAGACATGGCGTCTAAAACTCCTTGCAGTATGCTGCTGCATTGTAGCACGGACGCCGCCTTGCAGAAAGTGGCAGCCAAAGCACATGAGCAGTTCCACCACACCCAACCGCCGCACACAAGGCGCACGCGGCGAGGCACTTGCCGAACACGCCCTGCGGCAGGCGGGCTACCAGATCGTGGCGCGCAATTGGCGTTGCCCTGAGGGTGAAATTGATCTGATCGCGCAGCAGGACGGTGAATGGGTCTTTGTGGAGGTGCGCGGCTGCACAGCGGGCATTCCCGCCGCCATCGAGAGCCTGACGGCGCGCAAAGCAGCACATATGCTCAGCGCGGCGCAGGCATATCTGCAAGCCATTGATCAAAGTGAGGCAGCCTTTCGCCTTGACCTTGCCGCAGTGGATTACCGCAGCGGCGCAGTGGAGATCATCCGCGATGCCGCCGCTTGGTAGCTTGCCGCTGATCACACTCATCGGCGCGACAGGCGTTGGCAAAACTGCCCTTGCCATCCAGATCGCGCAGCACTTCAATGGCGAAATCGTTGGCGCGGACAGCCGCCAAATCTACCGCCATATGGAGATCGGCACGGCAAAACCAACGCCTGCCGAACGCGCCGCTGCGCCACATCACCTGATTGACCTCACCGATCCTGATCAGCCCTTGACGTTAGCGGAATACCAAGCGCTTGCCTACGCTGCCATTGAAAACATCCACCAGCGCGGCAAACTGCCCTTGTTAGTCGGCGGCACAGGGCAGTATGTCACGGCTGTGCTGGAAGGCTGGCAAGCGCCCGAAGTGCCGCCCAATGCTGCCCTGCGTGCTGAACTGGAGGCACTGCACGCCGCGCATGGCACGGCTGCCCTAGTCGAACGGCTGCGCGCCCTTGACCCTGACTCGGCGGCGCGCATTGATCCGCACAACGCCCGCCGCCTGATCCGCGCCTTAGAGGTCTGCCTGATCAGCGGGCAGCCTTTCAGCCAGCAGCGCCGCAAGGCACCGCCGCCTTATCAGGTGCTGGAGATCGGGTTGCAACTGCCGCGCCAGGTGCTTTTCCCGCGCCTTGATACGCGTATTGAGCGCATGATGAGCGATGGGCTGTTGGCAGAAGTTGAGGCTTTGCGCGAACGCGGCTATGATTGGCGTTTGCCCGCCATGAGTGGGCTGGGCTACGCACAGCTTGGCGCACACCTGCGCGGCGAGTGCAGCCTTGAGGCAGCCGTTGCCGCTATCAAGCGCGAGACGCGCACCTTTGTGCGCCGCCAAGAGACGTGGTTTCGGCATCATGGCGCGCCGCAGTGGTTCGAGGCAACCGACTCAGCGGCAATTTTCAACACGATTGCCGTGTGGCACAATTCCCAGGTGGCTTCAGGAGATAGGTAGACCGCATGTTTGGCATTAGACGGTTTCGCGAATATTACGACGATCCGAATGGGCGGTTGATCATTGTGGCAGCCCTGATCTATCTGAGCGTGCTGTTCATCACGCGCTTTTTCCCTGGTGTGGAAAGCGGCTTGGATTGCAACAGCATGTCGCGCCCGATCATCACAGGTAACAATCAATCGGTGTTGGCAACGCAAGTTGATCCGTCGGTGCTGAACGTCGAGCTGATCGTCTACCAACCGACGATCACCGCCAGCGAGCCGCTGGTCATGGAAGTGCGCCTCGTCAACAACAGCCTTGCGCCGCTCACACTCTTTTACGATGAGCCGAGTATCCGCTTTCGCTTCACCCAGCAAGAGCCGGGACTCGTCTTTGCCATCCAAGCGCTGAATGGGCGCGTTGCTGGCGAGCCGTTCACCTTCCGCCCACAAGTGCCGCAGCCACAGGCATTTGAGCGCAACCTGCTGCGCGTGCTGCCACCGCGTGCGCGCTGCTATGTGCGCGTCGAGATCGATCCCGCCCGTCTGGCTGCCAGCGGCGTAACAGCCGGACAGCAGTATCGCATCATTGCCGTTTATCGGAATGCGGTGCGTGGGCAGCTTCCGGCGCCCAGCGCGCTCACACCCACGCCCATCTTCCGTGATCAGGGCGTGTGGGCGGGCGAAGTGCGCTCCAATGATGTCGTCATCAGTGTTAATCCATAACATCACGTTCAGGAGGTATAGCCACCATGTCACGCAAAGTCTTAGGGTTCTTACTGGTTAGCGTGTTGCTGATCAGCACTGCCAACGGCGGCAGCGTTCAGGCGGAAGATTTCATCCCACAGTCCGGCGATTGGCGCGCCTATCCACTGGAAGGGACGAGCGAATACGTCTTTAGGGAAGTGCGTCCGCTGTACACTGAACCTGCCGTGCCGCTGTCGATCACGGTGAGCAGCGATAACGAGTCGCTGCAATTCGTGGTGAATGGCGTCTCGGTTTATGAGGAATATCTCGACACACCCATTCAAGGCACCTTGGAGCGCGTTGAAGGTGGTTACCTGTCTGATCAGATTGTGCTGGATGAAGCCGACTATGCGCGCAGCTACAGCATCTTCAGCCTTGTGATGATCAGCGCAACGCGTGCCATCCTGACTGAATTCTTCATGGGCTTTGAAATCCAACAAACGCGCACATGGTTACTGACCTTTGGTGAAGATGAAGACGATCCGCGTGAAGCGCTGTTTGGCTGTGAAGGCGCCGCGCCTTCGCGCTTGGTGGTTGGTTTGCGTGCCGTTGTGGTTGGCGAGACGCCGAATAATGTGCGCGCCTCACCGGCACGCACTGCGAATCGGCTGTTCCAAGTGCCGCCCTATCTGAATTTGGGCGTTCGTGAAGAAGATGCCGTGCTGAACGTGCTAGAAGGTCCGATCTGCGGTGATGGCTTTGCATGGTGGCGCGTTCAGTTTGGCTCACGCGAAGGCTGGACAGCTGAGGGCGACGCCGAAAGCTACTTCTTGGAAATTTTCGAGGAAGATCGCGGGCTTGATGATGATCTTGTGCTTCAGCAGTTGAAAAACTCTGCGCCGTCAAGCCGCTGACGTAGATCACAAATCCGATCTGAACCGAAAATACGTATATGTCACGAGCGGGCTGAGTGCCGCCACAAAAGTGCGTATGCACTTCAGCCCGTTGCCCTAAGTCCATCCAGTGCAGCGGTTTACTTGTTAAACCGCGTGGTATCTGAAGAATGAGGAAGCTGTGCTGTGAACCAATATCCAGCGCTAGACACATTAAAAGCCTTGTTGCGAATTGTTGGATACGTCGTCATAGTCTTTGGTGTGATCGCCTCAATTTCCTCTGCCAACACATTTAGTTTTGGGGAGAACAGGTTCGACTTTTGGCTCTTTATCTTGCAAATCGTGCTGGTCTTCGTGGTCAGCTTGCCATTGCTAGTCTTGGCGGAGCTACTCACGCTGTTCCAAGATGTGGCGCGTAACCTCAGCATGACGCGCTTTGCTGCTGAGGACATCAGCAAGCGCATAGATGCTCTGTATGAGATAGAAGCGCGCCGCGAACGGACGCGCAAACAAAACTAGGGCGTATCAGGCGCTATCGGCTGGCGCGTATTCAAAGCGTAGCCATGCCCTGCCGTCAGGATGTGCAGCCGAACGTCATGCAGCGCGATCACGCCGTAGCCCTTCACCGCGTGCGTATCCGTGTAGCTGAGCGTGCCGCCATCCACCACTGTTACGCTGCCGCTGCCGATCACCTCTGCCCTGCCTTCCGCCGTGATGAGCAGGGCAGTGTTTTCATCAATGCCCACACCAATCAACTGTGGATTGAGCGCAACCGCCGCCAACAGCCGCCCAACCCGATCCCGCTGCCGAAAGTGCTGATCAATGATCAGCGGCGCGCACAAGCCCAAGCCCGCCGCCAACTGCACCATGCGCTGCTGTGGTGCTGCGCCGCTGCGCCCAAAGGCGATCATGTGCAGGCTGAGCGCTGAGGCACCCGCACTAGTGCCGCCGACTGTCACGCCCGCTGCGTGTTGTTCGTGCAGCACGCTGTGCAGGCGCGTGCCGCCTAGCAAGCCGACCAGCCTCAATTGATCGCCGCCGGTGAAGAAAATGCCCGTTGCGGCACGCAGCACCGCCACTGCCTCATCGGACTCGGCATCGCGCCGCGCCTTGATTGGAATAACTGCCACCTGTGCCGTGCCCAACGCGCTAAAGACCTCTGCATAGCGCGCACTGCTTTCCTCTGGTATGGCAGAAGCAGCCGCAATCACGGTGATGCGCGCTGCCTTGCCGCCGCACAGCGCCACAAAGCGGCTCAACACCGTCCGTTTTGCCGTCTTATCTTCCGCGCCGCCAATCGGCAGCAGCACACCTTGCGCCATGTTCATCCCTCATTCAATCGAATAAACGCGCCAGTCCGCCAGTGTATACAGCGGCGCTCGTTCGCCAAAGTGCGGCGGCAGCCCTTCAAGCGGCGTCAGTACGATGTAGCCGTTCGGCTGTGGCGTGCTTGGCAAGCCGCCCGTGATGACCTGCACGCCGTCCGCGTGATAGAACAAGACCTGATCGCTCGTCCAGACCTGCGCGCCGTTTGGCAGCGTCTTCAGGTAGGCTGCCAAGTCGTAGCGCGCACCGAACACCACACGCCAACGCGCCTCAATGCTCATAAACGGCGCACGCACCAAGTCCGCCTTATAGTCCACCGCTGTGTAGAGCGCAAAAAAGCTGCTGATCAGCACCAAGAGCATCAGCGCGGCGCGGTGACGCTGCGACAGACGCCTGAATAACGGCGCAAGGCAGACTCGTAACGCCTCCGCCGCCATGACTGCAACAGGCGCGCTGAGTGCCAACAAAAAGCGCTCATCATAGCTGAAGAACAGCCACCACACAGCAAAGAACGGCAGATAAAATGCCACCAACAGCACCGATTCCGCGTGGCGGCGCAGTGCAGCACGCCCAAGCGTGAACAGCACGCCCAACGTCAGCGCATAGCCTACGAACAAATAGCCCGCTTCGCTGAGGTAGGGAAACAAGTTGCTCGCTGTGCGCTGTGCTAACCACGTCCAGCCGGTCGGTGGCACTAACGCACCGATCATAAGCAGGTTGCGCGCATACCAGACGCCGCAGATCGCAGCAAAGCCGATCCCGATCAGCGCCGCGCCGCGCCATTCAACACGCCGACTCACCAACCACCGATAGGCAAACCAGACTCCGAAGGCGCCCAGCACCAGCAAGCCGCTGTTCTTCATCCAAGCCGCCAAGCCCGCCATCACGCCGGCTAAGAGTGCCTCTTGCCAAGCGGCAGTGCGCGCCCAACGCGCCGTGAACAGCGCGCTCATGCCGAAGAAGAAGGCACACGGCAAATCGGTATAGCCCGCCGATGCCCAATCGGTGAAGAGCGGCGTCAGTGCCAAGAGCAGTGCGGCGCTCAGCCCGATTGGCGCGCCAAAGAGTTCACGCCCTAGCGCGTAAGCTACACCTAACACGCCAACGGCATATAACGCACCGAGAAAGGCAGCGAGGCTGTCGTTAAAGCTGCCCGAAAGCTGATGTGCAAAGGCATACAGCAGCGGCGTGAACATCGGATATGCCTCATAGAGTGCTGCGCTGTTCAGCTCAGGTAAACTGCCTGTCAGCGCGATGTGTTTGCCAAAGCGCGCATAGATGGCAATGGCGTCATCGCGGTTGTAGAACCAATAAGCAGCGTTGAAGAGGATTAGAGCGCTCGTCAGCCCCAAGAGGAAGATCACGGCGCGCTGCATGGGCAGACGGTAGGGCGTAATATAGCATTCGGGTCTAATTGTGGCGCGCTGCCACACCCACCAACCAAGCGCGCCCAGTGCAAGGCAGGTGATGAGTGTGCCTTGCGGTGTGATCGGCGCACCAAGCAGGGCTTGCCACAGCATACTCAGCGAGAGCGCGCCGCCGCCTAGCCCAAGCGCCGTGAGCGCAGTCAGGATCGGCTCGCCGCGCACCAAATAGCGCGCCCAAAAGTATTGGCTGCCCAAGCCGATCAGCGCGACCAGCCACGCCAGCATTAGATGTGCTGCCTCACGATTTGCACCAATTCTTGGGCGCGGTGGCGAAAGGTATGCTCTGCCAGCACGCGCTGCCGCGCAGCCTCACCAATTGCCTGCCGTGCTGAATCGTTCGCCAACAGCCAGCGGTAGCGCTCAACTGCCTCATCAGCGCTCTCGATCAAGATGATCTCACGCTCTGGCTCGAACCACGTCTCAATGCCCAAATATGGATTTGCCACAATGCACGCGCCCAAACTCGCCAACTCGAACGGGCGTGAGCTGGATGAGGCGAAGACAGAAGCGTGCGCTTTGCGCGTAATGCACAGGTTGATCTTGGCGCGGCAAGCATACTCGCGCAGCTTGCTAAAGGAGAGGTAGGGCAGCATTTGGGCGCGCCCTAAGCTGCCCAAGCCTCTGCCACGCACAGCGAAGCGCGCTTCAGGCATGGCGCGGCTGGCATTCATCAGCATGGCATCAATCCATGCCTCGCGGTATTCGCGGGTGTGTCCGTAGAAGAACACATCAATGTTTTTCGGTATGTCTATAGGGCTAAAGATATCAGGATCAGCGCCGTAGTAAAGCACATGCGCTTGCCGTGCGCCAAGTTCGCGCAGCATTTGTGCGCCGCCATAGCTGTTGGAGATAAAGCCTGCATACTCGCTCACATCCGCGCCGAAGTACATCTTAAAGCCGCTGGCAAAGCCAGCAAACTGCGGCAGGCTGGCAGGCACATCACCATCGTAATATAAGACGGGCTTGCCAAATTTGTTCTGCACATGCGCTGCCAATCCAACTACATGATTGAGCGGAATGGTCAGGAAAATCGCCGCGTCAATATCTGGGTGCGCTTTGAAGGTGCGATCCATGAAAGCACGCCAACGCGGCATCACCACACGCTGCGCGATCTCGCGCTGAAGGCGATCTGTCCGTGATTCGCCGCTGCGGGCAGTCTCCACCTGCTTTTCTTTGCCGCCGCGTTTGATCAGATCGCGCACTGCCTTGAAGGCATCGCCCTGAGCGCGCACCGGATTCGGCAGCGAACGCCACCACAAAGACTCGATGGCAGGGCCTTGATAGGTGGTGGCAAGCACATCTACGCCAATTTCATACAGCCCTTTCAAAAGCTGCCACCAAGCCGGTGTGGCGCTGAAGGGCTGCCGCAGATCGAGCGACGAAGCAATGAACAGCAGTTTCATGTGTGTTTGGCATCATCTTTCATGCTGAGTGGGTTGGAAAATGGCTCGTGCTGCGTTTCGCGGCGCTTGATCCATGCGTAGAGCGTTAGGCAGACCATGCCAACTGCCAAGAGCAGCGAAGGCGTAGCAGACTGCCAATAAAGCAAGCCCGCAATGCCAAAGCCTGTCGAAAGCAGCAAATAGAGGGATAGCACACGCAGTGGCGAATCGCCTAGCTTAAGCAGGCGTTGGTAGAGGTGCGAACGGTTAGCGTGCTTATCCTCACCGCCCGCCAGCAGATAGCGCACAAAGGTCAGAAGGGCATCAAAGGTGAACAGCGACATGATCAGCACACCGCTCACCAACAAACGCGGCGACTCGCCCTGCCCAACAGCCAGCAGCGGCAAGGCGGCAAGGCTAAAGCCCAGAAAACTGCTGCCTACCTCGCCCAAAAAGATGCTTTTGGGTGGCAAGTTGTAGACGCCAAAGCCGAGCGAACTGCCGGCGATCAGGGCTGCCAGCAGCATGACCAACGGCGCATCGCTCAGCCAGCCAATGATCGCCCAAATGCCTGCCGCCAGAACGGCTTGCCCGCTTGCCAAGCCGTTGATCCCATCCATATAGCAATAAACATTCGTCAAGCCGACGATCCACAACACGGCGATCAGATAGCCGAACCACAGCGGAATCTCAATGGCGAGCGCCGGGAGCGCTAGGGTCGTAATTGGTGTGGCTGGCACAAAAATCAGGGCGGCAGCCGCCTGCACCAAAAGGCGCATTGGGCGCGGCAGCGTGCGGAAATCTTCATAGAAGCCGATGAACGCCATCAGCGCGCTTGCTAACGAAAAGCGCACCACAAGGCTAGGGTCGCTGCTTAGCCCTAACCCAAAGGGCATGAAGATCATCAGCACCACCACCAAAATCGCCAAGCCGCCACCGCGTGGCGTGACGGTGTGTGCCATCGTGGACGGGGTCTCGGTTTGCTGTGCGGCGTACTGCCGAATAAAGCGCACGCCTAACACGGAGGCAAGTGCTGCCAACCCACCTATAATCACGATGGAAACAGGATTTCCCACTAATCGCCTCCGTCCGAGCAGTTCGGAATAGCTGCCTGTGTCCCTAATGCTATCAGAACTTTGCGTATATGCAACTTGTCTGTTGTGGAGGGCTGCTTGCCCTGAGGGCGCGCCATTGCAATTTGGCGCTATCTCCATGATAATGAGAGAAGCGCAGTTGGCGCTCTGGCGCGAATTACCATCCACGACCGCAACGCAGTTATTTGAAGCGCACAGAAGCGGCTGACCCTCTATTTTTAATGCGCTTGGTTCAGCGGCTGCCAACTTATTTTTCCTTACACAAGGCGCACACTTATGGATATTGAAAAGTTTTTTCAAGCGCTTTTCGCGGAATTTCGGGTTCTTTTCGAGCAGATTGGGCAATCCCTAGCACCTGTTTTTGGCGAATTTGACGGTGTGTTGTTCGGGCGGCTGCTCTTGGTGCTGCTGCTGTGTGGGCTGATTGGCTTGGAGCGTTCACGGCACGAGCGCGCCAGCGGCTTCCGCCCGCATATTCTAGTGGGCTTAGGCGCTTGCCTGATGACGATGGCAGGCGCTTATGCATTGCCAAATATCGTTGAGCGCGACCCAATGCGCGTTGCCAGCTATGTGGTTTCCGGCATCGGTTTTTTGGGGGCGGGTGCCATCTTGCGGCATGGCACAACAGTACGTGGGCTAACGACAGCCGCCAGCATCTGGGGTGCAGCAGGCATTGGCATCACGACCGGCGTTGGGCTTGGCTGGCTGGCAACTGCTACTATGTTCTTGATCCTGTTCACACTGACTTTCTTAGAGCGCATCGAAACGCACTTCAACCGACGAGACACCGCCAATATTTTGAGCCTCTACCTGAAAGATGATCATCGGGCGGTGGGCAAAGCGCTAACCGCCTTAGGGCGTCTGGGGGTGCCGATCAAGCGCGCCACCATGCAACCTGCGGCGGGCGAATCGGCGGTGCTGGTGGTGGAACTGAATCATCCGCTCACGCTGAACGAAGCACCGCGCTTGATTGAGCAACTGCTGACCGTCAAATCCATTGCGCGGGTGGATATTACCGACCTGCACATCAAAAGTGTCTACGAGTATGATCCGAGCCTGCCGCCTGAAGAACCGCCCGTGACCGCCCTTCAACGGCAAGCACTGCTGGACGATTTGAACGAAGGTGAGGCAGACTCGGACTCAGAGAGATATCCCTAGCGCCCTACTACTCGACGACTTCAACCAGCCAAGCCTCGATGTACATATCGCGCTCGCCGCCACGGATGATGAACAGCCGCCCAAAGTCATCTACTTTATCCACTGTGGCGGTGTTGGTGCCTTCTAAGCGCCCTTTCACTTGGTCAGGCGCGGCGGGCACAAAATAGCTGACCGAGGCGCCCGGCAAGGCGCGCACACGCACACCGGCTTCAAAACGGGGCAGGCGTTCCGCAGCTTGAGTATCCAGCCGAATGCTCATAAAGCCGCCGATGTAGGAATAATCGCTCGGCAACGAGAACAAGCCATGTCCGGGATAAGTCCGTATGTTGTTGCTGGCTAAGAAACTGTATAGGTCAGACGGGCGGGCAAAGCGCCCAATGTTAAAACTGAAAGGGCTTGAAGGAATAGCACCTGAAAAATCGCCCCCAGCGGGATTAGGCTTATCGGGCAGGCTTTGACTCAAATTAAAAACTTTGTTGGAGACGGCGCTATAGGGAACATCTTTTAAGCCCAACACTTTAACTTGCAGGTCACGATCCGTCTTGTTAACCTGCAAAAGCTGGAAGCTGAGCACAGGAGTGGTGTTGAAGACCATGCTGACCGCGCCAAGCACAGCAGTGGGCGGTGCTTCACTTGGGTCAACCTGAACAACCAGCGCACGGTCTCTGTTAGCGGGTAGCGTGACCGTTGAATAGAGCCTGCTGCGCGCACGATCTGCCACCAAATTGCCGAGATCAGCGCTGCAAGCAGGGTCAGCAGGCTCGTCCGAGAGTGCCGTGCTTTGCACAAACTGCTCAATAAGACGATACCCACCAGAAGGTGCATCCGGCGCAATGGTATACATCAGGGCTGCCACTTTGAGGGTGCTGGTGATTTTTACAGTGGCATTTTGGGGGATAACTAATCCAAAAGAAGTTGTCTCTCGGAAGAGTAGGGCATAGCTTGTTTCACCACTGGCAGGGCGAACGCAAACCAAGATGCCATCTTTGGTAGGTTCAGGGCGTTGGGCATGTGCGATCAGGGTTGGCAACAGTGCCGCCATAACACTTAGCACGAGAACGCACTTTATAAACTTGGGCATAGATTGTCTCCTTACACATATTGAGTTGAGTTTCTTTAACGGTTAAATAAGCAGCGCGCAGGTGCCTTCCGATTTTGGTTGGCGGGGTCGGAAACTCCCTCAGCCGTCCATTCATTGGCAATGCGCCTAGCCGTGCCGCGCCGCACAATTTCGTTGAGTTCTTGAGTCAAGGGTAAACGCCCTCCATACTGCCAAAGGCAGTAGTCACGCGCTTCAATAGCGGTCATCTCCAGGATGCCTGTGCCAGCACTGCCAAAGTCAATAAATGAACAGCCGCCTAGATCATAACAGGCGCGGTATTGCCTAACTGTGACAGGCTCAAGGTTCAGCCAGCGACCGATGTGTGTGTAAACGCCAATCACCTCGATGCCGCTGTTGGGTGGCACAAAGCTGCGCTGCGTCCCAATTTCAGGCGTGGCGGTGCCAATGATCAAAGGCGTTACGGTCGGTGTGGCAGTCACGGTTGCCGTTTCAGTTGGCAAAGGGGTGGCACTTGCCGTCCGAGTGAGAGTGAGGGTGGGTGTGCTGCTGGCTGTGTGCGTGAAGGTCAGCGTTGGGCTAGGGGTAGCGGTTGCGGTACGGGTAGCGCTCGCTGTGGCGGTCGCTGTCAAGGTGGGGCTAGGGCTGGCGGTTGCACTGGCTGTTTGAGTTGCCGTTTGGCTTGGGCTAGGTGTATGGGTGAGGGTCGCGCTAGGTGTGTATGTGCTGGTTGCACTGGGCGTGGCAGTAGCGGTGCGGGTAGCGGTGAGCGTAGCGGTGGCGGTAGGCAACACAATCTGTGGGACAGGCAGCGGTGTTTGGGTAGGCGGATCAGTTGGTGTTTCGCTTGGTTCGGTCGTCGCATCCGCAGCGAGGGCTGCACCTTCAACCGGGAGCGATTCACTGCGCCCACTCACCACTGCCCAAAGCACGATCACCAACCCTACGATAATGATAGGGAAAATGACCAACGCGCCACGTTCAAGGCGCGGATGTGCCTTCAAAAAGTGACGGCTCCCCTCCAACTGCTGCTGCAAAAAGACTAACCAGTTGGGCGTAGGGCGCTCCAGAGCGGCGCGGAAGGCACGGGCGAGTTCGCCCGCGCTCTGGTAGCGGTCTTCGGGATTTTTAGCAAGTGCTTTTAGAATCACTCTGTCTAAGGCACGCGGCAGATCAGGGCGTAGGGCAGAAGGGCGCGGCGGCGGTTCATTAACATTTTTTATCATGAGTTGGGTGGGCGTTTCAGCCTCAAAGGGTGGTGCGTTGGTCACCATTTGAAAGAGGATCACGCCCAACGCAAAAACATCCGAACGGGCATCAACTTCATTCTTATCAATGGTTTCGGGCGCCATGTAGCGCGGTGTTCCCCAGCGCAAACCACCTTGTGTATGAAAAATGTTGCTCCGATCTACATCTCCCTGAATTTTGGCAATCCCAAAATCGGTTAGGATAGCGTTGCCATCAGCATCAAACAGCACATTCTGCGGCTTTAGATCGCGGTGGATGATCTTTTTGCTGTGTGCATAATCTAGGGCAGAAGCGATTTGCTCAAGCCATCGGGCGCAATCTTCAAAAGCAATAGCGCCTGCCTCAATACGCTCCTGTAAATTGCCACCATCCAACCAATCCATAACAAAGTAAGGATTGCCCTCGTAGCGGGCGTGGGTGTGAATGCCCACGATGTGGGGATGGGTTAGGGCTGCCAGCGTCTGCATTTCAATGTCAAAGCGCTGCATAAACTCCTGATAGCGGTCAGCTGGCACACGGTTGCGGTCAAGCACTTTAACGGCAACAAATCGGTTAAGCCGAACCTGGTGTGCCTTATAGATGGTTGCCATGCCGCCACTATCAATATACTCAGCATCGCGGTATTCGTCTGAGAAATCAAACCGTTCAGGTCTTTCGGTCATAGTCAGTATCTGCTTCTCTGCTCGTTTCAGATGCCCATGCAAACGCCATCTATAAGCCTAACATAGGTCAAGCAAAAATACTACAGATACAAACGTAGCATACCTATAACATATGATAATTTGCTTACGCTAAATGCACATATAAATTTATAGCAACTCGTCACAGTCTATGGCAATTATACGACAATTAAAAGCAGGGCATTGTGCGATGATCTGGTCTGCGGCGCGTGCCGCAGACGAACGTTTATGCCATGCTAAAAAGTGTTCTAACTGCCTTGCAGCGCGCCGCCCAACTTTTCCGAAACACGCGCCCAGTCATCCATGAACATCTTCAAGCCGATCTCGGTCATCGGATGATCCATCAAGCCTTTCAGCACTGAAAACGGCATGGTCACGATGTGCGCGCCTGCCAACAAGCACTCGTAGACTTGCAGCGAGGTGCGGATGCTGGCTGCCACCACTTCCCGATCCCAAGCGTAGTTCTTGAAGATGGTCACACTGTCGCGCACCAACTGCATCCCATCGTGACCAACCAGATCAAGGCGGTTGACGAAGGGCGAGACGAAATGTGCGCCGGCGGCGGCTGCCATATACGCCTGATTCGGTGAAAAGATCAGCGTGGCGTTGATGGTGGCGAACTCTTTGACGATCTTCATCGCCTTCAAGCCCTCGATGATTGTTGGGATTTTGACGACCACATGCGGTGACCAACGCGCCACTTCTTCCGCCTCGCGCACCATTCCCTGCCAGTCGGTGCTGACCACCTCTACGCTGACGGGACCTTGCACAATCTCGATGATCTCCAGGATGTGGGCGCGGAAATCGGTGACGCCTGCGTTAGCGATGTGTGTTGGGTTGGTGGTGACTCCGCGCACCACGCCCCACGAGACAGCTTCCCGAATCTCTTCTAAAACAGCGGTATCTAGCCAAACTTTCATGGAAAACCTCACCTTCTATACTCTAATGCTCATGGCTTGGCAGTAACGATGGTTGCATTGGCGTAAGGCAGCACCGCTACGCGCTGAATGCTCGGATCGGCATCGAGTGCCTCGTAGAGCGCGGCGCGCAAGCTGGACGCGCTGCGAAAGCCAAACACGGACGGGTTCGGCAAGTCGGTTACCCAAATCACACGCCGATCCACTGAGTCGCGGGCGATTTGGAATGCCTTGTGCGGTCCGACGCGGAAGCCTTCGGCGCGAAAGCGCTCAATGACCACTCGATTAACATCCGCGCCAAGCGGCAAGCGCAGCTCACTGATCCAATGCTCATATTTAGCGCTGCCGCTGCCTTCGCTGCACGCTGCCGCCAAGATGATCGCGCCGCCTGCTCGTGAGGCAAGCACGGCATGTCCGAGTGCCTTTTGCGCCTGATAAATGTTGATGTCCTTGGGATAGCCGCCGGGCGAGGCGATGATCAGGTCATAAGGCTGCTCAACCATCTGCTGATAAACTTGGCGCACCAGCGGAATTGCAGCGCGCATCACATTCAATGGCGCGCCGCAAAAGACGCGCACGATCTGCTTTTGGTCGTTCATCACGGTGTTGAGCGCCAAATGCACACCAACAATGCGCCCCATATCCTCAATATCTTGCCGCACGGGATTATCCTCATAGCTGCCCAGCGTCGCGCCCTCAGCAGACATCATGCGGTGATTGCCGTTGATGGTATCCCAGCCCGCCAAGCCGATCACCGCGCTTTTGACGCCACCGCTGAACCCTGCGAATTGGTGCGGCTCAACGTTGCCAAGTGCAATCCGCAGATTTGCCTCAAAGAAAGTGCGATTGATTGATACAATGGTGCGGCGCGTACTCATGCCCAGCCGCACGATGTTGTGATCGGCGTCTATGTCGTGGCTGATGACGCGATAGCGCTCAATGATCGACTCGGGCAGAATGCTGCTGAACTCACTGGGCATCATCGGGCTGTGGTTGCCCGTCGCCACGATCAAGGTGATGCGTTCGGGCGGAATGCCGAGCTGCTCTAAGCGTTCCAGCAGTGGCGGCAGCAGCAAGTTGTGCGGCACAGGGCGCGTCTTATCGTTGATGGCGATGGCGGCGGTGCGTGCGCCTTTGTATTGCAGCCAATCCACGCTGTTGAGGGCAGCGGCAACCTCAGCGGCGGGATCGGGTGCGGCGGGCGTCTTGTGCGGATGCAGCACATCCACAGAGAGATGATCGGGCAAGTCAAGCGAGAGCTGTGTTTTGCCATAGGGCAGGCTGATGTTCATGGCTGCACTGCGTTTCTGTGTGTTAAACCTGAAAAATTTCAGCGACGCTCAGGCTGAAGTTGGGCAGCATATCGCCACCGCTCAGCGTTTCATTTTCCAACAGGATGTTGTGGGTGGTGGGTGTGTAGGTTTCGACAAGGCGTTTTTCGGGAAAGACCAACCAAACAGCGCGTGCGCCGTGTGCAAGGTAAAAGGCAGCTTTCTCGCGCATCTCTTTGTAGGTTTGGCTGTAGGATTTCACTTCAATCGCCAATTCAGGCATAGCAGGTACCGCGCCTTGCCTTACGATAGGGCGTTCGCTGTTGAGAATGAAAGAAATATCGGGCAAGCGTTCATTGTAATCATCATTCGGTGTGCGGTGGGAAATCTCCACACCTACGTGCCCAATTGGATGCTGTATCAAGTAACGCTTGAGCAAAAAAATGAGGTTAGCAACAATCAGCCCATGTTCTTCAGTGACCATCTTTTTAACGATCTCCCCGTCAATCAGCTCAAACAGGCGATCTCGATTTTCGGGGCGCTCGATAAACGCTTCAAACTCGGCAACTGTGTAGCGCACACGCTCTGTAACCATAAGTTCTTCTCCTCCCTTTCCCGTGCAGCGGACAGTGCTTTTCCCTATCCGCTGCACACAAACTTTCAGGTTACGCCGTCACGCGCTCGCCACCGGCGCTGTCCAGCGACCATTCGCCGTGAAACTGCGGCAAGAACTCGGCAAACGTCTCCAGAAAATCGGCAAGGATGGCGCGTGCGCGATCAATGTCGTTCATCATCGGATCGAGCATCAGTGCTTGCAGCGCCAGATCACGATCCCCATGTACGCAAGCATCCACCACAATGCTGCTCAAGCCCAGTTCACGGCGGCAGAGTTCCGTGATGCCAGCTGGTAAGGCAGGCACATTCAAGCCGTGAATGCCTGCGCTGCTGAGGATGCCCGGCACTTCCACGATGGCATCGTCGGGCAAGTTCGGAATCTTGCCGCGATTGACTAAATTCAACTGCTCAAAGTACAGATTGTCGTTGTAGGTCAGCGCCTCGATGATCTCTGGCACACCTTCGGATTTCACGTCGCGCAGTTCGTCTACGGCGCGTTTGCCCGCCACAATGTCACGCGCCTGTTGCAGGCGGCTGGCGCGGCGCTCGATGTTCATATCCCAATTTTGCAGCTTCAGGTCATATTTTTCCCAAGGCTTGGTGATTGGATCATGCGTGATGGTTAGGTATTCGCACATATGGCTATCGCCGGCGGTTGGCATCAGCCCGAAAATTTTGAACATTTCGCGGGTGAGCGGCTCGAACGACTCACGGTAGTTCATGAAGTACTGGCGCAGCAGCGGGTACATATCACGCCCTGTGCCTTTCTCGCGCACATCATAAATCCACGAAAAATGGTTGATGCCGGCTGCCTTCACGTCCAGATGTTCGTGAGCGCGCTTTGCCATGTGCATCGTGATCGGCACAGTGTGTGCATCGGTGTGAACATGGAAATTCGGCGGCACTTCGTGTGCGTAGCCATAGTGTTCCGCAAACAACGCGCCAAGCATGGCATAGCCCCACTCAAGCTGATGGCACAGCCCAACTGTTGGCACGCTGCTATAGCGCTGCACGCCCCACGTCAGGCGGATGAGCGGGTTGGTGAAATTCATGTAGAGCGCCTTTGGGCAGTAGCGCTCCATATCTTTGGCGATGTCCAGCATCAGGGGCATGTTGCGCGCTGCATGGGCGAAAGCACCGGGCCCGCTGTTTTCCGCGTAGGGTTGGCGCACGCCATATTTCAGCGGAATCTCCCAATCCAGCCGCCAGACCGTTTCACGCTGCCCAACCTGCACAGTGACGATCACAAAATCGGCGGCGGGCAATGCTTTGGCGCGTTCGGTGTAGGCGTTAATCCGCATTTGCGCGCCCCACTCGCGGTTCATCACCTCTGCCAGTTGGGTCATTAATTCGAGGTTTGGCTCGTAAATATCGACAAGGGCAAGCTCTGCGCCGCGCAGGCGTGGGCTACGCATGAGCGTGGCAAGTGAGCTAAGCCCGAAAATGGCGCTGCCTGCGCCAATCACAACAATTTTGGGTGGTTTGGGAGCGTTCATAGTGGTTTTTAGTACACTTTCATACGGTATTTTCAGACCTAATCTTAACAGATTCAGGCATTGAAAGAAAGAGCGGCACACGAGGGAAATTCCCAGCATTGTGCGCCGCCACAAATTCGCAAAGCCGCATCAGTGGTAGCTATGCGCCCAACTATCCCGATCTGTGCGCCACATTCGCCTAAAAAGGCTGTGTTGCTAAGTGGCAAAGTATGTTACTCTCATTTACACTATACTAGAATGAGCCTTATCTTTTGTGAGGGTTGGGCAGCCGGGAGTGGCCGCTATGCAGGCATGTCCGAATTGTAAACACCTTAACCGAATCGGTGTCGTCTTTTGTGAAAACTGCGGTGCCAGCCTGATTGGCGATGCACCGCTTGGCACGCGCAGCATTGGCATCAACACCCCTATGGAGGTACGCGAGGCGTTGGCAGTCATCAAAAGTGCTGAACCATTCCCTGTAGATGTCATGCTCCGTATTGAAATCGCTGATGCCGAGCCGATCTTGCTGAAGCAAAAGCGCGAGACGATCTTTGGGCGGCGTGACCCGGCCACCGGCGCAATGCCCGACGTGGATATGACACCTTTTGCGGGCTATCGCATGGGTGTTAGCCGCCGCCATGCTGCCATTCGCCAAGCCGAGAACAATCAGCTTGAATTGTGGGACTTGGGCAGCAGCAACGGCACCTACCTAAACGGTGTGCGCTTAGCGGCACACCGCCCCAACCGCTTGCAAGATGGCGATGAAATTCGCTTAGGGCAAATGGTGTTGCGCGTGCGCTTCAGCCACACCACACACTCACTGCCCAAAGATGATACCAATGATGAGAAGCGCTCACGTTCTTGAGGTGCATCGCTGCTGAGTGCGGCTCACTAGCTTGCTGACGGAGAGTTTGACTTGAACATCTTGTGGAGACGGCTGCTTTTGGCTGCCTTGTTTTTTATAGCTGCCTGTGGTGCGCCTGCTAATCTCACCCCAGAAGGCAACGCACCAACGCTTATCGCGCCCACGCTGCCACCTACCGCAGTCGCGGCGACGCAAGCCTCAGGGACTTCCGCGCCCGCCAACCCAATCACTACACCACAACTTACCACTGCGCCGCAACCTGCCAACCCGACTGCCGTCGCACTGCGTGAAGGCGATCCGCGTATTCTTGCCTACAACCCAAACGGCAACATGCTGGCTTTCTATGACCTCAGCAGCAATGCCGAAAGTTTGGCGGTTGGCACAACGCGCACGCTTGCCATCCCTTGCTTTACGTATGCGAACAATCTGGTGCTGCACTTTGGCAGCGATATCAACGGTGTGCAAGAAATCTACCCACTAGACGGCGGCAAGGCGCTGCCACTTGGTGAAAATAACGGCTTGGCATGTGCGCTGCGCGGTGGAATGCAGATGAGCAGCGATGGCACGCTGCTCGGCGTGATGCGCTACCGCTCCGATGCGGCACGGGGCAATTATACGGTTGGCACGCTGCGCCTGATCGAACTCGCCACTTTGAACGAGTTAACCACACTGGAAAATGTGAACAGCTTCACCTTTAACGGACGCAATGTGGTCGTGGTGCAGTTTTTTGCCGATTCACAAGGGGTGGTGCCTTCGGTAGATGTGCGCTTGTGGGACGGCACACGCACACAACGCCTCGTTACCGAATTGCCCGCCAGCGAAGGCTGCAACTTTGTGAGCAGCACGCTGCGCCCTGCCGGAGACGCCTTCTACGCCGTCTTCGGTGAGCGCTGCACAGGCAGAGCTTCCCAATGGCGCTTGGTGCGTGTTAGCCCAGACGGCACCTATGCTGAGGTTGGTAAGGGCAACACAGGCGGCGCCTATCTCACCTTTAGCGCGCTGAACCAACTGCACATCCTCAGCACCACTGAGGCACTCTTGGTCTATCCCAATGGCTTGGATGCTTCTGTGGCCAATGTAGGCAGGCTCTCGCTGGAGACGGGCGAATTAAAGCCCGTCATGAATGGCATTGTTGTAGAACGCCATCCACCGGATATGCCTGTGCGCTTCGCCTTCAATGCTGACGGTAGCTGGCTGGCAATGGTCACCCGCGATGGCAATAACGATGAGCAGTTGTACCTTTACGCAGTGGATGGCGAAGGCGCACCGATTGCAATCAGCGTGGCAGGGCGCGAAGCACGGATACCAGCGCTGGCATGGACTGCTGATGGCAAGCGCCTATATTACCTAACACGCGGTGGGACAGAAGCGCTCTACAGCGTAGAATTGGGCGGCGATCTGCGCTCACGCCTGATTGCACGCGGACGTTTTCAGGGCTTGGTCATCACGCCAAATGGCGATCAGGCAGTGCTGTCTAAGCAGGTGCAAGAAGGGCGCGATCTGCTCAACCATTTTGTGCTGATCGAAACAACCGACGGCAACGAAAGCATAATCCGCGAGGGCAAAAAAGATGAGTCAGCCTTGCAGCCGTTAGCCATCCGCTAGGCGGCTTGGCAAGGCAGCAAAAAACCAGCAGGGTTTCTGCTGGTTTTTGTTTGCCCTGGAGAGGACTCGAACCTCCACGCCATAAAGGCACAGCCCCTCAAACTGCCGCGTATGCCAATTCCGCCACCAGGGCTTAACTAACATTTATTATACATGCCGCGCTGCACTTGTCAATGCTAGGCGGGGCAGGCGTTATATTCCCGCCTGCCCCGCTCCTAGCTCACTGTCTCGGCACGAAGGTTGGTGCCACCTCAGGTGCGCTTGGCGCCTCTGGTGGCGGCGGCACACCCCACACGCCCGCAATCGGCTTATCGCCCGCGATGCCGTA
>DAOTVQ010000040.1:0-218302 GCA_034436355.1 Anaerolineae bacterium
GCGCTGCACGTTGATCTGCCGCGCACGGTAGACAACTGCCATGCCGCCTTCCCCAAGCAGCCCGATGATTTCATAATTGCCGATCCGCTCGCCCGTTAATCGTAACATGCATTCACCATAGGTAACTTTCTCCTTCGCATAGTTTGAGTATAGCTTGTGTTGTGTTCCATGCTATAGGGCCTTAATTACTTTGCCGCTTTCATAATCACCCTACGTATAACAAAATAATCACAGCCTTTGGGCATATTAAACAAAAGCAGAGTCACCTTGAAAGCGACTCTGCTTTTGTGTTAGGACATCAGGTTGACTTCCGCGTAACTAGCCCACAATCGGCAGGCTTGCCAGCCGCAACCCGTCATTGAAGGTGAAGAAACGCGCCGCAACCCAGCCTGCCACGCCGTTATAGTTCACCAAAATCCAGCCGCTGTTGGCGCTGCGCCCATAAACTGGAACCGTCGCTTGCCACGGCACGCGCCCGATCCGTGCGCTGGCAGTGGTTGGCGCAGCGCGCAGATTAACGGTGAAGCGCGCCGTGACTGAACCTAGGGGCAAGGTTGGCACCACGGCACCAGTCACCTGTTGGCTGCGATCAATGCGCGTTGGCTCATGCAGCAAACCGTTAATCGGCATATCCATATCGCTGGCACGTACCCACACCAGATTTTCACCACCAACGTAAAGTGCCACCCATACACCATCTGCCGTTCGGTAAATGCCCGTGAACTCCCGCCCGGCGGTAAGGCGCAGCCCGATAGGTGCCCCGTTTGGCGTGCCATACAGCACGGTTTCCGTCCGCGTGAAGCCCTTCACACCTTGCGGCAGCAAGCTGGCGAAATACGCAGCGCGGCTGATGGGCGCAAGGCAAGCCGAGTCAGCGCGCATTTCTGCCAGCACACCGACAGGACGTGCCATGAAGTCCGTGTCGAGGATGCGGAATGTGATCGGATTTTGGGCGGGTGTGGCAAAGGTGTAGGGCAAATTGACAACAGTTGCCGTCTCGGTGGCGTTCACCATCCGCACGGAGTCTTCACTGTAGAGCAGTGTGCCAAGTCCATCGCGCACTTCGTAGCGCAGGCGGTCAAAGCCGTTGGCATCGTTTGTGTAGCCCTGCATGGTGAATTTCACCGAGAAATGGCTGCATGTGGCGTGGAAGCGTTCAATGAGCGGCACACTTGCCGCCGCGCTGGGCATGCTGGGCAGCATGGCAAATGCCAACGCCGCCGCCATGACGAATAAAACAGCTTTTCTCATTACAACATCCCTCTCGTCTCAAGTTCGGTAGGTACTTTTAGTCCACACGGGTTTACGCAAGTGCTGACTAACCACTATACCGTTTTACTTGTTGAAAAGTGACGCACAGTTTTCCAGTATGGGCAAAAATCAGCGCTGAATCTCGACCACAACGCCGTCTTCTGCCCACGCATAGAGCGCTTGCGCATTGGCTGAACTCAGCAGGATGCAGCCGTAGGTTACAGGACGCCCTAGCGCGTTTTCCCACAGCACTTGCGTGCCGCCGCGTGAGGGAAAGCCGTGTATGCCGTTGAAAAAGCCCGGCACTGCTTCATAGATGCTGAGGAAACTCGGCATATAGAGATTCCAATTGCTGGCATAGGCGGTGCCATCATGCGATTGCACCTGATAGACACCGGGCTGCGTTGGGCTGCTGCTGATGCCGGTTGAAGTTGCCCATTCCCATTTCACCTGCCCATTCTCATAGACCCACATCCGCTGCCGTGCGATGCTCACCACAATCCGCTTGTTCGGCACGACGGGCAGCGGCAACAGTTCATCTTTGGAAGGGATGGTGATCACTTGCCCAACGCGCAGCGCTTCTAGATTCACGGATGGGTTGGCGCGCTGAATGCGGAACATCTGCACACCGACTTTCCACGCGATGCTGCCAAGTGTATCGCCATGCTGCACTGTATATTGTGTTGGCGCGTTGTAGGCGCGTGTCTCGGCATCGGTGCGGTGTTTGCTCAATGCCTTTTGCAGCGCGCTGACTGCCTCCGTCACTTTGATAAACTGCCCATCCCCAAGTGTTGCGCTCTGTGTATTCAGATAGGCGCTGAGTGGTGCCCCTTCCACGCCAAAAACGACGCCTTGTGGTGTGTTTTCGGTTGTTAGCCAGCGTCCCCACTCATTCGGCGGAATGTGCCACGTCAGCCCTTGATTGGTGACGGGATTATAGATGTTCAAGCTGAGCGGCGTTGCCAGCAAAGCGCCTGCCTGTGCCAGCAGCGGCGCTGAGTCGGTGACGCTTGGCTGCACATCGCGCATGACCACATCTAGCGCGCCATCGGTAAGCTCTGCGGCAGCACCTGCCAAACGGCTGAGCGTCGCGCCTGTTTCAAGGGCGCGTCCTGCTGCTGCCGCCACAGGCACCAGCGCATTTCCTTCCATGCGGATGGTGGCATTGCGCGGGGCAAGGTTCACCATCTCGGCAAGCAGCGCCATACCTTGCGCCGCATGGCTCGGATCAACGCTAAGAACAGGCGCGATCTTTGCTGTGCCAATGATGCCCAGCAGCACTGACCCTTCACCACGCCCATAACGCATGGCGCGCTGTGCAGTTGCCTGTGCGTTCACCGTGATGCCAAGCATATCGGCGGGGACGCGCCATGTGCGGTCGCCATCACGCACAGTGATGTGCTGCCATGCAGCCTCAATAGCGGCAGCCGCTGCCGCTTCTGTCATCCCGCCAAGCGCCACACTGCCCACCGTCACCGTCGGCAGAATGTTGCCGCTGCCTAGCACCAACATAAGTCCAAACGCAACGGCAAGAAAGCTCATCAGGGTCAGGAATCCGACAGCGCCTATGCCAATCATCAGCATAGCGGGCGTAATTTTGAAAGGTGTGCGCCTGACGGCTTTAGGGCGAGCCGCACGCTCTAAAGGGCGCTGCGGCGGCACGGGATATGGGCGTTGCATTGGTACTCCCGCCAAATTTACAGCCTTCACGAAGGATTAGACTCACTATAGCACAGTTTGCCCAACGCCTGCCCAACGCTTGCCATACGCTCAGATGGTTTTTGCCTAAACCTTTGAAAAAGCACATCGGCTGCGTTTACCAAGCCCTAACCGATTTGTGCGATCAGGCTGTGCTATACTACGCGCTGGGTGAAGAAAATCACGAAATAAATGAGGAATCCTATGCACAGCCTGCGAATTTTAGTCGGGCTAGTGAGCCTTAGCCTGCTGCTTGCTGCTTGTGGTGGCGCACCGAGCGCCACACCCACGCCACCGCCCGATCCGCGTGCGCTGCTCAGCCGTGCTGCCGATGATATTCAAGCGGTTAATGCGCTGCGCTTCAAATTGCAACTGACGGGTGCGCCTGCCTTCATTGATGACGCCGATTTGATCTCGTTCGGCAGTGCCGATGGCGTCTACGTTGCGCCTGACAAAATCAGCGCCAAAGTGAGCGCCGCTGTCGCTGGGGTGGCAGGGCAAATTGATATTGTGGCAGTTGGTAACGATCAATATATGAAACACCTGCTGCTGACGGCAAACCGCTGGCTGAACATGCAGTTCTCGCCCGGCTTCAACGCTGATACGCTCATCCGTGGCGACTTAGGCATCAAGTATGCCCTGAATGCGCTGACCGATCTCACCTATCATGGCGTGGTAGATTTATTCGGCACGCCTGTCCATCACATCAGCGGCACGGCAAGCGTTGCCGATATTAGCGCCGTCACCGTTAACCTGATCCGCGGTACGGGCAACGCCAACGCCGATATCTACATCAACGTGGCAACAGGGCAAGTGGAGCGCATTGTGTTGGTGCAGCCCGAAACCGTGACCGACCAGCACCCAGAGCCAACCACCTGGATTATGGAACTTTTTGATTATGGGGATCGTTCTATCAGCGTAGAAGTGCCACAGGCGGAGACGCCACCAAACGCCACACCCGGCGTTTTGAGCGTTCCCGGTGCGCTGCCAACGCCGCAGGCAAACCCTGAAGCAACAGCAGCGCCAACCGCTGAGGCAACGCAAGCGCCATGACCAGCACCGCTGTTGAAGTGCCGAGTGTGGTCGGCAGCGAAACGCCGATCAACACACACCTGACAGAGCGCCGTCGTTGGCTAATCATCGCGTTGGTGTTGGTGCCGGTCTTTGTCGGCTCGCTCGACCTGACCATCATCTCTGCCATTCTGCCAGAGGTGCTGATCAAGCTCAACATCCCGATTGATACCAATCTGGGATCGGCGGCATGGATGGTGACAGGTTACCTGCTCGCCTACACGGTCAGCATGGCACTGATGGGACGCTTTTCGGATATGGTGGGCAGGCGCGGCGCATTTTTGGTGTGTCTGGCGCTGTTCATCATTGGCTCGTGGTGGGTGGCAACCGCGCACCTGTTCCCAACAGCGCTGCTCAATGATATTGCGCGGCGCTACCTTGGTCAACGCCCCGACCTGAATCAGCTTACGCTGCTGGCGGTCATCATCGGGCGCGTGATTCAGGCGTTGGGTGCCGGCGCGGTGGTGCCAGTCAGCCTTGCGCTGGTGGCTGATCTGTATCCGCCGCAGCGGCGTGCCGCAGCCGTTGGGTTCGTTGGCGCAATGGATACGCTCGGCTGGGTGCTAGGGCATCTGTATGGCGGCTTGATGGTCGGCTTCTTCCAGCAGCATGGCGAAGCAATTCGGCTGTGGCTGGCAGGGCTTGGCTTAGCGCTGCCAGCACCTGATTGGCGCACGCTCTTTTGGATCAATGTGCCGTTGGGCGTCTTCGCCTTTGTGCTGATGCTGTTCGCCCTGCGCGGTGTGCAGCATCCGACCAGCAAAGGGCGCTTTGATGTGATCGGCGGGCTGCTGATCGCGGCGGCGCTGACCTGCCTTGTGCTTGGGCTTGGCGGCAACACGGATGTGACCGGCGCCACCAGCCTCCAAGCACTGGAAGCGCAGGCGAGCGAGTCACCTTACGATGTGCCACTGCTCTTGGCAGCGGCGGCGATCTTTGGCGGCTTTCTGCTCTGGGAATGGCGGCACAAGCATCCTATCTTGGAACTACACCTGTTCCGCCAGCGCGCTGTGAGTGCGGCAACGCTCACCAACTTGCTGATCGGCTTCCTGCTGATGCTTGGCTTGGTCAGTGTGCCACTGCTCATCAACTTGCGCGCCGAGAATGCCAGTGCGGAATCCATTGCACGGGCGGCAGAGCGCGCCGGCATCTTGCTCTCAGCGCTGACGATTCCGATGGCGTTGGCAGCCGTGCCGGGTGCGCTGCTTTCGGGCAGAATTGGCTTTCGGAACACGACACTGCTCGGCATCCTGATGGCGATCAGCGGTTTTTTGCTCTCAGGCAGCACGTGGCGCGCCGAAACAGCTGAACTGCTGATGGGCTTGCACTTGGTGCTGATCGGGATTGGCTTGGGCTTGACCATCGCGCCGATAGGTACGGTGGTCATCAATGCCGTAGATGCCAGCCGACGCGGTGTTGCCTCTGCCTTGGTGCTGATCATGCGCTATCTGGGCATGACGATTGCCATTCCAAGCATGACGACCTACGCGCTCAGCCGCTTGAACTACATGGTCAGCCTTGCCCGTGAGTCCTTTGGGCGAGACTGGGTGGCAGAGCAGATTCAGCGCGAGTCGGTGCGCGTCTACTTCGAGTCGGGCGTGGCAGTCATTGCAGAGATGCTCTTGATCGGCGCGCTGATCGGCGTTGTGGCACTTCTACCCGCTTTGTGGCTGCGCGGCAAGCAGCCGCAGACCGAAGACACGAACGAGACGGAGTATAACACATGAAATACCTAATCTGGGCGCTGATTGTCGCCTTTGCACTTACCCTGCTGCCAACGCACAGCACAGCGGCTGCCAACCCAAACCGTTTGGTTGGCACGCGCTGGAAATTGCTTGCCTTTGGTGCGGAAAACGCGCCAAGCGCACCCATCGGTCAGCAGTCCATAACGCTCAATTTGGGCGCGGATGCCATCGGTGGTTCGGGCGGCTGCAATACCTACGGTGGCAATTACACGGTGAATGGCGAAACAATCAGCTTCAAGGAAATCTTCAGCACCTTGATTGCCTGTGAGCCGCTGGCAATCACGCAGCAAGAACAGGCATATTTCCAAGCCTTAGGCGCAGCTACACGCTTCCGCTTTGAGGATGGTCTGCTGATCATCAGCTATGGGAACGGCGAAGTGCTGATCTTCACGCGCCTGATCGATCTGGTAGATAGCCAGTGGCGCTTGATTAACTACAGCGCGCCGAGCGCAGAGATCGCGCTGCCCGATTCACCTGCGATCACTCTATCGCTGACCGCAGATCGGGCAAGTGGTTCAGGCGGCTGCAACAGCTACACCGCCGCACTGACCTACGCCGAAGATCGGCTTAGCTTTGGGCAAATCGCCAGCACAGAGATGGCTTGCGATGAACCGATCATGACGATGGAAACAACATACTTTGAGGCGCTGGCAAAAGTCGGGCGCTACCAGATTGTGGATGGGCAGCTTGTGCTGCTCAGCGACGATGGACAGCGCCTAACGTTCGTCCGCCTGCCAACCTTCACCGAGTCAGCGTGGCGGTTGGTCACCTACGGCGCGCCGAACAACCAGATCGCCGTGGCAGAGGCTGAGATCACGCTCAGCTTTGCCGAAGGGCGTGCGGCTGGTTCAGGCGGCTGCAATCAGTATAGCGCGCCGTTCACGGTAGCAGGTGACTCGCTGAGCTTTGGTACTGTGGTCAGCACGCGGCGGGCTTGCCTAAGCACCGCCCTGAGCCAACAAGAGCAAGCCTACTTCCGAGCGTTGGAGACAGTGCTATACTACACGCAGACGGGCGATTCGCTAATGCTCCACTACGCTGATAACCAGACGTTGGTCTTTAAGCGCGCCAACGCAGAGTAATGAGCAGTGTTCCAGAACACTACTCCCAACCAGAGGCAAGTTGAAACAGTGTTAAGACTATGCACGTGCCGCTGACCCAAACTTGCCTGCAGAAAAGGCAAAGCGCACCCTCACACTTGACGATGATGGCGAACTAGCAGACGATCACGCTGACTCGGCGGTGCAAGTGCGTAACGAGCTGCCATAATCTGCGTATAGAGAAGCACAACAAAACTTGAGAGGGTGTGTAGAATGACAACCTTAAGCAGCACTGACTTTGACGAACGTGACTTGATCGAGAACCGCGAAGGGCGCTTGAGCGAACGCCAGAAACGTCGCCTGCGCCAAAATGGATTCACACAAGCTGGTATATGGTTAACAGTAGCCGCTTTTAGCCTGCTAGTTGCTGGGCTTGCGGCGGGGCATACTAACGTTTTCCTCATGTTGATCAGCGGCATATTTGGGGTGTTCTCGGCTGGGGTGGCAAGTGTTGCTTTCACCCGTATGCGTGAGGATGCCAATCTGGGGCAAGTTGCCCGCCTTGAAGGCGCTATCAAGCTAAATATCACGCCTATACAAGGGGTTGCACTTTACAGCGTTAAGGTAGGTGGGCGCACCTTCCACATTCATCAGAAACTGCTGCTCAGCTTGCGCGATGGCGATCACTACACCGCCTACTACGCGCCGAAATCTGGCACGCTGCTGGCAATTGAGCCAAGCCTGCCCTTGGAGCAGGTGAAGGGCAAGCGTAAACTGGCACTTGGCGATGACGGCGAACTGGTGCCGCTGGACGAACTAGCAGACGATCACGCTGACTCGGCGGTGCAAGCGCGCAACGGATAGTTATCCCTGCGTAAATTTGATTATAAAACACTTTTCTTATGGGAAGCCTGTGCGCAGTTTGCTGATAATCTGCCCAAAGCAGCGCTTTAGGGAGAAAACGCAGTATGACCACGCACAGTACAATGACCGACAAAACCGTCCTGATCACAGGCGCAACCAACGGCATCGGCAAAGCGGCGGCGCACGCACTTGCCAAACAGGGCGCGCACGTCCTGATTGTTGGGCGCAACCCGCAAAAATGCGCCGAAACTGTTGCAGAGATTCAGCGCAGCACAGGCAATCAGGCGGTGGAGGCGCTCACAGCCGATTTATCATCCTTGGCAGAGGTGCGCCGCCTTGCCGATCAGGTGAAGGCAGCCTGCCCGCGCCTCAATGTGCTGCTGAACAATGCTGGCGCCTACTATCATACACGCCAAAACAGCGCTGATGGCTATGAGATGAGCTTTGCGCTCAACCATCTGAGCTATTTCTACCTGACAGTGCTGCTGCTTGATTTGGTGAAGGCAAGCGCACCCGCCCGCGTGATCAATGTCTCATCCAACGCGCATATGTTTGCGAAACTCAACCTGACCGATCCGCACGATCCGAAACGCTACAACGGCTTTCGCATCTACAGCGAGACCAAATTAGCGAATGTTGCTTTCACCTATGCACTAGCACGCCGCTTGCAAGGGACAGGTGTAACAGCCAACGCGATGCATCCCGGCCTTGTGCGAACAGGCTTTGGTCACAATACCAGCGGTTTTATAACACGGATGTTTACTGCGTTGCAGCGTTTTGGTCTGACGCCTGAACAGGGCGCGGATACAGCCGTTTATCTGGCGTCGTCACCTGATGTGGAAGGTGTTACGGGCAAATATTTCACTAAGCGGCAGGCAAGACCAAGCAGCCGTGCCTCTTACGACCAGCAAGCAGGCGAGGCATTGTGGGCGCTCAGTGAACGCCTGATCGCCGAAAAGCAGCCTGCCTAAACAGGCTTTGGGCTAGACGTTTGCCGATTGTGCGCGGGCAGCCTCAATTAGGCGCTTGATGTGATCGGTGAGCAGGTGAATTGCCACATCGTTATAGCCACCTTCTGGCACGATCATATCGGCGTAGCGCTTGCTCGGCTCTACAAAGTCGAGGTGCATCGGGCGCACTGACTCAAGGTACTGATGAATGATCGACTCAACAGTGCGTCCGCGCTCGTTTACGTCGCGCTCTAGGCGGCGAATAAAGCGTATATCAGCATCAGCGTCTACAAAAATACGCACATCGAACTGGTCACGCAGGGTGGCATCTGCAAAGATTAAAATGCCTTCGACCAGCACAATCGGTGCGGGATAAACTGTGCGCGTCTGTAGGCTGCGGCTATGCGTGCTAAAATCGTAGACAGGAATCTGGACAGGCACGCCTTGCCGAAGCTGCACAATATGCTGCACCAGCAGGCTTGTCTCAAGCGCATCAGGATGATCGAAATTGACGATCTCGCCGCCAATGCGCGGAATGGCATCAAAATCACGATAATAGGCATCGTGCGGCAAACAGGCGATGTTCTGCTCGCCAATTGCCGCCAGAATGCGCTGAGCAACGGTGGTCTTGCCCGAACCGCTGCCGCCTGCCACACCAATCACGACGGTGCGGCGCTGATCGGAAGCTGCCGAATCAGGTTTCACGCCATACTCTCCCTTTGTTTGTGTGTGTGCGGTGGTCTAACTTATGCCTTGAGAATAGCGAACGGTTAGCACAAGTGTGGGTGCTTTCACAATGCGATGAATTTTAACATTGAGCAGCGCGGCATACAATGGTGTTTTGGGTTCGAGGGCAGGTGGGCGGGATAGCTCCCGCCCTCTAAGGATAACGCACTAGACATCGGACGAGTCTGATCCGCGCACTTAGTTTGCTTCGGCGGTATGCTCGCCGTTATGCCCGCTGACAGGCGGTTGGCTCAGCCCGCTGAGGATGCTTTCCCGCAAGCGGCGAATCTCATCAGAGGCAGCGCCATTTGCCGTAGCCCCTTCGCCAACTGGCACACCAAGTTTTTCCGATAGCAAAAGCATCATCAGCCCTTCAAAGGCGCTGTATGAACCACCGCCATGTTCGCCGCCACCTGTGTTCACAACCATGCGCGGCACCACCTCAATACCTGAATTTTCGATGGCTTGGCTGAAGCGTTCCAATGCCTGTTGCAGCACTTGGAACTGCGGTCCGCCGTAGGCACGCACTTGTTCCTCAACGGCAATGGCGCGGGCGATACCAATGCGTGCATCGCGTTCTGCCTCTGCCTCTGAAATAGCCTTGATCTTCGCCGCTTCTTGCAGCGAGCGCTGGTAAGCCGCCTTGCCTTCGTTGCTCTGAATGGTGATGCTGATCTCAGATTCGGTGAGGGCAGTCTGCTGCTTGGCAATTGCCTCTGCTTGGCGCAGTTCGCGTTCTTTGGCGGCTGCCTGCTGCTTGCGGTTGTAGGTTTCGATCTGCTCAATGGCAATCTGGCGATCACGCAATTGGGCGAGAATCTCCTCAATTTTGCGGTCATTGGCAGAAGAAGCAGGCGTGCCGATCAGCACTTCTTCCAACTCTAGGTTGTAATGCGCGAAACGATCCTGCATCTCTTGCGAGGCTTGCTGCTGGATTTGGCTGCGCTCTTGGATGAGCTGAATGAGGGTGCGCGTCTGCCCGATGTTTTTGAAGTAGGCGGCAACCATTGGGTCAAGCGTCTGATCAACCAGTTTTTTGATGTCGCCAAAGCGTTGAATGACCAGCGGTGCTTTGCGGTAGTCAATGTGCATGACGACCGAGAGCGGCAGCACAGGCTCAAACGCATCTTTGGTGATCAGCTCAATCGCCGAGAGGTTTTCGTCAAAGCGGTGTGTGCCAACCTCATCCTTGTTCCACTTCAAGATGATGTTGGTTGTTGGCACCATGATCACCTGCCCAGCATAGGTGTTAAAGGCATATTTGCCAGGCATCAGTGGCTCGCTCCACACGCCTTTTTCGCCACGCTGAACGAGTTCGCCATGCTTATATTCCTCGCCGGAAATATCGCCGCCGCGTGACCCAGCGTAAGAAACGACCACGCCCACATAACCGACCTCGACCACCGTCTTGTTGATCACCTCAACCGTGGCGAACAAGCGGTTAATGTAGTAGGTGCCTTCCACAATGACCTGAAGCTGGCGCCCGCGCCTGCCACCTGCCCGCAAAAACTTCTCTGGGTCTTGGAAGTTGTTGTGGTAGGTTGCGTGATCTTCAGGGTTTGTGCCAACGGTCGGCGCAATGATGGCATCTTGCTCAAGGGCAGGTCCGTCGTGAACGGTCACGATGCCCACCTTATCGTCCGTACCCTTGATGACGACGGGACGGAACGCCTCACGTTCGCGCAGCAAGCCCGCCATACGCTTGAAGATCACCTCTTCTTCACGGCTGATGGGCAGGTAGTACAAGCCGTCTTCCGCAAAAACGACGAACAGCACCAAATTCAGCGCATAGGTGCCTTCACGCAAGATTTCGCGCTGCGGACCGCGCTGACCGCCATTTTTGAGGAAAGCCTCCACATCTTGAAAGGTCTTTGCTTCTGGCACCACATTGGCAAGTGCCTGTGTGGGCGCCAGTGGAATGCCATCGCGGGCAAAAACATACCCGATCTGCCCTTGTGGAATGGTGACCAATGGCACAAGATGCACTTTATATTGAACAGGCATCAGCCAAGATAGCCCGCCACGCAGCACGTTTGGTTGATAACCCGCTTCCTTGTTTAGCGCAATGAAGGTATCCGCCTTGACTGAGCCTTTGGTCGCAAAGCGCTTTTCCACAATACCCACGCGGTTGTTTGGCACATAGCGAATCCCTGCAATCAGGAACAGAAACACGCTGCTGACAATAACTATCAGCACCATAAAGAGAAATTCCATGCCGCACTCCTCCGCTTATGATGAGCAACAACCTCATCATACCGCGAAACAGGTTCAGCCGATCCTCTCAAAAAGTGGGGGTTGACGATTCTGTGCAGGCAGGGCAAAAAAAGAGGCGCTTAAGCGCGCCTGTAGCGGATGGATGTGGGTCGTAGAAGACTCGAACTTCTGACCTCGTCGATGTCAACGACGCGCTCTAACCAACTGAGCTAACGACCCAATGTGTAGCATACATTATAAATCAGCCGTGCGCGCTTGGCAAGGGCAAACCGCAACATTGGCAAGCTGCCGAGCAGAATAAAGCGGAGGCGGTCAACTTGACCGCCTCAGTGCTTTTGCTTACTTCGGGTCTTCCATATCGGGGATGGATCGCGTGTAGACGCCCGGCTCAACCGTTTGTGGTGTGCCTTGAACACCTTCGGCGGGTGGATCAATCAGCATATCTTTGGTGTAGATTGCATCGCGGCGGTTGGTAAAGCTAAGCTGATGATCATGCTCTAGCACGATTGCCTCGGTTGGGCAAGCATCTTCGCAGTAGCCGCAAAAAATGCAGCGCAGCATGTTGATCTCGTAGGTTTTGGCATAGCGCTCACCGGGCGAATAGCGTTCTTCATCAGTGTTTTCGGCGGCCTCTACCCAGATTGCATCAGCAGGGCAGGCAGCCGCACACAGCGAACAGCCAATGCACTTTTCCAAGCCGTTATCATAGCGTTTCAGGTGGTGGCGTCCCTTAAAACGCTCCCGCACAGGACGTTCCACCTCAGGATAGCTCACCGTCACAGGTTCTGTGCCAACATGCTTAATGGTCGTTAGCAAGCCCTTGATAATGTTCATTTACATCTCCTCAACCCAAACCGACTCGTCCGAACTTAGAAAGCCTCAGCGTTGCCTAACGGTGAGGCTTTTGCTCACGGGTAAGCGCTAATCGCCGCCCGATTTCGTATCATCAAAGCGCACGGCGCGCTGCACGTTCCGCAGTTGGCGCAGGCTGCCGTTGAACAGCCACACCGGAATCATTAGCAGAATGCCAACAGCACTCACAATTTGGAAGCCCAGCCCACGCCG
Organism: Anaerolineae bacterium; assembly: GCA_034436355.1. Taxonomy (GTDB): domain Bacteria; phylum Chloroflexota; class Anaerolineae; order Aggregatilineales; family UBA2796; genus CP2-2F. Next base: position 12,625 of record DAOTVQ010000040.1, read on the forward strand.
TTCAAGTGCCACTTCTTCCACTTGTGAAGGCGCTTCATCATCACCGGCGCGCCCTTGCATCATCACTGCACCAATGATGACCGTCGCAATAGCGCCGCTGATCCAAGCGAAGGTGCCAGCCGCTTGCCCAAAGGCATCGCCTGCCAAGACTGCGACTGCCGTCCAGCCAGCAGCCACCAACGCCAACGGAAACAGCACCTTCCAGCCGAGCGCCATCAGGCGGTCGTAGCGGATGCGCGGCAGCGTGGCACGCAGCCAGATCATGCCCATCAAGAATAGGATGACCTTCACACCAAAGACAATCGGGCCCAAGATCGGGATTTGATCGACCAAAATGAAGTGATAGCCGCCGAAAAAGAGCGCGATAGCAACTACACTGACCGAGATCATGCTGATGTATTCTGCCATGAAGAACAGGGCGAACTTCATCCCGCTGTATTCAGTGTGATAGCCGGCAGTTAGCTCTTGCTCTGCCTCAGGCAGGTCAAACGGCGCACGGTTCACCTCTGCCAGCAGCGCTACCAGCAAAATAATGGCTGCGACAGGATTCTGGAAGACATACCAGCCCAAGATCGAAGGCGTCGCTTGGGAATCCACAATGGTTTGCAGGCTCATCGAGCCGGTGATGATGATCGGGATGGACATGCTGACGCCGAGGCTCAACTCATAGCTGACCATCTGTGCTGAGGCGCGCAAGCCGCCCAACATGGAATACTTATTGTTGCTTGCCCAACCTGCCAGCACGATGCCATAGCTGCCCAAGCTGAACCATGCCAGCATGAACAGAATGCCGACGTTCACATCAGTCAAGCCTAGCGGCACACGGTACCACAAGCCATCAAACCACGGGATGAGGAGAGGCGGGCCCAGCGGCACCACTGCCACCACCATGATTGCCGGGATTACCTTTAGCACCGGCGCAATCCAAAAGATGACGCGATCCGCGTTGCTTGGCGTCACATCTTCCTTAAAAAACAGCTTGATAGCATCTGCAATAGGGAACAGCAAGCCCAACGGACCTGCACGATTCGGACCGAGCCGATTCTGGATGAAGGCGATGAAACGCCGTTCTAGCAGTGTGGTATAGGCAAAGCCCGTCAGCAGCGTGATGAAGATCAACAAGCTGATGACCACTGCACGGATCACGCCGCAACCGCTTGAGGCGGCACAGTCTATGATCAGGTTTGGATCGATGTTAAACATGCTCTGCGACCTGCACTTTCTCCACAGCGGCGCTGACTGGCACATCGGGCAGCACCACACCCAGATTACGCGCCATTAGCACGGCGCCCTTCGGCACATGCACCCCTACACGTGCTTTTACCTCAACCGCACCCCCTTCAAAACGCACCTGCACCACATCGCCTTCGGTCACGCCAAACGCTTTGGCATCTTCCCAGTTCAGCAGTGCATAGGGCGCAGGAATGTGCGAATGCATTAGCGGTGCGCTGGCGGCAAAGGTTGGCTGGCGGTCATAAAGTTCTGTGATTGGCACCACCAGCAGTTCGCCTTTGCCAACCTTAGGCAGTTTGCCCGCCTTCACTTTTTCCGCCTTCACCGTCTCGCCGCGTTCAGTGGCGGTTGCCCACTGCACGCCTAGCCCGCCCTTGTTATCGTAGGCTGTGCCGCCGTAGTACAGATCAGCACCACCGACATCAGGGAATTGCTTTTCAACCTTCGCCAAATTTGGGTAGCTCATTTGGGCGTAGGTTGGCACCTGCTGCGTAATGCCCTGCATCACTGCCGCCGCCGAAAGTTTGGGCTTGGCGCCGCCCAACAGCTTGCCAAGTTCGGCAAAGGTGCGCCAGTCTGGGCGTGTATGCTCAAGCGGCGTCTGCGCGGTGTAGAAACGTTGCACACGGCGCTCACCGTTGGTAAAAGTGCCGTCGCGCTCGGCGAAACTCTGGCGCGGCAGCACAACGTCTGCCTGCTGTGCGGTTGCCGTCAGAAACAACTCAGAGACGACGAGGAATGTATCCTTACGCGCTTGCAGTGCCGCTGCGCTTAGTGCATCACCGCCGATCAGGTCAGCATCGGCAAGGAACAGCACTTTAGGCAGATTCTCTAGCAAGGACTCGGTCGCTTCCGCCGAGTAGCCCAGATCGAAAGCGCCTTGTGTGTTGGCGCCTGCCCAAACGCCGATCAAGCCGTTGTTAGGTTTGCCATAATGCCCAGTCTCAATCAGCTTGTTGGCAGCCGCTTGCATCAGGGCAGCGTGCGCGGCGCGATTCATACCTTCGCCACCTGCCAAGAGGATGACGTTGGTCAAGCCGTCAAGGTTTAGCGCATTCAGGGCGTCCACTTCACCGCCATAATTCGGGCGGAGGATATCACCCTTGTTCTTCACAAAGCGATCCAGTTCGGTGTAACGCGCATTGATCGTGATCAGGCGCACACCGCGATCTGCGGCAACTTTGGCGCGTAAATACCAGATCGGCGCCTCTTCTTCAAGGTCAGTGGCAACCACAATGATTGCATCACCTTTGCCCAAATCCTTGAAGTTTGTGCCAACGCCCACACCGACGGCTGCCACTTGCGCCGCGCCCGTCAAACGGTAGGGATAGACGCCTAGCTGCGCGCCGCCGACATGCTGCACCAATTGGCGCAGTTCCCACAAATCCTCATTGGAGAGCATTCCGCCAGCAATCGCGCCGACGCTGTTGCCCGCCGCCTGCATTTGCTCTGCGATGACGCTGAGCGCCTTTTCCCACGTGGCAGGCACCAGTTTTCCATTGTGGCGCACCAATGGGCGGCTCAGGCGCTCTGTGTGCCGCGAGTGGTGATGCCCAAAGCGCCCCTTATCACAAATCCACGTCTCATTCACGCCCTCATGCTGGCGCGGCATGATGCGCTTCACAACGATCTTGCCGCCTGCTTCACGGTCTAGGCGTGTGCTGGCGCTGGTGTTGCAGCCAACCGGGCAGTGTGGGCAGATGCTTGGCACTTCGGTAAGTTCCCACGGACGTGCGCCAAAGCGGAAATCAGCAGTGGTGAGCGCACCTACTGGGCAAATATCGGTGGTGTTGCCGCTGAAATAGGTATCGAAAGGCGGATTGCTGGTCGTCACGATCTGGAGGCGGCGTCCACGCTCGTGGAAGGCAAGCACCGCATCGCCTACGTATTCTTCTTGGAAGCGCGTGCAGCGCGCACACTGAATGCAGCGCTCACGGTCGAGGAAGATCAGGTCGCCAAGCGGATAGTGCTTAGCAAGGTGCATCTTTTCATCAAAGACGAAGCGGCTTTCGCCCGCGCCATGCTGCATGGTCAGGTTTTGCAGTGGACACTCGCCACCTTTATCGCAGACAGGGCAATCTAGCGGATGGCTGGTCAGGATGAACTCGATAATATCATCACGGGCAACTTTCACCGCCTCAGTGGTCGTCCGCATGGTCATGCCATCGGTGACGGTTTGCGTGCAAGCAGTGGCAAGTTTGGGCTGCCAGCGCACCTTGAGCCTGCCGTTTTCATCGGTGAGAAATTCGCCAGTGGCGCGATCTATCTCCACCTGACCCAACTCAACAAGGCACATGCGGCACATGCCAACTGGCGCTAATTTGGGATGATAGCAAAAGACGGGAACGTCATTCCCATGTAACTTTGCCGCGTCCACAAGGTTCATGCCCTTTGGAACGCGGTATTCAACATCATCAATAAACAGGCGAACCGTGTCAACCATGAAAGTGTGCCTCCAATATGAGCCTTAACTAACTCTGCGTGCAGCGCCGCAGCCCTTCCTGAGCGCGCTCTGCCAGAATGCTGTGAATGTAGCCCCAGTCCGTCTCACCCGCCGCCGAGATTAAGTGTAAGCCTCTCTGAAAATCCTCGGCTGCCGCCACTTGATCACCATAGTCAAGCAATGCCTCACCGCGCAGCACATAGTTTATCGGATTATCAGGCGCAGCGGAAATGGCAAGCCCTAGCATCAGGATGCGTTCTGTCAGGTTATTCATCCGCGCAGCTTGCCACCGACCACGTTTCTTAGGCTTCTCCACTTCGCTGTCGGCATCCACATCGGTTGGGATGGCAAATACCTCAGGCTCTGGCAGTGCCTCTGAAACTTCGGCTGGCACGTCAGGTGCAAGCACAGGCTCGGCTAGGTTGTCTGTCCCATCCGCCTCAGCCGTGCTAATCTCGCTGCTAGTCTCCATCAACGGCGCATCAGCATCCTCATTGGAGTCGGGTGATGTCGGCAGATTGCGTTCGACTTCAGACATAGCTAATCCTGTTAAAGCAGGGTGCATCGTAACACACCCTGCTGTTGACCTATAACAAATTGCCTAGTCACCAGCGACGGCGGCTGCCTCAGCTGCTGGTTTGCGGGCAGGTGCTTTGGTGGCGGGGGCGGGCTTGGCAGGCTCTACATAGGCGTAGAACTCATCACGCCAATATTTCAGGGCGCTCAGCACCGGACTGGTGGCAAAATCGCCTAGCGCGCACAGGCTTTTGCCCTGCATCTGTGTGGCAACGGATTCGATTAGCGCGACATCTGCCTTGGTTGCCGTCTTGTGATAGATTGCCGAGAGGCGCTGTTCCAGCCAGTAGGTGCCTTCGCGGCAAGGTGTGCATTTGCCACAGCTTTCATGGCGGAAAAACTTGATCATCTTCAAGGCTGCCCACACCATGTCGGTATCTTCATCCAAGATGATGACCGATGCCGACCCAAGCGTTGAGCCAAGCGCGGCAACATCTTCATAGGTCAGCGGCGTATCCAGCACTTTGTCCGTAGCCGGCAACAGCGGACCTGAGGCACCACTGGGCAGGATCGCCTTTAATCGTTTGCCATCGCGCACGCCGCCCGCCAGCTCGATCAAGTGGCGGAAGGTGCTGCCAAGCGGCAGTTCATAGTTGCCGGGCTTGGCAATGTGTCCACTCATGCAGAAAATTTTCGGGCCGGGCGATTTTTCCGTCCCGATGCTCTTATACCACGCTGCACCATTGACGATGATCGGCGGCACGTTGGCGAGCGTTTCAACATTGTTGATGACTGTTGGGCGTGCGTACAAGCCCGCCACAGCCGGGAAGGGCGGACGCACACGCGGCTGACCAAGTTTGCCCTCAATGCTGTTGAGCATGGCGCTTTCTTCACCGCAGATATACGCGCCGGCGCCCCAGTGTACGTAAATTTCGCAGCCCCAGTCCGTGCCACCGATTTTTTCGCCAACCCAGCCGCCCGCTCGCGCCTTTTCGATCTCACGCTCAATGTTGAAGCCGATATCCCAGAATTCACCGCGCACATAGATATAGATCGCGCTTGCCTGAATGGCATAAGCGCAGATCAGCGCGCCTTCGATCAGTTGTTGCGTGTTCTTCTCTAGGATTTGGCGATCTTTGAAGGTGCCTGGCTCAGACTCATCGGCATTGACAACCACATATTTCGGTCCCTCCACCTCTGGCACGAATGACCATTTCATGCCCGTTGAGAAGCCTGCACCGCCGCGCCCACGCAGGTTGGAATCCTTCACGAGGGCGATCACCTCTTTAGGTGACATGCTCAGCGCCTTCTTCAGCCCTTCATAGCCGCCGTGCTGCACGTAGACGTCATACGTGCCAATATCAGCGATCTCTTGGTCACGCAGCAAAATGTTCGCCATGATTTTTGTCATCCCTCTCAACCCAACTCATCATCGTCTATGTTGTCTGTGTCTGTTTCGGCTAACTCAGGGTGTGCCGCAGACAGGTTCGGCTGGTTGGCTGGTAGCTCAGCATCGGGTGTGCTTGACTCTAAGGCGGGCGGATTAGCAGCCAGTGCCAAGCTGAATGCCACCAGCCCACTGAACAACATCAAGCTGAAGCCGCAGACTGCCACCATCGCACCGTTGTAGAGCGCCATGCTGCCTGCATAGCCCATTCCAAGCAGCGCCATCAGCATCACGCCAAGCAGCGCGCCGCTTCTGCCGCGCCGCCACGCAACCGCCGCGCTTGCCACGCCGATCAGTAGCACAGGATAAATCAGCGCATCGCCCACCAAACCGCCCGTATCGCTCTGCTCTAGGCGCAGCACCAGACGCTGTGGGTGCGTCATGGTAACCCACGCAGCATCCTCACTGCGTGGCGAACGCCACTGCATCAGCGTGAGGGCAAGCAGCGCCAGTGCCGCACCCATAAACGCCAACAGCAGCAAGCCGCGCAGCGACTCAAGCTTTGGTGCGTGCTGTGGTGACTCAGGCATCGGGATGATCGCGTTTTGTGACATAGTAAATCTGCTCCACGCGATAACCTGCCTTCTGAAAGAGCGCTAGGCTTGCGGCGTTTTGATGCTCGATCAGCGCGGCGTGAATTTCTAAGCCAAGCCCGCGCACGTGTGCCTCTGCTGCCTGAATAAGCGCCATGCCCACGCCGCGCCGCTGAAAAGCGGGCAGCACCGCCAAACGGTTGATCCAACCCTTGCGCCCATCATGCGTAACCAGCGCCACACCGACCAATTGATCATCAACATATGCACCAAGCGCAACTTGCCCATTTGCTTGCTGTTGAATGAAGCGTTCGCGGCTATCACGCCCCGTATGGCGCACTGTGAGCGCAGCAGCCTGCCAAACGCCAAGGATGGCATCATACTCTGAAGCGTTAAGCAGGCGCACTGTGAGCATGGTCAGTTACACTAATCGCCACTTGGCTGCGCTTCGGCAGCTGCTTCAGCACGCCACTGCTCAAGCAGAGCCTTCATCTTTTCCATATCCAGATGTTCCACAAAGCGGAAATTACACTGGAGCATCGGCGCACGATCACAGGCAGCAAGGCACATCACATGCTCAACGGTGAACAAGCCGTCGGGCGTGGTGCCACCTTCTTCTATGCCCAAATGTTCCAACAGATCGTGATGGAACTTATCAGCGCCGACCAGCGCACAGGGCAGATCGGTGCAGACTTGCAGCCAATATTTGCCCTTCGGCGTCTCGCGGTACATGGTATAGAAGCCAGCAATGGATTTGACCTGTGTTGGGTCAATTTCGCACAAATCTGCCACTTCGTTAATGCCTTCGGGCGAAATGTAGCCATGATGCTCTTGGGCAAGGTAGAGCAGCGGCATAATTGCCGAACGCTTATCGGGATATTTGGCGAAAATTTTAGCGATTTGCTCTGCGTATTTCTCTTTTAGCACGGTTTGTTCATCCTGATTGTTGGTGTGCTGCTCAACGCCTTTTCAAATTACCCTGCATCGCTGCCGTGTTGTGCGATCAGCTCATCTAGGACGCTTTCGCCCGCCACAACACCACTGCTGCGGAAGCGCTCTGCCTCGATTTGACCATCTTCAAAGAATTCGACTTCCCAGCGCTCACCCGGCACACTGATGGTCACCATGATTGAATTGCGGACATGCTCTAGGCGATACCAAATATGATGGGTATCCAACTGCTCCAAAAAAGCAAGCACCCTACCAAGCGCACTTTGTATGCCTATGCTCATTTGTCGAATCTCCGATCTGTTAACAACTTACGGATTGTTCGATAGCCGGGCAAGCCATCACGCACACCACGCTCAATATCTTCCCAAGTCATTTCTTGAAGGGCATCCCAACTTGGTGAGCCTGCTTCAAGGGGAGCGTTTTTGAAACTCCCCTTTTTGCGTTTCAAAATCTCACTAACTTTCTCTTTAGCATCAGGCGGCACGCTGCCAACTACCGATCACAGTCGCCTAGCACAATATCCACGCTGCCAATGATACCGACCAAATCAGCGAGCATACCATCTTTAGACATCTTCGGGATAGCGCCCATCGTATGCACATAAGAGGGCGTGCGGAAGTGTACGCGGTGTGGGCGGTTGCTGCCATCACTGCTCAGGAAGCAGCTTAGCTCGCCACGTGGGCTTTCCACTGAGACGTACACCTCACCTTCAGGCAGGCTGAAGCCTTCCGTCCACAGCTTGAAGTGGTGAATGACGGCTTCCATGCTGCGCCCTAGCTCTGAGCGCGGCGGCGGCACATATTTGCGGTTGTTGCTGCGGAAAGCGGGCGGTGCTTTCTCTAAACGCTCTAGCGCCTGACGGATAATCCGCACCGATTGGTGCAGTTCCTTCATGCGGATATAGAAGCGATCATAGACATCGCCGTGTTCGCCAAGCGGCACGTCAAACTGGTAGGTTTCATAGCCCATATAGGGCATTGCCTTCCGAATATCCCAGTTGACGCCGCTGCCGCGCAAGGTCGGACCTGTACAGCCATAGGCGAGTGCGTCTTCAGGCGTGATGACGCCAATGCCTTGCGTGCGGTCAATCCACAGTGGATTGTTGACCAAGAGTGTTTCGTATTCTTCGATTTTGGCAGGGAAGTAGTCTATGAATGCCTTCACCGCCGGGATAAATTCGGCTGGCACATCGCGCCACAAGCCACCCGGACGGAAATAGGTACTCATCATGCGTTGCCCGCTGACCATCTCAAAAATATCGAGGATCATCTCACGTTCGCGCATGGCGTAAAGGAAGACGCTCATCGCGCCCATATCAAGGCAGTGCGTGCCAAGCCACACCAAATGGCTGTTGATGCGCGTTAGCTCTGCCAGCAGCACACGCACAATCTGAGCGCGTTCTGGCACGTCTAGCTCGGCGATTTTCTCGATGGCAAGGCAGTAGACCAAGTTGTTGCCCATCGGATTCAGGTAGTCCATGCGATCCGTCATGGTGATCGCTTGCTCGTAAGTCTTGGACTCCATGCTCTTTTCAATGCCGGTGTGCAGATAGCCGACATCCGGAATGCAGCTTACAACCGTCTCGCCGTCCAGTTCCAGCAGCAGGCGCAGCACGCCGTGTGTGCTAGGGTGCTGCGGACCCATGTTCAAGAGCATTGTTTCACCCGTCAGCGCACGCGGCGAAACCAACGCTTGCAACTCTTGGACGGTGCCTTCCCACTCGGTGACGCCGGTGCTATGCCCGGTGCTGTTTAATAAAGAACGCTCGCTCATGGCAATCTTTTCCTCATCAGGGCTAAGGTTCGTGTGTTATTCAGTAGCGCGTGGCTTCAGCCGTTCAATGTCATCGTAGTTGAAGCTGAACTGCACTTGTTCGTAGCCAAGTGGATAGTCTTTGCGCTGTGGATGACCGTCCCAATCTTCGGGCATTAAGACGCGGCGCAGGCTCGGATGCCCTTCAAAGATGATGCCCATCATGTCGTAGGCTTCGCGTTCTTCCCAATCTGCTGATGCCCACACAGAAGTCACGCTTGGCAGGCGCGGATCATCGCCCGAAAGATATGCTTTCAGGCGCAGGCGGCGCGTATAGAGCATCGAATACAGGTGATAGCAGAGCGCAAAACGCGGCTCTTTCGGGAAGTAATCCACCGCCGTAATGTCGGAGAGGAAAATATATTCAAGCCCTTCCGTATCACGGAAGAACTGGCAAACTTCCACAATGCGCTGTGGGTCTACGACGATGGTCGTCTCGCCGCGAAACTCCACCACATCAAGCACGGCATCTTTCAGGGTCAGCTTTGCCAAATCAACAGGATCAAGTGGTTGTTGCATGTTCACTTTGCCTCATGGATAAAGAATGGGCGGCTTGAACCGCCCACAGAATAGGCTATGCCCAGTCTGCAATGCGCTGTGTCTTCACTTTTTCGTGCAGGGTCATGATGCCGTGGATGAGTTGTTCAGGGCGTGGTGGGCAGCCTGCCACATAGACATCTACTGGCACGATCTCATCCACCCCTTGCACAATGGCATAATTGTTAAAAATACCGCCGCACGAGGCGCAGTCGCCCATCGAGATCACATACTTGGGATCGGGCATTTGGTCGTAGAGTTGGCGCAGCACCGGCGCCATTTTCCGCGTAACGCGCCCTGCCACAATCATCAAGTCGCTCTGGCGTGGTGAGGGGCGCATCAGTTCCATGCCAAAGCGCGAAAGATCATACACAGAAGCCTGCGAACTCATCATCTCGATGGCGCAGCACGCCAAGCCAAACAGCAGAGGCCACATGCTCTTGGTGCGTCCCCAGTTGATGGCTGCCTCCAGTGTGGTGGTCACTACACCCAGGTTACCCAGCTTGCCTGCTACTCCCATTCCAAAGCTCCCTTACGCCAAGCGTAATAATGTCCGATTTCCAACACAATGATGAACACCAACATCGCTAAGAAGGCTGCAAAGCCAACCTCACGCACCACAACGGCGAAAGGCAGGAAGAACATCACCTCAATATCAAACAAGATGAACAGCACTGCCACCAAGTAAAACTTGATCGGCAAACGCCGCATCGCGGGACCAATCGCCACCATGCCGCTTTCGTATGGCTCTAGTTTGCGCGCCGTTGGGCGGAACGGACCCAAAATACGCGAAATGAACACCACAATGATGCCGACGACGGTCGTGATAAGCAGTAGTATAGCGACAGGCGCGTATTGATCTAACACAGCGTCTTCACCTCACAGGTTGGCTAACCGAGCGTATTTGAGAAAAATAGAACAATCTCTATAATAAGCATAACATGCGTGAACAAAAAAGCAAACCACATTTTCACTTCTGCCAATTTTATCTCAAAGCGCCGAACTGAACAACACACCCTTCATGCCGAAATGCATGGTAGACTTTATCGCAGTTTATTCGAGAAATAGGCTACCAATGTGTAGCAAAGCGTAAACCATGATCAGAATGCTGCATTTTGCCGATTTTCACTTGGGTATGGAAAACTATGGGCGCGTGAACGCCGAAAGCGGGCTAAACAGCCGCGTACACGACTTTTTGAAGCGCCTTGATGAGGTTTTTCACTACGCACGCCACAATGACGTTGATCTGGTTGTTTTTGCGGGCGATGCCTTCAAGAACCGCACGCCAAACCCAACCTTGCAGCGTGAATTTGCGCGGCGTATCCGCCAAATGAGCGACTACTGCCCAGTGGTGCTATTAGTGGGCAACCACGATTTGGCAGCCACTGCTGCACGCGCTTCTAGCTTAGAGATTTACGATACGCTGGCAGTGCCGGGCGTTGTGCTGGGCGATCACTACAACTTGCACGCCGTCCAGACCAAAAGCGGCACCGCATATATCGGCACTGCGCCTTATCCTGTCAAATCGCGCATCCTTGATGATGAGGCGGCACACACGCGCACCGCGCAAGAGACCGATGATCTCTTCAAGCACACCATCAGCCAAATGCTGACGGAACTGGCTGACCAAGCCCGCCAAGCACCTGATGGTGCGCCGCGTGTGTTGGTTGGGCATTTCACGGTTGGCGGCGCACGTTTTGGCAGTGAACGCGAGGTGATGCTCGGCAGCGATGTGATGGTCTCGCTTGGCGATCTGGATGATTCGGCGTGGGACTATGTGGCGCTTGGTCATATTCACAAGCACCAGTGCCTAACCAACGGTAAACGCACGCCCATTGTCTACAGCGGCAGCCTAGAGCGCATAGACTTTGGTGAGGAAGGCGAGCCAAAAGGCTTTTGCTGGGTAGAGTTGGAACGTGGGCAAACGCGCTGGCAGTTCCAGCAGGTTGGCAGCCGCCCTTTTCTGACGCTGCGTGCTGATTTGCGTGAAAGCGCTGATCCGATGGGTGATGCGCTGAGCGTCATCTATCGTGCGGATGTTGAGGATGCCATTGTGCGGATGTACCTTCAACTGAATGCTGAAGATGAAGGGCGTGTGGAAAGCCGCCGCCTCTACGCTGCTTTGTATGAACGTGGCGCGAATATGGTCGCCACTGTTAAGAAAGAAATTGCCCGCGAAGATCGAGCGCGCTTAGGCGATCTGCCCGAAAGCCTAACGCCACTTCAGTTGGTGGAGCGCTATTTTGTAGCGCGTGGCACCAGCCGCGAACGCACCGAGCATTTATTGGAACGCGCCAAAGGCATTTTTGAACAAGCTGACTGGTCATAAAGCTCAAACGATGCGCCGCACATTGCCACTTTCGCGCCTGATCGTCCTCGCCCTGATGCTATTTGCGTTTCTGGCGGCGGCGCACATCAGCCGTGCTGTGCTGGAACGCCTGCCGCACCTTGAAGATGAGTTTGCTTACCTGTATCAGGCGCGCATTTTTGCTGGTGGGCAGGCTTGGGTCGAACGGCAAGAGCCTGTCAAGGTCTTTTGGCAGCCGTTCCTTTTGCAGCCCGAAGAACCGACGGATGGTGTTTATCGGCGCTTTGGGAAATACACGCCGGGCTGGTCGCTGGTGCTGACGCTTGGTGTGTGGCTTGGGCAAGAGTGGCTGATCAACGCCTTTCTTGCCATGCTGAATGTTGGGCTGATCTACCGTTTAGGACGTGAAGTTTTTGATGAGGCAGTTGGTGTGGTGGCGGCGCTGCTCTTGGCAATCAGCCCAACGGCGCTCATCTTAAACGCCACGCTGATGAGCCACACTTGGGCGCTCTTTGCAGCCTTAGGCTTTGCCTATGCTTATTGGCGCACCACACGAAATGGGCGCGGTCAGTATGCATGGGCAGCCTGCGGCGGTGCGCTGATTGGTGCTTTGATTTGCACGCGCCCACTGACTGCCCTAGCAATCGCTTCACCAGTGGCGCTGCATGTGCTGTGGCGTCTGTTCACTGAACGGCAGCACTTTCGCCGCAATCTTTCGGCATGGGTGCTGATGGCTGGTTGTGCGCTGCCCGTGGCAAGCCTGTGGCTGTTCTTCAACTACCAATGGACGGGCGATCCCTTTGCCAACACCTACACCATGTATTGGGCATACGATAAGGTTGGCTTTGGCGAAGGCTATGGGCTGAATCGCGGTGGGCATACGCTGACTTGGGGCTGGCGCAACATGCGCGCCGATCTCGCCTTCTGGTTTCGGGATACCTTTGGTATCACGCTGCACGCTGAGGTTGAGCAGTATTTGCGGCAAAACTTAGGCTATGGCATTGGCGTTGGCTTAAGTTGGCTGCCGATAGCCTTCGGCTTGGTGGCAGGGCGCAAGCGTTTGTGGGTATGGCTCAGTTTCGGCTTTTTCGCGGCGTTGGTGGCGAGCGGCTTGTTCTACTGGATCGGCTCATCGGTGCATGGCGGCGCAGTCTACAGCGTGCGCTATTACTACGAGGGCATTTTCGGCGCGTGCCTTGTGGCTGCTTATGGTGTGGTGGCATGGCTGCGGACTTTGCCTGAGCGTTGGGTTGGGTATGCCATAGTGATGATAGCGTGCGCTGCCAGCCTGATCGGCTACACGCCTGCGCGCCTGCGCGAGCCACTGCCGCCCAACTGGGAAAACGGCTTGTATGGCTTCAACAACATCAGCCGCGCCCAATTGGCTGCCATAGATGAATTGCGCGCTCAGCTTGGCGCACCTGATCAACCCGTTTTGATCATTGTGCTGAAAGGTGAGGACGCGAGCGATAATTGGCGCAATTATGGCGCAACCCTTGCCGCCACTGATCCGTACTTGAAAAGTGATATAATTGTGGCAAGAGTTTTCGATGTCCAAGAAGCGCCCGCTTTTGTGAGACGCTTTTCCGAGCGATTGGTGTTATATCAGGTAGGTGCAGTCGTGTATGCATCCTTGGCAGAAGCCTTAGCTGTCATCGCTGAGTGATGCACCATCCGCTACCCATAAACTGCCAGAAAGTTTTTAAGAAGGCTATCCTGACCCATGAGCGCGCTACCATTCAGGCAAGAAAAACCCGATCCAAACCGCACGCGCATTTTGAAGCTGTTCAATGTGCCGTTTACGCTTGACCCTTATCACGACCGCTTGATCTCGCAAGGCTATGAAGTGGCAAACACTTCTACCTATGCTGAGGCACTTGACTATGCCCATACCTATCAGCCCGCGCTCATTATCGTCTATGACGAAACAGACAGCGGCATTGACGCCTTAGAATGGCTGCGCTTGCAGCATACAGATCGCTTTAGCTGGATGGCAACCACACCTTTGATCATCTTGGCAGATGCCGTGCGTGTGGATATGCTTAAGCACGAAGAACTGCCAGAGCGTGTGATCGTGCTTCAGCGCCGTGCCGATACGCTCAACCATCTGACGCGCATTGTGAACCAGCTTTTGCGCGGCGGTATGCACGGCTGATCACGTACACGGCGCATCCTTTAAGATAGGCACTATGTCCATTCTAACCACTACAGGGCTTGGCAAGGCATTCGGCGCGGAAGATATTTTCAGCGGCGTCAGCGTGGAGATTCCACACGGCGCCAAGATTGCCTTAGTTGGGCCCAACGGCGCTGGCAAAACAACGCTCATCCGCATTCTGATCGGCATGGAAGAGGCAAGCAGCGGCACAGTTAGCCACATGCGCGGCTTGCGAATCGGCTTTCTGCCACAGCGCCCTGAATTGGTGAGCGACCGTCCCTTGTGGGATGAGATGTTAACCGCCTTTGATGATCTGCGCCGCCTTGAGGCAAATCTGCTTGAAATGGCGCACCAGATCAGCGAGACGCCGAACGACGCTGACCTGCTAGAACGCTACGGCGCGGCACAACACGCCTTTGAATCAAGCGGCGGCTACGAATATGAGACGCGCATCAAGCAAGTCTTGCAGGGCTTGGGCTTTGACGCTGACGATTACCAAAAATCGCTTACAATCCTGAGTGGTGGGCAGAAAACACGCGCTTTTCTAGCGAAGTTATTGTTGCAATCGCCTGATTTGCTGGTGCTAGACGAGCCGACCAATCACCTCGATATCCAAGCAGTGGAATGGCTGGAAACCTACCTAAGTGTCTGGCAAGGTGCGCTCTTGGTGGTCAGCCATGATCGCTATTTCATGGATCGCGTCGTCAACACCATTTGGGAGATGAACTGGGGCAGGCTAGAAACCTACACGGGCAACTACAGCGCCTATTTGCAACAGCGCCAAGCGCGCTGGGAATATCACCTGAAGCTCTTTGAAACTGAAAAAGAGCGTCTGCTCAGCGAGTTGGATTTCATCAAGCGCAACATCATCCGTGATAGCACTAACGCACGCGCCGTCGGCAAGCTGCGGATTTTGAGCCGTGAGTTGGCTGCTATCGAGCAGCTTGGCTTGGTTGCCTACAAGAACGCGAAGAGCTGGTCGGCAACGGGCGTAGGCGGTGTGCGCCTGTATACCGTCGCCGAGGCGGAAGCGTCTATTAAAGCGCTGAAACCCTCCAGCGTGCGCCCGCGTGAGGTGCGAATGCGCCTGAACCTGAAAAGCGGCGGGCGCAGCGGCGATAAGGTGCTGATGACGCATGAGTTAGTGGTTGGCTATACGGCTGACGAACCGTTGCTGCGTGTGCCTGATTTGACGCTCTTTCGCGGTGAAGTGGCAGCCATCATCGGACCGAACGGCGTTGGCAAATCTACCTTTCTCAAAACGCTACTTGGCACGCTCAAGCCATTGGCAGGCGAGAGCAAACTCGGCGCACAGGTCAAGATCGGCTACTTTGCACAAGCGCACGAGTCTCTGCATGATGAGCGCACCCTGATGGATGAAATTTTCAGCGTGCGCGATATGCCGATCAGCCAAGCACGAGACTATCTGGCAAATTTCCTGTTCACAGGCGATGATGTCTTCCGCACGGTTGGCACGCTCAGCGGCGGTGAGCGCGGGCGCGTGGCACTGGCAAAATTAGCGCTCGGCGGCGCCAACCTGCTGCTGCTGGATGAGCCGACCAATCACCTCGATATTCCTGCCCAAGAAGTGCTGCAAGATATGCTGGCGCAGTTCGAAGGGACAATTTTGCTGGTCAGCCATGATCGCTACTTAATCAATGCGCTTGCCACACAAATTTGGGCAGCAAGCACGGGCAAGCTGGATGTTTTCGAGGGCGATTACAGCGCTTACCTTGCCGAGCGTGAGGCGGCAAAGCTGGCACTGACTGCGGCAAGCGCCGCAGCACGCCAAGAGCGCAAGGCACAGCAGCCGAAAAACGGTAAGATCAACGGCAGCAAAGGCGGTGGACTCTCGCCACGTGAGCGTGAACGGCGCATTGCACAAGTTGAGGCAAGCATTCATCAATTGGAAACAGACCTTGCCCAGATTGAAGCAGCTTTGGCAACTGCCAGCGCAAACGGCGAGGTTGACCGTGTGCGTGCGCTTGGCGAGGCATATGACGCCACTCAGGCTGCCCTTGAAGCACACATGCGCGAGTGGGAAACCTTGTTCGCCTAGTGCTGTGCCACTTAACATACCCAAATTCACGTTCAGGAGATCAGACACTTCATGAAGCAACTAACGCTTTGGGCTGCACTTGCCCTACTGATTGGCGCATGTAGCAATGTGCAAACCGTACCAACCAATACGCCTGCCATCCCAACAGTGCCCTCCAACGCTAATTTTCGCCCGGTGGCAGTTGGGCAAGGCGCTTGCCTTGGTGTAGCAGACCCTGACTTCACACCGCCTGCCAGGCGTCCCGACGCTTTGACGGCGCCCGAAGATCAGAAGATTGATACCAGCAAGACGTATTGCGCCATTCTGACCACTGAGAAAGGGCGCATCGTCATTCAGCTCTACCCAGAGGTTGCGCCACAGCACGTCAATTCGTTTGTATATCTGGCGCGCATTGGCTACTACGATAACACCACCTTCCACCGTGTGATCCCAGGCTTCGTGGCACAAGGTGGCGATCCGACAGGGCGCGGCGATGGCGGACCTGACTATCGCCTGCCGCTTGAGGTCAGTCCGTTGGTCAGCTATGATCGGGTTGGTGTGCTAGGTATGGCGCGCACCAACGATCCAAACTCAGCAGGCAGCCAATTCTTCATCACCTACGCGCCACAGCCCAACTTGAACCCAAGCGCACAGAGCGCCGGCTATACCATCTTCGGGCAAGTGGTGGAAGGCATGGATGTGGCAGAGCGCATTACGCCACGTGACCCAAGCCCCAACGCGCCAAGCGGTGATCGCCTGGTCTCAGTTCGGATTGTAGAGCGATAACATTTCAGAAAGGCGCGCAGCGTATGACGCTCATCTTTGGCATTGAAACATCCTGCGATGAGACGGCGGCGGCAGTCGTCGAGGCGGCTGCCAATGGCACGCTGCGCCTGCGCGCCAACATCGTTGCCTCTCAGGTGGAGATGCACCGCAAATATGGCGGCGTTTTCCCTGAGGTGGCAGCCCGAATGCACGTTGAGACCATCTACGCCGTAGCGCGGGAGGCGTTAGCGGCTGCCGCCGTGCAGCCCGCCGATCTGAGCGCGATTGCCGTCACGCACGGGCCCGGCTTGGCAGGCTCACTGCTGGTCGGCGTGAATTTTGCCAAAGGCTTGGCGCTGACTTGGGATAAACCACTGATCGGTATCAACCACTTAGAAGGGCATCTCTACAGCCTGTGGCTGAGCCAACACGCCGACTCACTGTGCTTCCCTTCAGTGTGCTTGTTGGTCAGCGGCGGACACACCGAGCTGATCCTTGTGCGCGGTCATGGCGATTACACATTGCTTGGCAGCACGTTGGACGACGCAGCCGGTGAGGCGTTCGACAAAGTGGCGCGCCTGCTTGGTTTAGGTTATCCCGGCGGACCGTCCATCGAACGCGCCGCACGTGAAGGCGATCCGAATGCCTATCCCTTCACACTCTCTGATCTGGGTGCGGAACGTCCGTATGCCTTTAGCTTTAGCGGCATTAAAACGGCGGTGATGCGCGCTGTGCAGCCGCAGCCTGCGTATGGCAAGCGCGTGCGCGGCGAGGAATCGCTGCGGGCGGGCAATCTGCGCGAAGGGGTCAACATCGCTGATGCGGCTGCCAGCTTTCAGGCGGCGGCGGTCGAGATGTTGGTTACGCCGACTCTGCGCGCCGCACAAGATCACGGCGCGGCAGCCATTTGGTTAGCAGGCGGTGTCAGCGCGAATGCGTATCTGCGCCAGCAGCTTGCAGCGCGCACCGATCTGCCCGTTTACGCCCCACCACTGGCACTCTGCACCGATAACGCCGCCATGATTGCTGCCGCAGGCTGCTTCCGCTATGCAGCAGGGCAGCGTGATTCGTTGGCACTGGATGTGCTGCCGATGCTCGCTTTGGTCTGATTCGCGTTAGGCTATCCCAAGCGGCGGCACTTTTCGGCACGCGCTGTGTTTGTTGAATCTATCGGTTTGTGGTTAGAATACCCTTAAGTATTAACCCTACTTGAATAGGTTTTACAATGCCTTTAGAAATTCATCCCGACGCCCTAAACGCTTTATTATATGCTGATCACGGCGCACCGTTCGAGATACTTGGTGTGCATTCTGCTGGCGAGGGTCAAGTCTCGGTGCGTGCTATCCGCCCGTATGCCGAAAGCCTGACGCTGATCATGGCAGATGGCACGCGCCACCCAATGACCAAACTGCGTAACGAAGGCTTTTTTGAAGTGACGCTGAGCGCGCCTGAAAGCTTTCGCTACCGCCTTGAGGCAGCCTTTGCCGACGGCGCGCTCGATACCTATCACGATCCGTATGCCTTTCCACCGCTGCTCACCGATTTTGATCTGCACTTATTCGCCGAGGGCAACCTGCTCTACGCCTATCAGATGCTTGGCGCGCACCTTACTGAAGTGGATGGTGTGCGTGGCACACGCTTTGCCGTCTGGGCGCCCAATGCGCGCCGTGTGAGCGTGGTTGGCAACTTTAACCATTGGGATGCACGCCGCCATCCCATGCGCCACCGCACCAGTGGCGTTTGGGAGCTGTTCATCCCAGAGCTGGGCGAAGGTGAGATTTACAAGTATGACATTCGCTCCCACTTTAACGGTTATCAGGCGCAAAAAAGTGACCCCTACAGTTTCCAGTACGAGCTGCGCCCGAACACTGCCAGCATTGTGGCAGATATCACACGCTACACATGGAATGATGCTGAATGGCTAAAAAAACGCGCCGAAGGCTCACCCTTTGCCAAGCCAATGGCAACTTATGAGGTACATCTTGGCTCGTGGCGGCGCAAACCAGATGGCACATGGCTCAGCTACCGCGAACTGGCACACGAACTCGTTGATTATTGTGTCGAGATGGGCTATACACACATTGAACTGCTGCCCATTACCGAGCATCCTTTTGATGGTTCCTGGGGCTACCAAACAACGGGCTATTTCGCGCCGACCAGCCGTTTTGGCACACCTGATGATTTCAAGTATTTTGTGGATCGCTGCCATCAACACAACATCGGTGTGATTTTGGACTGGGTGCCGGCACACTTTCCGAAGGATGGCTATGTGCTCAGCTATTTTGATGGCACACACCTTTACGAACACGCTGACTCGCGCAAGGGTGAACACCCTGACTGGGGAACATACATCTTCAACTATGGGCGCAACGAGGTGCGCAGCTTTCTGCTCTCCAGCGCGCTCTTTTGGTTGAAGGAATATCATATTGACGGGCTGCGTGTGGATGCAGTCTCTTCAATGCTCTACCTCGACTTTTCGCGCAAAGCCGGCGAATGGGTGCCTAATCAATATGGCGGCAACGAAAACTTGGAAGCAATTAGCTTCATGCGTTATGTGAACGAGGTGACGCACCGTGAAGCACCCGGCAGCCTGATGATCGCGGAGGAGTCCACTGCTTGGGCGATGGTCTCGCGCCCTGCTTACATCGGCGGTTTAGGCTTCACCTTCAAATGGGATATGGGCTGGATGCACGATACACTTGCTTACATGCAGAAGGATGCCATCTACCGCCGCTATCACCACAACATGATCACGTTCTCCATGCTCTACGCCTTTAGCGAGAACTTTGTGCTGTCGCTCTCACATGATGAGGTGGTTCACGGCAAAGGCTCGCTCATCAACAAAATGGCAGGTGATTGGTGGCAAAAATTTGCCTCGCTGCGGCTGCTGTTTGGCTACCAATACACACATCCCGGCAAAAAGCTGAATTTTATGGGGCAGGAATTTGGGCAGTGGCGCGAATGGAGCGAGGCGCGCTCCCTGGATTGGCACTTGGTGAGCGATTGGGAAATGCACGCCAAAATGCAGGCATGGATGCGCGATCTCAACCGCTTCTATCAGGCACAGCCCTCGCTCTATGAGCAGGACACCGACTGGAGCGGCTTTAAGTGGATTAATCCGAACGATGCCGATCAGTCTGTCTTTAGCTACATCCGCTTTGCGGCTGATCCCGAAGATTTCAGCGTGTGCGTTCTGAATTTCACACCTGTGCCGCGCTACAACTATCGGATCGGCGTGCCAAAAGCAGGCACCTACACTGAAGTGCTAAACAGCGATAGCCTTTATTATGGCGGCAGCAATGTGGGCAACATGGGCGCTGTGCAAAGCGATTGGCTGCCAATGAACGACTTTCCACACAGCCTTTCAATTACAGTGCCGCCCCTAGCAATCGTGATCTTTAAGCTGAAAACCTAGCAGAAGGGCGGTTCACAGACCGCCCTTTTCCCGCTCTAATAGACGTACTGATCTTCGAGTTCTTCGCGCAGGCGCAGATAGCTATCATAGCGGTGGGCGGCAATCTCGCCACGCGCTACCGCCGCACGTATGGCGCACGCTTCCTCGTTGATGTGTGTGCAATCGCTGAACGGGCAAGCAGGGATCAACGGCACAAATTCAGGGAAGTAGGCATCCAGTTCATTCGGCTCAATATCCCACAAGCCCAAGCCACGAATGCCGGGCGTATCCGCTACATAGCCGCCATCCGCCAAGGGAATCATCTCAGCATAGTTGGTGGTGTGCTTACCTTTGGTCAGCTTGGCGCTTACCTCACCAACGGCGCGCCCTAAGTTCGGCTGAATGGCATTCAACAGGCTGCTTTTGCCCACGCCCGAACGCCCTGTGAAAATGGAGATTTTGCCGATAAGCGTTTGATGCAGCAGCGCTATGCCGATATTTGCCGCCGCACTGACGTAGAGGACGGGATAGCCGATGTGCTCATAAGTGGCGAACAGTGCTTTGGCTGCCTCAGCACCATCCAGATCAATTTTATTCAGCACGACGACAGCAGGAATAGCCGCTTTTTCGGCTGCGATTAGGCAGCGATCTAAAAAGCGTGTGTTAGGGGCAGGGTTGGCAGCCGCACTTACAAAAACAGCTTGGTCGCAGTTGGCAATCAGCACTTGTTCGCGCTCGGTGGCGGTGCCGGCATACTCGCTCGGCTCGATGCGCGAAAGAGCGCGTTGGCGCGGTAAAATCTGCTTGATGACGCCGCTGCCATCAGGCAGACGTTCAATGATCACCTTATCACCGATCACACACAGTTCGGTTTTTTTACTTGCCTGCTTGAGTGTGCCGCGCAGTTGGCAGGTAATCAGATCAGAAGTGGTTTGTACCCAATAGAATCCGCTTTGTGTCTTTACGACGAGTCCTGGCTCTTCTTGTTTTTGCATACACCTGTTGTACTTAGCTATGCGATATAGGGCATAGTAGCACGACTTTGGCTTAGCGGCAAGCAGTGTTTAGACTTCAGGCATGGGCAAGCCAAGCGCTTTATAAAGGCGATCTGCCTCGAAGAGGTAGCCCGAACCACGCGCACGGACGGTCATGCGCTGGGAATAGCGTTTCAGGTGCAAGCCGGCCGCATGAAAGGCTTGTGCCACATGCAGACGGCGCGCACGGATACGCGCCGTCTGCAAGGCGCGGTCAAAAGCATCTTGCGCGGCAGCCTGCTGCGAACGATCTGTTTCAAGGGCAATGCCCAGTGTGAAATAAAGTGGCGATAGCACGCGCAGATCACCGCCGTTGCTAATGGCATTCAAGCCACTATAGCAGTATTTGGTGGCAGCTTTGGGCGTGCCTTCGGCAAGCGCGATACGCGCTCGCAACCAGTAATATTCAGAAGCGTACCAGGCTAGCTCGCGTTCTGTGATCAGCCCATCCGCCTGCTTCATCAGATCAGCAGCACGGCGCAGTTCGCCCAAATTAAGCGCTGCGTGCGCTTGCGTCAGCAAATTCTCGGCGTAGGCGTGCCAGATGCCGCCACTGCGGAAAACAGGCATCGCAGCCATAAGATACCGCTGTGCAAGGCTGTAATTGCCCTGATCCAGGTGATATTCACGCGCCATAAGGTGCTGCTGCCATGCCACACCAAGCCCATCATTGCTGCGCTTAAAGATCAGTTCAGCTTGGGTGAATATCTCGTAAGCGGCTTGATATTGCCCAACGTAACAGAGCGCCGCTCCTTGCAGGCTCATCAGGTAGCCAATCCACTCAAGGGCGTTGCTCTCGCTCGCTAGTCTGAGCGCACGCTGCAACGTCTCAAGGGCAAGCGCGCCCTCACCCAGCGCCCAATGCAATCCGGATAGCTCACAGTGCAAGTCTAGGGCGGCAGCGCCATTTAGCGTCGCTGTTTGCTCAGCTTGGCGCGTTTCGCGGCGCACTTCCAGCTCAGCAGGATCAGTGGCGGGCTGAAAAGGGATGGTGAGTGCCGTCACAAATGGCATAGCTTCTATGTTCTCCGCTGTTCTGGCAGACGCACTGTACATCTGATTTTGTTAAAAATCCATTGACAGATCATGACAAATGCTTACTAAAAGAATGACCGTGAATCGCCAAGCTGTCAAGGGCAAGGCAGCGCTCTGCTGTTATAATAGTGCGTTACTATACACAGAGAGGCGATTTTTGGCATGGATACGATTGACCTGCGCTCCGATACGGTGACTCACCCAACGCCTGCAATGCGCGCCGCGATGGCAAATGCCCTTGTTGGGGATGACGTTTACGGCGAAGACCCGACGCTGCACGCTATTCAAGACTATGCGGCTGACCTGCTTGGCAAAGAAGCCGCGCTGTATCTGCCAACCGCCACCATGAGCAACCTGACTGCGCTCTTAACCCATTGTGCGCGTGGTGAGGAAGTCATCCTCTCTCAAAAATCTCACATTTATCAATATGAACAAGGCGGTGCCTCAGCGCTTGGCGGCATTAGCTACCATCCACTGCCCATCAATTTTGATGGCACGTTCAGCCTAGAGGCGATCACCGCCGCCATTCGCCCTGATGATCCGCACTTCACGCGCACACGCCTGATCTGCCTTGAGAACACTGTGCATGGCTGCGGCGGCACTCCTATTACGCCTGACTATACCGATGCTGTTGGTGACCTAGCACGCCAGCACGGGTTAAAACTCCACATAGATGGCGCACGGCTATTCAACGCGGCAGCGGCACTCAAGGTTGAGCCGCGCCAGTTGGTGGCGGCTGCCGATTCGGTGCAGTTGTGCCTTAGCAAGGGCTTGTGTGCGCCTTTGGGTGCCTTATTGGTCGGCAGCAGAGAGTTTATCGCACAGGCACTGCGTGTGCGAAAAGTGCTAGGTGGCGGAATGCGGCAGGCAGGCGTCGTTGCGGCAGCCGGCTTGGTCGCGCTTCAGGAGATGCGCGAACGCTTGGCAGATGATCATCACACGGCAAGTATGCTTGCCGAAGGCTTGGCAGAGATCGAAGGGGTGCAGGTCGAACCTGTTCACATCCGCACGAACATGGTCTTTTTTCACCTCCCCAAGGATGTTGACTCGGCTGCCTTTGTGGCAGAGCTGAAGGCGCGCAACGTGATCTTGCGCGGCAAATCGCCCTTTCGGTTGGTCACCCATTACTACATCACGCCGCAGCGCGTGCTGTATACACTCCAAGCCATGCGCGAAGTGCTGGCGGCGCTGCGCGTGGCGGCATAGCTCGGTTAGGCAGAGGCAGCAGGCATGAAGTCAGGCACATTCAGCACATCACACACCATCCGCAAGCGCAAACAGCGGCGGCAGCAGCGGCGGCGGGCGCAGATGCATGGCATTTTCGGCGTGGCGGCGATTCTGATTGGCAGCCTGCTTGTGGTGGCAGCACTGGTCACGATCATCGGTGTGGTGGCGTTTATCGGCATCTACACTTTCTATGCCCGCGATTTGCCACCGCCTTCCGAGATCGTCAAGGTGCGCGACCAGTTCGAGACGACTCTGATTTACGACCGCAGCGGACAAACGGTGCTTTACCAAGTCCTTGATCCCAGCGGTGATCGGCAGTATCTTGCCTTTAAGGACATCTCGCCTGATCTGATCAATGCAACCATCGCCATTGAAGACCGCAGCTTTTACGAAAATCCTGGCTTTGACGTGCGCGGCATTCTGCGTGCCGTGTGGTTGGCGCTGCAAGAGGATGCTGTGCAAGGCGGCAGCACCATCACACAGCAGTTGGTCAAAAACACGCTAATCCCGCCTGAGGAACGCACCCAGATCACGCAGGCACGCAAGATCAAAGAGATCATCCTTGCCGCTGAGATTTCGCGCCTCTACAGCAAAGACCAAATTCTAGAGTGGTATCTGAACACCAATTTTTATGGCAACCTTGCCTATGGCGTTGGCACGGCGGCGCGTGTTTATTTTGGCAAATCAGCACGCGAGCTGACACTCGGCGAGGCAGCGATGTTGGCTGCCATTCCACAGAATCCGCAGCTTAATCCCTTAGATGCGCCCACCGCAGCCCGTCAGCGCCAAATCGTGGTGCTAGAAAGTATGGTGAGTGGCGGCTTCATCACAGCCGAACAGGCAGAACAGGCTGCCGCACAGCCGATTGTCACCCAGCCCTTGGCAGAGCGTTTCGGTATTGTCGCACCGCACTTTTCAATTTTTGCGCGCTCACAAGCAGAGGCGCTGCTGAATGCACAAGGCTTGGATGGCGCTCGTTTGGTGCTTGGCGGCGGCTTGCGAATCTACACCACGCTCGACCTTGACCTGCACTTTCAGGCTGAGTGTGCCATGCGCGCTCATATTGGGCGCATCAGCGGCGGCGATCCGTCGCTTGTGCCAAATACGGGTGAGGGCAAACCCTGCCTTGCTGCGCAGTATTTGCCCACACCGCCCACCCTGCCCCTGAACACGCCGCGCAACGTCACCAACGCGGCAAGCGTAGTCATCCGCCCACAGACGGGCGAGATTCTGGCGATGGTTGGCAGCCTTGACTATTACAACAGCGGCATTCAGGGCAGCTTTAATGTGGCAGCACAAGGCTTGCGGCAGCCCGGTTCTGCCTTCAAGCCTTTTGTGTATATGGCTGCCTTTGCCTCGCCTGAAACGCGCTATACGCCCGCCACAATGCTGCTGGATGTGCCAACCACCTTCAATCAGGATGGCATCGCATACACACCGCGTAACGAAGATGGGCAGTTTCGCGGCGTGGTGACAGTCCGTGAGGCGCTCGCCAATTCCTACAATGTGCCAACGGTGCGCGCCCTCAGCGAGACGACTATTGGGCAGGTTATCCGCACGGCGCGACAGCTTGGCTTGAACACGCTGACGCGCCCGCTGGACGAATACGGCTTAGCGCTGGCGCTGGGCAGCGGTGAGGTCACCCTGCTTGATCTCACCTACGCCTACACACCCTTTGCCACGCTTGGCACGATGGCAGGCACGCCTGTTGCTAATCCGCGTATGGGCTTCCGCACCCTTGATCCTGTCGCCATCTTGCGGATTGAAGATCGGAGTGGGCGCGTGTTATGGCAGTTTGATGAGCGTGGCAGCTCCTTTGGCAGGCAGAGCGTGCTGCAAGACTCGCTCGCCTACCTGATCACCGATATTTTAGCCGATGATGAGGCGCGCTTGCCTGCCTTTGGGGAAGGGAATGCCTTGCAGCTTTCGCGCCCTGCCGCTGTGAAAACCGGCACAACGAATGATGTGCGCGATGCGTGGACAATCGGCTACACGCCCGATCTCGTGATGGGCGTGTGGGTTGGTAACAACAATAACACGCCGTTGGGCGACGATCTGGGTGGTGCAACGGCTGCCGCACCGATCTGGCACGCCGTGATGGAATACGCACACCGCCGTGATGGGTTGCCGCCACGCCGTTGGGAAGTGCCGAGCGGCATTGTGGAGGCGACCGTTTGCCAGCGCAGCGGCTTGCTGCCCACCGCCGATTGCCCGAAAATGAAAGAAATCTTCTATGCGGAAGGCACTTTTAGCACTGTGCCAACCCAGATAGATACCTATTGGCGGCGCTACCGCATTAATGCGCGCAACGGGCTGCGCGCCACCGCCGATACGCCGCCCGAATTAATCGCCGAGCGCGTCTACTTTGAATATCCGCCTGAGGCACAGCTTTGGGCGCGCCAAACAGGGCAGCCATTGCCGCCGACTGAGTATGACTCGGCGCGTACCGCACGCCTGAGTACGCTTGACGGCAACCTGACCGCACCGCAGAGTTTGGCGCGGCTGCGCGGCGTGATTGAGGTACGCGCCCGCTTGCCACAAGGCAAAATCATCGGCTATCAGTTGGAATATGGTGAAGGCATCAGCCCGGAGCGCTGGTTTGCCATTCCCGTAGAGGATATGGCACTGCGCGGTGAGGATGTGCGCCTTGCCCGTTGGGATACGCGTGCGCTGGACGGGCTTTACACGCTGCGGCTGGGCATGGTGCTGGATGATCAGCGCTTTCAAGCCCATACGGTGCAGGTGGCAATTGATAACCAGCCGCCAAGCGTGCAGTGGCTTTCGCCTATGCCAAACGACGCCATCAGCGCCAGCAGCGGCGTGGTGCAGTTGGCGCTCAGTGCGACGGATAACGTCGAAGTCGGCTATGTGGAGTTTTTCTGGAATGGCACACCCATTGCCCGTGTGGAGCGCGCTCCATACGTTACCGAATGGCGGATCACCAAGCTAGGCGCGCAGTTGTTCCATGCCGTTGTGCATGATGTGGCAGGCAATACGCGCCGTTCCGAGACGGTAGAAGTGTTGATCATTGAGTAGCGGCACCCGTTTGCACTGCTAAGTTAAGCCTTGCTAACGGCGCCCCTGCCAGGCGTCCAGTCTCAACACCGCCTAGTAGATGTAGTTCTGGGCAAACTCCACAACCACCACATTTTCATCACAGCCGCTGCGTGCCTGCACTGTAACCTTTTCTGAGATTGGCACGCCGGTGATGCCCAGCAACTGCACCGTGTAATCGCCTACACGCGGCGTTGTGCCAAGAAATGCCTCGAAGCCACTCGCGCCGAATTTGGTCTGTTCGCCGGTGTAGTGGAATTCGTCAATGTTGCCATCAGCACTGGTGATGCGGACGGTGAGGCTGCCCTCTTCACGGGTGCGCGGCTGCCCTTGCAAATTCAGCACAATGCCTGCCAAACTCTGCCAACGGCAGCCTTCTGCCCCATCATGCGCCTGATAGCGGATCGCCTTCAGGCTAAAGGGATAGGGTGAGCGCGTGCCGCCTTCGGGTGTGGCAGGCGCATCCGGCAGGATGGGCGTTGGTGGGACAGTCACAATGCCACCCACAACAGGCGTCGCGGTGATGGTAGGCGTGGGCGTCTCGGTGGCGGTTGGGCTAGGCGTCTCCGTAGGGGTGGCAGTTGGTGGCTCGGTGGGTGGTGGCACCGTAGGCGGCTCTGCCGTGAAGGTGAGGCTAGGCGTCAGGGTTGGTTCGGGCGTTGCCAGCACCAAAATTGCCAGCGGTGTGGGCGGCGGAAACGGATTGAGCGGCGCGTAAGGATTGGCGATCAGCAGCACGGTGAGCGCTGCCACACCGATTGAGAGCAGCAAAAAGAAAGCAGTGACCACATCCGCACAGCCGTAACCGCTCGGCAGAGGCTGCTCATCGGCATACTGCGGCGCGCTGCCTTGCGGCGGTTTGCGGCGCGTGCGGCGTGTTGCTACAGGTTCAGCAGGCATATCGTAGGCGCTGATGGGTTCATCGTGCGGCGCAGAGTCTTCGGGCGGTGTGTTAGGTTTTTCCTCAGCCATAGGGCAGTTTTCCATCTAGAATGGGCGAATTTGCGTAAAGTCTACTTGGGCAAGGTTGCGGTTGCAATCGCCATCGAATCGAACGCTGACGGACTGGGAGAGTATAACACCTTCGCGGCTGAGCAACTGGACACCATAAGTGCCACGCCCTAACCGCCGCGACACCTGAATGACCCATCCATAGTTAGAGTCGCTCTCAATTGGCACGCACTCACTGAAATTCGTGCCTGTCACCTGTGCTTGTATGCCGACTCGTGCTGTAAGGCGTTCTTGCTGCAACCCAAAGACGACGCCACTCACACCCTGAAACTCACAATCGAGCCTACCCTGAAAGCGCGTGAAGGTCGGTGCGCGCAGCGGCACAAAGGGAAAGGTGGTCGTGGGTGTTGGGCTAGGCGTGGCGGTGGGCGTCTCGGTCGGCGTTGGCGTTATGGTTGGGGTTGGGGTGGGTGTGGCGCTTGGCACAGTCGGCGTCGGTGTGAAGGTGTGCGTTGCTGTGAAGGTTGCCGTATGTGTTGGCGTCAGGCTGGCAGTAAAGGTATAGGTGGGCGTGCTGGTGGGCGTTGCCGTGAAGGTGGCGCTTGGCGTTGGGCTGGGCGTGAAGGTGCTGGTCGGCGTTTGGGTAAGGGTGGCGGTTGCCGTGAAGGTGTGCGTTGGGCTGGGTGTAAAGGTGGGTGTTGGGCTGGGCAGCACCATCAGCAGCGGCGGCGTTAGGGTGCGCGGGATGAGGGCTGAGGGCGGCATAAGGACGCCCGCCAGCAGCCCAACGGTCAGGAGCATAACAACGGCAGATGCCAGCACAAAGAGCGCCGTCAGCCCATTTAGCACCAGACGGCAGCCGACGCCGTCGGTTCGGCGTGCCATGCGTTAGCCTTGCACCTGCGGCGTCTCGGTCGGGGCTTCGGCTGGTACTTCCGTTGGCGGCGGCGGTGGTTCGGGCGTCAGCGTTTCGGCGGGTACTTCGGGCGTAGCAGTCGGTGTCTCGGTGGGCGTTGGCGTCAGCGTCTCGGTCGCCGTGGGCGTGATGGTTGGCGTTTCGGTGGGCGTGACGGTTGGCAGCTCTACGGTTGGGATAGCGGTTTCGGTGCGCGGCTGAAAGGCAGCCGGCGGGCGCACAACCCGCAAAAGCAGCAGCAGCGAACACAGGATCACAAACACGCTCAAGCCCAGAAACACAATGGTGATTGTATTATAAGTGCTGTTGTTGGTCTTCTTCATTGGCTTGCCCTTTCAAAGCGTGCCACACATAGCTTAGACATATGCCTTACCGCCTCAAGTCTACAGGAATTTCTCGATCTTTGCGCGGCTGATCAACTCCTGAATCCAACGCTCAAAGGCGCTTTCCGTCAGACGGTAGCACATTTCATCATCCACAGGGCGTTCGGTCGAGCGCTCTAGCACTTGCAGGATATGGTAGCCTAGCTCGGTTTGAATGGGTGCGCTCAGGGTATTGATGGGCAGGCTGAATGCTGCCTCCTCAATCGCCTCTTGCAAAAGCTGCCCGCGGGCGAACCAGCCCAGATCGCCGCCGACTTGGTTGGTGGTCACATCCAGCGAGTCGCGGGCGGCAAGGGCAGCAAAATCAGCGCCGCTGCTCAGCTCATCACGGATAGCGGCTGCCTTGGCAACGTCCGTGACGAGGATATGCCGTGCGCGCACTTGCTCAACGTTTTTGCAGGCGGGCGCCGTTACAATATCGCGCATTCGCTGCGTCATGAGCGCGGCGCGCAAATTGGTGCGGTAATCTGCTTCCGTCAGGCGGTCTGCCTTAAGCTGTGCTTCCCAATTTTCGCGGCTGCCGGCAATCTCGACGATGGCGGTAATTTCGGCGTCTAGGTCGGCATCACTAACTTGGATACCCTGAATAGTGGCAGCTTGCTCAATCAAGACCTGTTCAATAAGTGTATCTAACACTTCATTGCGGAAAAGTGCCAGATCACGCGGCAGCGGGTTGCCAAAGCTGCGAATTGTCTCTAGGCGGCGTGCCACTTCCCGATCAAGGGCAGCCATGCCAATGCCTTGATCATTCACACGGGCTGCCAGTACTTCGGGCGTCGGTGTGGGCTGTGCAGCCTGAGCAGTGGGCGGCAAGGTTGCGCTAGGCGTTGTGGCAGGGTTTGCCGCAACGGTGGTTTGGGGTGTGTTGCTATCGCAAGCGCTGAGCAAACTGGCAAGGCACAAGCAGGCAATCAGAAACGCATGACGCGCCGATAAACTTCGCAAGGGTGTGTCACTCTCTCCTCAATGTGTGTGGTAAGGGCGGCAGTTCAATACTTACCTCGCGGCAAGTATAGCCATCTGTGCTGCCCACTGCAAGCGGTTGGTTTGGAAGGGCGCGGATCGCGCTGCTGCGGCACACCCTCCCAAAGTGTACTGCTAGCTCAGCACCACTTCGCGCTTGCTCTGGCTGGAAGCATAGAGCGCCTCTAGCACTTGCACGCCGATCACGCCATGCGTCACGTTGGCAGGCGCGGGCTGATTGTTCACCAACGCCGCCATACTCTCCACGATGAGCGCCTCATGCCCATAGATGCCGTTCCAACGCACGCTGGGCGTCACGGTTACCGCCTCGCCCGCCATCTCGGTGTAGAAGTGCAGGGTGCCGTCGCGCACGTAATTCACCACGTTCAGCACAGCGCTGCCTTCCGTGCCGCTCAGTTCTAGGCGGATGATGTCCTCACGTGGTTGGCGGTGTTCTGCCCAAGAGGCGTGCAGGTGAATGGCAAGGTCGCCCTCACAGCGCAAAAAGCCAACAGCGCCATCATCCACGCTGAACGCCTCGGCGCTGGCGTCGTTGACCCAACGTGGGCTGCCCCACACCTTCAAACCGCGCCCGCCAAAGTGGGAAGTCACATGCCCGCTAACGGTCTCCACACGCGGAAAACCAAGCAGCCACAGCGTCATATCCAGCATATGCACACCCAGATCGATCAGGGCGCCGCCGCCTGCCATGTGCTTTTGGCTGAACCAACCGCTGCCGGGAATGCCCGTCTCACGCCGCCACCAAGCGTAGACATTGTAAATCTTGCCAAGTTTGCCATCAGCGATCATGCGGCGAATCCACGCCACATCTGCCCGATAGCGGTGATTGTAGGCGACCATCAAGCGGCGATTATTGTTCTCGGCGGCACGCTGCATAGCGTGTGCTTCAAAAAGCGAGGGCGCCAACGGCTTTTCGCAGATCACGTGCGCGCCTGACTCTAGCGCTGCAATGGTGGACTCGGCGTGCAGGGCGTTGGGCAAGCAAATGCTCACCACGTCCAGCTTTGCCTCTGCCAGCATGGTCTTATAGTCTGTGAAGCACAGTTCGGGCGGCACGCCGTACTCAGCGGCGCGCTGTGCCAACCGATTCGGGTCAGAATCACATAAAGCAACTAAGTCCGTGTGTGGTGAGCGCACAAAGCCGCGGGCGTGTTCGCCGCCAATGCCAAGCCCAACGATACCAGCGCGTAGTGGGGAAGTTGTCATGCTTGAAAATCCTTCAAATTGGGTGAACCGTGCCAAGTGTAACGCGCTTTGCCAACTTGGGGTGTGCGGCAGTAAACACCGCGCTGTGGGCGAATGTGATCCGCCAGACGCGCCGCTCTACCCTTTGGTCAGTTGCACTGTGGCAGGTGCGGCACGCCCATGTTACACTTCACCCTGAAACATTCGCCACCTTTTGTGCGCTTTAAGGAGAAAATAGCCCATGAAACGCAGCAAATTACTGCTCGCTCTTGTGGCGTTGGCTGTGCTGGCATTAGTCGTGCCTGCCGTCAGCGCGCAGGATGATCCTACGCAGCGCGTGCCACCGATCCTACCCGATCTGGGTGGGCGCGTGATCGCTGCCGTCTCGTCGAACGACTACACACCCTTCGCCTTCGTTGACCAAACGCTTGGCAAGAACGTCGGTTTTGAGTACGAACTGCTGGATGAGATTTGCCGCCGCCTAAACTGCGTGCTAGACCATAAAGAGCGCGCTTGGGATGGCATGTTAGCAGCCATCAACCAGCGCGAATACGACCTAGCACACATCGGCATCACCATCAAGGACGAGCGCAAGGAGTTGGTGGATTTCTCTGATCCGTTCGTGGTGGTAGAACTGCGCCTATTGGTGCGCGCCGATGAGGCACGCTTCAAGAGCCTGAAAGAACTGCAAGAAAACGCCTCTTTTAAGTTTGGTGCGCATCCCGGCACTACCTCCTACTTTGTGGCAGTAGATATTGTTGGTGAGGCAAATGAGTCAGCACGGATTGTGCCTTACGATGGCTTCGCCATTGCGGTTGAAGCACTCATCAAGGGTGATGTGGATGCTGTGGTTGCTGATGCGGTTAGCGGCGTAGGCTTCATTGGCGCCACCGCGGATAAACTCAAACTGCTGGACGACGTGATCGCGCTTGATCCACTTGGCTTCGTCTTCCCGAAGGGTAGCGATCTGGTCGAGCCGTTCAACTTGGCGCTGGCATCCATGCGCTATGATGGTTTCTTGAAGTACCTCGAAAACAAGTGGTTCTTCCTGTTCCAGCCGTAGCCATACCTTTTTGCAACCAGACGGGCAGGCGCAAGTCTGCCCGTTTTTGACCACGCTGCGGAGCATCATAGCCTTGAGCATACATACAGAACTTGGAACATCGCGCTTGCTGCCCGTCAGCGAACGGCTGCGACGCCTGCCGTGGTGGGCGCTGGTCGCCGTTTTGCTGGGACTCCTGTTTGCATGGCACATCCACACCGATCAGACTTACAACGAGATTTTTCGGGCGATCCTGAATGGCGTTGGCATCACCATCTATGTGACGGCGGTTGCCTACAGCGCTGCCTTGTGCTTAGGGCTGCTGATCGCCTTTGCGCGGCTTTCTAAAAACGTGATCATCTACCAAATTGCCACCTTTTATGTGGAGATTATTCGTGGTGTGCCTGCCCTTGTGCTGCTGCTCTACATCGCCTTTGTTGGCTTTGATCTGTTTGTGCAAGCGCTGAATGGGCTTGGCACATGGCTGCTGGAGCGCAATTGGCTGCCTGCGCTTGGCGAACAGTTGCAAGCCGTCATGCTGCGCGACATTGATAACCTGACACGCGCCACGGTGGCACTGGTGATCGCCTATTCGCCGTTCATCTCGGAGATTTTTCGGGCCGGCATTGAGTCGATTCCGCGTGGGCAAATGGAGGCAGCACGCTCACTTGGCATGGGCTACTGGCAAGCGATGCGCTACGTCATCTTGCCGCAAGCCATTCGGAATGTGCTGCCGCCGCTTGGTAACGACCTGATCGCCATGCTTAAAGACTCGTCGCTTGTTTCGGTGCTGGGCGTGCGCGAGATTACCGGTGAAGGGCGCGTTGGCGCGGCGCGCAGCTTCAAGACGTTTGAGACGTATAACATCATGGCATTTCTTTACCTGTGCATGACGCTTATACTCTCGGCTGTGGTGCGCTGGATTGAGCGCCGCACCTCTGAAGGGCGCAATTAGGTTAGGTGCGGTAGACAATATCGCGGCGGTTGACCATGCCGATGAACTGCGTGCCTTCAAAAACCGGCGCGTGATCTACATTGTAGGCGTCTAGCTGTGCTTTGGCGCGCTCTAGAGTCTCGCTTACCAAGAGAATCGGAAAGGCGCTCAGCGGCAGCATCACATCGCCCACATGCACCCGACCCCACTCTAAGCGCGGCACAGCGTCGGTCTGCGCCGCGCTCACCATGCCGACCAGAACGCCATCGCTCAGCACAGGAAACGCCTGCGTGATCGAGATAGCGCCACGCCAAAAGTGCCAGCGGCAGCCGTGCATCAATCAGCGGCACATTATGACGCAGCACGCGCCGCAAAGATGCCTCGTTCGTCAAGCCGCCCAAACTCATGCGATAGCTCAGGCTGGCAGTCCCATACAGAAAGCTGGCAATCAAGGCAAACCACAGCGCGTTGAACCAATAGCCGCTGAAAAACAGCAAAATTGCAAAGCCCACGAACAGGGCAGCCATGCCCTGCCCAACACGGCTGGCTTGGCGCGTTGCCTTGCGGTAGCTGCCGCTGAAATGCCAGAGCACCGCACGCAGCACACGCCCACCATCCAACGGGAAGCCCGGCAGCAAGTTAAAGAGCGCCAACGTTAGATTGATGAGCGCCAACCAACGGCAAGCCGCACCAGGTAGATCGGGCAAGGTTCCAAGCGCACCAAAGACGAAAACAAGGGCAAGGCTAGAGAGCGGACCGGCAATCGCAATCCAAAATTCGTGGGCAGGGCGTTCGGGATCACGAGCGATGTATGCCACGCCGCCAAACAGGTGCAGCACAATGCGCCTGACGGGAATCCGATAGCGGATTGCCAAGAGCGCGTGTGCCATCTCGTGCCACAGGATCGAGCCGATGAAGACGACTGCCGTCAGGGCGCCAAATAGCCCGTAGATCAGCCCGCTTAGGCGCGGCACCTCACGCGGGAAGACGCCTGCTGCCAGCGTGAAAGTGACCAACAACGCGATCAGCAGCAGGCTTGGGTTAACGCGCACTTCCACGCCGCCGATCTCGCCCGCCCGCCAACCACCTGCAGTCGGATCAGTGCCAGCCGACATGCGATTTGCAAAACGCGCCATAGGCTTTAGGGATTTCTCACTCACCAACGGGTAGTGAAAGTCTATCACTCGTCCAGCACATTTGCCCAAATATCAGTGGCAGCGCGGTCTAGCTCTAGGGCAGAGTTTACATAGCGCTCGGTGGTGGCAATACTGGAATGTCCGAGTGATTGGCGAATCAGCTCGAACGAGACGCCCGCCTCATAGGCGCCACGCGCAAACGAACGGCGCAGGTCGTGCGGCGAGATGCGCGGCAAGCCGGCTGCCTTCGCCGCCTGCTGCACCACATTCCACACGGCGCGGTCGGTGATGCTGCTGGTGGTGACGGTGCCATTCACCCACACCCGCGAAAAAAGCGGATTGTCGCCCTCTGGATTGGGGTGATGTTCACGCCAGCGCTCTAGGGCGGCGATGGTCATCTCTGGCAGTTTCACAGGGCGCATTTTCTCGCCCTTGCCATGCACCTTTAGGATTTGGTTGCGTCCTTGCCGCGTCAGGTCGCTCCACAAGGCGGCGGCAACTTCATCGCGGCGCAAGCCGCAGGTCACCATCAGGGTGATGATCGCCACATTACGGGCAGTGATCGCGCTGCTCTTAGCGGGCATGTTGCGAAGTTTGACCAACATCGCACGGATTTCATCAGGCGAAAGCCACGTGCCACTGCGCTGACCCGCCTCCGCACGCGGTGCTTTCACGCGGCTTAAGCCGCTGGCAGTGGCGTACTCAATGCGCTCCATATCTGCCATGAACTGCGCCAGCCAGACCACCGATGCCTTTGCCTGCATGATGGATTGCTTGCCAAGTTTCTGTGCTTTCAGCCTGCCCAACCACGCCTTTAAGTTCGCCGTAGCAAGGCTTTCGACGGCGAGGGCAATTGGCAATGCCTTCAGATTAAGCGTGCCTGCCTCTAGCCCGTGAATCTCGGCAAGGTAGCGCTTAATCCACCGCCGATAGGCGCGCTGTGTATGCACCGAAAGCCCTGCCATTGCCACATAGATGTTCACATGCTCTAGTTCGGGCGGTGCGGCATTCGGCGGCGTATAAGGAATTAGATCAGTCATGTGCCTCTCTCGGTGCGAACAGGTGCGCTAAGTATAGCATGCCGCGCACAAATCGGGTAGCACTATTCCGCCACATATTCGCGGCGGCGGCGCTTGGTGGCTATCTCTAGGCTGTCTTCAGGCTTGATGACTGCCCACTTGTTCTTGGGCGTCTCAACGCGCTGTGCCGCATAGATGCCGCGATGCCCTGAGGCAAGGTAGGCAGTCACGCACGCTAGGGTAATATACAGCGCCGAACCGCTGCCAAAAAGCTCTATGCCCATCAGTGCGCAGGCTAAGGGTGTGTTGCTGGCGCCTGCAAACACGGCTGCAAAGCCAATGCCAGCTAACCAAAATGGATCGACTCCGAGCGGCACGCCTAAGCTATGCCCAAGTGTTGCACCCATCACGAAAAGCGGAGTCACTTCACCGCCGATGAACCCAGACCCAAGCGTAAGCGCCGTGAAGATCAGCTTGAGCAGGAAGGCGAAAGTCGGTACGTCGCCACTGATCAGGCTCTGTTCGATCAACTCTTCGCTTAAGCCCAGATAGGCTTGTGTGTTGAGCAGCAGCACCAACCCAATCACCCCGCAGCCGCCTAAGGCAAGGCGCAGCGGCATAGGCTTGATCAACTTGCCCAGCAGATGCTTGATGGCGTGCGTCAGCTCCACAAACAGGATGCTGGTCAGCCCAAAGCACACGCCGGCGATCAGCACTTTGATGAGCAGCATCAGATCAATCGGCAGGGCTGCCAACGGTGCGTGGTGGGTGTGCGTTGCGCCCAAGGCACGGGCGGTTAAGTCACCTACGCAAGCCGCTGCAAAGCACGGCACAATGCCCTCATAGCGTATGCGCCCGACGCGCTGCACCTCCATCCCAAAGACGAAGCCCGCTAAGGGCGTGCCAAAGACAGCCCCGAACCCACCACTGATGCCCGCCATGATCAGCAGGCGGCGGTTTTCGCCATGTAAGCCCAACGCCCGCCGCAGCCCATCGGCGAGGCTGGCGCCCATCTGCACCGCAGTGCCTTCCCGCCCTACCGAGCCACCAAATAAATGGGTTAGGACGGTGCCGAGCAGTACAAGCGGTGCCATCCGCAGCGGAATGCGCGCACGGTTGCTGTTTACCTCCTCTATCACTAAGTTCGTGCCGCGTGCTGCTGTGCCACCATAGCGCTGATAGACCCAACCGATCATGCCGCCTGCCAACGGCAGCAGAAAGAGCAAAGCAGGGTTTGCTAAGCGCGTTTGGGTTGCCCACGCTAGGCTGAATAAAAAAATGGCGGAGGCAATGCCCGCCAACACGCCGACGGCGCCACCAAGCACTGCCCAACGCACCATCAGCCAGAGCGAGGCGAAGAATTCCGCAACATCAAAAGAGAATGAGCCATTCAGCGCACGGACGGCGCGCCGCCCATGCACCCTGAGCCTTGCCGCAGAGACAACCTTTAGTTTCCGCATTAGCAAACCTGCCCTTCCAACACAAAAAAGCCTCTACCCACAGAAAGGGTAGAAGCCATCAACCACCAACGGTAAAGCGTGAGCTTCATCACGGTGTGCCGCACGCAGCACACACCTTGAAAGTATAGCACGCCGCGCATAAATTGGGTAGCGCGTTACAATAGAGCGCTATTGAAAAAAGTTTCACAGAGAGTATAGGTTTTATGTCTCGCTATGCACAAATCATCAGCACAGGGCGCTATGTGCCAGAGCGCGTGCTGACCAATGCCGAACTGGATCAGATGCTTGGTGAGCCGGTTGGCGAGTGGTTGGTTCAAAATGTTGGCATCCGTGAGCGGCGCGTGATGCGCGAGGATCAAGTCACCAGCGACCTTGCCGTTGAAGCAGCAAAAGAGGCGCTTCTGCGCGCCAACCTAGCACCCGATCAGGTGGACTTGATCATCTTGGCAACCGACACACCTGACTACATCTCACCCGGCACAGCATCTGTAGTGCAGTACAAACTCGGCGCGGCACGTGCTGCCACCTTTGATATTAACAACGCTTGCGCGGCATGGATGACTGGCTTAGATATTGCCGCCAAATACATCGCCACCGATCCTGATTACACCAACATCTTGGTGATTGGCGCCTACGGCATGACGCGCTACATAGACTGGACAGATAAGCGTACCTGCACGCTTTTTGCCGATGGTGCAGGCGCCGTCGTGCTGCGGGCAGGCGATCAGCCCGGTTTCTTGGGCGCCAAGATCATCGCGGATGGCAGCTTTCACGACTATATGGGCGTGTTCGTGGGTGGCACACGCGCCACACTGCGCCAAAGCGACGATCAATACCTTCGCATTCAAAAGCGCTTCCCGCCCGATACCAATCAGCGCCACTGGACGCCGCTCATCCGCGCTCTGCTCCAAAAGATCGGGCGGCAAGTGGGCGATGTTGCTAAGATTTACTTCACGCAGCTTAACCTACGCACCATCGAATACGTGATGAACGAACTCGGCTTGCCCATGAGCAGGACGCACACCATCATGGAGAAGTGGGGCTACACCGGCTCTGCCTGTATGCCAATGGCGCTGGATGATGCCATCCAGCAGGGCGCTGCGCCGCAAAAAGGCGATCTGGTCTTGTTTGTGGCAAGCGGCGCGGGCTATACAATGGGCGCGGCGGCGTTTGTGTGGGTTTAACCTAGATAGAAAGCACCGCAGTGTGCTACAATCAGCGCTTAGGTTTAGCACAGGTGAGGAGAAACGCACCGAGATGACATCCGAGTTGATCTGGCGGCTAGTCGGCATGGTCGGTCTGGCATTGCTCGGTGCGCGCTTTGGGGCTGAATTAGCGGTGCCACCCTTAACGCGGGAAGCAACCACCCTGCTTTTTGGATTAGTCGGCGCCTTATCGGGCTTGATCTTAACGCCCTACTTTACCACACGCCCAGCACGCATTGCCCGTAACGCCATCATGGAGACGCCCGCTGAGACGTTGGTAACTGCCATCATCGGCTTGCTGCTCGGCTTGGCAGTTGCTGCACTTGCCTCCGTGCCGTTAGGCTTGCTGCCTCCACCGCTCAGCCAGTGGTTGCCCGTCGTGATGATGGTCGTTTTAGGCTATCTGAGCGTGACCGTTTTTGCTCTGCGCGCCCAAGACCTGCTCCAGATTGCGCCGCGCTTGCTGCGCCCTGCCGAAGCGCACCCAGCGCTGGAGTCGCCCAACGTTTACACGGGCAACATCAGCATTTTGGTAGATAGCAGCGCGATTATTGATGGGCGCATCCTCGATATTAGCAAGACGGGCTTCTTGCAAGGTGAGCTGATCGTGCCGAGTTTTGTGCTGCGCGAAATTCAGCACATCGCTGATGAAAGCAACACACTGCGGCGCAACCGTGGCAGGCGCGGCTTGGAAATTTTGGAAGAAATGCAGCGCGAGAGCAAAGTTCCCGTCCGTATGCGCGATTTGGATGTCGAGAACATCCGCGAGGTAGATCATAAGCTGGTGGCACTTGCCAAACAGATGAACGCCCTGCTGCTGACTACAGACTATACGTTGAAGCGCACCGCCAATTTGCAAGGCGTGCAGGTGCTGAATATTAACGACCTTGCCAACGCCGTGAAAGCTGTCATCCTGCCCAATGAGGTGATCACCATTCAGGTGATCGCCGAAGGGCGTGAGCCGGGACAGGGCGTGGGCTACCTTGACGATGGCACGATGGTGGTGGTGGAGGACGGACGCCGCCACCTTGACCGCAAAATTGATGTGGTCATCGTCCGTATGATCCAGACTTCGGCGGGCAAGATGTATTTTGCACGCCTTGATGATACTTCGAGGAAGTGATACCCGTGAGCGAAACGACACCCGCCCGCACGCGCTACGCGCCTAGCCCAACTGGGCGCACCCATCTGGGCAACCTGCGAACTGCCCTCTTTGCGTGGCTGTGGGCGCGCCATACAGGCGGACAGTTCATCCTACGTATCGAAGATACCGACCGTGAGCGCCTTGTGGAAGGCGCCCAAAACGAGCTGATGGACGCCCTGCGCTGGCTTGGGCTGGACTGGGACGAAGGTCCTGATAAAGACAATGGGACGCGCTATGTGCAATCGCACAACTTGGCGCGCTACACCGAGATCGCGCAGACCTTGATCCGCAGCGGACGTGCCTACTATTGCGACTGCACGCCCGAACGCCTAGAGGTTGTGCGGCGCACACAGCAGGCACGCGGACAGAAGCCACGCTACGATAACCACTGCCGCAGCCGCGCCCTGACGGCAGGCGAAAACCGAGTCATTCGTTTTGCCATGCCCGAAAGTGGTGATACCATCGTGCATGATTTGCTGCGCGGCGCCATCCGCTTTGAGAATGCCGATCAGGGCGATCCGATCATCGTCAAGTCAGATGGTTTCCCAACCTACCATTTGGCGTCGGTCATTGATGATCACGATATGGGCATTACACACATCATCCGCGCTGACGAATGGCTGCCTTCCACGCCCATCCACGCCAATTTGTATGCCGCGTTGGGCTGGCAAGCGCCGATCTTTGTGCATTTGCCCTTAGTGACGGACTATGAGCGGCGAAAGATCAAGAAGCGTGCCGATGCTGATCAATCGGCTGAGTATGCCGAGTATGCCGAAATGCTGCGCGTGGCAACGCTGCGGCAGCGCGGCTATTTGCCAGAGGCAGTCTTTAACTTCCTCGCCTTCTTGGGCTGGCATCCGGGCAGCACCGATGAGATCATGACGCGGGAAGAAATCGCAGCGCGCTTTTCGCTGGATCGGCTTAGCACCAGTCCCGGCGTCTTTGATGTGGACCGCCTAAATTGGTTTAACCAGCAGCACATGAAGCGCCTTTCCACCGCCGAACTGGCGTCGCTGGCGCTGCCCTATTTGCGGGAAGCCTATCCGAACGCGCCGCAGCTTGACGATCCTGCATGGCTAGAGGCACTGATACGTGCTGTGCGCGATGAGCTGATCGCCGTTAGTGAAGTGGTGGAGTCGGCGCGTTTTGCCCTAGAGACGCCTAGCACCTTCACCCTAGAAGCAGCCGCAGCCCTGCAACATGAAGCAGCCGCCATAGCGATCAATGCGCTGTTGGAAGCGCTGCCACAAGCAGCACAGCTTACGCACGCTGAGGCTGAAGCTGTGCTGAAAGGGCTGCGCGATCACCTGAAACAAACGCACAATTTAGGTGGCAAGCAGGTTCTGCCGCCCATCCGTGCCGCGCTGACAGGCACAACCGGCGGCGCACACCTGACCGATATTCTGGCGCTGATCAGCGTGGGCGAAACGCAAGCGCGCCTACGGGCAGCGCTCGCGCACATTGCCGCTGCCTAAGCTGCACAGGCTAGGCGCCAGCGATCATTTTATCGCGGCGCTTTTGCTCTTTTTGGCGGTCTTCGTTGTTCAGGATGCGCTTGCGAATACGCAGCGCCAGCGGTGTGACCTCTAACAACTCATCTTCGGCAAGAAACTCAAGGCAGTCCTCAAGGCTCAGGTTGCGCGGCGGCGTCAGGCGGTTATTTTCTTCCGCGCCCTTCGAGCGCACATTGCTAAGGTGCTTTGCCTTCGCCACGTTCACCGCCAAATCCTCAGGGCGGATGTGTTCGCCAACCACCATGCCCTGATAAACTTCCGTCCCCGGCTCGATGAAGGTTGTGCCGCGCATCTGTGCATTTTCGATGCCGTAGCTGGTGGCGGTGCCGTTTTCCCATGCCACAAGGCTGCCGAACTGCCTGCCCGGCAGCGTGCCTGCCAAAGGAATGTAGCCGTGCATCAGGCTGTGAAGCTGACCCATCCCACTGGTGGCGCGCATAAAATGCGGGCGGAAGCCTAACAAGCCGCGTGTTGGCACATGATAGGTGAGGTAGGTGGTGCCGTTCTCGCTGAACATATTCACCATCTGCCCACGCCTGCTGCCCAACAACTCGATCACGACACCCGTCATGCTGTCGGCAATCTCGATATGCACTTCCTCAACCGGCTCTAGCGTTTCGCCTGTCTCAGGGTCGGTGTGGTAGATGACTTCAGGCTTGCTGACCTCAAACTCATAGCCTTCGCGGCGCATGGTCTCGATCAGGATGCTCAGGTGCAGTTCGCCGCGCCCGCTGACCACGAATTTATCAGGTGTGCTGCCATCGCCCACGCGCAGCGCCACATTATGGCGCGTCTCGTTATAGAGCCGTTCGCGCAGCCGCCGCGATGTTCCCCAGCCCGTTTTGCCCTCGCGCCCGGCAAAGGGCGACGTGTTCACGCCGAACGTCATGCGGACGGTTGGCTCTTCCACGCTGATGGGCGGTAGGGCGACGGGCGTGTTCGGGTCGGTGATGGTGTCGCTAATGCCGATGCTATCAAAGCCGCTGAAGGCAACAATATCGCCGGCGCTTGCCTCATCAATTTCCTGCTTGCTCAGGTTGTGATAAGTGAACAGGTATTCAATGCGCCCGCTTTGGCGTTCGTCGTGCGGCGTGATCCGCAGCACGTTCATGCCCTTCCGCAGCACGCCGCCGTGAATGCGCCCCACTGCGATCTGCCCTTTGTAGTTGTCATACTCTAGGGAGGTGACCAAAAGCTGCAAAGGTGCTTCCACATCTACCATTGGCGCGGGAATTTCGCGCAGGATCGTCTCAAAGAGCGGCGTGAGCGTCTCTTGCAGGTCATCGGGCGTGTAGCCGGCGCGCCCACTTAGCCCGACGGCATAAATGACGGGAAAATTCACCTGCTCATCATTGGCACCTAGCTCAATGAACAAATCGAAGGTCTCGTTCAGCACTTCCTCAGGGCGCGCATAGGGACGATCCACTTTGTTAATGACCACGATCACGCGCAAGCCCATGCCCAGTGCCTTCCGCAGCACAAAGCGCGTCTGCGGCATGGGTCCCTCAACCGCATCCACCAAGAGCAGCACGCCGTCTACCATATTCAGCACACGCTCCACCTCGCCGCCAAAATCGGCGTGACCGGGCGTATCTACAATATTGATTTTGACATCATTCCACGTGACGGCGGTGTTTTTCGCCAGAATGGTGATGCCGCGTTCACGTTCCAGCGGATTTGAATCGAGAATACGCTCGCCAGCAGTTTCGGCATTGCGAAAGACCTTCGCTTGCTTCAACATACCGTCCACGAGGGTGGTTTTACCGTGGTCAACGTGGGCGATGATCGCCACATTGCGGAGGTGTGCCTGAGATTTGAGCATACACATACTATCCTTCTTTGACCCGTGCACGGATCAAGGCTGATTGGCTTGTTTTTTGGTGTAGGTGGGGAAAATTTATTCAAGCAAGCTGTTTGAGGGCTATTGTAGCATAAATGAGTGTGTGGCGTGAAGCGTGAGAAGTGGGAGAGGGATAACCCAAATTTTCTAGGGCGTGGTAAAAAGAGTGGCTATAAGCTGCCAAAACTGTGCGGATCAGCCAAGTCCGACCCGCCATAAAAGCACACCTTAGTAGGGACATGCCTTGGCATGTCCGCCGCTTCAGCACTGTTCAGGGCAAATCTTTCAAAACACCAACCGCGATAGCAAATTGTTATGCTTAATGAGTCTATAATGGGTGTAAGATACTAAAACAAGCTGAACAAAACCACACTGCTACGGAGAATCAATCTAATGAACGCTGAAGAACTTTTCTGGTTACTCTACAATGCACCTAATGAAGACGAAGTAGATGATATTTTGAGGAAGCATCCTGATGTATTCGACCCTTCCAATTGGACTCCGCTTGGCAACCTTGATAATAACTTTGGTGTGGTTGAGAATCAGCAATCTAA
Organism: Anaerolineae bacterium; assembly: GCA_034436355.1. Lineage (GTDB taxonomy): Bacteria > Chloroflexota > Anaerolineae > Aggregatilineales > UBA2796 > CP2-2F. The sequence goes on from DAOTVQ010000040.1 coordinate 55,374, forward strand.
CCCTGTTGCAGCCTTAGTAGAGAAAATCACTAATTCTATAGATGCGATATTGATGCGAAAATGCTTAGAGGCGAATATTGATCCGCGTTCAGAGCAAGCGCCGCGTTCTATCCAAGAGGCAATAACCCGCTTTTTCCCCGAAGCTCGGGATTGGAATTTAGGGCGTGGAGAGGTAAGCCAAAAACTCAGATCACAAGCTGAGTCAATCCAAATCTTACGTGATGGTGACTCATTGTTGATCTACGATGATGGCGAGGGACAGCATCCTGAAGAATTTGAACGCACCTTCCTTTCGCTGCTGCGCGGCAATAAGAATGACATTCACTTTGTACAAGGCAAATATAACATGGGTGGCAGCGGTGCAATTATCTTCTGTGGCAAGCGCCGCTACCAACTGATTGCTTCTAAGCGCTTTGATGGCTCAGGCTCATTTGGGTTTACCCTGATTCGCCAACATCCGCTGAGCAGCGAGGAAAGACGCACCGTTAAAAATACTTGGTATGAATACCTCAAGATCAACGGTGAAATTCCAGCCTTTCCGATCCGCGAGATTGATCTACGTTTGTTCAGGCGGAAATTTCGCACAGGGACGGTTATTAAGCTCTATTCCTATGAACTAAAGGGCAATAAGGATGTGAGTAGAGACTTGGGCAGAAGTGTGCAAGAGTTTTTGTATAGTCCTGCCTTGCCCTTTTACATGGTGCAGGACAGAGATAGCAAAACACAGCACACGGCACATCGTGTAATTTATGGTTTGCAGAATCGCCTTAATGAGGATAACGAATTTATAGAGGCGACATTTTCCGAAAACTACGAAGACGCAGAAATTGGCAAAATGCGCGCCACGGTTCATGTTTTCAGAGCAAAGGCAGGCACAAGAGGCACTAAAGACACCCGTGCTGCCATTCAATCAAACTATTTCAAGAACAATATGGTCGTTTTGTTTTCGGTGAATGGTCAAGTTCATGGGCATTACACTGCGGAGTTCATCACGCGCACCCTTAAATACAATCTGCTGAGTGGGTATCTGCTGATTCATGTGGATTGCACAGAGATGAACATTGAATTTCGTAATGAGTTGTTCATGGCATCCCGTGATCGGCTGAAACAAGGCGAAGAATCTTCAACACTGCGCGGTGTGCTTGCTAAAGGCTTGCAGGATGGCAAACTTGATGATATTTACAAACGGCGTAAGGCAGCGGTCTCAGTTGAGGATGCTGAGGATGATGAAATTCTGCGAGGTTTTGCCCAAAAACTTCCCATAAGGGACGATTTACGCCAACTGCTTGATCAAACCTTCAAACTAAAAGAAACTGCCGAGAAGCCTAAGCGCGCTGTTGCTAGTGCGAATGAGCGTGCCAAGCCTGATCCGAAACCTTTTCACCCAAAGCGGTATCCAACCTTTTTCAAGCTAGATGCCAAATCACAAGGTGATCACACTGTTTTGGCAGTGCCGCTAGGTGGATCAAAAACTGTGCGCTTTGAGACGGATGTTGAGGATCAGTATTTTGATCGCACTGAAGACCCTGGCGACATGCAAATCGCCGTGATGGATTATGTGCCAAACGACTCAAGCGGTGGCGACCGCAAAGGCACAGTCAACAAAATTACTGATGTTTTCAGCATAAGCCGCAAAAGCCCGACCGATGGCACGATCAAGCTTGTGCTATCGCCAACCGCGGATGTTCAAGTTGGTGATGAGGTGCAATTGCGTGTTGACCTGAAAAATCCTGCTGGTGAGGATTTTACCGAAGTGCTGTGGGTCAGAATCACTGAGCCGCCGGCTGAGTCTAAAGAAAAACCTGCATCCGAACCTGATCAGCTTGGGCTGCCGCTGTTGGTGCGTGTTTACAAGGAAACACCTGAAGGCAGCACCCAAGCTGTGAAAACATGGGCTGAATTAGAAAGCATAGAGATGGATTATGACACTGTGATGTATCCGCTGGTTGAGGGAGAGGTGCTGCAAACTATCTACATCAACCTGGATTCACATGTGCTGCGAAGTTACAAGGGCAAAATCCGCAATCCTTCCACAGAGCAAGTGCAACTTGCCGATAGGCGCTACATAACGGCGGTATATTTTCACACAATTTTTCTGTATGTGATCAGCAAAAACCGGCGGTATAATATTGTTCAACGTGGAGAACAAGAAGAAAAAAAAGTTGATTTAGCCGACTATCTTCGGGACGTTTTCAACAGCCATTACGCGGCATTTCTGATGAATTTTGAGACAGGACAATTGCTAGATGCCATCTCGTAGACAAATAGAGGGTTTATCCAAAGTTACAAAAACGGACTTAGTCCGTGAGTGCTTTTTGAACAATACTGAACACGAAATAAGTTGTGCAGAAGCTGCCGACATAGTGCTAGAGGAATACCGTAATTTGACAGGCAGACGGCGCTTTTTTCACACAGACAGTATTATTCGTCGCCTATATCAGAAGGATTTCCTGATCAGAATAAGGCGCGGCATTTACCGTTATAATCCTTCTTATCCCCTAACCAAAGTGGGAAAGCACGTTTTTGTGCGTCTTTACCAAGCTGCCAGACGTGATAATGACTATAACAGAATGGAACTTTATCAACAGATACTCAGCACGTATGATGACACCGATAGTCACATCGAGTGGCGGGAGTAACAGCGCGCCACAGAGACTTGCCTTGGCGCCTCCGTACGCTGGCGCGGCGGACGTGCCGAGACCTGTCCCTGTGCAAGGCGTGCTTGTAGGGCAGGCAAGACGCCTCCGTCCAGTGTTATCCGCGTCTTCAGCGCATCCCAGCGTCACTGTCTGGTATGCTTTTTTCCAAAAACGCGTTATACTCAAACTCAGAGTGTACACAAGCACGCCTGTCTTGCGTTTAGTCCCTGCTAGAGATTTTTGCTAGGCGCTTTTACAGCTTTACGACAGACCATACCCTAAAAGCGCAGCGATCTCGTTGAGCAGGAGTGTGACTCATGATCGGCGTTCTTTTCCTTTGCACAGGCAATATCTGCCGTTCGCCTATGGCGCATGGCATCTTCAACCATCTCGTCCGAGAGGCGGGGCTGCACAACCAACTCTTTGCTGATTCCGCCGGCATTGATAGCTACGAGGCAGGGCAACCTACTCACAGCGGCACAACCAACATCCTGAAGAAGCACGGCATCGTCTTCAGCAAGCGCGCACGGCTGCTCACTGAACAGGACGGCAGTAACTTTCACTACCTGATCGGCATGACTGAAGATCATCTACGCGCCTTGCAGCGCATTCGCCTGATCGCCAACAATCCAAGTGCAGAGGTGGCACTGCTGCTGGACTACGCTCCACAACTCGGCATTCGTGAAGTGCCTGATCCCTACTACAACGGCAAATTTGAAGAATGCTTTACGCTGGTGAATGCCGGCGTGCGCGGCTTAGTGGCTGCCATCCGCCGCAAGCACAACCTGTAGGCGCACGCAACACCCCGCCCTTGCCTCACGTGCGAAGCAAGCGAATCAGAGGTGATACAGAGGGCGGGGTAACCTGTCAATCAGAACCAACGCGGCAAGCCACCAATCAGCACCGCCACACCCAAAAAGACAATGCCGAAAGACGCCACCACCGCAATCAGGTGTGTGCGCGCCTGGGCAACGCCCTGCTGTCGGCGCGCACGCGCTGTCAGACCGTGCAGCGCACCCAACGCCACAATGCCAACCACAAAGTGAATCCACAAGCCGTCGTAGAGGCTGTTCTGTGTGGCACGCTCCACAAAGTGCAAAATGCCAAGCAGCACCTGCACATCCATGCTGATGGTGAACAACACCATCGAAAGGCGCGTCAGGCGCGGGTTATCCGCCCTGCCTAGCACACGCAGCACTGCCCACAGCAGGGCAGCCACCGCCGTGATCAGCACCAACCAACGCCAGCCTGAATGGGCAAAGCCCAAAAAACTTCTCAGCATATACTCACTGGTCATGAAAATAGCTCCTAGCGTGCCTTAAAACGTCTTGCCCGCACGTGCCAGCACGTTTTGCGCGGCACGGATCATGGGCATATCCACCATTTTGCCCTCATGGGCAAAAACGCCGACTCCGCTGGCTTGGCGCTCCTTGAAGGCAGTGATCAGGCGTTCAGCAGCGGCAATTTCCTCCTGTGTGGGCATGAATGCCGTCTGAATAGGCGCCACCTGACTGGGGTGAATGGCAAGTTTGCCCGTGAAGCCAAGCTGACGGGCAAAGGCGGCATCTGCCCGCAGCCCGTCAAGGTCTTGCAGGTCGGTAAAGAGGGTGTCTATCGCCTGCAAATTGGCAGCCGCTGCGTGCGCCACCACCGCCGAACGTGCGTACAGCACCTCCAAGCCGCTGCGCGTGCGTTGGGCGCCAATGCTGCTGGTGTAATCTTCCGCACCAAAGATCAGGGCGGCAAGGCGTGGGGTGCTGGCGGCAATCTCGCGTAGGGCTACCATGCCCCGCCCTGTCTCGATGATCGCTAACAGGCTAAAGGTGTTAAAGGGCAGGCGTGCCTCGCGTTCAAAGGTTGCCAAGCGCGCACTCAAGGCGCTTAGCGCGTTTGGGTCTTCAACCTTCGGCACCACCAAGCCATCTGGCAGGGCAGGCAGCACCACGCGCAAGTCTTCCTCAGCCAGCGCCGAGTTTAGCTGGTTGATGCGGACGAGGCGCTCAGTCTGCCCAAAGCTGAGCGATTGAAGCGCTTGGGCAACAGTATGGCGTGCGGAGTCTTTGTGATCAGGCGCAACGCCATCTTCCAAATCCATCACGACACAATCAACGTCAAGGTCTGCGCCTTTGCTGATTTTGTTGAAATCATCAGCGGGCATAAAAAGCATAGCACGGCGTGGGCGTGGATTCATGAGGTTTGCTCCTGTGGACGGCGCAAAAAGAGCGCGCTGCGTTCAACTTCCAGCACGCTTTCGCCACGTTGATTACGCCCGATGTGCTTCAAGCGCACAATACCGCAGTCTGGGCGCGAGCGCGAGTCGCGTGCTTCCAATACTTCGCTTTCGGCGTAGAGCGTATCGCCATGAAAAACAGGGCGTGGATGCACCACGCGCTCGTAGCCTAAATTGGCAACGATGGTGCCTTCGGTTAGGTCGCTCACTGTCAAGCCGACGATCAAGCCGAGTGTGAACAAGCCGTTCACAATGCGCGCACCAAATTCTGTGTGTGCGGCGTAATCCTCATTGATGTGTAGGGGCTGCGTATTAAGGGTTAACGCGCAAAATAAGACGTTATCCATCTCCGTTACGGTGCGTCCGAGCTTATGTTTGAAGGTTGCACCGACGGGCAGTTCTTCAAAATATCTTCCGCCCATAGTTACTCCTAAATGCTGTGCGCCCTTAGCATAGCGCCGTCCTGCTTACTCGGCAAGTTGGGATCACACAGCGCTGTGCTGCGCTATAATACGCACGCAGGGTAATGTTTGCTAACCAGTTCGGTTATTTAGGGATGTGTGTATGCCGCTTGACATTGATAAGGGTTTCATGGAGCTGGTGCAGCTTCATGAGCGCGAATGGGGAACGGAACTTTATCCCAACCGTCCGTCATTGGCAGATTTGCTGAACGCACCAATTGTTGCCATGTGGACGGGCGATGCACCGCGCCCTGCTGCGTTGAGTGGGCGTGGTGGTATTGGGCGGCTCACGGTGGAGACGACCTTGCCACAACGCTTTCTACTAAGCGTGCATCAGCGCCTTGAGGAACTCGATCCGCTGCTGCTGAGCATGGTGGTGGCGGGCAAGCCTTCGCCAGCTACCAATCGCAAGTTATTGCGTTTGTTCGTTGGGCAAAAGCCGATCAAAGTGTTGGGTGTGCGTTTGTTGTTGGATAAACCAACATAAATTTGGCAGTATTGCGCTGATTTTATGCTATAGTTAGTGCAAAACACCGGCTACCCTAAGGAGACGATTATGCGTCGAACAGCCTTCGCGCTCTTGACCATTGCCCTGTTATTAGGGCTGCTTGGCTCTGCCGCGCCGCTGCTTGAGGTGCGCGCACAAAGTGGCACAACCTATGTGGTGCAGCCGGGTGATACCCTGTTCCGTATTGCGCTGCAACATGGCGTCAGCGTAGATGCTATCGTCGCGGCAAACAATCTGCCCAACCGTTCAGTGGTCTATGTTGGGCAAGTGCTAACCATTCCCAATGTAACAGTCGCCGTTCAGCCCTCTGCGCCCGCCGCAGCGGTTGGTGGTGTGCATATTGTGGCACGCGGCGAGTCGCTCAGCGCGATTGCACGGCGCTATGGCGTTAGCCTGAGTGCGCTGCTGGCTGCCAACAGCATCCCTGATCCAAATCGGTTGGTGGTTGGGCAGCAAATCGTGATCCCTGCTGGTGGTGCAGCGCCGCCGCCTGCGGCGGTGGATAGTCCGCCGGCAGCCGCACCAACTGCGGCACCTGCCGCGCCTGCCGCTGGAGTCCGCACGCATGTTGTGAAGCGCGGCGAAGGCTTGGCGCGCATTGCCTCGCAGTATGGCGTTTCTTGGCAGGCGCTCGCTAACTTCAATAACATCAGCAACCCGAACCTGATTTATGTTGGCATGGTGTTGCGGATTCCCGCGCCCGGCAGCCCTGAGGCAGCCGCGCCCGGTGGGCTGGCAGAGTCGCGCCCCGCAGCGCCCGTCACCACGGGTAAGCTGATCTTGGTTGTGCTGCGCGAACAGCGCGTGTATGCTTATCAGAATGGGCAGCTCTTGCAGAGCTATCTCGTCTCCACAGGCTTGCCGCGCACGCCGACCGTGCAAGGGCAGTACAAAATCTATTTGAAATATCGCTCGCAGACGATGTACGGACCTGGCTACTACTTGCCCAATGTCCCTTACGTTATGTACTTCTATCAGGGCTATGGCTTGCACGGCACGTATTGGCATAGCAATTTTGGCAGACCAATGAGCCATGGCTGTGTGAACCTTCGCACGCCCGACGCCGAATGGCTCTTTAATTGGGCAGAGGTTGGGACGCCCGTCCATGTCCGATACTAATCCGCTCGATCACATTGCGGCGCGCATCGTGGAGCGCTATCGCAATCCATCGCGCAAGGCGTATATGTATCTATTTCGCCTGAGTGCAGACGCGCTGCCTTCGGCAGTGGTGCCAGAGGCGGCGCACCTGCTGGCAGCGTGGGTAGATGAGGGGCGCGGTTTATTGGCAACCGATCCGAGCGAGGCACTGCGCCTTTGCACCCTTGCCCAGCAGATCAAGCCGCACACCGATTCACCACAGGCGCTGACGCCGCACCAGCGCAGACAGATGATGGCACGCATCATTCAGTTCAGCGTCCGCCCTGTGGCGGCTGATGAGATTGCCGTGCATCTTGTCAGCCGTGCGCTTGGCTTCACGCCTAGAGGGGATCGGGAAGTGGTGGAGGATTGGCGGCAAACACCTGATGGTGTGTGGTATTCCGCCTACCGTGAGCGCGAACGTGCTGAATGAGGGCAGACAAACATTATTGCGCGCCCACCAAGCCGCGTAGAAGCAGCGTGGCAGCCGTTGGCGTGTAGAGCCAGAACGCCGTGCCAACCAAGATGTGCGGCGCGTAGGGAATAGCAAGGCTGCCGCGCCGCTTAGACCGTTTGCCAAGCTGCAGAAGGCGGAAGATCAGCGTGCCGAAAGCTGCCACACCACCACTCAGCATCATGATCAGCAAGGCGAACATAATGTATTCGCCGCCGATCAGCACGCCGCACGCACCCAGCAGCCACACATCACCCAAGCCAAAAATGGTGCGCCCAACCGCCTTACCTCGCACAGCCTTTTTCAGCCGCCCATAGCCAACGCCAAGCAACCACAGGCACAAGCCAAGCCCAATGCCGTTCACTGCACCGCGCAGCATTTCCGCAGGCGCACTGCGCCAGCCCACCAACAGCCACTCTAGCACGCCACAGCCAAGCAAAGCGATCAGGCTGCTGGGCAACACCCACCGATGCTCAACATCAATTACGGCGATCAGCACAAACAGCGCGGCGTAAATGTAATAGAACACCACATCGCCGATTAGTCCGTAGGTGTGCGCCAGCAGCCCAAAGGCAACGCTCAGCCCTAGTTCCACTGCGATACGGCGTGCGGTGCGTGTGGTGGGTTTGCCCAAAAGCCACGCCGTAATGCCAAACCATTGCAGCGGCGGCAGGCGCGGAATCAGGGGCGGCACGGGTGGCAAGCTATGCTGGGACGTGAACGGGTTGCGCCGTGCAAGCTGATCGTAGCGGCGGGCGGGCAAATAGTCTGCCAGCAGGTTGACGGGCAAAGCAACGAAGAAGCCCAGCAGTGCCATGATCAAAGTCAGCATGAGTGTGCCTGTGTCTCTCTGGCTGAAGGTGGATTAAATACAGTGTAGCATACAGGCATTCTGAAAAGCAAACAGCACACCTTTGCGTTATACTTAGTTTGACAGGTTTTGCAAGGTGCTAGGTGGGAGATAAGCGTATGGCAGTCCAAACAATGCAGGGCGGTTATCGCAGTCCGTTGTTTATTGATGCAATCCGCACCATTAATCGGAAAGGCATGTTAGATTTTTTCTACGATATTTGGCGTAAGCATGGTGATCTAACACGCATTCAAATTGGCAACATGGTATCCTATCTCGCCGTCCATCCTGACCACGTTCACCACATTACAGTGGCAGCGGAACACCGTGCCAAGTACGATAAAGTTGCCAGCTATGATGTTGTGCGCCGCTTGATGCTTGGCAATGGGTTGGTGACCAGCGTTGGTGATGTATGGAAACGCCAACGTCATTTGCTGTCTCCTTTTTTCACACCGCGTGGCATTGAGCAATACATCCCGATCTTCATCAGCGAGGCAGAAAAGCTGCGCGCCCGTTGGGAGAAATTTGCTGCACAAGGCGAGCCAATTGAAATGATCACAGAAATGATGCGCTTAACGGCTATCATCATTTTGCGGACGCTCTTCAGCACTGTCAGCGATGAGGAGATGCACAGCACTGCCCACGATGTGGACTTTCTAATCGCCTTTACCTCAAACTTTCTGCTGAAGCCGCTGCGGGCGCCGCTGTGGGTGCCAACGAAACAAAACACCGAATATCACCAAGTGCGCGCCCGCATCAATACCTATATTAATAGCCTGATCGCAAAGCGGCGTGCCATGCCTGTTGATGAGTATCCCAACGATATGCTCAGCAAGCTGATGCTGGCGCGTGATGAGGAAACAGGCGAGGGCATGTCCGATGAACTCATCCGCGATGAGGCGGTCACCATGTTCTTTGCCGGGCATGAAACAACTGCACGTGCGCTCGCTTTCACATGGTACGCGCTGGCGGGTGAACCCGAAGTTTCCGCCAAACTACACGCTGAAATTGATAGCACCATCGGCACCGCCACACCAACCGTCGAAGCGCTTAAACGAATGCCCTATACCCTGCAAACCGTCAAAGAAACACTGCGCCTCTACCCGCCCGCGCCAATGTACGTACGAGATGTGGTGACGGATGATGTGCTGGATGGCATCCCGATCAAGCGCGGCACACGGATGATGCTGATGCCCTACTGCACACACCGCCATCCCGATTTTTGGCACGAACCAGATCGCTATAACCCAGATCGCTTCGCACCCGAACAGGAAGCCGCACAGCATCCGTATGCTTTCCACCCCTTTGCCGCAGGGCAGCGCATTTGTGCAGGCAACAATTTTGCCCTGCTAGAAGCGCATATCCTGCTTGGCATGTTAGCCTCCCAATTTGCGCCGCGCCGCAAGGCAGGGCATCAAATGCAATTGGAAATGGCTGGCACACTCGGTTCGCGCAATGGCGTTTGGATGCACATCGAACAGCGCTAGCAGGCTTCAGAATGCGCGGTGAGCAAATCTGATGCAAACCGCGCTATAATATACAAAATTTTGACCAACCAACGGAACGCGCTTTATGTCTAACCGAACGGACACGCACAGTGCAGTTGCACCACGCCAACCGATGGAAGAACCTGATTCCGTCGGCGGGATGCCCGTTGAAGAACTCATCCGCATTGCGCGGGAGACGACTTCACGCATCCGCAACGAAGACCGCAAGCGCCTGCAAACGGAGGCAACTGAAAACCGTCAAGGCATTCAAAGCGGCGTGCCGCATCTTTTGCAACAATTCTTCATCGGCAAACTTGACCTTGATGAAGAGCTGAGCCGCCGCTTTCCTAGCCCACCGCTGCTCTCCTCCGCCATCTTTGATCCACCACCTGGCAGGCGCGCACGGCGCGGCTTTGCTCAGTTCAAGGCGCAGGATGAATCGGCTGCCATGACCATAGACCTGCAAGGCATAGATGGCGCCTTTGAGGCAGATTATGTCTATGGCGGCATGATTGCCGCACATTTCACCTTTGGCGCCATTGCCGACTCCAGCCGCAAGCGCTTCCTTGACCTGATTCGGCGGCACACTGGCACAAGTATCTTATGGACGGCGAAACGTTGGGAACGCGACTACCTAATTGTGAGCGCGCACAACGGCTTTGCACGCATTTATGCCTTTGGCGCCAACCAGATCAACGCTGCCTGCCGCCTAACGCCTGATTTGTTCAAGCAGCTTACGCATTGGCTGGCAACCTTTTGGATCACCGATACAGAGACGACTGCCAGCCGCAGCGAAGTCGTAAGCGATCCCAACAGTTGGTAGCTTGCCTTAAGGTTGCATATGCCGCAGATCGGTATCTATCAGCAGGCGTGCCGTGCTGAGACCGGCTGCCACCGCACCACTGATCAGCAGGGCATAAACGCCTGATGCCAAGCCACCATTGATGTTGCCCTCGTAGAAAAAGAGCAGCACCTCATAGGCGGGAATGCCCGGGATCATGGTGATGATGCCCGTCACGGTGAAGACAAGGCGCGGCAGCTTATAGCGTGTGGAGACTGCATAGCCCACGATGCCGATGAACAGCGCGCCCAGATAAGCAGCAAGCACTGGCGCTGTGCCGTTTTGCAGCAAGCTGAAGCGCACCAAATGCCCGCCCATGCCCACCAAACCACAGGCTGCCAACAAACGCGGCGGCACATTGAACAGCACAGCAAAGCCTACTGTTGCCAGCAATGCCATCAGCGCTTGCAGCAAGAGTGTTTCAACATTCATCAGGCACCTTCTCCTAGACAATTGAAAAGCCCGTTAGCAGCAGCACAACCAACAGCCCAACCGCAATGCTGACCAAGATCAGGATTGCGTAAATACCACGCGATAAGCCCGATACCAAGTCCAGATGCACCAGATCGAGCAGTGAGGTAACCAGCGGCACGCCCGGTATCAGCAGCAGTACAGAGGCGATCATGCCATTTTGCAACGAGGCTTGAATGCCGAATGTTATGTACAGTGGTGCAAACAGCCGCAGCAAGCCATAGCAAACGCCCGCCGCCAACGCCGCACAGACCACCACAATCGGCACAGGGCTAAAATATCGCTGAAGCATCGCCATACGCAGCGTTTGCGCCGCAGCCGCACCGCCAAAGGCAGCCGCGAATTCCAGCCAACTGCCGCCGATAATGACCGAGAAGGCACCGCACGCCAAGCCGACCATGAGTGCTACTACCCAACGCGGATATAACATACCCTGCGCCTCGATCTCATCAAGGCGTGCGTTAAGCTGTGCCGCTTCAATGCCCAAGGGCAGCGTGCGCGAGAGCAACTCCAGCGCAATCACCCGATTCATATCTACAGCCAAGCCGCGCACCTGCATAATCTGCGTGCGATGTTCGCCGCCGCTGTAGGCAGAGGCGATGATGCCCGTTGGCGTCACATAAGCCTCTAGCTGCTGGATGCCCAGCACTGCCGCACAGCGCGCCATGACCTCATGTGTTCGGAAGCTGGCAGCGCCACTCCGCAGCACCAAAACGCCCACGCGCAGCACGGCGTGCAGTGCCGCGCCAAGTTCCGTCTGGGTGAAGGTGCGTTGATAGTGCCGAATGGCGCGGCTCATTTAGGCTTACTCCAGGACGGATTTGGCAGCAGCACGGTGTACTCGTAGCCATTCATCGGGATTGCCTCGCGCAGGGTGTAGGCGCGCTCAATAGCCGCCAAAACGGGCGGTGGATAAAAGCCCATGATCGCCGTCTGCCCTTGATCGCGGCGCAAAATGACCACACCAAACGCCTGATCTTCGATCATCTCGATCAGGGTGGAAGGATCATAGAGCGTTTTCTCAGGCGTGTTGTTGTTGTAGAGGTTCAGCAGTTGGGTTGGGTTGCTCACCACAGGCTTGCCGCTGCGGAAACTGAAGGCGGCTTCCTCACTCAGGATCGGGCGCGGATCGGCTTTGGCGTACTCCACAATGCGCCAGCCGTTTGCCACATCTTGCGCCGTTGGAATTTGCCCAATGGTTGCGTAGCCCATCGTCCAGCCCGCCGAGTCGTAGAAGTTCGGAAACTTTGTGTTGCTCTGGACACCTAAAAGCTGCCCAACTTCACGGAAGATCGGCATATCCAGCGGCAGCTTGACCACCGCCGCGCCATACAGCACGAACGCAGCACAAACTGCCACACCCATCAGCGGTATCAGGCGTTGCGCGCCTGCCATAAAACGCGGCAAGCGCCACGTGCCGCTCAGCGTGCGCCCTGCGAAAATGCCCGCCAAAATGCACATGGCAGCGATTGCTGTGGCAAAGTAGCTATCGCCCGCGCCCCACTTTCCGGCTAGGACGCTGTTCAGCATAGCAGCGGTGAACCACACCGCGTACACCGAAAGCCGATCAAAGTAGAGTTCGTAGGCAACCATCAGCAGCGCCAGCACCAACAGCGCGCCGTGCAGCGCGATAAACTGTGCCAGCAAGCCCGTGTACTGCCCTAGGATGTATTGATTGACATTGGCGGTGATCGTGTTGAGCCACCACTGCCCATCCGTACTCCAATTGATGAGCAGGAAAATGCCGCCCGTCACCGCCGCAAACGGAATTGCCCACGCAATTGAGCGCCGCACACCGCGCAAAAATAGCCAGATAAATACACCAGCTACCGTTGCAATTGCCAGTTGTTTGGTATAGCCGGCTGCCAGCAGCAGCACTAGGCACAGCACAATCAGGCGGCGCGGGCGTTTGCTCTCGCTGAGGGTGGCGATCACCACAACGGCAAGCGTCTCGCACATCACCATGCTGATGTGCTGACGAAACAGCGGTCCGATGTGGTAAATATAGTTTGAGGCGAGGTAGGCAGCACCGCTTAGGATAGCGATAGTGCGCTGCCCTGTGGCGCGTTGCACAGCGTAGCCGATTGCCGCTGCTGTGATCAGTGTGGCAAGGAAGCCGAACAGCCTGCCATACCAATATTCTGCGCCAAACAACCATGCAAACGGCACCAGAATCACATGGTAGAGCGGGGGATAGTTGCTGGCGTAGAACGGAAAGACCTCGTTATCACGGTAAGGTGATTGGAATTGGCTCAGCAGCACGGTATCGTTCAGCTCAAAACCTTCGCCCTGATCGTAGTCAAAGGGAAAGGTGATCAGCCCAATAGCATACACAGCGTAAACGGCAAGGTGCAGCGCCATGAGCAGCAAGGCGATCCCGATCAATACCTGCTGCGCGAAAACCAGCAGGCGCGGCGCACTTTGAGCGCGCTCCAATGTGCCAATCATGCAGGGCGATCTCCGAGCGGCAGCAAACTAACGCCTAGAACACACAGTCCTAGACAGCCTGCCAACGCTAATAGTTGCGTCGGACCGAAGTCGCCAAAATCACCACGTATGGCATCCAGCAGCAGCACACCGATAAACCCAAGCGCGCCAACCAAGAGAATCAGGACGCCGAGCATCCGTTTGGTAATCACAAGATCAGGATGTGTCATGCCTTGTTTTGCTCTAGTGGACTTATAACAGCGGCGACTCTACCGAACTTGGCAGGTGCTTGTCAAACGGCTGACAGAACGACGGCAACCTGCTATAATCGCGCCGATTCTGAGAGGATATGTGATGCAACTTTCTGATTATGTGCGTATTTTGACGCGGCGTGGCTGGATCATCCTGTTAGCAGTAGTGCTTACGGCTGGCAGTGCCTTCTTGTTCAGCCGCCTGCAAACGCCAATCTATCGCGCTACCCAAAAAATGCTCATTCAACCTGCCCGTAACGATTTTGGCTTGGCACAGACCTTAAAACAACTCATGAGCAGTTGGGCAACACGCCTTGATGCCGATGAGCGCGCTAACGACGTGATTCGCGCCCTGAACCTTGATATGACGCCTTCTCAACTGCGCGGCATGGTCACTGTCTCTACCAACCTCGACGCGCTGGTCATCAATATTGATGTGGACATGCCCGAAATCGAGACGGCAGGCAGGGTCGCCCGCACCTATGGCGAACAATTTGTGCAGTGGCGCAACGAGTCCAACGCACCTATCCGCCTTGAGGATCGCATCAATGCCGAGTTGATTGATCAGCCCGCTATCAGCTTATTTCGCCCCAACACCACCTTTAACGTTGCCGCTGGCGCGCTGCTCGGCATTCTGATCGGTGGTGCTGCTGTTTTTATTTTGGAATATCTGAGTGCTAACATTGTGCGCCGCCGCGAAGACGTTGAGCGCGCCTTGAACCTACCCGTACTCGGCACGTTGCCTGAGTCCGAATAACTTGTGAGGAACTGCCTGTGAGCGATTTAATCACCCTAAAAGACCCGCGCTCTGCGGCAGCGGAAGCCTTTCGCGTGCTGCGGACGAATATTCAGTTCAGTGCCTTGGATCGGGCGATCCACACACTGTTGATCACCTCTGCGGCAGCGGATGAAGGCAAAAGTGCTGCGGCTGCCAACCTCGCTGTGACGATGGCGCAGGGTGGCAGCCGTGTCATTCTGGTGGATGCTGATCTGCGCCGCCCATCACAGCACCACTTTTGGAAATTGGACAATGGGCGTGGCTTGACGAGTGCCATCCTTGAAAACGCAGATGCCAGCACACTGCCGCTGCAAAATACAACGATAGACGGTCTGCGCGTGCTGACCAGCGGCGCCCAACCGCCTAACCCTGCTGACCTGCTCGTTAGCAAACGCATGGAGGCGCTCATCATTGCGCTCAAGGCGCAGGCAGATTATGTGATCTTTGATGCACCGCCGACCTTAGCGGCTGCTGATGCACCGCTGCTTGCCACCAAGCTAGACGCTGTGCTGCTTGTTTTGCAGGCAGGCACCACGCGCCGCGATCATGCTCAGCGCGCTAAGGAAGCCCTTATCCGCGTCAATGCGCGCATCATTGGTGTGGCACTCACCAATGCACCGCGTGATTCTTCTCTCAGCACCTATGGAAAGGCGTAACCATGAAAGGCTTAATCTTAAGTGGTGGCAAAGGCACGCGCCTATATCCACTGACCTACACACGCGCCAAGCAAATGATGCCGCTTGCCAACAAGCCCGTGCTGTTCCGCGTCTTAGAGACGATCTGCAATGCAGGCATCACCCAGATCGGCATCGTTGTTGGCGATACTGCGCCTGAAATTCAAGAGGCGGTTGGTGATGGCGCACGTTTTGGCGTGCAGGTGACCTACCTTCCACAAGATGCACCGCGTGGTTTGGCGCACGCCGTCCATATCGCACGCGATTTCATCGGTGATGATCGGTTTGTGATGTTTCTGGGCGATAATGTGATTCAAGGCGGCATTAGCCCATTGATCGCCGATTTTGCCAACCACGCTGACTGGAACAGCCAAATTGTGCTGACGGCGGTTGAGCAGCCCGAACACTATGGCATTGCTAAACTGGGTGAAGATGGGCGCATTGAGCAGTTGATCGAAAAGCCGGGACGCAATCCGCTCTATAAAGTCGCGCCGAGCAATCTGGCGCTGGTCGGCATTTATATGTTCGACGCGCACATTTTCGAGGCAGTTCAGCAAATTCAACCCTCCTTTCGCGGTGAGCTAGAAATCACGGATGCCATCCAATGGTTGATCGATCATGGCTATAACGTTTTCCCGCATGTGCATCGCGGTTGGTGGATTGATACGGGCAAGCCGATTGACATGCTGCGCGCCAACAGCCTTGTGCTGGAAGAACTGACGCCCTACGTGGCGGGCAGTGTGGATAGCGCTTCGCAAGTCGATCAGCGGGTGACAGTGGAACGCGGCGCACAGATTATCAACAGCATTGTACGCGGACCGACGATCATTGGCGAGGACGTGCGGATTGTGAACAGCTACATCGGTCCGTTCACCAGCATTTACCATCACACGGTGGTCGAAAACTGCGAGATCGAGTACAGCATTGTGTTGGAACACAGCCTGATCAAAGACATCGAGGCGCGCATCCAAGACAGCCTGATCGGGCGCAACGTGGTGCTAAACCGTGCGGCAGCGCGCCCGCGTGTTTTGTCACTCACGCTTGGCGATCACAGCAAGGTGGGTCTGCTCTAGCACGCACACGGCGAAAGCCTTACTTGCGCATAACGTAGGAAAGCCGCGCAAAGCACTGCGCCAGCCTTTAAGATCAGGAAGCGTAGCGGGCGGGAAACTTCCCCGCCCGCCACATTTGTGCTGAGGGCTATCCGCGTTATTGGCGCGGCACGAAGGTTGGTGCTGCCTCTGGCGCAGGCAGTTGATCACTCGCGGCTGTGCGCCAATAGCCGGCAATCGGGCGGTCAGCCGCAATGCCATACACAAAGTCAAAGTCGGCAAAGCCGGTATTGAGCGTGTTCCGCAGATAAGTGATGCCATTGGAAGGACGGAACACACCGATGCCGTTCTTGCCGTTGAAGTTCCAGTCGCCCGAGACTGGTACATCGCCGGTTGTACCAAAGGCAAAGGCAAAATCAGCAAAGATGACGCCATTGGTCACCTTTTGCGTCAGGTAGAACATGGCGCTGCTTGGGCGGTAGATGCCGGGCGAGTGAACACCATCACCATCCCAGTCACCTGCCACAGGCAGATCGCCGGGAATGCCAAGCACCATGCCAAAGTCGGCAAAGCCAGTGGTCAAGTCGTTCTTCAGGTAGAGGATGCCGTTGGAAGGACGGTAGACGCCGACGCCGAACTTGCCATCGCCATCCCAGTCGCCTGCCATAGGCAAATCGTCGGGATCGCCAAGGACAAACTCATAGACAATCGGCGCACCTGTCACATTAGCGTTCGTCAGGTAGAAGACGCCGGTGCTGCGGCGGTAGATGCCAATGGTGCTGGTGCCGTCGCCGTTCCAGTCGCCTGCAACGGGATAGTCATCCACCAAACCTAGAAGCGCCGAAATATCGGCGGGCCCGGTTGTCAGGTTGTTCCGCAGATAAAACTGCGTTTCGGATGGGCGGAAAACGCCGATGCCGTGGAACAGGTTGGCGTCGTGCCGCAGCGTCAGGTGCATGGTTTGGTTGGCTGTTAGCGGCGTATTCCACTTGCTCACCATGATGTAGTAGGTGACATCGGCAGTGGCGCTGAACGTGACCTGTGATTGCAGTGTGCCTGTCGCAAAATCATCGTTGCAGACAAGCTGCGTCAGGCTGCTGGGTGTGCCAGTGTAGACTGCCAAGACCGTATCATAGGTTGAACCGAGTGTGGAGACGGTTACGCTGCGGCTCGAGTGTGGGCGGTAGGTGTACCAGACCGAGTTGCTAAAGGTTGATACACAGGTCGTTGGATCGCCTGTAGCAGTTGAGCCAAAGACTTCCTGCGTGTTGCGGTAGAGTTTCAGGGCGGGCGAGATGCTGATCGCGTTGGCGATCAAATCGTTAGACAGCCCGATATGTGGCGGCAAATTCTGCGACATCCGCAGCGCACGGTAGGCATTCACACGCCCTGCGCCCGTGAACTGATCCCAGCCCGGATTGGTGTCCGGCGTCATGTCATCAGCGCTCATCCGCAGCACGCGCCGCACCTGATCAGCAGTTAGATCGTTGTTGACAGAGAGCATCAAGCCAACGACGCCAGCGGTGATTGGCGAAGCAGCCGACGTGCCGCCGAAGTAGGTATAGTCACCTGATTCGTAGCCCCAGCTACCGGCAATATCCGTCGAGTTCGTCCGCATACCGGGCGCCGAAATATCCAAATCGTAGCCGTAGTGGCTGCCCCAGTTTTGGAAGTTATCGCAAGCGGTGCCGGTTGGTGCTTTACGCAGATCGCACCAGTTGGAGGCACCCACCGAGATCACGCGGTTGTAGCGCGCCGGGTAGATGATCGGGCTGGTGTTGCCGTTGCCCGCTGAGGCAAGCATGATCACGCCCTTGCCACCGCGCCCTGTCGTCGTGATGGTGTTGATGACAGCCTCGGTGCTGGTGCTGGGTGAGCCACCGCCCCAGCTGTTGTTGATGACGGACGCACCATTGTTGGCGGCAAAATTGAATGAGTCGTTGATTTGTGTGACGGTGACCGAAAAGCTGCCATCTGGGTTTGGGTTGGAGAGTTTGATCGGCATGATGCGGCAGTTCGGGCAAACGCCTGCCACACCCAAATTGTTGTTGGTGCGGGCGCCGATCAAGCCGGCGACGCCTGTGCCGTGCGCGTGCCATGACTGCGCGGGGGATGGGTCGCTATCGTTGTTGGCAAAGTCGTAGCCCGCCACAAATTGACCCGTCAAATCTGGGTGGGCAAGGTCTACGCCGTCATCCACCACTGCAATGATGATGCTGTTGCTGCCCTGCGAAACATCCCAAGCATCCACAGCGGCAATATCCGCGCCGGGGATGGCGCCCGTAAACTGACCCGTATTCTGCAAGTGCCACTGGGTGCTGAACAAAGTATCGTTCGGCACGAAGAGCTGCTGCAAAAGTTGCAAGAAATTCGGCTCCGCAAAAATGACCATGCCGCTCTCGTGGTAGAAGTTCGCCATGTCTAAACCGTTTTTGCCGCTGCTGGCTGACACCTCCAGCAGGTAGGCATCGGGCAACCAATCAAGCTGGCGCACCACTGTGACGCCATTCGCCTGATTGAAGGTGGCACGCGCTTGCGCCGTTGTGCTGGCAGGGAACTGGGCGATGAACTGCTGCGTGGCAATTGCCAAGCCTTCTTGCACTGCAAAAACAGGATTCACCCACTCGAAAGCGGCGGTTTGGGCGCGCAGATCAGCAATCGTCTGCAAGACTGCCTGTTCACCACCAGCTTTTAGCGGCAGCAGCGCAATATTACGCGTGCCAGTCTCGCGCAGCGGCAGCCCTGCATCAATATTGGGGCTGGCAGCGGCGGCGCTTTGGCGGGCAAGCAGTGCCTCACCGACGTACTTCACAGCGATCCACTCGGTAGAGAGATCAATCCCATACTTCTCATTGTTGTAGTAGTAATAGAACTGACCAACTTCAGCCGTTGGCTTTTTAGGCTCTTGTGCGCTGATCGGCACAATGCCACTGGATATAAGTGCGATAACGAGTGCGGCTGTGAGAAAAGCGGTTAGACGAAAACGATTCATAGAGGCAAACCTTTACAAAAAACACCGATAACAAGCGCCTTCAAAGCGCTATGCCCATTGGCTGTAACATAAAATATGCCCTGCTGTCAAGAAATATGGCATACCTGCTAAATGCCCGTGCTGTGATACAATACTGCCATGCGTATCTTAATCGCCTCTGGCATTTTTCACCCCGATTCCGGCGGACCTGCAACCTATCTGCACAGCCTGCTGCCCGCTTTGCAGGCGTGTGGTTATACCTTTCACGTCCTGACCTATGGTGATGCACCAACGGAAGGCTATCCCTACCCTGTGGAGCGCATTTCGTTCAAGCAGAGCGCGCCGCGCCGTTGGCGTGCTTATGCGCGCCGCTACGCCGAACTTGCTGCCCAAGCTGACCTGATCTACGTGAACACGCTTGGCTTGCCGCGCCCAAAAATTGCCAAGCCCACTGCCTTGAAGATTGTGGGTGATTATGCGTGGGAACGCGCCCTGCACCGCCGTTGGATCGCCGCCGACACCGATCTGGATGCCTTCCAGAAGCGGCGGGATCTGCCGCATGTGGCATGGTTCAAGGCGCGCCGCGCCCGTGAGGCACGCGCTGCCGATCACGTCATTGTGCCAAGCCAGCATCTGCGCCGTTTGGTGGTTGGCTGGGGCGTTTTGCCTGAGCGGGTGCAGGTCATCTATAATGCGCTTGAACCAACGCTACACACACCTACCGAATCACAAGCGGAAGCACGCGCAGCGCTCGGCTGGCAGCCTGAGGGACGCTATCTGCTGAGCGTTGGGCGGCTGATTGCGCTCAAGGGTGTTCAGTACCTAATCCAAGCGCTTGATGCCGTGCCAGAGGTGCGGCTGATTGTGGTAGGCGATGGCGACTGGCTGCCGCACTTGCGTGCGCTTGCCGAATCGTGCGCTGTGGCGGAGCGGGTGCAGTTTCTGGGCAAGCTGCCACATGCTAAAATTCCATTGCTAATGCGTGCGGCTGATTATTTAGCCCTCTATTCCAGCACGGAAGGGCTTTCGCATACGCTCTTGGAAGCGCTGCACGTTGGCACACCAGTGATCGCCAGCAATCGCGGCGGTAACCCAGAAGTGGTGCAGCACGGCGTGAACGGCTTATTGGTGCCACACCCTGACCTGCCTGCACTGGGCGCTGCTTTACAGCACGCCTTCAGCGACGGCGTGCGCGCTGCCCTTGCCACCAAGAGCAGCGTTGGCATGGCACGCTTCGCTTGGCAGGCACTCGTTGAGCAAACCGACGCCGCTTTACGCGCCCTGTTGGAGAAAGACTGATGTTTTCACAATCGGCTGAATGGGAAACACCCGCTCACGCCCTAGAGAGCCAGTTCCGCAAGAACATAGGAATCCTGATGCACGTTTTGATGATTGGTACAGATACCACACTGCTAACCGGCACCATTGATAACACACTTGAGCGCCACGAAGACTATGCCTTGCGCGCTGATGGGCAGATCAGCATTGTGCTGTGCAACCGCAAACAGACAGACCGCCCACTGACGCCCTACCGTTCCGAACGGCTGTTGGTGCAGCCAACTGAGTCACGCGGCTATGCCGATTACATCCCATCCGGTGTGCGCTTAGGCATGGCGCGCCACGCTGAACAGCCCGTGGATGTGATCACCAGCCAAGACCCATTTCTCACAGCGTTGGTCGGCTTGCGGCTGCGCGCCAAAACGCGCCGTCCGCTGATCGTGCAGGACTTTTCCTGTTTTGTGAGCAGCCCGTACTTTCTGCGTGAACGCCCGCGCAACCGCTTATTGCGCCTGATGGCACGTTTTACGCTGCCACGTGCCGATGCTGTGCGCGTGCTGAACAAGCGCGAGCGCCTCGCTTGCATCCGCTTGGGCGTGAAACCAGCGCGTGTGTGCCTTGCACCCATCGTGACGCATATTGATCCCTTCGCCGCGCCGCCTGATCCCGAAAAAATCGCGGCTTGGCGCGAACGGCTCGATCTGCCCGAAGGCACACCAATTGTGTTGTGGGTAGGGCGTCCGGTCACCTTCAAAAACCTGCCAATGCTCTTACAAGCGTTCAAGCGCGTTCACAGTGCCATGCCGCAGGCTCGCTTCGTGATTGCGGGCGATATGGAAGGCTCAAATATCATCGGGCAGGCAGCCGCCTACGGACTCAGCGACGTAACACGCTTTCCCGGCGCTGTCCAATACGCCGATCTGCCACCGCTTTACCAGATCGCCAGCGTGTACGCGCTCTCCAGCAATTATGAAGGCTTAGGGCGTGTGTTGCTGGAGGCGGCTGCCGCGCATGTGCCGCTGGTCAGCACTGCCAACGAAGGCGCTTCAGACATCATCGCGCATGGCATCACCGGCTACCTAACGCCCATCGGCGATCCTGACAAGCTGGCAGAGTCGATTCTTGCCGTCTTGCAGCATCCTGTGCGCGCCAAGCAAATGGCAGAGCGCGCTCACCAATATGTGATGAACCACTTTGCACCGGAAATGCTCACGGCGCGTTGGGTGAAAATGTGGAGCCGTGTTGGGCAAGGACTATCGGCGTGCGAATAGGCATGGTGACGCAGCAAGCGAATCCCGCTCATCCGCTCTTAGGTTTCACCGTCGGTTGGATAGCGGCACTGGCTGCCCGCCTTGAAAAGCTGCACCTGATCACGTTGGAAGCGCCGCGCTGTGCCTTGCCGTCCAACGTGCAAAGTGCTGATATGGGCAAGGGACGTGGCAAACTGCGGATGGCACTGCGCTATTGGGCGCATTTACAGCGCATTTTGCCACAAGTGGCTGTCTTGTTCTGCCATATGGTGCCGCGCTATGCATGGCTGGCGGCGCCTTTGGCGCGGCTGCACCGCACGCCGATTGTGTTGTGGTATACGCATCGGCACGCTGGCGCAGAGCTGCGCACCGCGCTCGCTGTCTCACGCGTAGTTGCCAGCGCCGATCTGAGCAGCTTTCCGCTGCCAAGCCCAAAGGTGCGCGCACTTGGTCACGGCATCAACGCTGATTTTTTCGCACCCGATCCAGCTATTCCGCCCGACTCGCCGCCGCTGATTGTGCAAGTGGCACGCCTGACGGCAATCAAGCATCAGGCGACGCTCATCCGCGCTGCGGCACAGCTTAGCACGCCCTATCAAATTGCCCTGATTGGCGGCGTGCCGCACGGACATCCTGCCGCCTACGCCGACTCGCTACGCCAATTAGCAACTGATCTCGGCATGGCAGATCGCGTTCACTTCACAGGCGCGCTGCCGCACACTGAAGTTGTGCGATGGTATCAGCGTGCAAGCCTTGCCGTGAACCTGAGTCCACAGGGCTTGTTTGACAAGGCGGCGCTTGAATCCATGCTGTGCGGCGTGCCAACAGTGGTCAGTAACGCTGCCTTCGATAGCCTATTGGCAGATCAAGCGCCTCTGCTGCGAATTAGCGCGCCTGACGATGCAGACGGCTTGGCGCGTCAGCTAGAGGTGCTGCTCCGCACTGATGCAGAGCAACGGCAAGCACTTGGTGCAACATTGCGTGAGCGTGTGGCAGCCGCGCACAGCCTAAACGGTTTGGCGGATCGCTTGGTAGCACTCTTTGAGGAAGTTTCGCGGTGAAGCTGTTCTATCTAGCAAATATCCGAATGCCAACCGAGAAGGCGCACGGCTTGCAGATCATGCAGAACTGCGAGGCGTTTGCCCAAAACGGCGCCCAAGTGACGCTCTACGCGGCGCAACGCGTAAACACGCCTGAATTGCGCGCCGTGCGCGATGTTCACGCCCATTATGGCGTTGCGCCGAATTTTGCTGTGCGCCGCGTGCCGTGCCTCGACCTGTTTAT
The DNA here is from genome assembly GCA_034436355.1 of Anaerolineae bacterium. Classification (GTDB taxonomy): domain Bacteria; phylum Chloroflexota; class Anaerolineae; order Aggregatilineales; family UBA2796; genus CP2-2F. The sequence continues at coordinate 78,417 of DAOTVQ010000040.1, forward strand.
ACTAGGGCGCGCTCATCAGCTCGTCTTCGGCATTCAGGCAGCCACCTACACGCTCATGCTGCTTGCCCTGCTGCTCTTTCGGCGTGCAGAGGTTTACTACAGCCGCGATGTGCTGACCTTAGGCGCGCTCAGCCTGATCAAGCCGCGCCACAGCTTGGTCTATGAGGCGCACGCACTCTCCAAATCGGGCTTGGGCAAGTGGCTGCAAGGGCTGTGTGTGCGCCGCGTTGGTTTGGTGGTGGCGATCACAGGGCATTTGGCGGAACAACTCCGAAAGCGCGGCGCACGGCAAGTGATCATTGAGCATGACGGCTTCCGCGCCGAACGCTTTGCCGACCTGCCCAGCCAAGCGGCGGCGCGCCACGCGCTTAACTTGCCTGCTGAAGCGTTCATCGTTGGCTATGTGGGCAGGCTGCACACGATGAGCATGTCTAAGGGCGTAGATGTGCTGATTGATGCCATTGCCGAAAGCGGCTGCCCAATCAGCCTGTGTTTGGTCGGTGGACCAGACGAGATGGCGGCGCAACTGCGCGAACGCTGGCACGCGCACGGCTTGCCAGCAGCGCACTTTCTGTATGCAGGGCAAGTGCCGCCGCCACGAGTGCCGCACTACATCGCCGCCTTTGATGTGTGTGCGTTGCCGCTGCCCTTCACCGAGCATTTCGCCTATTACGCTTCACCGCTGAAATTGTTCGAGTATATGTGTGTGGGCAAACCAATTCTTGCCAGCGATCTGCCTGCTATTGCGGAAGTGGTGCAGCATGAAGAATCGGCGCTGCTGTGTGCGCCTGATGATCGTGCGGCATTCAGTGCAGCGTTGGCGCGCCTTTTTGAGGATGAAGGGTTGCGCGCTCGGCTAGGCACGGCTGCCAAAGCCAAGAGCGCACACTATGCATGGGCGGCGCGTGCAGCGCGCATTTTAGACGCCGCACGCAACCGCTAAGCGAATTTACTGGCGCACCACAAAGACCGCGGCGCTGATGCGCGGCACGCTAAACGTGCCAGTGGCGGGATCAAAGCTGGCAGTCTTGATCAGATCATCGCCGCCGTTTGCCTGCACCGGATGCAGTTCAAGCGCCATACCTTGCAGCGCTTCCACCGTGAAGCTGCGCGCTTCAGGTGCGTTGTTGAACAGCACCACGATGAAGGTGTGGTTCGGATCAAGGTCTTCACCTTCCATATCCGAAAGGCTCATCACGATCAAGCCCGGCACCTGATCAGCACCCGTGTTGTGGAAGGCAAGGCGCGCTTGCACATCCTCAGCCGTGCGTAGGCGGAACAGCGGCGATCCGCTGCGGATTTGCAGCAGTTCCTTAAAGCGCTCATGGGCGGCGCGCATGTCATCAGGCGTCGGTTTCAGGTCAGGGTTGCCCAGCAACGGACGCATCACATCCCACATATCCTGATTCTTATCGGCAATTGGCAGTCCCTTACCCCAGTTGGTCGTCTCAAACGTCCAATCAATGGCGTTGAACCAATCACCGCTGTTGTAGGAGTCACGATCAAGCGATTTGGAGCGCAGCATATCATCGCCGGCATGGAAGAACGGCACGCCTTGCGAGAACATGACCAGCGAGAGCGCCAGCGTGTTCATGCGGACGCGATCTGCCATGCTGGTGGTGAGTGGCGCTTTGTACTGGATCAGGTCGAAGATCGTCTCGTTATCGTGCTTGCTGGTGTAGACGATATTCTCTTGTGGATCGCGGGTGTAGCCGGCAGGCTGCCCGTTATACAGCACTTGGCGACCAGTCACCACTCTGCCCTGCGCATTTGTAAAGCTGAAATCGCGCAGGTTGCCTGCCAAACCGACCCGAATGTGATCAGAGAACAGCAGCAAGCGCCGCAATTGATCCTCGCGTGAGGTCTGATCAACGTCGTTCGGGTTGGTGTACAGCCCGCTGGAGAAGCCCTGACGGTCACGATCCCCGAAGGGACTGCCGCCACGAATAGCGTCGCGGATGCGGTCGTTAAAGGTGCCGATGCCCGTGCCGCCGAGGTTAAGCTGCGTGGCGTTGATGCCGCGTGCGTTATCTGCCACTTCACCAAAGTTCCAGCCCTCGCCGTAGACGTAGATTGCTTTGCCATCAATGCCGTGTTCTTCAAGGGTGAGTGCATCGAGGGCGGCGCGCACATTACGCATGTTCGCCAGCATGTGGTGCCCCATCAGATCGAAGCGGAAGGCGTCAATCTTATAGTGAGTTGCCCAGAAGATGACCGAATCGATCATCAGGCGTTCCATCATGGCGTGTTCGGTGGCAGTATTCGGGCAGCAGGTAGAAGTCTCCACGCGCCCGCTGTCGTTCAGGCGGTGATAGTAGCCTGGCACGATCTTATCCAGCACGCTCTTGGAATCTTGCCCGGCGGCGTTGGTGTGGTTGTAGACGACATCCATCACCACGCGCAAGCCAAGATTGTTAATGCCCTGCACCATCTGGCGGACTTCATAGATGCGCCCTGAGCCATCTGCGTTGACGGCATAGCTGCCTTCTGGCACGTTGTAGTGGAAAGGATCGTAGCCCCAGTTGAAGCCATCCTGATCGCGGGTAGCGTTGATGATCGCCTGCTGCTGATCCGAATCAGGCGGGAACTGCAAGAGTTCGTTGTAATCAGGGTTGACCTGCTTATTGCGGTCTTCCTCGATGGTAGCAAGGTCAAAGAAGGGCAGCAAGTGCAGGTGCGTCAGCCCTGCCTCTTGGAGGGCTTTCAGGTGCTTCATGCCGTTATAGTCGGGGTTGGTGAAGGCAAGATAGGTACCGTTTTGCGGCTCTGGCACGCTGAAATCAAAGATGCTGAAATCGCGGATGTGCATTTCATAGACGATAATATCCTCAGGGGCAGCCAGCGGCGGCTTTTGCAAAGTCTGCCAGCCTTCGGGCATCAGTCCAGGGTCGTATATATCCACGATCTGGCTGCGCGTGCTGTTGATGGCAAGGCTGACCGAGTACGGATCAGTGACGATGTTACGCTCTACCTTGCGCGTGCTTGGCACGTAAACCTCTACCTCATACAGGTAGAATTTGTTCAGCCAGTCGCCTTCGCCCAGATACATCCAGACGCCTTGTGCCGCATCATTTTCCATGGCGTAGGTGGTGCTGGTCGTCTCAGGATTGCTATCCTCAAAGATATGCAGCGTCACCGAGCGTGCCGTTGGCGCCCACAGCACAAAGAAGGGCAAGCCGCTATCTGGAACGCTGACGCCCAACACGCCACCATAGGTGTAGAGATCATCCAGCACGCCGGGAATCTGCACGCCCGTCGCATCCAAGAGCGCACCTTCAGCGTCAGTGACGGAGAGCGCGATTTGCCCTTTGAGAATCTGCGGCACTTGCGCGCTGAGATCGGGCGGCAGTTGCAGCGAATAGCTGTTGGTGAGGTGTGGGAACTTGCGGGTGACCTTCGAGTCCACGCCGATCACGTACTTGAGTTCGACCGACTCGCCACCCACCACCTGATTATTCTCTAGGCGCATACCGCCATCCAAGGCGTAGTGCAGGCGGAAGGTGCTGCGGCGCGGATCAGGTGTTTTGGCATTCCACACGAACAGATCGCGCAGCACCCAATGGGCGCTGGCGGTGTTCAGGTCGCCTTTGGGTGCGCCTTCCACTTCAATGCTCATCACTTTGGTCTCGGAATCCCAGATAAAGGCAATTTCTTTGCCGATGGAAGTAAAGCCGATGTTGGCGCCATCGCGTGCGCCGCGTGCGCCGTAGTTCTCCGCCCAGCTCAGGTTCACGGCAACCTTTGCCTCATAAGCACCTTCCGGAATAGCGCTGGTGACGTACATATACTTACCGTCACCGTCAGGGTCTTGCAGCAAGGTACGCAGGCAGCTAGGCATCCAATCACCGGGGCAGCCAACTTCGCTCTGGAAGCTGCCCGGCACGTTGGCGAGGATCGAATTCACGTTGTCCGAGACCCAGTTGGTCTGGCGGCTGTAGAAGAAGGTCACTTCACGGGCTTCGGGCAGGCTCAGCTTGATGTTAGCGCCGCCACGTTCTGCTTGTGCGCCGTAGTTTTCATCCCAACTGCCGTTGAGGGTAGCCTTGTATTCATAGTCGCCTGCTTCCAGCTTGAAAGTGGCGATCCACAAGTCGGCATCGGCGTCATAGGTCAGGGCAGAGGCATCACAATCGGGCTGCCAATTGCCGGGACAGCCGAGTTGTTCCTGAATGGTGCCGGGAATAACGACCTTTTGAGGTTGGTCTTGGGCTAGGGTGCGCGGCGCGTTGGGCAGTGTGCCAAGCGTCAGCGCGATGAGGCTTAAAACGAGTAAAAAGCGGCTAAAAACTCTAGACATTGCATTTGCTCCATGCAAGGTAACGTTTGCATGGCATATTATCCACAGTCTGTGCAGATTTTCAATCAGTGCGGGCTGCTGTTGCCCTAAACACGGGACGGGCTATAATGGCGCGTGGTATCGCTTCCACACATAAGAGACTGAGCAAACATTGTTCACAGCCAACTTCCCATACGAGGGCGAGACGCCGCACATCCTGCCGCTGCACACACGCACAGGCGCAAGTACAGCGTTCAGTGGGCGCGGCGTGGTGATCGCCTTCCTCGACTCTGGCTTTTACCCACACCCTGATCTGCGCGGGCGCATCCTTGCCCATGTAGATGCCGTGACGCGCCGCGTGATCAGCGGTGATAAATTCTTCCACGATCATGCCCTGAGCTGGCATGGGCAGATGACCAGCGTGATCGCCTGTGGCGATGGTGCAATTTCGAGTGGTCTGTATCGCGGTTTGGCGCATGGCGCGCAGGTCGTCCTGATCAAGGTGAGCGATTTTCACAACAACATCAAAGAGCGCGATATTTTGCGCGGTTTGCTGTGGCTGATCGAAAATCACCGCGCCTATAACATTCGGCTGTGCAATATTTCCGTTGGTGGCGATTTTCCAAGCGTTGATCCCGATCATCCGCTGTATGCTGCGGTGCGCGCACTCTACGAGGAAAACGTGCTGACGCTCTGTGCAGCAGGCAACGGCGGCACAGGGCAGCTTGTGCCACCTGCCAGCGCGTCGGAAGCGCTGACCGTCGGTGGCGTGGATGACCACAACAGCACCGATACAACGCGCTGGACGCCCTATAACCACAACTACGGCACTGCCTACGATGGCTCGCCCAAGCCCGAGATTTTGACCACGGCACGTTGGATTGCCTCACCGATTTTGCCCTACTCGGTCATGGCGCGTGAGGCGCGCTGGCTGGCACCGCTGCTGCACGCCCAAACGCCTGCTCAGGTTGCGGCGATCCTGACGGAAGGCTGTGCCGATCTCAGTGCGGAGGGCGTGCTGCCTTGCTCGGCGGAAAGTGAGGCAGATCGGGCAGTTATTCAGGCGCGCCTCAACAAATATAAACTGATTGACAGCCATCACCAGCATGTGGATGGCACTTCTGTTTCAGTGGCAGTTGCAACATCGGTCGCCGCCCAAATGTTGGAGGCAAATCCGCGCTTGCGGGCGGGCACCATCCGCGCCATCCTGCGTGCTACGGCGGTTGCCTTCCCCGATGTGCCAGATGAGGTGCAGGGCGGCGGCATCCTGGACGCGGCGACAGCCGTTGAGGCAGCCTTAGAGCATTTCTAAAACACACCAAGCGCTGCCAAGTTCGTATACAATCAGCCTTTGAGGCATTCATCAGAAAGAAGCAATCATGTTTACAAATCCACTTCGATCAATTTGGGCGCGTGGCGAGGTGCCAATCAACGGCTGGCTGAGCATCCCGAACGCCTGGACAGCCGAGATCGTGGCAAGTAGCGGCTACGATGCCGTGACCATTGACCTACAGCACGGCTACATGAGCTATGAGACGGCGCTTGCCATGCTGCAAGCCATTGGGAACACCGGCGCTGTGCCGCTGGTGCGCGTCTGGTGGAATGATCCCGCCTTAATCATGAAGATGTTGGATAGCGGCGCGTTGGGTGTGATCTGCCCACTCATCAATACCCGCGCTGAGGCTGAAGCGTTCGTGGGCGCCTGCCGCTACCCGCCGCAAGGCTTCCGCAGCTACGGACCGACCCGCGCTGTGATGTGCTACGGTGAGGAGTATTTTGAGCGTGCTAACAGTGAAATTGTGACCTTTGCCATGATCGAGACGGCGCAGGGCTTGGAAAACCTTGAAGCAATTGCCGCCACACCACACCTCGACGGACTGTACATCGGACCTGCTGACCTGAGCGTTGCGCTTGGTTTGCCACCGCATACAGAGCCGACTGATCCCAAGTTTTTCGAGGCAGTGGATCGCATTTTGGCGGCGGCAGCAGCCAATAACAAGATCGCCTGCATTCATGCGCGCACGCCTGACTATACCAAGCGTATGTTGGCAAAAGGCTTCCGCTTTGCCACAGTCGGCAACGATACCAACTTGCTAGGCGGCGCGGCAAAGGGGATCACAGCCGCTTTCAAGGGCTAACGTTCAGGGCTGCCGTTGAGGTATGACCAGAGTGCCAGCAAAGGCAGGGACGGCTGCTGTTCCTGCTCTTTGCCCTTGTAGTGAAAGCGTCCGTTGTTCCAATAGATGCCCAGTTCGCGTTTGGCACGGGTGATGCCAACGTAAAGCAGGCGCAAACGCTCTGCGGCGTAGTCTAGGCGTGCCTGCGCGGATGCTTCACCTTCAATGTACTCTTGGTCGGCGATCAGGCATTCCAGTTGGGCGCGTGCCTCTGCACCTAGATTCAGCGAGCCGCGCAGGTAATATTTCTCGTCAAGGTAGCGGTCGGTTGCCTGTGCTGAGGGAAAACTGTAATCGTTGACCGAGAGCAGATAGACGCGATCCCACTCCAAGCCTTTGGCGGCGTGCATCGTGGCAATCGTGACCATGCCGACCTTAGGTGTATAGCCAACTTCGGCATCCTCAAAGCCTAAGAAGCGCCGTTCGTTGCTGCTGATGCGCTGTAGCTCAGCGGCAAACTCGGTTAAACGTGCGTTAGGCATTTCAAGGGCAAAGCCGCGCAAAAGCTGCGCCAATTTATAGCCAAGCGCGATCTCAGGCGGCGTGCTGAAAATATCTTGCCCAACCGTCAGCACCAGTTGATCAATCGGCAGGAGTGAGGCGTGCAGCCAACGATGCACTGTTTGTCGGAATGCCTCAAGGTCTTGGTAGAGCAGCTCTAACGAATCAGAGTCAGGCAGGTTCAGTGCTTCGGTCAGCAGCACGCCTTCTTCAGGAAACAAGAATCGCTCGACATGCTTTAGCCCTGCAAGGGCGCTGTGAGCGGTTGCCAACCACTGATCGCTTTCCGTCGCATCTTCAGCCATGTAGCCGCCCAAATGCAGCCGCCACCACTGATCGCGGTAGAGATCAGCGAGTTGGGCGGCGCTCTGCGGGCTGATCGGCTTGGCAAGGTATTTGATGACCTGCTCTAGGCGTTTGGTCGTCTCACGGGTGGAAGATGTGCTGCGGAGCAGTTCCTCATACGGCACGCCGAGCGCCTTCAAGCGTTCTGCCAGCTTAAAGCCGTGCTGATTTTCTGGCACAAGGGCGGCGGCGGTGCGATCTTTGTTTTCGGGCAGCCATTGGGCAAGCGATTGCGCCACCATGTCAATCTCTTGATCAGGTGTGTACACCCTGCCGGTGCTGTAGACGATCTGTAGGCGCGCTTCCTCAGCAGGCGGATTGCCCTGTGCGTCATCGGGCGGCGTAAGCTGAATGCGCTGTGGCAGAAAGGTATCGCGCAAGTCTTCATTCGGATGTTCGTTGCACGTCCACATGACCAGATAATTCGCCAAATCAATAATCGGCGCGGCGGAGCGCCCAGCAACACTGAGTGTTTGCGATTGCACAGCGCGTTCTTCAAGGAAGGCGCGCAGATACTTCGGATCGGCAGTGGTGAAAGTCGTGTTAATCGCCTGATTTGGATCGCCAACGCGCACCCAATTCTGATCGTTGGCGAGCATTCGCAGCAGGCGCTCTTGCAGTTGGCTGCTATCCTGCGCCTCGTCCTCCAAAATGTAAGGATAGCGGGCTTGTTGGCGCGCTAAAAAGGCAGAGTCACGCTCCAGCGCGCTGAGCGCCAACATGACTAGATCATCGAAATCCACCGCGCCGCGATAGCTGAGCGCACGCTGATAGTTCTCGTAAACGGCGCAGCCAAAACGCGCCAGCGGCAGATCAGTCTCAGGGTAGGTCTCTAGGCGCGCACGCAGTGCCTCAGGCGTTAGGCGGCGATCTTTCGCCTGACGGATGAAGCTCTCGGCGATGCCCTGTGCCAGCTTGGGCAAATCTTCACGGGCAAGGTAGGCAAGTTTCTTCGGCTCATCACGCCATTCGTCTTCAAGGTAGCCCGTGAACAAACCGATACCGTTGCCGCGCAGCCAAGTAGCAACCACATCCTCACGGATGCTCTGCGCGGTGCGCTCATCCACAATCTTGAAGTCTTCTGCCAAGCCTGCCAAGGTTGGGCGTTCGCGCACCAGATCATGCGCCAAGCCGTGCAGAGTCCGCACACGGTAGCCCATGTTGGTGATGACCACTCCGGAATCTTGCAGAATCGTGGCAATTTTGGCGCGGATGGCGTTCACGGCAGCGTTGGCAAAGGTGACGACCAGCACTTCTTGGTCAGCCGCAGCGCGCTGCTGCCTGATCAGGTGTGCCACAAGGCGCGCTGCAAGGTGCGAGAGCGTGAAGGTTTTGCCGCTGCCCGGCACTGCGGCGATGCCCATTTTGCCACCGCTGTACCGCAAAATCTCAGCTTGCTCAGGGCGGAATCGGCTAGGGATGCTGTCGCTCATTCGTCCGCCCCACCTTCCGCATTGGCGCTGACCAAGCGCTGCAAGGCGCGCAGCAGCTTACCACTTTGCTCAAAGCCGCTTTCGCCCAGATCGGCGAGCGCAATGTAGATATGTTGGCGGCAGCGGCGCACCAAGCCGATCACAGTGCGGTAGAGCGCTGCTTCTTCAGCGGCTGCCTCATCGTCATCCGTCCAGACCTGATCGGGCAAATATTCACGGCGCAGCACATACGGGTGAGTCAGCGGCTGCTCCAAGCGCTCAAACCAGCCGCTGCTGCCCACATCCAGCCAAAACTGATAATCCACGTAGCGGTTCCGCAAAAGGAAGGTGTTGGCAGGCATGATCAGCACGGCGTCGGCATTTTCATCTTGCCAGCTCTGCGCGTGGAGCGAGGGCAGCAATCGTTGTGAGACAAGGCTCAAATACTCACGTCCCGCCTCTGACCAATCGCCTTCATAGCGATCATAGAGCGTTTGGCGGAAATGCTGCACAGAGGCGATCAACTGTGCCGCAACGCGCCCTGCCTCAAGGTTATTGTGCAGTGCGTAGCCCTTCTGCGAGAGCTTTTCGCCAAACAGGCGCCGCAAAAAGTGATCGAGTGGTATGTTTTCGCCGTGTTCAAGGCGTGCGCGGTAGCTATCCAGCCATTCGCGCAGTGCATCATAGCGCTGCCCAACGCGGTAGCCAATGCGCGCCTGCTTATCTGCTTCCAGCTTGGCAAAGGCGCTCAGGCTAGGGCGCAAAACATTTTGATCGTCGCGCTTGGCGCGGTAGATAATATCTGCCAGCAGCCGTGCGCGCAGCGGATCAAGATCGCTAATGCAGAGCGCTAAGGCATCCGCCACATCTTTAGACGGCGGCGCGATCAGCGTCAAGCCATCCAGCCAGTGCGGATGGGCAATCAGGGTGAAGGTCAGCAGGGCGCGGGTGATGGCGTCATCGGTCAGGGCGCGGGATGGGCGGTGCGTTAGCACAGGGATTTGAATGCCGTACAGTTCTTCCCGTTGGCGCAGCGCGTAGGTGAGCGAAAAGCGCAGCGAGTCGTTCAGGAAGGGCGATAGCACAGCGATCTGGCGTGGCTGAACGCCTGCTGCCACCAGCGCAGCAATCTGATCGGCAGCTGCCTCGATCATCTGTGGGTAGAAGCGGTTGGCGCTGTAGGAAAAAGCAGCACTCGGATCGCCCTCAGCCTGTAGATCAGGCTCAAAGCGCGGGCTTAGAATGCGGTTGAAGGCTGCCGAGAGCGCCGTCATATCAGCAGACATGACACGCGAATGCGGCATGATCAGGTGATCATCGCACAAGCCGCGCAAAGCATAAGCGGACTCAGGATCAGCGCCGAGGAAAGTCCGTAAGCCGCCATCTTTATCGTAGAGCAGCAGCGCGCCTTGCACATAGGGCAGCAGCGCGGCAAGGAAATCATGCGCGGCGGGCGTATCTTCTTCAATGTTTTCTGCCAGCAGAAAATCAAAGCGCGCTTGCAGGAACGTTTGAAATTCGGGCAGCGGCTGCACAAAACGCCGAAATGCCTCAATGGTCAGCGAGAAATCGAGCAGGTTGTGCTGCAAGCAGTGTGCGCGGAACTCTAGGGCAAGCGTCCGTGCGCGCTCAAAGACGGCAAGGCGGCTGGAGTCGCGCTCGCCCCAGGCATTGCCCAGCCGCTCGGCAACTTCTTCCAGCGGAAAGCCCATCAGCGCAGCGCGGTTCAGGTTATCAATCACCTGCGAGATGATGCGCGGCGGCGCCACGCGCATATCGTTCAGGGCAAACTCACCGTTGGCAATGCGCGGCAGGGCAAAGCGTGCCATGAAATATTGCGTCGTCTCAATGTTGAGGAAGATCGGTTCGCGGCGCGGATCGCCAACGCCAAGCGGCGCGGCAAGCTCCGACCAATAGACGCGCACTGCTTCACGGGCAAAGCTGGCAAGCGTGGTGATGATCGGCGCGCCACCGCCATAGTCCGAGTCGTGCAGCGCTTGCTGATAAGGTCGCGCTAAGGGCATTTGCGCCACGAAGATCAGCAGCCGTGAAGGATCAACACCGCTTGCCAGCCATGCCAGCATGTGCTGCGCCGCATAGGTTGTCTTGCCGCTGCCGGCGATGCCTTCTAGAAAAACTTTGCGGAATAGTAAGGTGTCATCTACTGCCACAGGTTCGGAATCGCTCACGGTTGCCCTGCCCGTTTGAGGAAAAGTAGCACAAAAGTTCAGTAAGTATAGCCGAAAACAGCATTTTTGGCAATCCGTGCGGCAGGCTGCCTACACAGGCTCATGATAGGCAAGCGTGGAGCCAACCCACGTCCGATCCTTGTTGAAGCGCGTTCCCATCATGCGCCCTTTGCTCATGCGGACGAGCGTGCCGACGATCTCGGGCTTGGCGCGCTGCGGACTCCACAAGAGCAGCATTCGCACCTCAGCCTTAGCGAAATCGTCGGGCGTTTCAACCAGCGGCGCATAGGCAACTTTGCGCTGCAAAAGATAAGCGGCGCGGCGTTCGGCGGGAATGGCAGCCAGCCTTTCGGGCGTCGGGTCAAGGTCTACGCCGCTGCCACTGTAGGAAAAAAGCGGCTTCAGCACATAGTTGTTCATCAAATCGGTCGGATACTCGGTCAGATCGCTGAGGAAATGTGCAGGCGGCACGCACGGATCGCTGAGCAGCGGCAATGAATATTTGCTGATGCGGAAGAACCAGTGCGGGTGCGAGACCCACGTCACCGCCGCCTCAGCGCAGAGGCGGTGTGCTTTTTCGAGCGTCTCGCCGCTCAGATCGTCAAAGATCAGCCGATTGTAGAAGCGCGTGATCGGCACTTCGCGCCCACTGATCGCATCGCGGTAGAAAACGCGGCTGCCACGCTGAATCACCTCCGTCAGGCACACTGTCTGAATGCCGAGCAGCGCCTCAGTGCAGGCAAAATCAATGCGCGTCTTCTGCTGTTCAGGGTGCAGCTCTAACAGCACGACTTGCTGTGGATCGTGATCGGCAACGATCACCTCACGTAGCAGGCGCACAAAGGACTCTTCAGTATGCGGTGCAATGTAAAAGCGCAGCGATGGATCAATCTCAAAGTGCTGCCGCACTTTCTGATCAAGCAGCCACTGAAAGCCGTAGAGCGTTGGAAAGCCTTGCAGTTCGATCAGGCGCGGCACCAAGGCGCCGTTTTCGTCGTGGCAGATAGCAAAATCAACTTGGAGGCACTCTGGACGGGCTGAATCTGCCACCTGCAAGTGCGGCGGCACAGCAGGGCGGCTGCGGGCAAGGTAGCTAGGCGTTTGGACGGCGTGTGCCAAGCGTTCCGTCGCAGCGATCAGGTCTGCCATGAGTGGCGCGCTGAGGAATAACGGCGTCTCACACAGGTGAAAATCCATCGGAAAGCGGTAGGTGCTGTTCAAGTCCTGCACGAAGGCATCATAGCGTGCTTGGCTAAAGGCTGCGTTGTAGCGCCGTCTGATCTCAGTGATCATGCTGCCACCCATCGGTTTTCGTAAAGATAAGGCATGGGCATTATACTATGCCTTGTTGCATCTACCCTTCGTCAGGTGCGACAAGTAATGTACTGTTCTAGAGAAGGTGCGAAAGCGCTATGCGACTCGATCAGACGCTCTTACCACTGCGCGACTATCACAAGGCAAAACGCCTGATGTGGAATCCGCAAGATTTAGATTTCAGCCAAGATCAGCGTGATTGGGCGGCGATGTCTGACCGCGAACACGATTTGATCCGACGCGGTGTGTCTCTCTTCCTAAGTGGCGAAGCAGCCGTTACCGATGACCTTGCGCCGCTGATGGTCGCCTTGAAGCGGGAAGGCGGGCATCTTGAAGAAGAAATGTTTTTGACAACGCAGCTTTTTGAAGAAGCAAAGCACGTAGAGTTTTTTGATGCGGTGATCGCTCAGGTGCTGGGCGAAACACCCGATGCCAGCCAGATTGCCGGCGCCAATTATCGCCAGCTTTTCGCAGCGCTAACGGCTGCCCTTGACGCGCTGCTCACCGATCATTCGCCGATGGCGCAGGCGCGTGCCGTTGCCAGCTACCATATGATCATTGAAGGCGTGCTGGCAGAAACAGGTTATTACGGCATTTTTAAGGCGCTGCGCACCAAAGGGCTGATGCCTGCGCTGACCGCAGGCTTGGAATATGTGCAGCGTGACGAGGCGCGCCACGTTGCCTTTGGCTTGCACTTGCTCTCACGCTTGCTCAGCGAGGATGCTGCCTTGTGGTCGGTGGCGGAAGCGCAGCTAAACATGCTGCTGCCTTTAGCGCAAGGCGTTTTTATGGAACTGCTTGGCGATTTTTTGCCAAACATCCCGTTTGATCTCGATCTGAATGATATTGTTGGATATGCTGGCAGGCAGTATATGGCGCGCCTAAACGTGCTGGAGCGCGTGCGCTAGATAGCCACGCCGCGTGGTGAGATTATGGAAGCACTCAATGCCCTTTTGCAGGAAAATTTAGGCAAGGTCTACACGGCGGCACAGGTTGAAATCCGCTGGCGCAACGCCGTGATCTACCGTGCGGCGCTTGGCACGCTGGACGCTGAAGGCAGGCAAACAGGCGAAGGTGTGCAGCCCGTCACGCGCCACACGCGCTTTGACTACGCCTCGCTCACCAAGCTGATCACCACGCTTGCCTTCTTCCGTTTAGTAGATGCTGGCAGGGTGCGGCTGGATGACCCTGTCTGTAGCGTGCTGCCCGAATTGCGCGGCGAGCGTCCCATTCAGCCCTACCCCAATCCGCTGAAGCCGGGTGCGTTTGTAGAAGTGGTGCCGCCTACTGATCAGACCGCAGACGCCAGCAAGGTGACTTTCTGGCACTTGCTAACGCACAGCAGCGGCTTAGCCGCGTGGCTTGATCTGCGAAGCGCACCCGATCTTGAAGCGCGGCGCGCCATGTGCTTGAACAGCCCGTTTAGCGCGCCGCTTGGCGAGCGCACGCTCTACAGCGACATTAATTATATTTTGCTGGGCATAGCACTTGAGGCGCTGACAGAAAGCACCCTGCGCGAGGCAGTGCAGCGGCTTGTGCTGCGCCCGCTAGAGATGAGCGCCGCCTACAGCCCGATCACGCCGCCCAACAGCGTGCCGCCCACCGAAATTTGCGCGTGGCGCGGTCGGCGCATTCAGGGCGAAGTGCATGATGAGAACACGGCTGCCTTAGGCGGCGCCGCCGGACACGCCGGCTTATTCGGCACAGCCAGCGACGCTGCCCTGATCGGTCAGCTTTACCTTGATGAAGGCGGCGGTTTCATCAGCCCGCGCCTTGCCCAAGAAGCAGTGCGCCAACACATGGGCGACCGCGGCTTAGGCTGGCAAATGCGCTCGCCCGAAGGCTCCTCCAGCGGGCAGTTTTTCAGCCCAAACAGCTACGGACACACCGGCTTTGTCGGCAATTCGCTGTGGGTAGACCCTGAACGGCAGCTTGTGGCAGCCTTGCTCACCAACAACATCTTCTACGGCAGGCAGGATCGGCTAATTTTCGGCTTTCGCGTCCGCTTCCATGATACGCTTATCACTGCTCTAGAGAGAAAGTAAGCTATGGTCGAAACAGGTTTGGATGTTTTCCTCGAATCACCTGATGTTTACGGTGCGGTTGGCTTGCTGGCAACCGTTGCCAGCCAAACGCGAGAGGGCGTAACTGCCTTAAATGCGCTGCGTGATTACGCGGTGAATGTGACAGCCGTCTTTGCGCCGGAACACGGCTACTTTGGCGTGGGTAGTGCAGGCGATCACATTGCAGACGAAATGTTTGAGGCGCTGCCACTCTACAGCCTGTATGGAGATAGGCGTGCGCCAAGCCTTGAGGTGCTGCGTACACTCAACACAGTTCTGATTGACCTGCAAGATGTGGGCGCCCGCTGGTACACCTTTCTTGCCACTGTGGGCTATATGCTGCAAGCCTGCCAAGAAGCAAATGTGCCTGTGCTGCTGCTGGATCGCCCTAATCCGCAAGGGGGCGTGTTGGTGGAGGGCATCCGCGCCGCCAAAGATTTCTTCTCCATTGTTGCACCGGCACCCCTGCCCGTGCGCTATGGCTTAACACTGGGTGAGGCGGCGCAATTCTTGAACGAGAACATCGGCGCTCAGCTTGATGTGATCCCGATGCGCGGCTGGCAGCGCGAAATGCTCTACGCGGATACAGGGCTGATCTGGTCGGCAACCTCACCTGGCATCCCTGATCCGATCACGGCGCTTGTCTACAGCGGCACCTGCCTATTGGAAGGGCTGACCGTGAGCGAAGGGCGTGGCACGTCACTGCCTTTTACGCAGATCGGTGCGCCGTTCATAGAGAGTGAAGCATTGGCAGAGGTGATGAACGGTTTGGATTTAGGCGGCGTGCTGTTTCGCCCGTGTTGGTTCATGCCGCAGAGTGGTAAATATGTCGGTGAGCGCTGTGGCGGCGTGCGCTTTTTCGTCACCGAACCAAGCAACTATCTTGGCTTTGCCGCTGGCTTGCACCTGATCGCTGCGCTGCGCGCCATGTATCCGAGTGAGGTCAAATTTATCGAGACGAACGGGCGCTATTGGTTCGACATGCTGACTGGCTCAACCTATCTGCGGCGTGCCTTTGAACACGGTGCAACGGTTGCCGAAATGCTAGAAGTTTGCGATGAAGAAGCGCACGCTTTTCAGGCAGCCTCAACACCATTTTGGCTTTACGAATAAGCCATCAATCAGGCGCTTGCCCTACGCAATTTGTCAGAACGGCAAAGGACGGTATGATCAAACGCTTTGAAGTGCATTCAAAGACGTAGAGGATGAAGGAATGCGACAACAACAATCCTTAGGACGGCTTTTCTTCGCAGTGCTGGTCATCATTGGCTTAAGCGCGGCGTTCTTCGGGCAAAGTCCCGTGCAGGCGCAAGGGATCACTGGCTCAAACTGGGAAGGCTACTACTGGTCGAACCCAAACTTTCAAGGGAACCCTGCTCTGGCACGCATAGATGCCGCTATTTTGTTCAACTGGGGAACAGGGTCACCGGCACCGGGCATTATTCCCAACGATAATTTTAGTGTGCGCTGGTATAACCGCATCGCGTTTGCGGCGGGTACTTATCGTTTCCGCGCCGGCGCGGATGATGGCATTCGCGTGGCAATCAACGGGCAGATCATCATTGATCGCTTTACGCCGGCGGTGGGCGGTTTCACCGTCAATACGGCGGATGTGGTGCTAGGCGCTGGCACTTACGAGATCATCGTGGATTACTATGAAGGCGTGGGCGATGCCGGCGTGCTGTTCGACTGGACAATCGTTTCAGGTGGTGGCGGCGGCGTGCCGGGCGTTGGCACAACGCCTTTCCCAACCGGTGTGCCTGCTACGCCGACCAAAGTGCCTGTTGTGAAGGTGGTCGTGATTGTGGATCGCGCCAATATCCGCAGCGGACCCGGCACAAACTTTCCAACCATTGGCGAGGCATTTAAGGATCAGCAGTTCACCGCCATCGGGCGCAACGGTGACTTTGGCTTCGAGACGTGGTATTTGCTGGATTTGGGCGGCGGCGCACGCGGCTGGATGTTCCGCCAAGTGATCTACGTCTACGGCAGTGATCCGGCAGCTTTGCCGCGCACCCGTGAGGTGATCAACGCGCCTGCCATCAACACCGGCGGCGCTGAGGCGCCCGGCGGTCAGCCTGCCGCGGTTGAGCCGTTTGAGGTGCGTGGCATCACGCTGAACAACGCCCTTGTGCGGAATATTCCAAGCCTGAACGGCGAGCGGATCGGCGTTATTCCAAAGGGCGCAACCTTCCAAATCCTAAAGCTGAGCAACAATCAGGCGTGGGTCTATGTGGCTTACGAAGATTTGCGCGGCTGGACGTTCGTCCCCAACATCCGCGTAACGGTCGGTAGGCTCGGCGTGCTGCCGAGAGGGAATACCGCGCCATAAGCGGGCGGGTCAGCCGCTTACGGCTGCTGAGTGGCGTGATCAGCCTTTTGCTGATCGCGCCGTTTCTGCTAGGTGCGCCAAGCGCCGCTGCCGAACAGAAGCCATTCCGCTTGCCCTTCGCAGCAAAGTCGGGCGCGGCAACGTGGCTGCTGGAGCAGCACTATGGCAACACCCTAGAGGCGTTTGTTTATGGCAAATATTGGTATGCGGCAGGGCAAGGGCTGCATTTCGGTGTGGATTTTGAAGCGCCGTGCGGCACGCCGGTGCTGGCGATTGCTGAAGGTGTGGTGCGCTGGATTGACAACAGCACGTTCGGCGCAGAGCCACATAACTTGGTCATCCAGCACGAGGCACTCGGCTATGCTTCGGTCTATGGGCATTTGCGCGTCCGCTCACCGCTGATGGTTGGGCAACCTGTACGGCGCGGTCAGGTCGTTGGTGAGGTCGGCGATCCTGATCTGACCTGCCAATCGCGCCCACACTTGCACCTTGAGATACGCTCCCTTGATTACCGCATCGCCTATAATCCTGCCGCGCTCATTGACGCGGATTGGGATCATTTGGCACAGTTAGCGCGCCCGATTGGGATTGCCTTTGCGCGGGATATGAGCGCGCCGCGCCGCTGGCAGAGCATCCTCGATCAGCCTATCATTCAGATGGGTAACGCACTGCTCAACAACTATTCGCTTGCCTACCCACCCACGCTGCGCCTTGCACCAACGCCTTATACGCCGCCTGCCTTTCGTGCGCCACTTGCCACCACCTTCAGCGCACGCCGCCTAACGCATGATGATTGTTGCAGCGGCGCTTGGTGGCAGCCCAATGGCGAGCTTGCCTATATCGCGGCAGCGCGTGAAAGCCTGCCACCGATCCTCTCGCCAGATGGGCGCTATGCTTTCACCAACGATAATGGGCGCGGTGTATTGGTGGATCGGCTGAGTGGTCGGCAAACCGCCTTGCTCACACGCGGCGCGTGGCTGACTTTTTCGCCGAGTGGCAAGCAGTTGCTCTGGCACGTTCGCCCAGGCGATTACTTCCCGAACCTGAAGCCACGCACCGAAATTTGGTTGGCAGACTTGAACGGCGAAGGGCGCTTGCTGCGAACATGGCAAGGTGGCGAGGTCTATTGGTTGGATGAGAAGCGCCTGCTTTTGGTGGAAGTGGCGCCGCGCACACAAAGCCATGCCCTCAGCATCCTACACACTACCGACGGACGCCTGACTGCGCTTGGCACCTTCGAGAATCTGCGGCGGCTGAGCATAGCGCCCGGCGGTGGCTATGTTGCCTTTTTTCTGCCTTTTCAGGCAAAGGCGAGCGATTCGGGCATCTACGTGCTGGCAACGCGCAGCGGCGCACAACCGCAAAAACTACCCTTCATGGGCAGTTTCCGCTGGCGGGACTCAGAAAGTCTGCTCTACGTGCCATATGCAGCCGATGCGGCTGCCCTGCACTACTACACGCTGACCGCTCAAGTAGACCGCCGCCTGAGCGATGGGCAGACGCGCCTTTCTATCGCCAATGATGAGTGGTCGGTTTCGCCGAATGGTCAGCAGATCGTCTTCCGTTCAGCAGAGGATGGTGCCTTGTGGCTGCTTGACCTTGAGGATGATTCTTTCTAATCGGTTGGTAGTAGCCCTGTGTGGCACTTTGCATAAAACGGCAAGCGCGTGCTAAGCTAGTGAGCGTGTATCGGCATGGGCGGGAAGTGAAAGCTGTACCATGAGCGAATCAAAACCTACGCCACCTAACCTAGACCTGCGCCGCCTGATTGACCGCATGGGCTATGGGATTCTCGTTTTTGATGCGGCGGATCGCCTTGTGATGGATAATGAAGCGGCACGGGCACTGCTCGGTCCTAACTTAACGCTTATTTGGGCGGAAGGTTGGTTGGCGGCTGCCATGCTGCTGGATGCGCGCCGTGTTGAAGGCCCCGGCGCACATGATATTCGTGCGCGGGCGCTCAGCAGTGGTGAACCTGTTCGCTTTCACACGCTGCTGACGGGGACGTATATTCCGTGTTGGGCAGTTTCGGTGCAAGGCAACGATGGGCAGCTTTACACGCTCATCAGTATGGAGCAGACTGACTGGGTTGCCCTGCGCGAGTTCATGTCCACCTTCCGCACAGAGGCACGCCTTGCCGTAGAAAGCACACGCGGTCATGCTGATTTGATCATGCAACTCATGCGGAAACGCCCACCGGGCATGACTGCCGATCAATTGGCAGGGCGCGTTAAAGGCTTTGCTGAGATCATCGCCACGCATATGTATCGGCTGGAGATGCTGCTAGACCTGCTCTATCGGCTGGAATTGCTGCGGACAGGGCAGTTGCCAACGTTGGTCAACCGTGATCGGCGTAAGATCAAACTAGCAGATTTCGTCGAGGATTTCCTTGAATCGCTCATCCAAGAGCAGCCACTGGACGATATTCACTCGGAAACGCTGCGCGATAGGCTGATCGTGCAGATTCCAAGCGCGCTGACAGTGGGTGCTTCTGCCGAGTATTTGCGGAAGGCACTTCATGATGTGCTGCGAAACGCGCTGATGTACAGCCCTAAAGGGTCACCTATCATCCTGCGCGCCAACCGACTGATGCCAAGCGATGTGGTGCAAATTGACATAGCCGATCAAGGCTGCGGCATCCGTGCCAAAGAGTCAGATCGCGTTTTTGCGCCTTTTCAGCGAGCGCGTCAGCCACAAATCATGGCGGAATTTGGCTATGGCATTAGCCTATACTTGGTGAAGGCAGAGCTAGACGCGATGGGCGGGCGCATTTGGTATGAAAGTGAAGAAGGCGTTGGCAGCACCTTCAGCATCAAGCTGCCCGGCGCTTAGTCTATAGAGAAGTGCAGTGACAACAGCTTACATCAGTGATTCGCGTGTGCAGGTGCATACGCTTAGCGGGCATGTAGAGAGCGCGGCGCGGCTGGCAGCCGTTCAAGCGCGCCTCACCGAGTCGCAAGTGACCGATCACATGCTGGCGCTGACGCCTGAGCCGATCAGTGACGCGCAGATTTTGAGCGTGCATACACAAGACTATCTCGATCTGCTCAAGTGGACGGAAGGGCAGCGCGGCGTGCAGCTTGGCGCGGATACCTACGCCCTGCCAGAGTCGTTGGGCGCGGCACGCCTTTCCAGCGGTGCGGCACTGCGCGCAGTGGATGCCGTATGCAGCGGCGAGGCACACAACGCATTGGTGGCGACTCGCCCACCAGGACATCACGCCATTCCCGATATGGCGATGGGCTTTTGCCTGCTGGCAAATGTGGCACTGGCTGCGCGCCACGCCCAAGCGCGCTACGGCTTAACGCGCATCCTGATCGTGGATTACGATGTGCATCATGGCAACGGCACACAAGATATTTTCTACAAGGACGACACGGTGTATTTCGTTTCCACACACCAATCGCCATGGTATCCCGGCACGGGCGCGCTCAACGAGACGGGCGAAGGCACGGGCAAGGGCGCAACGCTCAATGTGCCGCTGCCTGTTGGTGTGGGCGATCAGGGCTTTGGGCGCATCTATGATGAGGTGTTGTGGGCAGCAGCGCGCCGTTTCCGCCCTGAGCTAATGATCATTTCCGCCGGCTTTGATGCCCACTGGCGCGATCCGTTGGGCGGCTTGCAGCTTTCATTGAGCGGCTACGCAAGCCTGAGCCGTGCATTAATCCGCATGGCAGAGGAAGTGTGCGGCGGAAAGATCATCTTTGTGCAGGAAGGCGGCTACGATCTTGAGGTGCTGAGCCACGGCATGTTGAACGTGGCGTATGCGCTGCTAGGACGTGACACAGTCAGCGATCCGATAGGTGCCGCGCCGCAGGCTGAGCCAAACATTAGCGATTTGATCGAGCGTCTGAAGGCAGTGCATGGTTTGTAGGGCATGATTACTGTCGAATCGCTCACCAAGCGCTATGGGCGCTTTACCGCACTGCGCGGCATCACCTTTCAGGCTGAAAGCGGCGAGATTCTCGGCTTTCTCGGTCCGAACGGTGCCGGCAAAACCACCACCATGCGGATTTTGACTGGCTACATGCCGCCTACCAGCGGTAAGGCAGCCGTAGCTGGTTACGATGTGTTCACCGATTCCCTTGAGGTGCGGAAGCGTGTTGGCTATCTACCTGAAACAGTGCCACTCTACCCAGATATGACCGTGCATGGGTATGTGAAATATGTGGCAGAACTGCGCGGCGTGCCACAGGCTGCCAGCCGTGCGGACGACGTGCTGCGCGCCGTCGGCATGGAGAGCCGCCGTGAGAGCCTGATCCGCAGCATCTCCAAAGGAATGCGCCAGCGTGTTGGTCTGGCACAAGCGCTCGTCCACGATCCACAAGTGCTGATCCTTGATGAGCCAACCATTGGGCTGGATCCGCGCCAAACGCTTGAAGTGCGCGATCTCGTCCGCAGTTTGGGCAAGAATCACACCATTATGTTCAGCACGCACATCCTCAGCGAGGCGGAACAGGTCTGTGATCGGGTGGTGATTATTGATCGCGGCGCCATCGTGGCGATGGATAAGCCTGAGGCGCTGCGTGAGCAGCTTCAGCAAGGTGCGCGGCTGTTCGTGCGCGTTGGCAAAGCAGAGTCGGCAGAGGCAGCGCGCAGAATGCTGCGGAATGTAACCGGCGTTGCCGACGTTATGCCCTTTAACGATGGATTCAGCGTAGAGGCACGGCGCGGTGTGGATATACGGGCGCGGTTGGCAGGCGCAATCACAGAGTCAGGTTTAGAGTTGCTCGAACTGCGCCCGCTTGCCATGTCGCTTGAGGATATTTTCCTCGAATTGACCATGCATCAGCGTGAGCAAGCCGATGAGCGCAATTAGCCGATAAACGACACGAACAAATGTTGGCATTCTAGCGCTGCGCTGCTAAAATTAAGGTACATCTTTTTAACTTACAGAGATCACCAGTTGCCATGTCTGCTAACAAAATCTGGGTGCGCGTTTGCGACTTGAACGCCCTGCCCCTCAACCGTGCCGTCAACGTCCATGTGAACAACCAGCGCCTTGTGATTGCCCGCTGCGGCGAAAGCGCACAGATTGTACAAGGCTACTGTACGCACATGCTCTACGCCTTGAAAGATGCTCAAGTGAGCAACTGCCTGATCACCTGCAATCT
Source organism: Anaerolineae bacterium (assembly GCA_034436355.1). Lineage (GTDB taxonomy): Bacteria > Chloroflexota > Anaerolineae > Aggregatilineales > UBA2796 > CP2-2F. The sequence goes on from DAOTVQ010000040.1 coordinate 100,140, forward strand.
GCATGGTAGCCAATTCGATCTGCGCGATGGCAGCGTGCAAAGCTGGGCAACGCCGCTCACCGATGACATCAAACAGCGCAAGGCGCTGCGCGTTTACGAGACCGAAGTGCGCGATGGTGTGGTTTATTTGGCATGGAATGCCGAGAGTGCCGAGAAAGTGCGCGTGCGGCTCTCATGATGCAAAGGGCGGAACAACCAATCGGCGAGACATTTGCCTCTAACCTTGAGATATGCTACGAGGTGCTGCTCTACCTTGCCAGCCGCATGGCGCGCCTGCCTGATGGTGAGGCATTAGAGTACATCAGCGGCGATCCCGACGCTGCGGCGAAAATTAGTGCATGGTGCGAAGTCCGCGGTTTCACCCTCGCCTGTTGCGAACGCTTGCCCGATGCCCGCTGGCGCTTTGTGATTGAGAAAGGCTGATTGCCTGCATGTCCGAACATAGCGAGCCGTTGCCTGAAATAGCGTCTGATCCCGCCGAGAGCGGCAAGCCATTCCGCCGTGAGTGGCTGGTGTTGATCGCTGTTTTCACAGCCCTTACCCTGATCGCCATGCTGGCGATTGAACACTATGGCAGGCAGAGCCTTGCAGCAGTGCCAACGCGCACCTATGCACCACCCGCTGCGCTGCGTGAACTCACGCTAGAGCAGTTCGGGATCACCCTGCTGGCACCTTCTAATTGGAGCGCGCCAACTATCCTTGATGCTAACCGCTTTGTGCTGTCTGCCGATGGCAGCGGCGATACACGCACCACTGCCGCGCCGTTTCTGTATGTGGTGGTAGATGCACTGCCCATCTTCAGCCGTCAGTTGAACTTCCGCACCGATCTAGAAGACCCTACCGAACAGCTTGATGCCCTTGTCGAGGCGCTCAACCGCAATGGTCCGCGTTTTAAGGCATCCACACCCTACAGCGGCTCGCCTTATCCGGCTGCCATTGTGCGCGGCTTTGAGCGTGGCAACGAACTCACCATCGTCCTGATGCGCCTGCCCGACAGGCGTTGGCTGTACATCGGCGCACAAGCAGAGGCACCCTTATTCCGCGCCTATGAGGCAAGCGTGTTTTTGCCCGCCACCAACGCTATCCGCCTGATCGAACGTTAATACTCGCCTATGCGCCTGCTGCACCTCTCGCTAACCAACTTTCGCGGTTATGCGCGCCTTGAACTGCCTATGCCCGAAGGGGCGGTGCTGCTGTGTGGCGCCAACGCGCAGGGCAAAACCAGCCTGTTAGAGTCAATCTACTACCTTGCGACGGGGCGCTCGCCGTGGACGACCTCTGATCGGCAGTTGCTCAATTGGCGCGCTGAGGGCGAAGTGCTGCCCTTCATCCGCATTAGTGCCGAGATATGCAGCCGCCGCAGTGACCTTACACGGCTGGACATCACCATTTACAAGGAGGCGGAAAACGGCGGCTTTCGTAAAGAAATCCGCGTGAATGGCAGCAAGAAGCGCGTGCTGGATTTGATGGGCGTGCTGAACGTTGTCATGTTTTTGCCGCAAGATTTGGCGTTGGTGGAAGGCACACCAACTGACCGCCGCCGCTACTTGAACATCACGCTTGCTCAGACGAATCCAAGCTATGCGGCTGCCTTGCAGACCTTTGATAAAGCATTGACGCAGCGGAATGCCCTGCTGCGCCAAATTGCCGAACGCCGCGCCACGCTGCGCGAACTTGCCTATTGGGATGATCAGTTGGTGAATGCGGGCAGCGTCATTGTGGCGGGCAGGCAGCACCTGCTGCGCGATCTGGAACAACTGGCAAGCGCGGTGCATCGCCAACTCACCAACGAGGCTGAACGCCTTGAATTGCATTATTTGCCCAGCTTTCTGCCCACTGCCCGCGCTGATGGGCAGCTCTCGTTTGACGTAGTGGGCTTAGATTTGCACCGCCAACTCACGCCAAGCGAAATTGCCCCACAACTGCGTAAGGCGCTTGCCGAGAATCAGCGCGAGGAACTTTCCCGTGGCATCACCTTGATCGGACCGCAGCGCGACGAACTGCGTTTCTCTGTGAATGGGCGCGATCTTGGCTTGTATGGCTCACGCGGGCAGGCGCGCACAGCTGTGCTTGCCCTGAAACTGGCAGAGCTGGCATGGATGCGTGCCACCACCGGCGATGAGCCGGTGCTGCTGCTGGATGAATTCATCGCCGAACTTGACGCTGAGCGGCGCGCTTTTCTGCTAGAACACATTCACAGTGCCTCGCAAGCCCTGCTGACCACCACCGAACCTGATATTTTCACAGCAGATTTCCTCCGAAAGGCTGCGGTTTGGCAAGTCCGCAGCGGACACATTACAACCTCATCACATTGACGAAAATTTCATGAATTGACGTTCCATAGAACGCTCATCTTCGGTTAAGCTATATAATTAGGCAAGATGCGCTGTAAGCCTGATTTATTCTAATCTGTTTGATGTGCAGCGCGGCTATACCCATCGATAGTCATGAGGCATTCTACTATGGTCAAATCACAGGTTGCTAAGGTGTGGCTTCTGCTCTTATGTGTAATTCTTGTATTAGCAGTAACCAACACGCCAATTGTCCAAGCTCAAAGTGGCGCCGATCTCAGTATCGGCATCAGTGCCACACCCAATCCGGTTGCGATTGGCGGTGATATTACTTATACAGTCACGTTAACTAATAACGGACCTGAGAATGCCACCAATGTGCTGTGGCAAAATATTATTCCGCTTGAGACAGGCTTTCGCTCAGTGACTGCACCGAGCGGCTGGAGCTGCACCACGCCTTCGATTGATGGCAACGGCACCGTCGCTTGCACACGCGCCAGCTTTTCCGTTAGTGCCAGCGCTGTTTTTACGGTGGTGGTGCGTGTCAAAGCCTCGGTGCTGGGCGGCACACAAATCACGAATTCGGTGATCACGGTTGCCGATCCGAATAACGATCCCGACGAGTCGAACAACACTGCCGAGACGACTATCACTGTGAACAACACCGCAAACTTGGGCGTGCAGATGACGGCTGCGCCGGATCGCCCAATCTCTGGCGACTCACTGACCTACAGCATCACAATCAGCAACGCCGGTCCCGATGCTGGCACGGATGTCACACTGACCACCTCCGTCCCCAACAACACCGGCTTTGTCTCCATCAATGCGCCCATCGGCTGGAACTGCACAACACCCAGTGTTGGTGCCAATGGCGCAGTGAGCTGCACCCGCGAGATGTTTGATGTTGGCACTGCTGATTTTACGCTTGTCACGCAGATTTTGCCCGGCGTGCCAAATGATACGTTGATCAGTAACACTGCCAGCATCAGCGGCACATCTATTGATCTTGTGCCTGCCAACAACGTAACTGGCAACGTCGAGACAATCGTCCGCAGTGTGGCGGATTTGGCGATGATCCTCGACGCCTCGCCTGATCCTATCCTGAGCGGCGGTGTGCTAACCTACTTAATCAACTTGGTGAACAACGGACCTGACCGCGCTGCTGATGTGGTGTGGCTATTTACTGTCCCCGCTTCAACGACCTACCGTTCGCTGAACGCGCCTGCTGGTTGGTCTTGCCAAACGCCATCCGTAGGCGGCACCGGCGATGTGACTTGTTCTCGCCAAAACATTCCCGACAACGCCGATCTGCTCTTTATCCTGACCGTGCGCGTGGACGTGGACGCTGTGGGCGGCAGCACCATCAGTAATCAGGTCACCGTGCAGACCACTTCGCTTGACCCAACGCCTGCTAACAACACCTCCAATGTGGCGAGTGTGACCGTTGCTGCGCCCGTCATGCTGACCGATCCTGATCTACCCACCACCCTGACCTTCACTGCCAATTTGGGCGATGTCAGCAGTGCCAGCTTTGATGTGGCAAACATTGGGCAGGTCGGCACCACCCTTGTGCTGAGCCTAGAGAGCAATACGAACAGCGCAATTGTTGTGGGCGGGTTGCCGCTGACTGTGGTGGAAGGCGATCCTGCTGAAACGTTCAGCATTAGCTGCACGCACGCCAAAGCACCGACCATTGGCACTGTCACGCTCCGCACCAATGAGCTGGGACAACCTACCTACGCCATCGCAGTGACTTGTCAATTGCCGCCAGATACCATCGGTATTCGCCGTCCAGCAAACGCCACTTTCTACCTTCGTAACAGCAACACAACCGGCGTTGCCGATATTGACGTCCTGTTTGGCGATCCAAGCGATCTGCCAGTGGCGGGTGATTGGAATGGCGACGGCATCTCTACCATCGGCATTTATCGCCAAAGCACGGGCGAGTTCTTCCTGAAGGATGAGAATTCCTTCGCCGCACCTGTCGCCTACAGCTTTGTCTTGGGCAATCCGGGCGATGTGCCAATCGTTGGTGACTGGGATGGTGACGGCAAGGACTCGGTGGGTGTCTTCCGTCCGAGCAACGGCATCATCTACCTGAAAAATGCCTTAACAACAGGCTTCGCCGATTTCGGTATGGTTTTCGGCAATCCGAATGATCAGCCATTGTCAGGCGATTGGGATGGTGACGGCAAGGACTCAGTTGGCATCTATCGCGGTGATACCTTCTTCCTAACCAACCAGACCTGCAACGGCTGCATTCCAACAGCAGACTATGTGTTTGTGTTAGGCATCACCGGCGATGTGCCCTTCTCTGGCGACTGGAACGCCAACGGTGTGAACGGCGTTGGTGTCTTCCGCCCAACGAACGGCATCACCTACTTCAAGAACGAGCTGGTCACAGGCTTTGCCGACATTGAGATCATCTACGGTGTGGCAGCCGATCAGCCAATTGCCGGCAGATGGGCAGCCATCACACCGCCACCGTCCGCACCAGAGATTGCACCCACCTTCGTGCCGCGCCAGTAAAAGGCAGCGCACACCTTAACAGCAAACGGGCGGGAAAAATTCCCGCCCGTTTGCTTCTCGATCTAGGTTAGTTGCTGGGTGTGGCTGAGGCAAGCACCGGCGCAGGTGGTGCAACAGGTGCGGCAACGGTTGGCAGCGGTGCGCCGCCACGTGCAATCATCAGTGTGATGACCTGCTCAGCATAGATGGTGTTATCTATCAAATCTACCACACGCAGGCGCAACTGAATGCTCGCTGCGTCGTTATCAGGCAGGATAGGCGCTACCACACCTTCACCACTAGAGGCGATCCAGCGGTTCAGGCGCGGCAATTCCACAGAGACAGCGCGTCCATCAGGCAAAATTTGCTCAAAAATCAGGTTTGCGGTTGGCACCCGCCCGCGCACGCGCCACACCACAGGCACACGCGCCCGATCCTGTGCCAAGTCTACAAAGTCCACACCACTCACTGGCGCCTCAAAAGTCATGATTTGCGGTGTGGCTGGCACAGCATTCGGATCAAAGGGCAGCGTGACAAAGTGCTGATTGATCAAGCTCCCTAGCCGATCAAAGATGGCGAGGCGGTAGGTTGGTGGGCTGAAATCGAGCGATGGTTGCAGCGGAAAGGTGACTGTTGCCACGGGCGGCAGGTCTTGATCCACCAATGGCACCCAATCGCTGATGCTCAAGGCGAACAGGCGCAGCGAGTAATCATCTGTTAAGCCCACAGTGTGCCACGCCAAAGAAATGCGCGCTGCACCAGACTCAAGTGCCTCAACAGTGATCGTGCGTACATCCGATGTGAAACTGACGATAGCGGGCGGCAGTGTATTGGTCTGCGCGCTTGGCGCGGCAAGTGCCATGCCGCCCACGCCGATTGCCGCCACAAACGCGAGCATCAGCAGCCCACGCAAAAACCATTTAGAGAACATGGTAAACCTTCCTATGAAAAGAGCCTAATTCCTGCTGATCTAGTCGGCATCTGCGTCAGCAGTGCCACCTGCAAAGGCCACACCTTCTAAAAAGCCGCGTGCGCGCTCTGTGAGTGGAAAGCGGGCAAGGTATGCCCAAAATGCCGCGCTATGATCGGGATATTTGCGGTGGCAAATCTCATGGGCAATCACATAGTCCAGCACGTAAGGCGGATAGCGCCGCAAGACTGTGCTGATGCGTATATCGCCATCGGAAGCGCCGCCGCTGCTGCAACTGCCTAAGCGCAGCCGCATATTGTCTGCCCAACGAATGCTGCGCCACGCCAGTTCACCTGCAAAGTATTGGGCATTGATCTGCGCGGCGCGCTCCATCAGGTCTTGATCGGTTTGCTTATCGGCGCGGGCGCGGCTGCGCTTGATGCGCGCTGCGATGCGCTCAACCATGACATCAACGGCTGCGCGTGGCATTCCGTTTGGCACGCGCAGCAACACTTTGTCTCCATGCAGAGTCCACCGCCCGTTGGCGCGCAGGCGTGCGTCGGGCTGCACGGTGAAATGCAACCGTTCGCTGCCTATGGCAACCTCAAGGCTGAATGACTCCGCTCGCTTGCTCATCGGTACTGACCGCTGCTCCACACATAGACCCACGTATCGGCAAAGAAGTTATCCGTCCATTCGTAAAGCCAGCGCGCATCACTGATCGAGAGATTGACGCAGCCGTGCGAATGACGGTAGCCAAAGCTATCGTGCCAATAGGTGCCATGCAAGCCGATGTCGTTATCAAAGTACATCACATACGGGACGGCGGGCAGTTGATAGTAATCGGCACGCCCTGCACCGCCGCTCATGGTGTCTGAGCGAAAGCGCGCCCAAATGCGGAACAGCCCTTCATTGGTAGACCATTCCGGACGCCCTGAAGAAATCAGGGTTGTGAAGACCATCCGATCATCTTCATAGGCAGTCAGCACTTGCTCAAACAGGTCTACTGAAACCCAGCGCCCTTTGACGCCTTCAGGTTTCTCCACTTTGGCAATGCGCGCCACGCGGCGCTGCTCAATCCACTGACCCGGCGCAATCAGATACCAATCCCATGCACCATCGCTTACAGAGGCATAGATGTTCACCCGCGTGTAGCGATCCAAGAAGGGCGTGTTGGGATCAGGTTTAGCGCCGGGATAGCTGCTCGGCTTGGTTGGTTGCAGAATCCATGCCATTGGGTAGGCAAAGGGCGTATCTACGATCACACCGCTGTAGCGCGAGGCAGGCACACCAGTCACCTCACTAAGCGGCGTCCACTGACCGGGGCGCACTTCTGCCCAACCATCTTGCCGCTGGCGCATCCCAACGAAGATGAAGCCGGGCGGAAGGCTGCCGATGGGCGCGCCATTCGGCGCATTGTAGAGTGTGATGCCGTTGCGGTTGATCTGGTACAGGCTGTGGCGGTAGATCGCATACTGATCAACTTCCACAAGGCGCCCGTTGGGTGTGGGATGCGCCAACATCTGCGCCAGCAGCAGTTGGTAGTGCGCGGAAGGCAAGCCGTGCGTGCAGCCGGGAATATTTTCGCCCAAGCATGGATTAGCAGCCTCTCTGCCTTCGCTGGCGGCAATGGGCGTTAGGGCAGTGCCGAATAGCAGCGCACCCATCAACATGAACATAAGCAAACGTCGCATGAGTCTCTCTTTCTAGCGGCTGCGCCAGACGTACACCGGCGTGCCGACCTCTGCAAAATTATACAGCCACTTGGCATCGCTGATCGAAAGATTCACGCAGCCGCGGCTGTGGCGATAGCCAAACCCATTGTGCCAGAAAGTGCCATGCAAGCCAATAGAGCCATCAAAGTAGAGGATATACGGCACGACAGGGATATTATATTGTTCGGGCTTGCCCTCAAAGCCTGTCATGCTGCCGGTACGCAGCTTTGCCCACACCGCGAACATGCCTTCCCGCGTGGGCGTTTTCGCCAAACCTGATGAGATCAGCGTTGCAAAGACGGGCGTGCCGCCTTCATAGGCAACTGCCACCTGCTCATACAGATCAACCGCGATCCAGCGCCCGCTGTGTTTTGGCTCCACAGGCTGGAAAATGCCCATGTTGCGCTGTTCCACCCACAAGCCATCGCCCACCAAATGCCAATCCCAATCGCCTACGCGCACCGTCTTGAAGATGTAGAGCGGTGTGTGCTTGCCAAGTGCGGGTAAGCGCCGCAGCATCTTGCCGCCCGGCACCTCTGCCGCATGGACGGAATTCGCCATCCACGCCAACGGGAAAGGTGGATTGCCACTCAGCAGCACGCCGCTGAAACTTGAAGCGCGTGTGCCACTCAGTTGATCGGCGGGCAGCCACTTGTTCTCATCCACACGCACCCAACCTTCTTGCTGTTCCTTCACGCCCGTGAAGGCGTAGCCCGGATTAGTTGTCTCGGTTGGGTTGCCATTGGGCGCATCATAGAAGGTCACATCGCGGCGCGGCAGTTGGTACATGCTGTAGCGGCGCAGTTCGTCGCCATCTACACCCACACGCGGCAGACTGCGCGGCGAATGGGCGAGAATCTGCGGCAGCAGCGCGTCATATTCCCACGCGGGCAAGCCATATTTGCAGCTTTCTGAAAGCACAATGCCTGCACAGCCGTTATCGGCTTGTGCGGTGCTTGGCAGCCCAGTGAAGCCTGCTAACAACAAAGTGATCATTAAACTGATGTGGAAAAATCGCTTCATGGCACACACTCTCCAAAGTAGAACGTTAGCTAGATTGTACAGCACTCTACCAAAGGATTGTGCGACACTGCCACGCCGCTAACCTGACGCTTGCCCAACGCTCTGCCGCTTATGGCACTTGCAGCGCACCAATGCCAATTTGCTGCCCTGTGCCGTTTACCAACATTGGTTGGCGCGTTTGCACATCAATCACCGAGAGGCTGAACCACCACGCACCACGCGGATCGGAGTCGGTCAGTGGCAGGCGCAGGCTATCCATAAAGGTTTTGTGCGGCGTCCAACAGCTTGGTGGATAGTTGCGCGCATACGGTATCCAATTCAGGCTTGGGCGCGCTGATCCGTCGGGCGGCAGCGGGATGAGCGCCAACTGGTACAGACGGCGCACTTGGCGCGCTGGCACTTGCCAATACAGGTGCAGCGTCACGCCTTCGGAGTCTGTTTCGGCGCGCCAACCGAGCAAGTGCAGCGTATCGCCGTTTAGGCTGAATACCTCACGCATGGCGACGCTCGGCGGCGCGTTTGGCGGTGGCGGATCGGGAATGGGCGTGAGGATGTGAAAGTTGGCGCGGAAGGTGCTGCCCATGCTCAGCAGCACAAGCACTTGCAGCCCGATCACGATTTGGCGCGTCCGCAGCGCTGTGCGCGCTAGGACATCGGCTGCCAGCAGCACCCAGATCGGCGCGAACAAGAGCCAGACTCGCGCCGTCTCGCCACGTGCAGTGCCGCTCAGCGTAATCAAGAGCAAACTGAGCGCACCTGCCGCTGCGAATAAATCCGCGTGGCTGCCAAGCCGCCTGCTGCGCCCAATGCGCCAGACTGCCAGCGCTGCAATCGGAATGCCTGTGAACAGGAACATCTCGTAAGGATGCCAAAACAGGTAGAGCAGGTAAGGGCGCTCTAATGCCAAGTGCCGATTAAACGAGGCGCGCAAAATCTCGAACGGTGTGATGCCCGTCAGCAGCGCGTAGATCAGCCAGATTGCCGCAGCACCAACGCCAAAAGCTGCCAAGTGTATGATCAAGCTGCTTGCGCTGCGCCGTTCGCGCCACCACCACAGCAGGATGCTAAAGCCGCCGATCAAGCCGAGTGGCACAGCGGCAAAGTTCATGAAGACTCCCATGCCCGTCACAAAGCCACCCAAACCGATCAGCCACACGCGCTTTTGCAGCAAGCCTTCCCACACGAACACCAACAGCACAGCACACAACAGTGCATAAAAAGTGTTGAAGCGCGGCGCAAAAATGGCAAGGCTTGGCACCAGAGGATAGAGCGCCACTGCCCACAACGCCGTTTGGCGGCTGAACAAACGGGCGCCCAAGCGGTAGATCGGCGCGACGGCAAGCCCTGCCCACAGCGGCATGAACAGCGCAGGCAGCACGCTTGCCCACTGCGCGTCTGACCATTGGAGCATCTCAGGGTTTTGGCATTGCAGGCTACGGAACAGAGTCCCAAAAGACTCTGCGAGGGGTGGCAGCGCTTCAAAGGCTGCTGCACTAACGTGGAACAAGATCGGCAAGCCCGGCGGCGCCAGCGCGATGCCGCCTAGCGGATAGGCTGCCTGATAGCGCGCTAGGAAGCCCAGCCAATCGCGCAGCATTGTGCCTAAATCGCCGCTGAGGGCAGCCGCCGTGATGTAGCCGCCCAAATCCGGTGAGGCGATCCGCGCAAAGAGCGTGAACAGCGGCGCGCCTTCCATGCCCATAAAAGCTATGGGCAAGAGCGCCGCGCCGCTAAACGCCCATGCCTTCAGGTGCGGCAGCGCCGCACGCCGCACCAAATGCCACGCGCCAAGCGCATAAAGGCTTGCCATGCCGGCGCTGATCAGCAGCCACACAAGGCGCGCATTCAAGCGCAGCCACGGGAAATACCACGTTTCAGGCAGAAAGGGCAAATGCCCACGCGCCAATGGCGTCAGATCAGCCACCAGCGCGATGCAGTAAACCGCACAGACTCCGATCAGGGTGTAGAGCAGGCGGCGGCGCGCCATTATTTGCCTTTCAAGACGTCCACGTTCACCACACTGCGATAGTCGCCCTTGAACAGCGCGTCAAGCGTTTGCTGCGCGATCTGCACAGCGACCTCATCCTGCGCTTCGAGCGTGCTTGCGCCCAAGTGCGGCGTGTGGATGACGCCTGCCAAGCCGATCAGTGGATTATCGGGCTTGGGCGGCTCTTCTTCATAGACATCCAGTGCTGCGCCTGCCACTTTGCCGCGCTTGATTGCCTCTGCAAGGGCAACCTCGTCAATCAGCGCGCCACGCGAATCGTTCACAATCCGCACGCCGTCTTTCATCTTGGCAAGGCTTTCGGCGTTGATCATGTGATAGTTCTCTTGCGTGACCAGCGCGTGCAGCGAGATAAAATCGGCGCGTGCGTAAAGTTCGTCTAACGTCACCATCTGCACGCCATAGGGCGCAGCAACTTCGGCGCTGATGTAGGGATCAAAGGCGATGATGATCATCTCAAAGGCGGCAGCGCGCTTTGCCACAGCACGCCCAACGCGCCCAAAGCCCACCAGACCGAGCGTCTTGCCGCGCAGTTCAATGCCCATATACGCCTTGCGCTCCCACTGACCGCTTTTCAGGCTGCCATCCGCAGCAGGGATGTGGCGCGCCAGTGCCAACATCAAGCCCATTGCCAGCTCAGCCGTAGCAACGGTATTGCCGTCCGGCGCATTCATCACGATCACGCCACGCTCTGTCGCCGCCGCCAGATCAACGTTATCCACGCCGACGCCGGCGCGCCCTACCAGCTTGAGCTTGGGCGCAGCCTCTAGCATAGCACGGTCTACTTTGGTGGCGCTGCGGATGATGAGCGCGTCCGCGTTGGGGATGGCTGCCAGCACTTCCTCGCGGCTCATCTTGGCGGCTGCCTGCACGGTGACGCCTTCGGCTGCTTCCAACAGCTTCAAGCCCGCTTTATCCAAATTATCGGGAACCAGAATGTGGTACATGCTTGGGAATTATCTCTCGCAGTTCGGATAGGTACGGCGTTTTATTTTGCCCGTTTGTGAGGAAAGGCGCAAGGGTAGCGCTTAGCGCGCCGCTTTGGTATGATTGTGAGGCACAGAGTCGGGAAAGCAGGCGGCATGTATCGGGTTCGGTTTCGGCGCAGCGCACAAGATCGCATTTTATCAGGCTTATGCGGCGGTGCCGGCGCCTGTTTAGGCATCAGTGGTTGGTGGGTGCGTGCCTTGTTCGGCGTGCTGCTGCTGACCGACTATTCGTTTGCGCTGCTGCTTTACGTGCTGCTGTGGCTGAGCATTCCGCCGCAAAAGATGATTGACTTACCACCCATCACGCGCCCTGATGAGCCGCTGCCGCGCCGCTATAGCAGCCCTGAAGGACTGCTGACCTTAGGCGGCTTGGCAATTTTGATCGGTGTGGTGGTGCTGGCAGAGACGACCGGTGTGCTGCGTCTGAGCGGTGGTGGCGATTTACTGGCGCCGATCATGCTGGCGCTGATCGGCTTTACCCTGCTGCTGAAAGCGCTGAGGAACACGCCATGATCACCCTTGAACGCCTCGTCGCCCCGCTACTTGTGATCGCTGCCGCCGCCTTGTGGATCGCACATTTGCTAGGTGTGATTTCACCCGCCCTTGCCGATCTGCTCGGACGCGCTGCGCCTGCCCTGCTGATCGCGCTCGGCTTGGCACTGCTGCTTGGCAAGCGCGCCCGTTACGGCAACTTGATCGCTGTCTTGCTGACCACTGGTGCAGTTGTGGGTGTTGCGGCGATCAGCTTTAACCGTGAGGCAAGCGCCTTCCGTGAGGATTACATCGAGCCGCTCGATTACAGCTTGCCGCCAAACATCACGACGCTGCGCCTGAGCGCCGAACTGCGCCGCACCGTGATCGAGGTGCGCCGCGCCGATTCACGCGCTATCAGCGGTGAGTTTCGCGGCAGCCTAGAGAGTTTGCTCACACCAAACTACCGTGTGGAAGGGAATACCGCCATTCTAGACATCCGTGAGGCGCAGCGCGATGCACTCAGCACGCTTGAGCAGGTTGGGCGCGGGCGTTTAACGCTGCTTTTGCCGCTGGATGTGATCATTGAAGACCTGACGATTAGCAGTGTTGAAGGTGACCTAACGCTCGCGGCTGCCGACCTTGCCTTGCGGAATGTGAGCCTCACAGCGACGAACGGCAACCTAGTGGCACAGTTCAGCGCAAACGCGGGCTTGATCGCGGATTTGAAGGCAAGCGGTGCAATCACCGTGCGAATTCCGCCTGAATTGGCAGCCGAGATCGCACTGCGCGGCGGCGGCGCCAATGCACCGCGCTTTGATGAAAATGCCTATACACGGCGCATTGATAATGTGCTGGTGCCAATCGGCACAGCCGAGCCGCAGGCACAGCTCACCTTAGAGGCAGGCGGCACCATCACAGTCGAGTAATCATAGGTGCGCGGCGGCAAGGTACGCCATGATCGCGGCGTAATCATCGGCACGGTTGGCGGGCGCTGAAGCAGCGGCGGTGTGCGGCGTCAGCAGCAGGTTGTGCTGCGGATCACGCGCATACAGCACCAACGGATGCTCATCGGTCAGCGGCTCATACTCAAAGGTATCGAAGGCGGCGCCTGCCAACCTGCCCGTTTGCAGCATGTGTAGAACCTCTGTCTCGTCCACCACGCTGCCGCTGCCTAAGTGGATCAGGCACGCCGTCGGCGGCAGCAGCGCTAGTTTGGCTGCTGTTAAGCCGCCACCAAGTGCATAGTCCGTTGTGGGTGCGTAAGGCAGCAGGCTCACCAGCACATCGGCGCGGCGCAAGCAGTCCTCAAGGGTGGAAAACTGCGCGCCAAGGTCTGCTTCCACTGCGGCAGGATAAGGCGTGCGCTTGTTGTAGAGGATGGCACCAACGCGGAACGGCTTGAGCAGGCGTGTTAGCGCCACGCCGATTTCGCCCATGCCAACGATGCTCACCGTCTTGCCAAGCAGCGAGCCAATATCTGAAAAGTTCAGCCAATTGAACGAGAAAGTGTCTTCATCGCCGCGCTGTGGCGAAAAAGGTGCGGATGTATAGATCGCAGCGTGCAGCGAACGCCCGAGCCGCTTCAGGCAGGCAAGCGTCATCATCAGGGCGTGTTCGGCGCAATAGAGCGTGCCGACGACGGGCTGCACCACCACCTGAACGCCACGCGCCGCCGCCGCCTCACGGTCTATATCATAGGCAAGCGAGCCAAGCCGCACGATCAGCTTGAGGTGCGGCGCAGCGGCGATCATCTCGGCAGTGACGGGCTGGTTACGCTCAGAGATGATGAAGTGTGCGGCTGCCAGTGCTGAGGCTGCTTGTGCAAAGGTCGGCGCACGCAGCATCGTAACGTTGAGTTCAGGCGGCGCAGCGCGCAGCGCGGACTCTTGGTGGCGCAAGCCACGATCCGTCAGGAACAGGACGTTATGCATTATGTTGCGCTTTCTGGCGTGCGATCAGCCCGTCATGCCGCGAATATCTTCCATTGTGATCCAGCCAGCGCGCAGCGCCATGAGTGCCGCCTCAGAGCGATTTTTCACGCCCAATTTATCAATCGTATTTTTAAGCAGGCGCGGCACGCTGCCTTCCTCAATGTTCAGGCGCTCGGCAATCTGATCATTCTCCTCGTAGCCGGCGGCAATGCAGCGCAGCACGGCATGTTCTTCCTCGTTCAGCGGATCAAGCTGGCTCATGCCGCGCAGCCCTTCCACAATGCGTTCTGCCACACCTTGCCCAAGCACCGTCGTGCCGGCGTAAACATCCTTCACGGCGTTCACCACTTCTTCTTCTGTAGCAGTTTTGAGGATGTATCCATTCGCGCCGCTGCGTAAAGCGCGCATGATGTAAGGCGTCTCGTCGCGTGCGGTTAGCACCAGCACTTTAATGGTCGGGCTGATGTGCTTAATCTGCGGCAGGGCATCCAAACCGCTCATATTCGGCATGTTGAGGTCAAGCAGCAGCACATCCGGCAGATGCTCACGGCACATCTCGAGTGCCTCGACACCGTCGTTTGCTTCCGCCACCACCACAATATCGCCGGAAAGCTCTAGGTAGGCGGCTAACGGCGTGCGAAGGCTGGGATGATCATCGGCAAGCACAGCGCGAATGCGTGGCTTGGCGCGCACCTCAGCAGTAGCGACGGGACTGGTTTTGGTTGGTGTCTGAAGTGCATCGTTTAAGGCGGCTGCCATTTCAAGCGCATTCGCAAAGCGGCGGTCGGGCTGCTTTTCGAGCGCTTTGAGGATCACCGCCTCTAAGCTAGGCGGCAGCGTGCCAACCAAATGGCTTGGCGGCGTGGGCATCTTATTCACCTGCTGGATCAGGATTGAGGTGATGTCATCGGCATCAAAGGGCAGTTGCCCAGTTAGCATCTCATACAGCACAATGCCGAGCGAGTAGAGGTCGGTGCGCGGATCAAGCGGTTTGCCCTGCGCCTGTTCAGGCGAGAGGTAAGCGGGCGTGCCGATGATTGAACCGTGCGCGGTTAGGCGCTTTTGGCTGCCATCCAGCGGGATTGCTAAGCCAAAATCCATAATCTTGATAGTGTTTTCGTTGGTCACGTAGATGTTGGCGGGCTTAATATCACGGTGGATGAGTCCGGCACGATGCGCGTAGTCCAGCGCGAGGCAAATTTGGCTGCCAAGCTGCGCGGCAACATCCGCCCCACACGGGATATATTCATAGAGTGGCTTCCCGCGCACCAACTCTACGATCAAATAATAGTCATCTCGATCACGTCCGCGGTCAAAAATGAGCATGATGCCGGGATGATTCAATTTGGCAGAGGCTTGCGCTTCTTGCTCAAAGCGTTGCCGCGTGGTGGCGTGGACGTGCGGATGCAAAACCTTGATCGCCACAGCGCGCTTGAGCAATAAATCTGCGCCGCGGTAAACGGCAGAGGTTGCGCCTTCGCCGATCATTTCCTCGACCAAGTACCGATCATTAAGTTTTTGCCCAATCCTGACCATAAAATAATGCCTCGCTGTGCAAGCGTCCCAAAGATAATGGCGTGCAGGGAAAAAACATCTAGGCATACAAAACGCACGCGGCAAGCTAAATTATAGTCTAGCTGTAAAAGCTGTTTCTGCCTACCAACAAATTGCACACAGTGACGGGATAATCCGTGAAAAATTCATGAAGGGCAATGCCTTTCTCGCCGCCTATCTAGCAGGTCTAACAATTTACAGAGCACTGCCTTATGTTATGTTATAGGTTGTTTAAGCCTACGCGCTGCTAGGAGGTCGCTCATGTTTTACGAGATTCGCCAGCTAAATGAGCAATTGCTCTATGTTCGATGGATGCCTCAAGCGCAACCGAACTGCCATCCCGAAGGCGAATACATCGCTGATCTGCGCCACCGCTTCGATGCTGCCGTACAACCACTCTATGTCGTCTCGGACTTGCGCTATGGCAAAATTACCAATGTGCGGATTTTGCAACAGCTTGGCAAGCTCACCTTTCACCCAAACTATGGTGGCAGCACTGCCTTCACGGAAAACTTTACGACGACTATTTACGTGAGCATTTTTGCACGTTTTTCCGCAGAGGCTAAGCGTGAGGACGATATTTTCTCGAGCCTATCGGAAGCCTTAGCATACCTTGAGAGCTTGAAGGCGGGCGTTACTGAAGGAGTGGATTGGGAAGCGCTCGCACAGAGCCTAGCCAAGCCTACCTAACTGATGAGGGACGGCATATGCCGTCCCTTGCGCACGATCAGGCTACTGCTCTGGTGTTGCCGTCACACGCGGCGTCAGCACAGGTGCCGCGGCACGGTATTCTGCCACCGAAACATAGCCCAGCCAGCCGTTTAGCTCAGCTGTTGCCAGCAGATCGTCAAAATCAGCAGGGTTCAAATACAGCACAATCACGATTGGATCGTCCTCATCCAAGCTGCTTTGCCCATCGCCCGGCATCACCCACAGCAAGTTTCCTTGTTGCGGGTAGATTAGCCCTAGCACTGCCTCTGTCTCGGAATAATTCTGTTTTGGCACCGCCACATATGCAGGTTCGCCATATTTGGCAATCACCTCGCTCACGCGCATGTTTGGTGCAACATACACCAAAAGCTGGTTGACGATGCCCGTGCTGGGGTCAGCCGTCATCACGCAGCACTGATCGCCATCGGCAGCGCTCCACGCAGCCTGGGGCGGATTTTCTTGGCTTTGCACATCTTTGAAAAGCGGGTTATTCCGCACAAGGCTTTCAGCATCTGTGAAGGTGGTCTTGCCGATGGTTATGCCCTGAAAACAGGGCGCACCACAGGGATTTTCCGTCAGCAGGCTGCTATCGTTCAGGTATCGATCCGAGACCAGCGGCGGCGCTGATCCACAGCCAGCCAGCACAAGCCCTACGAAAATCAGGACGGCTGGCAGTAGAAGGTTTTTCATTGGGTTCAGTTTCCTATACATTTCAGGGTACATAGCTTCAAGTTTAACAAAGGCAACCCGAAAATGCAGTAGCGGGTTTGAGTAATGCGTCTATCAGCCCGCGCTGATTGATGTTAAACTTAGGCAGTGTGCAGTGTGCTTCTGGAGGGAACACAATGGCGGAACAGCAAAAGCGCGGCTTCAACCCTCTCGGCTGCCTGCTGGCGCCCTTTGCGCTGGTTTGGCGTCAATTCCGTCTGATCATCATCCTCTTTGTGATCAGTTTTGGTGCCTGCGGCGCGTGTGCCTTCTTCGCCCCAACCTTCTTTGCCCAAATTGTGGAAACTGCACGCAGCGCGGGCTTGAACGTCTATAGCTTTGTGTTCAGCGTGACGGGCAACCCAAGCCTGAAGTTGATCACCTATGAAGTGACGGTGACCGCTACGGTGCGCGTTGAGCGTGATATGGGCATCCTTGGCTTGCTCTTTGGCGAAAGTGCCACCGCCACTGGGGAAATTCGCGTGGCGCTCGGCGCAGACCTACAAACCAATCAGGCGGGCGTGCTGAGCTGCGAAATTAACACGGATACGCTGCGAACAGCCAGCGGTAGGGCGCTCTTTGCTGGCACCGCCTTCGATTCTGAGCAGATTAAGCAGGCTGCCTTCCGCTTCTTCAAAGATGAGGCAGCCAAGCAGGCAATCGAGAAGCACTGGGCAGAGGCGCGCAGCCGCCTAGAGGGTCAGTTTGCCAGTTGGGCGCTCGGCTTGGAGGCACCAATGATACCCACACTCCAACGCTGCCCTGCTGATTTTGGCAGCCCAACACCCACTGCCCAACCGTGAGCGCCTGCTATGGATAAACCGCCTGTCGAATATCGCTGGGCGCTGGATGCCAATGATCGCCCCATTCCGATCACGCTGGCGCAGCGCGGCACACCCTATACTTGCCCACTCTGCCGCGATGTGATGATCGCACGGCTTGGCACACAAGTGCAGCACCACTTCAGCCATCAGGCAGCCAACCAGTGCGACTCTGAGGCGGTGAGCATTGCGGCGCTGCGGCGTTGGCTTGCCCTGCACCTTGACGAAGCGATCAACGGGCGGCAGCCGGTGCCTTATGCGTGGCAGTGTCCGCATTGTGGGCAAACGCACACGCAAGATTTGCTCGAAACTGCCACGCACGTCCTTGAAGATTTGCTAAATGCTGCCGAAAGCCCTGATGTGCGCCTGACCGACGCGAACGGAGTGGCACGGGCGTCCTTTTACATCTTGGGCGAAGGTCTGCCGCCGCCGCAGAGTTTGCAAGGCAGCATTGGTCAGGGCAAGTTTGTCTTTGCGCTCTCGGCACGCCTTCTACCGGAATCGCATGATGTAGCCGCCTTCCTGAGCGATGTGGCACCCTTTGCCGCACCCTGCCCGTTGTGGGATCAGGCAGATGTGGTGCGCCAACCGGAGCGCATGCGCCGCCTGCTGATCAACCTTGCTCACCGCGAGCCATATTACTTCTTTGGTGCAGTGGAAACAGTGGACGGCTTGGCGGATGTCGTTCAGGTTGGGCGCTACAAAGTGTGGGCGGCTTTACCCTTCTGGCAGCAAGTGGTTGGTGGGACTCTTAACCGCCTTGCCCCAGACGTTGAGATTTTCATACAAAATTGGGAGCAAACTGACGGTGGGATAATCTACCTATATTATGTTATAATCCGTGAGACAAGTGCCATCGCGCTGCGCCGCTATCCGCCGCACAGCGCGCCGAACATCCGCGTAGATGATCGGTATCGTCTGCAACGCTTCACCGCCCTCGATATGGCACGCGAACTCGTTTCCAACTAGCGGTTGTACTGTTTCTGTGGATCATCATGCCTAAATCACCTCTTTCTTTGCGTGTGCTGAATGCACGCGCTGTTGCCGCGTTGATTGAAGCCACGCCCGAAGGCTTTTTCCATATCAACCAACTCAATGATGCGCGCTTGGGTGCGGGCGACCGTGCCGCCGCGGCTGAGGCTGCGCTGCAAGAAGGCAGTGTTGCCCGCGAAGGTGAATACCTCTATGACCCAACACGGCTGACTGCGGAACAAGTGCGCGCCTATGCAATGCTCTATGACGGTGCGCTGCCCACCCTAAAAGGCGATGGCACCGCCGCAGTGCGTCCGCTACGCGAATGCATTGCACAGCGCGAACCGCGCATAGACTTGCTTGGAATGCCTGAATGCCGCCGCCTGTTGGCAATGTTCAACAATACGCCCGGCTATTTGCCCATCAGCCAACTGTCCAGCACACCCAGCGATGAAGTGGCGCTGCGCCTGCTGCTGTCTGCCAATTTGCTCAAGCAGATGGATGATTACGTCTTTGAGCCACTGCGAATCACGCGCCCAAGCCTCGAAGTAATCTTTGAGCGCCATCTGTGGCAAAAGGTGCGGCAAGAGATACTGACGTTGGTCTCTGAACAGAACGGGCAAACCATGCTGCGCCCCGATTTGGTGGAGCGCTATGGCATGAAAACTGTGCAGCGTGTGGTCGAGAGTGGCAACCTTATCCCGTTCACCGTCAAAACGCCTTTTGGCGATACGGTTTGGCTGCGCCTTGCAGAGGCAGATGAGCAGGCTGCCCTTGCCGCTGCCGAGGACGCTGTGCTGCCCAAAGACGAAGATTGGCAGGCTGCCCTTGATCACTGTGGCGACATACTGCGCCAACGCGGACACGATGGCGAGACGCGCCGCGAGAAAGTCTTGGCACGCTCTTATTCGCTCTCGGCTGCCTCGAAAAAGCTAGGCATCCGTGCCGAGACGCTCCAAAATGCCATCGGCGCACATCTGATCAGGTCGTTCGTTGATCCCGAAGGGCAGACGCGCCTGAGTGCGGCGGAAGTGGCAGCCATTCTCGAAGATCACACGCTCTTTCAGGCGGTGGAGGATCAAGAGATCATCGCTGTGCGCGATCTGCTGATCCTCTTTGGCGACCAAGAGCCGCAGACAAGCATCTTGCGCGACACCCTACGGAAACTTCGCAAGGATTCCGCCAGCCGCGTGCGCTGGGGGCAAATCCGCGAGAGCCTGTGGGACTCACCGATCAGCCTGCACACCTTCCGTGAGCAGTTCCGTGAGGCGCGCAGCACATGGCAAACGCGCCAAGAAGAAAAACGTCTGGCTGAAAAGCAGCGCCGTGCCGAAGAACGGCAGCGCGTGCGCCAACGCCAAGAGGAAGAACGCCGCCAGCACGAGGAACTGCGCGCACGCCTGCTGGCAGCCTTTCCCACATGGCAGCACGCCGGGCGCGCTGATCAATTGGTGCAACTGCACATCGGACCGACCAACAGCGGCAAGACGCATCAGGCGTTAGAGGCGCTCAGCACAGCTGGCACAGGCTGGTATCTGGCACCGCTGCGCCTGCTTGCCTTCGAAGTCTTTGATCGCCTCAATCGGCGTGGCGTGCGCTGCAACCTGCTGACCGGTGAGGAATACATCGCGGTGGATGGCGCAACCATCACGGCGGCAACTATCGAGATGTTCAATCCGCAGCGCAGCGGCGATTGTGTGGTGATTGACGAGGCGCACATGCTCGCCGATCCTGACCGCGGCTGGGCATGGACTCGTGCGCTAATGGAATGCCGTGCGCCTGAAATCCGCGTGATTGCACCGCCGTTCGCACAGACGCTCATTGAGCGCCTGACGGCAGCCGCGCTCATCCCAACCCAAGTGGTTAGGCACGAGCGCCTCTCGCCGCTGCAAGTTGCTCACCAGCCGTGGTCGCTTGATGACTTGCCGCCGCGCACAATCTTGGTCGCCTTCTCGCGGCGCATGGTGCTGCGTTTGAAGACAGAGCTAGAGCGCAGCCAACGCCGAGTCTCAGTTATCTACGGCAATTTGCCGCCGGAAGTGCGCCGTAAGCAAGCCGACCGTTTCGCCGAAGGGCAAACCGAGATTTGCATCGCCACTGACGCCGTCGGTATGGGCTTAAATTTGCCCGCCGATTACGTCTGCTTCTTTGAGATCGAGAAGTTTGATGGGCATTCTGTGCGTCCGCTGAACGCGCAGGAAGTTCACCAGATTGCCGGGCGTGCCGGGCGCTACGGACTCTCGCAAGCAGGTGTGGTCGGCGCTACGACACGCACCAACCTGAAAGCACTGCGCCGCCTGATGGAGACAACGCCACCAGAGCTGGATCGCGCCCGTGTTGCGCCTGTGCTGGAAGACCTTGAGCTAATTCCCGGCAATTTGGCGCGTCGTTTGGCACGCTGGCGCGAGCTGCAATCCATCCCCGATTCGCTGCGCGATGTGGTGGAACCTGCCGACATTGATGAGCGCATCGCCCTCGCTGCCCTGCTCAGCGACCGCGAGATCGATCAGCTTGGCTTGGCAGCCGCCGTGCAGTTGGTGAATGCACCCACCCGCGAGAGCAGCCGTCAATATTGGTATGGCTGCACCCGCGCTATCCTCAACAAGCAAGCGATGCCACTGCCCGCCGAGCCGCCCATGACCATTGAGGACGACCGCGACTTAGAGGCAACTGAGCAGGCAATCAGCTGTGCCGATATTTACTTGTGGCTTTCTTGCCGCCAAGAGTTTGCCGAGTTTGCGACGGATGAGCCATGGCTGCGCGCCTTGCGTGCCGAATGGTCTATGAGCATTGATGCCGCCTTGCTGCACCGCTTGGATACTGCCAGCCGCTGCATTAATTGCCGCCGTAAGCTCCCCTTGAATCACCGTTATACGCTGTGTGATGAGTGCTACGCCAACAACCGCACCCGTTGGCGCTCTGCGAGGGCTTTCCGATGAAAAGATTAACCGTTGTGTTGCTTGGCGCACTGCTGCTGGTTGCCTGTGCGCCCACCGCACCGACAGCCATCCCAACCGCCACCACCTCACCTTTCCCTGAGGGCGTGCGCCCACTTGATCCGCCAGTGGCGCTGCCCAACTTCAGTCTGATCGATCAAACCGGTAACCCGTATGGACTGGAGGACTTCCTAGATCACTGGACGGTGGTCAGTTTTGGCTTTGTCAACTGCCCTGATGTTTGCCCGATCACGCTTGCTAACTTCACATTGGTGAAGCGTGCGCTTGGTGAAAAGGCAGAGCAAGTCACCTTCATGTTTGTAAGCGTGGATGGCGCACGGGATACGCCTGAAGTGTTGGGCAAACACCTTGCTTTGTTCGATCCCGCGTTCGTTGGGCTAACGGGTGATGATAACGCGGTGCGCCCGATGACTCAGGCGTTCGGCGTGCGCTATGAGATCGTGAAGCCTGAAGGCACTGAGGCGGATTATTTGGTCAACCACACAGCCTCTGCCTTCTTGGTGAATCCGAAAGGTGAGCTACAGCGCATTTACAGCTACGGCACTGATCCTGAGGTGATCGCGGCTGATCTGCGAACGTTACTGCCCTAGGGCTGCTCAAGGTGGCGTTCTGGCTCAGGCGCGCTCAGGCGGCTGCGGCGCGCCACCAACATAAAGCCGACAAACGCGATGCCGAACAGCACCAACAGGGCAATCAGCTTAAACTGGCGGCTGGTGGTCATCAGCGCCAGCGCGCCAAATGTGGCGCAAAAGGCATAGTAGATCAGGGTGAAGGCACGTGGCGAGAGCAAGCCAGCATCCAGCACGCGGAAATGCAAATGCCCACGATCACCCACCATCGGATTTTTGCCCTCTAAGGCGCGCCGTGCCGCCTGCCACGCCAGATCGAGCAGCGGCAAGCCCATCACCAATAGAATAGTCGCCATTTTTGCGCCGCCGATGATGCTCAGCGCACCGATCACAAAGCCTAAATAGACCGCGCCGCTGCCCATGAAGATCCGCGCCGGGTGCCAATTGAAGATCAGGAAGCCGATCAGCGTGCCGATCAGCGCCACTGGCAGCAAACTCACGCTGAGCTGATTCTCGCGCAGCGTGTGCAGAAAGAGCAAGCCTGCTGCGATCAGGTTCACGCCGCCGGCAAGCCCATCCACACCATCCAGAAAGTTGACGGTGTTCATCATCAGCAGCAGCCAAAAGAGGCTGATAATCACGGTCACGATGTAGGGGAAGGCGCCAACTGTCTCGCCCGTGATCGGATTATTGAAGCGCTCGATGAAGATCAGGCAGGCAATGGCAATACCTGCCGCCGCAAGCTGCCCGATAAGCTGTGCGCTGGGCGGCAGATCAAACTTGTCATCAAGCAAGCCCACTACAAAGATCAGCGTGCCGCCTAGCAGCAAGCCCAGCAAGCGAATCGCCTCATTTGGATCGGCGCGCTCGACAGGCAGGCTTTGCGCCACCAAAATGCTGAGCGTAAAAGCCGCCCACAGTGGCAACGCGCCTAGCTTTGGAATAGCGCCGTGATGTTTGCGACGCGAGTCGGGCTTGGCAAGGATGCCCAGTGCAGGCGCCAGGCGGCGTGCCAGCCATGTCAGCATCAGCGAGAGCGCCAACGCCATGCCAAAGGTTAGCCCAACCGAAAGCCAATAGGATGTCATCATCGCACGGCGCCCGCCATTTCTCCACTATTTGCGCCTAACCTTACCGCATTTGGCACAAAAAAACGACAGGGTAGCTTGCGCGTGCTGCCCTGTCGTTCGATGACTCTGTTGTGCGCTACCGCACGCTCATCGGCATCACGATGTAGACGAAATTACTATCCGTGCTGCCGTCATCTTGCAATGGGCGCACCACACCGGGCGCGTTGGTGCTATTCGTCTCCAGCAGAACGCGGTCGGTCTCAATCACGTTCAGCACGTCAATCAGATAGCGCACATTGAAGGCGATCTCCATGGCATTGCCCGCCACTTCTGCCGCCACGCGCTCGCTGCCGCTGCCGCCTGCTTGTGCTTGTGCGCTCACGGTCACTTCGCCTTCGGTGGCAATCTTGAAGCGTGTTGTGCCGTTGGCATCGCGGGCGAAAATTTCGGCGCGTTTGCAGGCAGCCAGAAAATCGGGAATTTCTAGGCGCGTGGAAGTGCTAGCGGTTTTAGGGATCAACTGCTCCACATCAGGGAACTTACCGTCAATTAACTGTGAGACGACATCTACGTTGTTGTGGTGGAACATCACCTGATTACGCCCCTCCAAGACCGAGATGTAGACAATGCCATCTTCACTGCGGATGATGCGGCTCACCTCGCTGAGGGTGGTTGCTGGGATGAGCAGCGGCGAGGGCGGCTTGCTCACGGCGCGCTCTAGCTCCGCATGGCGCATTGCCATGCGGTAGCCATCGGCTGCCACCATCGAGAAGCGGCTGCCTTCAAAGCGCGTCAGAACGCCCATCAGCACTGGGCGGTTATCTTCGCGGGCAGCCGCAAAGACCACCTGATCGATCAAGGTGCGGAGGGTGGCGGCTGGCACTTCGACGCCGCTATCCGCCTCTGCCTCTGGAATGTTCGGGAAATCGCTGGCTTTGGTGGTCGGCAATTCCCAAGAACTGCCGTTGCAGTGCAGCTTGAGCTTATTCCCTTCAAGGTGAAGGTCTATTTGTTGGGCGGGCAGGCTTTTCACCAGATCAGTCAGCAAGCGTGCTGGCACTGTTGTTTCGCCTTCCACGTCCACTTGTGCGCCAAGCCGCGCAGTGATGGCTAACTCTAGATTGGTGGCAGAGAGCTTCAGGCGTCCATCTTCGGTGGCGATCAGGACGTTGCTCAAAATTGGCATAGAGGGGCGGTTGGCGACAGCGCGTGCAATTGTATCCAAGCCTTTTGCCAGATGTTCTTGCAGAACCGATACCTGCATGGTGAATTGCTACCTCAAATAGAATAGGTGTTCTCTTAACCAGATTAGCAAGTATAGCGCACTTTTGGCGGATAGAGAAGCGGCAATCGGCAGAGAAGTCCCCGTCTCACAGGCGGGACGGGGACAGTTTGCTCAGGGGCGGGTGATCCTTTACTCTGTGGCAATCGTCTGATCGACCTGCTGATTGGCAGGCACGATTTTCACAAATTCCTTCTCCCAACGGCTCATGATCTCGTCAATGCGGCGTGCCTCGGCGTGTTGGTTGCTATCACTGAGTGCTTCGCGGTAGCCGCACAGCAGATCGTGCAAATTGCTGGCATCGCTGGCATCCACCGCCGCAATTTTCACATTAGCGCCTTGCGCCAAACGCCGCTTAAGCGCCGCCGCATCAAAGCCGAGTTCAGGGCGCAGCCGCACGTAGACCACGCCGCCCGTCATGCCGCTGCAAATCCACGGCCCCGGATCACCCAACACCACCACGCGTCCTGCCGTCATATACTCAAAGGCAAAGCCCTTGATATTGGCACGGCTGGCGATGAAGCCCTGATCATCGCGCAGTTTTTCAGTTAGTTCACCACCAATGACCAGATCAGCACCGGAAAGGCGCACACCAGCGCGGCTATCGGCGTTGCCCTGCACAAAGAACTGCCCGCGTTGCGCGCCATAGGCAAAACTCTTGCCCACGCTGCCGCCCACGCGCACACCCTTCGTATTCATGCCCTTCAGCACTGCCACACGCCCGCCGATGGCACACTTGCCCAGCCCATCTTGTGTGCCGCCTTCCACCACCACCTCGACGCCCGCGCCGTGAAAAGCTGCCAAGCCATTGCCCGGCACCGTCGAGCCGTTGAAGTTCAGTTTGATGACGTGTGGACGCTCGCCATTCTGCCGAAAGACCTCGCGCCCGGCGATGCTACGCCCATTTTCAAAGCCATAGCGGCGCACCAAAGCGCCCACCAAGTGTGTGCCAACAGCGCGATCAATGCTCATCGCCTCAGTGTCTTCATAGTTGATCACGTCCTCGCCCTGTTCAATCGCCTCGACCACCATCTCGCTGATCACTTCGGTGAGATGATTGCGCGGGCGGCGCAGCGCACGCCCAACCGTGCGTTGGCTGCTTGGGCGCTCTGGGCGCGGCGCAACTTGCAGCAGTGGCATCATGTCCAATTGTTCTAGCAGGCGCACTTGTTGCAGCAGGTCGGCGCGCCCAACCAAATCTTGCAGGCGCGTAAAGCCCAGCCGTGCTGTGATCTCTTGCGCTTCTTGCCCGATAGCGGTGAACAACTGCACCAACTGATCAACAGCATCCTCGTAGATTTGTGGTTCAAAGGCCTTCAGCCCATGTGCTATTGCCTGCTCCTTCGTCTCAACTTGGGTGGCAATGCCAACATGACAGGTATCGGTCTGGCACTTGCGGCAGATGGTGCAGCCGATAGCGACCATCGCCATGGTGCCAAAGCCAACGCGGTTAGCGCCTAGCAGCACCATCTTGACTACATCGGTGCCGCTTTTCATGCCGCCATCGCACCAAATCTCAACGCGATCTCGCAAACCTGCTTTGAGCAGTGCTGCGTGCGCTTCCACAACGCCGATCTCAGCCGGCAAGCCCACATATTTCAATGAGTGCTGCCGTGCTGCACCTGTGCCGCCATCATAGCCGGTGATATTGATAATATCGGCGTTTGCCTTCGCCACGCCAACCGCGATCACGCCGATGCCCGGCACCACGGGCAACTTAACGGCAACCTTTGCCCGCGGATTGCTGGTCTTGAGTTCCTCGATGAACTGCGCCAAGTCCTCAATGGAGTAGATGTCGTGGTTGTTGGAAGGCGAGATCAGGTCTACGCCGATGTTAGCATTACGTGCGGCTGCCACTTTCGCGCTCACCTTTTTGCCCGGCAAGTGACCACCTTCGCCCGGCTTAGCGCCCTGCCCAACCTTGATCTCTAGCAGGTAGGATGAGTTGATCAGCTCAGCATTCACGCCAAAGCGCCCGCTGGCAATCTGCTGCCCACGATGATAAGGATATTTGCCAAGCATATCCTTAATTTCGCCGCCTTCGCCGTTTAAGCTGTACATATCTAGGCGAAAGGCTGCTTCGGCGTAAGCGCGGAAGGCGATCTCGCTCTGCGAGCCGAACGACATTGAAGCGATGACGAACGGCAGCGAATGCCGCCCAACGCCCAAATCCACATCTTCAGGGTTGATGCGGCTGCGCGGGTCAAACTTGAAGTCCAGCGTGTGGCGCAGTGCGACGGGCGTTGTGCGCTCAATTTCGCCCAGTCGCTCCATGATGCCGTTGTAGTCCACTTCACCTTGAGCTACCTGCTGCGCCATTTTGTAGATGTGTGGGTAGATGCGCGTCTCTTTAGGCAAGCGTGCGCCTTTGCCCGTGATGTAGCTTTGGCGAACTTGCGCCTCATGATAGAGCGTTTGCAGCGTCAGCCCGCGCTCGGCGCTGCCGGCGTAGTTCACACAGCCCATCACTTCCGCCAGCGGTGTGGAAAGCCCAATGCTGCCAAACGTTTTGCCATAGCCGCGCAGTTCATGCACGCCCATTGTGCTGGTGATCTTCTGCAAGCCTTTCTCAAGGGCAGTCAGCAGCTTCACCACGCGCTCGGCACGTTCCTCAGGGCGTCCGCTGCGCTCGACGGCAGTCTCAAAAAGCAGGTAGGGATTAATGGCATCCGCGCCCAGTGCTACTGCCAAGATCACATCATGCAGGTTGCGAATGCCAGCAGCGCGCAGCACAATGCCGCACTTGCGCCGCAAGTTCTGCCCGTGATCATCCACCGCAAGGCGCAGCGCGCGGTCTACGACTGCCAGCGCTAAATGCTGATCGAGCCACAGATGCCCTTCACGGAAGGCACACCGATCATCTAATGCGAGCAGGCGCACATTATGCCGCACAGCCTGTACAGCAGCATTTTGTAGACGCTCTAGGGCGCTCTCAACCGTCTCGTCAGGCTGCACAGACATATCTAAGGTGAGCGCACGCCCACCAAAAGCAGCGAGGGCATCTTCATACATCAACGTGCCGCCCCGCTGCGCCGCCTCTGCATAATCCCCAAAATCCAGCAGCGCAGCGCCAGCATATTGCCCACCCGCTAAAATGGGCAAGCGCAGGGCAAGTGGCGTCACCTCATCGGCGGGATCGTTCTCATGCAAGGCAGGGCGCGGCCCGACGATTGCCTCTGTGCTGAAGTGTTCCGTCTCACGTTCGCGGTCAATGGCAGGGTTGGTAACGACAGCCACCGCCTCTTTGAAATATTCGGAGAGATTCCGCACGCCATCGCTGGAGAGGACGGCTAAAGGGCCGTCATAGCCCAGCGAGCCGATTGGGTCGGCGCCTTTGTCTGCCATCTCCACTGCGATATCGCGGTCGGTACGGTACCAGCCGGTGGCGGCGCGCCATGCCTCAAGGTTCGGATTCCCAGTTGGCGGCTGTGGCGCTTCCCAAGTCGGTGCGCCTTCGGGAATATGCGGCGCTTGCACAGGCGCTAAGGCGCGCCCACGCCGCAGCACTTCAGGGCGCAGATCGGCATCGTGCAGCACGCGCACCGTCGAGCCGCGATGCACACTCAGCACCACCTTTTCGCCAGGCGCCAGTGGGCGCGGATCGCGCATGTTCTGCTCTAGGGGCAACACGCCTTGCTCAGAGGAGAAGTAGAAATCTTTTTCGGTTTCGCCAAACCACAGCGGACGCAAGCCCATCGCATCCACGCTGAAGACGCACTCATCGCCATAGCGCGTAACGAGCGCCGCCGGACCCTGTGCGAACGGGCCCCAGCCCATCCGATAGCGGCGGTAGAGCGCAGCAACCTCTGGGGCAAGAGCTTGTGCTTCATGCGGCACAGGCGGGAAAGCGATCTCCATTGCTTCGGCAAGGGTAAACCCGTAGTGATGGATCAGCACTTCGAGCAAGCGGTTCAGGTCTTGCGAATCCGAGCCGCTGTGAACAAGCTGCGCGCCGAGCATTCGCGCCTCTTGGCGCAGCCGTGCAATGGTGTTGATCTCGCCATTGTGACCGAGCAGCGAGAAAGGCTGCACGCGCTCAAAGGCGGTTTCGGTGTTGGTGGAATAGCGCGAATGTCCAATGGTGATGGCGGATTCAAATTCGGGGTTACGCAAATCGGGATAATACTTGTAGAGGGTATCTACATGCCCACGCACTTTATAGACCACACTATGAGTGCTACAGCTTACGACATGCACAGGCAATTCGCGCTCTAGGGCAAGGTGGAACTCGAAAAGGCGGGCGTTGGCATCTTGCACGTTGCGTCCGGGCGCATAGCCTGCCAACTGCCAGAACACAGGCTCTTGAGCGCGTGCCAGCGGGCCCAGCATCTCGGCACGGGTTTGCCCATGCGCGCTATAGACAATTTGCAGCACGCGCAGTTCAGCGATTTCGGCAATACGGCGGACGATTGCTTCGGTATCCTGCTGTGGCAAGAATAAATGCGCCACGAAGAAATGCGGATCACGGGCAAGGTCGCTTGGTTGCCCAATCTGCTGCATGGTCTGCGTCCAGATGGCGCGTGGAATATCGGTCAGCACGCCGCAACCATCGCCTTCGCCCTGCACTTCGCCTGTGCGGTGACCCATGCGCGACAGGGCGGCAAGCGTGCGCTTGACGTTACCATGCGTGGGGCGCGCACCTTTGCGAACGTTGGCAATCAGCGCACAAGCGTCATGCTCTAAGAGATAAGGGCGATCATTATCCTCCGTTGGCGGAATCAGAGAGCCTATCATTGCTTTGTCCTCGTCTTTCCTCGCTGTCCAAGTCCAGGCATATGCTTAATTTCAGGTACGTAAGAACGCTACACGCGCTAGGTACGGCACAGCGTCCGAGGGTAGCGCGGCGTTTTGCAAAAAATGAACTTTTAGGCAGGGGGAAAAAATTTGCGTGAAGTTTATCACGCACTGCTGGCTAGGGGTTTCAGCGATCTGCCCAAGAATCAGCCGTGCTGAGTCGTGCAAAGTGCTGCATAGGTGTTGCAGGCGGGCGCTTGACTCGCCGCGCCGCGCTAGGCTTAGGGCATGGGCGAGTCAAAGTACGGGTGCGGTGCGTTCTACGGGCTGGCGGGCGATGTGGCGGTGGTCGGCGTGTGGCGCGCCCTGAGCGCTGACCAACTCCCGCCGCCGGTGGGGTGTGCCGTGCCGCAGTGTCCGTGGGGCGGCACGTATTTGCCCGCCACAGATGAATGCCAATACACCTTCAACGCGCAGCAGCGCAAAGCCGCCGCCGAGTGGGCGATCAGTTGGGCGGGCAAGGCGTGTCCGTTGTTTTGCACCTTTCAATTTGATCCCTACAAAGACTTCTCGAACTGGATAACGGGAACGCCAATGCCTACTGACTCTCAAAGTAGATGTGGATGGGATCCTGATACAGCCAGTGATTTGACCGACTGTGCCAATTTCGTCTCACAAGCCTACTTTTCTGCTGGACTGCCGCTTCACAGGGATTGGTATTGCGAGTTTTCTACTTCTGCGCCTATATGTATACGAGGTAATACATTAGGCTATGCAGGTTGGGCATGGGCAGGCAGAAACAATGGACTCCCGCAATACCTAAGGGAACGTGGGGGTGTAGACACCTTTCAAACTGGAATCGACTCTCTCTTAAATGCAAACCCACATCCTGATAATTTGCTCCATTCTTGGAAATCTCTTTCTGAAGCACCTAATCCCGAACCTATTCCATCGAATATTGAATCGCTTATGAACCTTTTGAGTAGTCAAGGTTTTGGGCGTGGAGATATTATCTATACTTATAATGAAAACCCGCTACCATTTCGCCACGTCTTTCTAGTAGTTGGCTGGGGACCGTATGTTGAGACGTGGGCGCAGCTTGAACAAGTCAATCTTGCAGCCAGCCTTGTGCCAACGCGCCCACCCAACAGTGACTATGTGCTGTATGTAGTAGATCACGGGCCGCAAGGGCTTTTTGCTCTAAAAACGCCCAACACACTCTTTGCTGGTCAGCTAATTGGCGCAAAGCCTTATTATGCTTCAAGGTGGTTTACTCAAAACAACTTAGGAGATAGAAACTGGGTTAGTGGATCGCGCAATTTAGTGACTATGCCTCATCTATTTTCAGTTTCATTGTCAAGTATTATTCCGTCCGACACACAAACAATCTCTCTTAAAACGAGTTTGCCAAGTGTTTGCCCTCCAATATTTGTATTACAACAGTAACGAGGAGTATTGATTATGCGACGGTTTAGACTATTTTTAATCACAACTATCATTTTCGGAAGCATAGTCTCCTTAAATGTGCAAGCGCAGCCACACACATTGCCTGTTGATTTGATTGTTACAGTTGCTCAACGAGATGGATACCACAATACAATCGCAAGAGTTGATGCAAAAACACTTATCCTGACCGATTTTTATACGAACGCAGGTTTGAAAGGGATTATCCCGATTTCATGGTCACCAAATGGACAGTTGCTTTCTATTGCTCAACATTTCGGTGGAGGAAGTTTCCAACTTTGCCTACTCAATTCCGTTGGTGTTTTACAAAAATGTATGGTAGAAAAACCATTCTGGGGTGGTAACGAATATGGTGATTCTCAACTGGACGCCCTAAGTTGGTCGGCTGACAGCAAGAAGCTGTATTATGCGGTGGAAGCCTCAGATAGTTTTCGGCTAGTTGAGGCAGATGTACTCACTGGAAAAACAATACAGGTAATTTTTGAAATTCCCAAAAGTGACACACTGCCTTATGGTGTTATGGCTTGGAGTCTGACTCAAGAGTACGTTGTTATTGGCAATCATTTCGACCCCCCACCATATTCATACAGCATGGAAATTGCCTCACTCAACTCTACACAAATGGGTCAACGGAAAAACGCTCTATCAGTAATCCCACGAAATGAACTCAACCGTATTTGCGCCCGCTCCTCACCGAAAGGCAGTTATTTCGCAGTTCTAATAGGTGTGGTTGGTAATGATGGGGAAGGGTTCAACCCATCTGCAACTTCGATTTGGTTGTTGAATTCACAAGGACAAATTATTCACTATATCGAACCACTAGTAGCTGTTGGTAAATTATCCATCAATACTTGTCCATTTTGGCAAAGCGATGAACAAGCTCTATATTTCTCAGCGTTCGATAGAGATAACTCCACAGTTGGAATCTACCGCTATACATTGAGTGATAGACAGTTAATGGTATGGCATACAGGACAACAAAATTCTCTCAGCGGTGGCGTTGTATCGCCATTGAGCATTTACTATGATGGCAGGGCTATTGCCGGACATTCCGTAAAGCGACTTATTTCTGGAGGTAATTCACAAGTAGTAGTGGTTTTCCCTAATGGATATGAGTTAATTATTATTGAAAACTATTATGAGTCCCGAAATCCCCTCTGGATGCCGCCGCTCGACGAGTGATCTGCGGAGTGTTCTACGGGCTGCCGAGCGATGTGGCGGTGGTCGGGGTGTGGCGGGCCCTGAGCGCTGATCAACTCCCGCCGCCGGTGGTGTGTGCCGTGCCAACCGCAACGCCGACAACTACACCTGAACCATTTGCAGTATATCATGTCAAATGTGGCTTAACGCCAGATGCAAGAGCGCGAACCTTTCCAACGCTTCATGGGCAAGTTGTGAGAACCTTCCCACCCGGCACCACCCTGTTCGTCTTTGAAACGCGACTCAATGCCAATGAGGATTCTGGGTCTCGCATAACTGGCTATGGTGAGTACAATGGACTCACACTTTGGACAGCCAGCAGCAACCTTGATGTTGGTGTTTTTCAGTCCTGCGCCCAGAACACGCCTATTCCTGCCACAGCCATAACACCATTCCCAACACCAACGCGCACCTTTCCAATTGTGGCGCCTGGTTGTGCAGCAGGCAGGTTGTGTCCACACACCTCACCGAATGCCGCCGCCGCGGATATACTTGCTTTTGTCCTTGCCTGTGAAGCGGGTAACGATACAGAAGATGCTGCAGCACTCGCCCATCTTATCCGTAATCGCGCTAATTCAGGTACTTATGCAGATGATGTTTACAACGTCATCCGCCAAAGCGGACAACGGCAGTGCTATATGGAAGGCGCACCTGCGTCAACCAATCTCGTTACTTTTTCTAACATCCCAGACCCAATAAAGGCAGTTGCAGGGCAACTGTTGAATAACCAACCGCTTCCAGCTGCTTTTGCCCAACCAATTCAGCAGCTAGGGTTATTTACATATGGCGCGGGTCCCTACCCTTTAGCGCCTATCCCGACGCCCTCAACCGACACAGTCATTTACAATTTATCAAGGCTTTATGGGGGTCCATGTGATCTCAGTCCTGAGCAACTCACCAACATCTACCTTGCTCACACGCCGCTCGGCATAAGAGCCTATACAACAATCTACTTTGCCGATGATCACAAGTGTAGGCTTCCGTAAAGCAAGTATAACAAGGAGGATACTATGCGCCGTTTTGTCAGCCTGAGTGCTTTTCTGCTCGCTGTATTCCTAATGTTGTTTTTAGCGCCGCCTGTTGTGAGCAACTCTGCGCTCACATTAACGCCAACTGTTGTGCCACAAACACCTTACTGGTTCTACCTTGATGGCGCAACACTCTACCGCCGCGACATGCTGAATTTAGTGGACAAGCCAGTTGTTGAACTCACACAATTCGAGAGTGTTCTCCCGTGTTATATCCTTAGCAATCGGGATGTTACGCGTCTTTATGTTTTGTGGTATGAGTGTTATGACGGCAAAGTCGTTAAATACAGAACACATAGGCGCCTTGTCGAAATTGATGTCCAACAAGCAAGACGGCGGACACTCTTCGAAAAAAATAATATATTTGACCTGCATCTTTCGCCCGATGAGAGCAAATTGGTGATTCTGTATTACGAAGGCGACCTTTGGCAGAGTGCGAAACGTATGGTGATGCTCTCACTTCAATCTGGCACACTAATGGAATTTGATGTAGCTCTTTCTGATAGTTATACAAATCGTGTTGAATGGCTTGATGAAACCTATCTCATCGTTTCTTATAGACATGGTATTTCTAAGCTAGACACGCGATCAGGCGCTGTTACATCCATTCCAACGCCCGATGAGTATTCCTCTATCGATGACACCGCCGTTGTGAAAGATAAACACCAATTGCTCATGGCTGCTCGACCACGCGGTCAACTAGATGCAGGGGATCGTTCTGCGCTGAGTTTATGGTTGTATGATTTTGACACAGATCGCCTCACACAGCTTCCTTTTCAGACAAGCATAGAAGGCGAGACAGGCAGTATCTCACAACTAACTGTGTCTCCTGATGGTAAATATATTATCTACCTTATCGCTTCAAGTGGGCTACGCCCCTACTTTGAAATTGGTAATCTCGTCACCAATGAACGCTTTGCACCGCCTGCACTCAACAATCAGGTTAGGTTGCCTGGTGCATTGTTTTGGTCTGATGATGGGCAGATTATTATGACGGCAGTAGATAAGGTTACTTATGTTGATCTTACCAATGGTAACCTGACATCGCTTGATGTGAAGCGGTAGGTTGAATGAAGTGTCGTGTGCGCGAACTTTACCAAACGGCGTTCTACGGGCTGCCGGGCGATGTGGCGGTGGTCGGCGTGTGGGTAATCTGTGGGGCAGCGCAAACCGTACCCCTGTCAGTGCAGGGGACTGCGAAAGGCAGCCCTTAAAAAGGGCGTTTTTTATGGCGACGGCGAAAGATCAATGTTGCCTAGTGTGTAATATAATCAAGGTTCACCACTTTGTATTGTGCATAGCGGTAAGGCTGTTCACTTCCTGTTGAAGGAATAGTGGTTAGGTAACATTCCACCTCTACGCGCCCTTCATACCTGCCTAGTGGCTTGCCGTCGGCTGTACTGAAGGTCAGGCGCACTTCGCCCCACTGCGGATTTTCGGCAGAATCATGCGCCAGCAGCACGCCTGCCTTGCGATAGGTGAGCCATTGCCAGCCTTCACGCATAAATGCCTCTCGCTCAGCGGCCTGCAAAAAGCTATGGTTGAGTGCTGCCCAACCGCGGTAGTGTGCGCGCAACGCACGGGGATCGCCGCTGCGCTGAGCAATTTGTGTGCCTTGTTGTGTATCCACATATGCCCAGTAATGACCGATAGGCATATCAATGCAGGTTGGTGCAAAAACATGCCCGCCAAAATGGCTGCATCGCCAAACGCGCAAATTGGTATCGGCAAAATTCTCCCGTAGATGACGGTAAAGTGGATAGCCAAACTTAGCACATGCAGCATCCACGCTGCCGTGTGTGCAGACCAGTATATCGCGCAAGCCATTCTCTGGAACGCAGTAAGATTCAAATGCCGAGAGCTTATCAGGTTCGATGAGTGCCGCCCACACCAACGCACCGTAGATCGCCTCTGGCACACAGTATTCATGGCGTGTGAAGTGTGCAATAGCACCCGTCTGCCGTGTGAAATGCACAAAACGACGCCGCCCATCCTCTGCATAAGCCGCGTCAGGTGCTATGGCAAGCGGGCGCACACTTGGGCGTTCTGCCTGTGGCAAGGCAAAATAGCGCTCTAATGCCTGCACGAATTCAGGCGTAACTTTCTCAGGATCAGTGAGCGGTGAGCGTGACCACGGCAACGGCACTTCAAGCAAAACCATGTTGTTGAACATACCACCATAGCCAATTGGATCAAGCCCTTTGGCACGTGCCAGCGTCGAGCAGTAGTCTGAATTAGTTGGTAGTGGGTCGTGCATAGGCTAGTTTTCCTTTAATGCCTGCTCAATATCCTCCAGAATCAATTGCGCGGCTAAGACCGAACCACTATTCCAATGAATGCCGACTTGTACAATGCGGTTGTTTTTTACTGCCCGAAGTTGCGCCCACAATGGGTTGCTTTGGATAGTGGCAACGACCTGCTGTGCAGTTTCTGTCTGTTCGGCTGCAAAGAAGATGTAGTCTGCGTCCAGAACAGGAATACGCTCTAAACTGAGATTCTCTAAACGCTCGCGCCCTTCTGGCAGCAAATCTAGCTGTGCCTGTGGTGTTCTTGAGCCTAGATCATTCAAGATGGTGTTCGGAAACGCCTTCACCCAGACGACGAAAGCACTCACTTGCCCATAGGGACGGAACGCTGTGATTTCGGTTTGCATCAGACGCGCCTCGCCAAGGCTGGCACGCACAGCGCGTACACGCGCTACGTAAGCTGCTAACAAGGCATCCGCTTGTGCCGTTTTGCCAAGCAGCAGCGCCGTTTGGCGCAAATTATGCTGCCAGTCCGCACTGCCGCCACGCACAATGGCAACAGTTGGAGCAATCTGGCTCAGTTTCTGATAGAGTGGCTGAATCTGCGGTGAACCAAAGATGAGATCAGGCTGAAGCAGCGCCAGTGCCTCAAGGTTTGGCAAACCTTCGGCACTGCCAATCACTGGCACGCCCTCCAGTTGTTCTTCAAGGTGGGGCGCTGGCGCGAACAGAATGCCGCTGGGTTGCACACCAAGCGCGATCATTTCTTCAACTTCAATATAACCCAAAACGACGATCCGCTGTGGCGCGGCGGGAATGCGTGTCTCGCCCAAGGCATGGCGCACAAGGCGCATTTCCCCTGCACCCTCAATGGAGATGGATGGGGTAGGAGTAAGGCTTGGCGTTGGCGTTGCTACACCTTGCGATCTAGCGCTTGGTGGCGTGTTTAGCACAAGCATTAACATAACGAATAGGCTACCAAATATGCTTAGGAGAGAGTGTTTTGTGATTGTTCTCATAGATTTCGCGCAGGGCGCCTTCTTCCTTCCGTACACTTGTGTTTCCTTTATGCAGGTCGCTGCCGTGTTGAGCAAGATGCTTCTGGCACACGGCGTCACCCAGAAGCAGCCATAAACAACCTAGCTGCAAGCCTGCTCTTGCTGTAGCGATGGTGTTGATGTATGTGTCTGTTGTTCAGCATCGGTTAGCTTAGCGATAATTGGTTGTGGCGCGCTTTGAAGGGTGCCATACGGCAGGCATAAAGGTGCGCCACTGCGTGGATCAGGGATGACATCGGCAAGCACACCGAAAACGCTTGCCAGCAGTTCCGCACTGATGACTTGTTGCGGTGTGCCTTCCGCCGCGATTTTGCCGCCGTGAATGGCGACCAAATAATCTGAAAAGCGTGCAGCGTGGTTTAGATCGTGCAACACCATAACAAATGTGAGATGGCGTTCGCGGTTTAGGCGCTTCACCAAATCTAGCACTTCAAGCTGATGTCCAATATCTAGAAACGTTGTTGGTTCATCCAACAGCAGAATTTCAGTGTTTTGGGCAAGCGTCAGCGCGATCCATGCCCGTTGGCGTTCACCACCAGAAAGCGACTCCAGCGAGCGCCCTGCATAGTTGGTTAGTGCAGTAAGCTGCAAAGCGTCTGTTAGGTAACGTTCGTCCTCGTCTGACCATTGATCAAACCAGCGCTGGTGTGGGTAACGTCCTTGTGCCACCAATTCGCGGACGGTCAGTCCTTCCGGTGCGATAGGGTTTTGCGGCAGAATGCTCAACTGCTTTGCCAATGCTTTGGTTGGCAGCTTGTGGATTCGCACACCATCAAGGTAGACTGCGCCACCACGTGGCGCGAGCAAGCGTGCCATGCTGCGAAGCAGGGTTGATTTACCGCAACCATTCGCGCCGATCAATGTTGTGATCTGCCCTTTGGGAATGGCAAGGTTTAACTGATCAAGAATAATGTGCTTATCATAGCTAAGCGTTAAATGCGCTGCCCGAAATTCGTTCATTTGATGCGTACCAAAAGATAGAGGAAAAACGGAACCCCAATGATAGCAGTTACGATGCCGCATGGAATCTCAATTGGTGCAAACAGTGTGCGCCCAATCAAATCAGCAAGCACAACCAACAGCGCGCCAACTAACCCTGCAACCACCAACATACCCAAGTGCAATCTGCCCACCAAACGGCGCGCAATGTGCGGCGCAAGCAAACCCACAAACCCTACAGCACCAGCGGTTGCTACCGAAGCTGACACTAGCACAACACACGCCAACAACAACAAACTGCGTTTGGCTGCTAATGAGGCACCCAGCCCACGTGCTAAATCTTCACCAAGCGCTAGCGCATCCAGATCGCGTGCCAACGAGAGCGCCAAGGACAAACCAAATGCCAACCATGGCAGCATAGCATGGAATTCTTCCCAACTGCGCGCATAAACACTCCCTGCCAACCAAATCAGCGCACGCTGCACATCGTTAATATCAGCAAAGGTGATCATCAGGGAAGTGCCTGCGCCTAACAGCGCACTTAAGCCAATACCCGTCAGAATTAGCCCAATGGGCGTGTGCCTGTGCCGCCATGCCAGTATATAAATCAGCCCCGCTGCCATAAGTCCACCTACATAAGCAGCAACTGGCAAAACCGCTGCTGAGAGGCTTGGAAAGGTGACGGTGAAAAAAACGACGGCAAGGCTTGCACCCGCCGTCACGCCTGTGATTTCAGGCGCAGCCAACGGATTGCGCGTCAAGCCTTGCATAATAGCACCTGCTACACCTAGCGCCATACCAACCATTGCTGCCACCAAAGCACGCGGCAAGCGCAGCGTGTTCACAATAAAGCGATAATCGCCATTATCTGTAGGTAACCCTAAAACTGTGCGGATTACATCTAACGGCGCAATAGGATATTGCCCAACACCAACCGTAATAACAAGCCCAATCAACACTACGCTGACCAAGACTAAACAAACTAACGGCACCCGCCGATCCAGTTTGAAAGATAAAAAGGCAGGGCGCGCCACATACCATGCAGAGTCATTCATAAGCTACGCGCCTTCTGCCTGATCAAGAAGATGAAGAATGGTGCACCGATCAACGCGGTGAGGATGCCTACCGGAATCTCGACGGGCTTGGCAAGCACACGCGCTCCCACATCCGCCACAAGCAGCAAAATGCCACCGCATAAGGCTGCATAAGGCAATATCCAACGGTAATCAACACCGACATAAAAACGTACAAAGTGCGGAATCACCAATCCGATGAAGGCAATCGGTCCGGCAACAGCAACCGAGCTACCCGCCAGCAACACGACGCAGCCAATGCATAATGCTTTAAGCTGTGCAGTGCGCTGCCCCAAGCTCTTAGCGACATCCTCACCGAGTGAAAGCGTTGTGATCTGCCTGCCCAAGAGCAAGGCGACCACCAACCCAACAAGCAGGTAAGGCGCAACCTGCCCCAACAAGCCGAGATTTCGCCCTGCAATGCTGCCAACCAACCAAAAGCGCACTTCTTCTAAGGTGCGTTGATTGAAGATCAGAAGGGCTGTTGTTAGTGATGAAATGAGGGCAGTGAGCGCTGCGCCGGCAATGGTTAGCCGCAAGGGTGAAGGGTTGCCCTGCCGCAGCGCACTAAGCGCATAGACAAGGGCGGCTGTAAGCGCACCACCACCAAACGCAAACCACACATAGCTGTTGAAAGACCCCACTTTTAGCAGGCTCACCGCCATGACCACTGCAAAAGCTGCCCCGGTGTTGATGCCCAAAATGCCTGTATCACCCATTGGATTGCGCGTGATGCCCTGCATAATAGCCCCTGCTACTGCCAGTGCCGCACCCACTAAGGCGGCAATCGCCGCACGCGGCAAGCGCAGCGATCTAATGATTAGGTGATTGGTCGAGTCGGGATCAAAACTGAACAGTGCGGCGAGAATACTCTGTATGTCAATATCGGCAGCCCCAAAGGCAATGCTGGTAAACATGGCAGCCACCAACACAGCGGCACACCCCACCAGTCCAACCCACAACAGGGTTGGGCTGCTGATAGCTAACCGTGCTTGCGTGCTCAAGGGACTAATCATGGCGCTTTGAATTGAAAGCCTTCGGCAGGTGGCTCATCTGCCAATAACCCACTGATGATCGCCGCATTGATGATCCGATTGAGGGCGAGGACGCCACGGCTGCGTGTCCACAAATCGCGGTCAAATTCATAAACACGCTCAGCGCTGACTGCCTCTAGGCGCGCCCAGATCGGGCTTTGACTCCACTCGCGGATGATCGGAAGTTCATCAGCAGCGGTAAAAACAACCACACGGGCAGGGCTAAGCGTTACAAAACCCTCAAACGAAACCTCGAACTGGCTGGCTTCTGCCTGTGGTTCAACGCTATTTTGCCGACCCAAGCGTTCGATCAGGGAGCCAACAAAACTCGTTTTGCTGTGAACGGTTACGCCGCGTGGCGTGGCAACAACTAGCACAAGCGGTGGTGCATCTTTTTTGCTCAGCGCACGGGCATCTGCCATTAATTGTTGGAGCGCATCATACTGCGCTTGTGCCAGTTCACTTTTATCAAGGATGCGCCCAATTTCCAGAAACTGATTTAACAAGTCATCAATGCTGCCCAGTCGGCTATTGTAGACAATGGTTGGCGCAATCTCGGAAAGGCGTGGATAGAAATCTTTCTGAGCAAACATGTCTGCGATAATCAGATCAGGCTTAAAGACTGCTAGTGCCTCAAAATTAGGTTGCGGGCGCGATCCAACCGAGGTGACACTTTCAATCAATGGCAGCAGATAGGGCGGCGCACCGCGATCACCGCCGGAGGCATCAATGGCTGCGCCAATGTTTTCGTCAGGTACCGCCAAGCTAACCAACGCATCAAGGAAGCTGTAATCAAGGACGGCAATCCGCTGTGGCGCGGCTGTAATAAGCGTCTCACCTAGCTCATGAGCTATCTTTAAGGGATAGGTGGTGCGGATTGGCTGTGTGGCATTGGGTGTAGCCGTTGGGTTACCTTGTGCGCTTAGCACAGGTAGCATTGCGGCAAAGGCTGCCCACAGGCTAAGGACGATCAGCCCTATTGCACATATTGTGCGGTTGGCAAAGGAATGCTTTCTCACGCCTAAACTCCTAACGGATAAGCCCTGCTTTAGGCAAGGTAATGGAAGTGCTTCTAACATTCATTCCTGCACTTTAGCAGCAATTCCTGCCTATGAGGAGAGGTGGGCGTGAAGTTGTGAGTTTAGGTAGATGCAGCGTTTGCCATCAGCCTTCTGAAGAAATATGCTAAGTTAGGTTAACTTAGCCTTGAAGGTAGCGGTAGAAGAATCTGCATGGCTTGCCGTGCTGATGGCGGAACCTGCTTTAAGAAGCGCAGCACGAATAATCTGCCTGAACTCTATGCTTAGCTATGCTTAAACGCGATGTGCAACTGACTCTATTGCATATCGTGTTCCTCTTGCGTTAGGCTGAAACATAACTTTGTGAACTATCTGAACTGCGGGAGATGCCATGAGACGCCTGCTGGTTATTTTGCTTATCTTGAGTGTGTTGCCTTTTACAACAGTCACCCGTGCGGATGATTTGGCGCAACTAAAGGCACAGGCACTTGAAACTTATGCCGAAATCGTCTACGCCAGCTATGAAGATTCCTACCAGTTAGCTGTGGCATTGCAAGCTGCCATTGAAGCCTTTACGGCAGCACCTTCTGAGGAACTTTTTCAAGCCGCTCGCCAAGCATGGCTTGCTGCCCGTGAGCCCTATGGGCAAACAGAAGCATACCGATTCTACGGCGGTCCGATTGATGGTGAGGACGGTCCAGAAGGGCTGATCAATGCGTGGCCCCTTGATGAATTCTACATAGATTACGTGGAAGGTGAACCAGAAGCAGGTATCATCAATGCCACAGTTGATTATCCCACCCTGGATATTGCCCTCTTAGAGTCGCTAAACGAACAAGGTGGCGAGAAAAACATCGCCACGGGCTATCATGCCATCGAGTTTTTGCTGTGGGGGCAGGACTTTAACACTGATGGCGCAGGTGATCGCCCTTACACCGACTATCTGTCGAATGGCAGCGCGCCCAACCCAGAGCGCCGCGCCTTATATCTGCGCCTGTGTGCCGAATTGCTGGTGAGCCATCTTGCTATGCTGCGGCAGGCATGGCAGCCCAACCGCACCAATAACTATCGTGCCAAATTTCTTGCTATGCCACCTGATGAGGCATTAGGTATGGTGCTGACTGGAATCGGTGTACTGAGTGCCTCTGAATTAGCGGGTGAGCGTCTCTACACACCCTATGACAATCAAGATCAAGAAGACGAGCATTCCTGCTTCAGCGATAATACGCACCGCGATATTTACAATAATGCGCTCGGCATTCAAAACGTCTATCTTGGCACGTATGTGCGCCCTGATGG
The DNA here is from genome assembly GCA_034436355.1 of Anaerolineae bacterium. Classification (GTDB taxonomy): domain Bacteria; phylum Chloroflexota; class Anaerolineae; order Aggregatilineales; family UBA2796; genus CP2-2F. The sequence continues at coordinate 141,724 of DAOTVQ010000040.1, forward strand.
CACAGTTGTGCGCGGTACAAGCCTTGCTGATGTTATCGCAGCGCTTGATCCTACCCGTGACGCAGCCATGCGTGCGGCGCTGGACGCCACATGGGAAGCCGTGCAAGCTGTTCCCACGCCGTTTGATCAGGCAATTATCAATCTTGAGTCGCGTCCATTGGTTCTCGCATTGGTAGATGCACTGCAAGATCAGGGCGATCAGATTGTAGAAGTGGCGCGCACGCTTGGCTTGCGAATCAACACCGATCTACCCGAATAAAGTGTAATAGGAAGCGCACCAACTATGCCGTACCGTCGTTTGCTTGGTGCGCTTTTAGTGCTGCTGGGTGTGGCTGCGTGCACCATCAGCCTAGAGCGCCTGCACCGTGAACACTACATAAGCCGTCATCCCGCCTTGTTGGGCGGTGGCGCCACTATTGACGACAGCACCCGTGATGCCTTCAGCCGCCCACTGCCGGGCTTATCGCGCCAAGAAAAACGGCTCTTTTTTGTGGGCAACTCCTTCTTTAACCAAAGTTGGGTCGCTGCGCCTGCTTCAACCACAGCCCGCGATGGTTTAGGACCGCTCTTTAATTCGCGTTCATGCGCCGGCTGCCACTTCAAGGATGGGCGCGGGCGTCCACCGTTGCAGGAAGGTGAGTCGCCAACTGGGTTACTGCTGCGCCTTAGCGTCGCAGGCGCAGGCGATTACGGTGCGCCCAAACCACATCCTATCTATGGTGGACAGCTTCAGAGCCACGCCATTTTGGGCGTGCTTCCTGAGGGCAGCCTGAGCATTCACTATACCGAGATCAACGGTCAATTTGCTGATGGCACGCCCTATATCCTGTTAATGCCACATTACAGTATCAATGCACCTAACTATGGGGACTTGCCGCCTGATCTGCTCATCTCGCCGCGTGTTGCCAATCAAATGATCGGGCTTGGATTGTTAGAGGCAATTCCCGAAGCAGCGATCCTTGCCAACGCCGATCCCGCAGATGCTGATGGTGATGGCATTAGCGGTAAGCCAAACTATGTTTGGGACTTTTTGCGCGGCGAAGTGGCTCTTGGGCGTTTTGGCTGGAAGGCGAACCAGCCAACCTTGTATCAGCAGGTGGCAGCAGCCTTTAACGGCGATATCGGTATTACAAGCAGCCTGTTTCCAGATCAAAACTGCACTGCCCAGCAAGTGGAATGCCGTGCTAGGCGTAATGGTGGCACGCCAGAAATTGAAGAAGACGATCTGTTGAAGGTTGTGCTTTACGCGCAAGCGTTGGCTGTGCCAGCTGCCCGCGATGCCGCCGATCCACAGGTGCAGCACGGCAAAGCGCTCTTTGCGGCGGCAGGTTGCCACCTTTGCCATACACCGAGTTTCACCACTGGCGCGCATCCTATTGCGGCGCTTTCAGGGCAGGTTATCCAGCCCTACACGGATTTGTTGCTGCACGATATGGGTGGCCTGTTGGCGGATAATCGCACGGATTATGGTGCAGATGGGCGCGAATGGCGCACGCCGCCTTTGTGGGGCATTGGTCTATTTGAGACAGTGAATGGTCATACGCGCTACTTGCACGACGGGCGCGCACGAAACCTGCAAGAGGCGATTTTATGGCATGGTGGCGAGGCAGAACAGAGCAAACAATACTTCTTACAACTCAGCCAAGCCGACCGTGAGGCGCTCTTGCGCTTTTTGCGCTCGCTTTAGCAAACTTGGCACAATGGCTTAGCTCATTAGCAAAAGGATAAATTCTATGCGCGGTTGGTTTGCCGTTGGCTTCATCCTTTATTTATTGTTTAGTGCCGCCCTCCCTCCGCTACCGAGTGCTGCTCAGGTATTTGATCGGCGCGCCATGCTGGAAAACCTTGTCCAACAGATCATCTTGCCCGCTCATCAAAATATGGCAATGCAGGCTGTTGCCCTTGAAAGCGCTATCAAAGCCTTTGCAGCCGCACCTACACCTGAGTCTTTAGAAGCGGCTCAAGGCGCATGGCGTGCTGCTGTGCGTGCATGGCAGCCTTGCGCGGTATTCGCTGTGCGCGCTGTAGAGCGCCTGCACACACCAATTAGCAAGGCACCACCCAATCCACGCCTGATTGAAGGTTTCATCAATAGTGAACAAGTTATAGACGAGGCGTTCATCGAGTCAATAGGGTCTACTTCTAAGGGACTGCCTGCACTTGAATACCTGCTTTTTGCCCGTGAAGGCACTGAGGCAAGCCATTGGGATGCCCTCATCAGAAATCCACGCCGCATAGTGTATGTGGTGGCACTTGGCGAAAATCTGCGCCGCAAAACTGCCGAACTCCTTAACGTATGGCAGGAACGCTATGCCGATGCCTTCATTAATGCCGATGCCGACGGTGGTGATTTGCAAGGCTCGGTGAGTATGCTGCTCAATCAATTGGTAATCACTTTAGAAGATGTGATCATGCGCCGTATTGATATGCCTCTCTACCGCGCCATACCGAACAGCACGCGCCCTGAGCTTTCGGAGTCACCATTGGCAGGCTACAGTCTACAGAGTATTTTGATCACGATCAGCGCCGTGCAGGACACCTTCAACGGTGCGGATGGGCTTGGCTTTGACGACTATCTAAATACGCTAGGTGTGCGGCGCGATGATCAGCTGCTTGCGGATTTAATCAATGCACAGTTTGAAGTTGCTCAAGAGTCACTGCGTGCACTTTTGCCACCTTCCGCAGGGTTTGGTGATGCGTTAGGTGAGAGCGCACCACCCTATGATGCCTTTGCTCACGCACTCCGCACCGATCCGAGCCGTATTGTAGAGGCTCGGCAAGCAGTGCACGGTGTTCTGCGCCTCATCAAAGCAGATGTGGCGAACAATTTAGGCGTCACAATCACTTTTAGCGATGGTGATGGCGATTAGGGTTGATCGCCCTGTATCGTTAGCACCGCTGGCTGCTTTTCGGATTGCCTTCGGTGCGCTGATGCTCTTTGCTGTGCTGCGAACAGCCGCTAATGGCTGGATCGAGTCGCTCTACATCGCGCCGCGATTCCATTTCAGTTATGTTGGCTTGGCATGGCTGCAACCTTTGCAAGGTAACGGCATGTATTGGCTGTTCGCGCTGCTGGCATTCTGCGCGGCAGGTGTTATGCTAGGTGCGGCTTATCGCTTGAGCAGCGTTGGCTTTTTTGTGCTGTTTAATTATGTGGAGCTGCTCGATCAGGCATACTACCTGAATCACTACTATCTGGCTGCCGCGCTTGCCTTTCTTCTGATGATTTCACCGCTGCATCGCAAGTGGGCGGTAGATGCATGGCTGCACCCTGCCTTGCGTGCCGAGACATGCGGTGCATGGGTGCTGTATGCCTTGCGCGTTCAGGTGTGTTTGGTATATTTATATGCGGGTATAGCGAAGTTGCAGACAGATTGGCTTTTAGAAGGTCTGCCGCTGCGCTTGTGGTTGCCATCACGCGCCAGCACACCGATTCTTGGTGCGTTTTTAGTGCAGCCGTGCGTTGCCTATATTTTTAGTTGGGCAGGTGCGCTCTACGATCTGACGATCTGGCTGTGGTTGCTTTATCCGCGCACACGCAAGTTAGCGCTCTTAGTCGTGATTATCTTTCACCTGCTCACAGCACTGATTTTCCCTACTATCGGCATCTTTCCATACCTGATGTTGGTAGGTGCATTGCTCTTTCTGCCGCAGTGCGGTGAAGGGCAACACACGCCTGTTTTGGCACCTATTGGTAGGCTGCGGGGTGTGTTGTTGTGTGCTTTCTTGGTGGCGCAGGTGCTGATACCACTGCGCCATTGGCTATACCCAAGCGATGTGCTGTGGACTGAAGAAGGCTTTCGTTTTTCATGGCGCGTAATGCTGATAGATAAGGCAGCCGATACGACCTTTCTTGTGCGTGATAAAGATAGTGGCGCTATCTGGGAAGTTTTCCCGCGTCAATTCCTGACCAATTTGCAAGCACGCCAAATGGCATTTCAGGCGGATATGATACTGCAATTTGCCCATTTTTTGGCGCGTCACTATGCGGCGGAAGGGATCGCAGTGGAGGTGCGTGCTGTGGCGTATGTCAGCTTGAATGGTCGTCCTAGCCGTCTCCTCATTGATCCCGATGTAGACCTTGTGCAGCATACGCCTAGCCTGCTGCATAAGGTCTGGTTACTGCCCTAATGCTGCCTGTAAAAACTGTGCAAGGAGAGAAAAATATGCAAGCTGCTTGTTCGATTAATGTTTGGTGTTGGCACACTCAGCCTGTTTGTGAGTACGCCAACGGCGAATGTCTAGAAACGCGCCGCGAGGTGTGGTTTGGCAGCCAGTGAGGCGTCTTGCGCTGAGTGTGGGTAATCTGTGGGCAACGCAAACCGTCCCCTGTCAGCGTAGGGGACGGCGCAAAGCAACCCTTGAAAAGGGCGTTTCCTGTGGCGACGGCGGGATTCGAACCTGCGGCCAAGGGCTTATGAGTCCCCTGCTCTGCCACTGAGCTACGTCGCCTTTACCTCTGTATTCTACACAGGCACGGCGGCTTGTCAAGGTGAATTTACATCTGCCGCCACGCACTCAGAGGGTTCAGTGTGAATGGTGACGCGCTGCACAAAAGCAACCTCACTGCGGATGTGCATCTCCACTTGCTCGGCGATAGCGTGCGCCTCTTGCACACTCATGCTGCCCGGCAGCGCGCAGCGCAGCATAACCGCATAGCCACCTGCCACCATTCGCACAGCTGCATCGCCCCACACCGCATCAGGATAGGTGCGCCGTGCCACTTGGAGTGCCTGCTCTCGCAGCACAATGGCGCTGCCGCTGTGCAGCACCACATCTGCCTGACGGCTGGCTGGCTCAATGTGCGTGATCACATTGCAGATTTCAGGCATAGCCGCCCGCACACGATCTTCAAGATCGGTAACCTGTGCGTGCGCCGCAGCAAGCGTTAACAGCGGCGAAACTTCTACGTGCATCTCCAGCGCGATACCTTCACCGGTCACAATTTCGGTCACCTCGTGGATGGGCAAGCCGAGCGCATCAGCAACCGAGCGCACGATGATCGCCCGATCTGGCGGTGTGGCGTAGTGCGGCTGCACTTGCACCTGCACCTCAGTCACGCCGCTCAGCGATTCCTTCAAGCGCGTTTGAATTTCACCGACGATGGCAGAGGCACGTTCTGTGGTGGTGGCAGGCTGCACGCGCACTTCAACATCAGCGTGAACAGCATCCGAAGGACCGCGGCTGCGAATGCGGCTGACGGACTCGACGCCTGCCACGCCTTCCACCACGCGCTGGACAGCCTCCGGATCGAGCGCCGCACGATCTGCCAAGACTTGTGCGGTCTGCTGCAAAATGGTGAACGCCGTGCGCCCAATGAGTGCCACGATCAGCAGCGCCACGACGGTATCTGCCCACGTGACGCCCAGCAGCGTGAAAACAAGGCTGCTCATGACCGAGAGCGAGATGAAAATATCCACCCGCGTCTGCGCGGCATCTGCCAACAGCACATCTGAACGCAACCGCCGCCCTTGTGCCGTCTCGTAAATAACCACCGCGAGGTTAATCACCATTGTGGCGAGCATCACCACAAAGCTGAGCGGTGAGACCTCAGGCGTGCTGCCATTCAGCAAGCGGTCAAAAGCAGTCGTCAGGATTTCCCACGCAGCAACCAACAACAAGCCGCCGATGGCAAGCGTAGCGAGCGTCTCGAAACGGCGGTGACCGTAAGGATGATCGGCGTCGGGTGGTTGCCCGGCGATAGAAGCAGCAGCCATGCCGATCAGGTTTGAGGAAGCATCCATTGTGGAGTGAAAGCCATCGGCAACCATTGCCAATGTGCCAGTCAACATGCCGATGATCAGCTTGGCGCCGGCGACGCAGGCATTTGCCACCAAGACGCGCCGCAGCACGCGCCGCACCTGATCGAATCGCTCGGCATCAGGCAGCGACAGCACGCTCATCGGGCAAGCTGCCTCCCGACTAGCCATAAGCAGAAACAAGGGTGTGTTTGTCTAAGCATCATCAGCCGTGCTGCTATCCGTCAGGCTGCCGCTGCCGCTTTGCATGGCGCGCACCAACGGAATATCGGCAACCAGCCAATTATCGCGCTGCCGCTGCTCAAGGTTGATCTCGACTTTATCATGGGCGATAGGCACATATTTAGAGATGACTGCGATGATCTCATCCTTCATCCGCTGAATCGTCTCTGGTGGTAGGTCGCTGCGGTCAGTCACCAACACCAACTGCAAACGCTCCTTGGCAACATTCCTGCTGCCCGTCTGATTGCGACGCCCAAGCAGGCGCTCCCAAAAGCTACTCATCAAACACACTCCCTTGCCGCGCACCAGAGCCACTGAAAAGCCGCGTCAGCCGCTTGAAAAAGCCTTGTGAAGGGGAGCTATGTGTGTGTGGCACGTTCTCGCCGAGCAGACGCCGTGCAATCTCGTTGAATGCCTGCCCTGAGCGCGAGTTTGCCTCTGGCATTCCGCGATTGCCTGCGATCAAGACGGTTTCATCTTCAGGCACCACGCCGATCAATTGAATAGAGAGGATGTCCGTCACATCCTCGGCAGAAAGCATTTCGCCGCGCCGCACCATCTCCGCCTTCACGCGGTTGATGATCAAGCGTGCGGGTGGGCGTTTCTCCAGCAGTTCGATCATGCCAATGATACGATCCGCATCACGGACTGCCGAAACCTCTGGGTTAGTAACAATTAGCACCTCGTCGGCAGGCGCTACGGCATTTTTGAAGCCGCGCTCAATGCCCGCCGGGCTATCAATCAACACAAAGTCAAACTGAGCGCGCAGATCATCAGCAATCCGCACCATCTGAGCAGGGCTGACCGCTGTTTTATCCCGCTTTTGGGCAGCCGGCAGCACGTAGAGCTCTGGGTATGCCTTGTGGCGAATGAGCGCTTGTTGCAACTGGCAGCGCCCTTCCACCACATCCACAATATCGTTCACGATGCGGTTTTCCACGCCCAAGATCAAATCGAGGTTGCGTAAGCCAATATCGGCATCAATACACGCAACGCGCTTGCCCAAACGTGCCAACGCCGCCGAAAGATTAGCGGTCACCGTTGTTTTGCCCACACCACCCTTCCCCGATGTGATCGTGATCACGCGGTTGGCGGCCCCTCTGCCGATTGGCTGCATCATCCCTTCCCCCTGCGATTCCTGCCTAGCCATCCCACGTCTCTGCTACAATGCGCCCCTGCCGCACAAAGGCGATCTCAGGCTTAGGTTTGCGCCGCCGATCTTGCGGCGAAACCGTGATGTAGCCGGCAATGCGGAGCTGCGTTGGCGCAAGGTCGAGCGCACAGACAAAGGCAGCCTCATCGCCGTTAGCGCCGGCGTGAACGGTGCCGCGTAGCTTGCCCCACACAATGATGTTGCCGCCTGCCACAATTTCCGCGCCCGGGTTCACATCGCCCACCACAATCACACTGCCGCTATTCCGCACCGTGCGCCCGCTGCGTAAGGTACGCGCCACCAGCACTGCCGCCGTGCCTGCTTCTTCCGAACTCACCTCAGGCAGTTCAAGCTGACCGCGCTCGGCAACCAGCGACGTTTCCAGCCCCATGTTGCGAGCAGTGCTCTGGGTGGTGGCGCTGGTGCTAACTACAGCCCACAGCGTGATGCCGCGCTTGGTCAGCATCAGGCGCAGGCTATCCAGCTCATGCGGCAGCACCGGGCGCTCACCCACATTCAGGGCAATGCGCGCTTGCGCGCCGCTGAAGAAGGTGCGGTTTTCGTCAATGCGCTGGGCAAGGCGTGCCACCAGATCGCCCCACTCGTCACCACTTGTCCTCAGTGTGAGCAGTAACCCTTCGCGGATGCCCTTAATTACGATTGAATCATCTCTAGCAGTCATGAAATTTTGCTTAGAATAATTGAAAACGCTTAGCACACACAGCCATGCTAATCCTATCACCTTATGCCACGCAACACAACCTAGCCACTTGGCAGCCCGCTCCCTAGCCCTTTCCCCGCCGATGGGTTGGAGGTCGGTATCTCTTGCGCTATACTTCTCCCACACAATCCTACTTGGCAAGCGAGTTCAGCATGAACGTCGAAGACTTTGTTCAGCGCTGGGAAAGCAGCGCCCTGCAAGAGCGCCAAGCTGCCCAATCCCACTTTAACGAACTGTGCGGACTCGTCGGGCATCTGCCGCCGGCTGAGGCTGACCCACAAGGCGAATTCTTCACCGTTGAGGAAGGCGTGCTGCGCGCCACCGGCGGACGCGGACGCGCTGACGTCTGGAAGCGCGGGCATTTTGCTTGGGAATACAAGAGCAAGGGCGAAAGTCTGGAGAAAGCCTACAGCCAACTGCTCAGCTACCGCGGCGGACTGGGCAACCCGCCCCTCTTGGTCGTCTGCAACTTTGACGAATACCGCATCTACCCGCAGTATCCCAACCTGCCTGCCACGCCCATCACCTTCACCAATGCCGACCTGAGCAACCCAACCGTGCTGCGCTACCTCAACTGGCTGCTGCACACGCCCGATAGCTTCCGCCAATATTTGGAAGATCAGCTTAAGCAGCGTGAAGCCGTCACAGAGCGCCGCGCCAATGAATTTGCTGCCATGGCGGACGTGCTGCGCGCCCACTTTGATCCCATGCGCGTTGCCCGCTTCCTTGCCCGCCTTGCCTTCGCCCTCTTTGTGGAAGATATTGGCTTGCTGCCGCGCCTGGCGCCCGATCTGACCCTCTTTCGCTACCTTGCCCAGAATGCCCAGCAGTTCCCGGGCAGCTTTGCGGAATACTTGCAACAGCTTTTCGACGCCATGAACGGGCAGCGCAGCGATTTTCTGCTGCGCCGCATCCCCTATTTCAACGGCAGCATTTTCGCGCCCGACCCCGACGAAGGCAGCGCGCCCGAAGTGCTTGACCTTGCCCAACTGAACGCGACCGACATCTTCCTGACCATTGAGCGGGCAAGCGCTGCCGACTGGCGCTTTGTGAACCCTACCATCTTTGGCACCCTCTTCGAGCGCGCCCTTGACCCCGCCAAGCGCGCCCAACTCGGCGCCCACTACACCAGCGAGTCCGACATCCGCCTGATCGTTGATCCCGTCCTGATGCAGCCCCTTTACGCGCTTTGGGAAAGCACCCGCGCCCAAGCTGAGCCGCTGCTGCAACGCCTAACCGCGCCCGACGCCACGCCCGCCGAAGCCAGCCGCGCCCGCACCCAACTCACCAAGCTGCACGATGACTTCATGGCGAAGCTGGGCAGCACCACCGTGCTTGACCCCGCCTGCGGATCGGGCAATTTCCTGTACGTTGCGCTGCGCGCCATGAAAGACCTTGAACAGCGCGCCCGTGACCTGTTCGCGCCGCTGAGCCTCGCCTTCAAGGATGTTGTCTCGCCCCGCCAATTCTACGGGCTGGAGAAAGAACCCTTTGCCGCCCGCCTTGCCCAAATCGCCATTTGGATCGGCTATTTGCAGTGGCGCTATGACCATGAAGGGACGCTCATCACCGAATACCGCGTGCCAACCGACCCGCGCTGGCTTGGATCGCCCATCCTGCGCGACCGCGATAACCTAGATGACCCACACGAGCCGCGCCGCATTCAGCAGACCGACTCGATCTTGCGCTACGACGCCCACGGCAAGCCCTACGCGCCGGACTGGCAGCCCGTGGATGTCATTATCGGCAACCCGCCTTTTTTGGGCGGCAAACGGCTACGCACTGAATTGGGTGCTCAATACGTGCAAGACATGTTTGCCGTTTACGACGGTCGGGTACCGCGTGAAGCCGATCTGGTCTGCTATTGGTTTGAGCAGGCGCGCCGCCATTTAGAAGAGGGCAAAGTCAAGCGTGTGGGCTTGCTTGCCACCAACAGCATTCGCGGCGGCGCTAACCGTGAGGTGCTGAACCGCATTAAAGGGACGGGCGATCTGTTCATGGCGTGGAGCGACCGCGAATGGTCGCTGGATGGCGCCGCCGTGCGGATTAGCGTGATCGGCTTTGATGACGGCAGCCAGACCGAACGGACGTTGGACGGCGCGCCGGTCGCTAACATCACGCCCGATTTGACCGCCAGCGTGGATATTACAAGCGCTAAGCGGTTGAAAGAAAACGTTGGTATTGGATTCATGGGCGATACTAAAAATGGCTCGTTTGATATTCCCGATTCATTGGCGCGCCAACTTCTGCAACAAGCAAACGCAAACGGACACTCAAATGCTGAGGTGGTTCGCAAGTGGTGGAATGGGCTAGACATCACACGCCGCCCGCGCGATATGTGGATCATTGATTTTGGCACAAACACACCGCTTGAAGAAGCGCGCCTCTATGAAGCACCTTTTAAATATATCGAACGGGTTGTACATCCACAGCGTGCAAAAGTGAAAACCTCCAAAGCGCGTAAACTATGGTGGCTGCACGAAGCACCGCGCCCTGAAATGCGTAAGGCACTGCAAGGCTTGAAGCGTTATCTTGCCACACCTACGGTTGCCAAGCATCGCATTTTTGTCTGGCTAGACGCCGAAATTCTGCCCGATCACCAACTGATTGCCTTTGCCCGTGATGATGATTACTTTTTCGGCGCCCTGCACAGCTTCCTGCATGAGGTCTGGTCGCTGCGGATGGGGACATCGCTTGGTGAAACGCCGCGCTACACACCAACCACCACCTTCGAGACCTTTCCGCTGCCCTACCCGCCAGGCGCCGAGCCAACTGAGTCGGCAGAATATCGCACTATTGCGGCGGCAGCGGCAGAGTTGCACCGCGTCCGCGAGGCGTGGCTGAATCCGCCTGAATTGAGGGGATCGCCACAGGCGCTCAAAGATCGGACGCTGACCAACCTCTATAACGCGGTTGAGGCATATCGGACGAACAGCGTGGCGGTGCGTATTCCGAAGGCAGCGCGCGAGATCGCGCCACAGATCGCCGCGCTGCACGATGCGCTGGATGCGGCGGTGCTGGCTGCCTACGGCTGGTCGGATTTGGTGGGCGTGCTGCGAAGTGCGGCGGGTCGGGAAGAGGTGCTGCGCCGTCTGCTGGCGGAGAATATGCGGCGGGCGTAGGGCTTCCCCATCCGATTCCCTTTCCCTGCTGGCGAGGAAAGGGTTAGGGATAGGGGGCTCTTCTGCTGGCGGACAAAGTGCCCTTATTCGCCCGTGCCAGCCGTTGGCGATCTGATCTCAGGTGCGGCACAGGTCACTCCTAGCGCGTCATCTACCCCTGCGCCACCGAGTCGTTTCCGCTTCCTCCCTGCCGCGCCAACGTAATTTTATCGGGCTCCGCCAGCGGATATGCACTTACGCACTTTGGGTTTAGAATAGTACTAGCGCTATAATCGACTCAAACATTTGTCCGCAGTGAGGTTGCCAAAGTCATGCCGGAAGACTCAACGCTGCGCCTTACCGATTTGGCGCATCAAAACGCTATTTTGCAGCGCTTGCTGGAGATAAGCCTTGCCTTGAATGGCACACTTGCGCTGAAGCCGCTGCTCAATGAAATTCTGACTGCCACCTGCGAGATCGTCAATTCGGAAGCTGCCTCACTGCTGCTTTATATCACCAATACCGACGAACTGCGTTTTGTTGCCAGCAATACGCCGGGCGAGAATCACGAAACGCTCATGCGAACGCCTGTGCCGGTGGACGGTAGTGTTGCCGGTCAGATCGCCCGTGAGAATCGCCCGATCATCATCCAAAACGCTGCCCAAGATGATCGCATTTACCGTCCGGTAGATATTACAATAGGCTTTCATACGCGCTCGCTGCTGGGTGTGCCAATGCACATCAAGGGCAATGTGATTGGTGTGTTGGAAGCACTGAATAAACGCAACGGCTTGTGGACAGAGGAAGATGCGCGTTACGCAACAATCTTGGCTTCCCATGCGGCGGTTGCCATTCAGAACGCCCGCCAAACAGAGGCGCTGCGCAAGGCATACAGCGAACTTGATAAGCTGGACAAACTCAAGACGGATTTCATCGCCAGTGCCTCGCACGAACTTCGCACACCACTAGGCGTTATTTTGGGCTATGCCAGCTTTCTGAAAGAAGATGCACAGGGCGAGGTCAGCGAACATGCTGCTGCCGTGCTGAACAGCGCCTTGCAACTTCGCAGCCTGATTGAAGACATGACCAACCTGCGTTTTTTGCATCAGGGCAATGTGGAGCTAAACTGCGAGAGCCTGACCGCCGCTCAGTTGGTGCGGGCTGCCCTGAACGACTTACAAGCCCTTTCGCTTGCCAAAGGGCAGCGCATTTACCTGAACCTTGAGCAAGACGCGCCGATCTTTGTAGATCGCACCAAGCTGGGGATGGCGCTGGTGAACCTGATGAACAACGCCATTAAATTTACGCCGCAAGGTGGCGAGATTCGCATCCTGCTAGAAAAGCGCCCACGTGAGGTGTGGATACGCATTGCGGATAGCGGTATGGGCATTCCGCCCGATCTGATTGACAAGATTTTCGATGAGTTTTTCCAAGTTGAGGATCACATGACGCGCCGCCACAATGGGATGGGCATTGGGTTATCCATCGCACGTGGCATGGTTGAAGCGCATAAAGGGCGCGTGTGGGCAGAGAGCAGTGGGAAAGGGCAGGGCAGCATCTTTACTGTGGCGCTGCCCATCGCCTAGCCAGCATAGTGGGCATGTGCTGCGCACTACCCTAAAATAGGCGTGTGCGTATAACACTACGCACGCGAAAGGTATCTACAGTATTTATGACGACGAACGCGATCAAGGAAAAGTCGGTTGTGCCAGCCCTGCTGCTTGGCATGCTTGGTGTAGGCGCCTCTGCGGCACTTGGCTGGCTTGCCTACAGCCGCTTGTTCATCAACCACAAACATCCTTTGCCGTTAGCGCTGAACGCTGAGCGGCGCACCTTTACCAGCCGCGGCGCTGGCGTGCTGAGCTATTACCGTTCGCGCCCAGAGAATGTTGCTAACAAGCGCCCGCTGGTTTTGATTCACAGCATCAATGCGGCTGCCTCTGCCTACGAGGTGCGCCCGATCTTTGATCATTATCACGGCACGCGCCCAATCTATGCCCTTGATCTGCCCGGCTTTGGCTTTTCCGAACGCTCAGATCGCCGTTATACGCCGCATACCTTCAGCGAGGCAATTGCCGATTTGCTTCGCACGCAGGTGAAAGATGATCACCCTGTGGATATGATCGCCCTCTCGCTCGGCTGTGAATTTGCAGCCAGTGTTGCGCTTGCCATGCCAGAGCGTGTGTGCTCCTTAACGCTCATCTCGCCCACCGGGTTATCAGGGCAGCAAGCCAACAGCGTTCAGCAGGCGCAGGTGCGTGGCGTTTCTGAACTGCTCTACCGCACCTTTGCCTTTCCGTTGTGGAGTCAGGCACTCTATGACCTGCTGACGACGCGTGCCAGCATTCGCTATTTCTTGAAGCAAAGTTTTGAAGGGCTGCCTGATGAAGGCTTGATCGCCTATGCCTACGCCACGTCGCATCGGCAAGGCGCACGCCATGCGCCGCTGCACTTCATCAGCGGCAAGCTATTCTCATCGGATATTCTGGATCGTGTTTACAGCCAACTGCGCCTGCCAACGCTCGTCATTTACGATCAGGATGCCTTCACAGGCTTTAGCGCGCTGCCCGATCTCATGGCGAAGAATGCCTGCTGGCAAGCGGAGCAGATTGTGCCAACACGCGGCTTGCCGCATTTTGAGCGCATGGCTGAAGTTGCCGCCACGCTGGATCGTTTTTGGGCGTAGCATTCGCACACCTTGCGGTATGATTAAGCAGTGCAGAATCACAACGCGGGGAAAAACATGGAACCTCCTAACACAATCGAGTTCGGCACGGATGGCATTCGCGGCGTGGCGGGCGTCTTTCCGCTTGATCCGATCACAGTGCTGCGGATTGGGCGCGCCATCGGGCAGTGGTTGGCAGGTCAGGGGCAAAGTGTGCCAAGCGTCCTGATCGGGCGTGATACGCGGCTTAGCGGCGATATGTTAGCGAGCGCGCTGACAGCAGGTTTGTTAGCGCAAGGGGTGCAGGTGGCGGATACAGGCGTTATCAGCACGCCGGGCGTTGCTTTTCTGACCAAACAAGGTGGCTTTGGGCTAGGCATTGTGATCAGTGCCAGCCACAATCCCTTTGAGCAGAACGGCATTAAACTCTTTGGTGCAGATGGCTTCAAACTGCCCGATGCCGCCGAAGAAGCCATTGAAGCACTGATCGCTGCCCAACCCGATAACGCACCCAGCGCGCCCACGCTAGGCACTTGCCAAACCTTGGACGCCCGAACTATTTACGTAAAGCATTTGGTAGAGAGTTTGCCCGAACAGGCGTTGCGCGGGTTAAAGGTGGTGCTGGACTGCGCACACGGCGCAGCCTTTTCGGTGGCACCACAGGCATTTGCCGAATGCGGCGCGCAAGTCTTTGTTTTGAATGCAGAACCAAATGGCGTCAACATCAATGTGAATGCCGGCAGTGAGCATGTGCGCCGTGACCGATCAGCGATGCTGGCAATGCTCAGGGCGCACGATGCGGATCTCGGCATTGCATTTGACGGCGATGCGGATCGTGTCATCTGCGTGACGCCCAATGGCATGTTGATTGATGGCGATCACATGCTGGGCATCCTTGCCGTCTCGCTTCAAGAACGCGGTCAGTTGGCAGGCGAGAGCGTAGTCGCTACTGATATGAGCAACAGCGGGCTTGCCGATTACCTTGCCGTACACGGTATTGCGCTCAGCCGCACCAAAGTTGGAGATCGCTATGTGATGGAGCGCTTGCGCGAAGGCTTATTCACGCTTGGCGGTGAGCAAGCTGGGCATATCATCCTCTTGGATGGTGTGCATGGCGCTGGCGATGGCATTTACATCGGTTTGCTGATGGCTTCTCTTGCCGCAGCGCGCAAGGCGGCAGGGCTTGGCAGCCTGAGCGAGATCGCTGCACAGATTCCACGCTATCCACAAGTGATTGCCTCTGCACACCTGAAAGCGCGAGTAGACCTAACGGCTGTGGAAGGGCTTGCCGAAGCTGTTGAGGCTGTTCACACGCTTTTTGAGGATAGAGGGCGCGTGAATCTGCGCTTCAGCGGCACCGAGCCGAACTTGCTGCGCGCTATGGTGGAAGGCGGCGCCAACAACACCATGCAGCAGGTCATCGAGAGCGCACTGCGCTTGTGCGGCATGGTGGCGGCTGCCAGCGGCACAGAAAATCCGACGATTGATATTGTAGATTGCGTCAGTGGCGAGCCAATTCACCTCTAGCGTTCCTTCAAATAAGCAGAAAGGTAACTTTTTATGCAATTTCCAAGTGCAATCTTCCGCAAGTATGACATTCGCGGCAGAGTGGCAGGGGATAATCCGCAAATCACGCCCGAACTTGCCAACGCGGTGGGTAAGGGCTATGGCACCTACATGCAGCGCACCTATAATACAGAGCGCGTCTACGTTGGCTGTGATAACCGCCCAACCTCACCTACCTTGAAGAAGGCGCTTATTGAAGGGCTGCTCAGCACCGGTGTAGCTGTGACCGATATTGGCGACGTAATGACGCCGAGCGTCTATTATGCCAGCGCGCAGCATGGCGCACGTGCCGGCGGCATTCAGATCACCGGCAGCCACCTCTCACTGGAATTTAACGGCATCAAGATGGCGTATGATCGCTTCGCACTCTATGGCGATCAAATTCAGGCGATCCGCGCCCTGATCGAGGCGGATGACTTTCTGACGGGCAGTGGTACGCTGACGCACGACACGAGCCTTGTTGCCAAGCACATGCAGACCATTGCCAGCAAGGTGAAGATGGGCAGCCGCAAACTCAAGATTGTGCTGGACGCAGGCAACAGCCTCAGCGGACTCTTTATGCAGCCTGTCTATGCACAGCTTGGCATTGAAGTGATTTGCCTCTACTGTGAACCAGACGGCACCTTCCCGAATCATTTGCCCAACCCCGAAGACCCTGAGACCACCAAAGACCTAGAGCGTGCCGTGGTGGAAAATGGCGCGGATTTGGGCATCGGCTTTGATGGTGACGCCGACCGCTGCGGCATTATTGATGAGCATGGGCATCACATCGCGGCGGATCGGCTATTGGCGCTGCTGGCACGCGATATGCTAACGCGCATACCGGGTGCGAAAGTCGTCTTTGATGTGAAGGCAAGCCAAGCCCTTGATGATGAAATTCGCGGGCATGGCGGTATTCCAATCATGTGGAAGACGGGTCACAGCCTGATGAAGGCGAAGATGGCGGAAGAAGGCGCACCGTTGGGCGGCGAAGTCAGCGGACATTTGTTTATCGGTGAGGATTATTACGGCTTTGATGATGCGCCGTTAGTCTCGCTAAAGGTGCTGGAGATTTTCAGCAAAGAGACACGCACTGTGAGCGAAGTGTTCGACACAATCCCGAAGTTAGTCGCCACGCCTGAGATCATCGTCTCGGCGCCGGATGAGCGCAAATTTGCGATTATTGAGGCGCTTCAGCGCGAATTCGCCGCCGAACATGATGTCATCACGCTGGATGGCGCACGGGTCACCTTTGATCACGGCTGGGGCTTGGTACGCGCCAGCAACACACAACCAGCAGTCACCATGCGCTTTGAGGCGCGTACCAAAGCCGATCTGGTCGCCATTATGCAGGATTTTGATCGGCGCTTGGCGCACTATCCTGAGGTTGCCCGCGATAAGCTGCAAGAGCAGATCGCGGCGTTTAGCGCTTAAAGGCGCGCATAGGGTGGGTCGGTTGTTGCCGACCCACCTTTCCGCGAGTTTAATCCGCACCCTGCGGCACAGGTTCAGGGACAGGCGCTGCTTTGGTCTGCCCACTGAGGCGTTGCGGCAGCAGCAGTGCCAAAAAGCCTGCCAAAACCGCCCCAGCTGCCACCACTTGAAAGGTTACCTGAATGCCGATCCCATTGAAGCCGATGCTTTGCACACCATCTGCCAAAAAGCCCATCAGGGTGTTACCCACCGCGCCCGCGCCAAAGATCATGCCGAGCGTTAGCCCCGCCGCAAAGCCTTTCGCATTCGGCAGCAGGCTCTGCGCCATCACCACGATCAACGGGAAACTTGCGCCGAGCAGCGCACCAGAAGCCAACGCCAGCAGCGGTGCGGCAATGCCTTCTGCGATGGGCAGTATAAAGAGCAGCGGCGCACCCAGCCACACGCTGATCGCAATCATGCGGCGGCGGTCGTGTTTATCGGCAAGCGTGCCAAGCAGCACACCGCTAAAGGCAGAGGCGATCCAATACAGGCTGGTCACAAAGCCATAGTCGCTCACCAACCAGCCGCGCCGTTCAAACAGGATCGGCACAAAGTTCACAATGCCAATGTGCGAAATGCTCCGCAGCAGCAGCACCACCATGAACAAGGCAAAGGTGCCAACCATCAGGCGCGTGATCGGTTGACGGGCTTTCGGTGTGGCAATCGCAGCACTCTGCGCGGCACGCACACTGCGCTGGCTTGGTATGTGCCTTGCCATCAGCAACACAGCCGGCAGCGCGGCAAGGCTGAGTGCCAGCAATCCGATCAGATTGCCCTCGACGGTCGGTTGCAAACGCACCACATCCTCTTGCTTAAAGGTGAGCGCTGCCAGCAATATGCCAGCAAAGGCAGGTCCCGTGCCTAAGCCAATCTGCCCAAACAAAAAGAAATAGCTGCTGTTGCGTGCGGCGTTCTCTTTTTCAACGTTAGAGGCGTACATCGTGCCGACGGGATGAAAAGCACCGCTGCCCAACGCCGCTGAGCAGTAGAAAAGCAATGTGAGCAAACCGTTACCCGAAAGCGCCATGACCAACGCCGCCGACATATTGAGCGCCGTCCATGCCACGCCGAGCGCTGCCAACCAACGCCCGCCGCTGCGATCCGTCAGCACGCCAAAGAACGGTTGCGAAACCGCGCCGATCAGCTCCCGCAGGCTGATGGCTAGTCCGATGGCGGCGGCATTCGCGTTTAGGAAGTGTGCGCCTGCAAAGGCGAGCAGCACAGGTCCCATGCTCATGAAGATGTCGTTGGTCAGATGACCGATCAGCACTGCCCGAAATAGCACACTGCGAGGAAATCGCACGCTAAATGCTCCTGATTGTGTGGATGGTAGGTGATGTTTAGAATTTTAGCACAACCTGCTGCCAAAGGGCTGTGCTAATCGGCTGACTTCTTGGTGGCAATTGCCAGCAGTGAGGTGCCAATTGGTAGGCGGCGGCGGGCAGCTACCAAGCGCGCCTCCAAGCCCAGAATAGCGGTCAGTAGGCTGTTGAGGATTGGCACAATCTTCAACTCGTTTGAGGCAAGCGCCGCCGACTCGGTATCTTTGCGCGCTGCCAAACGGCGTCCAAGCCCGACCAGCGGAAAGATGCTCGCCATATAGTATGTGATGAAGGTGACTTCAAAGCCTGTTTCGATCAGCTTTTGGTGTAATTCGCGCTGTTGATAGCGCCGATAATGGTGAGAGGCTTCATCGAAATAGCTCCACAGGCTCATATGTGCGGGAACTGTGATTAGCAAGGTGCCATTTTCTGCCAGCAGCGCGTGAAGCGCACGCAGCACCGAACGGTCATCAGGTAAATGCTCCAGCACATCGAAGATGCCGATCAGATCGAAGCGCGTTTTGAAGGGCGGCTGATGAATATCTGCCTGCACCAGAGGGCAGTTTACGCGCTGCCGTGCAAAGCGCAGCCCTTCAAGGAATAGATCAAGCCCGATCACTTGCCCTTGCGTGCAGACTTGCTCTACATGACGCAGCACGTTGCCTGTCCCACAGCCGACCTCCAAAACGCGGTAGCCTTCTGGTAAGCGGCTGATCAGGCGCTGCAATGTGCCACGAATGGCAGCGTTGCGCGCCCGAAACCAAAAGTGCCGATCTTCGACCTGCCACAGCTTGGTAAAAAAGGTGGGATCGTATGACGTTTCGGGCATCATGCATGGTCAACCTTGAAGGTGAGAATTGCCTCAATCACTTGCCCCTGCAACGCCTCATCCAGATCGTTGAAGAATGGCAAGCGCACCAACTGGTCACTGATGCGCTCAGTGACAGGACAATCGCCAACACGCCCGCTGAATTTCAAACCCATCTCTGAAAGATGCAGCGGTAAGTAATGAAAAACAGCAAGGATGCCGCGTGCCTTCAAGTGTGCAATGAACGCCTGCCGTGTCTCCAAAGAAGGCATGAGCAGGTAGAACATATGGTATGCCTGCTCGCAATGATCAGGCACATAGGGCATTTGCACGCCATTTTCGGCTGCCCAATCGCCCAAGCGTGCGGCGTAGGTTTCCCAAATGCGGCGGCGAATGCTCTGAATGCGCTCATGCACCTCAAACTGTGCATACAAAAACGCTGCCAACAAATCCGAAGGCAGGTAGCTAGAGCCAACATCTACCCAAGTGTATTTATCCACCTGCCCGCGAAAGAAGCGGCTGCGATTGGTACCCTTCTCGCGGATAATTTCAGCACGCTCGGCATACTGCAGATCGTTGATGAGCAGCGCACCACCTTCACCACAGGTGAAGTTCTTCGTCTCGTGGAAGCTCTGCGTTGCCAGCGCGCCAAGCGTGCCAAGATAGCGCCCGCGATATTTGCCGAATAGACCGTGTGCGTTATCTTCCACCACAACAAGGTTGTGGCGCGCCGCAATTTCCAAGATGGCATCCATCTCACAGCCAACGCCGGCATAATGCACAGGCACAATGGCGCGTGTGCGCGGCGTGATCAAGCGCTCAAGCTGATTTTCATCAAGGTTCAGGGTATCAGGGCGCACATCGGCAAAGATTGGGCGCACACCGCGCAGCACGAAGGCATTCACCGTCGAGACGAAGGTGAAGGATGGGAAGATGACCTCATCACCCTCGCGCAGATCAAGCAGCAGTGCCGCCATTTCAAGCGCGTGGGTGCAGTTGGTGGTCAGCAGTGCCTTTGGCACACCAAACGTCTGCTCTAAGAAGGCATGGCATTGCTTGGTGAAACTGCCATCGCCTGAAGCGTGACCGTTGGCAATTGCCTGCAAGATGTATGCCTGCTCATTGCCGAGCAGGCAGGGTCGGTTAAAAGGGATAGTGATGGTCATAGCTTAGAACTCATTTCAAAAACGAATAAAGGGTAAGTTTGAGAGGGAAGCCCTCTCGAAATCACCGCCTGTGGAGCGCGCAATGTGCGCTCCACAGGCAAAAATCTACAATCCTACTCAAATCTGAAATAGCTTCTAATCAAACCACTTGTGAAAGGTATAATAAAAGTGAGATGGCTCAAAGCCAACGCGCACCCAAACTTTCTGAACGGCAAGGTTGGTGATTTGGGTGGAAACGACCATTTCATGCATCCCGTTCGCAAGGCACCACTGCATACCATGTACTATGAATGAATGGTAAATGCCTTTACCCTGTGCTGTAGGCGCAATGCCAAATAACACCCCTTCGCCTTGTTCTGCTGTGTTACGGCGTAAGGTTGCAAAACCCACTAATGATTTATCAATCTCAGCTACCAACACCTCATCTGCCACTTCACGATCCAAGCACGAGCGCTCTGCCCAAGAGACGTAAGCAGCATCGCACGCTGCCTGATCCAAGCGCGGATCGGCGTGATAGTGACCAAAGTAACCCTGAAAAGATTGCGCGGCGATCTCGCGCACTGTGGCTTCCTCACTAGGTTGCACAGGGCGGATTCGCGCGGCATCATGTGATTCTGGGATCGGTGTGCGCGTCAAATCGCGCCGATAGTAAACCAACGTATCCATCAGGCGAAAGCCGAGTTCCTCAAGCTGCTGCACAAAGCGAATTTCTTGGCTAGGCGTGCGTGCAATCAGCATCTGAACGGACTGATCGCGGCAGAACTGCATTGTTTCATCGAGCATATCTGGCACAAGGTTGCCAATGCGTGCCACACGAATCCCAAATCGTTCTTCGTCAATAGCGGAACGTACCACACTTGCTTTTGCCATCAGTTTTTATCTCCTTCTCGCCCCACAATTTGCCTAATTGTGCTAGCTGGACGCTCCATGCTGCGGAAGTGCATTCGCGCTAAGTATTCCCCTATAATGCCCAAAGCAAACAATTGCACACCCGAAAAAATAGCAATGATCGAAGCGAGGAACGGAAAGCCCGGCACACTGCCGCCCTCAATCAGGTAGCGGGCAATCACAAACAGGAAAATGCCGATGCCAAACAGGGTGAAGGTGAAGCCAAGCAAACTTGCGATCTGCAGCGGCAGCACACTGAAGCCCGTCACCATATTGAAAGTGTGTGCGATCAGCTTTCGCAAGGTGTAGTTCGATTTTCCATAGCGGCGCGGCGCGTGTGCAACGGTCACGGCAGCAAAGCGCGTCGTTCCCCACGTCAGCAGCACATCAATCGAGACATAGGGGCTGTTATAGTTGGCAAAAGCCCTGCATACCTCTCGCCGAAAGACGCGGAAGGCGCTCACCTTGCGCGCACTTTGCACGCCCATCGCGCTTTGCAGGGCAACCTTCGTCACCTGAGAGGCAAGATCGCGCAGCAAGCCGTGCTGTTCCTGCTGTGGTGTGCCGTAGACCACATCATAGCCCTCGTCCAGTTTTGCCAGAAGTTTTGGAATTTCGGCGGGTGGGTGCTGCAAATCATCATCCATCGTCACAATCACGGCGTGCTGCGCCGCACGAATGCCGCACAAGAGCGCGTTATGCTGTCCATAGTTTCGCATCAGGTCAATGCCTGTGATCCACGCATGGCGCCCTGCAAGGTCTCCCACGACTGCCCAACTGTGGTCGTGGCTGCCGTCGTTCACAAGGATCAGCTCAAACGGCGCGCCATAATCCGCGAATACCTCGCTAAGGGCTGCCACCAATAAAGGCAAACTCTGCTCACTGTTATAGACGGGTATGACAATCGAAAGTGAGTTTGGCATAACTTACCTATTCTGTGCTAAGGCGCGGCTGAATCCACAACACTTGCACCGTCTCTCCAAATGAGCGCGTTTCATAGACCAACACGATAGTTTTACCACGCCATGCACTTAGATCAACACGAATTGGCAGCGATATGCCATTTTCTAGGTTGCCCTCATGCAGCGTGCTGATGGTGCGCCCTTCGCGCACCGCTAGGCGAAAGGTGGCAGTTTGCGCTGATTCGGCATAGAGTTCCGCCTCGAAAAAGATGTGTGGCGCAGCGGGCAGCTGTACATACTGCTCAACGACAATAGGTGTGGGTAGGGAGAAGGCATCACCTTCGGAGTTGCCTCGTCTATGTTTGACAAAGGTCGGCTTCACGCCTGCTACGCCGTTCAGGTGTTGGATGGGTGCCTCAAGCAGTTGTGCAGACGGTTGCAAGCCTGCGTACCAATCTCTAAAGGCTGTTAGGCGGTGCTTGGCAAGGTATTGCATATCCACTCGCCGCCAGGCAGGGTCATAAAAGCGCAGCAAGCATGGTGCATCGGGCGCGCTTAGATAATTCAACATGCACAAACGGTCTTGTTCGGTCAGCGTTGCCGGATAATATTCGCTGCCAACACTCCAAGAGAGCGCATTGACAATGATGAACACAGGCAGCAGGCTTATAAACACGGCACGGTTAAGTTTTTGGGTGATGTGTTGGCGCGTTTTGGGTGCGTGCCAAACAGCCAAAGCCGATACCATCAACACCGCCAACCAAAACCAATTGGCAGCCACCGCATAGCGTGCGGCAAGCGGCTGTGAATCAAAAACATAGTACATAATGTCAGCGCGAGCGGCAGCGGCGATCACGGCGTTGCCCAACGCCATTAAGATAAGCGCACTCGGCAGCGCAAAGAAGGCAAGCGGCACATGCTTTCGCAGCAGAAAGCGTGTGTTAAACAATAAGAGACTTAAACCGATGCCAAAGCATAGAATGCTCGGTATGTATAAGCCTTCTAGTTCAAGGACGAACGGCGACCCGAGAAATGCCAGCACATAGAGCAAATAGATAGGCAGCGGCACTTCAGGCTTTTCAACGCCTGAAAAGCTGACTGTGAAGTCGTAGTTCAGGAAAAAAAATACCGATGAAGATCGCGGCGGCTGCCAGCCATGCCGCCAAATAGCGCCAATCGCGGTAGCCGCGCAGCCACAGCGCAGGCACCAATGCCATCCACAACGGCAAGCCGCCAGCGTTACTGAAAGTAGCGCCGATTACACACAATATCACGATCAGCAGTGTTTGGCGGCTCACCTTTAAGGTAACCAGCACCCACAGCGCCGCAAACATGAAGAGCTGCCCATAATAAAAGGCGAGATATAGGGCAAAAGTTGGGCGCTGGCGCAGCGCAAAGAGCAGCAGTGCAAAGGGCAACACCAACCACGCCGCCGTTGGCGGATGCACACGCTTCCAGGCATTGTGCAGCAGCCCAAAGCTGGCAACCAACAGCGCAAAATTCACCCACATCTCAACGCGCAAATCCCAACCGGTGAGCAGCGTGTTCAACGCGACCGTCAGCTTGGTGAATACCAAACGGTGGTTGCTCTCTTGCTGAAAAAAGTAGCTTGGCTGCAAAAGCCCTTCAGCAGTGGCAACTGCCACAGGCGCCGTCACGCCATATTCATCACCAAACGGCACGTTCACGCCCTGCACCGCAATGAATAACGCCAACAGCAGCATAGGGATCAGTGTGGCAAAGTGTAAAAGGCTATTTGCTCGGCTTTGGGATGTACCCAAAATAGCTCTCCTGATTTGTGCCGTGAATCTGTGCAGATGGCGCGTGCGCCGTTACAAGTATATTCCATATCGCGTTAAGCCTGCTGCATGGCAGTAAGACGTTGATATGCGATTGTGATGATTAGCGAGACTCACGGTGATGCCAGCTTGCTTATTGACAAATCTGCAACCCTTCAATAGACTTCGCGTATATATGTATAATCGTATATATAGCTGAGAGAAGGTACATGATGCCGCGTTGGCTGAAATTGTTAATCAAACTCCAAAATCCGATGATGCGTTGGCTGCTGCGCTCGCGCTGGCACGGCTCAGTGAGCAAGCTCTATGTGCTGCTGAGTGTGACGGGGCGCAAAAGCGGCAAGGTTTACCACGTGCCAGTGCAGTACGCGCAGCAGGGCGATACCTTACTGATCCTGACCAGTGCCGAGTATGTGTGGTGGCGTAATTTGCAAGGCGGCGCACCCATTCAGGTGCATCTGCGCGGCAAACAATATACCGCACAGGCAGAAGCCTCTCGGCAGGCAGATGTGGTTGCCCACGTTGCGCGGCAGGTTTACCCAAAGCTGACGGCAGAGCGTGCCGCGCAGTTTGCAACCAATAAGGTAGCCTTGCGTGTTACGCTGAACTAAAGCAAAGCGGCAGCACAGCGTATGGTATGCGTTGGCTAGACGGTGTTTGGGCATAGGGCGGTTCGGGTCTATACTGAGACTGACTCATACTGTTCGGGGAGATTTCATATGCGACGCTTACTCGCCCTCTGCCTGATCCTCGCGGTGTTGTTTGGTGCGCTTGCCAGCGCGCCAAGCGCACTCAGCGCCGATGATCAGCCACCACCTGCCGTGATTGATACTATCCCACTGCGCGGTGAAGAACTGCCACTGGATGGCACAATCACCATTTTCTTCAACCAAGCGATGGATCGCGCCAGCGTAGAGCGCGCCATCCGTACCCAGCCTGCCTTGAATGGCCCTTACGAATGGCTGGATGAAGCAACCGTGCGCTTCAAACCTGCCAATTTGCAGCGCGCCACCACTTACAACCTGACTGTTGGCACGGAAGCACGCAGCGCGTTGAATATCGCCTTGCCAGAGGCATTCACGCTGCGCGCTCAGACGGTCGGCTTCCTTGAAGTGGTGCAGATGCTGCCCAACGACGGCAGCGGCGCCATCGAAGCGGATACTGCGATCACGATCATCTTCAACCGTCCTGTAGTGCCTTTGATGAGTGTTGAAGAACTCAAAGCACTTCCAGCACCTTTCACCGCTGAGCCTGCCGTGGAAGGCAGCGGCGAATGGATCAGCACATCCGTCTACCAATTCAAGACCAAGAATTTGCAAGGCGGCACGGTCTACACCATCACGGTGCCAGCCGGCTTGCAGGATGTGACGGGTGCCGTGCTGCAAGAGGACGTTAAATCTACCTTCACCACCATCTCGCCACGCGCCATCGAGATCATCCCACGTGATAAGAGCCAGCGGTTGGCGCTGGATACGACCTTTACAGTCGTTTTTAGCCAACCAATGGAACGCGATAGCATTGTTGCCGCCACCCAACTCATCGGACCGCGTGGCACCGTCGCCATTCAGGTTGAGAGCGTTAGTGAGGATAATCGCCGTTTCACGTTCAAACCTGCGGCACAGCTTGACTATGATTCAGAGTACACCATCCTTGTGCAGCAAGCGCTCGCCCGCAGCCTGACCAACGCATCTATCACTGAAGATGCGCGCTCAACCTTCACAACGGTCACTACGCCACGCATCCTAGAAACCTACCCGCGTCATGAAGAATATGAGGCGCGTGCTTCTGGTTTCTACGTGCGCTTTAGCACGCCGATGAATTTGACCGACTTCAAAGATCGCATCACGATCACGCCCAAGCCCGGCTTGCTCTACGATGACTACAGCAGCACAGAAGGTACCTATTACCAGTACGGCTTTAGCCATGAACCAAGCACATCCTACGTCCTAACGCTGAACATCGAAGGCTTGGTAGACAAATATGGCACGCCGCTGCAAGTTGATCAGCGCCAGGATGCTTACGAGATTTCGGCAGATGGCAAACTGCTCATCTTCCGCTGGACGACACCTGAGTACGCACCTGAACTCAGTTTGCGGACAGGTTTCAACACACTCGGCTTGTACAGCGCCTATAACGCGCAAACGCGGGCATTTTCCACGCACCGCAACCTAGATCGCATCAACTTCTCGCTCTACAGTGTGCCATCTTCCGATCTGCTGGCACTGCTGCGCTATGGCAACACCATGCTCTCCAATGCAGAGCGCCTTCGCACATGGGCAGTTGGTGTGGAAAACCCTAAAAACGTGCTGCGCTACGATCTGGTGACGATTAGCGAAGGTGCAAACACCGCCTTTGCCGCGCCCGACTGCCCTGGTGCGCCGCCTAGCCGCCTGATTCCGGGCGAGTATGCCATCGTACTACCTGACGATCCTACACCGCTGCGCCTGCGTGATCGCCCCGGTACAACCGCTGCCATTCGTGCAGAGCTGCCCGCCAACACTTTGATGCAAATCACTGGTGGTCCGCAGTGTGCCAACGGCTTTTTGTGGTATCGCGTCAGTGTGGTTGGGCAGAACAACCTCTCTGGTTGGGTGGCAGAAGGCAACACCAGCCAATACTTTATGGGCATTCCGGGCAGCAGCAGCCGCATTGTCAACTTGCCGCGCACGCCTTTGCAGCCGAGCAATCCGAACGCAGCAGCGCTCAAGCCCGGCTTGTATCGCATGTATGTTAGCTCGCCAACCACCGGCTACTCGTTTAACGAGAACATGCTGATCGCCACGGTCAACATTACGCTCAAACTTTCCGAAGGCAGCGCCATGGCATGGGTGACCGACTTGCAAAGTGGCGAGCCTGTGCCGAACGTGCCTGTGCAGTTCTTCTATACAAGCTATAGTGACGGCGGCAGCGGCAGGCGTGGTGATAGACTCGCACCAATTGGCACCGCCGAAACGGATGCCGATGGTGTGGCTATCTTACGGTTACCGCGTCGGCTTGAGTCGCTCTACACCGAACTCTTTGCCCTGATCGAGACGCCGCAGCATTTCAGCGTCGGCAGCATTGAATGGGAAAGTGGCATCCAAGCCTGGAGCTTTAACCAGCCAACCAACTACTATCCAAGCCAACTGACGGCATACCTCTACACGGATCGTTCGCTCTACCGTCCCGGTCAACCGATCTACTTCCGCGGTGTGGTGCGCGCCAAAGAGGATATGCAATATACCGTCAGCAATTTAGAAACCGTCTCAGTCGAGGTGGTGGACAATCGCGGACGGCAGCTTTACCTCAAGAATCTGCCACTCACCCAGTTTGGCTCTTTCTCAGATAGCATCACCACGGATGAGAACGCACCGCTCGGCTACTACCGCATCATCGTGCGACCGGGCTTCAACGGCACGGATGTGCGCCAATGGCGCGGCACCACTTTTTCGCGTGGTGTGGATGTGGCACAGTATCGTGTGCCAGAATTCCAAGTGAACCTGACCGCTGAGAAACCTGAAGTGGTGCAAGGTGATACCGTCCGCGTGACTGTTGAAAGCTCGTATTTCTTCGGCGGCGGTGTGAGCAATGCACGCATCGAGTGGTCGCTTTTCACGGAAGATTACTTCTTCCGTTATAAGGGCAGTGGGCGCTACAGCTTCATCGAGTTCAATGAGGATGAGGGCGCTCGCAGCTTCTACGATGAGCGCTACGGTGACTCGGCAATTGGCGGTGTCGGCAGGACGGATGCCTTCGGACGCTTCGTCATTGAAGTGCCAGCCGACCTTGCCAAAGCCACGCGCAGCAAGCAGTTCGTGATCGAAGCACGGGTGACCGATGACAGCGATCAGCTTATTGCCGGGCGTGCGACGGTTATCGTGCATCAGGGTGAGTTTTACATCGGCGCGGGCGCTGCCAATTATGTTGGCATTGCGGGCAAGCCGCAAGATGTGAACTTGGTCACTGCCAATTGGGATAGCTCCCCTAAAGCAGGCATCGGGCTGAGTGTGCGCGTAGTCGAACGCCGTTGGAAAAGCACCCAAACCGTTGAGCCTGCCAGCGGGCGCACCGTCTGGAACTATGAGGTGGAAGAACTGCCTATCACAGAAGGTGTGGCAACCACCAACAGCGATGGTAAAGCGGTCTACACCTTCACACCTGAGCGCGGCGGCATCTACAAAGTCTATGTGAGCAGCCGTGATAGCTTGGGCAACCAGATCACAACAGCAACCTTTATGTGGGTGGCGGGCCCGGACTATGTGCCGTGGCGCCAGCAGAACAGCAACCGCATTGACCTGAAGATTGACAAGACCGATTTCCAGATCGGCGAGACTGCCTCAATCCTGATCGCCAGCCCCTTTCAAGGTGCAGCAAAGGCACTCATCAGCGTTGAGCGCGGCAAAATCCTCAGCTATGAAGTGGTTGATCTGCCCAACAACAGCTATGTCTACGAACTGCCCATCATAGCTGACCTTGCGCCCAACGCCTTCATCTCCGTGTTGATTGTGAAGGGCGTGGATGAAAATAACCCTGTGGCAGCTTTCCGCATGGGCTTGCTGCAAATCGGTGTGGATACGGCGCGCTATGCCCTCAACATCACCGTGACGCCCGACCGTGAGCAGGCAAGCCCGCGTGAAACAGTCAACTACACAATCAAGGTGACTGACTATCGCGGCGAGCCTGTGCAGGCGGAAATCGGCGTTGGTTTGACCGATCTTGCCGTCCTCTCGCTGCTGCCGGATACTTCACGCCCGATCTTGGCGCACTTCTACAGTCAGGCGGGCTTAGGCATTCGCACGGCGGTTAGCCTGACCGTGAGCGTAGACCAACAGACGCAAGAAATCCTGAACACCATCAAAGGTGGCGGCGGCGGTGGTCCTGAAGGGGGCATTTTTGAGGTGCGCCAGCGCTTCATTGATACGCCGCTGTGGCAGCCAAGCGTCATCACAGACCAAAACGGAGAGGCAGTTGTCAGCGTGGAACTGCCCGATCAACTAACTACGTGGCGCTTAGACGTGCGCGCCGCAACCGGCGCCATTGGCGAATTGCAAACAACGCTGGTTGGGCAAGCAACCTTTGACTTGCTGAGCACCAAGCCGCTTCTGGTGCGCCCGATCACGCCGCGCTTCTATGTGGTTGGCGATAAATCTACCCTTGTGGCAGTCGTCAACAACAACAGCGGTGCTGATCAGGAAGTGACGGCGCGCATTGACCTGAAAGGCGCACGCCTGCTGGATAACAACCCAATACAGACTCGCAGCGTGGCAAACCGCGGACGGGCGCGCTTTGAGTGGGCGATTGAGGTTGAGGATGTAGAACGCCTTGATGTCACTTTCTTTGCCCAGAATGCCGATGGCTCGCTAGGTGATGCTGCCAAAAGTGCCGTTGGCAAGGGCGATGATAAATACCTGCCCGTGCTGCGCTATGAAGCACCAGAGACAGTTGGTACAGGTGGCACGCTGAGCCTCGGTGAGCGCCGCACCGAAGGCATTGCACTGCCGCGCCGCTTTGAGGTGAAGGAAGGCTCGCTCACGGTGCGCTTTGATCGCTCTTTGGCGGCTGCCACTGTGGATGCACTGGAAGTGCTGCGAAACTTCCCACACCAATGCACCGAACAGACCATCAGCCGCTTCTTGCCGAATGTGGCAACCTACGGCGCGTTCGCCAAGCTAGGCTTGGAAAATGCCGCCTTGCGCCAACAAGCAGAGACGGCAGTTGGTTTTGCAGTGCAACGCCTGTATAACGACCAGAAGCCTGACGGTGGCTGGGGCTGGTTTGGGCGTGATCAGAGCAATCCACTGGTGACTGCCTACGCGCTGATCGGCTTGAGCGAGGCGCGTGCCAATGGCTTTAATGTAGATGACAACGTGATCGAAGGTGCCATCCGCTTCCTGCGGGAAACGTTGGCGGCGGCTGATCTGGGTGCGCGCCCATCGCGTGCCGAACTCAATCGGCAGGCGTTCATCGTCTATGCGCTGGCAGTGGCAGATGCAGGTAACTTCAGCCGTGCCGTGCTGCTCTTTGATCGGCGCGAGCAGATGGACATCTACGCACGTGCCTACCTTGCGATGGCGTTCAACAAGATTGATCCGCGCAACACAACCTACACCGATACCCTGCTCAACGATCTGGTCAGCCGCGCCATCCTGAGTGCGACCGGCGCACATTGGGAAGAAGCAACACCCGACTACTTCAACTGGAACACGGATACGCGCACAACTGCCATTGTGCTAAAGGCGCTCATCCAGCTTAACCCAGACAATCAGCTCATCCCGAATGCAGTGCGCTGGCTGATGATTGCACGCACAGCAGATTCGTGGCAAACAACACAGGAAACGGCGTGGTCGGTGTTGGCATTGGTGGACTGGATGCAGTTCACCGGCGAACTCCAACCCAGCTACACCTTTGGCGCAACGCTGAACGGTGAGGCACTGGTGGCAGGCGAACGTGCCGACGTGAACAACGTGCGCGAATCGCTGACGCTGAAGGTGCAGGTTGCCGATCTGCTGCGTGATCAGGTCAACCGCTTGACGATTGACCGCACCGACGGCGAAGGCATCCTCTACTACACGGCACACTTGCGTGTAAACCTGCCCGCCGATCAGATCAAGGCATTGGATCGCGGCATCAGCGTGCAGCGCTCCTATCACCTTGCCAACGATCCAAGCCGCACACCCATCACAGAGGCGCGTGTGGGCGATAACATCATCGTGACGCTGACTATCGTCACCCAGCGCGATCTGCACTATGTGATGCTCACCGATCCCATCCCGGCTGGCTCAGAGGCAATCAACCCGAACCTCGCCACGAGCGCGGTTGGGCAAGCGCCGCGCCTCAGCCTTGAGGATCCGTTTGGGCGTGGCTACGGATGGTGGTGGTTCAGCCAAACCGAACTGCGCGATGAAAAGGCAGTGCTGTATGCTACCTACCTGCCCAAAGGCACCTACCGCTATGTGTATACGATTCGGGCGGGCTTGGCGGGCGAGTATCGCGTCATGCCAACCACTGCCGAAGAATTCTACACACCAGAGGTCTACGGGCGTGGGGATGGCACACTGTTCACTTTGAAGCCTGCCGCAGGCAACGATCCAACTGATGAATAGCGCCTAACACGCGCACCAACTCACCATGAGTCCAGCAGGGCGGTTGCAAAACTGCCCTGCTGTGTTTTGTTGATTTGACCAATTAAACCGTTGTGGCTATGGCACATTCAGAAGGCAGCCACTCGGTGGGACAAACACCCTCCCGCTGTATTGCGCTATAATCTGATAAATATCCGCCGCACATGGATTTAGTGTACTGTTAGGGTGGGTGACATGGAACTGCTTGACTGGTTAAGTGTGCAACACGCCGAAGGCGAACGGCGCATTGAACTCTATCATGGTGACCTCACCACCATGCCCGACACGGTTGATCTGCTCGTCGTCTCTGCCTTCCCGAACCACTACGCGCCTGAACGTGGCACGCTCATTGAGGCGCTGCACAAACGCGGTATCTCGGTAGCGCGCCTTGCCGCTGCAAAAGCTGCCGATCTGCGGGAGGATTTCGGTTGTTGGCTTTCGCAGCCAATCACGTCAGAGTCCATGCCCTTCAAGCGCGTGCTGTGCTTTGAACCACGCACACGCGGTGAGCCAGCCGAAGTGATCGGCGATATGTTCCAGGCGCTGATCGCAATCATCAGCCATGAACCAAGCATTCGCACGGTGGCAACGTCTATGGTTGCGACGGGCAGGCAGGGTGTGCCAATTGCCGATATTCTGGAGCCGCTGCTAGAGGCAGCCGCCCATTGGCTGGCGATGGGGCTTGGTGTGAACTGCCTGAAGATCGTGGAGTTTGTGGAACGCAAGGCATATGAACTAAAAGGCGCCTTTGCCATCCTCAAAAAGCATTATGCAGAGATGAGTATGAGCATGTCGCCACAGTACCGCTATGATTTGTTCATCAGCTATGCCAGCCCAAACCGTACCGATGTGCTGCGTGTGGTAGATTACCTCCAGGCGCAGAAGCCTGATCTGCGTATCTTCTTTGATCGGCGTGAGCTAACGCTTGGTGATGCCTGGCAGCAGCAGATTTTTGAAGCACTGGATGATTGTAATAAGGTAGTGGCGTTTTACTCACCGGAATACCTTGCTTCAAAAGTCTGTAAAGAGGAATTCAACATCGCGCTCTTTCGCCACCGTGAAACTGGCGCTACTTTGCTGCCTATTTACTTGTATTCGGCAGCACTGCCAACCTACATGAAGTTGATCCAATTCACCGATTGCCGCGAAGCAAACGACGCCAAACTACGCGCCGCTGCTGAGTCCATCTTAGCAGCACTTTCGCAGAGCTAGGGCAGCCACAACCCAAAATCCGGGCTTTGGGCGCTGAATCATCTTTTGCTGAGGATGCCCGCTAGCGAGCTGGGGCAACTTCTATAATGGATGGTCGCCACACAATCTATAACCCCTCAACACGACTGACCCTGCCACTTTCCGTAAGCCTGTGCTATACTCTAATTCCCAACAAGTGAAGCACCACTTGCGGAAATAAACACAGCCAACAGCGCGGCGCATTTCTGAATTTGCCCTAAATTTCGGCGATCTCATCAGATTTTCACTTGGCATAGTGTTATTGTGCCTGATAGAATCAACGTAAGCATGGGCATAATGGCACAGCACAAGCAGCGATAGTTCGCAGCCGTGCAAGGCTGCATTGTGTTTCCACAATTTGTACCTCACTAGAGGGCATTCTCGCAGTAAGGCGGTTAGTAAAGGTATGATGGCTGATAAGTCTGAGCGTGAAAAGCAACAAGAGGCACAGCGAGCAGAGTTTTTAGAGTTACTGGAAGCCTCGTTCGACTACACGCCACCAGAGCGCGGTGAAATTCGCAGCGCCACCATTCTTCAGATTGATGGCAAGGGCGATGTCATCGTTGATCTGGGAGCAAAGCAAGATGGCATTGTGCCATCCCAAGATTTGGAGCGCCTAGACGAAACGATGCGCGCTAACCTAAAAGTGGGCGATGTGGTGTACGTCTATGTGATCAATCCGCGTGACCAAGACGGCAGCCTGCTCGTTTCGATTAGTCAGGGCTTGCAACAGCAGGATTGGGAAGAGGCGCGCCGCCTGCTGAACACTGACGAAGTCGTTGAGGTGGTGGTGACGGGCTACAACCGTGGTGGTGTGTTGGTACGTTGGAAGCGCCTAGAAGGCTTCATCCCAACCTCACACCTCCTTTCGGTGGGTGTGGGCGGCACAGATCGCCGCGAATCGCTGAACGCAACCAGCCGTGCATTGGGTGTAAAAGTGATCGAAGTTGATCAGGCGCGCCGCCGCCTGATCTTCAGTGAACGCGAAGCGCAGAAGGAATGGCGCATCCAGCAAAAAGCGAAGCTGCTTTCCGAACTGATGGAAGGCGATATCGTCAAGGGCATTGTCACCGGGCTGCGTGATTTTGGCGCATTCGTCAATCTGGGTGGCGCTGATGGCTTGATCCATGTCAGTGAGTTGGCATGGCACCGTGTGGATCATCCCAAAGATGTGCTGCACATCGGTGATGAGATCGAAGTTTACGTGCTGAGCCTTGACCGCGGCACCAACCGTATTGCCCTCAGCCGTAAGCGCCTGCTGCCCGATCCATGGGCGGATGCCATGAATCGCTACCATGAGGGGCAGCCCGTCGAAGGGATGGTCACCAACGTTGTGGATTTCGGCGCGTTCATTGCCCTTGATGATGGTTTAGAAGGCTTGCTGCACCTGAGTGAGATGGGGGATGGCACCCTCAAGGAGCCGCACAGCTACGTCAAGAAGGGGGATCGGTTGCTGCTGCGGATCAGCCGCCTAGAGCCTGATAAACGCCGTGTCGGTTTTACGCAGCGCTGGGGCGTTAATCTACCGACGGAAGGCGAAGGTTCGGAAGGCGAGGCACCTGCTGCAGAAGCTGCCGAACCCAAAGGCATTGAACTGCCCGAAGGCGCACTCAAAGACACACTGCACGCTGAACTCCCCACCAATGGCAACGGCGCAAACGTGCATGGTGAGCCGGCAGACGCCGCTGAAAGCAACGCGCAGGAAAGTTAAGCACATAGCATACGGGCGGGAAATACACTCCCGCCTGTTCGTTTATCCATCCGCCCCGATCACGTCACGCAAATCCTGCACCCCTTCTGCTGCCATAAGCTGCTGCAATTGGTTAAGCGCACGCCGCACAAACGCCATCCCTTCATAAATGAACCCTGTGTATGCCTGCACCAACACAGCGCCTGCCCGCAGCTTTTCCCACACATCCGCGCCGCTAAACACGCCACCCACACCGATCACAGGCAGTTTGCCGCCAGTGGTGCGGTAGATGTGCCGCACGATCTTGGTTGCTGTGCTACGCAGCGGCGCACCGCTCAAGCCGCCGCTGTGGGTTGCGGCGGTGCTTTGCAAGGTTGCTGGGCGGGCTAGCGTGGTGTTGGTGGCAATCATACCATTGATGCCGTGTTGCAGGGCTAACTCACAGATGGCTGTGATCTCGTCAAGGCTGAGGTCGGGCGCAATTTTGAGCAGCAGCGGCTTAGGCACAGGCTGTGCGTTGCGTGTTTCGCGTAGCCCTGCCAACAGATCAGACAGGTAAGCCTGCGTTTGCAGGCGGCGCAGTTCAGGCGTGTTCGGCGAACTGATGTTGACTACAAACAGATCGCCGTAGGGATAAAGATGCTCAAGTACCGCACGGTAATCGCGCAGCGCGTTGGTTAGCGGCGTCTCTTTATTTTTGCCCAAGCTGATTGCAAGCGGCACATTGGGCGGGCGGCGCGCCACATGCCGCGCCACCTGTGCCATGCCGCCGCTAGGGAAGCCCAAACGGTTGATGAGCGCCTGATCCTGAACTAGGCGGAACAGGCGTGGCTTGGCGTTACCACTTTGTGGTTGCGGCGTGACGGTGCCAACCTCCACAAAGCTGAAGCCAAGCGCGGCAAGGCTGTGCAATGCCACGCCGTCTTTATCAAAGCCACCTGCCAACCCTAACGGATGAGCAAAGGATAGCCCAAAAGCACCCACACCTAGCCCATCCGTTGGCGGCAGGAAGGCGGCGCGCAGCAGCGCCCGACTCGGCGGAAAATTGCCCGCCACTGCTAACCCACGCAGCGCGATAGTGTGAATCCACTCGGCATCTGTGCGCGAGAGCAAGTGGCGGTAGAGAAAGCGGTACACGCTTAACCCTTCAAGCCTGTTGAGGCAATGCCCGTTGTGATATATTTCTGCAAAATGCCAAAGACTACCACCACAGGCAGCAACGAAAGCACCGTCATCGCCAACAGCGAGTCCCACTGCACATTTAGTTCGCCCTGAAAGCTCTGCAAGCCAAGCTGCAAGGTGGCAAGGTCGCTGCGCCCGCCCAAGACGATGAGCGGCCACAAAAAGTCGTTCCAGCGCCACATAAAGCTGAAGATTGCCAAAACAGCCAGTGCTGGTGCCGCTAAGGGCATCACAATGCGCCAGTAGATGCGCCATTCGGTTGCGCCGTCAATGCGTGCCGCCTCAATCAGTTCGTCAGGAATAGTCAACATGTATTGGCGTAGCAAGAAAACACCGGTGGGTGTGGCAGCCGGTGGGATAATCACGCCGAGCAGGCTGCCCGCCATGCCAACGCGGCTGATCACCAAAAAGACCGGGATCATAATCACCGAAAGCGGCACCATCAGC
The DNA here is from genome assembly GCA_034436355.1 of Anaerolineae bacterium. Taxonomy (GTDB): domain Bacteria; phylum Chloroflexota; class Anaerolineae; order Aggregatilineales; family UBA2796; genus CP2-2F. The sequence goes on from DAOTVQ010000040.1 coordinate 176,900, forward strand.
GCGCTGAGGATCAGCAAGAAGATGGTATTGCGTCCGCGAAAGCGATATTTGCTGAGCGCGTAGGCAGCCATGCTATTGATCAAGAGGGTGAGCGCCGTTGCCGAAACTGTGATCACGATGCTGTTGCGCAAATAAACGCCGAAGGGAAACCGATCAATGGCGTTGGTGTAGTTGCTTAGGTCAAACCGAACTTCTTGCACCGGCGTCATGTTCTCAAGGCGAATGCGGATAGGCGGCTCAGCGGGCGCGTCAAGGTCTATTACACGCGCCTCAATGCCAATCACGCGCCCTACCCGTGCCATACGCTTGATGGTGCCATCCTCCAAGCGCACATCTACCAAAGGCAGCGGCTCAGGGTAGCCCGCCACCTGTGCCATGACGGGATGATAGGGCAGAAAGGTGGGTGGTGTTAGATAAAGCGTGGTGATCGGCTTAAACGAGGACATGATCAGCCACAGCACCGGGAAAAACATAATAATTGTGCCAACCACCAAAAACAGATAGGTGATCACATCGGCAGCCGAAAGGCGTTTGCGCCCTTTGCGCCGAAACAAAAAGGCGAACAGCCCTGTTCCCCACCAACGGTAATTTGCCGTATCGCGTTCAGTTGCGCTTGCGTGTGCCATAATGTCTTGTCTCCTCAAACGGCTTCGGTTTGACGTCTGTTCAAAAGGAGCTGAACAACTGTCAGCACGGCAAGCACCGCTGCCAACATCAGCGAGACTGCCGCTGCCATGCCCCAGTTATTGGGCGGCTCGAAGGCAGTGCGGTAGATATACTGCACGGTGAGGACCGTTGCCGTGCCGGGGCCGCCGCCCGTCAGCACGTAGACGTGATCGAACATCTGCACGCCGCGGATGAGCGACAACACCAGCACCACCAACAGCGTTGGGCGCAGCAGCGGCAGCGTCACCTTCCAAAAGCGCTGCACTTCCGTAGCGCCGTCAATCTCGGCTGCCTCATACAAAACGGGTGGAATGCCCTGCAAGCCCGCCAGCAAAATCAGGGCATAGAAGCCAACTTGCGCCCAGACACTGACGAAGATCGCCCAGAACATCATCCAGTTGCCATCCAAGACAAAGGCAATCGGTTCAATACCGAAGAAGCCTAACAGGGCATTGATCAAGCCGCCGCGTGTTTGCAGCATCCACTTCCAAACAAGGGCAACCACCACTGGCGAAAGCAGCACCGGGAAAAAGAAAGCGCTGCGGAAAAAGCCGCGCAACCGAATATCACGGTTGAGCGCCAGCGCGATCAACATCGCCAACACGATCATGCTTGGCACTTCTACAATCACAAACAGGAAGGTGTTCCGCACGGCGAAAAAGAACACATCTTCACGACAAGTCGAGACGTCGAAGATGTCGCCGCAAGCGAGCAGGCGCTCAAAATTGCCCGTGCCAACCCAAGGGCGATTTTCTGGCACAATGGTGCTGCCACCGGTGAAGGCAAAGAAGAAGTTGAGCAGCAGCGGCAACATGACGAAGATCATGAAGATGAGCATGTTGGGCATCACGAAGAAATAAGGCATTCGCCGATGCCCGATGAGGCGCTCTACACTGCCAATAATTAGATCGAGCAGGTAAAGCACACCCACAATCGGCAGGCTGAGAATGCGCCCAACGGCTCGAGCCAGATCAGGTAGCGCACCGATGGATTCTGTCTTAATTTTCATTGGGACTTCCAAATAAAGAAACACTCTAGGCTTGGTGTGCTTGATTGTATCCGTAACTGTTCAGCGAGACAACCAAGCACGGGGCAGGCACACAGATCACAGGCAGCCTAAATTAATGAATGTTGCATGTGTGTTAAGGTGGTGTGTTGTATGGTGAAGACTGGCAGCTTGTGCAAGCATAGTAATGCGTTTGAAGGTTGTTAGTGTGTCTCCATAGATTGAAAAAGATCAAATTTGTGAGTATACTATATTAGTGTGGGCTATTTTCCGCTTTCCCGTGCGCGGTGAAACGGTGATAGTGTAACCAATCTCGAAGGTCGTTTGTAAAAGGAGATTCGGCTCATGTCGGCAACTGCTACTCCCAACAAGGTTCGTCTGTTCCTAGAAGATCATACGGGCAACAAGCGCCGTGAAGCGCGCATCGCCGCTGAGGCGCCTGTCCGCGAATTGGTGCCGGCACTTATCACCGCGCTAGGCTTGGCAACCACCGACCCGCGCGGTCGCCCGCAGCAGTATCACCTTGCCTATGAGAACCGTCAGCTTCAGATGGAAGAGACGCTCGAAACGGCAGGTGTGGTTGAAGGCGCGGTGCTAACGATGGTGCCAGAGATGACGGCGGGCTAGTCTGAGCTGGCTGCCGCTCACAGTCTGTTGTGTAACAGGGAAGGCGCTCGCTGCAAGCCGCACGGTTTGGGCGGGCGCATTTTTTCCACACTGCTTCTCGTCGGTCTTTCTCGCCTTGCTTATTGAGGAGTCCGCGCAAGCCTCACTATGAAATACCTTACATTGAATATCACCACCCATGAAGGTGACCTGCTCTACGCAAAAGATGTAGACGCCGCCAACCTCTGCGAAACATTCATTCGTCGGCTCGTGTCAAGTTTAGTCGCGCAAAATGTCATCCGCAGCGGTGAACACTACACCGTTCAGATCACGCCCCATTATGGCAGCACCATGCGGCAGCAGGGTAAAGTGGTCACTGTTCCCACACAACCGCCGCAAGAGACGTGGATCGCACTGCGCTATGAAGCCGATGCCACACCTGATCAGCCGATCACCTACTTCACCCTTGAACTATACATCCGTGAGCGTGGCTTGCTGATTGAACACGATTTTCATCCACAAGACCTAAGCGCTGACTTTATTGCACATGGTGTTGAGCAAGCGCTGCTGAGTCTGGGCGTCCTAAAAAACGGTCAGTTTTACCGCATCCGCTTTTATGCCAAAGATGATGCGAACGCGCAGTTTGATAAAGAACACTTGCCAACCCTTGAACAGCAGGCAGCCAGCCTGATCGAATTCCTCTCCGAAGACTCTGAGACGCCTGCCTTTCCCTTCCGCGATCCGAATGCCTATCCCGGCTTGATTGCCGTTGGGCGTGGCTTGCCACAACCTGACGATCTGCGTATTTTTGTGCGGCGCCGCACTTACGATGCCCTCTTAGAGGCAGCTAAAATCAGCGATAAGGTGGAGGTGGGCGGCATTTTGGTCGGCAGCGTCTACCGCGCTACGGATGGCGGGCGGTTGATCGTTGAGGTGAGCGATTTCATCATCAGTGAAGGGTTGGTTTCCAGCATGACTGAACTGCGCTATACCTTTGAGAGTTGGCAGAGCCATCAAGCGCAGTTGCGTGAACAGTTTCCCGGCAAGCGCATTGTGGGCTGGTATCATACCCATGTGATCACCATGCCCACCAGCGAGAGCGAGAGCATTGCCACGGAATCCGAAGCGGAACAGGGCGGTGACGGTACCACCATGTTCTTCTCGCAGCCTGATGTGTTTCTGCACACACAGTTCTTTTCGGAGGAATGGTATATTGCCCTAGTGCTGGATCCATGGGGAAAAAGCCTCTTTTTTCAATGGAAAAATGGTCGGATTGTGCCGTGCCTTGCCTATTATCTCTACACTGAGCTAGGAGTAGCCTCATGACTTCGTTGTTCCGCTTGTTGTGGCAGTTTGAGGCAGAGTCACAAGGCTTGGTGTGTGCTTTCACGCCCGACGCGCAAGGGCTGATCGCCGGCGCTGAAGATGGCACCATTTACGCCTTCGATCTGGCGGGCAACCAACGCTGGGCGCAAAAGATTGAAGGGGAGGCCTTTCGCTTTGCGCTTTCGCGGCAGGGCAACCTACTTGCCATTGGCACCATTCGCGGCTCGGATACCAGCGTGCTGAACTATGAGACGGGCGAACTGCTCTGGAAATTTAGCGGTGACTCGCAGACTAAGGCGGGCGTCGCCGTCAGCGCGGATGGTCAGCGCGTGGTGAGTGGGGATGATGAGGGCAAGATTCGCGCTTTCACGCGAGCGGGCGAAGTGCTATGGACGTATGAGTGCAGCCACAAGAAGGTGGCACGCTTGGGCATGACGCCTGATGGTGAACGTATCGTATTCGGCGGCAACGATCACATTTACTGCCTGAATGGCTCAGGTGATTTGCTTTGGAAATATCGAACCGGTGGCGAAGTATGGGCGGGCGCACGCATCCTACCGGATGGATCACGGGTGATCGCTGGCTCAAACGATCAGCACATCTATGCCCTAAATGCGGATGGCAGCCTTGCTTGGCGCTATAAATTGGTAGGCAATGTCAACATCACCTACCCAACACCAGACGGTGCCTTTATTGTGGCAGGCTCAACCGACTCGCATGTTTATTTGTTTAATGGTGAAGGGCAGTTGCTCTGGAAATATCGTACGGGCGATAGCATTTACGGCGTCAGCCTGAGCCGTGATGGTGAATTTATCGCTGCTGCCTCTTATGATCGGTCTATTTACCTATTCAACCGTGAAGGCGATGTGTTGGAGAAGCAGCGCACCGGCAATCAGGTTTATGTGGTGGATATGACCGAAGATGGGCGCTTTGTTGGCTCTTTTGGCTTTGATAAGCGCATTTACCTGCTGGAGAATCGCTACGCAGCGCGCACAGAGGCAGAACGTGCCGACGTGAGCGCTATCCTCACACGGCGCATCATCAGCCAAGCGCGGCGCGCTTTTGTGGATAACTTCTATTATGGCTTATGCTATTGGTTCGATCAGTTTAACCACTTGCTGCGGCGCAGTGAGTTCACCCTGTGCGAGGCACTCATCGCAGAGGCACGGCAAGATGGCTACCCGTTCACGGCGGCTGAGCAACGCTTTGTGGAGAGCCGCGAAGGTGCCGTGCTGCTTAAACGTGGGGTAGCCGCGCAGCGCAAAGGTGACTTTGAGGCTGCGGAGTCGTTCTACAAAAAGGCGTTAGCTGCACAGCGGGCTGCTGGTTGCAGCGTCTGTGAAAATCAGGTGCGCCTTGCGCTTGATTTGCTGGTGCGTGAACGCGACGGCGGCGAACGCGATCCGCTGCTGGATAAACTTTATGATGAAGTGTTGGTGATGGGTGGCAACGAAGTGCTGCTGACAGCCCGTTTGGCAAGCGCACCACCCGATCACTTGCCATTGATCATCCAAGCAGCCACTAAAATGCGCCTGATCAAGCCGCTGCTGCAAGCGCTAAAAAGCAAGGACGAACGCCTGCAAATGCTGGCAATCGCTACGCTGAACCGCTTCACCGAAGTGAACGACACAACGCCGATCATGGCTGCCTTGAACAGCGAAAATGCCTTTGTGCGCTGGCAGGCAGCCGCCACGCTCAGCCGCCAGAAAGCGCTGCCCGCCCAGTTTGCCGAAAACGCGCTCGCTTTGATCCGTGCCGAACATGATCCTGACACACGGCGTGTGTTGGTGGAAACCGCAGTACACCTTAAAGTGGAAAACCTGACGCCGCTGCTGATTCCTATGCTGGAAGACTCAGATAATGATCTGCGTTGGACAGTGGTAACCGCACTCGGCAAGATCGGTGATCGGCGCGCCTTGCCTGCACTGCGTAAGACGCTGGAAGGCTATACCCTGATGGAGATGAGCATTCACGATGCGCTGCAACGTGCCATCCGCGAGATTGATCAGCGCTTCCCATTGCCCAAGCTAACCAGTTGGAATGCCCTGCGTCCGCATGATGCAGCTCGCAAGGCGGCTACCTTATATTGGCACGGTGAACCCGTGCTGTTTGTGGGCAACCTGAATGGCGCTAAAGATAATACCCGCCTGTTGTTCACCGTCACGGATAGCGAAGGTGTGGAGCATTACCGCCTGAGCCTGAGCTATGCTGAGTTTATCGCCGCCACCGAAGCACTGCGCGCTGAACTGGAGACATACACAGACACACCGATTGCCCAACCATTGGGTGGTGCGCCAAGCACTGCCAGCGCCAGCACCGCCTATGATGACGACGAATTTGAGGAGAGCGATGAATTCGATGAAGATAGCCCAACGGATCACCCTGCGCCGATTCCATCGGTTGACCTTGAGCCGCGCGTCGGTGTGCTGTGGGTGCAACTTAGCGCTGAACTAACGCAAGCCTGGCAGCCCGGCAATTACACCGCAGTGATGCATGTGCTGGACGAAGTGACAGAGCTGGATGAGCCAATCGGCACGCAGGAGTTCTCCTTTGTTTCCGATCTGCGCGTCGAAAACATTCGTGTTTCGTTAAACAACAGCCCACTCAGCCAAGATACGAACCTGATCGTTGAATATGTAGAGGCGATCTACTTCACGCTGCGCCTTTCGGCAGCGCCGCTTGGCACAGAACTGCGCGGCGAGATATGGTTTGGCACACCCGAGGATGGCGAGATGATCCTCAGCGAGACGCGCCAAAACCTAACGGAAAGCGATGCCAACTTGCAATTTCAGTGGCAGCAGCCACACTGGCGGGTCGGCAGCTACACCGCACGTCTGTTGGTCAATAACACGCTCAAAGCAGCGCGCACCTTTGAGGTCAAGCCTTATCGCTATGATGCGTGGCAATCTCTGCCTAGCGAGACGCCTTACCTGTGGGACTTTCTGGCGCGCCATCTCGTCCGCACGGGGCAAGGCGAGAAACTGCTGGAAACCGTTAAGGATTTGCGCTACCTTGCCGCCAAGACTGCCTTGCGCCGCCCGTATGCCGTTGAGGCGGACTTGAACCTTGCCGCTGAATATGCGCCGCAGGACGTGCAAATTGCTACCTTGCGCCGTGAGTATGCACGCATGCATCATGTGTTGAGCATGGCGCAAAAATCAGATGAAACCACCGCTACACTTTACCTGTGGCTGCGAAACATCCCTGAACTGCGAACGCTCACCGATGCCTATGAAAGGGAGCTAAACGCCCCGCGCCTTGCGCTCTGGCATGATCTGCCCTCTCAGCACCCTGCCCTGATCCGCACCTTGCGCGGGCATAGCGACACGGTGGGTGATTGCACCTTCAGCCCTGATGGGCGTTGGTTAGCAACGGTGGCAGAGGATCAATCTGCCCGCGTCTGGGATTTGCAAAACGGCAACATGCGCTTCACGCTGCGCGGTTTGAACCACCGCCAATACAGCTGTGACATCAGCCGTGATGGCAAGTGGTTGCTCACCAGCGGTTGGCAGCACTTGCAGTTGTGGGATATGGCGCGTGGTGTGCGTGTGCGCCTGCTCAGCGGGCATGGCAACACCGTTGTGGATAGCGCCTTTCACCCAAACAGCATACAGGCGCTTTCCGCTGGCAACGATGGTACCATCCGCCTGTGGGATGTTGAAAGTGGTGCCGAACTCAGCCGCACCGACGCACAATCCGGGCGTGAGCCAACCGCAGTTGCCTATCATCCCGATGGATCGCGCTTTTGCTCGGCGCATCAGGATGGCGGGCTGCAAGTGTGGCACCCACAAACCTTTGAACTGCTGCACCGCTACTCGCTTTCCTCGCGGGCGCTGCGGACGGCTGCCTTCAGTCCGCGTGGAGATTTCATCGCTGCGGCGGGCGATAGCCGTGAAGTGTTGATTCTGCCTTCAGATGCCAAGCCTGATGTAGAACCACGGGCGCTCACTGGGCATGATCATTCCATCCATCGGGTGGCTTTCAGCCCTGATGGTGAGTGGTTAGCTTCCACCAGCAGTGATAGCAGCGTGCGGCTGTGGCGGTGGCGCACTGAAACTCAGGCGCACCTAACCTTGCGTGGGCATTTGCAGCCAACGCGAGGCGTTGCCTTCAGCCCGAACGGCAGCCAAATGGCAACGACCTCTGAAGATAAAGATGTGAAGGTGTGGGATGTTGCGCGCCTGCTGCAAAAGCCAAGCACACATCCGCGTGCTGTGCCGATGTGGTATGGCACACTCAGCGAGGACGGACGCCTAGCGCTCAGCGATGATAACGAGCGCCTGATCCTGTGGGATACAGAGTCAGGGCTGCCAATCCGTACCTTCGACGCAGCGCACACGGGTGATATTTTGGGCTGCGCCATCAGCCCTGATGGCACTTGGGCGCTCAGCGGTGGGCATGATCACATTTTGCGCCAGTGGGAGGTTGCCACGGGCAAGGTGCAGCGCACCTTTGAAGGGCATTCCAACAGTATTTGGCGGTGCGCCATCAGCCCTGATGGCACGTGGTTTGTCTCTGCCGCTGCTGATCAGAGTTTGCGCGTTTGGGAGTTTGCCACAGGCGAAGTGCGCCATATCTTCACCGCGCACAATGATCAGGTCAATGGCTGCGCCATTAGCCCAGATGGGCGCTACATTGCCAGCGCGGGCGCCGATGGCATCGCACGGCTGTGGCACGCCGAAGATGGCACTGATCATGCGACGCTCAATGGACACGGCGATAGCTCGGTGTTGGTCTGCACATTTAGCCCTGATGGGCGCCTTTTGGTGACCGGCGCCTATGACAAGAAGATCAAGGTGTGGGAGGTGGAGACGGGCAACCTGCTGGCAACCCTTGAAGGGCATACGCATAATGTGCAAGCACTTGCCTTCACACCCAATGGCGAGTGGCTGCTCTCTGGCGCACGCAATGGTGGCTTGCGGCTGTGGCGCATGGCAAATCTTACCTGTGTTCACAGCGTCTTTATTGATCGCGGTGTGACGAACATTGCCTTCTTGCCGAATGGCGAACAAGTGATGGTTGCCAGCGGCAGCGGGCTCTATCTGCTGCGGCTGCAACTGGCATAACGGGCTTGCCATTGCCCTGCTTGGCGTGTTCAGGCGGGGCAGTTTCAGGTGTTTGGTGCGTCTTAAAGAGAGTTGATCGCTTTTTGTAATTTGCCCACTTTGCGAAGGAGTGATATTGTTAAGCGCCATTAGAAACGTTTGAAAAATGGTTTCGCTTTGAGAAAGAGCAGCTATGATGACCATTCGACGCGCTGTCTACCCCGGTTCATTCGATCCAGCGCATTACGGACATATTGACATCGTCACCCGTGCTGCCCGCGTTTTTGACGAGGTGATCGTGGCAGTTTATGCGAATCCGGCGAAGGCGAAAAGTGTGCTGTTCAGTGTGGATGAGCGTGTTGGGATGCTGCGTGAGGTGTTAGGGCATATGCCCACCGTAAAAGTTGCGCCATACTACGGCTTGACAGTAGACTATGTGCGGCAAGTGGACGCGATGGCAGTCATTCGTGGCTTGCGCGTCTTTTCTGATTTTGAGCTAGAGTTCCGCATGGCGCTTGCCAACCGCCGCCTTGCGCCCGAGATTGAGGTGGTCACCTTCATTGCGGATGAACGCCACCTGCACATTAGCTCTAGCACAGTGCGCGAGATCGCCTCTTTAGGCGGGGATGTTTCGACGATGGTGCCGCCCATCGTCACGGCGGCATTGGTGGCAAAGTTCAAAGAGCGCCACCAAAACGGCGTTGAAACGGACTATATGACCAGCCTGCACGATTAGGCTTTGTAAACGAAGGGGAAAATTATGGACATTCAGCATCTTGTAGATCGCCTTGAAGAACTGATTGATGAAGGTCGGCATGTGTGGCTGACCAAAATGACCATGATTGATGAGGAACGCGCCCTTGAGATCATTGATCAGATGCGTATCTCCATCCCTGAGGAAGTGGACAAGGCAAGCCGTGTGCTGAATCAGCGTGACCGCATTCTGGCACAAGCGAACGAAGAGGCAGCCCGCATCATTGACCTTGCCCGCGAAAAGGCAGAGACGCTCATTCAGCGCGATGCCATCACCCAATCTGCCCAGAACCGCGCCGCCAACATCATTGAGCAGGCGCGCCAAGAGGCGGAACAAATGCGTGCCGATGCTGATAACTACGTGTTGGAAGTGCTGCGCGAATTTGAGAATCACCTCGTCAAGACGCTCAGCATTGTCCGAAACGGCATCAGCAAGATTGTGCAAGATCGGGATGCTGCCCGTGCGCGTGCCGCCGCTGAAGTGGCTGCCACACCACCTGCCGAAGCGCCCAAAGCACCGCCACCCAGCCGTTCGGTAGCACAGGCGGCGCCGCCACCTGCTGCGCCTAAACCCGCTGAGGTGAATGTTGAAGTGGGTGTGGAAGGCAAGCCAGAATAAGACGCATCTATGGACCCGATCATCATCCGAGACGACGACACCTGCTACTTCACGCCTATTGAAAAGTTGGAAGCCGTTTACGGGGCGCTCTGGTCACAGAATATTCCCGTCAGCTTGGCGGTGATTCCCTCTCAACGCAGCGATGTGCAAATCTTGCACCGCGAAGGTGCGCCCTATGATCCTGCCATTCCCCCGGAATATCGCGGCATCCCACAGACGTTTCTCGTCACCGAAAACCGTTCGTTGTGCGCCTACCTGAATGCCAAACTACAACAGGGCGTGGTGGAGATTTGCCTGCACGGCTACACGCACACCTATCATGAATTTGCCAGCCGCGATGCAGCCTTGTTGGCTGCCAAAGTGCGCGATGGCTTGACGATCCTGCGTGAGGCATTCCCCAAAGCTGCCATCCGCACCTTCATCGCACCCTACGATGTGATGTCGCCAGAGGCGATCCGCGTTGTGCTAGAGGCAGGACTCAGCCTATGCACAGCAACTGCCAACTTAGCTGAATCACCCGATCTGCCCAACCTACCAGCCTACCACGGCACCCAGTTGGCGAATGGCGCACGGCTGTTCACGTGCGACGAATACTTGTTCCACCACCGTGATACAGCCGAAAACTGCCTTGCCAACGCACGCGCACGCTTGCACAGCGCCAAAACGCTCATCATCGGCAATCATTATTGGTCATTTTTCCACGATTGGCGCAGCGCAGCCGCACGCAGCGATCTGCTAAAGGCGTGGCACACCTTCGCTGCTGAGGCAGTTCAAGGGCGCACCGCCACAACCTTTCAGGGTGCGCCGCTTTAACCATACGCCCTAGTGGCGGAAATGCCGCACGCCCGTGAAAATAAGCGCTGCGTTCGCCGCATCGGCTGCTGCAATGACTTCCTCATCCCGCACAGAGCCACCCGGCGCAATAATAGCTGTGACGCCTGCGGCGGTGCCAACTTCCAGCCCATCGCTGAATGGGAAGAAAGCATCGCTTGCCATGACGGCGCCACGCGCACGCGCACCCGCTTTTTCCACAGCCACTTTCGCCGCGTCCACACGGCTTGGCAAGCCGCCGCCAATGCCAACCGTTGCCAAGCCTTCTGGCAGCGCCCGCGCCAACACAATTGCATTGGATTTCACGGCTTGGCAGGCTTGCCATGCAAAGCGTAGTGCGGCATATTCTGCGTTGGTAGGTGCGCGCCGCGAGACAACGCGCCACGCTGCCTCAGCAGGATCGCCGCGATCAACGGTCTGCACCAACAATCCGCCGCGCACGCTGCGTAGCTCAAAGGGCGTTTGTGGCATTGGATCAACACGCAGCAAGCGGCAGTTCTTGCGGCGGCGCTGGAGCAGGTCAAGCGCTTCGGCAGTGTAATCAGGTGCGGCAAGCGCCTCCACAAACAGATCGCCCATCGCCTCCACAAAAGCCGCATCTACCACTTGATTAAGCGCGATCACACCGCCAAAAGCGGAAACAGGATCGGACGCCAAAGCAAGGCTAAAGGCAACAGCCGCACTGGCAGCACTGGCAATGCCACACGGGTTGAGGTGCTTGACGATCACCACGCTTGGCGCCTCAAAAAGGTCTAAGGCGCGCCACGCTGCGTCAAGGTCGAGCAAGTTGTTGTAGGAAAGTTGCTTGTTGCCACCGAGCAGCGTTCCACCGAGCATCCCGACGCCTTGCGGGGCATAAAATGCGCCCTGCTGGTGTGGATTTTCCCCATAGCGCAGCGTTTCCACCAATTCCAGCGAGAGCGTGAGGCGCTCATCAACGACCAGCCCGCTCTCCAGCTCGCCTGCCAGATAGTTGTGAATGGCGGTATCGTAATCGCGGGTGTGGGCAAAGGCTTTCACCGCTAGGGCGCGCCGCGCCTGTTCATCCAGCCTGCCAAGTTTGAGCGCTGCAAACACACGCTGATAGTCGTTCGGATCGCAGATAACTGCCACTCGTGGAAAGTTTTTTGCCGCAGCGCGCAGCAGTGCCACACCACCAATGTCAATTTGTTCGAGCGCCTCTGCCAAGCTGATGTTTGGGCGGTGAATCGCCTCGCGGAAGGGATACAAATTGCAGACGACCAGATCAATGGGCGTGATGCCGTAGGCAGATAGCTCAGCATAGTCCTCGTCACGGTCGCGGGCAAGGATGGCACCATGCAAGATTGGGTGCAGCGTCTTGACGCGCCCATTGAGCATTTCTGGCGCGCCCGTCACCTGACCAACCGTCTTGACATTCAAGCCGGCGCCGTCAAGGATGTGTGCGGTGCCGCCACTGGCAATTAATTCCCAACCGAGCGCAGTTAACCCGCGGGCAAGTTCCACTAAGCCGCTCTTGTCGTAGACACTGAGTAGTGCGCGTGGCATGATGATGTTTCCTTTGTCGTGTTCGATTTTTTTCGTCTAAGGTAGCCAACTGACGAGCGCATCGCGCTGTGCGCCTGTGGTTGCCATGAGTGGCGCCGCGCCCAGCGCTTGCGTGATGAATGCAATATATTGTAGAGCGCTGTGTGGCAAATCAGCAAGGCGTTTTGTGCCGCGCAGCGCTACGCCATCCCAAGAAGGCAGATCGCGGAAGTGTGCGGTGACGCCATTCAAATACGCCTGATCGGGACGGTATGGCACAGGTGTGCCGTTTGAGTCAGTGTAGTGGGTGCAGACTTGGATAGGCTGATCAGAATAGGCAATATCGAGGTGAGTCAGCACAAGGTGTGTCGCACGGCTGACCCGCGCAAAATAGCCTAGACAGGGCAAGTCAAAATAGAGAATATCGCGTGGGCGGTGGGTGGTTGCGCCGTATTCGTGGGCATCTTCACGGATACGCATCGCAAGCAGATCGGGCATCTGTGTAGGCAAGCGCCGTGTGCCAACGCTGCTGCTGTAGGTTGCCTTGAGCGTGTTAGCGCGCACGGCGATCTGCTCAGGGGCGATCAAGCCTTCAGTTGAGGCAAGAATGCCGCCAAAGGTTGGGTCGCTTGCCGTCACATCTGGGTAGACGCCAAAGCGCGGATCAAGACCGACTGCCTGGGCGCCCTCAAAGATGAAGCCAAACTGATCGGGCTGCGCCCAGCGCTCAGCAAGGTATGGGTAGGCATCCACAACCGACCAACGCAGCACCTCACGGGCAACGCGCAAACGCTCTAGAAAAGCAGCTTGATCGCCAACGGTGTGCGTCCCACGCAGCGATGGTACGCTGATCTCTGCGATATGCCTGCCCAAGCCGCTAATGAGCGCCGCGTAGAGTTCGTAATGTTTGCTCAGCCGTTCGCGCCAATCGTCTGCCACCAGATCACGCACACGCAGGGGATGCCGCAGCAGCACATCGGCATAAGCGGGCGAGATGCCACGCCCGGTTGCGCCAGAGCCGCCACTTTCCCACGCCTTCAACGCCGACTCAAAGGCACGGTGGGTGTCTAGGGCAAGTACCGCGTTTAGGTCTAAGCGCACGGCGGGCGTTTCAGCATCAGCAGGGCGGTTGGTAGCACGCGCCACTTGCAGGCTTTCCTCCACCAAATCCTCAGGGTGAATGACCATGCCCTTACCCAAGACGCCAACGGCAGCCGCGTGCAGTGCGCCACTCGGCATTTGGTGCAGGGCAAGGCGTTGGTCATCCACAATGACGGTATGCCCGGCATTGGCGCCGCCATTCCAGCGGTAGACGACCAACTGCCCTGTGCGGCGCGCCAAAATGCCGCAGAGTTCATCCACAATGCGCCCTTTGCCTTCGTCCCCAAAGGCACCACCGCCAATAGCAATGCTGTTCGGGCGCACGCTCTGCGGCACATCGCGCAGCGGATCAGCCACCAAAGGGTGATCTACGCCAAAAAGCTGCCCTTCTTCGTAGATGGCATGGTAGAGTGCGGTAAATGGATCGTTCATCGGTGGCGGCGCTCCAGTTCGGCGGCAACCTGATCAGGCGTGATGCCAAGCTGCGCCATCAGCACCAGCGCATGGTAGGCAAGGTCGGCAAGTTCGCTGACGGTTCGCTCTGTGCCTTGCCGTGCGGCAGCCAGCACCACTTCAACAGCTTCCTCGCCAACTTTCTTGGCGATCTCATCTAAGCCTGCGGCGAAAAGCTGCGTGGTGTACGAGCCTTCACGCGGGTTTGCCTGCCGATCCTGTATGGTGGCGTATAGTTTGGCGAGAATCTCGCTCAAGGTTTTTTCCCTCACATTCGATAAGGCGCATGATAAGGGGTGAACTCTGCTTTGGTTCGGGGCTGTGTGTGCCTCAGCACATCGCCTAATTATTCCTGCACGCACATTGCCTACGGCTGACTATACACCAAAATCAAAAGGCGGTTGTTCAGGAATACAAACAAAACACCCGATGGTGGTCTCTTGCACCCGACGATACCCGCTGCAAAATTCAGCCACATATCGGCGGGCTAAAGTCCACTAGAAACTTGCCTAAGCACTGCCATGTAAAGGGCGTGGCTGGCGGCGGGTTCAAAATCGGTCAGTGAGAAGGCACGACTTGTGAATCAGCCATTTCGCTAGGTTCGCGTAAGATAGGTAACCCAAGGGTGAACTTGCTGCCCTGCCCAAGCGTGCTGGAAAAGACCAGATAGCCACCGTGTGCCTCTGCCACCGCCCGCGCAATGTACAAGCCTTGCCCTAAGCCGCGCGGATCAATCAGTTTACCATCCGGCGTGCGCGCCTCACCACGGTAGAAGCGCTCAAAGACGTGCGCCGCGTCGCGTTCGTTAATGCCAACGCCGCTATCCACCACATCAATCAGCACCTTATCGCCGCGCAATGCGCCCAGCCGCACGGTGATCTGCCCGCCTTTCAGTGTGTAGTTAATAGCGTTATCCAGCAAGTGACCAATTGCCCAACTCAGGCGGCGATCATCGCCAAGCACGCGCAACTGCGTTCGATTTGCCACCATCAAGCCTACATTTAGCCCGCCGCGTTTGATGGCTGGCTCGCGCCCTTTGATCACGTCAAAGATTAAGTCATCGAGGGTGACGGGCTGCTGGCGCACAGCAAACGAGCCGGCATTCATCTCGGAAATATCCAGCAGTTCAGTGATCATGCGGTCAAGCGTGTTGACGTTGCGCCCGATAGCCTCTAGGAATTTGCGGTTGGGTGGACGATCAGCAGGTGCGCTGAGCAACACTTCGCTCATGCCCTTGATGGCAGTCAGTGGCGTCCGCAGTTCATGGGTGATCTGCGTGACGAATTGATCTTTCAGGCGGTCTGCCAGAGTCTCGCGGGTAGCGTCGTTCAGCAAGATGAGGGTGCCAAGCGCGCCACCATCGGCAGCCCGTGCGATGGAAAGCTGTGCGCCAAGGATGCGGTCATTAACCTGCACGCGCAGCGGCTTGCCTACTGGCTCTAATTCGGCGCTGCCGCTAGGTGCCTGTTGCGCCTGCTTGAACAGCCTGCCTAAGTCGCTCTCCCAAAAGGCGCGCATGCTGCCCAGCAGGCGCATGGCAGCTTCGTTAATCAGCACCACGCGCCCTTCGGGCGATTGCATGATGACGCCTTCTTCAAGGCGCGCAAAGATCGCCTCCATGCGGGCAGCCAACGTCTGAAAATCGCGCAGGCGTGCTGAGAGTTCGCGGTTGGCTTGGCGGAGTGCATTCTCTTGCGGTTCAGGTTCGGGCGGGTGCTGGGATGGCTTACGGCGCAAGCCCTGATAGATGCGCTTGAAAAAGCCTTCGCTCGTCCTGCCGAAATCATCTACAAAGCGCAGTAAGCCCCAGACGGCATCTTCGCGGGTGCTGGCGGGATTCGGCACATTTCGGCTAGACATGGCTTCACGATGTGCTTTGCTTAGGCGGTGTGTTGGCTTTGGGCATGGCGGGCGGTCCGGATTGGGCGGCAGGCAGTGGTGCGGGTTCGGTGCTGGCAGGCACGGCAGGTGGCTGCTCTGGTTTTGGTGCGGGTTCGGAGCTAGCTGGCACAGCAGGTGGTTGTGCGTCGGTCTGGGGAGCGGCAAGTGCGTCTGCGGCAGGCGCGATCTGTGTTGCCTTGCGCTGATCCCGAATGCCATAGAGCAGCTTTTGCAGGCGATCTAATTCGGGCAGCGGCTTGTTGATGAGGTGATCAAAGCCGACGCGCTGCTGCATTTCGGCAACTTCTGCCTCGCTGAGCGTGAAGGCAGTCATCAGCACAATCGGGATATGTTTGAGGGGTGCGGTTTGGCGAATGCGTGCGGCAAGCTCATCGCCAGTATAGCCGGGCATTTTGATGTCCATCAGCGCCAGTTCGGGCAAATCACCCTGATAATTGCCGCTCTCGACGCTGTCTAACCACGCCCAGGCAGTGCGCCCATCGGGGAAAGGAAGCGGTGTCTCGCCCCAGACCGTTAGCACCATTTGGACAAAGTTTCGAATATCTGGATCATCTTCCACCAGTAGCCACGTCATAACGCTCACTCTCCCGATGTTTGGCAGGCTATCCCTGTTTTGTGGATGTTCTATGCTGTTTATTATAGCATAGCTTATTCGCTAAGCGGGCAACTTTTGTGTTCTGTGCGCGTAGTTCGTACAATAGCAGAGAGTCCTTATCGCCACTGATGGAGCGTTGATCTAATGTCCTTTTTCCTTTCCCTTGCCAAAGGTGATCTGGCTGCCCGCAACATGCTCAAGGAGGCAGTCATTGCACGCTATGCCACACGCCCACTGCCCTTTGAAGCGTTGGTGCTGACGCTGGCACGGCAAGGACGCGCTTTCTTGGGCTTGCCCGTTGCCATCACCACAGAGGTTGCCTATGCAGAGCCTGACCGCTGGCAGTGGCATGAAACGCGCCGTCTCTTTGGGCTGCCATTTGGCACACACACCGAGACCCTTGACGGACAAAGCGATCCGCTGCTGCAAGAGAGTCTGCGCCGCCAGCAGTGGGCGTTCCGTGCGCTGATGCTCACACCGCTAACGCGGGAAGGCGTTACGTTGACTTCTGTTGCCGAACGTGCCTTTCAGGCGGTGCATGATGATCAACCAGAGAGCATTGCCACGCTTTACTTAAATCCTGACTATAGCCTTGCTGCCGTCGAAATTGAGCGTTATCGCCTTGCTGATAAGCGCCGCCTGCCCTATATGCTGCGCCCTGAAGGCGGCTTCCAGAACCTAGATAACGTGAACTTGCCCGTGCAGATCGCTGAGCAGTGGGGCAGTGAATCTAGCACAGTCTATGCCGTGCGCGCCATCCAGATGGTAGATAAATGGCAAACAAACGCCTAGAAAGGCTGAGCGAGCTTAAGGCGGCAGCTTGTGGGGTGCGCTGCGCTCCACAGGCAATCCTTCTATAGCCTGAGGCAACTCTTGAAAATCGCGTAGAATATTTGTTCTAGTTGTGGTATACTCAGAACACTTCGTGGTATGCTAGGTTCACCTAAGAGAGTGTGCTGAGATGGCTAAACGAGCAACCCCCAAAGCTGCCCCGAAACCTGCGCCACCGCCACCGCCGCCCAAAGGCACGGCGAAACGTCCACGCGGCACAGGCGCACGGCGCGCTGCGCCGATCATCTCGCCCGATGTATTGATCCCACGCCGCACGAAAGTTGGCGCACCGCTAAAGGTCGTCGAGCGCACCAAGCGCCCTGCCAATGCGCCGCCGCCGCTCTGGCAGCGTGCGCTGCAAAATCCACGCGAACTTTACGAGGCATATGAGAAGCGCCCAATTTGGGTGGATGACCTTGCCGCGCTTTTTCTGATTTCGTTGGGCGCGGTTTCGCTGCTAACCCTGCTGAACAGCGTGCCAACCGCCGCGATCCTCTCGCTTTCCGATCAATGGGCAGACTTCATCAGCCAGTTATTCGGGCGGCTTGGCGCCTTGCTCTTTTCGATGGGCTTGATTGGCATCGGCGTGCTGATTGTGTTGCCGCGGGCAGGCATCAAAATTCACCTGACATGGCGGCGCTTGCTCTCGGCAGAGATTGCCTTCCTTGCCTTCTTAGCGCTATTGCACCTTTTAGCAGGCGACCCTGAACCGCGTGCCTTAGCACGTAGTGGGCTGGGCGGCGGGCATATGGGCTGGGCGCTTGGCGAGCTGATGGCAAAACTGTTTGGATCAGGTTTATCCGTCCTGATTTACTTTGGCGTGATTTGCCTTGCTATGGGGGCGATCTTTGGTGTGCGCCGCAAGCACGTTAAGGCGTGGGGAATCGCCTTCAGCAAGCGCCTAGAGCAGTTTGGCGAAGCCCTGAAACGCCGCGCAACTGCACCACGTTCGCCACGCCCCTCGCCCATGCCGCGCCAAAGTCGTTTTTTGCGCCGCGCCAGCACGCCGCCTATCAGCGCCCCTGCTGCCGAGCCAGCGCCGCTTGCTACGTTCCATCATGAGCCTGCCGCAGCAGACCTTACGCAGCCTGCTGCACCTGCCGCTGATCTCACGCAGCCCGCCGCACCCGAACAGCCCGCCATACCGCCGCCTTTGCGTGGTGCGCGCCGCACGCAAACACAGGCACAACCTACGGTGAGTGCCGCGCCGCTTACGCCAACTACACCACCCGCGCCTAGCACGCTGCCACTAGGTGCGCCTGCCGCACCGCCGCAGCCGCCACCATTGGCGCCACCTGTCACAATTGCCGCTGAAGCTGCCCAGACGCTGCCGCCTATCGAAGAACCTGAGCCACTGCCCGTGCCGATCACGCCTATCAAAACGGCAAGCATTCCGTTGCCAAGCACGCCTCTGCCCGCGCTGCCGCCCGAACGCCGCCGCCGTCACTTCAAGGTGGAAGATTTCCAAGAACTGCGCGCCAGCTACCCACGACCGAACTTGCCGCCGCTGACCTTGTTGCGGGATGCCGACTTGGAAAAGCCCACCGAGCAAGAGATCAACAGCAATGCGCGCATCATTGAAGACACCTTGCTTGAGTTTGATATTGATGTGGAAGTGGTGGATGTGAAGGTCGGTCCGACGGTAACGCAGTACGCAGTGCAGCCCTTCCGCGAGGTGACCACCGAAGGCGGCGAAGTGGTGACGCAGCGCGTGCGCGTTAATAAAATTGCCGCCCTAGAGCGCGACTTGGCGCTGGCGTTGGCAGCCAAACGGCTGCGTATTCAGCCTTATGTGCCGGGCTTTTCCTACATGGGCATCGAGGTGCCAAACCGCAGACCAAGCATTGTGGCGCTGCGCCCCGTGATGGAAAGTGAAGCGTTCGTGAAGGTCTTCCGCCGCGCTGAGCCTGACGCACCGAACGGCGTGCGCGAAGTGCCGCTGGCGGTGCCGCTTGGCAGAGACGTTGCCGGCGAGTCGGTGGCGGTTGATCTCGCCCTGATGCCGCACTTGCTGATTGCCGGCACGACGGGGTCGGGCAAATCGGTGTGCATCACTGCCATGATCACCGCCTTGGTGATGAACAACTTGCCCAATCGCCTTAAACTCATCCTGCTCGATCCGAAGATGGTCGAGCTTTCGCGCTTTAACGGTTTGCCACACCTGCTCGGTCCCGTCGAGACAGAGATTGAGCGCATTGTCGGCGTGCTGCGCTGGGCAACCCGCGAAATGGATCGCCGCTATAAGCTGTTGGAAGCAGAGGCTGCTCGCAATATTGAGGTCTATAATCGCTCGCTTGGCGAACACCGCGCCGCTGACCATCTGCCCTACATCGTCATCATCGCCGATGAAATTGGCGACCTGATGTTGAGCCGACCCGAAGAAGTGGAGCGCACCATCACGCGCTTGGCACAGATGGCACGCGCTGTCGGCATTCATTTGGTGATTGCCACACAGCGCCCCAGCACCGATATTATCACCGGCTTGATCAAAGCAAACTTCCCGGCGCGCATCTCGTTCGCGGTGACCTCTGGCATTGACTCGCGTGTGGTGTTGGATAGTGTGGGTGCGGAGACACTGATGGGGCGCGGCGATATGCTCTATGTTGCGCCCGATGCCGCTGTGCCGCGCCGTGTGCAGGGCTGCTTTGTGAGTGACGATGAGATTGAAGCCGTGATGGACTACTGGCGGAAGTGGGCGGCTGAGCAAGGGCTTGCGCCAACAGACTCGGATGAGTATGCCCCCTGGGACCGTGGCGTTTCGCGGCGTGAGGCACTTGGCAAAACGGATCCGCTGCTTGAAGAGGCAATTGATCTGGTGGTGCGGCGCGGCGAGGCAAGCACTTCAATCTTGCTGCGCGGCTTGGCAATTGACTATCCACGTGCGGCAAAGCTGATGGATTTGCTGGGTGAACTGGGCATTTTAGGTGCGCCCAAAGATGGCGGACGCGCCCGCGAAGTGACGATCAAGGCAGGCAGCGATCCCTACAAAAAGCTGATGCAGCGTCTGCGCTGATCTCAAAGCTGCGCTAGAATAAACAGGCACAGCACAGCGCGCCAAGTGCCTGCAATATAACTCAGGAAAAGATCAGCATGAAAGAATTGCAAGAACGTATCCGCACCGAAGGGCAAAATCTCGGTGATGGTATCCTCAAAATTGATAGCTTGCTCAATCATCAAATAGATGCCGCGTTGATCATGCGCTGCGGCGAAGAGATTGCACGCCGCTTCCGCGCTGAAAACGTGACGCGCATCCTCACCGCTGAAGTCAGTGGCATCGCACCATCCTTTGCGGCTGCCTATGCCTTAGGCGTGCCAGTTGTCTATGCGCGTAAAGTGAAGCCCGTCACCATGTACGGGCCCGTCTACCTTGAAACAGCGCCCTCACATACCAAAGGCATGGAGGTTAACCTGTTGGTTTCCGCCGAATTTTTGCCCGCTGGTGAGCGGGTGCTGATCATTGACGACTTCCTCGCCTCAGGGCGCACGCTCAAGGGCTTGATTCGCATCGTCCGCAGCGCCCGCTGCACAGTGGTTGGCGTGGCGTGTGTGGTCGAAAAGACCTTTGAGCTAGGGCGGCAAGTGCTAGAGCCGTTCGGCGTGCGGATTGAGTCGCTTGCCGTCATCACCAGCATGGAGAACGGACAGATCACCTTTGCCAATGACTAACCCAAGCACCTTTCATAGTGGCGGCATTGCCATTTTAGATTACGGCTCGCAATATACACAGTTGATTGCGCGGCGGCTGCGCGAACAAGGCATTTACAGCGAGATTTTTGCGCCCGACGCACCCGAATCCCAAGTCTTTGCCAGCGCCCCACGTGGCATCATCCTGAGTGGCAGCCCGTATAGCGTTTATGAGGAAGGCGCGCCAACACTGCCCGTCTACCTGCTCAGCGCAGGTTTACCCATCCTCGGCATTTGCTATGGGATGCAGCTCTTGGCGCATAATCTAGGCGGCAAGGTCGGCAGCGCACAGCAGCGCGAGTATGGTGCAGCGCAGGTGCAGATTGCGCCGTGCGACCTGTTCCGCGACCTGCCCGAACGCCTTGAGGTCTGGATGAGCCACGGGGATCGAATCGAGGCGCTGCCACATGGTTGGCAAGCACTTGGCAGCACATCCAACGCACCCTATGCCGCAATGGGCGATCCAATCACAAAGCGCTACGCCGTGCAGTTTCATCCCGAAGTAACGCACACGCCGCACGGCACGGCTATGCTGCGGAACTTTGCCATTCACATTTGCGGCTGCACACCCGACTGGACGCCTGCTGCCATCATTGAGGAAAGCATCGCCGCGCTGCGCGCCCAAGTTGGCACAGAGCGCGTGATCTTAGGCTTAAGCGGTGGCGTCGATTCGGCAGTGGCAGCGGCGTTGCTGCATCAAGCAGTGGGCGACCAGCTAACGTGCATCTTCATCAATACGGGTTTGCTGCGGCAGGGCGAACCTGAGCAGGTTGTGCAGACCTTTCAGGCGCATATGGGGATGCAGCTTGTGGCTGCTGATGCCACCGAAACGTTCTTTGAGGCGTTGGCAGGCATCACCGACCCTGAACAAAAGCGCGTCGTCATCGGCGAGAAATTCATCCGTGCCTTCGAAGCAGAGGCGCGCAAACTGGGCAGGGTGAAGTTCTTAGCGCAAGGCACCATCTACCCTGATGTGATCGAATCGGGCGGCGGTGCAGGCTCGGCGGCGCGCAGCATTAAGAAGCATCACAACGTGGGTGGTCTACCCACTGATCTCGCCTTTGCGCTGGTCGAGCCGCTGCGCTACCTGTTCAAAGATGAGGTGCGGCGGATTGGTACGGCGCTGGGCTTGCCCGATGCACTCGTCTGGCGGCAGCCCTTCCCAGGACCGGGCTTGGCGGTGCGCTGCTTGGGCGAAGTCACCTTTGAGCGCGTGGCGCGTTTGCGTGCCGCAGACGCCATCGTGACCGATGAACTAGGGCGTGCTGATCTGCTGCACGGCGAGACATCACAGGCATTCGCGGTGCTGCTGCCAATCCGCAGTGTGGGCGTGATGGGCGATGGGCGCACCTACCAAGCGACAATCGCCGTGCGCGCCGTCCGCACCGATGATTTTATGACGGCGCGTTGGGCGCAGTTGCCGTATGCTGTGTTGGCGCGCATCAGTGAGCGCATTGTGAACGAGGTGCAGGGCGTGAATCGCGTGGTTTACGACATCACGACCAAGCCGCCTGCCACCATCGAATGGGAATAGCGTTTAGCGTCCTGATCACAAGCCGTTTTCATGCGCCGTTTGTGCGGCAAGCCTCATTCCGAACATCTCGCCAAGCAGGGTATACTCTGCCCTGACCTAACAGAAAGGCATACCCTCTATGACCGTGATGTTAATCATCCTTGATGGCTGGGGCTTGCGCGAAGAGCGCGAGGCAAACGCCGTTAAACTGGGCAACGTTCCCACCTTCAACCACTTATGGCAAAGCGGACTGTACAGCACCACCACACTTGGCGCTTCGGGCGAGGCTGTTGGGCTGCCAAAAGGGCAGATCGGTGGCTCGGAAGTTGGTCACCTGAACTTGGGCGCCGGCACCGTCATCTATACCGACTTGACCTTCATTGATAAGCAAATCGAGACGGGCGATTTCTTCCGCAGCCCTGCCCTGCTGGAAGCAATGGAGCGCGCCGCGGCGCGGGAAGGGCAAGGCGGCACACTGCACCTGATGGGCTTGGTCAGCGATGGCGGCATCCACAGCTATAACACGCATATCTACGCCCTGATTGAGATGGCAAAGCGCAGCGGCATCACGCGCTTGGCACTGCACGCCTTCACCGACGGGCGCGATACGCCGCCGCAATCGGGCTTAGGCTACGTGCGCGAACTGCAAGCACAGCTTGATTCAATCGGCGTTGGGCAGATTGCAACCGTGATCGGGCGCTACTACGTCATGGATCGGGACAAGCGTTGGGAACGCACACAGGCTGCCTACCGTGCGCTGGTAGAAGGTGTTGCCGAACGCACCGCACCAAGCGCAGCTGCCGCAGTGGAAGACGCCTATGGGCGCGGCGAAACGGATGAGTTCATCATGCCCTACATCATCACCGACCCAGCAGGTGCGCCGCGTGCCACCATTAAGGGCGGCGATACGATCATCGGCTTCAACTTTCGCGGCGACCGAATGCGCCAAATCTACAGCGCGCTGATGGACGAGACGTTTAACGGGTTCGTCCGCCAGAAGTTGCCCGATCTGCACTTTGTAACGATGGGCGTCTGGGGCGATGACGTGAGCGCGCCACGCGCTTTTGTGCGTCCGCCACAGGCAACTTGCCTTGCCGAAGTGCTGAGCAACGCCGGCAAGCGCCAATATCACACCGCCGAAACCGAGAAATACCGCCACGTTACCTTCTTCTTTAATGGGCAGCGCGATGAGCCGTTCCAAGGCGAAGACCGCTACCTAGAGCCTTCACCCAAAGATGTGCCAACCTACGATCACAAGCCGCAGATGAGCGCCATTCCGCTCACGGATAAAACTGTCGAGGCGATTCTGAGCCGTCAATACGATTTCATCCTGCTCAACTACGCCAATCCTGATATGGTTGGGCATACCGGCGTGCTTGAAGCTGCAATCAAGGCAGTCGAGACGGTGGACGCGCAGCTTGCGCGCCTGCTGGCAGCCTTGAAGGAAGTTGGTGCAACCGTATTGGTGACGGCTGATCACGGCAACTGCGAGATGATGGTTGACCCTGAGACAGGGCAGCCACACACCGCGCATACCATGAACCGTGTGCCATTCATCCTCATCACGCCCGATGGCAGCACACCGCCCTTGCGTGAAGGTAATCTTTGCAATGTCTCGCCAACCATTTTACACTTGATGGGCATTCCCAAGCCGCCAGAGATGGACGCTGAGAGCCTGCTTGTCTGAGTATGCCAATTGCCCGTGTGACAGCCTAAGCCGTTTGCCGTTGGCTGTCACATCTGAGAAAGGCTAACACCCTATGCGTAAAATGTTGTTGCTAACCGCAATTGCTTGCCTTGCCTTGTTGAGCCTTCCCGCAGCGTCCCACGCACAAAATGATCCCTTGATCACCACCTTGCTGCGTGCTGTGCCGCTGCGTGAACTCGCCCTTAACGACATGGTCAGCTACCTTGACTACGCCGCATTGCAAAAAGCGCTGCCCAACTCGGTGCGCCCTTTCAACATGCAGAACTTCAACATGATCAGCGGCACAGCGCCTGTTGCTTGGTATCGCGCAGGGCTGAATAACACCGCTGCGGGCGACTCCAGACTTTTGGAGGTAGCGCTGCGTGGTGACGAGATGCGTCAATTCGTCGGCTTTGATTTTTTCAGCATTGATCAAGTGGTTGCATTTGGCAATGCGCCTAGCGATGGACGGCTCTACACAGGGCGCTTTGACGCACAGGCAGTCGAGGCAGCTTTCCTTGCCCGTGACTACACCAAACTTGAGCGCGATGGCTTGAGCGTCTTCTGCGGCGACCCTGCCTGCGACCCCACCCTTGCCCTTCGCACCGATGTCAGCAACCGCCGCGTTGGCGACCCGTTCGGTGGCAACTTGGGCAGGCGCGAACCTATCGCCCTTGCGCCGAACCTGATCATGAACTCGCCCGACATGCGCGTTTTTGATGCGATGGTCACTGCCTATAATGGCGGCACGCCGTCCCTCACCCAAAACGCCGATGTGCGCGCTTTGCTGGCTGTCCTCACCGCCGAAGGCACTATTGTGCAGGCGAACTTCCTCAATCCATACAGCATCGGCCCTGGTCAGGGCGATGATGAAGGCATAGCACCCTACAGCTTGGCTGCCTTGGTGCATGTGCTGCGTGAGGATGGCACACAGCCCGTCTACATCGCCCTGACCTATGCCGAAGAATCCGCTGCACAGGCTGCCAGTGCGGTATTGGCAGCGCGCATTCAAGGCTATCAGTCTGCCCTCGCACGGCGTCCGTTTGCCGACTTGCTGGCTGAGCGCGGCGGCACGCTGGAGGCTGTCCAAGTTATGCAGCCTGAAGAAGGCGCGCCCTTTGTGCTGCTGCTGCCTATCAGCAGCGCGCCGCCGACAGGCATTCCCGCTGAGCGCGATGTGATGGGCTACCGCCCGCCCGACGCAGTGATGATCTATCGCCTGTTTATAAATGCACTCTACCAACGGGATTTGGGCTTTTTGGCAGTCAGCCAGTAAACTACAAATATCCGAAACCACAGCCGACACTTGCCATCTTCGGCTGTGGCGAGTTAGAGGAGATGAGCCATGCGGAAGGCTTTGTTATATGGCATCAGCTTGTGTCTTTTGTTCGCTAGCGCGCCGCTGCAAGCCCAAGAAGCGCCGATCATCGAACGTCTAATGCGCGTGGTGCCGCTCGATCAGCTCAGCGACGTTGTTGTAATCAATTATGTTGATCACAGCGCGCTACAAAAAGCATTGCCCAACTCAGAACGTCCTGCTGGCTTTGAAGATTGGCGCGCACGGCGCGATACGCCGTCTGTGCAGTGGTATATGACAGGGCTGCGCTTTCTAGGCACTACCGACAGCGCCTTAGTGAGCGCTTCTATTGAAGGTGAGCGAATGCGCGACGCGGTCGGCTTCGACTATTACACGGTTGACCAAGCGTTGGAATTCGGCGCTTATCCCACCACAGGTCGCCTTTACACAGGCAAGTTCGATCAGGATGCCGTGCAAAGCGCTTTCCTTGCGCGTGACTACACGCGCTTTGAGCGCGACACCCTGATCGTGCTGTGCGGCGATGCAACCTGCGATGCCGACCGCGTGTTTGCGAGCGATACACCTTTTGATCCAAGCAATCCATTTGGCGGCACCTTCGGAAGGCGCGATCCGCTGGCACTAGCTGAAGGCATTATCTTCAGCACACCTGTGATGTCCGTTTTTGAGGGCATGCTCGCTGCCTATAATGACAGTGAGCCGTCGCTGCTTCAAAATGACGCTGTGCGTGCGCTGTTAAGCGCCTTAAACGCTGAAGGCACGGTTGTGCAAGCCATTTTCTTCGACAGTGCGCTAATCGGCACAGACACAGCAGGTATCGCACCCTATACGTTTGGCGCAATTGTGCATATCCTACGTGAGGGCGGTGATCAGCCGAGCTACATTGCGCTTGTTTACGATGTGCAGCATGACGCCCAAGCCATTGCCGCTGATCTGAGCGAGCGCGTGCGGCGCGCCGAGAGGGTCACAGATCGCATCAGGCAAAGCGGCGGTCGCTTTGGCACTGTTCAGATTGTTCAAGCACAGTCTGATGCGCCATATGTGCTGCTCATGCCGATCAATAGCCAAGCGCCGCGCAGCATTCCGCAAGGTGACATTGCATCGGCAAGACCTGCGCCGCTTGTTGTCTTCAGCAATCTAGCATTCTCGCTGCGAAACTTTGATTTTGGCTTTCTAGCAGTTAGACCATGAACGTAAGGTGATGAGCGAGCAGCCTAGCCAACCAACCAGCACACCCGCCCGCAGCACGCCTAAGCCACGTTCGACGCCGCGCCCGATCTCCAGTATGCAGATCGTGTTCGGCTCGATCTTGGCGATCTCGCTGCTGCTCGCCATCAATTTCAGCGGACGCATTGCCGCCGGGCGGCAGATTGGCGCGCAGCGGCAAGAACTGCTCTACAGCATCGAGACCTTGCAGGCGCGTGCGACGGCACTCCGCACCGAGCTGAACTTTTACGCCAGCGACGCCTTCATTGAAGAATGGGCGCGCCGCGAAGGCAAGATGATCCGTCCCGGTGAGGTGTTGGTTGTGCCAGTACCGGGACGCACCACGCCGACGCCGATCTTCACCGCTGTGCCGCCGACGGAGCTTATCCAGCAGCGCGAGACAGCGCCCTCTAACTTTGAACTGTGGTGGCAGCTCTTTTTCGATTCGCCGCCGCCGGGGAGATAACCGCTGTGCGCCGTCTGCCGCTGATCTGCCTCGCCCTGCTGCTGTGCCGTGCTGCCGTCGGCTTTGCGGTTGCCCTCGCCACGCCGCCATGGGAAGCCTACGACGAACCCTTCCACTTTGCCTACGCCGTACAGCTTGCCCGACAAGGCACACTGCCCGACTCCAGCAATCCGATGTATATTCACCCGCCCGCTTACTACGCCGTGATCGCTGCCTTTATGGTGCTTTCGGGCAGCACCCAAACGCCTATCGCGCCACCTGACCACAACCTATACTTCTACGAAGGAAACGGCGGCATCAACTTTGCCCTGCCCGCCCGAACGGCTGAGCAGGGCAGCACCGCCCGCGATCTGCTTGCGGCGCGGCTCTGTACGGTGCTCTTCGCCCTGATCGCGGTTGCCCTCACCTTTCGGGCGGCGCGTGCGGCAGGCTTGCCGGCTGCCCTTGCCCTGAGCGCGACGGCGCTCTTTGCCTTCTATCCGCAATACCTATTCAGCAGCAGCACCTTGAACAATGATGCCGCCGCTGCCCTGTTCGGCGCGCTGATCGTGTGGCTCTTGGTGGAGTCTGTGCGGCGGCGTGCAGCAGGTTTTGCCGCTGCTGCGCTCGTGCTGAGCGTCTTTGGCAGCGCCTTCAAGCTGAATGTGCTGCCTTTGGTGGCGGCAGCCTGCCTTGCGCTGGCTCTGTGCCTAAGCTGGCGGCGTTTGATCCATGTGCTGCTCATTAGCGGCGGCGCACTGCTGCTAGGGCTGCCGGTGTTGAGCAGCCTGGGCATTTTGCTGCCCTTTGCCGATGAGGTACACGGGCAAGCGGCACCGCTGGCTGTGTGGCAGGCGCTGACGGGCGAACTCGGCGGCGACCTGCTGAGCGACGCGCTGCGCTACGGTGTGGAGAGCGCCTTTGGCATTTTTGGCTGGGGAACGCTGCGCCTGCCGCTGTGGGTGAATGTGGCATTGTGGTTGTGCGCCCTCAGTGCGCTGATCGGGTTAGGGCGGCTGTGGCGGCGGCGCTTGGTGTGGGTGCTGCTGAGTGCCTGTGTCGTGCTGGGCGCGGCGGGCTTGGCGCTCAGCCTGCTTTACTATAACGGGCAGTTGCTCAACAGCCGCTATTTGCTGCCAAGTTTGGCGGCATGGGTGCTTCTATTGGCGCTTGGTTGGCGTGCGTTAGGAAAAATTGGGCGGCACTTGGCGGCGGGTGTCACGTTTGCCCTGATTTGCTTAGGTGTGTGGCTGCCTTATGGTTGGTTATCGCTAAGCTATGCGCCGCCGATCCAATTCGTGGCTGCGCCAAGCGCGGAAGGCACGCTGCTAACGCCCACGATCAGGCTGCGCGCCTATGAAGCGCTCTCGGCGGAGGTGCGCGGCGGCGAGACGGTAGCGCTGGCGCTGACGTGGCAAGCAGAGGGCGCGATCCGCGAAAACTATACGCTGCGGCTGGCATTCATCGGCGCGGATGGCGGCGGTTATGGCTGGCTGCACACCTTTCACGGCGCAGGGCTTTACCCAACCTCGGCGTGGCAAGCTGGTACAGCCTTTCGAGAGATGTACTATCTGCCAGTGCGCCGCGATGTTCCTGCACCAAGCATCGGCTATGTGCAGGTGACTTTGGTGGAGGCAGGCGTCTCCGTCCTGCTGGATGATCTACCGATTCAGGTGCGTTAGGCTAGGCTATTCGACCCAAACCTCAACGCGCTCACCCTCATCGTTATTGACCATCTCCAGCACTTTGCCAACCTGCCCATTCTTGATCGACTCCATCACAGCGGCAAAGTCAACTTCGGCATCTGGCACAAAGCGTGCGCCAAGTTTCAAGCCGACGTTGACGACGCTCATGGGTAGGTTGACGTTCACCTTCACCCGTTCGGTCTTGAGGTCTACCACGCGCACGCGCAGCCAACGCGGATCGCGCCCTTGTTGTTTTTCCGCCTTTTTGGCGCCCTGCTGCAAGGCGTGCAACAAACGTGCGCCTTCATCGGGCTTGATTTTGCCCTCACGGATCATATCTAGAATCTTCATGCGCTCTTCGGGCGTTGCCATGCTCAGTCATCCTTCCCTGATCGTTGTTTGGTTTAGATCGCGGCGCATGTGAACCAACGTATGCCGCCGTGTAAAACCGTATTCTTCTAAAATAGCGTTGGTCAGATCATCATCGGCAGGGTGTTCAAGGTGCAGCACCCGATGCTGACCATCAAAGCGGCGCAGCACATAGTTCAGCAGCGGCTTTTCCAGCTTGCCCTGCATGTTCGGATGCACCATGAGTTCAAGGCGCACCGTGCCGCCAAACTGCGTCTGGCTGTACAGCACACCCATAATGCTGCGCGCATCAGCGCCGCGCACAATCCAACGTTCAACACCTTGCCCGCTGGCAAGCATTCCTAAGAAGCGCAGCAGCGAGGGGCGGAACAAATTTGGGTGCGTTGGGCGCAGCCAACCAACGCCGCCGCGCCGATTGGGGCGCACCACACGCGCTAGGTCATATTCGGCGCGCCATTCATTGCCCTGCCGCAGCGTGATGAAGGGCATCTCAGCCAGTTTTTGCGGTGCGCGCTGAGAAGCTGCCCGCTGCCACTTGATGAAGGTGCGCTCCTCATAGAAGCCCAGCCTGTGATATAGATCGCGTGCGCCGTAGTTATCTGCCTCCACCTGCAAAATGGCGAAGGTGGCGCCGCGCTGTCGAATGTGATCAAGTGCCTTCAGTATAAGCGCTTTGGCAAAGCCGCGCCGCCGATAATCGGGATGCACCGCCACATTGGCGATGATATAGCCCTTGCCAAGATCACGCGGATAGTCTGCCTGAGCGATGGAGACATTGGCAACTAATTTGCCCGCTTCAATCCAGACGAAGCCTTGCCCTAAGCCCTCCAGAACGCGGTCTAGGCGCTGTAAAAGCGAGAGCAACGCACCGCTTTGGCTGAGGGCGCGCAGTTCACGGGCAGTCGCACGCCCTGCTTCATCCACGCTGAAGCAGAGTTCAATCAGCTCGGCAATGCCGCCTAAGTCGGTCCGAAGGTTAACTGCACGCGCACCCGTAAACGGGATGCCTTTTTCGCCCAGAAATGCCGATGCTGACATACACTCCTACAGTCTGCCGCCGATTAGTCCCGTCCTTCCAGCGCAGCCAGCAGGCGCTCTGCCTCTTCAATGGTGATTTGGCGTTCTTCCACCATCCGCAGGATCGCCATGCGCTCCTGATCGGTGACGGCGGGCGCACTAGGGCGCGGCGGTGCAGGCGGACGCGGCGGTGCAGGTGGTGTTGGCGGCGTGAAATCCACCGTACCTGACCACATCCAAGCACGGCTGGCACGTGCGCCGCGCTTGTGGCGTTCAGCACGTTCTTTGGCGCGCTCTGCCTGGCGGTTGGCGCGCTGTGCCATTTCCTCAGCCCGCTTGGACATGCGCTCAGCCTGCCGCGCAAAGGTCTGCTCTAGGCGCGAAAGCTGCTGGCTAATCTGGTTCGAGATAATCTCGCCCAAGTTATCCGGTATGGAAAATTCTACCGTAGTTGAGAAGCCTTTGCCCTGACTAACCAACTGCAATTCGCTGCCGATGTTGTCAATCGTGACCAGGGCGCCACCTTCCGCATAGTCACCCACGATGATCGTATCGGTTTCCGTGTCGCTTTCTAGCCGCACGCCGCGAACGTTAATCGTCTTCTCAGTCTCGGCGGGAATTTTGAAGCGAACGGCACTGCCGCTGCGAATTTTTGCCAACACATCCGCGCCGACGCTGCCGAAATGGTAGGCTGTGCCAGCCGTGAAGGGCATATCCAGCGCCAAATCGGCGCCAACGTGTTCGACGGTGCAGTTGCCAAGCACATCCGTCAGCACGGCATCCGCGCCCACGTGTGCGATGCTCAGCGCGCCGTGAATCTCTTTCAGGCAGGCATCTGCGCCCACGCTTTCCACACTGAAGGCACCGTTAATGCGCTTTGCCTCTAAATCCGCGCCGACTGTTTCAATGCTGACTGCACCGTTAATATCGCGCAGTGCCAAATCGGCGCCAATTGTGCCAATCTGAACGGCGGTGTTCACTTCGGTAATGCGCGCATCGCCCGCCACATGCTCAACCTGAAGTGGCGCATCTAAGGCACGGACGATCACATCCGCCTGACAATTCTCCAGCGTGAGTGGGCTTGCCAATTCGGAAGCGCGCACATCGCCCGTCACTTCGCTGACCAACACAGCGACCTCTGTTGGCACACGCAGACGGCAATCACTGCTGCACTCAAGGTTGATGTGCTTGCCATCTTCAAGGCGCTCCACTTGTGCGCCCTCACCGTAGATGAGCAGCTCACCGCTGCCGCTGCCTTCCAACACCAGATCGCCGCCGATGTAGGTGATGTGCAGTTGCAGCGGCGCGTTCACCTGCTCGCGTAACACATATTCTTCACCCATGTTGCTACCTTTCCCTTCGCGTCCTTAAAAATCATTCCAATATAATGTGAACATATTCACCTTTTTCGACGTTATGCACGTCTAGCAAGGTGCCAACCTCACCTTGTTGCACCATTTCCAGAAAGTTCTGCCACTCAGCCCTTCCCGAAAAACGTGCGCCAAACTGCACGCCGGCGCGCACAAGGCTAAATGGAAGGCGAATGTTCACTTTGGTGTGCGCGTCGTCATCAAAGCCATGCCGCACCTGAACGCGCAGCCAACGCGGCTGGCGCGCTGCCTGCTCATCAAGCGATGCTTCCAGTGCCTCGTTTTCGTCAGGCGGTGGTGTGTCTGTCGTTGGCTCATCAGCTTTGGGTGCAAGCTGCGTTTTAAGCTGTTGGATAGCCTCCTCAACGCTAAGCGTTCCGCTTGCCACCTGTTGCAGAATGTCTGCGCGATCCATACCTAAACTTCCTCTCCGACGCGTTAACGTCCACGCAAAACGGCTAGGGCATCATCCAGTGAAATGCGCCCTTCAGCAAGATCATCCAGCACGCGGCGGCGCTCGGTTTCGCTGAGCAGGGCACCCTCATCCACTTCAGCGGCTGGCTCATAGCCCATGGCGGCGATCACCTCACGCAGACGCGCACGCACCGTCGGATAGGAAATATTGAGACGCTCCTCAACTGCTTTAATCTTACCTTCGCACAGCAGGAAGATTTCCACGAACTCTAGCTGTGCCGCCGAAAGCTGCGCCAGCCTGCCCGCAAAGAAATGCCCTTCAAGGCTGGTATCACAACTGCGGCAGTGCAGGCGCGTAATGGTCAGGCTCTCGCCACAGATTGGGCAAATACTCGGCGCAGGGTGCATTGATGTCACACGCTCCTTAGCTGATCTCGCTTGTTGTGCGTATTTTTAATCCGATTATTGAAAAAGTCAAGCATTACTTCAATTTTTATGATATATTGCCTACGCTTGATGGCTGAGGCAAACCTTATTGAAAAATGAGCCTGCGCGCTGTTTAGGGTGCAAGTCTGATCTAAACAGCACTTGACCTTCAGGCGGCAATCGGTATGATCAGCGGCAATCCTTCAAGCATTTTCGAGTAATAACGGCATGTCCATACGATCTACTAGACAAAATAGCGCCACCATGCGCGCTGTGCGCGTAGCGGGTGTTGGTTTTCTGATCTTTATATTCGTGATTTCTGCCCTGCCGCTTAATGATGCTAACACGCCACTTGCCACGCCGCAAAACCCTGCGGAGGTCAGCAGCGCACATCCTTTTGTGCCTGCTGGTGGCACACCAGTCACCGTAACTGGCACCTATGTACATCCGACGGGCATCTTTTCGCTGCCGTTGATCAGTGGTTGGGAACTGCCCGGCGAATCGCCTGAAGAGTCGGTAGCAGCCACACCCGATGAGCCGATCACACGCGCTGGCGCAACCTTCATCAACGTCAATGCCGCCAGTGTTGTTCATGCCTTTGTGGAAGATGATCCTACCCGCAACCTGATCAGCTTTGAAGCGATGGAGGCATACTACACCCCTGAGCAGGTCGGCGCTGCCTGGAGCCAGTATAATGGCGGCTGGCGTGAGATGAACCGCCGTGTTTCTGGCGACAGCCTGATCATTGACACTGAGATGACGCACGAAGGCTTGGTCTATTTGGGCAGGCAGATCACGCACCTGCAAGACCGCTGGCTGATTGTGCTGCGGATCGTTGTGCCGAATAACAATCCGCTGTTGCTAGAGCGCCTACAAGCGATCTATACGCCACAGTATCAGCTGTGGCAAACATCGCTCAGCGCACCGCTCTTTTGGCGCACCCTCGCAGATACCGTCAGCGGCTATATGATTCGCTACCCTGCTGACTGGCAGCAAGAAGATGGCAGGCACGGTGCGCCCTATACCCTTAGCGGCAGGCTTGCCGAGCGCGACTATCGCCTGCTGACCCGCGCCATTCCGAACGTGCAAGCTGCCGATGAGGCTGCTGCCCGTGCTTGGGTTGCCGAAACTTACCCACGCGCCGCCATACAGACCGTGCAAAACGAAATGCGCGGCGCCTTTACGGGCTACACGCTGGCGTTCCTTGCACCCGATCCCGACGGCAATCAGCGCAGCCTCACCGCCACGCTCATCAATGGCGAAGGCGCGCTGTACGTGGCAGTTTTGCAGACCTTTGCCGAAGGGCGTGACTTGCTGGCGCCGAACGACAACAGCATCTCGCCCGAACTGTTCCGCATCCGCGAGACGTTCACGCCGATCCGCCTCGCAGCGCTCACCGTGCTGCCAACACCCACCCCAACCCCTGCTGGCTGAGCAAGCGCCCGATCCCTGCAAAGATCACGCTTTTTGTAGGGATCAGGCTTGGTTGGTATCCTTCCGCCCTGCCACCGCCCTTTACACAGCTCTATGCCTTGCAGATTTTCCGTTAAGACGATGCTTTGCCATTCTGTTACCTTTCCCGACAAATTATTACCTTGCTCTTTATTGGCGAAAAGTGCTATACTATTGTTACGCTTAAACAGATAGGAAGGTTTTACTATGAGTCTCGCTCAAATTGTTGCGAACATCACGCACGCTTTCGATGCACATTCCGCGAATGCACGTCTTGTGCTGCTGCACGCCAAAAGCCGCTACCGTGCCGCCCTGCTCAGCCGCCTGTTGGCAGATGATGATCGGGTTGTCTTTTATTACGCACTTGGCAGTGAAGATACCGATGTGCGCTCGTTCCTGAATGGCTTCATTCACAAGATCGCTGAGCAGGTGCCGAGCTTTGGCGCGCAGGTCAATCATGTTGGCTTCGATAGCCTGCCCAACATAGATAACCTGCTGGAAGCACTGGCAGCTGACCTTGATACGCTGACCAGTGAACCGTTCTTGATCTTCCTAGATGAGTTTGACCGTGCCGACATCAGCGATGACCTACAAAGCCTGCTCGAACGCTTGATTGACTATATGCCCGTTCGCTGCAAGCTGGTGATCAGCGGGCGCAATCTGCCGCGCTTTGCGTGGCTGGCGCTCATCTCGCGCCAGAAGGCGGTCATGCTGCGTGATGCAGATTTGATCACTGACGACTTCTACGAGAGGCAAGCCCACGAAGATGCCGTGCTGCACACCAATGCGCTCGGACCGGGCATCGTGCTAACTAGCGAAGGTGAAGTCGGCGGTTGGGAAGGGCATTTGCCACGCCTGTTGTTTTTCTTTGCACTAGAGCGTCCGTTT
Organism: Anaerolineae bacterium; assembly: GCA_034436355.1. Taxonomy (GTDB): domain Bacteria; phylum Chloroflexota; class Anaerolineae; order Aggregatilineales; family UBA2796; genus CP2-2F. The sequence continues at coordinate 211,611 of DAOTVQ010000040.1, forward strand.
GTCACACGCTCCGAGATTTGTCAGGCATTTTGGCCTGATCTGCAAAATGATCAGGCGGTCAATGTTTTCCATGTGACCAAACGCCGTTTGCACAAGGCACTGGAGATGTTAGGCTTGGATGTGTTGGTGCATGATAGCGGCTACTACCGCGTTAACCCCGTGCTGCGCGTCCACTATGACATGGTGGACTTCGTAGCACTGTTGATGCAAGGGCGCCTTGCTGAGACGACTCAGGCGAAGCTGCAAGCCTATCAGCGCGTGATCGAGATGTACCAACGCCCCTTCTTACAAGGGCATAACGAACTGTGGATCATCCACCGCCGCCAAGACTATCAGGCGGGCTATATCGAGGCGTTGTGCGGCGTGGCGGAGGTGCGCCTGAGTGAGGATCGCGCTGAACATGCCCTAACGCTGCTCCAACGCGCCACGCAGGAAAATCCGCTGCGGCAAGACCTCCACCGCCGCATTATGAACCTGTACGCTGATCTGGGGCGGCGCAGCGAAACTGCCAGCCACTACAACGCCATGCGCGATCTGCTCCACAAGCACGATCTTGATCTAGAGCCAGAGACCGAACAGCTTTTTAGCCAGTTGATGTCTTCCTAACGGCACTTTGGGCGGATGTAAGGCGATACCTTGCATCCGCTCGCTGTTTTCCCGCTTACTGCACGCCCTCAGGGACGGGCAAACCTGCCAACGCCATGATCCGCAGTGCGTTGGTCGTTGGGCAGGGACCTGGGCGCAGTTGGTAGTCAAAGATCATCTGCCCGTCACGCACCTCCTCACGGAAGTGCCAATTTGCCAACAGCGGCACGCTTTCTGCCAGATGCACCAACTCCAGATCATGTGTGCTGATGGCGCCCACGCCGCGCCCGTGTGCCAACGCCTGAATATAGGCGCGGCTTCCGATCAGGCGCTCACGATTGTTAGTCCCTCTGAAAATCTCATCAATCAGGAAGAGCAACGGATACGGATCAGCGCTGTGCAGTGCGTCTAGCAAGGCGCGCAAACGGCGCACTTCCGCATAGAAATACGAGAAGCCATCCGTCACCGAGTCGCTGACACGGATGCAGCTATACAGACGCAGCACACCTAGCCGTAAGTGCTTTGCCTCCACCGCACCGCCGCTGTAAGCAAGGCAGAGGTTCAGCCCAAGCGCACGCAAAAAAGAACTCTTCCCCGCCATGTTGCTGCCCGTGATCAAGGCAATTTGCCCGATCTGATCAAAGCGAAAACTGTTATAGACCTTCCCTACGTCGGCAATCAGCGGATGCCCTAGCGCCTCACCCTCGAAAAGGGCACCTTCTGCCACCATTTCGGGAAAGGTATAGTGTGGGTTCAAGTAGGCATGGTTGGCAAGTGAGGCGCTTGCCTCCAGTGTAAAGAGTGCCTCTAACCACTGCGGCAAATGCGCCGCAAGCGCCGCACGCTGCTTGGCAAGGCGCACCGCCCAAAACACATCCCACGGCAGAATGCCATTCACAAACAGCCACAAAAACGGATTGCGCTGCACGCTGGCGGCGGCAAGGATTGTATTCAAGCGACGCAGCGCGGCGGATGGCTCGCGGCGGCGGAAAGGCGCACACAAGGCTGCCAACGCTGACCCAGCACGGTAAGGATGCCTCTCCAAGCTGCCCAAAACGGCGGCAAGGCGCGCCAAAAGATCATCAAGGGCAAGTGCCTCGTCAAAGATGCCCGCGCGCACCGACCCAAAAAATGCGCCCAAATAGGCAACTTGCGTAACGACCCAGACGCTGCCTGCGATCACGCCCAAATTGGCAAGCACAAACGCCACTGCATTGAGGGCAGCTAAGCCCATCAACCCGCGCAGCCTGCCCTGCAATGCCACCTGTGTTCGCGGTGCGCTGCTGTGACGGTTCAACCAATCGGTGAGTCGGGCGGCATCCCAACGGGCGCTATCGCCACGTGCCGCCAAGCGGTAATGCAACGTCAGTTTGTCGCGGAAGGTTTGCAAGGGCAGCAGTTCACGCACCAACGCTTGCCGCGCTGCGATGTCTGCTGGTTCAGGTGTGGTGTTCAACAGCCAGTCGCGCAGGCGCGCACTGCCTTGCACCGTCACGGCAGTATCCAGCAAGGTGTGTAGCGAATGTGCGCCGCTTAGATCGAGATCAATCTCAAAAGGATGATTCGGATCGGGCGTATGCGGCTCTGGCGGCGGAATATGCGCCCAATCGAGTGCCATCCGCGCCAAATGCGCCTCGCGCAGTGAGCGCCAATAGTAAAGGCGCAGCACAGCGCGCTTCAAGCGGCTGTGAGCGCGCACTGCCGCAAGGAAGGCGATCAGGCTGAGCGCCAACACAAGGGCAGCAACCGTAATGCCGCTGAGGGTGAGGGCTGCAAAGCTGATCACCGCACCACTCAATACGATGATCAAGCGCAGTGTGGCGAGCTGATCACTGCGTCCGCGCAAAGCCGTAAGGCGGCGTGTAAGGCGTTCATTTTGGCGAACAAAAGCACGTTGTCGGCGCTGTTTATGGGTGTGATCGGTTAGAGTCATCAAGGTCTCGGTGGTGAATAGCGTCTCTTTTTCGATGGTGTGTCGGTAATTCAGGTGAAGATCAACTAACGGTCAGGTAGTATTCTACCACGTTCTAAACCGTTTCGTTATGTTCTTGAAACGGCATAAGGATAGGGTAGATCGAGTACACTATAGACACAGGTAAGGGTTTCTCTAAAGCGAGGCATAAGCAAAGCGATGCGCCGATTCTTAACAGTTATTTTGCTCTTAGCGCTCTGTGTGGCGAGTTTTGGGATACCGCGCTCTGCGCAGGCATCTGTGGGTCCGAGCCTTGACACAGATGCCTGGGGCACCAATGGTGTGGTGCAGGCTGTGGTGCAAGCAGGCAATCTCTTTTACATTGGTGGCAGCTTCAATTTCATCGGTCCTTACACTGGCAGTTGGGCAGCCATTAACACCAGCACTGCGGCATGGGATGACACCTTCCCGCGTGTGGAAGGCACTGTGCGTGCTGCCGTGCCGGACGGTGCTGGCGGCTGGTATATCGGCGGCAGCTTTACCCATGTAGGCGGCTTGGCACGTAGTGGTTTGGCGCGCATCCTTTCCAGCAAGGCGGTGGACACGGATTTTGCGCCAAGCGTCAACGGCTTGGTACAGACCATGCACTTTGACGTAGGCAGCAACCGCCTGTATGTCGGTGGCAAGTTCACCCAGATCAACAGCACAACGCGCAACCGCCTAGCAGCGCTGAATGGCACCAATGGCAGCCTGATCAGCGGCTTTGCGCCGAACGTTGCCTTTGATGATGATCCCGACTTGGCAGCGGTGAACGCCCTAGCACTCAACGGCAGCGTGCTGTACATCGGCGGCACGTTTAACCGCATTGACAGCACAGCACGCAACAACATTGCCGCGCTGAACACTAGCGATGGCACCCCCACCACCTGGAACCCGAATGCGGATAACACCATTCACGCCATGGCACTGGATGCAGGCAACAACCTGCTCTATGTGGGCGGCGATTTTGGGCGCTTTGGCACCTCCAACTTCCGTGAGCGCATCGCTGCCTTGCCTCTGGGAAGTGACACGCCCACCACATGGAATCCGACCGCCAGCGGCAGCGTTTATACGATGGTGCTAAGCGGCAGCACGCTGTATGTGGGCGGCGCCTTCGATGATGCTGGTGGCATCTTCCGTTCGCGGGTGGCAGCCCTGAACACAAGCACCGGCAGCGCCACTTCGTGGAATCCGAATGCTGATGGCGTCGTCTACACGCTTACATTAAGCGGCAGCACCATGTATGTGGGCGGCGAATTCACCACCATCGGCGGGCAAACGCGCAGCAATATCGCCGCGCTGAACACAACGACAGGCTCTGCCCTCAGTTGGAATCCCGGCACGGGCGGTGCAACCTACAGCATCCGCATTGAGGGCAGCACCGCTTTCATTGGCGGCAGCTACCAACATGCGGCGGGCGTGCGGCGCACCAATTTGGCAGCCATTGATATTGCCACAGGGCGCCCAACCAGTTGGAATACATTGGTCTCCAACGGTGTGCAGCCAGCCAATGTGCAGGCGTTGGCAATTCGTGGCAGCATCCTCTATGTCGGTGGACGCTTTACCTTTATCGGCGGGCAACTGCGCGAGAATATCGCCGCCTTGCAGCTTAGCAACGGCGTTGCCACGAGCTGGAATCCGGGCGCCAACAACAATGTGCAGGCACTTGCTGCCAACGATACAACTGTCTATGTGGGCGGGCAGTTTACGACCATTGGTGGGCAAGTGCGGAATCGGCTGGCAGCCCTCAGCGCCAGCACGGGCGCTGCCACCATTTGGAATCCCGGCGCGGATTCGGGCGTAACGGCACTGGCGCTCGCCACCGATAGCATTTATGTGGGCGGCACGTTTAACTTTATTGGCGGCGGGCAGTTGCGGCGCTTCCTTGCCGAGATCAACCTTGATACGGGCAATGCCACCGCCTGGAACCCTGACCCGAACAACACGGTGTATTCAATTGTGGTGACCGCCACGACGGTTTATGTGGGCGGCTTCTTCCTAGAGGTTGGCGGTGTGCCGCGCAACTATCTGGCGCAGATTCGGCGCTTGGATGCCACGCTGACGGATTGGAATCCGAACGCGAATGATAGCGTCTATGCGCTGGCACTGAACAACAACATCTTATACGTCGCCGGCGATTTCACGCAGATCGGCGGTCAGCCGCGCACGCGCATTGCTGCTATCGAGGCAGATACCGGCTTGCCGCGTTCATGGACAGCCACCACGAACGATACCGTCTACGCGCTTGCCCTAAACGGCGCACGCCTTGCCGCGGTTGGCAAATTCACGACTGTGAACAGCGATCCGTTTGCGGGGTACGCCATGTTCACCAAGCTACCTATAGATACCATCGGCATTTTGCGCCAGTCTGAGGCAACTTTCTACTTGCGCAATAGCAACACCACGGGCTTTGCCGATCTCACGTTGATCTTTGGTGCGCCGGGCGATTATCCCGTCGCCGGAGACTGGAACGGCGATGGCATCACAACCATTGGCGTATATCGCCAAAGTACAGGGGTTTTCTACCTGACTGAGTCGAACACGCCGGGCGCACCTGTGGTCTATAGCTTTGTGCTGGGCAATCCGGGCGATATTCCCTTCGTGGGCGACTGGGACGGCAATGGGCGCGATGGCGTGGCAGTCTTCCGCCCGACCAACGGGTTACTCTACCTGAAGAATAACCTCAGCACAGGCTTCGCCGATTTCCAGATGGTGCTAGGGCTGCCGGGCGATCTGCCTGTGGCAGGCGACTGGGATTTGGATGGCAGAGATAGCCCCGGCGTCTACCGTCCGGATACCTCTGTGTTCTTCCTAACCAACGCCATTTGCAACTTCTGCATCGTCTTTGCCGACTTTTCGCTGGTGTTCGGGGATCCGGGCGATTATCCCTTCTATGGCGATTGGAACGGCGATGGGCGCACCGGCGTTGGTGTCTACCGTCGCTCAAACGGCATCACCTACTTCCGAAATGAACTGACCACCGGCTTTGCCGATATTGGCATTATCTATGGCATTGAAGACGACCTGCCCTTTGCGGGGCGGTGGGGTGTCTCCGCTGACATGCCACCTGCTGCGACAGAAGCCCCTGAGGTGGCACCAACCTTCGTGCCGCGTAACTAGGCGCACTTTCTGACAGTTTTCAATGTGGGAGGGCTATACAAGCCCTCTCATGCTTTTTATCACTTTTATGCAGCATCCCGACTCTCAACTTTTCAAGATTTGCCTATATACTGAGCATACCGTTTGTGCCTTAACACTTATGAAGAGGAGTATAGGCAGATGTTTTCATCAGGCAAAATCAGGGTCAGTGTCGTTCTTTTACTTGGTGCAGCGCTCAGCCTAGCGGGCTTAAGCATCGCCTTCGCGCAAGGGCTAATCATTCTGGACGTTCAGCGCGTCTCGGTTGCCAGCGATGGTACGCAAGCCAATAGCAGCTCAACTGTCGTTACCGTCTCCGCCGATGGGCGTTATGTGGCATTTGAGTCGATTGCCAGCAATCTGGTGAGTGGCGATACGAATGGTGTGCGTGATATCTTTGTGCATGACCGCCAAACAGGGCAGACCACCCGCATCTCGGTTGCGAGTGATGGCACACAAGCCAACGGTAACTCGTTCTCGCCTGCTCTCTCCGCGGATGGGCGCTTTGTAGCGTTTGATTCTTTTGCCAACAACCTCGTGAGTGGTGATACGAACGGTTTAAACGACATTTTTGTGCATGACCGCCAGACAGGGCAGACAACCCACGTTTCGGTTGCCAGTGATAGTACATGGGGAAATAGCAGCTCAGCGCGCCCTGCCCTCTCTGCGGATGGGCGCTATGTAGCGTTTGATTCTTTTGCCAACAACCTCGTGAGCGGCGATACAAATAACTTTCAAGATGTTTTTGTGCATGACCGCCAAACAGGGCAGACCACTCGCGTTTCGGTTGCCAGCGATGGCACACAAGGGAATCAGAGTTCATCCGAACCTGCGATCTCCGCTGATGGGCGCTATGTGGCATTCGAGTCGTTTGCCAGCAACTTTGTGAGTGGCGATACGAATAACCACCGTGATGTTTTTGTGCATGACCGCCAAACAGGGCAAACCACACGCGTCTCGGTTGCCAGCGACGGCACACAGGGTGATACAACCTCTATTAATGCTTCCGTTTCTGCGG